>DATMGS010000014.1:0-693077 GCA_035555335.1 Puia sp.
CAGATCCCCATCTCCATCCGCATCGAAAAAAAGACAGTCCACATCCTCGCACTCCTTGTCCCGCTCCCACAACGCCTCATTGCTTTTCTTAAATCCACCCTCCTTCGTTTGCAGGTACAATACCCCCGCCTGCCCCTTCGCTCCGCCTATATAAATATCTTCCAAACCGTCCCCATTCACATCCCCCTTCGCCATCCGGGGCCCCTGCGTCGACAACATGTGAAAGATCAACCGGTCTCTGTTGAAATCATTGAATTCATTTTCCCGATGCACAAAATCAATCCCATAATCATCCCCACTCGCCGAAAAAATAACAGGCGCTACCAAAGCCCCCGCCGCCGCACCTCCACCTACAGCAAACGCATCCCCCTGCTTCACCCGTATCGTCGCATTAGGCAACGCCCCTCTCACAACACTTCTTTTCCCGTCCGGCCACTCCACCACCACCGAATCGATCTTTCCCACTTTCCCCAGCCCAAAGTTCAGCCGGTTATCCACCGACGACTCAAAACCCCGGGCCGGCATCTCCTCCTGGTAGCTGATCTTCCCGTCATAATGCACCGTCACCTTCGCCCCGATTCCAAACCGGTTCTTTCCCTCCCCCTCCAGGATCACCTTGATAAACTTATTCTCCGGATGCAATACCCGGCTGTTATTCCGATACACACGCGAAGGCATGTTCACCGTATTCACCACCAGGTCCAGCGCCCCGTCATTATCCAGATCCACATAAGCGCAGCCATTGGAGAACCCCGGCTCCCCCAATCCCCACTCCGCCGCCTTATCCGTAAAAGTCAGATCCCCATTGTTATGAAAAGCATAATTCGGGATCGCATGCGACGGGATCAGGTCGATCAGCTTCTTGATAACCTCATCCCCCGCTTTGATCATCTTGCGCACTTCGGCAGGATTCGCCTCGAACTGGATATAATCCTGATCCGTAAGATCCTTATAAATCCCATTCGTAACGAAGATATCTTTGTAGCCATCATTGTCCAGGTCCGTTATCAGCGTACCCCAGCTCCAGTCCGTGGCTTCCACACCCGCCAGACGACCGATCTCGCTGAACGAACCATTCCGGTTGTTCAATTGCAGCGTGTTGCGTACAAACTGCTGATAGTAGCCATTCTGTACATCGGATTGATATTTATCCCAGTTTTCAAAAGAAGTCTTCGTTTTCACCCTCGCCTCCTGCTGCGGCAACATATCAGTAACATAGATATCGGGATACCCATCATTATTCATATCCGCAATATCCACCCCCATCGAATTCATGCTCAGCTCCCGGATATACTTTTCCAGGGATTCCTCAAAAGTCCCATCCTTCTTATTGATATAGAGATAGTCCTTCTCAAAAAAATCATTGGAGACATAAATATCCGGCCAGCCATCCTTATTGACATCCGCCACCGTAACACTCAGCCCAAACCCGATTTTACTGCTATAAATCCCCGCCTGCCTCGTTACATCGGTAAAATGCCCGTTATCATTCCGATACAGCTTATTGCCGCTTAAAGAATCAAAAACCTTTCGCTGATCCTTTATCAGATCATAATTGCCGACCGAACGTAAAGAATTATTCAGCAGGTAACAGTCCAGGTCGCCATCGTGGTCGTAGTCGAAGAAGACGGCATGCGTACTCAGGCCCGTATTCGACAGCCCATATTCGGCCGTTCTATCCGTAAAAGTGAGATTCCCGTTATTAATAAATAATTGATTGCTTCGCTGCCGGCCCTTCAGCTCTCCGGACTTGCAAACATAGATATCCAGCAGCCCGTCCCCATTGACATCCGCAAAAGTCACCCCCGTCGACCAGACACTATCCGAACCTACCCCGGCCTTTTCGGTGATATCTTCGAATTGAAAATTACCCTTGTTCAGATAGAGCTTGTTGGAACCCTCACTGCTGCAGAAGAAAATGTCAGGCAATCCGTCATTATTGATATCCCCTATACCGACCCCACCCCCATTGTAGAAGTTATGAAAGGTGTACATATTGAATGCTTCGGTATAGCTGAGGTTATTCGAGAAATCGATCCCGGTCATTCGGGGAGCCAGCTGGGTAAATAATGTCGTTACCCGTGTCGGCCCCTTCGTTTGACAGGCCGACAGACTCATTATCAGGATCAAATAGGAACGAATCTTCACGCAATCCATGTTTAGGAAATAACGATATCCAAATACGCCACAGGCGTATTGCCCGAAGGGCCATCATTAGAATTTTTGCGCCCGGGATTACTTTTTCTAAAAATCCCGAGGCGCAAAAATAATTGCTAAATCAAGGCTATCGTTCTACTCAAAATATTAATTATAGCCTGGATTTTGCTTAAGACTTTGATTGGCATTTAACTGCGTAGACGGCAGCGGCATGATATTCAGGTGATTGATCCCATGCGGTCCCAGGTTATCCACCGGATCGGCCGGATGAAACCTCCAGGCGCTGTTATAAGTGCCAAAACGAATCATATCCTGCCGCTTCCATCCCTCGAAGAACATTTCACGCCCCCTCTCTGCCGCAAAGGCGGTCGCATCCATCGTAACATAAGGAGTCACCCCTCCATGAGTTACCCTTACCTGGTTAACGATGGTCAACGCATAAGGATCATTCCAGTTGGTATTCTTTCTCGCTGTCGCTTCCGCGGCCGTCAATAAAATATCCGCATACCGGAAAAGCGCAAAGTCATTATCCTGATTCTGCGTCATGCCCGAATAAAATTGCCATTTGGCGATCCTCGCCCCTGACTGTCTCCAGGCCGTCGGCGCCAGCTCATTGATATAGGGAGTAAAAGTGATCGGAGCCCCATCCGGATCACCGGCATACCCCGGACCGCTGGTTTCAAAACTACCATCCAGCAACCGGCTGCCGCTTGACGAATATTGAGGACCGACCCGGAAATTCACCAGCCGCTTGTCCAATGTCCCCCTTACGCTGTCCCCGGCCGGATCCGTCCCGACTACCAGACCTACAGGACCCGGATTATTGACCGTATCGATATAAGAAGCATAGAACTCCTGAATGCTGGCAAACCCATTCCAGGGCTGGGCATTCATATTAAACGTCGTTTGATTCAGCCCGTTCAGCGTCATCATACAGATATTATTCCCCTGCTCATGAACAGGATCATACGGGATGGTGAAGATCGTTTCGGATGCCCCTTTATTCGATTTCACAAAGTTATCCTGGTAATTAGCCGTCAAAGCATACATCCCCGAGTTGATGACCGTATCACAGGCCGCAATACATTTATCCCATTGCGCCGCTCCGGTATACACCTGGGCATTCAGATATAATTTGGCCAGCGCCGCCCAGCAGGTATAAGCATTTACCCGCCCGTACGTAGACTCGTCGGCAGGACCCGTATGCGGCAGCAACGGAGCAGCCGCCAGTAATTCGGACTCTACCAGCGCATATACCTGGTCACGGGTGCTGTTGGTAGGCGCTGTGGTCGCATTGAAATCGATGCTGATCGGCACATTGCCATACCAGTCCAGCAACCACAAATAATAAATCGCCCGCAGCCCCTTCAATTCAGCCAGGTAACCCGGAATTTTTGGATTGGTATAATTCGCCAGCGTAGCGATCAGCCGGTTACAGGTATTGATCCCCGCATAACAGAAGTTCCAGCCATTCAGCGGATCCGGATCGGCCGCCACATACGTATGGGTCTGCAAGCGCACCCAACGACCGCCATCGCCCCAGTCCGGACCCCGGGTCGGAACGACACATTCATCCGTAGTCGCCTCATTGATGGTCAGATAGTGGTTATTGCTGGCTACACCCGTCAGATTCGCATAAGCTGCTCCGACCGCGGACGACAGCTCCGCATCTGTCTGATAAAAGCCGGTGCTGTTCACCGTATCATAGAGATATTTGGTCTCATCCAATTTGGTGCACGATAGCCCGCTGATCAACAGCAGCGATATCGAAACCTTATATATTGATTGAATTTTCATATTACACTTGTATTAAGATGAATAAAAACTAAAAACCAAGGTTGGCGCCAAATGTAAAGGAGCGTGTTAATACCCAGGTTTCTCTTCTGTCAATCCCCGGCGCCAGAATATTCGGCGGGAAAGTACTCTGATCCTGGTACCGTACTTCCGGATCCGCACCGGTATAATTGGTGATCATAAATAAATTATACCCGGTCAGGAAAAACCGCAGACTCCTGATCCCGCTGCCCATGGCCGCTTTGCCGATAGGTAGATTGTAACCCAGCGTGGCATTATCCAGCTTCACAAAACTTGCCTTCTCCACAAAGAGACTGCTGAATAGCTGTGCATCGTTTACATTAGGATTGTAATACTTCGTGTTGACGACATTATAGACCGAAGAAACCGTCGGATTCTCATAAAAGGCCCTGTAAGTATTGATCAGCTGATGACCAAACGACCCCCGTAAGAAGAAATTAAAATCCCAGTTCTTATATTTGAAGGTATTGGACCAGCCCATTTCAAATTTAGGCAAAGCATGACCAATGACCGTCTGATAGGTGTTGTCATCGACAACAGTGCCGCCTTTCCCGTCAGAGAATAAATACTTGCCATTCTGATTCACACCCTTGTATACGGCATTATAGAACAACCCGATCGGCTGTCCCTGCATGGCACGGGTGATCTGGGTGGCCTCCTGCCCGGGCGAACCCAGGTTCGAAGCACCTACATAAGAACCCGCCAGGCTTGGGTCGAGACTCTTCAAACGGACATGTGCAAAGGAATAATTGATGGCCGAATTCCAGGTAAAATCCCTGGCCCGGACGATATCGTAGTTCAACGCTACTTCAAAACCATTACTGGTCATCGTACCGATGTTTTCCCAGGTCGTGGAAACCAGGTTGGGCGGCACAGGTACCGTGGCATTGAAAATAAGATTGGACGTCGTACGCTTGAAATAATCCATCGTACCGCTCAGCCTTCCATTGAATAAAGAGAAATCCGTTCCGATATCCGTTTCCGCTTTCCGCTCCCATTTCAGGTTGGGATTGGCATTCTGATTGGGAGCATAGGTATACCCATACAGATTGTTGCCCGCATAATAAGAACCGGAAATCGCCAAAGTCGGCAGCGATAAGTAAGAGAATGGCGGCAGCGATCCGGTTACGCCATAGCTGGCCCTTATCTTAAGGTTGTTCACCGAAGGGATCTCTACCAGCCTGGTGATGTCCAACCCACCGCTCACCGCAGGGAAATTACCCCATCGGTTATTAGGTCCGAACTGCGTCGACCCTTCCCGGCGTAAACTGGCCATCAAAAAGGCCGTGTTTTTATAATTCAGATTGAGCCTGCCAAAAAAAGCGACCAGCTTATTGGCATTTTGAGAGCTGCTGATCTTGGCCAGCCCCGAAGTAATGTCCAACGCAGCCCCGATATTTCCGGCAGCGGCATCCGTTACAAAATTACCGGCCTCGATATGATTGCCCGTATTCGTAAACTGCTGGTAAGAATATCCCCCTACAGCCCCCAGATCCAATTCTCCGATCTTCTTCTGGTAGCTCAGGGTGTTCTCATACAATTGATTATAGTTCTGCAAAGAAGCCTGGATCTCATACCCATGCCGGCCATACCCGTTATCGCTGTTCGGATCGAATCCCCGGTTAGCATATGCATTGATCGGCGAATATTTGCTGGAATCCGAACGGATAG
The DNA here is from genome assembly GCA_035555335.1 of Puia sp. Taxonomy (GTDB): domain Bacteria; phylum Bacteroidota; class Bacteroidia; order Chitinophagales; family Chitinophagaceae; genus Puia. The sequence goes on from DATMGS010000014.1 coordinate 5,644, forward strand.
TCTGCTGCGCATACCGGAGAAGGAACTTCAACCCCTTCACGATCTCATATTCGGCAGTACCTGCTAAATTATATCTCTTCACTTCCACATTATTGGTATTCTGCATCAACAGAGCAACAGGATTGGAATAATCCGTTGCCTGCACCTCAAACCATCCGCCGCCGGCCAGGTCCTCAGGAGAGCCGATAGGAGTATGCACCGGGGAAGTAGGATTATAGATAGTCGCATATTCGAAAGCATTGGAATACCCCAGTTGAGCCGTTCTCCGGGTTGAACTCAGGTCAACCGTAAAAACCAGTTTGTCGTTCAGGGCCTTATGTACCAGGTTCAGCCTCCCGTTCACCTGCTGATAACCCGTCGTGATGGCAATCCCCTGCCCGTTGCGGTAATTGATAGAAACATTATAGGAAGTGTGAGGACTGCCCCCGGATAAAGAGATATTATGAGAATGGGTGATCCCCGTCCGGGTAATTTCCTTATCCCAATCCGTACTGGCGCCATAATCCGTTCCCTTGCCCGTTGTCGCCAACAATTTGCGGAACTCGGCGGCGCTCATATGTTTGGTGAACCGGGTCCCCTTCTCGGCGGTGACGGAACCATTGTAGTTGACCTGCGGCAATCCGCGGGTACCGCTCTTGGTAGTAATGATGATGACCCCGGCAGAACCGCGGGTACCATAGATAGCGGCAGAAGCCCCATCCTTTAGGACATCCACACTGGCGATATCATTCGGATCGATCGTATTGATGTCGACCCCGACCTGTCCGTCAACGACCACAAGAGGTGTAGTGTTGGCTCCCAGCGTCGACAGTCCCCGCAGACGGATCGTGAAAGCCCCGCTCGGATCGCCGCCGGGACGCGATACGGAAAGCCCCGCTACCTTGCCCTGCAACAGCTGGGACACATCGGAAATATTTCCTTTATTGAACTGAGCCGCATCCACACGGGTAACAGCGCTGGTAATTTCTCTTTTCTTCTGAGTGCCGTAACCAACTACCACCACTTCATTCAGGTTCGCGGCGATCGGGACCAGCCTGACTTCCAGGTCCGTCTGCCCGTCTGCCGATACTTCTTTGGATTGAAACCCAACATAACTGAAGACCAGGACAGCCTTCGGGTCGGATACAGAGAGCGTGAACGCCCCGTCATCATTCGTGATGGCCGTGGCTTTTTGTCCTTTGACGAAGATCGTCACCTTGGATAAAGGTTGACCATTGTTGTCCAGGACTCGTCCTTTGAGCTGGGTGGCCCCTTGCTGAGCCATCAGAACATTGAACGTTAATAATAGCAGGATCAGCAGAGATATCCGTTTGGATCCCGGCATGGGCAAAAGCAATTGCATAAGCGTTAAGTTTTAGGATTTGAACAAATTACAATCGGTTGCATTCATGGAGCAAAGAAGGCCTAAGGTGAGGGAAACGGAAAAAATGTTGCGGGAAGAATTGTCAGGTGTAACGGGAAGAAAAATAGAAATTGCCTGGATACAGGCAGCCTTTGATGGTGTAGCGGCGGATTCATATAGCAATCGTTAAAGTTAGTTGTTATAAGACGATTATGTGTCCCATAGACAATTAAAGGTATAGATCTTTAATTGAAAAAAACAACCGATTGCATTATTTTTTAAAAAAATGTTAAAATGGTCTTATCAGCCTGCTTTCAAACCGAAATTAGAAATTGTTGAAGGAATCCCTCTATCCTCTGATGAGTGATTACATATATCTCCTTATTTTTGAAGGATATGCAACTGAACACCGTTATTTTCGACATGGATGGCCTATTGATCGATTCCGAACCCTTCTGGCAGGAAGCAGGCATTGAAACCCTCGAACAATACAATGTGGCCCTGACCCTGGAGCAATACCATCTCACGACAGGTCTCCGAACCAAAGAATGGATAGACTATTGGTGGAACCATTTCAAGATAGGCGCAGACTCCGCCAAGGAGGCGGAAGACAAGATCATGGAACTGGCGATCCGGAAAATAGGAGAAAAAGCCAAACCCATGCCCGGCCTCGACCATATCTTCTCCTTCTTTGCGGAAAGGAACTTCAGGATCGGGCTGGCGACCTCCTCCCCCCTGGCCCTGGTGGACGTAGTCATGGAGAAACTGGGCGTTCGCTCTTACCTGAGCGCCATCGCCTCCGCCGGCCACCTGCCCTTCGGCAAGCCCCATCCCCAGGTCTATATGGATTGCGCCCAGGCCCTGGAAGTGAGTCCCCTGCAATGTATCTGTTTTGAAGATTCCTTTAACGGCCTGATCGCCGCCAAAGCCGCCCGCATGAAATGCGTCGTCATCCCGGCCCCCGACCAGTTCAGCCTGGCCAAATGGGGCGCCGCCGACCTGAAATTAAATTCCCTGCTGGAATTCACCCAATCCCAGCTATGGAAGGCCACAGGCCTTCCGCCCGAAGGGCCATCATTAGACCCGAAATAAAAAATGCCGGCATTTTTTATTTCGCTAAAAAAAAAGACCCCGGTCTCCCGGGGTCTTGCTTATAAAAATCCTTTCAGATTTACTGTTGAGGTGCTTCTCCGCTTCCGCTCTGATTCTCTTCCTGCTTCAGCTTTTCCTTGATAGAGGCTAAAGCTCCCAGATCACCCAGCGTTGGCTTTTCAACCTTGCTCTGGATATTCTTGACAGCCTTGCGTGTCTTGTCAGCATCAGCCCTTGCTTCTTTCTTCACGGCTTCCTTCTCATCATTCTTCACCTGTTCCCACAGACGGGTGTGCGATAATACAATGCGTTTTTCATTGCGATCGAATTCGATCACCATGAATTGAGCTTGTTCATCAGCAACGATCTGCTTGCCATCTTCCTTGTTCAGGTGACGGTTAGGAGCAAATCCTTCCAGTCCGTAAGGCAGCTGAACGATAGCGCCCTTATCATCTTTACGGATCACAGTGCCCTCATGGACGGAACCAACTGCAAAGGTTTCCTCCAGAGCATTCCAGGGATCTTCTTCGAGTTGTTTATGTCCAAGCTGCAGCTTGCGGTTGTCCTTGTCGATTCCCAGGATCATCACGTCGATATGCTGTCCAACCTTCGTGTACTCGGAAGGATGATTGAAACGCTTCAGCCAGCTCAGGTCGCTGATATGGATCATACCACCGATACCAGGAGCCAGTTCAACGAATACACCATAAGGAGTGATATTCTTCACCAGACCGTTGTGACGGCTGCCTTGCGGGAATTTCGTTTCGATCGTATTCCAGGGATCTTCACTGAGCTGTTTAATAGACAGGCTCATCTTGCGGGAATCCTTATCCAGGGTGACCACCTTAGCTTGATGCTCGTCGCCCAGCTTGAAGAATTCCTTGGCATTGATCGGCGTATTGGCCCAGGTAATTTCACTTACGTGTACCAGACCTTCTACACCAGGCATGATTTCCAGGAATGCGCCATAATCTTCGATATTGACGACACGGCCCTTCACGATCTCACCTTCCTTGATGGTCTCAGGCAGCACATCCCATGGATGCGGGGTCAATTGTTTCAGACCTAAGCTGATACGCTTCTTGCCATCGTCGAAATCCAATACCACCACTTGTAATTTCTGATCCAGCTTCAATACTTCGCTCGGATGACTGATACGGCCCCAGCTGATATCGGTGATATACAGCAGACCATCCAGACCACCCAGATCCATAAAGGCGCCGAAGTCCGTAATATTCTTGATAGTACCTTCCAATACCTGTCCTTTCTCCAGCTTGCTGATGATCTCTGCACGTTGTGCTTCGATATCGCTTTCGATCAGGGCCTTGTGAGATACTACGGCATTCTTGATAGCTTCGTTGATCTTCACGACCTTGAACTCCATCGTCTTGCCAACGAACTGATCGTAATCAGTTACAGGCTTCACATCGATCTGAGAACCCGGTAAGAAAGTCTCCATACCGAATACATCCACGATAAGACCGCCTTTCGTTTTGCTGGTAACCGTACCGGTAACCACTTCGCCAGTCTTGTGCACTTCCACGATCTTTTCCCAGGCACGGGTGATACGGGCTTGCTTGCGGCTCAGGTGAAGGTGACCTTCCCTGTCCTCCTTTTCTACTACCATCACTTCCACTTCATCTCCCGTCTTCAGATTCTGCAGATCGCGGAATTCATTCAGGGAAACGAGACCATCACTCTTGAATCCGATGTTCACTACCACATCCGTCTTGGTCAGACCCACTACAAGGCCTTTCACCAGTTCGCCATCCGTGATAGCTACAAACGTGTTGTCATACACCTGGTCGTACTTTTCCTTTTCAGCCTTGGTGTAAGCAGCTACATTCCTCTTGTCAATGCTCCAGTCGAAGTCATCATGTGCAGTCTGCACATATACAGGTGCTTTTGGTTTCGCTGTAGCCTCTGCGGTAGCTTCTGCTACTGCCGGAGACTCCTGTACTTCTTCAGCGTTTGAGTTAAGAATATTGTTTTCAGACATAAAATGTAAATCCCGAAGGTTTTTAAATTCGGAGGGCAAAGTTACGAAAAATCGGGGCCTTATCCAAGGATTTCCCCCCTTTTTTGGCTCTTCTGGTGACCAATCCGGAGTCAGCCCTCCATCCTGGCCGGGCTACTCGCCGCAATGGCTTTTGCCGCGACAAATCCGCTGGTCCAGGCATGCTGGAAGTTGAATCCCCCCGTAATCCCATCCACATCCAGGATCTCCCCGGCAAAGAACAGCCCCGACGCCTTCCGGCTCTGCATCGTGGCAGGGTCCACTTCGGCCAGCTTCACCCCGCCCGCCGTGACAAATTCCTCCTTAAAAGTGGTTTTACCGCTTATTGTAAACTCTCCGGCGCACAGCTGGCTAACCAGCTTATTCTGCTCCCGGGCCGGCAGATCCGCCCAACGCAAATCCAGCCCGATCCCACAAGCCGTCAGCCAATATTCCCACAGCCGCTGAGGCAGACCAAAAGGGTTCTTAGCCGCTATCTTCTGAGCAGCCCGGTCATACCGGACCTCCTGCAGTTTCTCCCGCGCCCCCTGCTCATTGTACTCCGGGATCCAGTTCACCAGGATGGAAAAAGCATACTGGCCAAGCGCCAGTTCCCGGGCGCCCCAGGCCGACAGGCGCAGTACCACCGGGCCGCTGAGCCCCCAATGCGTGATCAGCAAAGGCCCCCTCTCCAACAGGCGGGAGCCCGTTATCTTTACCTGCACATCCGGTACCGACACGCCCATCAATTCCGTGATAGGATGCTTTGGCATATTAAAAGTAAAAAGGGAAGGAACAGGTTCTTCGATCGTATGACCCGTCTTTTGTATCCATTGGAACATCGTCGATTTGGGATACCCGCCGCAGGCGATACAAACATAGTCGGCCGCCAGCACCCGCCCATCCGAAAGATGCACGCGGAACCCCGGTCCACCCGCCCGCACTCCTTCTCCAGCCACCCCACTCGCGGCCCCCGGCTCTCCGGCCATCTCCACCTCCGTCACCTCCGTCCGCATAAGGATCTCCACCCCTCGCTTATTCACCTCCCTCATCAGGCAATCGATGATCGTCTGCGAAGAATCCGTCACAGGGAACATTCTTCCATCCTCCTCCGCCTTCAGCTCCACGCCCCTTTCGGCGAACCACTGGATGGTGTCGGTGGTAAACCACTGATGAAATGCTTTTTTAACGAAATTAACTCCCCGGGGATATTTTTTAGCCATATCGGCAATGACATAGCAGGCATGCGTAACATTACAACGGCCGCCCCCGCTAACCTTCACCTTGCTGAGCAGTTTATTCGTCTTCTCCAGCACGGTCACAGACAGGGAAGGATCCATTCTGGCGGCGTTCACGGCACAGAAAATCCCGGCCGCCCCGCCTCCGATAACGATCAGGCTTTTCTTAGACACCGGATGAAACCACGGCCTGTTCCGTGAAAAGATTAGGATTCGCCCTTTCGGCAGCTTCTATGATACTATAGTCCGACAGGATATCGGCCTTATTCTTTTGTACGCATACATCATGCTCGAAGTGTACTGAAGGTTGGTTATCCGACGTCCGTACAGTCCATCCATCGCTCTCCGTATAGATATCCCTCTTCCCCAGGTTGATCATCGGCTCGATCGCCAATACCAATCCCTCCTTCAGCTTAGCCCCCGTACCTCTGCGGCCATAATTAGGTACCTGGGGATCTTCATGCAATTGCTTGCCGAGCCCATGCCCTACCAGCTCCCTCACCACGCCATAACCATATTTCCGCTCCGTATGCTCCTGGATGGCATAAGAGATGTCTCCTACACGCCCGCCGGCTACGGCTTTTTCGATACCCTTATAGAGAGATTCTTTGGTAACCCGGATCAGTTGGCTGATCTCGGCGCCGGGATCCCCGATCGCAAATGTATAGGCATGATCTCCATGCCATCCGCTGCGAATTACTCCAATGTCCACGGAAATGATATCCCCCTCCCGAAGTTCACCCTTGTTCGGAAACCCATGCACGACCACGTCGTTCACAGAGATACAGGAGTTGAAAGGATATCCCCGGTAATTTAAAAAAGAGGGTACCGCGCCATTGTCGCGGATGAAATCCCCGATTACTTTATCGAGCTCCAGGGTAGTCACCCCGGGCTTCAGTATTTTAGCGACTTCGGTAAGCGTCTTGCTGACAAGCAACGCGCTCTCACGCATTAAGGCTATTTCCGGTGCTGTCTTGTAATGAATCATGTTCGTCAAAACTTAAAAAAACCTGTTAGGAGCTATTTTCCTAACAGGTTCACCTATGTAAAAGTTCAATTTTCTTAGATCACGGCATTCGATACGGAGGATTGACGCCCCTGTATCCTTCCCGTCTTCATCAGGCCATCGTATTGGCGCATCAGCAACTGGGTCTCGATCTGCTGCAGTGAATCCAGGATAACACCCACCATGATCAGCAGGGAGGTACCTCCGAAGAAGGAAGCAAACCCTTGCGTGATACCCAGTCTCTGCGCAAACCCTGGCAGGATACCGACAACCGCCAGCAGGAAAGCTCCCGGTAACGTGATCTTATCCATCACGGACCCGATATAATCGGCCGTAGGCTGGCCAGGTTTCACACCCGGAATAAACCCGTTATTCCTTTTCAGGTCATCGGCGATCTGTTTAGGATTGAATATCAGCGCAGTGTAAAGGAAGGTGAACCCTATCACGATAACCGCGTAAATAATCATATGAACGAAATCCCTTGGATCGGAGAATAATTTTGCCATACCCTTGGTAGAGTCGAAACTGGACAGGATGGTCGGCAGGAACATGATAGCCTGCGCAAAGATGATCGGCATCACACCGGCGCTGTTCACCTTCAGGGGAAGGAACTGGCGGGCGCCGCCGAACTGACGATTGCCGACAATCTGTTTAGCGTAGTTCACAGGCACCTTGCGTACACCCTGGATCAAAATAATCAGCCCCATGATGATCGCTACCAGAACGGCGATCTCTATAACGAAGATCAGGATACCGCCGCTGCCCTGGGCAAACTTAGCGTCAAATTCCTGTTTGAAAGACCGGGGAAGACGAGCCAGGATACCAACCATGATGATCAGGGAAGTACCGTTGCCCAAACCCTTATCGGTGATCTTTTCACCCAGCCACATCACGAACAGGGTACCTGCCGTGAGTACGATCGGGGTGGTCAGCCAGAAATAAGCGCTGAAAGAATCGATGATGGCATCCGGACCTAGTCCTTTAAGATAGGTCACGTACGCATAAGCCTGAACGAAAGTGACGCCGACAGTGATATAACGGGTCCATTGATTGATCTTTTTCTGACCGCTGGCGCCTTCTTTCTGCACCTTCTGCATCTGAGGGATCAGGATCGTCATCAATTGCATGAAGATAGAGGCAGAAATATAAGGCATGATACCCAACGCCAGGATAGAAGCCTGGGAGAACGCACCTCCTGAGAAGGCATCGATCAGCCCCAATGCACCGCTCTTGGCGCTGCTGAGGGCGCTGAGCTTATTGGGATCGATCCCGGGCAACACGATATAGGTCCCGAGACGATAAACGAATATCAACGAGAGCGTCACGACGATCTTACTTTTCAAATCCTCGATGCTCCAGATATTTTTAAGTGTTTGTATGAGCTTCTTCACGGAATTTCGTAATTTTTTTTAGCTACCAAATAATTTAAAAGCAATCACAACCTTCTTCTAACAAAAATAGACGCATCCGGGATGCGTCTATGCAAATTACAGAAAATTACTTGATAATTTCGATTGTTCCACCGGCTCCTTCGATAGCCGTTTTCGCCTTCTCGCTCACCGCATTCACTTTGAAGTTCAGCTTACCCTTCAATTCTCCGTTACCCAATATCTTAATCAAGGCGTTCTGATTGATTAAACCATTGACATACAAGGCTTCAGGAGTGATTTCCGTAAGACCGTACTTTTCTACCAGCAGATCGATCTGGCCCAGGTTGAGCACTTTGTACTCGATCCGGTTGATATTCTTGAAACCACGCTTGGGTATCCTTCTCTGGATGGGCATCTGACCACCTTCGTGAGCCATTTTGCGCTGATAACCGGCACGGCTCTGTCCACCCTTATTACCTTTCGTAGAAGTTCCACCTTTACCGGAAGCTTCCCCACGGCCCAAACGTTTTTCCTTGTGTGTAGCGCCTTTAGCAGGCCTGATCGAATGTAAATTCATTTTATTTGATTTAGACTTACGGGGAATCGCCCCTCGCGAGCGGACCAACCGGCCCGCTAATAAACGTTTTTATTTAACCTCTTCCGGTCGTCGGAAGGTCTACTTCACCTCTTCCACGGTCACCAGGTGCTCCACCTTGCGGACCATTCCCAGGATCTGTGGAGTCGCTTCCACTACTTTGCTGGCGTTCATCTTCTTCAGGCCCAGTGCTTCCAGCGTTAATTTCTGACGCTCCGGACGATCGATGCCGCTCTTTACCTGTGTAATTTTGATCTTTGCCATGATTATTTATTTAATGGTTGACCGGTTCAGGCCTACCCGTTAAAAACTTTCTTTAATGATATGTGACGGGTCCTGCTGACATTGATGGGCTCCCTCAGCATAGCCAGGGCCTTGAAAGTCGCTTTAACCACGTTATGCGGGTTAGCGGAACCAAGGGACTTAGCCAAAACGTCGGTTACACCGGCACTTTCCAGAACGGCACGCATGCTGCCTCCGGCGATTACACCGGTACCATGAGCGGCTGGCTTGATCAATACTTTGGCAGCGCCTTCCTTAGCCAGCTGGTCGTGAGGAATAGTACCATGCATGACCGGAACTTTGATCAGGTTCTTCTTTGCATCTTCAATACCCTTGGTAATGGCCTCCTGTACTTCCTTGGCTTTACCCAGACCATGACCAACCACTCCAGCTTCATTACCGACTACCACCAGTGCAGAGAAACTGAATGCGCGGCCACCCTTGGTTGTCTTTACAACACGATTGATAGCAACCACTTTTTCTTTCAGTTCAAGATCGCCGGCTTTAACTCTGTTTAAGATTACTTGTGCCATTGTAATTATTTACGAATGCTATTTACAAATTACTGTACCTGTTATTAAAATTGAAGACCGCCTTCACGGGCTCCGTCTGCTACAGCCTTTACACGGCCGTGAAACAAATATCCACCCCGGTCGAAAACGACTGTGGTAAGACCCAGCTCAGTAGCCTTGCGGGCAATCGCCGCACCGACCAGCTTGCTCTTATCGACTTTAGGGGCTTTCTGGGCAACGATGTCCTTGTCGCGGGAAGATGCAGAAGCCAGTGTCTTGCTGGCATCGTCATCGATCAGCTGTACATAGATATCGCCATTGCTCCTGAAAACAGACAATCTGGGCTTTTGAGCGGTTCCGCTGATCTTGCGGCGGATGCCAAACTTGATCCTTTGTCTTCTGATTACTTTCGTATCCATTGTTGTTTATTTACCGGCTCTGATACTGCCAGAGCCATCTTTTTAAAAAACTTATAATCACTCTTTTCAACTCACAGCCGCGGGCCGCAGCAGCATAGCTGCTATTTACCAGCCGCTTTACCAGCTTTCTTACGAACCACTTCACCCATGTAGCGAACCCCTTTACCCTTGTATGGTTCAGGTTTACGCAGGCCGCGGATCTTGGCAGCTACCTGCCCGATCAGTTGCTTGTCAACCCCTTCCAGGGTGATCTTCGGGTTTTCCCCTTTATTCTGCTCCGTACCCACTTTCAATTCCTTGGGAATTTCGAAGATGATATTGTGAGAATATCCCAGGGCCAGATCCAACAGGTTACCCTGGCTGGATGCTTTAAAACCTACCCCGATCAATTCCAGCTTCCTTACATATCCTTCCGTAACCCCTTTCACCATATTGGAAACCAGGGAGCGGTACAGACCATGGAGCGCACGATGGCGGATCTGGTCGGTAGGACGTTTGAATTCTACCGAGCCGTCTTTTACTTCCACGATCATATCGCGGTCGATGGATTGTTTCAATTCGCCTTTAGGTCCTTTCACGGTCAGGAGATTGTGCTCTCCGACTGTCACTGTCACACCCTTGGGGACGATCACTGGTTGCTTACCTATACGAGACATAGTCTTAGTTTATTATTTATGATAGTTATTCGTGGTCGCCGATCGGTCAGCCTCTATAGGTAGGGCTTAATGTATCAGCTACCTTTTACTTCTTAGTAGATATAGCAAAGAACCTCGCCGCCTACATTCTGCACTTTCGCTTCCTTGTCGGTCATTACACCCTTGGAAGTGGAAATGATCGATACACCCAGACCATTCTTCACACGTTTGAACTCAGCAGGGCTGGCGTATTGACGCAGACCCGGACGGCTCACCCTTTCCAGCGACTTGATCGCAGGCTCCTTGGAGGTGGGGTCATACTTCAACGCGATCTTGATCACGCCTTGCTTGCTGTCATCCTCGAACTTATACTTCAGGATGTATCCCTTGTCATAAAGGATCTCAGTCATACGCTTCTTGAGGTTGGAAGCAGGTATCTCAACGATACGGTGATTCGCCATCTGCGCATTACGAATTCTAGTCAGAAAATCTGCTATTGGATCAGTAACCATTGTCTATACTCAATTAAATGATTTCAAAAAAAAATTACAATGCGATATCCAATGATATCTATGCTCACGAGCGGAAATTTACCAGCTCGCCTTCTTAACACCAGGAATCTTACCCGCAAGGGCCATATCCCTGAACATCACCCTGGAAACTCCAAAGTAACGGATATATCCCCTCGGGCGACCCGTCAATTGGCAACGGTTATGCAGTCTTACAGGAGATGCATTCCTGGGAAGCAAGTCCAATGCCTTGTAATCACCGGCGGCTTTTAAGGCGGCGCGTCTTTCAGCGTATTTAGCTGATAAGGCCTCCCTTTTTCTCTGTCTCGCCTTTACTGACTCTTTAGCCATTTTATATAACGTTTTAAATTTTAAATGTTAATCCTTCTTTACACCGCGGAAAGGCATACCCAACTCCTTCAGCAGTTCAAATGCTTCTTCGTTGGTATTGGCAGTGGTCACAAAAGTGATATCCATACCGGTGATCTTGTTCACCTTGTCGATATCCACTTCAGGGAAGATGATCTGCTCGGTGATACCCAGGGTGTAGTTGCCGCGGCCATCGAATGACTTCTCATTGATACCCTTGAAATCCCTTACACGAGGTAAACCCGTAGATACCAGACGATCCAGGAACTCATACATCTTCACGCCGCGCAGGGTTACCCTTGCACCGATCGGCATGGCCTTACGCAGCTTGAAATTGGAGATATCCTTTTTCGACAGCGTAGATACGGCTTTCTGTCCCGTGATCAGCGTCAGTTCGTCCAGAGCGACGTCAACCAGCTTCTTATCGGTTACAGCACCGTTTACGCCACGGTTCAGACATATTTTTTCCAGTTTCGGAGCCTGCATGATGCTGGTGTATCCGAACTTCTTCATGAGAGCAGGTACAATTTCTTTTTTGTACTTATCTGCCAGACGCGGAGTGTATTTTACGGTACTCATTTGATAACCTCCCCAGATTTTTTAGATATGCGAACTAATTTTCCGTCCACGCGGGAACGCTTGATTTTGGTAGCAGAGCCGGTCTTCGCATCCCACAACAGTACGTTGGAGATATGGATCGGAGCTTCCTTCTTCACGATACCACCCTTGGTGTTCTGCGCAGAAGGCTTGGTATGCTTGGTGATGATATTCACGCCTTCGACAAGGATCTTATTCTTGTCGGTAAGCACTTCGAGGACTACACGGGCCTTCTTAGGGTCCTTATCGTCTCCGGTGATCACTACCACGCTGTCACCTTTTTTAATATTGAACTTGGGTTTGAATCTGTTACTCATTTTATTATACTTTACCCGCCTTTCAGCGGAGAATTTAACTCTAAGTTGGTTTGCCCCTCCCTATGGACGGGTGGTCCGTCTTACTTACAATACTTCCGGCGCCAGGGAGATGATCTTCATGTATCCCTTGTCACGCAGTTCCCTGGCAACTGGTCCGAAAATACGGGTACCACGGGGTTCGTCAGAAGCGTTCAACAATACCACAGCATTATCGTCGAACCGGATATAAGAACCGTCTTTACGACGCAATTTTTTCTTGGTGCGAACGATTACCGCTTTTGCAACGGTACCCTTCTTAATCCCTCCGGAAGGCAATGCGTCCTTTACAGTGACAACGATCTTATCGCCGATACCTGCATAGTCCTGTCCGCTATTTCCCAATACCCGGATGCACAGCACTTCTTTGGCACCACTGTTATCAGCTACATTTAGTCTGCTTTCTTGCTGAATCATTTTTTTACTTTTGGCTCCAGGCTATCTGCCTGAAAAGAGTTATAATTAATACAGTACTAAGGCGTTTGCCCACAGATCCTCCGCCAGGATCGGCCAAAGGCCCGCGGGTACTACTTCGCTTTTTCGATGACTTCCACCAGGCGCCAGCGCTTGGTCTTGCTCAACGGACGACTTTCCATGATCCGTACAACGTCTCCGATGGTACACTCATTCTTTTCATCATGAGCATGGAAGCTGGTAGTCTTTTTTACGAACTTACCATAGATAGGGTGCTTCACTTTTCTTTCTACCGTAACAGTGATGCTCTTTTCCGCCTTGTTGCTTTTCACCACCCCGATCCTTGTTTTGCGCAAATTTCTTTCAACCATTGTTTTAGCTTTTAGCTTTTTTATTATCAGCCGAAACCCGCACGGGGCAGTTACCGGCAATTGTTATTCTTACCCTTTGGCCATCGGTCGATGCGCTTTCCGAAAAGTAGCGCTTCTCCCGTCGACCGTCTAATGTCTGGCCTTCGGCTCGCAAGCCTATGCTTGCGTTTGACTCTTTTGAGCCAGGGACGTTTTCAGCCTCGCAACATCCTTTCTCAGGGCGCGAATGCTCATCGGATTTTCCAGCGGAGAAATAGCGTGTGCGAATTCCAGCTTCTTCAGACGCAATTCATCTTCCTGGATGCGCGCTTTCAGATCCGATACATTCAGATCCTTCAGGCTCTTTACAAAATCAACACTCTTTGACATTGATTACTTTTTTAACTGTTCTTGTTTAACTTCTTCTGAACCGGGATCCCCGGCCCCCGTGACCCGCAGGTTACTATGCTATAGCATCCCTACGTACAATGAACTTGGTCTTGATCGGCAACTTCTGCGCCGCCAGCTCCAGAGCTTCCTTGGCTACCGCTTCGGAAACACCATCCGCTTCGAACAGGATACGACCTGGCTCGACTACGGCAGCCCAGTACTCAGGGTTACCCTTACCTTTACCCATTCTCACTTCCTGTGGCTTTTTGGTAATGGGCTTGTCAGGGAAGACACGGATCCATACATTCCCTTCACGCTTCATCGCGCGGGTCAGGGCCTGACGGGCAGCTTCCAGTTGGCGATTGGTCAGCCAGATCGCTTCCAGTGATTTCAAAGCATAGGTACCGAAGGCAATAGAGGCTCCTCTCTTGGCGGTCTCACGAATACGGCCTTTCTGTCCTTTCCTGTGCTTCGATCTTTTAGGTTGTAACATCTTGAATTATTTTCTCGTTACTGTGTTATTGTCTTTTGTTTGTATTCCCTCTTCGGGGAGTCAGGGATCATTCCCTTAGTGACAGGGATTAATGCCTGCCGCCGCCGCCACCAGGTCTTCTGTCACCACCGCCGCCTCCGCGTCTGTCACCACCGCCGCCACCGCCTCTGCGATCTCCACCACCTCTGCGGTCGTCACGATGACCACCACGATCGTCATCCCTTCTTTCCCTTCTGTCACTCACATCGGTCTTGCCTCCGACGAAATTCGGATTCAGATCCCTCTTCGCCAGTACCTCACCTTTACAGATCCAAACCTTGATACCGATCTTTCCGTAAACGGTCAGCGCAAATACATTGGCATAATCGATGTCCATACGGAGGGTATGCAACGGGGTCCTACCCTGCTTGATCTCTTCCGTACGGGCGATTTCAGCGCCGCCCAGACGACCGGCAACCTTGATCTTGATCCCTTCGGCACCCATACGCAGGGCAGAAGCAATCGCCATCTTTATAGCACGCTTGTAATTGATACGATTCTCGATCTGACGGGCAATGGTATCTCCCACAATGTTCGCATCCAGTTCGGGACGGCGGATCTCCAGGATATTGATCTGGACATCATCCTTACCCGTGAGCTTCTTCAGCTCTTCCTTGATACGGTCAACTTCTCCACCACCTTTACCTATGATGATACCAGGCTTGGAAGTATGAATCGTTACGATCAGCTTATTCAACGTACGTTCAATAACGATCTTGGCAATCCCACCTTTATTGATACGGGCATTCAGGTAAGTCCTGATCTTATTGTCCTCGATCAACTTGAAGGCATAATCTTTTTTGCTGCCGTACCAGTTGGATTCCCAACCTCTGATGATCCCTAGCCTGGCCCCAATTGGATTCGTTTTCTGACCCATGTTATTTTAGATAAATTTTATCAATTAGTTTTTTGCTTCGCCAACTTTTTTGCTTCTTTAGCTTCTTTCTTCGTCTCAACTGGCTTCGTATCTACGACGAGAGTTACGTGATTGCTGCGTTTACGTACGCGATAACCACGACCCTGCGGCGCCGGGCGCATACGCTTCAACGTTCTACCACCGTCAACCATTACCGTTTTAACGATCAGGCTGGCATCCGCGGCACTCTGACCTTCATTCTTCGCTTCCCAGTTCTTCACTGCGGACCACAGCAGCTTGTGCAGCGGAACGGCAGAATGTTGAGGATGATGCTCCAGCAAAGCCAGGGCTTTCTCTACCTGAAGACCACGGATCTCATCAACCAGTAAACGCATTTTACGGGGCGATGTCGGGTGATTTCTCAATTTAGCTACTGCTTCCATTATAATAAGTTTTTTTCGTGCTTTTAACCCTCTGGTACTGGCGCCTTCGGCGCTTTTTCTCTTATATCAGCCCTTCGGGCGACGGACCCGTGGTCCGTCTAGGCTATCTTTTTACTTGAATGTCCTTTAAAGTTGCGGGTAGGTGCGAATTCACCCAGCTTATGTCCCACCATGAACTCTGTTACGTAAACAGGAATGAACTTGTTTCCGTTATGAACAGCCAGCGTATGACCTACGAAATCCGGCGTGATCGTGGAACGACGGCTCCAGGTTTTGATCACCCCTTTCTTGGCTGTACCCTCGTTGATAGATAGCACCTTCTCTTCCAGATTCGCATCTACGTAAGGACCTTTTTTAATTGAACGACCCATAACTATTATTTAAATTATTTCGCTAATTTTTTACCGTTCTTTCTCTGGATGATCAGCTTGTCGCTGCCCTTTCCTTTCGTCCTGGTCTTCAGACCACGGCTGTACTGCCCGTTCCTGGAACGAGGCTGACCACCGGAAGCCTTACCTTCACCACCACCCATCGGGTGATCTACAGGGTTCATCGCAACACCACGAACTCTCGGACGGATGCCTCTCCAGACATTACGACCAGCCTTACCCATGCTCTGCAGGCTATGATCGCTGTTGGATACCACCCCTACGGTAGCATAACAGTTGATCAATACTTTCCGCAATTCACCGGAAGGCATCTTCAATACGGCATATTTTTCTTCCTTATTGGTCAGCTGAGCGGAAGTTCCGGCGCTGCGCACCAGCTTGCCACCCTGACCAGGCTGCATTTCAATGTTGTGAACGTTAGTACCCAACGGCATGAACTTCAGCTGCAGTGCATTACCCAGTTCAGGTACTACATTGTCACCGGCCAGGACCGTCGTTCCTACCTGCAGACCCTGGGGAGCCAGGATGTAACGCTTTTCGCCATCTGCATAATTCAGCAGCGCGATGAAAGCAGTACGGTTCGGATCGTATTCGATAGAAGCTACTATTCCGGGAACTTCTTTCTTATTCCTCTTGAAATCGATGACACGGTACATCTTCTTGTGACCGCCACCCCTGTAACGCATAGCCCTTCTACCCTGAACGTTCCTACCTGCGGTGGATTTCACCTTTTCCAAAAGGCTCTTTTCCGGAGTGTCTGATGTAATTTCCGCATACGCGTTTCCTACTCTCCAGCGTGTCCCTGCGGTAATCGGTTTGTATTTCTTAAGTGCCATTGTTCGTTTCTTATTCTTTTAAAAAAATTTTGTCAATCCTTTGCGGCGCTTGACCCGCCATTCTTTATCATTCTTTCCCTTTCTCCCTTTCCTCTCTCCCCTTTAGGGGCGGGGGTAGGGAGCAGCGGGTTTAGATGCTGGCGTACAGATCGATCGTCTCGCCTTCAGCTACCGTGATCAGCGCCTTCTTAAAGGCTGGCTTACGACCCTGAACATAACCGGCTTTGGTAAACCTGGTCTTGTTCTTTCCGGGTACAACGGAAGTATTCACATCCACCACCGTGACGCCATAGAAATCTTCCACGGCCTTCTTGATCTCCAGCTTATTGGCTTTACGGTTGACCCTGAAAGCATATCTCCTCAGTTTTTCCTGCTGGGCATTTGCTTTTTCGGTCAGTATGGGTTTTACTAAAACTTCAGAAAGTTTCATCTTAGTTCAATTTGAAAATTTGTTAATTACGCTACTTCTTCAGTCACATCGTCTGCGAATACTTTGGCAGCAGTTTCGGACAGCAACAATACATCTGCATTCACAATATCGTATGTATTGACATCAGCCAGCAGGACACCTTCTACCTTCTCTACATTACGTAAGCTCAGGTATACGTTGTCGTTATATTCCGGCAATACGAACAATACTTTCTTACCGGCAACATTCAGGCTCTTCAGCGTTTCAGTGAACTGCTTGGTCTTGGGAGCATCCATCTTGATGTCTTCCACCACTACGATGGAGTTGCCTTTGGCCTTATGAGCCAGAGCGGACATCTTAGCCAGATCCTTCACCTTACGGTTCAGCTTGATATCATAATCACGGGGCTTAGGTCCGAAAATGGTACCACCACCTTTATACAAAGGGTTACGCAGGTTACCCTTACGGCTACCACCCGTACCCTTCTGGCGATGCAGTTTCTTGCTGGAACCCTGTACTTCCATACGGGTCTTTACTTTGTGCGTACCCTGACGCTGTGCTGCCAGGTATTGCTTAACGGCAAGATAGATCACGTGGTCATTAGGCTCGATCCCGAAAATTTCTTCCGGTAATTCCACCGTTCTGCCGGTCTTCTTTCCTTGTATATTTAAAACGTCTGCTTGCATTGTAGTTCTATTAAAAGTTACTTCCTTCTGATTACTTCTGAATTAAGACAATAGCTCCGTTGTGGCCGGGAACCGATCCACTCACCAATATGTAATTCTTTTCGGGGAATATCTTTACGACCTTCAGGCTCTTCACCTTTACACGGTCGCCGCCCATACGGCCTGCCATGCGCACACCCTTCATTACACGGGATGCATCGGAGGAGTTACCTAATGAACCCGGAGCACGCTGACGGTCATGCTGACCGTGAGATTGCTGACCTACACCATGGAAGTTATGGCGCTTAACAACACCCTGAAAACCTTTACCTTTCGTAGTACCTACTACTTCTACTTTTTCACCTTCGGTAAAGATCTCTACGGTAATGGAGTCACCAAGATTCTTTTCTATGGAATAATTGCGAAATTCTTTTACAAACTGTTTGGGGGAAGTGTTGGACTTGGCGAAGTGATTTTTTTCTGCTGCGGTAGTGTGCTTTTCTTTCTTTTCGCCGTAAGCTAATTGAAGGGAAGTGTAGCCATCTGTGTCCTTTGTTTTGACCTGCGTTACCACGCAAGGACCTGCTTCAATGATCGTACAAGCTGTTTGCTTGCCGTCAGGACTGAAGATGCTGGTCATCCCGATTTTTTTACCAATAATGCCTTTCATTTCATTTTTTAATTTATGCCATCGGGTATGAGGACAGCCTTAGACTTACTGTATTGGTATATTACAGCATCGATCTAGAGACTTCAATCCACCGTTTGCAGCCGACCTTTTCTTTTCGTCTTCAGTTGCCCGCCTTGCGCGGGTCCGTGAAGCCAGAAGTACCGGTTGTAAACAAACCCTGAATGGCTTGTTCATATGTGCCCCAACTCTGCCGTAGCAGCAGTTAAGGAGTTTACTTAGTTTCGTCCCTTTTCCCCTTCGGGAGCCGGGCACATCCAGCGCTACTTTATCCCGGAATCTCTTCCGGCAGTTTGTAGATGGATATGTAAAGAGCTTTATATTCACACCCCGGAGGGTGGAAAAATTATCGTCAGGCCTTGATCTCAACATCCACACCGGAAGGAAGATCCAGCTTGGACAAAGCATCTACCGTCCTCGAAGAGGAAGTGTAAATGTCCAGCAAGCGCTTGTGCGTATGCAGTTGGAACTGCTCACGAGCCTTCTTATTAACGTGCGGCGAACGGAGTACGGTAAAGATTTTCTTACGAGTAGGTAAAGGAATAGGTCCTGTTACTACTGCACCAGTACTGCGAACGGTTTTGACGATCTTTTCGGCAGATTTATCTACCAGATTGTGATCGTACGACTGTAATTTGATTCTGATTCGTTGAGACATAAGCCAAATCCCATTTTTCGAACGGGGATGCAAAGGTAGGGGTTAGTTATATACTTACAAAAGAAATTCTGGAAAAAGTTGTGCCGGGACTCAACTTTTTTTCTCCGAAAGCCCTTTTCTCCTCCTCCCGGCAGTCTCTTTCCCGCCCCATGCTCTTACAATGGGCTATTTCGACCATTTCTATATAGCTGCTCCTCAGGGGGTACCAGGGGGCCGCCCCCTTCCATTGGTCACTTCCCTCCCCCCGGGCAGTTCTTCCGCAGATAATCCGTATACAATGTCGACAAATGCTGCCTCGTCCCCTCCCCCTCAAAAATCCCATGGCTGCGATTAGGATAAGGCATAAACTGGAAGATCTTATTATACTTGATCAGCGCATTCAGCAACATCTCCGCATTCTGATAATGTACATTGTCATCCCCGCTGCCATGAATATATAATAGATTGCCCCTCAGATTCTTAGCATAGGTAATAGGCGACCCGTTCACAAAATCCTGCCGGTTCTCCTGCGGAATGCCCATATATCGCTCCTGGTAGATATTGTCGTAGCACAGCTGGTTGTCAACAGCCGCTATGGCAATACCCGTCTTATAGATCTCCGGATACTGGAACAACAGGTTCAGCGTACTGGAACCACCCCCGCTCCACCCCCATACCGCAATCCGGCTGCTGTCAACCCAAGGCCACTTCACGATCTCTTTAGCCGCCATTGCCTGGTCCCGGATATTCAACCGCCCGATATTCCGGTAGATCGACTTCCGCCATTGCCGGCCCTTGGGAGCCGGAGCGCCCCGGTTCTCCACGCTGACATAGATATAGCCGTCCGCCCGCATATCCCCCGCATACAGGAAATTAAAGCCCGAACCATACTGGTCCAGCACCGTCTGCGCGGCCGGCTCCCCGTATACATAAAATACCACCGGGTACTTCTTCGTGCTGTCAAAGTTGGCCGGTTTGACCATCCAGCCATCCATATCCACCCCATCCTGGGTCCGCACCTTGAAGAACTCCACCACCTTGTTAGCCGTCGTCTCCTGCACCTTGGCAGCGATATCCACCCCCTTGGTCAGAGACTGATGCCCCGGAAAGCTGACCCATTCCTGGATTTCATCCGTATTGGCATTGCTGAAATTATGGAAGGCATACCGGGCATTGGGAGAAAGATCGTAGTCATGATACCCCGGCTCGCCCGCAGGACTGACCCGCTCCAGCTTGCCCTTCCCATCCAGCCGGGTCCGGTAAAGGTATTTTTGGGTCGCATTGTCGGGAGAAGCCATGAAGTAGACATAATTATTCTTCTCGTCGATCAGGCTGACCGAAATGACATCGTAATTGCCCCTGGTGACCAGGGTCTCTTTCTTCCCGTCCCGGCTGACCCGGTACAGATGACGCCAGCCGTCCTTTTCCGACACCCAGCAGAAATCCTTGCCCCCATTGAGCCAATCCCAGCCTGCTACAACCCCGTCCTGCCAGGCGCCCTTGCATTCGATATAGGCGCTATCCCGCTCCTCATAGAGCTGGGACGTCTGGCCCGTGGCAATGTCGCTCAACAGGATCTTACTATCGTTCTGCTTGCGGTTTAATTGCTGCAGGATCAGCTGGGAAGAATTGGCCGCCCATTCCATCCGGGGCAGATAGGTCTGCCGGGGATCCCCCGGGATCTTCATCCACTGGGTTGCACCCGTCCCCAGGTCCACCACCCCGATCTTGTAGGGCGAAGGCGCCTCCCCGACTTTCGGATATTCCACAGGAACGACGAAGGGATAGATCGAATCCGTGGTATTCAGCATGAGGTAATCCTTCACCTGGTTGGCATCGATCTGCCAGTAGGCGATATGCTGCCCGTCCGGGCTCCAGCGAAACCCATCCCGGCAATCCAGCTCCTCCTCATATACCCAGTCGAAAGTACCGTTGATCAGCTTCCGGGTGCCATTGGTGCTCGTCAGGCATTTGCTTTGCCCTGTCCCCAGGTCCTCGACATAGACATTATGTTCACTCGTATACGCCAGCCTTCCCCCGTCAGGCGAAAATTTGGCAAACATCAGGGAAGAAACAGGGCGGTCCTTACCCACCTGCGTCAAAGCCTTGGTGGACAGGTCCAGCACCCAGTAATCGCCCCTGGTATCATAACGCCAGACACGTTGGCTGTTCGTATAGATCAGTAGTTTCTTTCCATCCTCCGAAAACGAAAAATTCCGGATAGGCAGCGGTGTACCCTTACCCCCAGGCATCAGCTGATCCCTGGAAACCAACACCGTTTCCTTGCTATCCGGCAGATCCACCCGTATCACCTCTCCTGACTTCACCTGGTAATAAGCATTCCCCTCCTTTGTCCATTTTACCTCCGTAGAACCGGGCTGAGCAAAACAGCTAATACCCAATACCAAAAGGAGCATAGCCACTCCCGGGCAGAAAAAATTCCTTGCTGTCAACGACATATACTACTAATTTTTAGGGCCGGAAATTAGGCAATTATGCCCATCTTACCCTTGCCACCTAAATAAAAAAACCGGCAGAGAATGCCGGGTTTTTTATTTATAAAAGAATTCTGTTTAGCGCCTTCTCCAACGGCCGGCTATCCAATAATCACCCCTCCGCTCATGAGCCCAGCGACCGGGTACCCACGCCCATCCGGGATGGGGAGGAGCTGCCCAATAACCGCCCGTAGATACGTAACGACCACCCCTCATTGTCCATTCCTCATCGATCCAGACATGGCGGGGGCTGGGAGGAGCAGGCCTTACACGCGGTCCGGCAAATACCGGCCGTACACTTACATATACCTGCGCAGAGGCAGTGGAAGAAAAGCCTACAGTAGTGACAACCGCCAGGATCGCCAAAAATGCCATTTTACTAAAATGCTTTTTCATTCGTTGATTTTTAAGTTTAACAATTGGATATTTAAGAACCCAAAACGTTTAAAACCTGTAATAATTTTAATGACTTTTTCCGGTCATAAATGTAGGGAGGTTCTTCTCCCCCATTCATCCACTCATCACCTTATCGCTCCTGTTACCCCATCCTGAAGCCCATTCACCCTACCTTTTATCGGCCAATGACCAGCATTCCGCTGCTCAGGATCAGCAAATGCCGGACCACCGGTCAAAAAAAATAGGCCGTCCTGGGTAAGACGGCCTATCTGCAAAATTTAAAGTATTTATTAGAAATTAAACAAAGCGCCCATACCAAAGATATTGGCCTTGCTGTCATCCATCGCCTTCATATACGTCAGTCTCGCCTCCACGTTATGCGTTCCCCGTCCTACGCCAAAACGGACGCCGACATTGCCGGCAGGACCAAAACCTTTGATAGTCGCCTGGTAAGTATATCCGTTACCATAATAATCGGTCGAGTCCACATTGTACTTGCCATAATGATACCCGGCCCCGCCGCCTATATAAAATCCGAAACGGCTCTTATTGTCCGGAGTCGAGCCGGCGCCAAAGTTAAAATTGACGATCAGCGGTATGTTGGCCATAAAACCGAGCGTATTATCCGTAGTACTGCCGGTAGAAGAATTGTAGTTGCTGCTATAGCTCCCCGAAATACCAACGCTCAGCGGAACGCCTACTGAGAGAGAGAAATCTTCGTTCTCTAAAAAATTAAAGCGGGGAGAATAAGTGAAGCCTTCGGCAACGGCGGCATTACCGCCCTTTGCCGTTGTAACAAAGATGGCCACGCCGACGCCATGCGTGAAAGTTTGCGAAAAAGCGAAAGTTATAGGGAAAAACAACACCACGAGAAGAGTGTATTTCTTCATAAAAAAGGGTTTAAAAAGGGTTTAGCATTAGGTTTTAACGCGGTAAATATAGATACGGTGCGTTATACCCGCAAACTATTACCCTTCTTTTTTAAGGGTTTTTTCACCCTAAAAAAAACCCCGCTTGTGTAAAAGCGGGGTTTTAATATAAGAACAAATTATTATCTATGCATTCACTTTCCTTCCCTGGACCTTCGCGATCACGGCTTCAGCAACGTTGTTAGGCGCCGGAGAATAGTGAGAGAATTCCATGGTGGAAGTAGCGCGGCCGGAGCTCATCGAACGCAGCTGGGTCACATACCCGAACATTTCGCTCAAAGGCACTTTGGCTTTGATAACCTGCAGGTTGGCACGGCTGTCCATACCTTCCAGGATACCACGACGACGGTTAAGGTCACCCGTCACATCCCCCATGTACTGATCAGGCGTCAGCACTTCCACTTTCATAATGGGTTCCAGCAGAATCGGTTTTGCCTTACGGCCAGCTTCCCGGTAACCGGACTTGGCGCATATTTCAAAGCTCATCGCATCGGAATCCACATCATGGTAGCTACCATCGAACACACGCACTTTCATGCTTGTCAAAGGATAACCGGCCAATACACCCGTAGTCATCGAAGTTTCAAAACCTTTCTGGATAGCAGGAATAAATTCCTTAGGAACACTACCCCCGAAAATATCGTTCACGAACTGGAAATGTTTCCCTTCGTTTTCTTTCAGCCATTCTTCATCAGCCGGTCCGATCGCGAACTGAATGTCCGCGAACTTACCACGGCCACCCGTCTGCTTCTTCAGCACCTCGCGGTGTGTTACCGTTGCATTGAAAGCCTCTTTATAGGCCACCTGGGGAGCGCCCTGATTTACTTCTACTTTAAATTCACGACGCATACGGTCAATGATGATTTCCAGGTGCAGTTCACCCATACCACGCAGGATGGTCTGACCGGTGTCTTCATCTGTATTTACACGCAGCGTGGGATCTTCTTCCACCAGCTTGGAAATCGCCATACCCATCTTGTCAACGTCAGCCTGCGTCTTAGGCTCAACGGCGATCGCGATCACAGGCTCAGGAATGAACATGTTTTCCAGGGTGATGGGATGATCCTCATCGCACAGCGTATCCCCGGTCTTGATTTCCTTGAAACCTACCGCGGCGCCAATATCTCCCGCCTCGATAAAGTCGATCGGGTTCTGTTTGTTGGCAAACATCTTCATGATACGGCTGATACGCTCTTTCCTTCCGCTTCTTACGTTCAATACATAAGAACCTGCATCCAGGTGACCGCTATAACACCGGAAGAACGCCAGACGACCTACGAACGGATCGGTCATGATCTTAAAGGCCAGTGCAGCAAAAGGTTCTTTTGCATCTGCTTTACGGGTAATGGTTTCACCCGTATTAGGATCGATCCCTGAAATGTCTTCGATATCCAGCGGAGAAGGCAGGTAACGGCAAACGGCATCCAGGGCAGTCTGCACACCTTTATTTTTGAAAGAAGAACCACACATCATCGGAACGATGCTCAGGTCCACCGTAGCCTTACGGATGGCTTCATGCATTTCATCTTCCGTGATGCTGTTGGGATCTTCGAAGAATTTCTCTAACAACGTATTGTCGTACTCGGCTACGGCTTCTACCAGCTTGCCCCTCCACTCGGTAGCTTCTTCCAGCATATCGGCCGGTACAGGAATTTCGTCAAAGGTCATCCCTTCTGTTTCCATATGCCAGATAATACCCTTCATCTTGATCAGATCCACCACGCCTTTGAAATCATCTTCCGCACCGATCGGCAATTGCAAAGGGACGGCTTTTGCTCCCAGCATGTCTTTAACCTGCTGAACCACCATTAAGAAGTCGGCGCCGGAACGGTCCATCTTGTTTACGAAACCGATACGGGGAACCTTGTAACGGTTAGCCTGGCGCCATACCGTTTCTGATTGGGGCTCAACGCCGTCAACAGCGGAGAACAGGGCAATCAGACCATCCAGTACACGCATGGAACGCTCTACCTCAATAGTAAAGTCCACGTGACCGGGAGTATCGATAATATTGAAATTATATTTTTTAGTAGCCGCATCCACCGTCCCTTTATTGGTAGGGAAATTCCATTGGCAGCTTACTGCAGCAGAAGTAATGGTGATACCTCTTTCCTTTTCCTGCTCCATCCAGTCAGTAGTAGCCGCACCATCATGCACCTCCCCGATTTTGTGGATCATGCCCGTATAGCGCAAAATACGCTCAGTGGTGGTAGTTTTGCCGGCATCGATGTGAGCCGCAATACCAAAGTTTCTTTGAAATTTTAAATCTGCCATTGTTATTTATTAAGAAGTTGAACCGTTTAGTTTTGTTGATCGTCCCGTTTTCAGGCGCCTGGATTCATCCTCAATCGCCTTAATTTTCTGCCGGTTACACCTTCATCTGTACCCATAAGCCACTTTCAGCAGCCCCCGGCATCCTATCTTATTTTAAATGAACGGGTCCATTGGCCAGTATCCTCCTTTTAAATTCGGTGCGCAAAGGTAACTAAATTTTCCATGCAAACCTGCTCTCATAACAAAAAAACGAGCCCTGGGCTTATCGCCCTGGCCTGACCTACAGGCTCATTACCCGCAGCACTCCTCAACCACCGCTCCGGCCCGCCCGAAAGCCCATCCCCTAACCAGGTCCCGGGCCCATTAATGTTCAGGCCCTGTAACACAAAAAACCCTGCGGAAACCGCAGGGTTCAATATAGATAACAATAAGATAATTATACCTTGAAGTGAGCGAAAGCCTTGTTCGCTTCAGCCATACGATGAGTATCTTCCTTCTTCTTGAAAGCACCACCTTCACCCTTGCTGGCTGCAACGATCTCTCCGGCGAGCTTTTCGGCCATGCTACGGCCGTTTCTTTCGCGGCTGTAACGGATGAGCCATTTCATGCTCAAAGAGATTTTCCTGTCCGGACGCACCTCGGAAGGGATCTGGAAAGTAGCGCCACCGATACGACGGCTGCGAACTTCTACAGCAGGAGTGATGTTGGACAGAGCCCTCTTCCAGATCTCATAGCCATCCTCATTGGTCAGCTTGGATACTTTATCCATGGCGTCATAAAAGATGACAAAAGCCGTGTTCTTCTTACCTTGCCACATGATGTTGTTTACAAAGCGGGTAACCAATTTGTCATTGTACTTTGCGTCAGGCGCCAGTGGCAATTTTTTGGCTTGCGTTTTCCTCATTTTTTGATGGAATTACTATTTGACTAAATATTTTATTTTTTCCCTTTAGCTGCTGCGGGTTTAGCGCCGGCTTTCTCTTTCTTGGTACCATACTTGGAACGGCTCTTCTTACGATCCTTTACACCAGCCGTATCCAGGCTTCCCCGGACGATATGATAACGTACACCCGGTAAATCCTTCACACGACCTCCACGGATCAGTACGATACTGTGCTCCTGAAGATTATGCCCTTCACCCGGGATATAGGCGATCACCTCTACCTTGTTGGTCAAACGCACTTTAGCAACTTTACGCAAAGCGGAGTTTGGCTTCTTGGGAGTGGTCGTGTACACACGGGTACACACTCCACGACGCTGCGGACAAGCATCCAAAGCCCTGGACTTGCTTTTTGCGCGAATAATCTCTCTTCCTTTTCTAACTAATTGTTGTATAGTAGGCATTCTGACCTATTTTATTTTGGGACGGCAAAGGTAACTTTCCTAAAAGAAATAAACAAATAATTTGTTGCGCTTCCGGTTTTTTTCCAAATTCACCCTCCAGCGCAACAACCATTAAATCCTGTACATCCACCCGTGAGTATCCTCTTTTCTACCCTCCCGGATGTCCGTCAGCAGCTTTTTTACGGCTGGAACGGCCTTCCAGGTGTCTGTATCGAACTTCATGACATAATCCTTATAACGAAGCTCCTGGATCATCGAAACAGTGGCCGCCGTACCGGTTCCAAACAGCTCCTTCAGCTCCCCGCTCTTATGGGCGCTGATCACCTCATCGATGCTGATCGGCCGCTCTTCCACCGCATACCCCAGCTCCTTCAGCACCCCGATGGCACTGTCACGGGTAATCCCCTCCAGGATCGTCCCCGCTTCCAGGTCCGGAGTGATCACCTTATTCCCGATCACAAAGAACACATTCATCGTACCGATCTCCTGGATATACTTATGCTCAAAGGCATCGGTCCACAAGACCTGGTCATACCCTTTCTCCTTGGCGATGGCCGTTGCCAGCATGCTGCTGCCGTAATTGCCAGCTGCCTTGGCAAAACCGATCCCCCCCGCTGCCGCACGGGTATAGTGCTCCTCCACATAAATCCGCATAGGCGCCGAATAATACGGGCCCGTAGGACTCAGCAGGATCATAAACTTGTAAGTATCAGAAGGTTTTACCCCGATCACCTCGTCCGTAGCGAACATAAATGGCCGGATATACAGCGAATAATCGCTTTTCATAGGGATCCAATCCCTGTCCAGAGACACCAGCTGACTCATCCCCTCCATGAAGATCTCCTCCGGAACCACCGGCATCCGCATCCGCTCAGCGCTTAAATTAAAACGCTTGAAATTATCCAGCGGACGGAAAATAAACGGATTCCCTTCCCGGTCCTTATACGCTTTAATACCCTCGAAAATGGCCTGGCCATAATGGATCGCAGCTAAAGCAGGAGACAGGGATAAATTCTGAAATGGCTTGATCGACACCGTTTTCCATTCCCCGTTTATATAATCCACTTCCAGCATGTGGTCCGTAAAATATTTACCAAATGGAAGATTATTAAAATCGATTTCCCCGATTTTACTCTTCCCTGTTTTCGTAACTTGGATATCCATAGCAGCGATCATGTCGTATTAAGTTTTGTAACCACAAAGAAACAAACAATCTTTGTGGTTACAAAAAATACTAACGTATGTTAGCATTTAATTTAATTATAACGTGCTGCTTGGTTGTCAAGAAGACGCGTCAAGCGTCTTGTCCGAAGGACCGACATTAGCCATTTTCCGGAGATGCGCTAATTTTCTAAAAGGCGCATCTCCGGCACAATAATTTCAACGATACAAATATTTTATGAGCCTCAATAATATCGAACTGGGAGATCTTATCGTAAGCGAACTATACCGGAATAGTCTTTTGGCTACAGATGCCGCCGCCCTGCCGGCGCGCCCCTCCGTTCCCAAAGCGCCCGCTGGTCCCGGTCCGGATCCGGAAACAAAGTCTGCCAGGCTGAGCACCCCCGGCCCGGACCTCCCTGCCGGTTCCGCCCAGGCCACCCCTACCCGCCCCGACTCCAACCCCGAAACCAGCGCACCGGTCAACCCGGCCGTCCGCACAAGTGCTCCTCCGGCCGTCCCTGTCAGCCCGGTTTCAGCTCCTTCAGCATCCGAAACAAAATCCGCCCCCCCAGCCGGCGCCCCCGTCGCCGACGGAGGTTACAAATTCCTGGGCAACAACCGCCGTAAGATCACCGTCCTCGTAGAATCGCCCGGAGTAGCCTTTCTGCCGGATGACCAGCTCAGCTTCCTCACCCGGATGCTGGAAGCCTGTAAAATGAATGTAGGAGATGTAGCCATCGTCAACCTGGCCAATGCCCCCGTCACCATCACCGCCCTGAAACAACAGCTACAACCCAACATGATCTTACTATTCGGCATGGAGCCGGTGGCAATACGGCTTCCCATGAATTTCCCCTGGTTCAAGATCCAGGCCTACGACGAATGCACCTACCTCTGCGCCCCTTCCCTGGAAGAACTGGTGCTGCCGGGAGACGAAAGCAGACTCCTGAAAAGTAAATTATGGATGTGCCTGAAAACTTTATTCGAAATATGATCCCCTCCAACCCTAAAGCCCAGCTCATTTTCGCCACCAACAACCAGCACAAAGTGGAAGAGATCCAATCCGCCATCGGAAAGGAACTGGGAGTCATCTCCCTCCACCAGGCCGGTATCGACATCGATATCCCCGAACCACACGACACCCTCGAAGCCAATGCTTCAGAAAAGTCCTTTACCATCCACCGGCTCACCGGCAAGAATTGTTTCAGTGAAGACACCGGCCTGGAAGTAACCGCCCTGAACGGCGAACCCGGCGTCAAAAGCGCCCGCTACGCAGGAGAGGACCGCGCCTTCGAAAAGAACATGGAGAAGCTGCTTCATAAGCTCGACGGAAATCCCGACCGCCGGGCACGCTTCCGCACCGTGATCTCCCTCATCCTGGACGGACAGGAACACCTGTTCGAAGGGATCTGCGAAGGCCGTATCCTGCCGGGCCCCACCGGAACCCAGGGCTTCGGCTACGACCCCGTCTTCTCACCGGATGGAGAAGAACGCAGCTTTGCGCAAATGACCCTGGAAGAGAAAAATCAATACAGCCATCGCCGCAAAGCCGCCGACAAGCTCGTGGCATTCCTGCGGGAATACACAAAACCCTAAAACAATTGCATATGCCTAAGATAAGACTGACACTACCCGACAACTTCACTTTCACCACTACCATTCCCATCCGCATCACGGACCTCAACTACGGAGGCCATGTCGGTAACGATTCCGTCCTCTCCCTCATCCACGAAGCCAGGGTGCAATTCCTCCGCCACCACGGATATACAGAGCTGGACATGGGCGGAGTGGGACTCATCATGGCAGATACCAACATCGAATTCAAGAACGAACTTTTCTATGGAGAGCCCCTGCGGGCCGCCATCGCCGCCAGCGAATTCTCCCGCGTCGGGTTCGATCTGTATTACAAACTGGAAAAACAAGTAGGAGAAAAATGGATTCCGGTCGTCCTCGCCCGGACCGGCATGGTCTGCTATAACTACGCAGCCAAAAAGGTAGTATCGGTGCCGACAGAGATTTGCACCAGGTTGCTTTCATAAATCGGGTCAGTCCCGAACCTTGAGCGCTCGCTGCGCGAGGGCTCGCGCCAGCGACCGGGTCTCATGATGGGAGAACTTCGTCAAAGCGTCGTTCCTCGCTTTTCCTCGTCCGTAACCTTCGCTTTGCTCGGTTAGGCCGAGGCGCCCGTGGCGCCTCAGGCATTCCAGATTCTCCAGCTCTCCTCCGCCTGGAGGATCAGCATCTCATACCCATTCTCGATGACGGCGCCCCGCTCAGCCCCCTTTTGCAGGAACAACGTCCTCTCCGGATTATACACCAGGTCGAACAGATAATGCCGGGAACCGATCGCCTCATAAGGCAGCGGAGGGCAATCTTGTATGTTGGGATACATGCCTAGCGGAGTGCTATTGACGATCAGTGTAGACGCCCGCAGCAACGCCTCATCTACCTGTGCATAACTTAGATCGTTGGTATCAGGCCGGGGCCTGCGGGAAACAAACCGGTAAGCGAGCCCCAGTTTCTTTATGACGTATTCCACGGCCTTGGAAGCCCCCCCCGTTCCCAATATCAACGCCTGCTCATGATGCGATTGCCATTTCTTAAGAAGAGATTCACGGAAACCAACCACATCCGTATTGTACCCAATCCGCTGACCTTCCTCTATCTTAATGCAGTTACAGGCATTGATCTCCCTGACAACTTCATTCCCCCCATCCAGGAAAGGCAGGACCTGCTCCTTATAAGGGATCGTTACATTCAGCCCGCAAAGTTCAGGGTCGGTTAACAAGTCGGTCAGCTCGGAAATCTGCGGGAGCGGATACACGGAATAAGCAGCATCCGTCACCCCCTCCCTTTCGAACTTCTCCGTAAAATACCGCTGTGAGAAAGAATGCGACAGCGGATAGCCGATCAGGCCGAATTTCCTCATTTGGAAGTCTCTTTATCCAGGAACATATGGAAAGTATCTCCCCGCAAGCCGATCCGCATGGCTTCCATGGCAATCACTTCCGAAGGAGCTATATTACCCAGGTTGACATTGCAACCGATCAATTCGATAAAATATAATTGCTGCGCTTTCTGAGGAGCTTCCCAGAGGATCTTTTCCGCGGGGATCTGCGTCAGGATCTCCTGAACCAGCCCTTCCCTAACCTCTCCGCTACCCCGGTAGATCCCTACATTACCCGCTTCCCGGGCCTCGGCGATCACATAGGATGCCCCCGCATTCAGCTCCGCACGCATCAGCTCGATCCACTTGTAAGGAGGTATGATATGCTCCGCATCCTTGCTGCCCACTTCGCTCAGCACCGTAAAGTCTTTGGTCAGTTTTTCAATATATCCGCATTTCTCAGCATGCGGGATCGTAATGGATCCGTCACTGACCTCCACATGCGTAATACCGTATTCCTTACAGACAGCTATATAATCGTCAAACTGGTTGCGTATCAGAAAAGCCTCGAAAAGAGTCCCTCCAAAATAAACAGGCAGATCATAGGATTGATAGATCTCGATCTTTTCCCGGAGATTGGGCGTGACGAAGGCCGTGCCGAATCCTAATTTCACGATATCCACATGGGGGTGGGCCACACTCATAAAACTCTTTGCTTCCTCAAGGCTCAGCCCTTTATCCATAACCATCGTAATACCATGCTGACGGGGCTTCAAAATTCTTTCCGGGATCTGCGTAAGTTTGAAATTCATCCTCTTGTTGTTTCTTTTAGGGCAGTCGCATTCGGCTCCTGCCTTTTGGTTTAATAAAAGTCTTTTATCTCAGTCCATAACGCCTCAGCGAACCTTCGTGTTCTCCATGCAGGCGCAAAAATAGGAAACAAACAAATACTAAATATTGCTTGTCAATATTCTACAATATTATAATGTAATAGCCAACAATGGGGAGAGACCTCTAAATAGATTTGCTTTTCTTGTAGCGGGCAATGATATCCACTACCGGCTGATAT
The DNA here is from genome assembly GCA_035555335.1 of Puia sp. Classification (GTDB taxonomy): domain Bacteria; phylum Bacteroidota; class Bacteroidia; order Chitinophagales; family Chitinophagaceae; genus Puia. The sequence continues at coordinate 37,126 of DATMGS010000014.1, forward strand.
TGCAGGATCACCGGATTTAACTCCAGCAGTTTCTTTAAAAGTTTGGGAGCCTTCATCATCGCCTGCTCCAGCTGCAGCAGCCCCTCCTTGGATTTGCCCAGAGCAAAATAAATGGCGCTCAGGTAGAATACGAATAAGGGTTTCCCCCCCGTAATACGGATGGCGGCCTCCACCTGCTCAAGGGCCTCTTCAAAGAATTCCGCATTATATAGACAACGGATCAGGGCCTCCCAGCTGGAAATATTCCGGGGCCGCATCCTGACCACATTGGAAAAGAACTGGATCGCCTCCTTGAATTCCCCCAGCTGCATCTTGCATTCCCCCATCGCCAGGTTGTATTCCGGCTGCATCGTATGAATGCGCATGGCCGCTTCCAGCTGCTTCACGCCCTGGGCCCACTGACCTTCGTTGATATAGGTACAGGCGAGCTTGTAATACAGCTTGCTGTCATCCGGATTGAGATGCGAGGCCTTCCGGTAATAAAAGCGCGCCTGCGCATAATTATTCAGTTTATCATAACAATGCCCGATCGCCTCATAGATCACATCTTCCGGCCTCGACAATTCCAGCACCTTCTCCAGCGATTCGATGGCATCCTTGAATTTCCGCAGACGGATATAGGCATCCCCCATATTACGGTAGGCATAGTCGAACTTCTCATCGATGACCAGCGCATATTTATAAGCATCTACTGACTTCTCATATAACTTCAACCCCTGGTAAGCCGCCGCCAGGTTAAACCAGGCCAGCTCGCTGTAAGGATTGTCGTCGATGATCTGCTGATGAAGAGTGATACTCTCCTCATTCCTGCCGGTGAAGTCCGTCCAGAAACAGATCTTATACAACGCCTCCTCATTAGCCGGATCCTGCTCCAGGATCAGCTTCAGACAATCGAAGATCTTATCGAACTGCTCATAATCGTCATAGACATCCGCCAGCTCGAACAAAAGCTCGATCCGCTCGTCCCCTTCGAAATGAATCAGGGCATCCTCCAGCAGGACCACCGCTTTCTCCTGCTGGTCCAGGGCCAGATAAGCGTCCGTTTTCAATATGTATAAGTTGATATCCGCTCCGTCCAGGAGCTCCGCCTGTTCCAGAATGGCCAGGGCTTCGTAATATCGCCGGGTGGCGATCATCAGGTCCGCCTTTTTGATCAGCAGCGCCGATGAATAAGGATACTGCTCAATCCCCAGCTCCACCGCTTCTATAGCCTGGGGAATATCCTCCGTATCGTCAAAATAATCTATGATTCTTTCAAACGCTTCCTCTTCCAGGAAAGAATGACGGCGCCCGTTCCTTAGATCCTGATACTGCTTCAACAACTCCTTCATTTCTTCCTTATCCTGATGGTATGGATTTTCTTGCATGTGCTTAAGGTTATTGTAAGTTACGGTATTCTACCTATCCCACAAATTTTTTGAACGCCCCCAGGCGACCGTTACACCCCCCTGCCGATTCTTTCGGCCCGCCTGCCATTTTCCGCATCCCCCAATACTCCCCCACGACAAAATATTCCCCCTCCCGGCAACCCCCGCCGTCCAATTCCCGTATCTATATTTGAACTTTAGCCAACAGACCAGGTTTGTTTCTGATAAACCGGTGAACGGGAAAAGGACGAGGGTGAATGTTTTTTCCCAAAAATGTAACTTTTTAGCTGTCAGATCGTTAAAGCTTTATTAAAATTTATGATGAACGGTTAAAAAATACCCAATTTTATTCACTATATTTGTACCATAATGCAAAGACCAAGTAACATAGCGATGAGAAGATTGATGCGGCAGACCCTGGTTTGTGCGCTGATGATCGCAGTCGTTGGACTTTCATTTGCCAGCAAGGGCGGGGGAGGAGACAAGAAGTCGAACAACAGGATTCCCCTGAAAACCGAGTTCACCCCCATTCGCACGACCGGCACTTTCACCCTCAAAGCAGGCCCCTCCTACACCGGCAGCTTTATGCTCGGACAGGAAAAAACAAAGAATTACATTTCCATTCACAGCTTAGTCACCTACGAAAAGGGCAATAGCATCTTTATCGTCCCTTACTCTTACAAGGTGAACACCCCCGTTCTGATGGACGGAAGCCGCAAGACCAACCTCCAATTATTGGATCTGCGTATTAAAATGCATCGTTGATTCATAGCTTAATAGCCCGGTCATTCCGTTTACACCGATCATTCACTATTGCCTCACTTTCCGCCAGCCCCCCTCAATCCCGCAGCTTCTTACTATCCTCATAGTTCATCTCCCGGTAACCCGTTTTAGGAATATCGAACTTGGAAGCCGGAACAGGGTTCAGATTGATCTTGGAGATCCTGTATTTTATCTTGATATCCCCGTTCGTCAGGTCATACTCCAGCGGTAAGCCCTCCAGGTTCTTGAATGCGGGATCGTACTCCCTGTTCTCCGGGATCAGGTCCCGGGTGTAAAATACCGTCACCGTAATCCCGGATTTCGTTACACCAATCGCCTTTACGCATTTATAGCCGGCAATATCCTTCGTCTCCGACGTATTCTTAAATACCATCCCATCATAGGCCCGGGCCCTTTCCGTCCAGTTCTCCGGATTCAGCCGGATCAGCAGCTTCTGCCCGCTCACCTCTTTCAGGATAACCGCAAAGCCCGTATTGGCATCGAATAAAGTCGTGGAAGAAAATAAGGAACTGGTCATTTCAGACCGGCTTTTACTGCCCTTTATATAGATAGCATGGACGGCATACTCAGGCTGAGAGCCAGGAACCGTCGACCCCGCCGTATAATCGTAGATCAGGCTAAGCTCGGATACCCGTTTTTGCGCGCTCGATGGGAATACGGAGAGCAGGTGGAGGGCCGCCACCATGGCTGCTATGTACGATAAGTTTTTCATAATATTCATCCGCGGGAAATTTTCTTTTTATGGTCCGGGAACTCCTGCGGCCTGGAACTATTCTGTAAAATAAGAAAGACCTCTCAATATTCTAAGTATTAAGAGGTCTTTTCTGGCGCAATCCGCCTTTTATCTCTTCGTTTGCTGCGCTTTTTTCTGAGCTTCCTGCACCTGCTCCAGCTTCTCCTGCCACTTGGACTTGGTCTTCGGCTTACTCCGGTTCTCCTGCAGCTTCGCCAATATCTTCTCGTGATCGATGATATAATTCTGGATAACGAACTGGAGGATCAGCGTGATCACGTTGGAAACCGTATAATACCAGGTCAGCGCGGACGCAAGCCCATTGAAGAACAACAGCAGCATCACCGGCATGATATACGGCATATACTTCATAGCCGGGTTACTCTGGTCGGGAGTCATACTCATCCCGTATAACGAGATAAGGAAACTCGTGATAACGGCCAGTAAAGCAAAAAGACTGATATGATCGCCATACCCCGGGATAGCAAACCCGAAAGTGACGACACTGTCAAAAGACGACAGATCATGCGACCATAAAAAGCTTTCCCCGCGCAACGCTATATTGGAATTGAAAAAACTATACAAGGCAAAGAAGATCGGGATCTGCAACAAAGCCGGGATACACCCGCCCAAAGGATTCACCCCCGCCTCCCGGAAGAGCTTCATCTGTTCCATCCCCACCTGCTGCTGATCGTCCCCTACCCTTTTCTTCATCGCTTCGATCTCAGGACGCAAAGCCTTCATTTTGGCGCCGCTCAGATAGCTGCTATACACCAATGGAGATGTGAACAGACGGATAAACAGCGTCAGCAACAGGATAGCGATCCCATAACTGGCTATATATTTCTTGAAGAAGCTGAACACCGGCATGATGACATACACATTCACCGGACGAACAAAGGAATAGATCCCCCTGCCCAGATCGATGATCCTGCCCATGCCAGGAGCCTGCTTTTCCAGGATATGAAAATCATTGGGACCATAATATAGTTGTAATGGCAACGTCACAGCCGCCGCGGTAGGGATCTTCGCCTGCAGGTTGACCTCGGCGCGAGCCACCGTAGTGGAGGTATCCACCGTTTCCTTTACTAAATGCACCGACCCCGAACTAAACCCGTTCTTCGCGATCAGCGTAGTGTTGAAGAACTGCTGAGAAACCGATACCCACTGCACCTGTTTTTCAAAGGTCTTCTCAGACTTGGATAATATATAGTCAAAATCATTATTCTCATAATAACAGACGCTCGACAGCCTTCTCTCGTTGACGATATTCTTCTGGATCTTACCCACATAATCATGCCATACCAGGTTAAAATTCCCCTGGGTAAACAGTCTCTCGGGATTATTGATATTCACGTTCCAATCCACCATATAGTCATTCGGACGAATCGTGAACTCATGCACCAACGACTCCCCCTCTAAGGTAGGCAGACGGAAACTGATCGTCTGGCTGCCATCGGAATTCTTTACCACCTGCCCTTCCCGGAAGAACAGATTGGCGATATCGGCCGGCTGGTTGGGATTCGTATTGATAGGATAAGAAATCCGATTGCCCTCTTTGGCATGCACCAGGTTCACCGGCGTACTGTCATAAGCCTTGAACTGCTTCAGCTCCACGGAGACCGGCTGCCCCCCCTTATTGCTGAAAACGACCTTCATCACCTCATTTTCAACCGTCAGCAGATGCTCAGTCCCGTTGAAGGCCGCATTGAACCCTACCGTATCGGCAGGAGTGGCAACGGTGGCAGCCGTGCTCCTGGCAGCGGTGTCCTTTTGCTTCTCCTCCGCCACATGGCGGGCCTTTACATTGGCGATGGAATCTTCCACCAGCTTCCGCTGCCGCTGTAATTCATTGCTATTCTTCGTACTGATAAATAAATAAGCAAACAGTAAAATCCCCAGCAGCACAAACCCAATAACTGTATTACGATCCATTCCCATTATGATAGTTTTTTTGGAGGAAGTGCAAATATAGGGGCTTTTTGAGCTACCAACTACAAGCTTCGGGCCACAAGCCTGATTTTCCCGGTAGGATACAGCATCGGAGCGGTCAGTTTCCGAAAGGCCCGGGACAAAGCAAAGGTCCGGCCTGCGGCCGGACCTTTAAAATTTCATCAATTGATAACTTCTATATCATTTCACTCTGTAAAAGAGGATTCTTCACCGCATTCTTGGCCTCCGTAAATTCCTTGGCAGCCTGGATAAAATGCACAAAAACAGGCTGAGGGCTCTCTACCGTACTCTTCAGCTCCGGATGATACTGCACCCCTATGAAGAAAGGATGACCCGGTAACTCAATGATCTCTACCAGCTTGCTTTCCGGATTCGTGCCGCTGGGAACCATCCCCGCCTCCTCGAACTGACCGAGATAGGCATTATTGAACTCCCAGCGATGCCGGTGCCTTTCGCTGATCTCTTCCTTACCACCATAGATATGACGCGCCAGCGACCCCTCCTTCAACACACAAGGATAAGAGCCCAACCGCATCGTGCCCCCCTTGATCGTGACCTTTTTCTGCTCTTCCATCAGGTCGATCACCGGTGTAGACGTATTGGGATTCATCTCCGTGGAATGGGCATCCTTCATTCCCAGCACATTGCGGGCGAATTCGATGACCGCCATCTGCATGCCCAGACAGATCCCGAAGAAAGGCAGTCTATTCTCCCGTGCATATTTCACCGCGATGATCTTCCCTTCCACACCCCGATGACCAAAACCCGGCGCTACCAGCAAACCATCCAGGTTGCCCAGCTTCTCGCATACATTTTCATCCGTAATGAACTCACTATGCACATTCACCACCTGCACCTTACATTCATTCACAGCACCCGCATGTACGAATGATTCCAGGATCGACTTATACGCATCCTGCAGCTCGATATATTTTCCGATCAGACCAATGGTCACCTTACTTTTAGGATATTTCAGCTTGTCCAGGAACTCCTTCCACTTGCCCAGCTCCGGCTCATGATAATGCGTAATGCCCAGCTTCTTCAGACAGATCAGATCCAGCTTCTCCCGCATCATGTGCAACGGTACCTCGTAGATCGTGGAAGCATCCGCCGCTTCGATCACCGCCTCCTGTCTTACATTACAGAATAAGGCGATCTTCTTCCGGATATCCGGAGACAAAGGCTCCTCCGTACGACAGACGATCACATCCGGATGAACGCCTTCCGAGCTCAATAACTTAACGCTATGCTGCGTGGGCTTCGTCTTCAGCTCTTTTGCCGCTTTCAGATAAGGGATCAGCGTAAGGTGAACGACCATGCAATCGTCCGGCATCTCCCATTGCAGCTGACGCACAGCCTCGATAAAAGGAAGAGACTCGATATCCCCTACCGTACCGCCCAGCTCCGTAATAATGATATCGTATTTGTTACTCTGTCCCAGCAACAACATCCTTCTCTTGATCTCATCCGTAATATGCGGGATCACCTGCACCGTCTTACCGAGATAAGCACCTTCCCGCTCCTTGTTGATCACCGTCTGATAGATCCTGCCGGTCGTGACATTGTTCGCCTGGGAGGTGAACAGGTTGAGGAACCGCTCGTAATGACCCAGATCCAGGTCCGTCTCCGCCCCGTCTTCCGTTACGAAACATTCTCCATGCTCATAAGGGTTTAGCGTACCCGGATCTACGTTAATATAGGGATCCAGCTTCTGAATGGTTACCCTTAGCCCCCTGGCCTGTAACAATTTGGCCAGAGAAGCCGCTATAATACCTTTACCCAATGAAGAAGTTACACCCCCTGTAACAAATATATACTTAGCCATAGAATGGTTAATTAAGTTATTATTAAATGCATTAGTTTGCTATTGGATGACAGGCAAAAAACAATAATTTAGCGTCAGGTTAAAGTTTAACTACCCCGATTATTATGGTTAAGGGTCTATGACTGCCTTGATGGCAGACATCTGCGACAACTTGTTAAAATAATTCATTCACTGGATACCTGTCTCTATTGACCTACTGAAAACAACGGAAAGAACTTCCAAGAGGTCATGCAAAGCTACATCAAATTCTCATCCCGGAAAAATACGTGGAAAAAAAGTTAAGAAAGAGGCCCGACTATTGCCGGGCCTCTTTCTTCATTCTATTATAATACGGTCAATTTATTATTTAAACATAGCCAGGGAGTATATAGATCTCGTCTTCAGATCAGGCTGAGGAGCGTTGACAGTCCTGCTGATTTCCTTGTTGATAGTAGCGCTTTTTTCGGTTTGGCTGATTTTTACTGCGTGCAACACTACGATAGCGGCAATTTCCAGGGCTAAAATAAATACGGTCGAGGTCTTTCCTTTTTTCATGGTGTGATTGGATTTTCTAGTTTTTCTTAAGGATCGATTAAGCTTAAAGGCCAAAATCTGAACTTAAACGCAAGGTAAGCCAATTTTATTTTCCCTACAATCGTAAAAATCCTTATACTTTTAGCAAAAATTGTTGTGATTTTCCCTAAAACAGGTGTTTACCCCCAGCTTTAGTATATACTTATACATAAAATAAAGTAAGATACGATAAAGTCCCGATTTTTCTTATTTTGCAAGACTACTGACTAACTATGAAATACCCTGTGTTCCTCCTACTTCTTATGCTGGGCTTTTCGGCTCACCCGATGGCCCAGTCCGCGGATTCCGCCAAAATCCGATCAACGGACACCGTCGCTGGAAATTCCCTTTCTTCCTTAAAGCCCGTCACTATACAGCTGGATTTTCCAAAAGAACCCTCCTCCAGTCGTTTTGCCAGCCTTTTTCATCATTTTGAAGTGCTCGATGAAAGACCGGATACCGCCCGTATCGGTGTACATGCAGTAGCAGTGGGACCCTGGCGCTCCCGCAACCGGCAGCTGCTCTTCAGCAGGCCTGCATCTTCAGAAATCGCCGCCTACCTGGATGCCCGTTTCGCCCGCCCTGGAGAAGCCTATGCCGCCCTGGTTGTCATTCGTACCCTCTGGCTCTCAGATGCCAACAACATGCGGGAAGACCTGCTCCGCGAACCGGAGAAATACGATGAAAAAACCAAGATCCGCCTCAAAGCGGAGGTATACGCCGAAAAAGACGGCCAGTATATCCCCCTTTATCGCTTCGACTCTGTGCAGATCTTCGAAAAGAACTCGCTGACCCGTCTGGGTAAAGAACTCTCGGGGATGCTGGAAGGCCTGGCCGACAGCGCTACCTTGTTATTGGCGCAAAAAGGAGGATCCGGCCGAAAGATCGACCGCCCTGCTATTCTGCAGTTTAACCGGTCCCGCTTCGACCCGCCGATCAGCAAAGACAGTTCCCTCGTGAAGGGAGTCTATAATACCTTTGAGGAATTCAAGGACAATACACCCTCCGTACAGGACTTCGAAATAAAGAGAGAAAAAGGCAACCTCATCCTCTATCTGAAAGAAGCCGGCGGTCACTCCTATTACTCCCACAATGCCTGGGGATATTGTGATGGGAAAAACGTTTATATCATGAAGGACGGCATGCTGACACCCGCCTGGAAAGAAGGTAAAGCCTGGTACCTTTTCAGCCAGGTACAGATTATAGATCCCAAAAGACAAGGCGGATCTGTCGGTGGTCCCGGATTCACCACCCCTTCTCCCGGCGGAGCCACGACAACCGGCCCTTATATGACCACGTCAGGGGGAAATGAGACCCAATTACACATCCTCACCGTCGATATGGATACAGGCAAATTATATTAATCCTTCGCAATCTTATCATAGCTGGCCACCAACCCTTTGATCAGCGAAGAGCTGAATCCCTGGTGCTCCATCTCATTGAGCCCGGCAATCGTACAGCCCTTGGGAGTCGTCACCTTGTCAATCTCCTGCTCCGGATGAGTCCCTTTCTTCAACAACAGCTCCGCCGCCCCCTTCACCGTCTGTGCAGCGATCAGGTTGGCAGTCGCCGCGTCAAACCCTATCTCGATCCCACCCTGAATATTCGCCCGGATATAGCGCATCGCAAAAGCCGTCCCGCAAGCCCCCAGCACCGTAGCCGCGTCCATCAGCTTCTCATCGATCTTCACCACTTTCCCCAGCTGACTGAAAAGCTCATGCACATAGCTGAGCTGATCATCGCTTACATGCTGCGCCGCGATACAGGTCATGCTCTCCTGGATGGCAATCGCCGTATTCGGCATCGCCCGTACGATCGGCACCTTCCTACCACCCAGACAAGCCGCAATATGGTCGATGCTGACCCCCGTCACGACCGAGACCAATACATGCTTGTCCTTGAACTCATCCCGCAGAGAGCCCAAAATATCATTCACCTGGAAAGGCTTCACCGCCAGGATCACCAGGTCCGCATATTTTAGCGCTTCTTCATTTTTATCGCTGACCAATACCCCCTTTCTCTCCAGCTCATTCAGCGTTTGAATGTTCCGCTTGGTGATGAGGATATGCTTGGGCTGCACAAAACCGCTTTGGATCAACCCCTCGGCAATCGCCGTTCCTAAATTTCCGCCCCCGATAATGGCAATCTTCTTATTCATAAAAAAATTTTAATAATAGCTCCCCTTCTCCAGGTAATTCCGCACATAATCATCCACCCCCTTCTCCAGGGAGTAGAACTCCTCCTCGTATCCCGCCGCACGCAGCTTCTGCATACCCGCCTCCGTAAAATACTGGTACTTGTCCCGGATATCCTCCGGCATATCGATATACTGAATATTGGCCGGCAGATCCAACCCCGCATACGTGGCCTTCACCAGGTCCTCGAAAGACCGCGCCTTCCCGGTACCCAGGTTATAAATAGCCGAAGCCGGCTGCTTCTCCATCAGCCAGTAACAGACCTTCAGCAGATCCTTCACGTAGACGAAGTCGCGCAGCTGCTGCCCGTCCTTGTATTCAGGACGATGAGACTTAAACAGCTTCACCACCCCGTCTTTCTTGATCTGGTGGAAAGAATGAAAGATGACACTCGCCATCCGCGCCTTATGCGACTCATTCGGCCCATATACATTGAAGAATTTCAACCCCGCCCAGAAGGGGGGATGGTTCTTCTGATGAAGCACCCATTTATCGAATTCGTTTTTGGAAACACCGTAGGGATTCAACGGCTTCAGCAGCGGAATAAGATCCTCCCGGTCATCATACCCCTGCTCCCCGGCCCCATACGTAGCGGCGGAAGAAGCATAGACCAGCGGGATCCGGTGGACCGTACAGTAATGCCAGACCTTTTTGGAATATTCCAGGTTCAGGTGCGCATGAATGGCATAGTTGAATTCCGTGGTATCCGTTCTCGCGCCCATATGAAAGACACAGCGGATCGCCGGCTTGTGCGAATGCAGCCATTCGAAGAACTTCTCCCGCTCCACCTTCTGCTCAAACTGCTTGCCTTCCAGGTTGGGGGCCTTGTCCGCACGGCTGAAATCATCGACCAGGATGAGATCCTGGTATCCATGTTCATTGAGATAGCCCGTAAGACAGCTGCCGATAAAACCGGCCGCTCCGGTCACAACGATATATTCTTTTCCCGGATTGATGGTGCTGGATCCTGCCATATAGTTGATAGGGATAATTTACCCTATCTGCAAATATACCACCCTATGCCAGCTCTACCACCTTATTCATATAATTTTCGAGGCTCTTATCGTATTTATCCTTCCACTCCCCGACAGTCCCCCAATCCATTCCGTCCACCTCGAAAGAACCGCCCGTAACAAAGCCCAGCTCCTCAAAAGGATGATTGCCCAGCGCCTTTTTGAATTCAGCCACCTTGGCGGGCTCCACGCTTACCACCACCCGGCTCTGCGATTCCCCGAACCAATAGGCATCCTTACGGATATGGAAATCCGCCGCTACTACGTCAAAACCCAGGTCCCGATGAAAGGCAGATTCCGCCAGCGTCACGAACAAACCGCCTTCGCTGGTATCATGGGCCGACCGGATCAGCTTCTTTTTGATCAGCTCCGCCAGCTTCCGCTGCAGCGTAAACTCTTCCTCGATGTCGAAATGAGGGGCAGGGCTGAATTCCACCTTCCGGATCTTATGCAGGTATTCGGAGGAGTTGATATCATTATTGCTCTTACCCAGTAAGAAGAGTGTATCGCCCTCTTCCTTAAAGTCGAGCGTCATCTTATCCTTCACGCTGTCCAGCAAACCCACCATGCCGATCGTCGGCGTAGGGTAGACGGCCCCATCCGGGTTCTGGTTGTAGAAGCTCACGTTGCCGCCCGTTACAGGCGTATCGAACTTACGGCAGGCATCCCCCATCCCCTTGATGGCATTCACGAACTGGTAATAGACCTCCGGGTTGAACGGATTGCCGAAGTTGAGACAGTTGGTAACGCCCAGCGGCTCGCCGCCGCTGCAGACGATATTACGGGCCGCTTCCGCCACCGCGATCATAGCGCCCTTATAAGGATCGGCATAGACATACCGGCTATTACAGTCGGTCGTCACCGCCAGCGCTTTATCCGCTCCTTTAGCCAGCACGATCGCCGCGTCGCTGGGTTGATTGGTGGAGGAGTTGGCCGTACCGACGGTGCTGTCGTATTGTACGGAAACCCATCTTTTACTGGCGATATTCGGGATGGCGATCAGCGCTTCCGCCACCTCCCGCAGGTCGGCGGGCACTTCCACTTTTTCCGGCTGAAAAGCCTGTATCTTCTTCAGGTAAGCCGGCTCGCTATAAGGCCGGTCATATTGAGGGGCACCGCCGCCCAGTACCAGCTCATAGGCGGGGATCTGCGCTTCCAGCTCTCCATTCATGTAGAAATGCAGCAGCCCGTCATCCGTCACCTGGCCGATCTCGGCGGCCGGCAGGTCCCATTTTTCAAAGACGGCGATCACTTCCGCTTCCCTTCCTTTTTCCACGACCATCAGCATGCGCTCCTGGCTCTCGCTCAGCAGCAGCTCCCATGCTTTCATATTTTGCTGGCGGGCAGGCACTTTGTCCAGGTCGATCCGCATGCCCACTTCACCCTTCGCGCTCATCTCGGCCGTCGAACAGATAATACCAGCCGCGCCCATGTCCTGCATACCGATCACAGCCCCCGTCCTGATGACCTCCAGACAGGCTTCCAGCAGCTTCTTCTCCTGGAATGGATCCCCTACCTGAACGGCAGGTAATTCCTCCGTGCTTTCCTTGGTGATATTGGCTGAAGCAAACGAAGCCCCGCCGATACCATCCTTACCCGTGGCGCTACCGACAAAAATGACCGGGTTACCCGTACCCGTGGCGGTAGCAGAGATAGTCTCCCCGTTCTTCAGGATCCCCACGCTCATCGCATTCACCAGGGGATTCGTATGATAACAATCCTCAAAATAGATTTCTCCTCCGACCGTAGGAACGCCAAAGCAGTTCCCGTAATGCCCGATCCCATGCACCACGCCCGAAAGCAGATGTTGGGTCTTGGCCTCCTTCAGATCCCCGAAACGAAGGGAATTCAGCGAGGCGATCGGCCGGGCGCCCATGGTAAAGATATCCCGGTGAATACCCCCTACCCCCGTAGCAGCCCCCTGGAAAGGCTCGATAGCCGAAGGGTGGTTGTGCGACTCGATCTTAAACACCACTCCCCAGCCCCCGCCGATATCCATTAATCCCGCATTCTCCTCACCCGCCTTGACCAGCATCTTCTTACCATCCCGGGGCAAAGTCTTCAGCCATTTAATGGAATTCTTATAGCTGCAATGCTCGCTCCACATGGCGCTGAAGGCGCACAATTCGGTAAAATTGGGCGTGCGGCCAAGTTTGTCCTTGATCGATTCGAACTCTTCTGCGGTGAGCCTGAGCTGCTCAGCTGTTTTTACGCTTATTTCCATGGTATATATAAGAAAATTAGCCGAAGCTGGGCCCCGGCATTTTGAATTTGCAAAATTACGAAGAGCGCCCCAATCTTTTTTAATAATTTTATTCCCATGACCATTGCTTTTATACACCCCTATAAAGCTTTCCTGCCCGAGATCACGGCTTATTGCGCATTTTTCAACAGGTATGATATTCAAACCCTGGTCCCGGCCCCGGAGGAAGCAGGGAGCCTGCACCCGGATGTAGAATGGTATTTTATGGGCCGGGGAGGCAAAAAGAAAAAGAACGGCATTACCATTCATGAATATTCTTCCGCCTCAACCCCTCCCCTGAGTCCGCTGAAAAATATCATCAAACGATCGGTTACTTCCCGACCTGATTACAGACTCTTCCAGAATGAATATGTCCGCAACAGCTTCCGGTTCAGGGATAACATTCCCTTTGGCATCCGTCAGCATGGTATGACCCCTCTGCCTGCCAGCCTGTCCGGAAACAGGGTAAAATCCTATGACTTCATTTATGTAGGGACCGTCGATAAGACCAGAAAGCTCGATAAGTTTTTTAAGCACTTTATATCCGGCCCACTCAGGGATCACACATTATTGGTGCTCAGCAAGGACTACCAGGACCTTGAGAAGGATTTAGGATATCCGGGCAATATTCATTTTAAAGGCCCTGTTTCGCCAGCCGACGTATCCGGATATATCCTGCAGGCAAGCTATGGAATCAATTTTATACCCGACAGGCCGCCTTTTAACAGGCAGCCTTCAGGGAAACTCCTGGATTATGCCGCCTGCGGCACCCCCGTCATTACGACAGACTATGCATGGATCCATGATTTCCAAAAGGAGGCCGGGGGAAGCTATTATTACCTGCGGCAGGACCTATCCAATTTCCTGTGGGAGGAGATCGTCCGGTTTGACTATCACTCCCCGGATCTCACCGGCTGGACCTGGGAAGAACAGATCCGCCAATCGGGAGTCCTGCCGTTTTTGCAATCAAAATTTGCAGGGCTACATTTTTGAAACGGGTAATCCGGGACCTTCGATCCGGTTAAAATTGAATAAATCGATATGAATATGTAGGTTTGCTGCCCTATGCCCTCAAAAAGAAGTATAGCTTTTGTAGCAAACACCAGCTGGAGTATCTACAAATTCAGACTTTACCTTATTAAGAAACTAATCGAGCATGGGTTCGCCATCTATGTCCTGGCGCCCCGTGACCCCTACACCGCGTTATTCGAATCGCTCCCCGGACTGACCTATATAGAACTGATCAAATTCCGCGGTAAAAGCATCTCCCCCCTCCATGACCTGCAGCTATTCAGAGAATTGACGGCCCATTACCGGAAAATACAGCCCGACCTTATTTTTCATTATACCATCAAAGCCAATATCTTCGGATCCCTGGCCGCCGCCAGGACAGCCTGCCCCTCCGTCAGCGTCATTACCGGCCTGGGATACGCCTTTTCCGGCAACCCCCTGCTCCAGACATCCGTCAAGACCATCTACCGGCGCGTCCTGCAGAAAAATGCCGAGACCTGGTTCCTCAACAGCGACGACCAGCGCGTTTTCGTGACAGAAAAACTGATCCGCAAAGAAAAGACCTTCCTTCTCCCCGGAGAAGGAGTGGATACCGGGACCTTCTACCCCGCCCCGTATAGCATCGGCGACACAGCCATCGCCAACGCCGTCGGCACGGACACCGTCACTTTTCTGTTAATCGCCCGTATCATAAAACACAAAGGCATCTACGAGTTTGTACAAGCCGCCCGGCTGCTTATCCAACGAGGGTTATCCGTCAAATTCCAGCTGCTGGGGTTTTTCGACGAAGGCAACCCCGTCGCCATCTCCCCCGCACAGGTAGAAGAATGGAGCCGTCAGCATAATATCACTTATCTTGGGCATACCGACAACGTAACCCGCTACATCGAACAGGCCGACTGTATCGTCCTCCCCTCCTACCGGGAAGGCATGCCCCTCAGCCTGCTGGAAGGAGCCAGCATGTGTAAAGCCCTGATCGCCACCGACACCGCAGGTTGCCGGGAAGTGATCCGCGATGGCGTCAACGGCTATCTCTGCCGCAAGAGAGACGGCGCTGACCTGGCCGATAAAATGGAAAAATATTACCGGCTGACTCCGGAGGAAAAAAGACAGATGGGCATCGAAGGACGCAACCGGATCATCCAATATTTCACCAAAGAGATCGTTTTCGGGATCTACCTGGATAAAATAAACCGGCTCAGCCGCAACCCATCCCATCCATCTTAAAACCCCATCTTAAAAACCATCACACCCTAACCGGGTAACCTATGCACCTCCTCTTATTCATATTCTATAGCATCATAGGCTGTTATGCGATAACCAGGATTCCCTTTTTCAGGCACAGCGGCATCCGCCCCGCCCTCCTGCTGTTGTATCTCGGCCTGCGCGTGGCCACCGGCTGCCTGCACAATATGATAGCGTACCGGTATTATCCCAACCATGGAGACATCTGGTTGTTCTTCAACGAGAGCTTTATCACCCGCCACGAACTCTTTACGGATCTAAGAACCTTCTGGGCGAACAATTCCACCCTGGCCTACCTCCAGCATAACCTGATCGGATTCATGCACGTCCTCCTTAACTTCCTTTCCTTCGATAACATGTATATCAATACCCTCTTCTTCTCCTTTTTCACCCTGGGCGGCGCCATCGCTTTTTTCAGAGTCTTTACCAGCTGGTTTAGCAAGGATTGGCTCAGTGCCTGCTGCATCCTGCTCCTGCCCTCTACCTTATTCTGGACCTCCTGCATTGATACGGAAGGCATCCTCTTTATCCTGCTGGGGTTTTTCTTTTTCCATTTGACCCGACTGTTTCCCCCCGGCTCTCACCCCGGCAAATCCATCCCCAATCCTGACTTCGGCCGCGAACATCTTTCCGGCGAACCTCGCCCCCATCCTACTCCAGCCTCGTCCACACGCTCCGTCCTCCTGGCCTCTTTCCTTTTTGCCCTGGCGGTCTTTTTCCGCCCCGCCATCCTGGTCGGCCTGCTGCCGGCCATCCTTTGCTGGATCCTCGCGGCGAAAAAGCGTTCCCCCAAAAATCATCGGGACGAAAGTCACCGCAGCGGAAGTTTACCCCGCCGGGGGCCTAAGACACTCCTTCTGACAAGCATCGCCGCCCTGCTCCTCCTGGCCAGCTTCAGCTTCTTCACACCCATCTTCACTCCCATCCTGCGATACCTCAGCGCCCGCCAGCATGAATTCCAGGTACTCACCGGCAATTCGAGAATTTATTTGCCCGTCCTGGAGCCCACCTGGAGCAGCTTCGCCCGGATCTTTCCCCCCGCCCTGTTCAATGGCTTTTTCCAGCCCTTACCCGGTTCCGGAGGGCAAGCCATCTATGGAGCTTTCTCCCTGGAACTGACCCTGATCTGGCTGATCCTGGTCCTGTCGATATATCGTTATTTTACCCGGTCCCCCACCGGTAAATCCAGCCCTTCCCCAGCCTTTTATTTCGGGCTTTCCTGCCTGCTTTTTTCCGTTTTGGGAATGCTCCTCATCGGTTATATAATTCCCTTTGTAGGCAGCATCATCCGATACAGAAGCATCTACCTGCCCTTTCTGCTGGCCCCCTTCCTCCATAACCTTCGTAACACCCGCCTGCCGGCCGCTCTGAACAAATGGCTCTCGACCTATTTTTCGGCAATACATTAATAAATATCTATATTTATATAATTTTCATTAGATTAAGAATATTTAGTATAGATATAAAAAAAGTCGCCAAAGAGCTCTTAAATAATTAAAACATATTTTTTTTTACTTTTTTTATTAATACTTTTCCATTTTTGGGTAGGCACCCCCAAAAAATTGTTTTATAGGACGTAATCCTTTAGTTTCGTGAAAACTTTACAGCATGTCATCATTAAGATTTAAAGCTATCGACAATCTATCCACCTCCCCCGAAAGCCAGCTTCCTGGCTCCCATAAAATCACTGCTATCTTCGGCGAAAATGTTTTTACCATAAAGACAGCCCGCGAATTTTTAAGTGACGAGGCCTATAAAAGTTTAAATGCTTCTATCAAGGGTGGAAAAAAGATCGATCGCGCCATGGCTAACCAGATTGCTGCTGGTATGCGCCAGTGGTCCGAAGCGAAAGGTGTGACCCATTTTACCCATTGGTTCCAGCCGCTGACCGGCACCACTGCTGAAAAACATGACTCCTTCTTCACCTTGAAGAGCGACGGTACCGCTATCGAAGAATTTGACGGAGCAGCCCTGATCCAACAGGAGCCCGATGCGTCTTCCTTCCCCAGCGGCGGTCTGAGAGCCACTTTCGAAGCAAGAGGTTATACCGCCTGGGATCCATCCTCTCCTGCCTTCGTCATGGAGATCGGAGCCGGCAAGACCCTCTGCATCCCTACTATATTTGTTTCCTATACCGGCGAATCGCTGGACTATAAAGCTCCCCTGCTTAAGGCGCTCGTTGCTTTGGACAAAGCTGCCGTAGAGGTTTGCCATTATTTCGACAAGAACGTCCAGAAAGTCACCGCTACCCTGGGATGGGAACAGGAATACTTCGTAGTAGACGAAGGTCTGTTCAACGCCCGCCCGGATCTGGTACTGAGCGGAAGGACCGTATTCGGACATTCTCCTGCCAAAGGCCAGCAGCTGGAAGACCATTACTTCGGCAGCATCCCTGAAAGAATTTATGCTTTCATGCGCGATTACGAACAGGAAGCGTATAAATTAGGCATTCCACTGCGTACCCGTCACAATGAAGTGGCTCCTGCCCAGTTCGAGTGCGCTCCGATCTTCGAAGAAGTCAGCGTAGCCGTTGACCACAACATCCTGCTCATGGACGTTATGGACCGGGTAGCCCGCCGCCACAAGCTGCGCGTGCTCCTCCATGAAAAACCCTTCGCAGGTATCAATGGCAGCGGTAAACATAATAACTGGAGCATGGCGACCGACACCGGCGTCAACCTGTTGGCTCCCGGTAAGACACCGAAGACCAACCTGATGTTCCTGACCTTCTTCGTCAACACCATCAAAGCCGTTCATGACTACTCCGATGTCCTGAGAGCCGCTATCGCCTCCGCCGGAAATGACTTCCGTCTGGGCGCCAACGAAGCTCCTCCTGCGATCATCTCCGTATTCATCGGTGAATACCTGAGCAAAGTCCTGGCTGACGTTAAAGAGAGAGTAGGCGATAAATTCGACGAGCAGGATGAAGCCATCCTGAAGCTCGACCTTCACCGCAGCATTCCTGAACTGCTGCTGGACAATACGGACCGTAATCGTACCTCTCCTTTTGCCTTTACCGGTAATAAATTCGAGTTCCGTGCGGTAGGTTCCAACGCCAACTGCGCCAACGCGATGATCGCCGTCAATACCATCGTGGCAGAGACGTTGAAGAAATTCAAAAAAGACGTAGACGCCCTGATCGAAAAAGGTGACAAAAAAGAAATCGCTATCATGCACGTGATCCGCGAATACGTGGTAGGCAGCGAAAAAGTACTGTTCGAAGGCGACGGTTATAGCGAAGAATGGCACCATGAAGCCGAAAGACGCGGCCTGCCGAATGTCCGGACTACCCCCCTGGCATTGGATGCCGTCATAACCGACAAGGCCAAGCATCTCTATGAAAGCAATGGCGTCTATACCCATATCGAGCTGGAAGCACGTCACGAGATCGAACTGGAAAAATACATCAAGCGCGTACAGATCGAAGCCCGCATCATGGGTGAGCTGGCCACCAGCCACATCCTGCCGGCAGCTGTCAAATACCAGAACACCCTGATCGAAAACATCAAAGGCTTAAAGGAATTGGGACTGCCCGAAAGCTCTTATTCCAACCAGAAAAGCATCCTGGTGAAGATCTCCGAGCATATCGCCAACGTCAGCGCCCTGGTAGAGAAAATGATCCAGGCCCGCAAGATCGCCAACGCGATCACCGACACCCGCACCAAGGCCATCGCCTACGAGAGCCAGGTAAAGGAACCCTTCTTCGATCCCATCCGTTACAGCGTAGACAAGCTGGAACTGCTGGTGGATGACAATGAGTGGGTACTGTCAAAATACCGCGAATTACTGTTCTTGCGCTAAGCACCCCCGCCCCCTAAAGGGGAGCAGCTTATAAGATATCTTATAAATAAAAAGGCCCGCCATTGAGCGGGTTTTTTTATTATATCGTATAAAAGTCTTTTCTCTCATTCCCCCTTTAGGGGGTTAGGGGGTTTCCTTAACCCATCCTTTCGCGATCTCCAGCTGCTGCTTCATCGTCAGCCTGGAGTTATCCAGCACAATGGCATCCTGGGCCTGCCGCAGAGGGCTCACCTCCCGGTGCGAGTCGATATAATCGCGCATCTCCAGGTTCGCCTTCACCTCCTCTAATGTTATATTCGGATTTTTTTGGAACAGCTCCTTGAACCTTCGTTGTACCCTTATCGCCTCATCCGCCGTCATAAAGATCTTTAGCTCGGCATCCGGGAAGACCGTGGTGCCGATGTCCCGTCCGTCCATGACGATCCCCTTCTCCTTTCCCATGGCCTGCTGCTGCGCCACGGCAAACTCCCTGACCTCCTTTACGGCGGCCACCTCGCTTACTTTTTCGGCGATGACCAGGTCGCGGATCACATATTCCACATTCTCCCCGTTCAGGCACATATCCGTATGCCCGCTCTTGTGATTGGATTCGAATTCCAGCTTGATCTTTTTGAGGGCTTTTTGCACGGCGTCGTGGCTGGTCCAGTCGATGTGGTTACGGAGAAAATACAGGGTGATAGCCCGGTACATGGCCCCGCTGTCGATATATACATAATTCAGCTCCCGGGCCAGCTGTTTGGCCAGCGTGCTCTTCCCGCATGACGACCAGCCATCGATGGTGATAATGATCTTTTTCTTGGGTTCCATATCCGTATCGGCGTAATTGCGCGTCACAAAAGTGCAAAAAAAATTCCAGTTATGATAGGACTCTTTTACTCCACCTGTCCCCATTTTATTTCACACATCCCCATAAAAAAGAGGTTGTCTCAGAAGGTAAAATTTCTGAGACAACCTCTTTTATAATCCTATTGTTTGCGCGGGTCTATTCTTCTTAGCCAGGCGACTCATACGCTTAGGCTTCTGACTTCTCCTTGGTCTTCTCCTTCAGGGTGAAGCGGATCTTGGAATTTTCCTTATCCAGGTCAGCGATCAACACATCCCCGTTCTTGATGCTCATGCTCAGGATCTCTTCTGCCAGGGGATCTTCCAGGTATTTCTGGATGGCCCTGTGGAGAGGACGTGCGCCGAACGCAGAGTCATAGCCCTTATCCGCGATGAAGCTCTTGGCCTCTTCCGTCAGTTCGAGGGTAAACCCAAGTGTGTTGAGACGTTTCAGGACACCCTTCATCAGGATATCGATGATCTGGAAGATATGTTGCTTATCCAGGGAGTTGAAGATGACGATATCGTCGATACGGTTGAGGAATTCGGGGCTGAAGGTCCTTTTCAGGGCTTTCTCGATGACGGCTTTGTTGTTGTCATCCGCATTTTGCGTGCGGGCGGCGGTGGCAAAACCTACACCGTCTCCGAAATCTTTCAGCTGGCGTACACCAATATTAGAGGTCATGATGATCAGGGTGTTCTTAAAGTTTACCTTACGACCCAGTCCATCCGTCAGCTGTCCATCATCCAATACCTGTAAGAGGATATTGTAGATGTCCGGATGCGCTTTTTCGATTTCATCCAGCAGGATCACCGAGTAAGGCTTCCGGCGAACTCTTTCCGTCAGTTGACCGCCTTCTTCATATCCTACGTATCCGGGAGGCGCTCCGATCAGCCGGCTCACCGTAAATTTCTCCATGTATTCGCTCATGTCGATGCGGATCAGGGAATCTTCGGAGTCGAACATATAGCGGGCGAGGGACCTGGCCAGTTCGGTCTTACCGACCCCGGTTGGTCCGAGGAAGATAAAGGTTCCAATGGGCTTCTTGGGATCCTTCAATCCGACGCGGTTACGCTGGATCGCTTTCACCACCTTCTGGATGGCCTCACTCTGACCCACGACCATTTCGCTCATATCTACCGACATATTGCGCAGCTTCTCGCTTTCGGCCTGTACCATCCTTTTGACGGGGATACCGGTCATCATGCTCACTACTTCCGCAATATTCTCTTCGTCGATGGGGTAACGTTTGTGTTTGCTTTCCTCTTCCCACTCGGCCTTGGCCTTTTCCAGCTCCTCTTGCAGACGTTTTTCCGTATCCCGGAGTGACGCCGCCTCTTCGAACTTCTGGCTCTTCACGACCTTATTCTTCTCGTTCTTGACGTCTTCGATCTTCTTTTCCAGCTCGACGATATTCTGAGGAACGTTGATGTTCTTCAGGTGCACGCGGGCCCCTACTTCATCCAGCACGTCGATTGCTTTGTCCGGCAGCAGACGGTCCGTCATATAACGGTCGCTCAGCTTCACACAGGCGTCGATGGCATCATCGGAATAGGTGACGTTGTGATAATCCTCGTATTTGGATTTGATGTTGTTGAGGATCTGGATGGTCTCATCGACACTAGGTGGCTCTACCAGTACTTTCTGAAAACGTCTGTCAAGAGCGCCATCTTTCTCGATGTACATGCGGTACTCATCCAGTGTGGAGGCGCCGATGCACTGCAGCTCGCCTCTTGCCAGGGCAGGTTTGAATATATTGGAAGCATCGAGGGAACCGCTGGCCCCGCCTGCACCGACGATCGTGTGGATCTCATCGATGAAGAGGATCACGTCCCTGTTCTTCTCCAGTTCATTCATGATAGCCTTCATCCTTTCCTCGAACTGGCCACGGTACTTGGTACCCGCTACGAGAGCGGCCAGATCCAGCGAGATCACCCGTTTGTCGAACAGTACGCGGGATACCTTACGCTGCACGATGCGCAGGGCCAGGCCTTCCACGATGGCTGTCTTACCTACTCCGGGTTCCCCGATCAGGATGGGGTTGTTCTTTTTACGACGGGAGAGGATTTGAGACACCCTCTCGATTTCCGCTTCCCTTCCAACGATTGGATCTAACGCTCCCATTTCCGCCAGCCGCGTGATGTCCCTGCCGAAGTTATCGAGCACGGGCGTCTTGCTTTTAGCGTTGCCGGCAGAGCGGGCTTTTTGCTGGGAATACTTTTTTTCCTCGTCGAAGTCGTCGTCGTTTTCTTCCGCGTATTCACTACGGATGTCATTACTCTTGACTACTCCTAATTCGTTTCTGAACAGATCGTAATCCACGTCAAATTGATTTAAGATTTGAGTAGCAATATTTTCTTTGTTCTTGAGAATAGAGAGCATTAGGTGCTCAGTCTCTACAGTGGGGCTTTTCAAAGCTTTTGCCTCGAGAACTGTCACACGTATCACTTTCTCCGCCTGTTTAGTCAGGGGGAGACTATTGATATTTGCGATATTTTTACCGGTCTTGTCCTTGACTGCCATTTCAACCTCCTTCCGTAATTCATACAGGTCTACATTGAAACTCTTCAAAATGCGGACAGCTGTATTATCACCCTCACGAATCAAACCCAGCAATAAGTGCTCCGTACCGATAAAATCGTTCCCCAGTCTCAAAGCTTCCTCCCTACTGAAAGATATGATCTCCTTTACCTGGGCTGAAAAATTATTATCCATTTTTAAGTTATTGAGCTTTATACAATAATAACGAATATTTTTGACTTCTGTTTCCGCTACTTTATTAACGGCCGTTAATAATCTTTAAGTGTATATGCAAGTCAAAATTAATACCAGAGAAAAAATTCATGCCATTACGATCGAAGAATCCGTTCTTGCTGCTAATATGACAGCGGAATTAGAGAAATGTTTACTTCCGGTCCTCGAAACTGACGCTAACAACGTGGTTCTCATACTCAAAGGCGTCGAAACCGTAGAAGAACCAGCCGCCGAATGCCTCGTAAAGATCCAACAGGACTTTTATGATGCCGGCACCTCTTTCGTGATCTGCGAACTGACCCCGGAAGTGGAGAAAGCCCTTGAGAACAACGGCCTGCTGGAGCTGATGAATGTCACTCCCACGGAAAGCGAAGCCTATGATATCGTGCAAATGGAAGAAGTGGAAAGGGAACTGCTGAACGGACCGGACCTGTAGGATCAGTGGACACAAGACAGAAAGGCAGGAAAATCTAACTATTAAAGTCCACCTCCATGTCCCATTCATCATCGGATTCATCCTCCCCTGCATCCCTGATTCAATCGATCCTCGCCCGGGCTACCAGCCAGTCCGGCCCGGGCTTGCCTGCCTTATATCCGGTAGAGGGCGGGTCTGTCAATAGTACCTATCAGGTTACAACAAAGGATAATAGACAATGGTTCTCTAAAATAAACGATAGTCGGGCTTTTCCGGATTTATTGGAGAAAGAAAGCCGGGGCCTGGACCTCCTGCGAATGCAGGATATCTTCAGGATACCCGCTGTGGTTGCACGTGAGACCGCCAGGGGCAGACAGGTCCTGCTCCTGGAATGGATCAGCCAGGGCCCGAAGACTCCCGCATTCTGGACACTCTTCGGCGAGCAGCTAGCACGACTGCACCGGGTTTCAGCCGAATTCAATCAGCTCCAATCCCAGCCATCGCAACATCAGCCTGGCATCACCGCCTCCTCCGAATCCAACGCATCCGGCTCTTTCGGCCTGTCCTGGGACAATTACATGGGCGCTCTCCCGCAATCCAATACCCCCACTTCCCGGTGGACAGACTTCTTTATACAGCAAAGGCTGGCCCCCCAGGTCCGGCTCGCCGCCCGAAATGACCTGCTGGATTCCGGCCACATCCGCTCCTTCGAGCGCCTCTACCCGCTTTTACCCGGCATTTTCCCGGAGGAAGCCCCTTCCCTGCTACACGGCGACCTATGGAGTGGTAATTTCTTATGCGATGAGCACAGCCAGCCCGTACTGATCGACCCGGCCGTCTACTTCGGCCATCGGAGCATGGATATGGCCATGACCACCCTTTTCGGAGGTTTCGATCCGGGCTTTTATGAGGCGTATACCTATCACTTCCCTTTCCCGGCCAATTACCGGGAGCAATGGGAGATTTGCAACCTCTATCCCCTGCTGATCCATCTGAACCTGTTCGGAAAATCTTATCAGGGAAGTATTTTGCACACAATTCAACGCTTTTAATCTACGTTAGAGCGCAGAGTTTCTTTATTTTCAAGGCAATGCAGCAAATTTGGGTTGCCGTCCGTCTATACACGGATTGTATATTGTACCTTAACTCTTGGATCGTAACTTTAAAATCGTGTAATGCTGGCCGTCACTATACTGGGCAACAATTCCGCACTACCTGCTTTCGATCGTCACCCTACTGCACAGGTCGTGACGATGGAAGAGAACATTTTTCTGGTCGACTGCGGGGAAGGTACGCAGATGCAGATGGCCCGATTCAAAATACGCCGTAGCAAGATCAACCATATCTTCATCTCACATTTACATGGAGACCATTATTTCGGGCTGATCGGGGTCCTGACGAGCATGGGCCTGCTGGGCAGATCGCAGGATCTGCACATTTATGCACCACCCGCCCTGAAAGATATCATCGACCTGCAGCTCAAAGTGGCGGACATCCAGCTTCCCTATGCTTTACACTTCCATCCTTTGCAAGCGGAAGGCGTCATCATCCGGGAGCCCAAATTCGAAGTCTCCTGTTTTCACGTCTATCACCGGATCGAATGCTGGGGTTTCCGCTTCCGCGAGATCCGCCCCTTTCGTAAGGTCAATCCCGCCAAAGCACGCGAATACGAAGTCCCCTCTTCCTTCTTCGACCGGCTCAAATGGGGCGAAAGCTACCTGGATAAAAATGGCAACGTCGTAGAAAATGGCTGGGTCACAGACCCCGCCGTACGCGCCAAGTCCTATGCCTACGCAGCCGATACCCTCTTCGACGAGCGCATCATCGAATCTGTGCGGGGCGTAGACCTCCTATATCATGAGACCACCTACCTGAAGGACCTGGAAGAACAGGCGGGACGGCGTTTTCACAGCACCTCTACCCAAGCCGCCACCGTGGCGGCAAAAGCAGGCGTCCAACGGCTCATCATCGGCCATTTCAGCTCCAAATACGAGAAATTGCAGGCTTTCGAGCAGGAAGCCCGGGAGATCTTCCCCAATACCGACCTGGCATTGGAAGGGGTAACGTACCCGGTGTAGGCACTACTCCGAGGTTTCGACTCCCCGCAAGCGACCACGCGGTTCATTCCCCCATCCAAGCAGGTTACCGGCCCATTCGGGCGGTTATTAATACTTAGCCAGGTATTCTTTCAGTTTTGCATGGGGCCCTTCGCTGAGCGGCACCAGGGGCAGGCGAACGTAGTTGCCGATCAGGTTTAGCTCGCTCATGGCTGCTTTGACCCCGGCGGGGTTATTTTCAGCGAAAAGGAGCTCATAACCCTGGATCAACTCGTCGTTGAGGGTTTTGGCGGCGGCAAAATCCCCTTTCAAACAAAGCCGGACCATATCGGTGAATTTCCGGGGGAAGCTATTGGCGGCTACGCTGATCACCCCTTCCATCCCACAGGCGATCTGGGGGAGGGCCAGGGCGTCGTCCCCGCTGACGACCAAAAAATCAGCCGGTTTGTCGCGGAGGATCTCCATACATTGGGCCATATCGCCGCTGGCTTCTTTGATGCCGATGATATTTTTCACCTCCCTTGCCAGGCGGATGGTAGTCGCTGCAGTCAGGTTGCGGCCGGTCCGACCCGGAACATTATAAAGGATGATCGGTTTGGGGGAGACTGCGGCCAGTGCTTTGTAGTGTTGATAAAGACCCTCTTGGGAAGGTTTGCTATAGTAGGGGCTGGCGCTCAGTACGGCAGCGGCTTTATCCAGGGGGAAGGACTTCAGGTCTTTCACCAGTTCCTGGGTATCGTTGCCGCCGATGCCCACGACGACCGGCACCCGGCCATTTACTTTTTCGTAGGTGAAGTGGGTGATCGCGATCTTTTCTTCTTTCGACAAAGTGGGGGTTTCCCCGGTAGTACCCAGGGCTACGATATACTCTACGCCACCCTGGATGACAAAATCGATCACTTTTTCCAGTGCGTCATAATCAATCGTAAAATCAGCTTTGAATGCGGTGATCATTGCTACTCCGGTTCCACGGAGCTGTTCCCTAAGAGCCATTTCAATATAGTATTAAGATGAGATATGTTGGTTTTGTTCAATTCCCCATGGCTTTTTGCAAAGCCAGGGACAGATCCTTTGCGGATCCTGTCGCCCCCTTGGGATCTTCCGGAACCGACCTAACCCCGACATTGTCAGCAGGGGGCTTTTAGGCCGGCACTTCATTCCAGAAGCCCATCTTACCGAACTTCTCGATCCGCTTCTCTACTCGTTCCTGGGGAGTAAACTGTTTTAATTCGTTGAGGGTTTCCACCAATTTGGGCTTGAGCAGCGCGGCTGCTTCCGCATAATCCCAGTGGGCCCCGCCCAAAGGTTCTGGGACAATGCTATCGATGAGACCGAATTTGAACATATTGTCGGGAGTGAGGCGCAGTTCTTCGGCGGCCTTTTCTTTCTGGTCCCAGCTCCGCCAGAGGATGGAGCTGCAGTTTTCGGGGGAAATGACCGTATACCAGGAGTTTTCCAGCATATAGACCCTATCTCCCACGCCGATGCCCAGGGCGCCGCCCGAGGCTCCTTCGCCGATGACGACGCAGATAACGGGCACTTGCAGGCGCATCATTTCGTAGATATTGCGGGCGATAGCCTCTCCCTGGCCTCTTTCTTCGGCTTCCATGCCCGGATAGGCCCCGGGGGTGTCGATGAGGGTGATGACCGGTTTATCGAACTTTTCCGCCATTTTCATCAGGCGGAGGGCTTTGCGGTATCCTTCGGGGTTGGCCATGCCGAAATTGCGCATCTGGCGCATTTTGGTGTTGGTTCCCTTCTGTTGGCCAATCATCATGACCGTCTGACCGTCCAGTTGGGCAAAGCCGCCCACCATGGCCTTGTCGTCCTTTACGTTGCGGTCGCCAAAGAGTTCCACGAAGTTGGTGCACATTTTATCAATATACTTCATGGTATAGGGCCGGTCGGGGTGCCGGCTCAGCTGGACCTTTTGCCAGGGCGTCAGGGATTGGGTAATGGCACGGCGCCGTTCGATGACCTGGTCTTCCAGCTTCTTGATGGAGTCACTGAGATCTACCTTGGTCTTTTCGGCAGTTTGCTTCAGTTTCTCTATTTCGTCAAATAATTCTTTGATCGGTTTTTCGAAATCCAGGAACTGTCGATTTTTTGCTAGCGGCATATTAGTTTAGATAGTATGAAGTTGTAAAATTAAGGGAACAGAATTTTTTCTGGGAAAGTTTTATTGAAGTTTGTTTTTTCACCCCAAATTCTCCTATCTTTGCAATCCCGAAAATTTGAAAGCTACCCCGGTTAATCGCCTGGATATCATCAAATCGGAGGTTGGATCGGTAGTTCAGTTGGTTAGAATGCCGCCCTGTCACGGCGGAGGTCGCGGGTTCGAGTCCCGTCCGGTCCGCTAAAATTACAAAGCGTTGATAATCAAAAGATTACAACGCTTATTTTTTTATAATGCAACCCTCTTTTAGAGCAAAATTGCTCAAATTTCAACTCAACTACTCATTTACGTTGCTTTATACCAATCGCTGAAAGCCTTTCCCAGTCTACGTTTCAAAGCTTGGGTTTATTCCATCTTATCAATCTTTATCAAATTTTAAACCGACCCAAATTTTAGTCGATTAAAATTAAAACTGTTATTAATCAATGAGTTAAAGTCCATCCTTCCTCAAGGCCTCGAGTCCTCCTGAGCAGCAAATTTTACAACACATTGATAATTTGCGTTTATCACAAGCGACTATCTCCATATTTCGCACATCCTTTAAAAAAATGTGAGTTCTTACCTATTCTTACGGTAATGACTAAACTTTACACTAACGTACGTGTATGAAGGCCTCTTGTTTTCTTACGTTCTCCTCCTGGTGAATCCGAGCTTTAGTGGCATACACGCCACACTTTATGTTCCGCATCCCGCACAGCGAGTTCTCCGCTGTCCATTTCTATTTGGCCAGCACAACCAGCCACTGTTGCTTTATTTCCGTTTGCTATCCTTCCACTCCTAGCCGCTGCAAGGTGGGCGTTCAATGGTGTTATGCTGCAAACAATCCTGTCCTGACCGCCGGTGTGATCCTTACTGTTCTGCCTTTTTACTAGCTGCTATTTTAGCAGTAAAACCTCTCTTATAGGCGAAATTATAGAAGACAAACAGCACATAGGCAAGAGGTAAGGAGAAAGCCCATATCCAGGGGCCCTCATTAATGAATTCAGCTATAGCACCGGTCAGTCCAGATACGCTATGGTTCAAACTGGCTGTGATTGCACCGTCGGGATAAGTGACTTTTAAATTGACATATGGGTTAAGGGCCCAGATCCTAATAAACAGGTATTCAGTCGGTCTCATTGCTGGTATCGTAAAACTTTCATTGGCTTCACCCTCTCTTCGGGTCCCTTCATTGTCCACATATTCATAATAAAAGCTACCCTGATAAACCACTTTTATATTTAGAATCTCTTTATCCCCTGTGTTCCGGACAAATAAATCCGCCTGATTGGAATGGTGCGTAAAAAAATCATAAAGGAAATCGTCCGGGTGATTATTCTCATTGCTTTTAGCAGCTGTTCTTTTGATGGTTTTCCCTTCAGCGGATAGCAATAAGCTATCCACCTGAAAGCGCAAATGATGCATGGAGGCAGCCTGCGCGATAGAATCAAACCTGTGCGGTGCCCGGACTTGGTTTAGGGCAAAAGTCGCATATAAGTTACTCCTGGATTGCGTAAAAAATTGATAGATCTGGATGATAAGAAGCAAGCCTCCTAACAGGGCAAAAAAGACTTTCGTAGAAGCATATATTTTCTTAAGCATAGGATTCAGTAAGGTGTTTGTGTTTAACGAAACATATTATAATAAATTGTCCTAAATGAATACATAAATAATATGACTGTATGGTGTTAATGTTGCAGTTGGTGGCAGTCCGTTAGGGAAATAGCTGGCATACAGGAGTACTCCACCCTTTTGGATAACTGTCATGGTAAGCCGTCTGTTAGAAGAGATGGCTTACCATACATTCATCCGCTGTTTCTATGCTGATCGCTGCTGCTACACCGTGTGCAGCACATTCGCTAAGGAAGATTGCTACATTTCCATTGATTATTTTACTTACTTCAATTAACGATTCTGTTTACTTTTAAGCTACCCTATTTTCAGATATGGCTATAGCTACATAAGGCTAACATTTTGAGGCTAAACTAAATCACCGTATTCAATTTGCGGGAGGGGCACTTCTTTTAGATATAACCAATAGTATGGGTGTTTTCATGGGTGCCCGCCGCCTGAAAATAAATTATTATTGTGATTAAACAACCTTCAACCATGAACGTCCCTTCCCAAAGACCCGGCATGGGAGCCATCCCATACCAGGATACAGCACATTTCGCGTATGGTTACCCTTTGCAAACGCAGTCTGGGTTACCGGCACCTTCAATCAATGGTCTATTGATAAAGATCCGCTGGTTTCCGAAAAGAATGGATACTGGTCTGCAGATATTCCCGCGGCTCAGATCACAGACCGGTACCGCTACGTTATTACCGGACCAGATATTCAAGCGTGGTTCGAATCTCATCCCGCGCACTAGAGAAAATGTAAAAAAGCCTGTAAATCAACGATTCACAGGCTTTTTTATTTGTCCATCTGCCCGTTATCTGCCAGCTTTTACCGCATATTACCGTCTGTTCTGGCAGACCATTGGCAGATGTAAACGTAACAAAAACTCAATGTTATGTTAATTGAAATTCGCGCCATTTTGTCAAAGGATAAATCAAAAAAGTATTACACCCTGGAATGGGGGAAAGGATTGGGTCAGCGGAAAGCAACGGGTATTTACTCCTATGTCAAGCCCAAAGATCTGATCCAAAGAAATCACAATAAGGAAGCGTTAGCCTTGTTGGAAATCAAGCAATCTGAGCTGACCATCGATTATCAGGCCATTGGCACCCAATTTATCCCCACCCACAGGTTCAAGGAAAACTTTTAGACTATTACAAGGAGTATGTGGAGAATAATAAAAGGGACGGTAACCGACATTTACAAGGAAGTCAAACTCATTTTCAAGCATTTTTGAAAAAGGATCGAATCCTTTCAGGGGAGATTACTGAAAACCTTTGCAGTCGTTTCAGAACTTATCTGTTGAATAAGCTAACAGGAAAAACGCCGGCTGATTATTTTCGGGCTTTCAAAAGAGTGATAAAATGTGCCACAAAAGAAGGGTATTTTAAGGTCAACCCTGCGGATATGAATGCAAAAACCAATCCCAGCAAAAGCGTACCTGAATTTTTGGAAGCAGAGGAATATATTACGCTTATTCAAACGAAGATTCACAATTTGGAGGTAAGGAATGCCTTCCTTTTTTGTCTTTATACAGGGCTTAGGTTTTGTGACGTTAGCCGACTTAAATGGGAACAGGTAAAAGGCGATAGCCTCGTTACCAGAATCTTACAAAAGAAAACTGGGAAACCGGTTGTCATTACCATGCATCCCATTGCCACCAGAATCCTAAATAATCAATGGGAAAAAGCACAGGCGACCTGGAAAGTCCCCCATCCTGAAAAATCATTGGAAGAGTTTATTTTTATGTTGACAACACACGATGGATGTAATAAGGCTATTAGCGCCTGGGTGAAAAAGGCAGGCATTGAAAAATACATAACCTGGAAAAGCGCCCGATTGGGATTTTCTATCCTGCTGCAGGATAAAAACGTTGACACGGCTACCGTTGCCCTTTTCCTCGGCCATACAACGACTCGTTATGTCAATGAAGTGTATAAGCGCCATAGACCAAAAGATCAAATGGAACATATTCAAAAATTGCCGGACGTAAGCGAGCATCTTTGTTTAAATTGAAGAAAAAAAGAGGCCGTCCCAAAAGTAATTGGGCTGGCCTCTTAATTTTAGGGTGTTGTATTGGAGCTTGTATATTTTATGGATACCTGACCAACAATTTCAGGAGCAGGTAAAAATGTAGCGTAGATCGTCCGCTTTAAAGAGTTTTTAGGGGCCTTTCTCAGGCTATTTTCTTTCTTAAGTTGTGGGCTAATGCCAGTAATCCTGTTTCGATGGTTACTTTTTCCAAGCCTCTAAGCATAAAGCGTTTAAAGTGATGATTGTGTTTGATGTTGGCAAAGACAGGCTCTGTGTCGAAGCATCGTTGTTTTCGTTTTTGTATACCCCGTTTGCTCTTTAATCTTTTCTCTGCTTTTTGTTTTAACCGGTTCCAGTTATGATTGACCCCAATCACCAGGTTGCCCGGACCAGGATGGCATTGTTCCTGTACCGGGTGACCCGCTGCTACCAGCTCATCTAAGCTGGGGGGAAAGGCCATGATCTGATGTTGGTGGTTGGCCTTGAACACCACCGACAGGGTTTTGCCTCTTGCCATATCCTAATTTACCACAAAGCCATACTGGCACTCGCTCTTGCACCGTCATTTTATACAGCACGGATGTGCATAAACCAACCCTAAAAACTGAAATAAAAGAAGAGGGTGCCTCAAAGTACTTTTGAGACCCTCTTGCGGCCCCCCGCTTGTTTTCAAATATAAGTGGCCAGGATTAAAATAAGCATTTACAATACAACTTACAGGGTATTGTAACAACGCAAACATTGAACTATTTTCAGTTATATACAATTAAACATGATGGCTAAAGCCAGGAAACCAAAAGGACCACCACCTATAAAGGAATTACCAACAGACAAAGTGCTTAAAGGCTCCACCTCCGGCAAACTCAGCACGAATTTCCAGATAACGGCTGACGGGGCCGCTGTCGTCAATATCCCGCTTTGGGTTCCTCCCGGCAGAGCGGGTATGCAGCCTTCCATTTCCCTGCATTATGATAGCCGCAGAGGCAATGATCTTCTTGGCGTGGGATGGACCTTGTCAGCCACTTCCATTATTTCCCGCTGCCGGCTGGATCAGTTTCATGACAAGGATGCACAACCGGTAAATTTCACATCTGATGATGCTTTTTGCCTGGATGGCCAGAGACTGGTCCTCATATCCGGAGTACATGGGAGGGAAGGCGCCGAATATAAAACACACTGCGACAGCTTTAAAAAAATTATCCTGAATAATCCGGATGCCCTGGGACCCACTTCGTTCACCGTTTATCTGAAAGGAGGTAATATATTGACTTTTGGTCCGCACGACGATTCCCGTATAACAGGCAACCGGGTAAATTTTTTCATTCCTCCGACAGGTGAAAATAATATTCCAGGATGGGATATGACCGATGACCTGAGGGGAATCGTTCCTCTGTTTAACCAACCCGTCCGTTATGCCTGGCTGCTCTCGGAAATAAGGGATCGTTCCGGCAATACCATTCTTTTCTCCTGGTTTGATTTTCAAAACCAGGAGGCACCTGGCTTTTACGGCCAGCCTTCCACGGAAAAATTATTACAGGAGATTAGATATACTTCAAGGCATATCTTCCGGCATAACAGGAGAAAGCCCAATCCTAAATCGCTCCGGCGAATCGTTTTTAATTACGAACAGCGGCCGGATGTAACTGATGAGTTTGTATCCGGCCTTCGGCTTTGGCATCCTGCACGGCTTTCCGGTATTGAAATGCATGGGCCGGATCCTGTTGAACCCGATCTGTTGCGCTTATATACTTTCGACTATATTGTTGGGACCACCGGACGCAGTCTGCTTGACGCTATCACAGAAAGCGACGGTCAGAAACCGGTACCTGTATCAAAACCTGCGCACCGGTTTGAATACCAGGAAAACCTCCCCGCATACGATGACATCGACACCGGCATTTCCGATATCAGAACGACACCGGGCGGAAGAAGTGGCCTGGCAGGCAGGATTCATGTCATGGATATCGACGGGGACGGCAAAGACGATATCCTCTATGCAAGTGCCACCCGGCCGGGATTCTATGCTTTCCGGCTGGCACAGACGGATTCCGGTGGCCGGCCATTTTTCAGCCCCGAATTTGCGACGAACATTCCCTTATCTGCACGTTTGGACCGTCCGATGCCGTTTGATTTTGACGGTGACGGCCGGACAGATCTGCTCACCTTTGATGACACCTACAATATCGGCGATGGTTATGGAACGCAGTACATCGTCTGCTCCCCTTCTACAGATCCTGCCACCGGGCAGTTCACCATGGCGCCGGCTTCAGCGCTGATCGCCGATATCGCCGAGGTATGCGACCTGGACGGCGATGGTCGTGCGGACCTGGTTTTTTCGCCATTTAACGACAATGGCACCCCGATACGTAACTGGAACTTCGCCCTGAATACTACCGGCCAGTTCAGTCATCCGTCCGTGATCCCGCAGGTTGGCCCTGACGATCACCTGCTGGTAGACATCGATGGGGACGGCGCCGTTGAAGTACTCACCTGCCTTGGGCAACCGGGCGGTCCGGCCCCTGTCCCCGGTGAGTGGTACAGCGTGCTGCGTCTGGGACGAAAAAGCAATTCGCCGCTACAGGTCATTTCGCTTCGACCCTTCCAGAAATATTTATTCATCGATTTAAACGGTGACGGATTACTCGACGCCATTTGGGAGGGCCAGTCCTCTAATGATATACCATCCGTCATACTTAATTCCGGAAATGGTTTTTTCGGACCTGTTGGCCAGCCTTTTGGAAACCTTGCCTATTACGGTGCTCCCGTCAAGCGGGTTATCGACTATAACCTTGACGGGAGAAAGCAACTCATTATCCGTTATAACAGCCAGTTTGCCCCCGACCCGGTTCTTATAGTCGGCTGGAATGAAGGAACCTTCACTTCACCCGTTGCACTCCCGTTTGGAAGCATTTGTTATGACCCCGAAGAAGCAGCAATTTTTGAAGTCCTGGATGTGGATGGAAACGGATTGGATGACATCATCATGTATAACAACGGCACGCTTCATTTATACGTCCGAAAGGGCAAAAAGCCGGATCTGATGACCCGGATGGTGGATGGCTATGGGGCACAAACGACTATATCCTATAAACCCACTTCAGATCCTGCAGTGTATACACCCGGCAACAGACCTGTCGCTTATCCGCAGCAACGGCATAAGTCCGGAATGTGGGTGGTTTCAGATCACACGGAAGATGATGGCCAGGGCGGAGCAAATCATTTTGTGCACAGTTATTCTGATGGCAGGACGGATCTGCGTGTTCCGGCGTTTGTAGGTTTCCGGGGTTATTTCCGCACCCATGTCGAAACCGGGGAAACGCTTGAAGCAGGCTTCGATCTGACTGACCGGGGAACACCTGGCCCCTTTGCCCTATGCGGTCTCCCGGATTATACAGCCATCCGGACGCCGATGCCGGACGGCCTGCAGCATGTAGTCATCGAACAAACAGAATTCGCGATACAATATGACGCCACCGGCAAATCCTGGTTTCCTGTCGCGCAGACCATAAGACGCGAAGAAGGGATGGAGGACGCCAGCTATTATTACCAGATCCGCCGGATTGTGACAAACCGGCTAGTCGATTCATTTGGAAATGAGCTGCAGGTTCAGCAGAAATGGGATACCGGCCTGACCACCCTGACTAATTCGGAGTATGTTAATAATGAGGCGAACTGGCTGATTAACCTGCTTCAATTGCGCAGCGTGGAGGAAATAACGGCAGATGGCAAATCACAGATACGCCGGACAGGGTATGAATATAGTGCGAACGGCCTGATTACCCGTTTGGTAGTTGAGCCGGGGGCGCCCGCCGGCAGTCAATGGAACGTGCTCGGCCCTCAGGCAGATGGCGTGACCACGCTTTTTACAAGTTATGATTATAACGACGACGGACTGATCATACAAGCCACCGTTCATGATAGCCTGGTGCCGGCTGCATCCGCGAGAACTACGAAATATGCATACGATCCGGCGGAAAGCATCTTTCCCGTTAAGCAGACCAATGCGCTTGGACATGTCGTGCTCACCGATTTTCATCCTGGTTTCGGACTCCCTGTTTTACAAACAGATGAAAATGGAATTACGACGGGTTACGTATACGACCGGTTCGGGAGAATGACGCAGAAAAATGAGCCCGGCGGTATAGCCACAAACATGATTTATGTCAACGGTCCCCTGTATCCGCCGTCTTATAGCGTTGAACGGATCGGGGGGGTGCGGCAAATATTCCATTATGATTCCCTGGGACGCCTGATCCAGTTGTCCCGTTGGAATCGCCATGACGGAAAAGAGACAAAAAAGATCCGGTCTTTCGATTCGTCAGGCAGGGTGTCTGCTATGTCCATGTATCATTTCGCCGGCGGTCCACCCCGTTGGTCATTCTTCCGGTATGATCCGCTGGACCGGATGCTGGTAGCTTATCTTCCGGATGGAACCTCCTGGCAGTATACATACGGTGATTCCAATCCGCCCTTTGGTGCCCAGGCGCTGAGACGCCTGCAGGTCCGCAACCCCAGGGGAAACAATACATTTACATTCGAAGACGAACCAGGCCGGGTCGTGAGAAATACCGGATATGATGGTACTAACTCTGTCACGGACCAGGTCAGTTACGGTCCATTCGATAATCTGAGCTCGGTTTCAGGGCCGGGCAGTTACCCGATAAACCTTACCACAGACCGCCTTGGCCGTACCATCAGCATCCTCGATCCGGATGCGGGCCGCAGAACCGTTGAATATAATGCATTCGGAGATATAATACAGATCACCGATCCGAACGGCAGCACACAGTTCGGTTATGATCTGCTGGGCAGGGTGACGCAGCAGATCAGCAGCGACGGCATCCTGACCTATACCTGGGATACATTCCTGAAAGGGAAGCTGTCTGAAATCAATAGCCCTTTTAACATCAGTACCATTTACCAATATGATAACGCAGGGCGGATGAACTTCAGACAATGGGTGACACCAGCGGGAATTTTTGAATTTCAATTCAGCTATGACGCCTGGGGTAGAATCAGCACCATACAATTTCCTGCTATCCCTTTTCAGCCACCGCTAGTCATCAGCTACGAATACGGGGATTTTGGGCAAATCCTTTTAGTGAATAACGAGACATCGGGCAAACCATTATGGAAATTACTGAACACGGATGCAACAAATGAATTTGGCCGGTGGAAGCTGGGAAATGGTGTGATAGAAGAATGGCAGGAAAATAGTGCAAGGCCAGGTTATATCGGGAGCATTGTGGCAAACCGGGGATCGAAAAAAATTCAGCACCTTGACTATAGTTTTGATGAGACCGGCAATCTGATGTTGAGAAAAGACCCCATATCCATGATCTCTGAAACTTTCGGATACGATGGATACGACCGCCTCACCCAATGGACTTATAATGGACCCGGGGGGGCCGATGTTGTAAAATATCGGTATGACCCGCTTTGGAACCTTCGCGTCCGCTCCGGCGGGGCTGCCGAATATTTTATTCCCGTACCAGGTCTGGCGGGACCGCATGCTGCTGTAAAAACAGCTGCCGGCGACTGCAAATACGATAAGAAAGGAAACCAGGTACATGCCCCGGGACGGGACATCATTTTCACTTCATTTGATCTTCCGTCCAGCCTTTCAACCGATAAGGAAGCCTGGTCGTATCTGTATGATGGGGAAGGACACCGGGTTGCAAAAACGTCCAACGATACCGGTGCAGAGATCGTATCTATCGCCGGAGCATATGATCGCCGTAAATCGGATACCGGGTATGAGCATCACTTTAAAATCGTACTGCCAGGTGTAGCTGAAGCGGAAATCGTCATCCGGGAGAATGGTAAAACGGTAACAGCGCCCCTCACTTACTATCTGCATAAAGATCACCTGGGAAGTGTCCGGGTCGTGACCGAGTCCGGTTCCATTGTTGACCGGGTAGCCTATGATCCATTCGGCCGGCGGACGGATCCCGGTAATCCGGGTCTGCCGGGTACAGCACCCGTCTCCGGGATTTACAAAGGGTACGCCGGTCATGAACATGATGAGGAGAGCGGCCTGATCAACATGATCGGACGTATCTATGATCCGGTTAGCGGCCGGTTCCTGACGCCGGATCCGATCATTGCGGATGCAACCCTTGCGAAATCTCTGAACCCATACACCTATGTTTATAACAACCCGCAAACACTACGCGATGCCACCGGTCTTTACACGGATAATCCGGATAGTGCCGAAGACGATAATCTTGACTCCTGCGGTAGCCCGCTTAGTGATACCCCCACTGGCGACACGCCACCCGTTCCCGGGGTGGACATGCATACTCCGGGGAATACAGATAATGGAGTAGACGGCTGTATGTCGCCAGGTCCCGGCAATAGTCCGGCTGCACCAATGACCTTCACACCTGTCGCCATTACCCTCGTAAACTATCCGACGGTCAATATTTATCTTCAAAATTATCCGCAGGTGGACATTTACCTGTCAGCGGATACAAGTACCGCTTCACCTGCCCCACAGCCCCCTGTGCAACAAACCCCCGGTCATCCCATCAAACAGGCCCTGAGTGATGCGGCCAATACCACAACAGTGGGCAGCGCAATAGGAATTTCCACTTTGCAGGGAATTTCCAATGGACTGTTTCGGGGAAGGAGTGTAATAAAAAACGGATACATTGGTGACCGGCTGGCCGTTTTTGCGGCCCGTGCTTCGATAACAGTGGGAAAGCTTGTCGAAAACTCCCCGGCGCTCGGCAGGTTTTTAGGAGGCGTTAAAGGTGTTGCCAGGGTGGCAGGACCGATTGCCAGCGGTGTAGGTGTCGCCATCGGCGTTTACGACTTCGCGACCGCTGCCAATCGTCCGGACAAAGTACAGGCCGCTTCGGACGTTATTTTTTCAGGGATCGGATTTACCGGCGTTGGAACACTCGGTTCCGCCTGTTATTCCGGTGTGCAGCTGGCCGACCGGGCAACGGGTTTTACTACTGGTATTTCAAAATTAGGCTCATCGCAATCCCCTAACATCCCCAACCGGTTTGGAAATTGGCTGGGAGATAAACTGGGGCTCTAGAAATTTCAGATACTATCTGATCACACTTAAAACTTCATTCTATGCAAGGAATTTTTGATAGCAATACAGCAGCTAAACCGGCAGTAGAAGCTAGTGGTACAAACGGGGCCATTGGTCTTCAGGCTAGCAGTGATACAGGAACGGCCATCGGGGCAAGCGGAAGGATCGGTATTTCCACCAGCAGCAAAAATGGCGTGGGCATTGCAGCCTACAATATCGGACAGGGCATGGGCGTCCGGGCGACGAGCGATGATGGCTGGGGGGTGAACGCCCAGAGTAAAACCGGGATCGGCGTACTCGGTGTCAGCGATCAAAATGTAGGCGTCCAGGGCATTTGCCAAGAAGGTGACAATTTCGGTGTATCAGGGACCGGCGCCAATGCCGGCATAGCCGCCTTTAACCTCAACAATTCCAATGCGGCCTATCTTGCTTCTGTCTGCTGTGCCGCATGGTTTACAGGTGGGGTAACTGTCACCGGAAAACTGCTAAAAGGCGGCGGCGGATTCAGGATAGACCATCCCATGGACCCCGATAAGAAATTCCTCAGTCATTCCTTTGTGGAATCCCCCGACATGAAAAACGTATATGATGGAACCGTAACCGCAGATAAAAAGGGAATGGCCGTCATCCAGCTTCCCAAATGGTTTGATAGCATCAATTCCGATTTCCGTTACCAGTTAACCGCTATCGGCGGATCTGCACCTGACCTTCACATCTCCCAGGAGATAAAAAACAATCGTTTCACCGTCGCGGGTGGAAAACCCGGGATGAAAATATGTTGGCAGGTAACAGGGATCAGGAAAGATAAATGGGCTGAAGCCAATAGGATTACGGTGGAAGAAAATAAGAACCCCAACGAGCACGGTTATTATTTGCATCCTGAACTCTATCATGCAATCCATAAGGGCATTGCTAATTTACGTCATAAACCAGTGGAAACATCCAATCATTCAGGCTCGGAGTAGCTTTTCTTTTTCCCCGGGATAAGGCTGCTGCAATGCCGTCGTCTCCTCTCCCGCAAACAGTCCTTTGCATTTCAAATTGACGAAACTCCTGGCTTTGTAATGAATGATCAAAGATGTAGAATTAATCTATTTAGGATTTTTTAAAGACAGTGATTATTGTATAAGATAAATGCCTTTTCCCATTATCTTCTATCCATTCTTTTGCTTCCTCGTAGGAATTGAAAGATGATGCCCCTGAACTTTCAAGCATGTATTCAAAGGTTGCCCCTCTATTTTGACCATGTAAAATAAAAACATCATAATAGGCTATTGCCGGGTATTTATTGTCTTCCATTGCAAAAATTTGAAATAAAGTTAACCAATTCAGTTCTGAGGCAGTAGTTTTTATACTGTCCATCACACCCGATTCCTACTTTTCATTCGGAGATCGAGGGTCTCAAAAGTACTTTGAGGCACCCTCTTCTTTTATTTCAGTTTTTAGGGTTGGTTTATGCACATCCGTGCTGTATAAAATGACGGTGCAAGAGCGAGTGCCAGTATGGTTTTTGTGGTAAATTAGGATATGGCAAGAGGCAAAACTGTATATCAAGTCTTTGAAAGAAAGGAAGCAAAAAGAAGCGGAAAGCAAAAAAGTTATTAAATCAGAGGAGGAAAAGAAAATTTTTGATAATAAGGTCAAATATGTCTTGTTTGCCCTTATTCTCCTTGGTGGCCTGGTCAGTATTAAAAGTTTATGGGAAAGGCATCCTTCCGACCTAGCCAAGCCCAATTCGGAAAACCAAAAGCAAGAAAAGATTGATTCCATCGTAAAACAGCTCCGAAGCCAGGAAAAAAAAGTCTCCCACCTTTTCCTCGCAAAAGCATTCTCCCCGAAATGTTCCTTCATCTGAACCCAAGGTGGCAACTCCTAAAGAGACTATTACCCCAAATATAAGCAAAAGAGAAGCGCCTGTCCCTGAAACAGTAATCAAAACCAGCGAGCCGATCCAAATCGAATCGTCGGACAACATCGAGTTCAAACTTACCAAAGCTACAGGTAGTTCCAGGTCTCAGTCGGTTACGCTTACGTTGGTCCTTACTACCAGTGTATCAAACTGGTATATTATGTCCGCTGTTCATTCCATAATGGATGGAGAGGGAAATGAGTATAAGCTGAAGTCTTTTACCATCGGCTCCAATAATTATCATCCCAAGGTAGAATTAACGACATGAATTCCCATAAAATGTACCTATACTTTTGGAGGGGTCTTACCTTCGGTCAAAACCATTAAATTATTCAAATACAGTTATACGCATTCATGGGGGGAACCATTTGCAGTTGAGTTCCGTGATATTCCTATTGATTGGAAGTAGCCTTAATCAACGCTATTAAGGAAATAAGTGTATGCCGTTTCGCAAATGAATAAAACTGTAAATTAGGATAAAACTCAACAGCCCATTCATTACTGAGCAACTCGAATTCAAAGCTCATCAAATCGCTGATCATTCGTAATATGTTTGGAAAGGATTTTAAGAATAAAATAAAAGGCGGATATGGCAATTATTAAGGAAAGTCCAAATGAAAGTACCACCAATACATTCAAACAAGCTACCATATAATCACTTGCTTTATTAAGGTATTCCGCCCTGTTACTTGAAAAGAACTTAAGTATGGAAGCTAACAGAAACGATAGAGCAGCTAGAAAGCATCTTTCCTCACAAAATGAGATTTGATTAACCAACTTTTTTTGGATGCATCTATATTTCGACTCCACGAAAAACAGATAGAAGCACAAGCATCCCATGATGGCAAAACAAATGTTAGTAATGGATAGGGTATCAAATTTTGGGTTTGTCAATTTTGAAAGTGGAAGGGCAAAAAAGAAACCTATCCCTATCAATAGAAAAAACAATAGAAAAAAAATTGGATAGCCAGCTTGGCCTTCTCATAGAGAAAGGAAAAGACTCTTCTAAGCTTTCTTGAAAATAAGGAGAGTTGATTTTTGGATTTCATACAACAACAGGTTACATAGGAAATAACTCTAATAACGAAATGCAGCCTTAGTTATTATCTCGAAGAAATTAGGGTATCCTTTCATCTGATAGTTGATTAAGATAAATTGCATTAGTCACTATTCTTTCAGGCAGTTGTTGCATTCTAGCTCCTTTTTATTAATTTGTTTATTTGCAGGCCAACAAAGGCGTGCTCAGGATAAGTAATATTTTCAAAAAAAGGTTCGATACCTGGCTAGACATACATGCCAAATTGACCCATTTTGTTAATAGAAGTTCGAATCGTACCTTTACCAAAACAGGCTTTTATTAACCTTTACGTTTACATCTGCCAGAAAGCTGGCAGACCATTGGCAGATGGAGGTTATAACATATTGATAGTCAGGGAGAGTCTAAATCTCATCCCGTGATTTTACACCTCCCAGGGCTCTCCGATCAACATGTAGCTTTCTAAAACAGTGGGACAGATTTATCTTTTGAACGCCACCGTTTCCCTATCTACTTCCTTCAATAATTCATCCTCTTTCTCTATTAGGGGGTCCAACCAGTCAGCCTTTGCTCTAGCCCAATCTAACGACGTTTGTAGTTCTTCCGATACACCTCCCATAGCAACGGCTTTCTGCTCCTTTGCTTTGACATATTCTCGTATCTCGTTAGCCTGGCGCCAACGGGCCGCATCTTGCATTAATGCATTAACCTTTGCCAGTTCCCTTACCCTTCGTATGGACTCTTCTTGCTGGATCCGAAACTTACTTTCGTTCTTTTCGTTTAAAGCCTTCTCCGCTGCTTCGCGCGTATCAAATAGCTTGCTATCGATTTCCATTTGAGCTAGAATAGCCGATAGCTGTTCCTCAATGGTCTGTTCGCCGTCCCTCCACTCCCGTCGACCAAAATGCTCGATTCTAAAAAATACGATACCGTTGGCGTGACATTCCGTATTAGTCCAAGTCGTTTCCGGAACAATCATTTCCTTAAATTTTTCCCGAAAGGATATTTTTATTTCGTGACCGTCCAGCAGCGCATAGGTATGCTTCTTTTTGATCACCACGTTATGCCCCCGGGCCTGGAGCGCTTTAATCATTGTATCCATAAACAAAAGTGCCCGGAATAAATTGGTCGGCGAAACGCACACGTCCAGCGTATTGCCATCACTCATAACCACACCTTTGAGTTGACCGTCAGACACGGGTTTTTCAGTCAACAGCCTCATAGCTTCCTCGATCAGCTTATGCGGAGCTTTTAACTGGTGCGGAACCAACAGGTTTAATTTAGGATCGCGCTCCATCATTTCCCGTAAATTATTGAGTTGCATAGTACCTGACACCCCTTCGGGGGACTTTGTCCTTATCACCAGAGTTACCGCTTGTTCACTCGATAAAGAGGGTGGTAGTTTACCGAGAGGTGGCCTGTCGGCCAACCGCTTTGTCCAATGCCCACCACGAGGCACTGGAACGTCTAATTTGACGCATATTTTGTACAGGCCAGCATCCGAGATTACATACCTTTTAGAAATGGTCAGAAACGATTGGGACCATACCAGGTCGAAAAGCTGTTGACGGGTAAGGATTACGTTTTCCATGGAAAGACTTAGGTATTTTCCTCAATATGCAAAAAAAAACTGCTTTCCAAAAGCTCTTATTCAGCATAATAAAAAACAAAGCAGGAAATGAACTATATCTAAATGTTTACCCTAGTAGAACTCAAATCAGCATGATAATTTAAACGCCTCTCCAGGGAATAAGCTTACCACTATACATCACGTCATAGGTACTGGACGGACGCCCGGGTTTAACACCTTCTTTGTCAATTTCCTCAATCGCCAATAACATATGTTCTTTTTGAATGCAAATCAAAACGTCTTCAAGCATAGGATTTAAGTACATCTTTCAACGTAAAATTTATCGCTTAACAAGATCTACCCTTATACAGAAAAACTTGCGCTACAGGTTTTACCCCGAGAGGGACAGAAATAATGAAAGTATCTAACTTTCAAAGGGTTAGGCCAGATATTTTAACGGTATTTTCTGTAAAACAAATAAGGTATGTATTATCCAATTTTTAACTTAAAAGCCTCTATTTTATACAAATAAGATCATTATACTAATCTTATTTGTATATTTGCTCCATAAACTTGACTTAATTATGGCTTTATTGCCTTATTCAGAAGAACAGATCCTGGAACGGTTGCGGTTCGAAAATCCCTGGTGGGTGACCGGGCAGATCGAGGAATATTACAGCTCAATGCGACACCGGCTGTACTATGACCTGTTTTATCCCCTGGTATCAGAAAGTGATGTTCGCAGGGCAGTCGTGCTCATGGGACCCCGCCGGGTAGGGAAGACAGTCCTCCTCTACCACACTGTAGAGGGACTGCTGAGCCAGGAAAACAATCCGTTAAAAATCTCCTTCATTTCTATAGAAACACCGATTTACAACAACATTGGCCTGGAGCAGCTATTCTCGCTTAGCCGCAAAGCCACCGGGCAGGCGGATCCCAAAGGCTGGTATGTCTTTTTTGACGAAATCCAGTACCTTAAGGATTGGGAAGTGCACCTGAAGTCTCTGGTAGACAGTTATCCCTATACCCGGTTCATTGTCTCAGGATCGGCCGCAGCGGCACTAAAACTGAAAAGCAACGAAAGCGGGGCAGGCCGCTTCACCGATTTTATGTTGCCGCCGCTCACCTTTAATGAATTTCTCTATCTCAAAGACCTTGAGCGGCTGATCCTGCAAAAGGATATGGAATGGAAAGGCAACCTCAATACATTCTTTACGACCAATAACATCAACGTCCTTAATGAGCACTTTCTGGATTACATCAATTATGGTGGGTATCCAGAAGTTATTTTTTCGGATAAGATTCAAAGTAATCCCGGCCGCTATATCCGCAGTGACATTGTCGACAAGGTCCTGCTGCGGGACCTGCCGAGCCTGTATGGCATCCGGGACGTCCAGGAGTTGAACTCACTGTTTACCGCCATCGCCTACAACAGCGGCGGGGAATGCAGCCTGGACGATCTGAGCAAAAACTCCGGGGTGCAGAAAAACACCATCAAGCGATACATTGAATACCTGGAAGCAGCTTTCCTGATTAAAACGGTGCATAAAATTTCCAACAAACCCAAGCAATTCCAGCGGGCCACCCATTTTAAGATTTACCTGACCAACCCTTCCCTGCGAAGCGCCTTATTTGCGCCCCTGCAGCCCACCGATCCATTAATCGGCAATATGGTGGAAACGGCCGTATATGCTCAATGGCTGCACCGGGAATGGTTTATTCCTTATTATGCCCGCTGGCAAAAAGGAGAAGTAGATATGGTAGGATTGGATGATAAAACGCAGGCACCGATGTGGGCGGTGGAAATCAAATGGAGCAATCATTTTTTTGATCATCCGGGGGATCTGAAAGCGTTGCTGCAATTCTTAAAAGACAATGAGCTGAAAGCCGCTATGGTGACAACAATCGATAAGGAAGGCATTAAAATGGTGGGGGATATTAAGCTGCAATTTGTGCCGGCGGCAGTATATGCGTATACGGTGGGGAGAAATACATTGATACAGAAACAAAGAAGAAATGCTTAAATGGACATGCAAAAAAATAATATTACTACTATAACACGTCGAAGCATAGCGGACAACTTGACCGTTTCTAATCTTTGGTACCACGGCCGACTAGACGAACCGGACTTCTTAACCCGTATATTCAATCTGCAGGAATTTTCATCTACCGACGGTCGTTATCAGGATGCTGCGGGGGATATCCGGAAACACACCGTTATGAACAACGATTGGGAACCAGACTGGGTGTTCACCGATGCCCGCTTTAACCTGATGCATTGCCCGGATGAAAAATACCTTCAATTTCTCTGTGAAACCATCCATCCAGCCGTCAGATCAAGTGAATCGGAAGTAGACAAGATGTTAGCACTGTACAATAAGCAACTGACGCGGGATGGGTTTGAAATTGTTTCCGCAGATGAGATTTCGGGCCGGCCCATCTTCAAAGGTAGTCAACGGCTGGACGGTGCCGCTACACTGCAGGCCAAAAAGACAGAGATAAAAAAGTATCTTAATACGGCCTATATCAATAGTAAGCTTACCCTTATGAATGAAGCTGTTCATAAGGACACCGATTTAGCCATTGGAACAGCAAAAGAGCTTCTGGAAACAGTATGCAAGTCTATTTTGCAACAACAAGGCGTCACGGCAGACAAGGATTGGCAGCTGGCCAGGCTCTTAAAAGAAACCACGGCTGCGCTGGATTTTGAACCGAAGAAGGCAGCGCAGGC
The DNA here is from genome assembly GCA_035555335.1 of Puia sp. Classification (GTDB taxonomy): domain Bacteria; phylum Bacteroidota; class Bacteroidia; order Chitinophagales; family Chitinophagaceae; genus Puia. The sequence continues at coordinate 81,999 of DATMGS010000014.1, forward strand.
CGAAAAAGCCGCTACTTCCGTCCGACAAATTCTGGCAGGCCTCGGAACCGCTATTCAGGGGGTAGCCGAAATGAGGAATGCTTATGGCTCTGGTCATGGCAAAACCGCTGATTTTCAGGGGTTGGAACCCAAATATGCTAAATTCATTGTAGGGATAATTGCTGAGATAGCTATCCTATTACTGGCAACGAACGGGGAGACGGCTGAGTTGGTGGAAGCAAGTACTATCGTGGAGGATCTTCCTTTTTAATTTATGTAGAGATAAAATCTTGTGGCGTTAAAAAGATGGTTTTCTAATATGCTGCAAAATTGTTAAATCTTGAACCTTACAACATCTACTTTTCATTCGGGATAAATCATAGATGCAAAAAGTTCTTTCAGGAATTCGATGGCCTCTTTGTCCAATACATCTGGAGGGATAGTCCTATCCTTTTCATACTCTCCTCGTTCCTTTGATCTTCTAATCAATTCTTCCCTGACGAGCTCTTTAAAATAATCACTATCAAGATATATACTCAGACTAAGGCTCCTGCTTATTGCATTAATTTCGTCGCAAATTCTTTCCGCCTCTGCTTTATGAAAAAACCTGCTCATTAAATCAACATCCTGGCTATGAAAGCCAGACCCCACAACTTTAATAAATTCATCCTCACAAAGTGGCATTGCAATATTTTGTAAATATTCTAAACCAACTAATCCAATAGCTTTCTTGAAAGAATCGTGAAAATAGTAGTCAAGAAAGCAAAATAACTCTAAATCCCTATACGACTTTATCAACTTAGCCCACGTGACAATGTAAGACGCAATGTCATATGAAGTGTATTTTTCAACTTTTTTTAGCAAAGAAATTTTAGACGAAAAATCAACGGAAAAAGTAAGTTCAGCATAGTTAATAGCTTCCGTCTCCTTAATAAGCAATTCACGGAATGGCACCTCTTTTTCCAAATCAAACAATCGCGAAATTTCATCTAGCCAATAAAATCTATTGTCGTTGTCTTTTACCCAATGCAGTAACCCTGTTGTAGAATCTTTTCTAATTTTTGTTGTTGGCTCATATCTCTCAAAGTTATTTATCAAAGTTCCCTTAAGTAGCGCCGTGCTTTGTGCACTTAACTCAATTGGGTGCAATGATCTAATTACCGTAAAACTCGAATCTTCGCTATATCTTGGGCTAAATAGTTCGTTGACCTGATTGAAAAAGGTAGTGCTTTTCAAAATTCGTTCAGTTAAATATTTGTCATTTTGAATATAATGAATTAAGAAGTCTAGGACAGATGGGTTGGCAAATGAAATAGCCATTTCCTCTACGGCGTCTACTTCAGTTATTATAAAAGTACCCTCCAATTCATGCAGAGATTTTCTTATCTCTTTACCTAACAATGAAAATGCATTGGATTGAAAAAAGTTGTCAAGAAAAGAAATAGCTGTTTTTGTTAAATCCTCCAACAAAATAGGTTGTCCTGAAATAGCAATTGCTAGTAATATTATTCTAGAAAAATCTGAAATTTTTTCTTCGAAAATATTTTTATATAAAAGATCTGGATCATCAAAATAGCTAATAAACGATTTAAAAAAATCAGATACCTTAATCTGACCCCATACAGCTTTATTTTTTGTCAAAATATCAACAATTCTTGGCGTATAATTCGGATGACTAATAATTTTCAAATAATTGCTGTTCTCCAAAATATTAGAAATATACTCAGCTGGCAGTGAGGAAAAGTAAAGATGATTAAAAAGTATTTGCCCTTTTATTTTTATTGTATACGCATTTATATCTAAAATTATTTTACTACTAAATACTGAGTTGTTCAATGATGGGTAAATACTCTCAGCCTGCTTTAATATATATTCTCTAGTTGTAAAGAGTATAATTTTTTCTTCACTTTGAGACACTTTTTCAATAAACTTACAAATTTCTGAATCTTCATTTTTAACTAGGTGATCATGCAAAAAATTGGTGCCGAGGAAATCGTCATAAAAAAAGAGTTGTTTTTTTTCAGGAAGAAAGTATTGGTAAGCTTCATTAATATGCTCGTTCAGATAAATGAACTCCTCAAATCCTTTGGCTAGGTAATAAATTACAAGCATCCTCGCCAGGGTAGTTTTTCCAATTCCAGGAACGCCGGATAATATTATATAATTATTTTGATCAATAATTTTAACGGCCTTATCAAAGCTTTCATTAGGAACATAATATTTCAGCTGTCGATGAATTGCATCTAATTCAAAACTGCTCTGATTATATGTTTTGCTATGAATGATCCTTTGCAAGATGGAGGTGCTACTAAGCCATAACTTATAATGCTTCCTCTCAATATCTTCATTTACTGCCAGAAGCGCATCAATTTCATCCCTTGAAATTATATCACCGGTTGCTTTTATAATGGGATGAAACAAGGTTTGAATAACATCTTTGTTATGAGGCGTCAATCCAACACTTGTGATTAAAATATAACGATCAGGAGAGAGTTTTTTGGCTTTTTCCGCTTCCTTTTGCAAAGAATTAAACAGATAGCCAAAATCATCCTTGTATCGCTTACATTGGACAATTATTATTTCATTATCCGACGTTATATGACGAAGATCAATTCCACTGTCTTTGCCTTCTTTAAATATTTCAAAATATTTCCCCTCTTTTCTTTCTATTAAATCTTTTGCTAATGATTCAAATTCTAAAGGAGAAAGAAATTCATAATTATACTTAGGCATTGTAGACTTTTATTTTTAGCATATCTCACTATTTGATTAAAAACCGATTTATTCAATGATCCAATTTTAAACGGCAAAAAGGCCTCCCCCTAATGGTTAAAATATTGAAGACTCGTTCTATAATTTGTAGTTAATGGTTCCCAAGCTTGTTAGCAGTTACCTCACATTTTCGGATCCACCTTTCAACCAGTTCTGAAATCGCCTTAAGGATATCAAATATAAAATATTCCGGAAGAATTTCCTTTAGCGCTGACTTCCCAGGTTTAGCGGTAGAAATGCGGGAATAATGGTTGGTCGCATTCCGACCAACAACCTATTTTACTTCGGTTATACAAGATCTAATATAAGAATGCTGGGAGGCTTTTTGGGCATGGCATTCAGTCACTTTCAACTTGAAAACAAAGGAAAAGACCGCATTAAACCATGATTATCAATATCTTTCAGAATATTAAGGTGTCCGTATACAAATCCTGGGTTTATAAATAATTCCACTTATAATCAGTTATTGTCAATGACCTGGGAGATAGATTGCTAAAATTGTTAAAACTGAGTTCTGACCCAAAGAGATGCAGGTCTATCACTCTCTTATATTTGCTATTACCACGGACCAGTATCCGTCCATATAATAAGCTCAAGCGGCCAAATATGCTCTATTCCTCAATGCAGCATTTGAAATACTAGGCAATTATTTTACTTTCTCTGATATTTTGTAAATTAGAAGTCAAGCATCTCGATTTAAACCATATAAAAATACCTTAATATGAAAAAGGATTTGCTACTTAAATACGATGTGATTTACGGATGCTATGCCATTGCCCCCTATAATAGACGGGTAATCAGCCGGCGAATAGCCTCAAAAATAACACCTTCGGTCCATGAATAAAACTGTCCCACTTCCACCTAATCAAATTGTCCACTATGCGTAACCTTATTCTATCCATTGCATTTATTTCATTTTTCCTTCATCCGGCATTACCTCAAACCAAAAAGGTAGAAGGAAATACCGGCTCTACTGGCAATTATATTATTCAGTTTAAAGGAGACTACTTTACTGTTGAAAGAAAGGATGGTTATGCCGTCATTAATCTGGATGGGTCAGTGATGAGCAGCGGAATCAAAGCCCCTGTAGTTGCCTTTTCCAGAAAATTGTTCATTGACCACGGAATTTATTTTGCTGAGGAAGCTGGTAATGTCGTACTAAAAGATATTAAAGGGAAGAAATTGGGTGTCGGTAACTATAAGGATATCATCCCCTTTGCTACCAATAATACCGTTGCTAGAGTCCCCAGCGAACAAGGTAAGTGGATCGTAGCATATATAGATACGACGGGCAAGGAAATTGTACGATTTGATGTGAGGCAGTATTTGTCAATCGTGCAGCCGTTAAACAAAAGCGGTGCTTTTAGCTTTGTGTCCTTGTCTGATTTTCTTCCATTCAGTGAGGGGTTGACACCAATAAAATCTACCCTTACCGGCAAATACGGATATATTGACCAAAAACTCCAGTTAAAAATTCCAGCTAAATTTAAGGAAGCGAGTCCTTTTTCAGATGGCCTGGCCGCTGTACAGAATGATGATGGAAACTGGGGATATATAAACACGGAGGGTAAGTTGGTCGTTCCCTTTACCTATTCAAAAAGACCCTCCCGTTTTATGTCCGGATTGGCGAGGGTGCAAAATACGGAAGGGCACATAGGATTTATCAATAAAGAAAATAAAATCAACATAAAACCCCAGTATGTATATGCCACATGCTTTTATAAGGGTTATGCGCTTGTTCGGGAAGGGTATGATCGTCCGGCCCTTTTGATAGATACCGCCGGTACGGTGATTGCCACCTTTCCCAAGGACGTCAGTTATATAGACAATTCGAAACCTCCTGTCGGAATTTCAGGAAACGAACAATCTGAGTATCCTTTCTATGTGTCAGAGACCCTACAGCAATTGGTGGATGACGGTAAAGGGATCTTTACAAAAGGGCTCAGCTATGGACTATTGGATAATAAAGGGAAGGTCGTATTAGACTTTACTTATCAATATCTTTCAGATTTTCACGGCGGCAAAATGTTCGCTCACAAATCTGCATTCATAAACAATTCCACTCAAAACCGGTACGGCATTATTAACGATAAGGGAGAATGGGTTATTGAGATAGTTAAAGCTGAGTTTTAGCCAGAAGAAATGCAGCTGCATTCTGCGGATACCAGTAAGAACATGTATCAGCTATCCCCTTTCGGACCTGGAAGTTTATCCAATCTCGGAGCTTCCATATTGATCCGACCCGTCTCTTCATGATCAACGCCTGGATGGGGTTTCTTCCGAATCTCTTTGTCGCAGAGCGGTGGATCCGGCAGCGTGTTCGCCGGCGCCCTATGCTTAACGCTCAAACCGGACGTTGATGATGTACAGGTAGGCCAGTACTGCGAAAATTACTAAGAAGCTAAAAACGATGGTACGACTCGGATAGTTTAGGCTTGGAATTGCCGGTCCGGACCAGGCGGCGGTATAACTTCATGGAATAACTACAACTTTCCAGGAATTTTTTTTACAACTTTTATGGAATTTTTTGTAAATTCGTGGAGACGAAAGCCCGCTTTAACGGAGCGGGCCCTGTCAGTTAAGGTAATTTCCTAACATAAAAAGACTTATGATGATGGTAGACGCTTTATTTGAAATTCCAAAATGGAAATCCGATAGACAGCAAGAGGTCGAAGATCGTTATCTTACGCAAGGCATTGATTTCGAACCTATTTTCTACACCGCCCTAGAAAAGACCCTTCAGGATCCGACGCCTCCCAGCCATCGCTGGAGAGGGTTTATGTCGGCTGCCATGAATGGGAACATCATCGGGACAATCAAGGGACTTTATCCGGACCGCATGCAGGTCGATAGTACCGGCAGGGACTATTTTCTACTGGACAAGCAAACCCGGATCTATTTAAAAAAGCTGGACAACCGCTACTGCCCCCGGAACATCCCAACGAATCATGTCCGAGAACTGAACTCTATGGAACTGCTCCTCAAAGACGACCCGATTACGGTGCTCTACGCCGGGTTCCGGCTGAAAGAGGACGAAATCTGGGATGGACTTCGGGGCTGTTACCTGGTCGAAATGAAAGGGTTGAGAAAGACCAACTGGATCAGTGATCTCGCGGACCTGGGTGCGCAGATGGCTCCGCCAATGCAGCCGGTTATACCCATTACCCCCCTGCTGCCCGGGGATCTTTCCGGCGATATTACCGTTACGGTTAAAGCCAACAAAGAAGGTGGCCGTACAGCGGAAGACGCCGGTCAATAAGTAATGACGGTGGATGACTGCCCCCACCATTTCCTATAATAACTAAAAACTGAGAACACGCATGAAGTTAAACCCGAAGCAAATTATCCTAGCAAGGAACATCAGGGGATTGTCTCAGGGAGAATTATCAAAACAACTAGGGCAATCCCATCAATCTGTATTGTCCAATGTTGAAAAAGAAAAGATACCGTTTACGGAAGAGCTCGCCGAAGCTATCGCCTCGGCGTTATCCCTTCCTGTATCTTTTTTTTATAAAGAGAAAACATTCACTCGCCTGAGTAAATTCTATTATCGAAAACGAAACGCCTTTCCGGCTGCAGAACTGATCCCTTTGGAATCAAAAATGGATGTCATCCGTTCGGGTTACGTAGAGCTATTGAATGCTGTCGATATCAAGACCCAAAAATTGCCTGCTATCCCCGTCAAGCCCAATAATAGTCCGGAAGCCATTGCCGCTACCTTCCGCCTTTTTTTAGGATTGGACCAAGAGCCGGTAGACAATCTTGTTACGATTGTTGAAAAGCTGGGCATCGCAGTGCTCTTTTTAGATGTGGCCTCTGATAAATTTTCCGGGCTGACCCTTCAAACCGACATCAATGCGCCAATCATTGTTGTGAACAAAAATATGCCCAATGACCACAAAAAGTTTACCATCGCCCATGAACTCGGTCATCTGATCATGCACATTCCCTTCTCGGAGGATTCTGAATTCTATGACTCCCTCGACGACTTAGAAGCCGTTGAAAAGCAGGCGGACACCTTTGCCGGAGCTTTTTTAATGCCCAGAAAAATAGCGCAGTATTCTTTCGGAGGATTGACCTATTCGAAACTGACAGAACTTAAACTCTATTGGAAAGTATCCAAGCAGGCTATCATTTACCGGGCCAGGGAAGTGGGTGCCATCAATGACAGCAAGTTTAGGAGCCTCTTTATAGAACTTAGCCGATATGGCGAACGAAAAAAAGAAACCATTGAGATAGGTATCGATAAACCTGTTCTTTTAAAAAAAATAATTGATGTCCATCAACAACAACTGGGCTATTCGATCAAATCCATTGCAGAGGAAATAATGGGAATTTCTGAGAAGGATTTTTGTGAATGGTTTGATACCGATCGTCCCAAGCTCCGAATTGCTTGGAACTAAAAATATACTATCCAAATGCTTAAAAAATTAATACACGATTTGGCGCATGAGAATATTACATTGAGCCAGGGACTTACTAGGGGGAAAATTATTGGTGCAACCATTAAGAACGACACCTTTACGAAGTGGGTTACACAGGAACTCTCAGGATATGATCTTACCACCACATCATTGCCCGATTATCGAAAGCTAAAATCAAATCTTTATCTTTCCTTTCGAATAAACGGTGCTCGAGAAGATGTGCCCATTGAGATACCTTTTGACTGCCCAACTTTGCATGACCTCGTTGAATATCTCCGAGTCTATGACCCCATATCTTCTATTGAAAGTAGTTTGGAAACCATTCCAACCCCTACGTTAGCAGCTCACTTTGATAAAAAAAGGAGTGATCTTGTATTTACTGCTATTGAAAAGTTAGAGCCAAAATTCACTGCATACAAATCCCATTTTTCTTTTGTTCTGCAAGTGTGTACAAAAACTCAATATAGAGAAATCATCGAAACAGCCAAACAATCCTTTCTTGATACTCTCCTTAAACTGGATGAAGAATTCCCTGATTTATCCGATCGGTTCGACTACAATAGAGAGAATGCGCAAAAAGTTAACAATATTGTAAACAATTTTATCTACGGCAACCATTCACCACTCACGCTTGCAGTAGGAAATGAAGTAATCCAGCAATCATCCTCCCTAAAGTAGGAAGAAATACCAATATGATAAAACACCTTATCCATCAACTATCCAATGACCAAATTTCCTTAAGCCAGGCTTTGACGAAAGCCAAATTAATTGCTTCCGCTATTGAAGAGGATAGCTTTCAACGCTGGATCATCAAGGAAATCGATGGCTATGACTACGAAGATGTCTTACTACCTCAGTATAGAAAAATTCCTTGTCGCACTTGTATAACCTTTCAATTACCCTATTGTCAGCCGCAAACGCAACCAATTGAAACTACCGAGGAGGACAATCTTGCCGATTTATTAAATCAGCATACTGTTCAGTCACCTATCGCCATTCTGGAAGACAATGTCCGGAATCTAGAAACGACAATGGGTCATATCCCTCTTCCTCCTTCGATGCTTAGATCATTAGAAAAACTGTATGGTCAAGAAATAAAACAAAGGGGCGGCGTTATCCATACTGCCCATTTTGAAGTAGGCAAAATTCATATGGTCGATATTTTAAATCGGACAAAGCAAAAACTGTTAGATAACTTATTGCAATTACAAAAGAAATATCCCAACTTAAAAAACGAATTTATGATGGAAGAAAATAAGAGTGAAACAGTAAGCAATATTATTACCAATCACATTCATGGGGACCACAGCCCGGTGACCATTGCTGCTGGCCAGACGGCAATACAGAAAGACATCAACATTACCCTTACCAACGTGGATTATTCGGAATTACAAAAACTCGGTGTAAGCAATCTCCAGGTCGAGGAGTTGAAAGAAATTGTTAAAGAACATAAAAACGACAAACCCACTTTAACCTCTAAGGTAGGAAAGTGGATGGGAAATGTTACCACTTCTTTAGTTACACAAGGGCTAATACGCAATTTGCCCCAAATCACTGAATTCATACAACACCATTTGCATATTTAACCGTTCCCAGGTTATGCCTACACTACGTACCGCTCCTTTATCCGGGGGAGACGCACCTGGTGACGGTGGCATTTTTGCGGCAGCCTATGATGGAAAATATATTCAGGTGGGAAGAAAATGGTGGATCTATGAGGTCCACAAGCTTGTCGCGGAGGGGGAAATTATTGGGCTGGAAGATCGGTAAACCGAGAGTACCGCTTTTTGAAAGCCGATCCTCCTAATCTATCACTGAGCATCAGGAGGTTTGTTGCTCCTTTTTTGATTTTTGGAAGACCCAATCTTAATAGATGGGAAAAAGTGGGCAATTATACAATACATGGTGCGGCTTAACATGGCTTCCAATACCCCCAATATACATGCCTGAACAGGATCCTTCGCATTCAGCAAATGGATTAAAATAAACCAGAAAGCGCCAATCGAGCTGATGGCAAGCAAGAACTTGATCAACAGATCCACAAAGATATTTAAGATCCCCGCTTTCTCCTGCGTCATTTTCATTGTCCATTTTTTAGGTGGTAAAATAAAATGTTCCTCCCCGATAGCTTTTCGTGCTATGTGAAAAAAGTAACGATATTATGGAGGTATACATCATCCATGATGAATTTAAAACTGTAGTGGGAAACACAAGGTTTGGCTGGAATATAGAGAAGGTTCGATTGCCTAGAGCAAAATAAAACAATTTTCACAAGCCATCAAAATTTTGTCGATAAAATTTACTGCCGAAAATCCTTTATCCATCAAGGTTTCCTGCCAATCTGTATGCTGTACTAATACCACCAAGCCCATTAACACTTTTTGCCAATCTGTATATCGAGTAGTATCCCAAGTCATCAAATCATAGCTACCACCCAGAATAAGGTGCCCCACCATCATTTTTAAATGCTTCATGCCGCATTGTCAAGTATTCCTGCGTATTAAGCATTTACACCTTCTTACTAGCTTTACCATTGATTATGAGGCTATTATTTAATCAAGCCATTACCCGAATCAGGTGATTCGCCATCATTTCCAGAAGCTTCAAGACGCATTGTTAAATACTGCTGCGTATTTAATATTTCAACTATCCTGGCAACTCTACCCATGCCACAGTAAACATTCACATCAAACTTTGTTTGTCCAGACTTACTATTTCTAGTTGTGTTCAATATAACAACATTTGCCACCCGGGAACCATAAATAGCTGTTGCATCTGCATCTTTTAGTACAGTTATACTTTCAATATCACCTGAACTTACATAATTAAACGTACTAGCGTATTACCTTTACCTGGATAAGTTGGGTTATTACGCGGAGGATACTGATTGGTTTGGCATCTATCTACTTTACCAACTATTATTTTTGCGATCTAAGCACTATTTATTTCCAGGTACAACCATTTAGTGTTGGGTAAACATCAACGCTAATTATAGATTAAGTCAACATACCGTATTTAGAATTGTAAATTGGTATTACAGCTTGCCTTAACACTAATTCCAGTTTAGACTTACTGCTACCAATTACATTTGCACTATCCTAATTACAATTAACCCTCCCATTAACGTACACAGTAACTCAAATTATAGTTGCATTATCTTGGTTACAGGTTATATTCCAATTACCCACCTTACTATCCCTATTTGGAGTTGCCATTGATCCATACTAATTCCAGTTTGCAATCTCATTAACTTACTTGGTAACACCATTATAATTGCACTATCCTGGTTACAGGTTATATTCCAATTGCCCACCTTACTATCCCTAATTGGAATTGCCATTGACCCATACTAATTCCAGTTTGCAATCCCATTAACTTACTTGGTAACACCATTATAATTGCCCTATCCTGGTTACAGGTTACACTCCAATTACCTTATTGGTGCTACCCATTGAATTGTACTGAAGGCTATTTTCGTTCTTGATTTTGTCTATCAGTTATATTTAATCAATTAATTGTTATCTTACAGCAAACTAACTGGTACTGCATCCAATTATCTGCTAATTGTCTGCTTCCCGTTAAACCGGATACATGACCGTTTATAATACCGGATACACAGCCGTCCATAGTCACCATCGTGTCTCTTACTGGTTGCTCTTCCATCTCTTTTCCTTTAACAGTAGGAGCATTGCCCCTGGTTACCTGTTGCGTTGCATACCCGTATGCTATTAGTACTTTCACATCCAGTCCATTCCGTGCAAGCGAATGATCTCCCTCTTTATCATCATCTAAGCTATATACTATTGGTATTCAATCGGATACAAACTTATGACGTCCCAAAACGGCTTTCTACCTCGAAAATGGTCGTACCTTGTATATATGTATACATATATTATGGTGTGAATTGCATGTCTCAGCCAAAAACGGCTGCCTCGGTTGTCGTCCCTTTCACCCCTCTCCCATCCACACAATGCTGCTTCTGAAAAGGAATTGTTATTTTCGACCCTTAACCCGATTTACAATGACATTGACATTTGCTCCCAACCTCCCTGCCGACTACCGGAAAGGTCCGATTGTCATTTCCGGGGAAGCCTCTCTTCCCTACCCTGCCCAGGAATATATATTAGGGTGGGAAGGAGAGGAATGTGTCGCCATCTATGAGATCCGGTACAATGCTCATACCGACCCCTTTAAAGAAGCCGGCTTTCTTGGCTCGCTGCTGGGAGCCGGCCATGAAGAATATTTTTATCTTTTTGATACCAAGGCCTGGGAAAATCGGTTAACGCTCCCGATGGAAGGTTACTTCGGACATTTGTATGTAGCGGACGATCGATTTTATGTGGCCGATGCCTATGGTCTATATTGCATCGATAAAACCGGCACTGTTTGTTGGCATAACGACAAGCTGGGAATAGATGGTGTTTGTGTGAACCGATTCGACGGCCCGCATCTTTTCGGAGAGGGAGAATGGGATCCACCGGGAGGTTGGAGGGATTTTGTGCTGGATAAACAGACGGGGGAACTCGTGCAATGAATATACATACAGCCGACATACCCATTGCGTATCCCGCAGATGAAACTACTTTCGTCAGCCTAAAATGGCTCCGCGGCGCCGGTCGGTATAACAACGGAGCGACCCGCTACCAGGGCAAGTACCGTATACGGATGATTATGGCAAATGCCAGTAGACGAAAGCTACCGAATTGTTGACGGAAAGCCTTTCGTAAAACTACGACTCCTTCTTTCGGAGAGTACTCGAAGGTAGGGGTTTGCCTACTGCCCTATAAGTTTGCCGATCAACAAAGTAAATCTGAGGGGCTAGAGCTAGACAGGTCGGTGGGTTCGTCGCATCTTTGTATCAGTAACGCCATCGTACCCAAGTCCAATTCCGAAAAACCCGTTCTACATCCGTACCTGAAGAACCCAATCCTAACCCATGAAAGCTACTGGTAATATAATATCCGGTACCTATCTGAAACCACTGTATTCACGCAACGAACCCTTTACAGTAAATGCATTAACCCGCCCGACCTAGCGGGTTTTGTGTTAGTACCCTATCTTAGACCCCGGATTTTCCAGTTCACACGGACCAGGTAGACAATCCCAACGATCAGTCCCAGCCCACCGCCCAGGTAACTGAAATTGTGAATGGATCCTACCGTTATAAAATCGGCTTTGTGGACAAGATGTTCGGGCAGCCACGAATCGACGCCTGTCCGGGCGAGGTAAAAACGCCCATGGAAAAACCCGACAACCCCGGTTCCGATCGCGACGACGATCACCCGCCCGATGGCCAAACAATAGCCCGGAACATTGCGGTAGCCTCTTTAAAGATCAATGCCGTCAATCCCAGGCCGATCCCGATAAAAATGCCGGTCCACCAGGTAGCAAGAAAACCGATAATAGCCACCAACTGCCGGGGAGAAGGCTGCAGCAATGCCGTCGTCTCATCCGCCAATCCAAATTGAATAAATTTGAATTTAGTATAGTATTCCGGGCAGATCGTATAGGTAACCTGGTCATGAAGGATGCCGTAGAGACCAGCTACCAAAATGGAAAGCAGGATGGTTAAGAGGAAGAGGCTGAATTTTTTCATGGCGCTTAAATAAACAAATTAATTCACTTTTGCAAGTTTCTCAGTTACCGCTCCAAGAAAAAATACATATTGCTTACCAAGCAAAAAAATCGTACTTTTTATACCGTTTTGTTAACTTCTTCTATACGATTGCTATGATACCACTATCAGAGAAAAAAATACATAAAATTGGTCGTATCGACCAGATCGTCCGGGACTATTTCTTGGGACACCCCGATCAAAAAGAAATCCTCGCCAAAGAGCTAATGCCCTTGTTTATCGAAAAAGGCATCTTCTTCAAGAATCATCGGGATGGCCTCCCTATCCGTTCCCTGCTTCGTCATCTGGATCAGGACAATAAGCTTTCCTTATTGAAGCATGTGCAGGTAGTGCGGCATGCAGTCAATAGAAACTGGTATTTTCAATCTGACGATCATTAATTCACTTCAAATGCCACAATCAACTACAGAACATTTGCTGTCGAGCGTCTATGATATCAATAAAAAGTATGATGAGATAAACAAAATAACCGGCGAAAGATTTAATATCTTCCAAATTTTAAAAGTTGCTACCCGAGAAGCAAGAACGCACTCTGCCTTTCTGGCCGAATTACTGCACCCAAGCGGGACACATGGGTACAGAGATACCTTCTTAAGAATATTTTTATCTCAGCAGCAAAAAAAACATACAAAGTTCGACCGCTTTATTGTTCTATTAAAAACTTTTGAATCAGAAAACGCACGTACAACTCCAGAAAAACATATTGGATTCATATCTGATGATGGAAGCGAAGGGGGTAGAATGGACATTCTCATTAGGGACCGATCCAACAGAACCATCATTATTGAAAATAAAATATATGCCGTTGATCAAACCATGCAGTTGGTTCGCTATAATAAGGCATATCCCTCCGCTCCGATTTTTTATTTATCGCTGTACGGCCTGCCTCCTTCCCCGGATAGCAGCGGCCAATTACAGGAGGAAGCGGACTATGTATGCATCTCTTACAAAGAGGATATTCTTGATTGGCTATCCGCCTGCGTTGAGGAAACAGTCTCCCACCCACTATTGCATCAAACAATTATACAGTACATTCATTTAATAAAATATTTAACCAATCAAAGCACCAATGTCCACATGGAACAAGAAATAGCCATCTTAATGGCAAGCTCAAAGGAAAATATCATTTCTGCCTATACTGTCAGGAATTCCATAGAAAAAATGGAATCTATGCTTACTGAAAGACTATTGGAGCAACTTAAAGAATTCGCTATCTCACTAGGACTTCTGTGCGAATTTCCAGACGATTTCGGGAAAGTCTCTGAAGAGCGGGAACTTAATTTTTACGTTACTGACCAAAAAGAGATAATGATCTGTCTTGGATTTGACAAATGGAGATCCAGTTTTTTCATAGGTATTTTTGCTGAAAACGGTATTGACCCAACAATCAAAAGCAAAATAACCTCTTCTCTGATAATCACGACAATCGGTTCTACCATGTGCATTGGAGGCAAATATTCAAATTGGTACTATCTGCATTACTATGAAGACAGAAAATTACGGGCATGGGATACCCATGAGATCTGGTGTGAAATATTGGATGGTTCCTTGGCTCAAGATCTCTGCCGGCAGCTTGCCTTCATAATTCAAGAGCTAAAAAATATTGGAGTGATAAGTAATAAGTAGTCAACCTGTTTGTTTTATGAAAGAGCAAGTAAAAACATTGTATCCAGACCTAATCCGCCAAACTATCAACCGCACCCCGCAAAATTATGAGATCATCGACTTTCGACAATTCCTTTTACGTCGGTATGACGGATCGGATTTGTTCTTATCCGCTCAAGCAATAGCAACTATAAGAGCTTTACTCATAGATACCTTCAAGGAAGAACGAACCTGTTTTCAGCAATATGGCACGCTTCAGGAAGTTGCATTCACCACCTTGAACTACTACCAGCCGGATGTAGGTATCAGTGGTCCTCGTCATAGTGACATTTATGAGCCGGTGAACATTCTGCAAACAGACAATCAACTCATTTTGTGGAATGGCTATCATCGTACTTTTTCAAAAATGATCAGCAATAATAGCGGAATACAAGGATATGTACTACCGTTGCATCCAAAGCAGCCTTAACCAGTTGTATGACAACTCAATTTCCACTTGGTCTTATAGCTTTTGTTTCCTACTTTAAAGCCGTGAAACTCATCGGCAATTTCCTCCAAAGCTTCCTCGTCTACCTAGTCCTATGCGTGGCGACCTTTCTGATGCTGCGCATGGTGGTGGACTATACCGCTTTCCGGGATAACGTGGATTTTCTGCGGTTCAAACAGGCCTATGTCAGGTACAACTGGTGGAAAGTGGCTTTTTATGTGCATGTCTTTTCCACTGTCGGGGTGCTGCTGGCCGGCTTCACCCAGTTTTCGCACCAGGTCCTGAATGAGCACCGGGCCCTGCACCGGACCCTTGGCCGGATCCATGCCTATAATATCCTGCTGGTCAATTTCCCGGCGGGAATGGTCCTGGCTGTATGCGCCAACGGCCTGCTGCCGGGCCGAATCGCCTTTGTACTGCTGGACTGTTTGTGATTTACCTTTACCTACATCGGGGTGATGGCCGCCAAGAGGGGTCAGATTGCCCGGCACAAGGCCTTCATGATTCGGAGCTATGCGCTGACCTTTTCGGCAATCACCCTACGAACCTGGAAATTCATCCTATCGCGGAGTTTCCATATCGATCCGGTCCATCTCTACATGATCGACGCTTGGATGTGGTTTGTCCCGAACCTCCTGGTAGCAGAGTGGTGGATCCGGCAGCGTGTTCGCCGGCGTTCCATATTTACCGCTCAAACCGGATGTTGATGATAAAAAGGTAGGCCAGCACCGTGAAAATCATTAAAAAGCTAAAAACGAAGGTAACGACCCGGATGGTCTTAGGATTGGAATTGCCGGTCCGAACCAGGCGGCGGTACAACTTTGTGGACAGAAAATGCGATGCCAGACCGATCAGGAATAAAATAAGCAAAAAGATACCGACAAAAAGAACGTCCATGGGTTACTGTTATTGTTCGTAATATTACTATTTTAATACAAGAGAAGCAAACCCTGTTACACAAGGAAAGTCCATCGTTAGCAAAAAATAAAAAAGGAATCGTACTTTCGCTAGAGCCTTTCTCTAAACCCAATTCCATCGAATGAGATACATATTTTTGGATTCCAATGTCTTTTTTGATCACTGGCATTTAAACAACGCAGAGTTCCGCCTGCTCGCTACTTTTATTAAAAACTCTCGGTCTGTTTTTCTCATGTCAGAAATTGTCTGCCATGAAGTCCAAAATCTGCATCAACGGGAACAAAAAAAGGTATTGTCGGATTTGAAAAAGAATTATGACAAGGCCCAGAAATTCAATACAGAAAAAATCGAATACAGCCTTACCTCGTTAATACAACCGTATAGTTTTAAAGACCTTTTAAAAGAGAAGATTGAATTTGTAGAATTCATTCCCTTTGAAGAAATACCTCATTCCGTGGTCGTGAGAAGAGCCATTGAGCAAGTTTTACCCTTCAGGGTGCAGGAAAAGGGCTATAGAGACACTATGATCTGGCTATCACTCTTACATTTTCTGAAGCTAAAATCAGCGGATGATGAAGTTGTTTTTATCAGTGAAAACACTCGTGATTTTTATATAAATGACGAACAAGGCTTTCACGATGATCTGGCAAAGGATCTCCGGAGCTATGGCGTAAGTTGCCGAATAGCCGCGTTCATATCCCTAAATGCTTTTCTTACCGCTAAGGTTGATACGAACGAATTCGAGTTTTCCAATGAGAGCATTAGTGATCAATACATGGATCCAATCGGGAAGCGAATAGAAGAGGAAGTCGCCCGGTCTCTCGATATTATGCAAACGCGAGAGTTCAAGAAATTGCTCGATGCTTCCGGAACATTTTTCCGGTATGCCAGCGCCTTACTTAATCATGGTTTTGGTATTATAGAAGGTATTGAAGATGGGACGGTGATCAGTTACAAACGGCTTACAGCCAATACCCTTTATATCAGCTATAGCTTTAACCTGAGAAGATGCGCCATTGATTTAACGGTTCCTACGACAGAATATGTGCAGCGCGCGTCAGGGATTAAAATTTTCTATCATGAGGTGTCAGTCGAAGAAGATAAAACACACGTCTTGTACTACTGCCGGCCGGAATTTACGGTAAGCTTTATTTACGATATTGAAAAAAAGGAAGTATCCGGCTTTGAAATATTGTCTTTACAGTTTCTATAAAAGCAGGTTACAAAAAGTCTTCCAGTTTATATGGCCTCAGTACGAGTAAATCCTTTTCTAAAGCCATATTGTAAGTATCGCTAATAGCTTTGGAAATTATAATTCTTCTGCTTGCAAATGTGCCCACATCTATATTGGCAAATATTCCACTATCAAGGTGATCAATAATAGGATACAGTTGAAAATAAGGTGCCGCCGTATGTATTTCTAACAAATCGAACTCATTCAAGGCGCCGCTCCCGTTATCAAAATCACAACACAGCAATCTCTTTAACGTATCCATTCTATAGGGATAGAAGTCTGTAAATGCTGCACGTGCGGCTCCTGCGGTAAAATGGCTGTCAATATATTGTCTTTCAACTATTCCATACCCATACTCTTTGGTCGTTGGTAGACCCTGGCAATCTGAAAGCGCAGGAGCCGGCAGACCCGGAGAAACGGTATAGTCGCCATTATAGAAAAGGTAAAAAGCTTTGCATCCATGTTTTGTTTCATTGTCTTTCAATTTTTCCCACTGTTGCGGACTTTTCTTCTTTATGCGCAAATCCCTGTATACCCCTTTGTGATTCATCACTTTTGCCTGGAGCGAAAACCAGAGATATTTCCCGGAGCTTTGTTCTACAAACAGATCTATGTCTGCCCCATACACCGATTCTTGTTTGGCATGAAAAATCGTAACATTGGAAAGTGAATGCGTTTTACAATAAGCCACCAACTTATAGATGAATAAATCTGTAATCCCAATTTCTGACATTTTCAATTTATAACTAAAGATGTCTGTTAATAGGTCAAAAAGGGTTGGAGCTTCTTTCTTAATAAATGTACAAGGCATATGTTAAGATTTAAAACGCGACAGGTAAAAAGGGCTCTGCTTAGGCTTTCGAAATTAGGCATATTACCGCCTTCTCCATGCCCGCCAGAAATATACTAAAATAATTAGTATATTTGCCTTAATCCTATCCGCCCGTCGCCTGGGATTGTCGGGCAGCTCCAGTGCGGCAACCTTTATTCCGGAAACGGCAGCCGTAGGCTGATATGCTGGTGCAAATCTGTTAAAATGCTTATATTGAGGTATTTGACCATTATTTACCCTAACCCTTTACTATGAATCTCGAACGATTGATCATCCATGAAATTATTAAAGTAGACGATGCCGCTGGTGGAAGAGTGCATATAGAATATTCCGACCGGCCGGCATTGAATGATACGCAGGCGGTGCGGTTCGTCACAGAACTCAATAAGCGGTACAGGAATCTCCGGCAGTCAAGTGGCCAGTTCCAGTCAACCGTCAATGATTTTCCGAATCATTTCCAGGCTTATCATGCGGGCGGATCGGAAGAGGAATTTATCAACTTTAGCAGGAATACCATGCCGACCCTTCAGGCTGCCGTAGCGGCGACGGCCGCGAAAGGCGGTTATGTGGTGTTCGCTGATTATACAGACGTACACCGCTTTATTGGTGTATTTCTGATTCGAAACCGGCAGGGAAGCAGTGTCCAGAAAGGTACGAGGGATACGACGTTTGTCATCAATGAAACCGTGCATATTGATTTTGAACACCTGGCCATGGCTTGCCGGATCAATAAGAACAGATATACGTTGAACAGCGGCGGTTATCTTACTTTCATCAATTCCCGCAACATTGATTCTCAGTTCTTTATCAATTGGATTCGAGCAGAAGAGCTGATCAATAATACAGAGGACACCCGAAAATTGTTAAAAATCCTGAAGGAAATTGACCCACCCCTCGATGGTAATGGAAGGCCTTTTGCCCAAACCGATTTCCTGAATGACGTATACCGGTTTATAAAGGAAAGTCCCAGGGGAGCTGAAACGGATCTCAAAGCCATCGGGCAGCGTTTTTATGAGGATGAGAACAAGTTGACTTCCTATGCCGAAGAGCATGACATCACTCTCAACCACCAGTTTAAGCCGGACGGCAGCATTTTACGGCAATTTGTGAACATCAAAGTGAAGGCAGACCATATTGATCTGGTTTTTCCCCAGACGTTTCTCGACGAGCGTAAGATAGAGGTCTATCCGAATGAAGGAAAGATCGTTATTAATTCCCGCGAATTGATCGCCGCCATCCAGACAGAAAGAAATATCAGCAATGGATAATCAATTAACAGGCAAAATAGAATATCTCCGCAAGCTCCTGGCACTCGCCACGACCCCGACGGTGTATTTGCCTGCTGATAATCTCCTGTCACTGACTATTCCCAAAGACCAGTATACGGCTGTTTGTGCTGACTTAACCGCCACCGGCATCGTTTTCGACTCGTACTCTGATGACGATATCCTTATCAAATTATCCTTGCTATCCCCTGCAATACAGACGTATTACCAGGAGATCAATTTCCGGCAGCGGATTAAAGAAACCCTTCCCCTCACCAAGGACGTCGCTATTTTGGACTTCCGGGGCAATTGGCTACTGTATGACCGGCAGGCAGGGATCACCACCTCCGGACCCGGCGCCATTCCAGGCCTGTTTCTGATCGAGAATGCCCTAGCCTACTACGATGCTTTTGGCGCCTTTACCGATGCCCAGTTTGCGGATTATGTCAACACATTAAACAAAGAAATTGTTCTGTATTCTAGCGCCAAAGGCATTAAGCGGATCGCATACCCCGATTATCTGCCTAATTTTGATCCATCGACTGCTATTATTGCCGGGGTATCGACCCTTCTGTCCCGATTGTCATCGCCGGATTTTAGTATTTATTTCAAGAACGAGCTCTTTGGCTTCACGCCCACCAGTCCCGCTTCGGAGCTGCAGGAGATCCTTATTGCCCTGCCAGCCCTTATCCGATCGGCAGACAATAATCTACAATTGTATTTGAAAAACTTCTCCTTTGAGAAGCTGAAAAGCGACCTGATCAAGGAAAAGGAAAAATATTTTGCTTCGCTTCGTGACATTCTGGGCAAGAATCTTTCGCAGATCGTTGCGATTCCCATTTCTTTCGCTGCCTCAGTTTTCGCTACGTACAAGGTCAATGATGTATTTATCCTGTTGATTATTCTGGCTGCCTTTCTCGCTTATTCCTGGTTCACCTATTATCTGCAATCGCTCTACCTGGAGGATGTTGGGGAGATCGAGCAGGATTTTGGCCGGGATTTCCGGGAGCTGGCGGATAAATCAGGATTGCCCGCCGGGACCATTGACGCTGAAAAAGTAAAAATCGAACGACGCATCCAGGATATCAGAATGGTCATCCGGCGGTATAGAATTTTGTTGATTGCGCTATCTATTGTCTTTACCCTCTTTATTGTTTACCAGCTAATAGGCGTGACAGTATCCAGCTATCACGTGATCGCATTGTTTTTTTTTAAAAGAGCGCTCATTTTATTTCATTAGTATACAATTTATCTATAATGCCACCTTCGGCCGGAGCTCATTCAGAAACGAGATATTCCGGTAGTGCCTGGTCTGGGCGAGACAGAGCATGGCCAGGTATCCACCCATCAGAATGACAAAATTCCTATCACTATGACCATTCCAAAAAGGCTCTTTTTAGTTTATATTCCCTATACGTTGAATAGTAGGCCTTGCAATAGCAATTTTCGCATTTTCTGACTGTAAACTTCTTCTTGAAATCCTCATCGCCATTGAGTGCGGTCTTCAAGCCTTTGGTGGCTTCTTTTAAAACACTTTTTCCCGCTAATTCAATATTAGGATTGTCTACTACCACCGCTTTTATATAATCAAATAAAATAGGTTCATTGGCACTTCGGATAGTCACCATTTTTCGCTGACGTTCATAGTTGTCCCAGTTTACCGACAAATCCATTACACTGGTGAAATACCGTTCTTTCAAACTAAGTGTTGGATTCCAATATTGCGGATTATTTTTTGTGATCCATATATCAAAATCATAATGCAACATGAATTCGATGGAGATTTCAAACGATAATGGCCCATATACATTTTGCCATGGAAAATGTCCATGCAAATCGATCGTATCGAGAAAAATATCATTCCAAACACCTACTGTTTTATCCTTTTCATCAGAGGACTGATAGGTCTGGAACAATTTCCTATTTTCTACCTCACCTCTGGAAAGTAAACCGCCGACCTGCATAAAGGTCATGGCTGTACCAATAGTATTGGCATGATACAGATAAGGAATATTTTTTTCAATAAAGAAACGATACAGCTCGTGGTTATGTAGTTTCATTTTGGGGTGCTTGGGCTATCAATCGGGCCAGCCACCTGTGATCGATTCCTCTAAAATTAGACAAAAAGCTGTATATGGGCAAGCCTGGGTAAGCGCTCTCTTGAGTGGCCGTCCATCTCCCATTCCAAGGTAACAAGAAGAGGGGCAGAAGCCTTCCTCTTCTTGTCTGCCCGTCATTTGAACGCTTTGATCACCAACGCTCCGGCGATCAATACGGTAGCAGCGATTGCCACTATCGTGATCAATTGCGCGGCCGGACCGAATACGGTCACACAGGTTCCCTTGGTGCACACCGTGGCCTTGGGGCCATAGCCAATTTTTCTCATACCTATTAGATTTTAGTTACGATGACCCTCACATCAGCCCCGAGAGGTTTAGGGATGAAAGATGTCTTACTTTTCTTTTCGAACACCTTTGAAAGGTTTACTGTCAGCCTTTCCATCGATGAACCGACCTGTATCGGTGTCTCTTTTGACCCAGGTCTCGGTTTTTGGATTGAACGTCTGACTTCTTTCCTTTACCTGGCCATCGCGGTGGCCATCGCCGATTTTTCCATTTTTTGCCATATGTGTATGTTTATATTGTTTCAGCATTTTCATTTGGCTACCGATTACCATTTCCCGATGCGTGGAAATCGTCAGTTCATTGACAAAATTAAACTCTTCCTCCGAAGATTGCTCATATTCGATCGGCGAGTTGTCCAGCAAGTGGTCACGGTCCAATGCGGTAGGTTCAATCCGCAAACAGTAATCTTTTGAAAGCGGATAATATAAAACGGTGTCCGCCCGGATTTCTGCCAGGGAATGAGCTGGTTGCCTCTCTTTTCTGCCGGCTTCCAACTCATTAATGTTGATCATAAAGCCAGGATTATCCGACGTCAGCCAGAAGAGCCGTTCCGGTCTTTTCAAAATGCTCCATTTTTTTGCGGACAGCTTTGTTTCGAATAACCTATTGATCCAGCCCCGAAAGCCATGACCACTGTAATAAACAATATCCTGTTCTTTAAAAGATGGATAAAACGTATTGGGCGAAAAGACCACCTCCCTGATGGGATTGTCCGCCGAATAACAAGAGTCAGAAATAATGAGCTTGGAATAGATCAGCCATTCGAAAAGCATAAATTTAAAATTACCGTCGCTGATCGGTTGCTCCCTTCGGATAACATCAATGATCTCATAGTAATCGGGCGCCTGACGCGAATTATAATAGTGCATGATCCATTCCACCATCGTTGTTTTCCTAACTTTGGCTTCGCATAAGGCGATATGATCGGTCTTTTGCAGCGGACCGTGCAATTTCATAATGAATACGCAGTCGACTTTTTTATGGACAGAAAATTGCTCGATGTAATTCCTTCCTACTACGTCCGCCAATTCGCTGGAAGGAAGAAAATAATTGACGGCAATGTCCTTATTGCTTTGAACTTTACTTTCCAGATATAGTTTTATCGTAGAATAAATATCTTTTTTTTCGTTGCACACCGGCTTTATTGCCGTTAATTGATTAAAGCTATTCACGTGTATGGTAGACAGCCTACTGTAGCATTCTCTAAACTGTAGATGTTCTATCTCATTCTTTTCAAAATGGATACCTTCAGCTTCTACATATAATGACCCGTAGCTCATTTTCTCCAACAAGTTTGTTGGCTCTTCCTGTTTCTCTATTAGTGTATCCAAAAAGTCGTCTATTTTTTTTGCTTTCTGTTTATAATAAAGGATCAGCTCATCGATGTGGTCCAAACATTGCGAAACGATGATCTCCCGCAAATAGGTAATTGTTTCAGCCAATGGAGAGCGTTGTGGAAACGACAGGGACAATGGTTGCTCAAATAGGTAGGCATGGACTTGCATTACCTCCTCTTCGGTAATGGAATAGTCGGTAGAAAACTGATCCAGCAGATTCCGGAACTGTTCTACCTGGATCTTTGTCAGTGGCATAGTTTCATTTTTTTTGGTTTAGTATGGTGAAATTGGACACGTTGGCAACAGTATTGTAGGCTATTTCAGACGCTGGATCCGCGCCTTGACATTATCTTCCGACAGGGCTAACATTTCGGCGATCTCCCTAAACTTGTACCCCTCGATTCGTAACTGGCAGATCATCCTTGTTGTAGGGTCTAATCTCCTATACAGGTTGTTCCACCGATCTTTGTTAAGTAAAGGCTGTGAGGGGTCGCTTTCATGATTTTTCTTTATTTCCTCCTTTTGACGGGAAGGCGGGAGTTTTTTTTTACCTGCCTTAAAATGACGGGAAAGCACATTCCTCGCCACTGTCCAAATCAACCATTCCTGCTTTTCTGCGTATTCTGGTAGGCGACTGTAAGGCAGCGCGCGCTTGGCGGTTTCTTGCACTAAATCATCGGCCTGTTCCGCCTTATCCCCGTCCCCGTTTTGAATACATTTTAGAAAAAACGCATGCAACATAAATTTTAGTCGCTTAAACGCTTTGACGAATTCGACGTCACTCATTGGAGTTATTTTAGTAGGTGAAATAAGTCCCGGATCCAGGCCTGTCTCAGCAGTATAAGCAACACGATCACCCAGGAGAACCAGGGGGGAACGTTATACACAAACAGCGTGATGTGGCGATGGGCGTAGGGTATGTTTAATTTAATTTTCATAATGTGGCCTTTTATATATTGAGTCCGAATTCGGCCAAAAAGTGACGGACGTTCACAGATTTTTTTTAGTTATTCGGTTGATCTGGCAAGGACAATACAATCTCTGTACAGGGCATTACTCTGTATGGGACAAAGCGGGGTTATTCTGACGAGCAGGAGTTACTATCCGTTAGTAGGAAGGCAGGTTTACGTTTTCTTTTGGGGAGAGATAAGGATCTGGGTCTGGTTCATCGGAACGGGTCAGTGGTGACCTAATTGGCAGGATAGCCAGTCAGACCGCCTTCATCATATAAGACAGAGAAATCGTATTTTAACAAAAGGTTTTTAGCTTTTTTTTAAAACTTTTTTTCCTAATAGGATAAAAACTCTTCCCCCCTATTGTCCTCCCTTATTTGAGGGGCTACTCTCCGATTCATATCAGCAACTATAAAACACCTGAGGTCCTTAAAAGAGGGGGCGTATTTTATCATTTGCCGTTGATCTCCATAGAAAAATTTATCAACGTGGGTTGGATTGTGAATGATACGGATTATGAAAATCGCCTGTATAGCTGGGTATAGCCGTTTTAGCATCCTTTTACTATCATTCTTACGACTTACGGTATTTCCTACCGGCATCCAACTAGCCACAATACCAGTTACAGTCGACAATAATAGAACCTGTGGATTCGAATTCGCCATGCTAGGCTGGAAATGTTTGGAAAAGGTGAGGTCAGCGTCTATAGCCAAACCGGTGTTTTCCCTTTATGCATGCAATATATTAGGCTCCATCAGACGTTAAGGATTGACGTTCTACCGTATAACGATGTTATGGACTATTGGATGAACGATCATTTTAACGGTCTCAATACACGAAAACTATCAATAAGATATAGAGCGATGCCCAAGTAACCTTTATTTGATAATACACTAAATAAAATTACCTTTGCCAGCTTTTACGATTAATCCCCAATAGCTACTTTTAGGAATTTAAGAAAGGATCTTAGCCCATTTTTACTCCGTGTTACGTGAAAACCTTCCCTTACTCAATCGTAAGATTATGCAGGTATTAAAAGTAGCTGACAGAAATATATGCACGGATGCTGAAGGCTATCAGCAGTTGGTCAATTTTTATTATGCGGCCAAGGAGTATAACGATCAAACTATATCACTGGATTTTTATCAAATTACCTGGTTCGAAGCCAATATGGCGGCGGTCCTGGCCAGCATCCTCCATAAGCTCTCAAAGGAGAATAACCTTCAATTCTCCACTGATGGAGTATTTATAAAGCAAAAGTTTGATGTTCTAATTAGGAATGGTTTTATAACTTTCGAGGGCGCCGTGACAGGTGATGAGCGAAAGACTACAATACCCATGAAAAGTTTTTGGAAAACAGATAAGCATGGGTTTATCAATTATATTGAGCAAAACCTTATGAATCATCGAGGTATGCCCAATCTGAGCGACTTGCGTAAAGAGC
Source organism: Puia sp. (assembly GCA_035555335.1). GTDB lineage: Bacteria > Bacteroidota > Bacteroidia > Chitinophagales > Chitinophagaceae > Puia. The sequence goes on from DATMGS010000014.1 coordinate 107,289, forward strand.
AGATCAAGGATGATTTAATAGAGCTCATGTCCAATATTAATTATCATTCCAATACCGCCTATCCTTTTTTTGTGTGTGGACAGTATTACCCTTCAACAGATTATTTAATCTTCACCATGGTGGATCTGGGAGATGGTTTTTTGCCGAAAATCCAGATGGCGACGAATGGCAAAATAACGGATGCTAAAACCGCAATTTCCTGGGCTCTAAGCGGACAAACAACAAAACCGCACCAGGAAAAAGTCCCTGGGGGGCTGGGTATCCGAAATATTTACAATTATTGCCGGGATAACCAGGGCAAGTTCCATATAGCCACTGGCGACGCCTTCTGGCAGTCTGACCTAGAATGTTTCACCAGCGCCGGCTGCAAAATACTACCTAATGCTTTCGTTGGGTCATCAATTAACTTGTTTTTTAAACATTCTTGACTTATATTTGAAAAGCTAGTTTGCAATAATTATCTTTGCGACCTTTTAAAAAATTGGCAATAAATTTGTTCAAACTTAGTTTTTTAAGTAAACCTTGCTACATGCGCATTGAAGTTAAACATATACTTAACGGGAATGCAGCGGTATTTCATAATGAGGGATTAGAAGTATTCAATGCTTTTGATGGCTCCCTGCAAAAAGGGGAGATTGTCCAGCTATCTTTCGACGGTATTCAAACGTGTTCCACTCAATTTTTAAATGCCTGCATTGGAAAGGCATATTTGACCTTTCCCCACGATTTTCTAGCCAGCAATTTGCAAGTGGTTGATTATAAGCATATGACGCTATTTAAAGCCAAATTAGATAACGTGATAGACAACGCTACTAATCCCAAATATGACCAAATCGCAGGCGAAGCGTTAGCTTAACCCGCCCCACATGGCCTATCAAATTTCCCGCCTCGATCTACGTTCCATTGACAGTCGGGCCTACCTTTTTGACACCAACATCTGGTTATTGGTATTGGGTATCCAGACAGACCCCAAAGGATCCGACTTGAAATATATGCAATTTTTTGAAGAGGTATTCAATGCGGCAAAACAGGGAAAAGCTACCATCTTGTTACCGGCTCTGATGGTGGGTGAAATCGTTAACCGCTATATTCTCAATGTGGAAATGGTCAAATTCGCTAGATCCAAAGGCGAAGATGTCCGATCCCCCAATTATTTCAAGTTGAAATTCAGGCCGGCACCGGAATACAAGGCTGCGAAAGCAAAAATCTATGACGATCTGTGCATTTATCAAATTGGTTGTCAATTAATTAACGACAATTTTGGCTCTCCGGGTTTTGGTTATGGTGATTTATTGGACGGAAAGAATGTTGCCCTGGATTTCGGAGATAATTACTTTTATCAACTGGCCCTCCACCATCATGCCATCCTGGTGACCCACGATGCCGATTTTTTCCTGGAGAACATTCCGATATATACGTTGAATCATCAATTGATCGAAAAAGCAAACGCTGCCTTGGTCCCGAAGAAATAGATTTCTATGGAAGTATCATAAGACAACCTGCTGTGATCGACCAACTGCTGGAAGGGCGCCGAGAATAAAAGCTAAAATATTTAACTGGCAGGTGAGTCTTCGTACCTTTATAAAACGCTTTTTATAAGAACATTAATTAATGACGCCTAGCATACGGTGGAAATATACCAGCGGATCTTCCAGTCGTCCGGCTATAAAAGCAATGAGCTGATCTTTCAAGGTGGTTTTGAAAATATCCGGGCCAATTTTTTGCCGTAGTCATAATTAAGTCAATTAGTAAAAGAATTCTAACTTCGGGCGATTATCGAATGGCAGTCATGCGTAGGATCAGTGCTGTCCAGGATCTATAGCACTAATGCTATGTTACTTGGCAGCAATGATCTTATGGACCAAGGTAAGGGAAGGAACAAACAGATATTCACCGCCCGTAGGTATGATATATTTCGCCATTGTTTGGAAGGGTTGACCAGCCCCATTAAACTGGCACCAGCGTCCCCCGGCGGGATTTTGCCCGAGGATCATATCAAAGCCCTTCGGCTCTTCGGGCTTATCGCTCGTATTCGCCCATTTCTCCTGCAAATTTTCAAATTGTGCTTGAATATCAGTCACATAGGCCAAAAAAAGGAGCCCCCTCTCCTGTTTGTTTTGCGGGTTATCCGGATGATCAAAATCGTACTTCGGGCCAAAGGGAATTCCCCGTCGCATCGGCCGGAAGGTAAGTGTGTCCACCTCGGAGCCTAGATCGGTCGGCAAATCCCTGGGATTTACCTTTCGGATATGGGCGGACATGGGGCATTTTTCGCCAAAAAAGTCACCCGCAGCTCCAGGAATTAGGCCGCCGTTCTCCAATTGGAGATCCGCCGCTGCTACTTTGAAAAGAAAGTAATTATCGGCGGCCGGATCAAATGGAGAAGTGGGATCATCCGGATTTCTCGTTAATGGCTGACCTGTTTTCCATCTGCCCACCAATTTGGCCCTTACTTTCTCACCCGAGTACGACGCAAAGGTTGGGTCTTGCCGTAATACCGCGCTAAAGGCATCAGTATCGGCGTACAATTGCTGCACATCCTGTTTGAGTCGCCGAAACACTAGTAAAGACCCATTGACCAGATCCGGATCATTGGTCATGCCAACAGTAGTCGCACTTCTGTAATCGGTATGATCCTGCTTGGGATACCCAAAAATGAATTGACCGGGCCAAATTAATATCGAGCCGGGGGAAGCATACTCCGGGCTATTACCGGCTATATTCTTTACTTTTCGTGGCTCTAAGTAGGTTCCTTCCTTCGTATAGCCTCGAAGGCTGGGTAAGGAGACGCCATCCCGAAAACCAAAATGCTCGGTATCGTTATCCAACCGATTGCCAAACTCACTATAGTGAATTAACGCACCGAATTGCGCCTTCAGAGCGCTGGCCTCCGCTTGGACGGTATCGCCATCGTCCGAACCCAGCAGGAGGAAAAGATCAGGATGCGACTCCTTATTGCCCATGGCCCAGTTGTCGTGGAAGCTTTCCTGGCTCGGGTCTTTGGAATCGCCCAGATCGAAGGAATGGTCATATAATCCGGTGGCAAAAGCCGGGCTGATCGCTTCCGGCGCTCCGATGTTCAGCCGCCGCAGAAAGTCCCGGCCCATTGCCAAATTGATCCAACAGAACTGCTGTTGGGCTGGCAGGCGGAAACTCTCGATCCCAAAAATGCCTGTTGCTTTTGCTTTAGCGACCCTTTCTATGTGATAGGCTGCTGCTCGCCGCATGGTGGTTATCTTGGGAGCGAGCAGTGCAAGGACTTCCAATAATGTAACTTTATCACCCTTCATTCCAATCAAACACTGAAACGGTAATTTAAAGCCAGGCGCAATGTTTCCCTGAATATCATCGGCAGCTAACAGGGGTTCTTCCATAACCGGTTAAATTCTGGTTTTTATTATCTTACGCGGCGTATTGCCTTTGACATGCGATAATTTGGCTTCTAGCACGCCGGCGGCTTGTACTGACTCCAGCATAGTCAGCACTGCGAGATGATGGCTGCCGCAGGGTTGATCTATGTCTTTGACATCTAATAAACCGGGCAAGATGCTGTTAACGCAGCAATGGGCTACACAGTCATATTTAACCGGGTCGCCTAGATTAAAATCATTCCCCAACCCATAGATCACCATGTTGATCTTCTCCGCCAATTGTCCGCCATAACGCAACGCCTTGCCTCTTACCTGTACTTTTTCCAGGTCCGACCCATCGGGCAGGGCGAATTCCGCTCTCAATATCATCCCTTCCTTCCCGCGGGTGATCTTCCAACAATCGGCAAACTGTAGCCCGCCAGGCAGCACTACACCGGAGCTGTCAATACTCTTCATGTACAATCCGACTGGATCGTTGATGGTAATGGAATAATGGTTCTGCACAAACGTATTGATCTTAATGCCAATACTAGGATCGCTTGATCGATTGGGGTTGCCGTATCCAGAACAGCAGATTAAGTCTTTGTCATTGGTTACGGGTGCACCGGCTGCATTTTTTCGAATAACGGTAGCATCCGCAGCCAGATAAACTTCTGCTGACAATGAATTGGCTGGGTGAGTTAAATGAACAATGCCTAGGGAGGTGTTCCATTTGTTGTATGGATTATACTGGCCTTTTATGTTGTAAAATTGGCCGCTGTCATCTTTCATATAAATGTCCTGCTGAAAAAAAAGATCATCCGGAAGCACATTTCCCTGCGTAATATCCCGATACAGCTTTAGTAATAAATCCTTCTCCTTATCGGCGATAAACGTCCAATACTCCGGGTTCTCACAAGTAAAGACCAATTTTTTCAATTTTTGCGTCTGTGGATCGACCACCGGCCGCCATTCGCAATATTCATCCTGATCTCGAAAAAAAAAATCGGTCGCGCGGATGTAATTTGCGCCAACCAAATAAAATAAACCCGTGTTCATTTCATCTCCCAAATCGGAATTGTATAGCATCTCGGTCCTATGCCACTTATCTTCTTCATTTGAGAACGTAAGCGTATACTTTCGAGGATAAGCATTCCATGGAATTTCGGTAGCCGTCCCATTTACTTCCGGATGCCGTAATAAATTATATAGGAAAATTTTATCCGGTGGCAGTTTCCAATAGGTTACCAACCGGTCTATAGCCGTTTCAAACCAGGCATCGATGATAGCACTCCATTGATCGGCCAGGATATTTGGCAGATCATTTACATAAGCAGGTGTAGAATATTTTGTAATAGACATAGCAATTATATATTGAAGTAGGTCATAATCTAAGGAAAATTCGAATAAAAAAAGATCCGTTTTTAAAATACCGTGAAAACACCTGCCCCCAACGCTGATTTTTATACGATTTTCGTTTAAAGTGATTGAATGCCAGAAACCATTTGCACCATAGGAGCAACTACCTACAGGTTGGAGTATACGAAACACTCTGCCAAACAAGGCTTTAAGTTTAAAGGGGATCGTCTACAATCCGACCATGCTACAATTTAATTTTATAGATGATCTCGAAAACTCAACTATGACAAGAGGTACTTTTCAACCAGTGACAGAACCGGACTATGTTAAGGATGTCGTTATCATCGCTGTTCTCGAAAAAGAAAAGAATGAAGCGATCGGTGGCTTTCGAAATGAGGGTGAAGCTCCTTAGCAACTATAGCCAAAACTGTGCTTTCTTGCTATTTATTGAACGATCACACTATACTTATTAATTATTCATTCATCAAAATCCGCTTATGACATCTCCCAAAGCTTTTGCAGAGTTGATCAAAAGTGCCAGTTATAAGGATAAGAATTATACACAATTAACTCCCTTGACGAATGTCACGTTTTTCTTGGGCGCTGGATTCTCGAAGTCCTGGGACAAATCATTTCCGACTGGAAACGAGCTATTTTCCTTTAAGATTGAAGATTATTCCGACGAGCTGGACGAATTTATCGATAATATAGGATTTTTAAATATCGGAAAAATTGATTTTTCTACCTTCAAGGATATGGCTTACCATGTGAGCATGCAAAAAAAATACCCGTCCATACGAAGCCGGTATATCGACTTGTACAACCTTGAAATGATTGAAAATGCAATCAATGCGGTTATTGCCAGGCGCTTCCAGGATATCTCGATGATTAATTATGTAAAAAATCCAGGCGAGAAATTAAAACTCACGACTACACCATCCACTGATCAAGTTAATATTGTAAAGTTTTTCAGTTGGCTGAACGACCAAACGACTGGAGACAATGACATTCCCGAAGGAATGAGACCGCATTTTATCACGACGAACTATGACTTTTTAGTTGAGTCCATTCAAGATGAAATATTGGGCGGTGACGACAATCAGCTGTTATATGCTTATCGAGGATTCACCCCGCAAAAAACTAATGGTGTGAACAGGCCTCGAACCGTCTTCAAACATTGGCTGGTAAACTCCTTGATAAAATTAAACGGAGGCTTTGAAATCTATAAACACAATAACCATGGCTTTTCTATTGATTATACCGCAAAAACAGAGAAAGACCTTAAAGCAAATGCACCTATCCTAATTGTACCCAACCGTGAACAGGATTATACAGGGGAATACTTTCAGGCCATTTTTCCCAAAGCCATAAAACTGCTACAAGAATCGAGAGTATTGGTAATAATAGGTTACAGTCTGCCGGATGAGGATGCATTGATCAGGCTATTACTAAGGCAATTTGCGGAGGAGAATGTGGATGGCACTGAGAAAATGATTTTTTTTATTGACTTAATGGATGAAAAGGAACAATACAGAAAACTTCAGACAGTATTTCCATACCACCAATATCAACGGGAGTGGTACCATATTTATACTTATGCCGGGTTCTTCACCAATTGGGTAAAAGAGGTACTTGCCTTAATATAGCAGTGCCGAAAATTTGTCTTAGTTCATCGGATTTCTTTTTTTCAAATGCTGCGCATATACAGCCCAAAAAAATGACACGGTCATTTTCTGGCAAAGAATGATTTCGTTTTCTCGTAAAATAGTATTTGCAATTGGAATGGAATGAATCCAGGTTGGCAATTTAGGTCGTTTAGGGATGCCTAAGTTATACTGCCTATAAAAGTCCTCCACCTGGACAAAGACGGTCTGAAAATGGAGAGCTTCAAAACAAAATAGGTTGATGTAAACCAATTGTCCTCTCTTCTTTATTTCTACGGACGCGCCATCCAGCATTATGATCAGTTGTATCGATAGCGCCGTATTCGGCACCCGGGCACCTTTGGTGTCCACTCCTTTTAAAGCAGCACACGTTTTCATGATCTCCTGATCCAAAGACGCATTGACAAGGGGGTAACTAGGGGGTACCAAGTATTGGAGCTGATACATACGGAGGCCTACTCATTTAGTTGATCGAGATTGATGGCTGTGCCATCGTGCCGACATTCGGCAAGATAAGGTTATTCGATAGCATACCCGATGGCTACGAACTAAAGGCGAGGCAGATACAGGTAATTATTTAGCCACTTAATAGGTAGAAATACTGATTCTACCAACGCCTTATCGTCTCGCTGCAGGCCATGTTGCCGATCGCGCCTTCGGTGGTGTAGACTAGGTAAACTACCTGGCAGTCCGGGGCATACCATCTGCAGTTGAAGCATTGTCGGAAGCTGGGAAACCGGTTATCGGCCGTGTTTGTGAGGACCTTGGAGTAACCTGCTTCGTTGTTCATTGGTGGAAGGGATAGACACCAAAGGTGCTACTATTTCGAGACCTGGGCTAAGGTGTTTTTCACGTTTTTGCATTGCGCAATTGCGCAGCCACTTCCGTTTGGGTTGCGGGGTTCGGCAAAATGGGGGAGTGTATTCTAACGCGCCCTAACGCCCCGGTTCCCAATAATTCCCCGACATAATGATCATGCAGAGAAGCTTGATGGTATTTTCGAAATACCCGTACTCCTCTGTTGCGAGGTCCCCACTGGGATGTAACGGCATCCTGACGGTCAACGCCCAGATCTTGTTCAACCAGGGCTTGTAGGAGGAATCGGCCATCGCCGATACGCCGAGGGGGGCAATAAAACTCAACATGAAGGAATCTTTTTCCGGATGATTACCCTTGGCAACGGATGTTAGAAGATACCCGGCATTGATACGAGCCGGCTCTCCACGCGTCGTTTCGATGAACCAATTATTCAAAGGTCTTAGGAGGTCTTTGGATCGTTCATCCCGCGTGATGAGATAGTCCGTGCCGATCCGCCAGGGGACCCGGCAGGCGTTGAAAGAATAGGCATTGGCGAATTTTTCGTCTTGTTTGCGGCGGCCGGGCTCGAAACCGTTGCCGATCCGCTCGTAGAAATCGGCAAACAGGTGACGGACAGGGCTGAATCTGTCCCGCAACCGGCCTAAGAGGGTATAATTGGAATCCACCACCCGATCCCAGCGAGCGTCCTGTCGGAAACGGCCAAATCCCTTGAGTTCGGAGGGGATGAAATCGGAGGTGCGGAAGTCGTTGTAATCCGGGCTGCCGTCGCTTTCGCTGGCATTCGACTGGATAATGGTATACTGGGCCGGATTGATCTCCTGTGCGAATATCGAATCGATGATCCTGCGGGCTTCGTGTGCATACCGCACATTGGTGGCGTTGGGCCATTGTTGCGCAGCGAGCAGCAAAGAAAAGGCAATGTCGATGTCGCCGTCGCTTGCGGAGGTATTATCGATGTCGATGACCCGGTTCTTGTGGATCTTTTGGGCGGAAGCCATGAGGATCGAGGAAACGGTATGGTAGGTGCCGGGTCGATCGCGGTAGCTGGGGTGGGCCCGAACAAAATAGAACAAGCTGTCGAACAGGCTGCGATTCTGCTCGCTATTGGCTGAATCGGCCATCAGAGCAAGGATCATCATGCCGTAGCCCATGGCTTCCGACACACAGTCCTCAGATTTGTATCTCCCCTTGGTGTCCACGTAATAACCGTCACCCTGGAGGCTGCGCCGGAGATACTGCGCCCGCCAGGCCTGGAAGAAGCACTGAACGGCAGAGTCCATCTGCTCTGCCCGGGCGGTATCGGGCAGAATCCCCGCCGCATAGCGGGTATGATGGGGAAAGGGGTAGGCAGGGCCCTGGGCCTGGCCAGGTAGCGGTGTCAGGGCCAGGGACAGCAGAAGGACCCATGGTGGAGGCAGCCTGTGCCTTGATAGTAGTTTTTGTCTAAGTCTTTCGACAGGTGGTGGCTGGCGCATTAGCTTTTCAAGATCCAATTGACCAGGAAACCGGTGCAGACCAAGCCAATGGAATATTGGACCAGGACGAACACCGCGTATTGTAAAAAGCGAAAGTTAATGTTCTTAAAGTCAATGTTCAACTTAAAAAAGATGAGGCCGGTGTAGAGCAGTACCTTAATGTATTTTTTGGTTCGAAAGCCCATGAAATTGTACCCTTCCGATGTAGAAGCAACAGCCAATTTCTCGATGGGAAAAACCAATTGCAGCATACGGTATTTTCGATAGTTGAATATACTGAATATAAGCCAAAAGCCAAGGGAATAGTACAAGATCCAGTGTTTTGCATAGCCGAAGTTCCACCATACCATGGGTATATACAGGATTTTCTGGTGCCCCGCTTGCCAATTCTTATATTCAATATCCAATTGCTCGTAACTGCTTTCGAAGCCACTTGTTTTGAAATTGCTGAGCAATCTTTCGTATTTGCTGCTAATGTCATCCCTCATCTCCACATCTTCCTTCACAGAATCCGGAATGTACAAATGGAAGGGCTGGTATTGCATGTGTATCTTGCTGGCATCCGTCTTCAAGAGGTTGATCTCGCACTTTTTGCTGTCATCCCGGTTCGGAAAGGCATTTAACAGATCGATGTAGTTGGCGATGTCGCAATGACTTAAATCCAAGGTATCCGGTAAGTAACTGTCCCGAATAGTGATCCGCGCCGTACTATCCAAGGTACACCAGGAAAAGTCAAGCTTTTCGCCCAACTCGCAATTGTCAAATGTGAGATCGTTAACGAACTTGGATCCGGAAATATTTTCGTCCCCTTTCTTACCCAATCCATTGATGAGATAATCGTTGAAAAACGCAGCTTTCGTAAATTTGCAGTGATCGAAGGTAATCTTCTTATTGATGGGAACCTTGACCCCGTTGTCATATTCCAATGCGTTTTCTACCAGTCTGCCTTGATTGATGTAAAAGACCATTGTGTCCTTGAAGGTGTGCTCATAAAATGTGATGTTGGCATAAATTTCCGGGTCATAGAAAACGACTAAGGAGTCGAAAGTAACGTTGGGCCAGCGGGAAGCGGGAAATTCTTTGTTGAGCGTCAGAAACTGGCAACTCTTGAATTTGATGGGTTGCTTAATTTCCTGGCAAGTATCTTCCTGATCGCTTTCGTCATCGATGGGCACCTTAACCGCAATCCCCTCAAACGCGAGAGGTGGATTGTTGTGAGAAGTTTCCCGTTGCAGAATTGTGTAGACCAGAGGGTTGTGTACCAATGTTTCAGACGGGACTACCTGATCGCTGGGAAAAGCGACCCAGGGACGATTAGAATCGCCTTTCGGTCGATTGGCACGCAGGGGTGTCGTATGCCGGCAAGCGGCCATCCATGTCAATAAGAAGACAACTAATACGAAAGAAAAGTTGAATTTGACCATTTGTAAAGGATTGATACAACTTATCCCCGTCCCAGTATTGGGAACAAAAGAACGCAGGAAAAGGTACGGAAATAAATTGGGTGTAAGTACCGTGAAAACCCTAATGTCGTTGACTTAAGCAAAAATGGGTGTTTTAACGGGGGGATAGTAATTGATAATGAGCTAATTTGGTTTAGGTATATAAGAAGGGCCAGTGTCATCGCCGAAAACCAACAAATGATTACCGGATCGATATCAGTAACCAACTAAACTACCATATCAATGATAACGAAGCATTCAAAGGCCGTCACACACACGGCCAGGAAGGGGCCTTCACCAGGAACAGGCTACTTCCATTCGGCCATTTGATAATCAGTATATTAAGAATGGGTAAGAGCGGGCTACAACGGGAGATGGACAGCTTTTTCCGGGAGACAGAGAACGAGCAGTTTAATGTCCGGAGGATCACCAAGAGCGGGTTCAGCAAATCCAGACAGAAGCTGGCGCCGGAAGCATTCCTGGAGCTCAACGATATTATCTGGAGAGACTTCTATAAGAAAGTGGACTATCTGGGCTATCATGGACACAAGCTGCTGGCGGCAGATGGCACTTTCCTGAACCTCCCGAATCACCCGAGCATCCACGAGGAGTTTGACAGACGCGGCATGGGTCGTGGAAAGAAGAAAGACCTACCCAAGAGCATGTGTTTGCTCTCTGCACTGTATGATCCGGTAAACTACCTAACGTTGGATGTGCAGACAGGCCCAACCGATGGGAACGAACAGGAGTTACTGTTGAAGCATTTACTGAAGGTGGAATGGGGAGACATTTTGCTTCTGGACCGCGGGTACCCCGGCACTGCGTTGTTTTCTGGCCTACAATCGAAGGGTATCCACTTCATCGTACGAATGAGAGAACACTGGTTACCGGTTAAGGAGTTTAGGGAAAGCCGTAAGCGGGACACCATAGTAACAATGACGGTACCGGACAAGTACTTTGAAAACTACAAGCAGCAGTTCCCATCTATGAAAAAGGAGATCAAATACAGGCTGGTAAAGATAGCGTTGGAGAACGGTCAGGAAGAGATATTAGCCACTTCTTTACTGGACACAGCAAAGTACAAGCTGCCAGAAATCGGTGAGCTGTACCAGATCCGTTGGGGTACTGAGGAAGGTTACAAGATGTATAAGGCACGAGTGCAAGTAGAAGCGTTCAGTGGAAAGACTGCCACAGCCGTAAAGCAAGATATCTATGCCAAAGTAATGATGATGACGTTGTGCGCTGCATTGGCGTTCCCTATCGAGGAGCGGGTAATTGCAGAATGTAACGCCGAAAAGCGAAGCGGCAAGGTCAAGCACAGCAGAAAGATCAACCGCACCTTTGCCTATTGGTCAACCAAATGCATTTTGATCGGCATGTTCATCAAAAAGACGATCACATCGGCTCTTGCGGTCTTCGACCGACAGGTGGCAGCCAATACAGAAATTGTTCGGCCTGGAAGGCATCACAAGCGAAAGCGAAGACCGCCCAGGTTGTACCACATGAATTACAAAGACGTGTAAACATTAAGTCAACGAGATTAGTGAAAATGCTCTCTTATATCTAGGACGTTCGCTTTCAATTATACTAATTGAGTAAATCATAATTGCAATGGGTGAAAATAACGATAACAAGTTCTCCAATTATGAGATTCTATTAAAATCTATACCGGTATTTACCGGCATATTGATCTTTGGCGGTATTTTGAAAGGTGCTGTATTTTATTTTGTATTTGGCATCTCAATCCTCGAATACATTTCTTTAAGCGAGGCGATATTAATGGCCCTAGAGGATATCGTTGCATTAATAATCGTAGTTGCAATAGCTGTAGCATTCATTTTTGGGACTTCACCGGGTCAAAGAAAGGAAAACAACGATCGTTTGTTTTTCGGGTTTGTTTGGACAATAATTTCCTTGTCCTATGCCATATACCTTTTTATCACGATTTATGTCAATAATCGGACTGACTGGTCAAATTTTGCCAGCATGACCTTATTAGCCCTTGCACTGTATGAAATTTATCACAGGCGTAAAATGCGAACACTCCCCTGGCTAATAAGTCCTAAGATAAAGAAGGGAATTGTAGCGGGATTGTGTTTAATATTTTTTATTTGCGGTATATCGCTGGTGCAGGCGTTCGAGCTTAAACTCGGCAAGCCGGAATTCACGGTACTTATTAAGGGCAAAGACTCGTGTGAAACAGTACAGACCTCTGATAGTCTCATTTACGTGGGCCGGAAGGATAAATACGTGTTTTTGTACAATAAGCGTAAGCGGCAAGAAGGGCCGGAAATAATCTCTACTTCCGAGATCACAAATATACAATTTAAACGGAGCCGGTAATCGACAGGAGTTAGGTATGCTAATGAAAGGCGGCCCAGACTGTACCACATGAATTACAAAGATGTGTAAACCTTAAGTCAACGACATTAGTGAAAACCCCCATACGTTTACTTAAGGGGAAAAGGTGTTTTAACGGTGAGGAGAGTATTGATAATGAAGTAATTTGTAGGTATATAAGAAGGGGCTATCTTACAGACACAAACCAATTGGAGATTATCGAATTGAAATTACCAATCAACTAAAGTACCATATCAATGACAACGAAGATTTTAAAGGCCGTCACACGCACGGCCAGGAAGGGGCCTTCTCCAGACGGCGGCTGCTTCCCTTCGGTCATTTGATAATCAGCATATTAAGAATGGGTAAGCGAGGCTTACAGCGAGAGATAGATAGCTTCTTCCGGGAGACAGAGAATGAAGAGTTCAACATCCGACGGATCACCAAGGGCGGCTTCAGCAAGTCGCGTCGGAACCTGGCACCAGAAGCCTTTATGGAGCTTAATGACTTGGTCTGGTTGCGCTTTTACCAACAGGTCGACTACTTGGGTTATCATGGTCATAAGCTGTTGGCAGTGGACGAGACCTTTCTAAACCTGCCGAACTACGAGAGCATCCGGGAGGAATTCGGTGTGCGGGGCATGCGCAGGGGAACGAAGAAGGATGTGCCTAAAAGTATGTGTCTGCTATCGATGCTCTATGATCCGGTGAACTTCCTGACGCTGGATATTCAAACCAGTCCGACCGATGGAAGCGAAATGGATTTACTGATGGAGCAAAGGGTATTGCGGAAGCCTTAATCGGAAAATATAATGCCGCCATAACGGATTTTCAAATATATATCCAATGGGCCGCGGAAATGAATAAAATTTTTGATGCGGACATGGCCTGCACTAAGAGCCTTCTTGCAAGTTATAACTGGTTAAAAAACTAAAAGAACATATTAGTCCTTTCGATTCAAAAACCCTGGCGAATTTGTATGATATTGATATTACGGATTGGACGCCGATGACAATTAAGAAAGCGTATTTCTACATTTCTTTTTGTCATTGTCTTTGTTTATCTTTTATCACTAATATTCCGCAAGATTCATCGTACAAAAAAATTGAAATCATGAGCAACCCCCAGAAATTCTATCTGAAGCACATGTACAAGGAAACGGGATTTCGCGCTGCCTGGGATCCCGGCAGCCCCCTGGAGATCGGTATGATCGGGAAGTTGGATAGCAAAGGTGCCTTCACCGTTTGGAGCACCCTCGCCAAGCAGGGAATCGAGCCGGAGATTCTCCTCGATAAGTCAAAAAGCTCGATCGATTATTCCTCTCAGAATGGCATCAGTATCGAAGCAAAGGCCGAAGGTAAGGTTCCTTCCGTCGGTGGCCTCCTTGGCGAGACCGAAGCCGGATTCGATATCGCCTTCACCAGCGGCCAGGGCCTCATCTTCAAAGCCACCGGCTACCGAACGGATAAGATCGTTAATATCGAAGACCTCCAAGCCGCCATCCTCGAAAAATATGAAAATGGTGTCTGGCAAAAAGATTATCTCATCATCACCGGCCTCGCTACGGCTGCTACCGCTACCATCATCATCTCCACCGGCAGCACCGGCAAGCTGGCGCTGAAAGCCAAAACCGGTATCTCAGCCCAGAATCTCGTACTCACCGATGCCAACATCAGCCTCACCGCCTCCAGGGAGGAGGGTAGCATCTACCGCTATATTGCAAAAAAAGGGCTCACGCCATTATATTCCGTCATGGGTGTTCGCCATCCCTGGTTCGGCCACCCTACGCTCAAAGTCAGAGGCGAAAACGAAGATGAGCTAAAAGCCCTGCCATTCAATCCGGACGAGATCCCCGACTAAATGATTCCAACATGCAACCCCGCCTGCATGCCCTGCTTATAGGCATCGACAACTATTCTTTCGCTCCCTTAAATGGCTGCGTCAATGACGTCAATGCCTTCAAGACCTGGCTGGAGAAGACGTATCCCGCCGGAAACCCCAACCTTATCCTCAACCTCATCGGCACCCTGCTGAACGAACAGGCTTCCAGGGCCGGTATCATTGCCGCCTTCGACAAGTTCCAGCCCGAGGACGGCGACTTCTGCCTGCTGTTCTACAGCGGCCATGGCTCCCGCTCCGCCGCGCCGGAAGCATTTTGGACCGAAACCGATAAGCTAAATGAATCCCTCGTCTGCTACGATAGCCGCTCCGGCGGCGGCCAGGATCTCATCGACAAGGAGCTCGCCTGGCTGATTTGGAAGGTCACCGCCGATAGAAAGCTCAATTTTATTGTCATCACGGATTGCTGCCATTCCGGTACGATCACCCGGGCCATCGATGGCTACGCCCGGAACAGAAGCGCCGTTCCGGACGACACGCCGCGGAACCTCGAAGACTATCTCGGTTATGGCACCCCTTTTTACAAATCCTCTTTTGTCGATGGTAAGCAAAGAATCACCCCGCAGATCGCACCCCATTTCCACCTGGCCGCTTCCCGCGATAGCCAGACCGCCAAAGAGTTGGATATCGACGACACCATACACGGCGCATTTACCCATTCGCTTCTTCGGGCCCTCTACGAAACCCACGGCAGGATTAATTACGGCGAGCTCGACAGCAAAATCAAAATCTATGTCCAAGCCCTGACCAACGATCAGACACCATCCGTCAGCGTCAATAATCTGCCTGATTCTTCCCGTGCCCGCATCTTCCTGGACACCAAGCTCCGCGATAGCAGCCCAGTCTTCTCCTTGTCCTATGGCCAAAAATTCGACCGGTGGGAATTGAATGCCGGCTCCCTCCAGGGCATCTCGATAAAAGATCAGGTCATCTTCGGGGATCAGACTCTTCCTATTATCAAGAGCTATGCAGATTATTCGTTGCTTTCCACCGGCGACCTCAGCATCCTCAGCACCCAGCAATACCCGGTGACCATAAGCCGCCATCCCGAAAGCAGGTACCGGTTCAGGTTCACCGCCGGCAGCGACACCGCAAGTATCGGCCTCCTAAAATCCTTGCAGGCCATGGGAACGACCTCCTTCATCGAATGGGTGCAAGATGCCCCCGATTACATCGTTGATGCCCCAAAAAATACTTGGTCGCTTTACTTACCTAGCGGAGAAAAACCTCTCTTCGACCCCGTAGCAGATGATCCCGCAGCATACCATTCCGGCGAAACCGCCGCGCATTTATTTTTATTCTGTCTTGAAAAAATTTGCCGCTGGCGGTTCCTTCTCGACCTCGAGAATCCCGACCATCAGCTTCAGCGAAATACCGATTTTGATATCGCCTTCCTCCAGCTGAAGGACCCCGGCCGCTACGAGGACACCGATAAGGCCATCCCCTTGCAGGAAGGCGCGCCCGCTGAGTTCTTCTACCGCGAGGCCCAGGGCAAATGGTATGCCCCTGCCATCCGCATCCGCGTCGCCAGCAAGCCCCACAGCAGGGCGCCTCGGCTATACATCAATGCCGTCATCTTACAATGGGATTATGCGATCATCACCGCCTTCGATCAGCTCGAGCTCACGCCCGGCGATTCCGCCTGTCTGCGCATCTTCGATGAGGACGGCTATTCTACCGAAACTCTGATGCTCGAAATTCCCTCAGAGCTGCTGTCCGCGGGCTTCAATTCCGTTAAAGACTATCTGAAAGTATTTATTTCGACCCAGCCCCTAGACATGGCCCGATTCACACAGGAAGGCCTGAGCATAACCAGAAAAGCTATAGCCGCTGCTCCCGCTGTAATCACCCGCCCCGACTGGGTAACCTGGACCTCTAGCATCGAAACCATCCATCAAGGCTCCGGCTAGCGCCGTCATATCCCACTAGCGCCGCCGCAGCCGCTGCAGATCCGACTTCATCCTCGCTAGCATTTTCTCCTGGACCGCCTTCATCTCATTCCCTGATGCACCAACATATCCCCACACATGCGGGATTTCTATCTCAAGCCGCTTCCTGTATTCGTCGGTATCTACGGGCGGTGTTCCTGGAAAATGTTCCCAAAGCCAGGACAGCTCATCCAGGTCCGCACGTTCCTCCTTATGCCAATAATCATCCAGGAAATAATCCACGCACTCAAATGCACCCCTCCAATCAGCCTTTTTAACAACATCCTGCACCACGCCCGGTACCCCGTATTTGAGCTTATCCAAGTAAGTTAGTCCGCCAATTTGCTTCGAATGCACGATGGCCGTCAGCGCATAACGGACCTCTACGCCGGAATCGGTAAAAAACCATAGGCTGTCGCCTGTTCTCGAAAAGCGGACATTGTAGATATGGCCGGTCAGCTCGAAGTTTCTTACCACGTGTCTTGCCTCGTCAAATAAATAGGCCTGCTTGTTCTGCCAGCAGATAAGGCTCTTGGTTTCAGGCGAATATTCCATATGCGAAATAAAGGAGATATCTTCCGGTATTTTTGCCCATTCCACCGGGTGATACCCCGAGCTGGGCTTTACAAGCCAGATCTTTTGTTCTGCGACGTACAGGACGTTCTTATCCACGGGATTTATACAGCCGGCGTCAACTATGGTTCCCCGAATAACCTTTTTTCCCACCAAATCTCCTTTTTTGTTAAAATATAGTAAGCTTGTGTCTGCCCAAACCAAAATATCTCCGGTCGAATTTACACTCAAACCTGCATCGTCATTTCTTTTCGATAATACGGTATCTCTACCGCTGTTGCGGTCTGTAAACTGGACAGTCCCATCGAACTTTTGTAAAACCACTGCTCCTTCCCCATCCACAAGTGTAGGCATCGCATCATCATCCAGTTTTAAGATCCTTGTGCTATCCACCCAAACAGTTGGTGCCCAGGTAGTACCCTCGCTAATGATCCGTTCCCCATTGACCATATCGATCACCTTTTTACCCCGGTATGATGCTGCGATCGTTCCCAGCAAGTTGACATGGGGATTCCATAGACAGATATTCTCGTCCGCAGACGTTGTTATTTTCGTCCCGGCAGACGAAAAAAACGCTCCGATAATTACAGAAGCAGATGTCTTCACCTCCGATACGACCTTCCCATCCGCCTCCCATAAAGTAGCGCCCCCGTCAGGGAAAGAAGCCAGCACCCTGTTCGTCACAGCCGAAACCTGCAACGTGCTTATTCCAGCACGGTGTCCTGCAAAAACACAAACAGGCTTAGGGTCTTCCCCTTCCCACGCCTTTACGACAGAATCGCCGGTCCTGACCGTATAGAAACGTGTTCCATCTCCTGAGCACGACAACAGGGATGCGGCCCGTTCATTCACAGAGTCTTCCTGTGTCGGCAGGCTGTCCATATTGTATATCCGTACCCTGTCGTAGTTCGCCACAAAAATTAACCCTGCTTCCATGCTTGCATCGGCGTCATAGATTGTGCCCCTCGATTTCAGCTCGTGGACAATATTTAACCCTGAATCCAGCAGGAGTATCTGATCACTCCGCGTAGTGACGAGCAGATATTTTCCATCTGTCGTCCATTTGATCTTAAAGAGCTGTCGCGGAAGCTCGGTTTCCCGATAGGAATTAGTACCATTCCGGTAAAGGGTCAGCCGCCCGGCCACGCTCCGCGCTGTAAAACGTGCATCCGGTGAGACGGCGATCCAGCCACCAAAGTCATTGAACGCGACAGATTTTAGCAACCTGTTGGCCCGGTCATATTCCCGAATTCCGCCGTTGCTACTTGCCACATACAAACATTGCCTGCTGTCATCGTACACCGCATCAAGACCTAGATCATGCCACCGGTTCTCAAAAAACATCGAGTTGGTATCGCTGGCTAGCGTTCGTAATATCGCGTTATTCTGCTTGTTTGGATCGCCGTTGTATGCTAGCCACGCCAGCCAAAATGCTACAGTAGGGTCTTTTTTGGCCAGGAGCAGCAAATTCGACGACATCGCTGACAATTGCGCCAGATAGGCCTGACGCTCTGCAACTGCTTGGGCAGCCTGTGCCCTCCGCCGTTGTTGGTCAGCGGCCTCCCGCTCCTTATTGGCGCTGTCCCGCTGCGCCCGGATTAGGTTGACCACTTCTGCAATTTTATCATCCGCTTTAGCGGCCATATCCGGGTTGCAGATCTTATATGCTCTCAACCTGGCAAGCGCAAGCGTATAATTGCTGTCCATGATAGCCGAATCCGCCCTCATCATGATCGAGTCGCAGATTGGCTTTACTTGCGCCACGCTGCTTAGCGCGATACCCGCCAAAAAAAATATCGTCAAGAACGCAATTCTCATTTACCATCCAGCTTAAAGGTTCTTATAATGGTATCAAACCGGTATTGATCCGCTTCTTGCCTCAGGAGCGAATCCGTCTCCAGCTCCTTATAAATGGAGTAGGCATAGCTGAATTGGGTATCGGCCAGCGACCGCTCAACAGCCTCCTGATATACATTTCCATTTTGAACATCCTCCTTGAATTTAGCCCGCTGATATTGCTTCAGATTTTCCTGCGCCACGTTCCGCTGCTTGTCGGCGGATGATTTCAGGTACCACGCCACCACGGCAAAGCCGGCCAGCACCACAAAGCTCACCCCGATCAAAGCATTTTGCACTCGTCTTCCATGCGTCCGCGCATCCCTGCTCCTGACAATGAATTCCCGCTCCCGGTGATTCATCAAAAATGCAGGCCGACCCTTCTCCGGTGCAGGCAGCTCTCCCACCAGCACCTCCAGCCGGTCATTCCGGTCCCACAGATCATTCTTCCCCGCGTAGCCGTCCACGGCATTCTCCAGATCCCGCTGCATGCCCATTCGAGCGATGCCGATCTCCTCGATCCATTTTTTGATATAGCCCCATCTGGCCACGGCGTCATGCACCGGCTCCCATCCTACTGAGCTTCCTTCTACCGGGTAAATAATGCGCTGCTTTAGCAGCACCCTGATCTCAGCTTCAACAACCTGGTCGAATTCCCTCTCCCCGAACCGCAGGTCTTCCACCGATGCCTTTCTCCTGCTGTAGATATCCCCTTCAATATTGATCATCCGCAGCAGGATCGACTTGAGCACGTATTCGTTTGCCGATTCATTCCCCAGCAAGCCCCTTAGCTTGCTGTGCAGCGCTCCGGCGATACCGCCGATAGCACGGTAATCGTCTTCATGCAGGAGTCGGTTACGGCTGTTTTCAATGGATTTTACGAATAATTCGCTCAGCAGCACCGAAAGCAGTGGCAGGCTGCCCGGATATTGCAGCACGTCGTCTATGATCTCATCCACCAGCGCCACCGGCTCATAAAAAAATGCAATATCCAACGCCGGTCGCAGGATCGTCTCCCGAAGCTCCATGCGGTCCAGCCATGGAATGCTGTAGGTGCTGGTCTTCCAGAACGGCGCCCATTTCCCCCTATTTATCAGGTAGAGATAATCGGAGCGCAGCGTGGCAAGCACAAAGACCTCCTCATGCTGCATACACAAATCGTACAGCCGGTTTAAAAATGTTTCCGCGTCATCTTTATTCCTGGCCTGTGTAACCAGCTCTTCCAGCTGGTCCACAAACAAAATGGTCTTAGTCCCCGGTCCCTTCGTCAAATCCCATTTCTCAAGCATTCTTAAAGGCGTCTCTCCTGGTCGGATCGTCTCGGGAAATATCCATCCCTGTTCCTGCAGCAACGGCTTAACTCCTGCCTTGATCACCGAGGATTTACCCGAACCCGAGATTCCCGACACAATCAGCAGATTCATCAGCCTCGGGTCAGCGTGCCGCTCGCGGATCATCTCAACGATCGCCGCGCTTACCTTGCTGCGCCCATAAAACCTCGGCCGGTCCTTTTCCTCATAGGACTCCAGGCCCTTAAAAGGATTGTTTTCCTTTACCGCCGCCACGGCATCTTCCAGCCTTAGCGGCCGGTTGGGATTCAGGAAAAGGAACTCGCCCTTGTCATGATGCTTTAATGTAAATAGCCGGGGCGTCTGCCGGTGTCGGATATGTTCATCATTTGCCAGCTTTTCCACGGTGTCCCGCACATAAACGATAAGCTCGGCCGCCGTGATCAATCCGTTTTTCAGCAGATCCGCCTCCCCTTTTAGCCCGTCCACCAACGCCGAAGCAAAAGGAGAATACCCCTGCTCTTTTCTCCTCCATCCCTGATCCAGCGAAGTCTGGTCAAAAGCGGCGGAGGTGATCACCTGCCAGGCCCGATCCCGGACATACAGCGAAAAATGTTGCCGGTAGATCTTTTTAGGCCTCGCGCGGATATCCCTGGTATTAAAAACGCTCCATTCCAGGCTCCCAGCAAAGCAGCAGTCCAGGATCAGCAGCACATGCCGGCAGCCAACCTTGTAGACCTCCGCCAGCAGGCTATCCATGCTGATCCAGCTGGATTCCGCATCCACTTGTCCATCTCGCGGTATGATATATCCTGTCGCCGATCCGTCCGCATTCTCCAATGTCTTCCCATGCCCCGCAAAATAAAACACCAGCCGGCTCCTGTTTTCCGC
This sequence comes from Puia sp., assembly GCA_035555335.1. GTDB lineage: Bacteria > Bacteroidota > Bacteroidia > Chitinophagales > Chitinophagaceae > Puia. The sequence continues at coordinate 128,153 of DATMGS010000014.1, forward strand.
AGCACCATCCGCTCCCCCGTTTACCGTCGCAACCATCTCCTCCAAAAATGCCCGGATACCGTGCGCGCTAGTCTCCTGCCCCGCAAGTATCCTGCTCCGGAAACCATTGTTGGGTGCCGTCAACTGCTGGCCCACCGCCTGCACATCCCTCACAGGGGTTAATAACGATTCGAAATGATCATATTTATCGATGGCGATCCCCAAAAACCAAGAGTTGGAAAAATAGTCGGTGAGTGGCATCTATAGGTTTATATGCTGTTTAAAAAAATATGTTTTGCACACCTTCCCAATTAAGCCAAAAATAACTGCTCGAAATACTTAGTTGGGGGTTTCCAAATTGTAACCAATGTCCCTAGTCTCAACGTTAGAGAAAGGTTGTCGCATCATCCTATAAATTGATTTGAAGGATAAGGTGTTCCAGTGCCAGGTTCCTTCTTGACGTACTGAAGGCCTTAATAATCCTCCGAATAGTAAACTGCTCGTTCTCCATCCCATTGCAGAAACTATTTATCTCCCCTTGCTAATCCTGTTTACCCTTCTTTAATATGCTGATTATCAAAGACCGAAGAGAAGCAGGCGGTTCCTGGTAAAGGCCCCTTCTGGGCCGTGGGTGTGCCGGCCTTTGAACGCCTCATTGTCACTGATATGGCAGTTTAGTTCTTTGATTAATCGGTAATCGCCTATTGGTTCCTGTCGGTAAAGTAGTCCCTTCTTAAATACACACAAATTACTTGATTATCAATAATCACCCCACCGTTAAAATACCTTTTTTTGCTTAAAGTAAAACGACATGGGTGAAAACACCCACACCGTTAAGAAAAAAAGGGGTGTTTTTCACGTTGTACACAAGGAAACTAAAGTCGATCTTCCTGTCAAACAGTCTTTTTCATCTAGAATACTTGTATGCCCCCATTACCCCTAGCAACGATACCCAGTCAACCACCTGACACTCAACGCAGTGAGCTGATTACCTGGTACACGCACTACGAATCAGTCGTCAAAGATGAACTGGAATTCTTTTTCAAATACATGAACTTTTATTCCGGGCTTCTATCCGCCTTACTCGCCGGCACGCTGGCTGGCATACTTACCTATAAACCTCCAGCAACGATAGGCTTGATCCTACTGATAGGTCCAAGGTTAATCGGATTTCTCAGTTATATTGGCTACCAAAACGTAAAGGTCTATTACCGACGATATGTCATCGCGTGGATCACAGTGATCAATCTTAGAAATATATTGGGGCTAGCCAAGCGTGAATTAATTTCTACGCTGGCGCCTCCTATTTTTCCTCATCGCCGCGAAGGTGGCTTTCTGGCAGAGTATAACCGCCCACCCATTCAAGCACTGTTTGATTGGCTGAAAAAAGATCAAGCAGACGACGAAACCGTACTAAATGCCTTGCTTGAGCACGGTAATACTTTAAAGTTCGCCCAATATTTATTCTGGGTGTTTGCAGTAGCCGCAGGATTGCTTGCCATAGTCATCACCCTTTCGTCTTGTAAAATACTATTATAGTCATAACAAAACGAATAACCACCATGCCCCTAACAGACTATTTATTGTTGGTGCCCTTGGACGAAGAATGGAAGAAAATATGGAATGTGTTGTCCCCTATCGGCAAGGCGATCAAACCGTCCAAAAAAAACAATTCCATGAGCTATTACGCTTGGAATTATCCCACCCTACAGGATCCCGGAAGTAACATTAATGAAGATGGGAATTACTTGATCGCGGGGGCCGCTATGTCGCGAAAAACACCCGGCCAGGCCTATGCAGCTTCCTTCACCATGCAAGCATTGGATGCATGGCATCCTTCCCGCATTGTGATGATGGGAATTGCTGGGAGCTTGGAGCCCAAAAGATTACTGTTGGGAGATGTAGTCGTATCGGACAAGATCTTTGGCTATGAAGTGGGCGATGCAGAAAGAACCTTGAAGTTTCGGCGGACGGTCAATCAGTCAGGTGCACTCGATCTGGATCGTGTGCGTGCCTTTCTAGGCCATGACGAACTCTACACTGCCTGGCAAAAACAATGCTTGCTGGCCGCAAAAAAACTACCCAAACTGGCACAAAAATATGTCCACCCGCCAACCCTACATATTGAGAATACAGCTTCTGGAAATTATGTAGTCAAATCAAAAAAGTTTGCCGAAAACCTAAAAAAACAACTTGATTGGAGTATCGCAGCCGTAGAAATGGAAGCCACCGGCTTATTTCAGGCATTGCATCTAAAAGCTGGCCTCTCCAACGCGCTAATGATACGAGGTATATCAGACTATGCGGACGGCAAAAAAGAAAAATTAGATAAAAAATCCCATAATTCTGTACGTGCCTGGGCTTCTGGAAATGCGGCAAGATTACTAAAAGCGTTGTGGCAAACGGTACCATTCATTCCTATCTCTTCAAGGTATAAGTTTGATATGCATAAAGGTCACCCCAGCCGGATGCGTCAAGCGAATATTCCTGATATTGAATACAAACAGCTCAAATCGCAATCACTTTCCTTTCCCAATCTCTTGCATCGAAGAGATGCAACACCGGCACTGCTGTTACAAGTGATCCCTAAGGTAAAAAGGGGTATAACGCCACCAGGTAAAGGCCTTTGCATCATCGACGGCGACCCCTCCCAAGTGATAATGGGAACGGATTTGAAGGATGGAGGACTCTATTTTTCCCTCCCGGCCAATGAACATGGTCTCCACGTTGAGTTACTCTTGAGTTACCAAAGCCGGGTCAACCAATTTGATTTGGTCTGCGAAGATGACTTTGGACGGCGTATTACAGAATCACTACCTTAACCACTTACTATGAGTCTTGATGTTTTTATTTACAATTCCAGCATGTATCCTCTGAAGAGCACCCGTGTTGAAATTTTGGAAAATGACGATACGGGCGTAAAGCTGGACGTCCAAACAAGTGGCCCGATGAGCGGACGTGATTATGGTGCCTCTTTAAGATCCCACAACTGTCCGGTGATCGTCTGGCTCGACGATCGTTCTGGTGCCTATGCGGCGACCGATCTGGGTTATTTAAATGGCAAACGAACAACCCGATTAGACGTGACTCTTTACCCTCTGCCTGCACCTAAGCACAGTGGTGGCGGCCCTGGAGGAGGCGGGGGAGGAGGAAGAGGGCCTGGCGATCGCGGCGGATCACCTCGTTTCGGGAGCAGCAAAAAAGGCCAGTTTAATCTAGACGAGCCCCAAAAAACACCGGCTCAAATTGTTGAATATATTCAAGAACAAGTAAAAGCAGGTAATTGGACAACAGAAGAGGGGACCGGCGTGAGCACATTGGTTGCAACCGTTACACGGGCCATGCAACTAATACAACAAGATAAAGCATTCAGTGAAAGGTTAGCCCGGTGGTTAAATACGTTAAAAGCACTGGGTATAATGATCCGTCAAGGTGACGATGGAGGAGAAAAAGGGCCTGGAAATGAGCGTTTAGGGATGCCGACCCACCCATTGAATGTTTTAACACATTAAAATCACCCATACACAACTTGTTTATATTTTCTATTGATTACACCTGTGAATAAGGCTATCCGAAAGCCATGACATTTTCATCTTGTTAATCTTTACTTGTGCTCGATACGACCCATAAACTCGTTGGGGAAGGTATTGCAACAATTTATCATTCCCATGGCAATTCGTGCACGGCAGTATTTCAATACCCTGGTCGTAAGGAGTCAGAAAGTATACCGATTCCAGCGTATCAGTTGATTCCGAAATTATTTTTAAACATCTCAATCGCATGACATGAAAGGAAAGCAAATCTTCACCACCGCAGAAGCACGAAAAATACGCCAACTAATTCAGGAAAAATTAGTAGCTGATATACCCAACCAAAAGCGGATCCGCGATGAAATAAGAGCTTTAGGGTTTTATATCAGTGATTTTTCCAACAAAAAAAATATACGGTAGATGATTTTGACAGCCGTGTGACCATTATTGGCTAAAGGAACTGAGGCATCCCTATGTTATTATTTTTCTATTGTGCCGGATTGTATTAATTGCTGAACATCCTGGTGTAAAAAATATACCCTGGATTGAATTTTCACTGGTTTTAACACGCCATTTTTAATCCATTCATAAATGGTGGGCTTAGTAATACCGAAAAGTTGGCATATCTCACCGCTGTTGTAGAGAGGCTTATAGGTCATACCAGGGACTTCCAAGGTTGAAGTTGCTGGTTCAGCTTTTAGACTCAATTTAGCAAACTCCTCTTGAATGATCTTCCGCATCTGCGCCCAAAACGCCTCCTTTTCATAATTCATCAAGATTGATATTGAGTTCTTCGACATGCTTTTCCATTTTTTACGGCTACAGTATAAAGGCTAATTATTGGGCTCGAGCGTATATTCCGTCTACTTGATAGCGCTATTAATAAATAATACGAGGTCACTTAGCTATAACTGATTGTACAGGGAAGGCAATAATGTCAACTTAGCTATACTAAGTATTCGTTTTGAAGGAACTTTCCAAATTAGATAAGTATGTGATCAAAAAAGTCAAAGAGAAAAGACTATTGCTTGGTCTCTCCCAGGCAGATCTATCTTTTGAACTCAATGTATCTATTGGATTCATTGGCCAAGTGGAAAGCCCCAATTATCCCGCCCACTATAACTTCAGGCATCTAAATGAGATCGCAAAAATTCTGAATTGCTCACTCTACGACTTGCTTCCTAAGAATCCATTGTAAGGCCCCTTCTAAAGCTAGTAAGCAAAATTAATTCATTAGTGCAAACACTTAGTAATAGATAAGTGTTTTTTTCTACATTTAGATAAATCGCAAATTGAAGCTCCGAAATTGAAAGACTGCAAATTTTTTGCCTTCTTATTTAAATTAAACTGCCTATCGGATTAACCGGCGGTAAGCAGAAGACCTTCCATTGTCTATTTGCGAAGTAGAAACAATATCTAAAGAGGCATTTTGCTTGAGTGATGCGGATATCTTTCTGGTTCTTGTTGTAGTACCAGGTGAAGAAAAAGGGATAATATTTTAGCTATAAAATTCAATGTAATTGTTACAAATCTAAATTATTTTTTCAACAAGGAGATGCTATTTTAATACCATGTAACTAAATAAAAATCAATTAATTAAGAGCAATTATAAACCCAATCAGGTATAATTACCTGTGAAGATTGGGATTGTTTAAATGACAATTGTAACTGGATTAGCTATAAGCGCATAAATCGGAGAGTACAAATCAATTTCCTGCCGTGGCGTTTCCAGTGAGATCAGCAGTGAATACCTCGTTTTCTCTTGCCAGCGTCCCAAAGGTTTTCTTTCCTTCCACCAGCCTGTAACAGGATAAATAGCTATGAAATTACAAGTTGAAATTTCGGCAGCGGTTGCCTTCCAGCTATCGGAATGTACAGAGCCAAGATTCCTCAGCTTAGGGCCAATAAGCCAACGTTCGGCGCCGCTATCGCCTGTGGAGTCATCATCTTCCTCCCGCAGGGCAAGATTTATCCTTTTTTTGAACTCGTCTTCCGTTTCTGTCGGGTTGTTCACCTCAAATCTAAATCCAAAAGACTGATAACGGTACCGATCCTTCCAACCTACTTCACCCGGAGCAGGCTCAATAAAGTAGGAAAGCGTTATTTTGAATTTCACCTCCGTCTCTCCGAGCCCCAACAGCAACTCCTTAGGCCAAGGAAGTTTGTAAAAATGCATGTCTTTGGCCACTACCCTTCCATCCTCGTTTAATGTGAATGGGCGGATTCCTTCTTCGGCAATAAGGGTGAAGGAGCTTTGGGTATTTTCGATGGCCCTGACCAGGTCGGGAACACCATAACCGCAAATTCTCATTAAATTGGCCAGGTGGCTTTTGCGGGAAATATCAATGTTAAATTGCTGTAGAAGGGCTTCCGTCCATTCTGCGGAATGTATAATAAGACCGCGGACAGTTTCCGGCCAAGAGCTAGGATAGACGGCCAAGATTTTTGCGCACATCCAAGATCCGAAGGCCGAGGCAGCACTGGTCCCTGAAAATGCGTCAAATTGGTTATTTATAGGGCGTTTGGAAGTAGAAAGCACCGCCAAATCATCGACAGTCCCGACGATGTTATTATCTGGCCCCTTTAATATATTGCCTCCCTCTAAAACCACATCAGGCTTTAGCGGCCATTTCCGGTGCTCCCAAGAAATGGAAGTCGAGCTATAAGGAGAAAGTTGCCCCAATTCCGCTATAGGTGTATGGCCATTATACCCCTGGTCCGTGATAATAATTTTGTCGGTGACGGCGCCAATGGTCAGTGCGTTCCACGCCTGGGCCGGGTCTTCCACCGAGCTTGTTATATTGCTCGCCGGGTAGGCGGCGAAATCGGTGTTATCACGAAGATTACCAGCGGAAATAATAATTAATCTCTTTTCATCTTCCGATTCTCCAAATGCCAATTGATCAATGGCAGAGGAATAAGAGGTAGGGCGGCCTCTGAAAATCTTTTCTTGAGTCGTAACAGCCATACAATAGATCTGTTTACGCTCAGGCGCAGCTATCTCGGCCCGACTGATTCCTTGGATGGTGATTGCTCCGTACAAAGTATTATCATTTTCGCCGTCCGGAGGTAGGATCTTAACTGAACTAAGCCGATGGTTAATTTCTGGCTCCATTTGCGATTCTAATAAACCTTGCAGGTTCCCATAAATAGCAATCCCACCCATAAGGGTCCCGTGGCCATCATGGTCATTTAGCCCCCATTGGGGTTCGACTGAGTGTCTATCAGCATCCTGTAAGACCGGAGCTATCAATCTATGACCATTATTGATACCCGTGTCAAGAATGCAAATCCCTATATCGTTGGGAAAATGAAATTGGGTACGGTTAAGAAGTTCCTCTACCCAGGCTGACTGAATAGTATTACTCTCAGTCAGCCAAAAACGGGCGGTTTCTTTTACCGCTCTTAGCTCAGCAATAAAGTCGCATATTTCGATCAGTTCGGTCAACTGGGATCGATTAGCTCGGATAAGACGCACAATCCTTTCCGGGAAGGTCAATATTTGCTGACTAAGGGATATGTCTAATAACTCACAAGCTTCCTGGATAATACCATCCATATATTCCTTACTTCCCCCCATCTGTAGCCAGAGTTCACACCACTTTGCTGTTTCGGCAGGCAACAGGGAAGGATCATCGGTCCATAATGACCGCACAGAAGCCAAACCCAGACTCTCGATACTGGTGACTAGTGTAGCATTCTTAGGCTTTCCCTGTTGGGTATTCCTAAATTTATAATCTGTAATCTTCTTGTGGAACATTTCCTCCTGACCTTCCGGAACATACACAACAGCTTTGATAATGCCGGTGTCTGGAGTATCCCCGGCGACCTGGATATTCAGTAGACGCACTTCCTTATTGGCATCTTCCAGGCTTTTCGATAGCAAACTATATCCCGCCTTGCCGGCAAATTCCCAATAAGATCCTAATTTTACAAGGGTACCCGTTTCCTGCCTTTCCTTTCGGGCTTTTAGAAGAGCTGCTTCGGCAGCCGCGAATTCCTGCAGTAGTTTATCGCTATGTTGCTGGCGATTTCGATCAGGTAGCTTGTCACTTCCAAACCCCTTTTTGGGCTTAAAGTCAAAGGTGACCGCGATATTGTTGATAAATAGGTGGGCGTTGTTACCGGCCATAGCAAATTATTAATTGCCGTAAACGCTCCTCTTGTTTTGCAGGAATTTAGTCAGTTTTAGTTTTTCGACTTTGTTCTTATTGTGCAAGATAGCATCCTTAATAGCGTCCAGACAAGCAGCCGTGATATCGGCATGACTCAAACCCGACGCTATTTTTATCAAGGGATCGAGTTTGAAGGCAGGTTTGAAGTTAGCAAGTTTATTGCTAATTAGCTTTTTTATTTCCTCCTCACTCGGTAAGGTATATCGAATTATATCATCAAATCGTCTAAAAAGAGCTTGGTCCAGTAACGATAGGTTGTTGGTAGCGGCCAAAATAAGACTATCTGATTTGTCTTTATCCATAAATTGCAGAAAAGCGTTGAGAATACGGCGCATTTCCCCAATATCATTATCTTTTGATCTTTCGCCCCCAATAGTATCAAATTCATCAAAAAGGTAAATACCCTGCGTCGATTCTATCAAATCGAATACTTGTCTCAATTTATTTGCCGTTTCCCCCATGAATTTCGTAATGAGCTTATCCATGAGAATGACATAAAAAGGAAGTTTAAGCTCGTGAGCGATAACCGCAGCGGTCATCGTTTTACCAGTACCTGGCGCCCCGGTTAAAAGCACCTTTCTACGATTAACCATTCCAAATTTGCCCAGCTTGTGACTTTGCTTAAATTCCAATAAAACGCGGTCTATTTTTTCTTGGATGTCATCAGATACAATAAGTTCGCTTTTACGTTCTTTGGGGGAAATTTCGAGCACTAAATCGGCTAGATCGGAAGCAAACGGTTTTAGCTTGACAACCTTGCTCAGCTTATTTTTATCTATAAGATCCCTGATTTCGAAGGCCACATCGGTGTGTCCCTGTTTGGCCTCATGGGCAGCAATCTGCAGGGCGAGGGTCGTAAAGCGGCTCTCGTCATTAGTGATATGTGCCTTTATGAGGCTTTTGACCTGGTCTGCGTTTGCCATGGGGTTTTGAGGAAAATGGAGCAAAAAAGTAACCAAATATATGAATTTCAGATATTTTCAACCAGAATATCGCTTTAGAACATATTTTCCCCCGGCTTGCCTTCTACCCAATCAATCCAAGATTCCACCTAGATCGATCTATTCAGAGATATTTTACTCAGCTGAAGGGGAGAAACTTAAGAGGATCAGAAGAGGTTTCGTTGCCGTTTCGCGATTAACGAGATCTCTATAGGCGAAATGGTCGATTTTTTAGTCGATTTACGGCTACCAAGTGGCCCAATGGCTCAGGGAGCAGAATTGGCCCAAATCCCTTTAAAAAACTTAATTATTCTTCCCTAAACATATCAGAATAAGGGGCCAAAGTAAAGGTCAGCCTAAGGATTGACAGGATTGCCCTATCTTTGTAAGGACACGTTAATCACAATAAAAATGGTGAAGATGTCTATTAGTTCTTTTTTATTACGCGACCAGAAAATCGACCAAAAACGTAAATGGTTGATCTTTAGTAAGATATGAGGGTTCTTGCGGACCCGTCCGGTCCGCAAGAGAAAGGTTCACTGCAAAGTGAGCCTTTCTTTATTTATACACGTTCAGACACTAAGCCTAGTGCTTTTCAGGGATCAAGTCAAAATTTAGGGTGGGTACGAGTCAGGCCCAATTATAGGCAGTAGAATAAGAAAAAGGAGATATTTCTGATTACTTGGCAGAAGCCCTGAAGGCTTTATTTTTGCGTTCCTTTTCAAATAAAGACCCGAATCCTCTGGTAATTTTGCTTGAAGGTCATTATGAGATACTGTTACATGTTACAGAGTCCTCACAAGATACAACCTCCCAGCGGCAACCCTATTTAATCCCAAAAATTTATTATTTTCCATACTTTTCGTTAGTATCTTTTCTTTGCTGGTAAAACTTTACTTGAGACGAATCGATGTTCGAGACATACTCCTTAGAACCAGGCAACCATCTAAACACAATATCTCCTTTCTTTCGATTCATTTGTCGCGCAATTTCTGGAGATAAGGAAAAGTGCTGTTTAAATATTCTTCTTGTAGACTTATTCTTTATCTGCACAAAAACCTCCAACAAATATTTCCCTTCTTTAAATGAATAATTGCTCCCTTCATCCGGCAATAAAAAATGATAGTATTGTTGCTTATCCTGATCGCCAATATAGGCAGGTCCTGCCCTTACCCATTCATGTTCACCTATGTAGCAGATTGGAAAAGTCTGGATAGTTTCCTCCCGCTGCAGTCGCACATAGATGTTGGAGATATATCTCCCGTTATGTAACTTTACATACACCAAGGTTAGAATTCCCACACGTATGCTCTGCCTTCCGTTATTATGATGTCCAAATCTGATTTCCTGAGGATCGGTCATGCGGATGCGTCCAGCCCAGTATTTATTAAGTAAATAAATGGCTACTGCAATAGCAGGACTTAACACAGACATGATTATAGCAGGGACAGTTATCATATATATCGATTAATAATATTAAATGTAATAGTTTGACAGGGTACAACTACACTCTAAGAATCACATCTTCATCATCGCAACGACGCCACCAAGGTCTCAGGCTAAAGAATATTCCAGCTTCTCTTTCCATTTTTTCCAGTCAGGCATGACCTTTTCTTGTAGTCTATAAAAAGCCTTTGTATGATTACGATAAACAAGATGGCACAATTCATGAATAATAACATACTCGATACTTCCTCTGGAGGCTTTTATCAATTCAGGGTTGAGTATTATTCTTCCACTGGGAGTACAACTACCCCATCTTTTATGCATTGCTCTTACTTGTAGTATCGGCTTGGATATTATCCGATCCTTAAATTGCAATAAAATCTTCTGCAGGATTTCATGGAAATGCGTAACAGCTTTTTCCTTATACCATTTATTCAACACATTCTTTGGATCAGATACTTGTCTACAACAAATAATTAACCTTCCCCTGAACAACTTGACTTTATCCACCAGGCAATGTTCAACCCGTAGTTTATATTGTCGTCCAAAATACAAATGCGTTTCTCCATTGACAAATAGGCGCTCAGGTGTATGCGGAAGAAAGGATTGATAAGCTCGCTGCTGTCGTATGATCCAGGCAGCCTTCGTCCTGATCTTTTCTTCGATAGTAGAGATATCCGTCTGCAAAGGAGCTACGACTTGTACACGGCAGTCCGGGAACACCCTTATGCCCAGGGTCTTCCGTACATTGAACACCAGTGCATATTCTATATCGACCGCTCCGTATCGGATAATATGATAATCTGGCATTATCATACGAATTTTAGTTTTACTATTTTCAATGCTTCACCCACCGTCTTATCGATACTGGCAAAAGGCAATTCAATATTATATTTTCCCATTAGATCAAAAATATAGTCGTCTATTGCGATCTTTATTTTCCCTTCTATATCGAATTTATTTTGCCAGTCTACGATCAGTTGGCCGTCTTCATATACGATGGATCGAATAGCATGATCGAGCCCCAGAGATAGTTCTGTAGCGATTTGCACCTTATCGGACAACTCCTCTTTAAAGATTTCGGTGACCAGGTTAAAAATAGCAATCCCGACATTATTTCCCTTTAATGGATCTGGGATATTGTCCATTCGTCCTTCCAGGAAATTCTGCTCACATTCCATCGCCCGCTTTAAAAATGCTGCTTCATCGATACGATGTTGGTGGTAGTCCCGAATAGCATCCTTTATAAGTTTGGAGAGCTTCTCGAAAAAGATCGGATCTTCATGCATCTTAATATTGATAGCACGGATGGTCCTGCTAGCGATGTGGTCGGCTTTGGCCGCGTTGCCCGTAATCTTTTCCACTTCTGCCTCACGCTGCTGCCGATCAAAAATATTGACCAACTCGGTAATTTGTAGCACCACTCCATCGGTGGTAATGTGCTTGTCGATCAGTTTTTGTACCTGTGGTTCAAACTCTTTATAGTCGATATCGTCCGAGTATCGCCTTTTTACGGAAATACGCAAAGCCAGGAAAAACCTGGCATCCGCCTTATATTTATCGACCTGTGTCGCCGGCGTATTGTTAACAAAATCAAGGCTGGACAGCGCCATTTTCAACAGGCGGGAAAAAATAGACACCTTTTCATAAAACCGGTGCCTGATGGATTCGTCGGAAAGGAATTCTTCATAGGCCGGCTCATCATATTTATTTTTGGTAGTTTTGAAGATATCCCACAGTTCAGAATGCGCCTGAGGGAGTTTTTTTGCTTCGACAGCAATATCCGTCCAGGATCCCTCTACATCCTCCAATTCAAACTGTTTCTCACCGGAATAAGTTCTTAACGCCTTGTCGAGATGCTCCAGGTTACCAAAATAATCAATGATGTAACCATACTGTTTTCCCGGATTCACCCGGTTCACCCTGGCAATGGCTTGTAATAAAGTATGTTCCTTTAGTGATCGGGTAAGGTATAAAACAGTATTTCTCGGTGCGTCAAATCCGGTTAGGAGTTTATCAACTACAATGATGATTTCAGGGGAGTCTTGTTTCTTGAATGCATTAATGATCGACTTCTCATATTTTTCGGGAGATCCGTACTTATCCATGCGTGCATTCCAGAATTTCTTTACTTTATCATCGACAACATCGAATGCATCGTCTTCTCCTTCTCTTGTATCAGGCGCCGATATAATAACTTCAGAGCTTACCCGACCTATCTCATCCATGTATTCCTTGTATTTAATAGCCGTGGCTTTACTGGGAGCGACCAGTTGCCCTTTGGATCCCGTATGCTGGAAGAATCCCACATAATGTTCGGTAATATCCCAGGCCCTGGCATAAATGATCTGATCAGCTTTATTGAGCATGCTCTTGGAACTGTATTTTCGCTTCATAGCGGCCCGGCCATAAATAGTCAGCGGTTCGGCGACCTTATCAAAATAGCTGTCCAAGGGCTTTTCATTGACCTCTATTAGGTTGTGGCGGCCTTCAAATAGTAAAGGAACCACAGCGCCATCCGCGACGGCATCGGTAATGGAGTAAATGTCAATGATGCCTCCGAATTTATCGGCCGTGTTTTTTTCCGCCTTCATAAGCGGTGTTCCGGTAAAGGCGATGAAACAGGCATTGGGGAACATCTGTCTCATTTTTATGTTGAAGTTGCCATATTGGCTCCTATGTCCCTCATCCACCAAAACAAATATATCTGGGCTGTCGAAAGGAGCAACTCCCGCTTTGACAGCCGCTTCGAATTTGTGTATAAGCGTAGTGATGACCACATCCCCTGGTTCGGACAACAGTTTCAGGAGGCTACTGTCTTTTTTTAGCTTTTCCATCTCATGCTCCGTCAGAATCTCCCCCTTTATTCTTTTTATAACTTCTGCCGAGGCACCCGCGTCGGCATTTTGCACAGGAATCTGGCATTTCCGAAATGTACTGGTGATCTGATCGTCAAGATCAATGCGATCTGTTACTAGAATAATTTTGGGATTACGGATCCGTGAATGTGACGCGATTAGTTGGGCCAGCATGACCATGGTGAGGGACTTTCCGCTTCCTTGTGTATGCCAGATTACTCCTCCTTCATGCCGCCCCTGCGCATCGGTCTTTACGATCCGCGCCATCGTGTTCCTAATGGCAAAATATTGTGGGTAGCGCGCTATTTTCTTGATCCCATCATCATATACTATATAGTTATGCATAAAATCCAGCAATTGCTCCGGGCGACAGAAACTGTACAAAAGCCTGTCCTGCCCAGTGATGACCTGTTCTTCCTTTTCAAGGTTGTCAAAGTATTGCCGTGTCTTTTTGAATCGGTCCTTAAACAAAGCAGTACGTTCATTATTAGGTAACGATGCGTGCTTTATCCTGCTTATTTCGCCCTCCCACTTCCGTTCTTCCTCCTTGGTCCTAAACATTTCTTTCCATTTGCCCCAAAACTCCATGGAGGTGGCGGTCGTAGCATATTTTGCCTCGTGGGTCGCCAGAGCCATCGTTATATTGGAATACAGGTATAAAGATCGAATCCCGTCCTCCTGTTGGTTACGCAGATGTTGTTCGATGGCCTTATCAATAGGATCTTTTATTTTGGGACTTTTGCATTCAATGACCACCATGGGAATGCCGTTGACGAACAGAACAATATCCGGACGATAAAGATCGGCGCGTTCGGCCCGGAGGACACTGTATTCTATGGCAATGTGATATACATTGTTGGCTGGATTTTTCCAATCGATATATTGGAATGAAAAGCCCTTTTTATCCCCTAATACCGTTTGCTCAAAGCTTTTCCCCAATGTGATCAGGTCATAGTAATATTGGTTGGCCGCCAAAAACCCATTCTGTACAGGAAGGTCCCTGATGGTCAGTAAGGCATTGGTGATATTGGCTTCCGAAAAAGCAAATTCCTTCTTTTTGTATTCGATTTTGTTGATCTTCTGTAATTGTTGCTTGAGGATATTCTCCAGCAACACATTGGAATATCGGCCGCCACGAGCTTCCAGTACCTCTTCAGGAGAAAGATATTCCCATCCCATTTTCATGAGCAGCATGATGGTCGGTATCTGGGACATCGAATCTTCCAAAAATGAGGGTGCCTCCATAATAATGATTTTAACCTGTAACAGGCATGGCAATCCTTATATACCCTTACCTGTTGCTGTCTAAAAAAAAGAAATAAGTTTAAAATGTCATTCCCCGCATTCCCTCTACTTATAAGAGGAAATCATCCTTAAACACGATTAATTCTGTCGTCCCAGCTAACTCTTTGTTACCCTCACTTCTCCTGTAAGGAGCTTTTGCATTAGTCCTTTCTTCTGTTGCTGCAAGGCAGCCATTTTTATTTTATATAGCTTTATCGATTCCTCAGATTTCTGTAATACCTTCGCAATGGCCACTTGCTCATCATAGTTGGGAGTATTTACTTTAATTATGGAGAAATCTTTGAATTTACAATTAAGCGTATCTTCTACTAAACCTTGAGAATTCCTGAAAAATTTATTTATAATGAAAGGCGTTTTAAAAAGAAAACTATAAAACAGGGAATGTTCTCCTTTATTAGGCGTAATGATCGTATATGCAGGGCTTACTAATCCTTCTAAAGAAGAAAATGCACTTCTTCCTTGCCACATGCGCATTGTATTATAGCCAATATCACCAGGACATATTCTTTTATATTTTGACTTATCTTCATTTGAATTATCCCTCTTTTCTGACTCAGATTGTGGATAGACTCCTAAAGAACCAATGGACAAAAGAGGTAACCATACATATCCTGTTTCTACTCTCTCGGTAAATAAACTCCCCAATTCCCGCTTCCTCCATTTACCTTTAAATCCATTCAACCTTTTCCTCTTAGTGAGCAGGACATGCGCTAATCCTTTTTGTCTTTTTTCCAGAATTTTAATAAACTGTTGAGTTTTGATAATTGCGTCATCCCAGGTGAAGAGAATTTCGGCTATTCGACGTTGCTCTGTCAGAGGAGGTTTTACAATCTCTAGCCTCTTAAATAATGGCAATCCAATTGTTTTTATCGTAGAGCCCACTGCATGTCTTTCAAAATATTCTTTTTTTGATTGCAAAAAATAATAGAGAAACCAATTATCTAATTGTCCATTACATGTCCAGGTAATAAAGTGTTGTGAGACAGCCATATCAATTGCCATTACAGCACTTTTACCTACACCTGCATCCCTAGACAACAATATTGTACCTTTCGGATGTAGCACGGCAGAAGAGTTCATAAGCCCCTCCTCAGATATATTGTTTGCGGTTTCATGAATATATCCATTATCCAATCTACATGAATCCGCAAGCGACACCCATTTTATTCCACCATTGTAATATTTATCAAAGGTTTTATTAGGAGTATGTCCACTTCCTCTTTTCGCCAATTTATCAAGTAAATCAACTCCCCACTCCTCGGGGATCCACCCTAGAGTGGTAAGCTTATACCCATTTCTATGTGCATTTTTAGTAGTCATCTTTCTTGTGTATTTTAAAACTTCAACTCCTTTAAATATGCCTCCATCTTATCCTCCACATCCGCCAGCTTCGCCTTCAACTTCGCTATTGCGGCCTGCGTAGCCGGAATATTTATTTCCTCTTCCTCCTCGAACGTATCTACATAGCGGGGGATATTCAAGTTGTAATCATTGTCAGCAATCTCTTTTAGCGTGGCCCTATAGGCATATTTATCGGTAATGACAGCGCCCACTTCACCTGTTAGCGGCTTTGCCCCCTTAAATGTTTTATAGGTAGCTACTACTTTGGCAATATCCTGGTGCCGCAACTTGTTTTGGTTCTTTCCTGCTTCGAAATCCCTACTGGCATCGATAAACAACACGTCCTTATTACGGCCCTTGGCACGATTGAAAAGCAGAATCGATGCCGGGATGCCAGTCCCGAAAAATAAGTTTGCGGGCAGGCCGATGACCGCTTCCAGGAGGTTTTCTTCGATCAATTGCTGCCTGATCTTTCTTTCACTGCTGCCCCTGAACAGAACACCATACGGCATGATCACACCCACCCGGCCGATGTCTTCATAGGTCGTCTCTATCATGTGGCTGATAAAGGCATAGTCCCCCTTGCTCTTGGGAGGAATTCCACGGTGAAATCGACCATATTGATCAGCCTCAGCATTCTCCGCGCCCCATTTATCCAGAGAGAATGGAGGGTTGGCGGCCACGACGTTGAACTTCATCAGGTGATCCCCCTCCAACAGGCGGGGATTATTCAGCGTATCTCCCCATTCAATGATAGCATTGTCAATTTCATGGAGGAACATATTCATGCGGGCCAGGGCCCAGGTGCTACCGTTCACCTCCTGTCCGTAGACAGAAAAATTACCTGTACCGACTTCTTTTGCGAGTTTGATCAACAAAGATCCCGACCCACAGGCAGGATCACTAAGTCTGTTGCCAGGATCTGGAGCCAGCAGTTTGGCCAGCAATGTTGACACTTCACTCGGTGTATAAAACTCGCCCGACTTCTTTCCCTCGTCTCCCGCGAACATAGAGATTAGATATTCATAGGCATCCCCGATCACATCATTGCCATCCAGGTGGGAAGGCTGCAGATCCATAGCGGCAAAGTCTACCAGCAAGTTCTTGAGCCGGCGATTCCTGTCCTTTGTCTGCCCTAGGTTGCTTTCTGAGTTAAAAGTAATATTGCGAAAGACACCCGCCAGGTTGAGGCGGTTTGAGTCTTCGATTTGTTCCAGAACCCGATCGATCAGGTCCCCCAGTTGGACGTCGTTCCGGTTCTCGTAGAGATAATCGAAGGTGGCGTTTTCAGGCAGCTTGAACCGTTCATTGGCTAGGGCTCTGTCTATTCGAACCTTGTCACCCTTGTATTTCAGGACATAGAAAGCTTTTTTGTCCTTCCAAACATCTGACACGTATTTCACGAACAGCATCGTCAGGATGTAATCCTTATACTGGCCGCTGCTCAATACCCCCCTGAACGTATCACATGCTTTCCATACGATCTGATTTATTTCCGCCTGGGTTATTTTATGTTCCATTACTATATATTTATCACGTTTTTTAATACAGCTTGAAATAATTTATTCTTTTCGGCAATGATCTGTCCCGTCAATGCGAGTTCTTCTTTATGGAGTTTGCTTATTTCAACGACTGATTCCTGGACCGCCAGGGATGGCAGCGGTATAATCAGGTCTTCGAGTTCATTTTTGCGGATGGAAGGGATAGAGCTGCCGGCGCCCATTGTCTGGAACTGGCCCTGGTATTTGGGGGTATTGAAGAGAGTGGTGAGGTAATCGGGGATGATCTTTCGTTTATCCGGCCTGATGACAAAGAAAATGGACGAAGCAATCGCCTTCCCCATCTCTTCGTAATACGTCCAGGCGAAATTCCGCATCCCCTTCCCTACAAAGAGGATGTCTCCGTCTTGTAATAAATGACCCTGAGATTTGTCATTGATATCCAGCCAAGTATCTATTTGGGCATTCCAATCTCCTAATTCATTGAAATTTTTGGCTTGCAAATACATAATATCACCCTTTTCAATAGGCTTGGAATAGAAGCCAAATTGTAAAGAAGCAATATTCTTGACTAAATAAAAATCACTTGTAGATCTATTCAAATTATTACCAATTTTAAGATTGGCACCAAAGTGAAGATATGAACCTTTGTAGAAATATTCAAAAAAAATAATAGAAATTTATATATTGATATTCCATATTTGATCGTTATTAATAGGATGCAAGTAATTTCTCGTAAAAATGAGAGAAGATACCGAAGATAGAAATAGGCGATACTGGAGCGATTCCGCGGCATAAACTTCAATTATCAGTTCTATGAAGACTTCTTTGACTACAACCTAGATAGTAGTTATAACAATTAGCCTTCCCCAAACAGCTTTTTAAATATACAAATCGAGTATTCTCATAAATGATTTACTATCAATATATTATTTAGACTCATGGCATTATCATAAGGTTTTGTAATAAAATAAAATTGCACTACGCTGCATGGGAAATGCAATATAGATACTACCTTTGATTTACTATGCACTCTGGAAAAACATATTTCTTCAAGGATATCGCCGATTCTTCCTCGGGTTTCACCCTCCGGAATGGTATCAAAGTACTGGACAAGGGGCCAATTGCCATACTCCAACCAAAAGACATTCAGGATGAAGTCTTGGCAATCGGTCAATATATTGATATAGACGATTGGGCGGCAAGAAATCACCTGCTTAAAAAGGGAGATTTGCTCTTAGCCAATAAAGGGATAAAATTTGCCACCTTTATTTTCAACGATGAACATCCTCGATGTATCGCATCCGCCTCCTTTTTTGTAATCAGGGTCTATCGTGAAAAATGTTTGCCTGAATTTCTGCAATGGTATCTCCAGCAGCCGGAAGCAAAAGAGTATTTGCTCAGCAGGTCCATCACAACGACCATTCCCTCTCTTAGCAAAGCCGCTCTCGGAAATTGTGAAATAGTAATCCCTCCCCTGGAAATACAAAAAAAAATCATAGAAATAGTGGCAACAGTCAAACAGGAAGAACGATTATTGAAACAACTGCTCAGTAAACAGCAGGAACATAGGGACGCTTATATCTGGGAAATGCTACGGGCCCCTGCCCAACATAAACAATAAAAAATGAACCAACGATTTGACTATATAATCCGCGAATACACGCCCCTCCTCCGGCAGAAAGGAATCGATGAATTGTATTGTTACGAATTGTTCCTAACCTTACTTTTCTGGTTATACATTTCAGATCAAGCCGACCAGGGTAATTCAAACTGGGCATTTCTCGATCAAGAACATAGGATCGATAAGTCAGTGACGAAGTCACCGGCAATCGTGCTTAAGCAACACGTGGAAAAGTCAATTGCCGTTATCGAAACTAAAAAAAATATTCAACAACTATGCCTCAACAAAGAAATAATTCAGAACCTCGATGCAGAGTTATTAAAGACGATCTGCCACAAATTGTATACAACCTTCAGCTTTAATTGGGTATGGAGCAAAAGCAACATCGCCAATCTATTTTCTACGCTGGAACTCTACTTCTCTTCGACTATTAATGCTCCTCATCGTATATTTACTCCCCGAGAAGTTGTGAATCTTCTTACCAATAGTTTGCCACAGCAAAAAAAAGGTAGCTTGTATGACCCTTTTTGCCGCGATAATTCACTCCTTCTATCGTATGCGGGTACAGAGGGCAGCGATTTTAACATCACCGCTAATGTTGATAATGAATTCAGTTATAGGTTATCCCGGATCAAGGCCTTGATGCTGGGGGCACCTGATATTGACATCGCCGTCAGAGACATTATCAGTAGCCATCCGGATAGAAAGTTCGACTTCATATTGACCAATCCCCCTTTCGGCGAATTACCTCGGCATGAAATGAAATATATCCCTTCCGGTTATTGGGCTTCCTCCTTCTGTGATATTAGTTCCGAAATAGATATCCTTTGCCATTCTCTGGACCATCTTAGTAAAACAGGCCGGGCAGCCATTATTGTACCAGCGGGTTTTTTGTCCCATCGAGGGAAAGTGGCATTTTTAAGAGAAAAATTGGTCATAAACGGCATCCTTGAAGCAGTGATCGCACTTCCTGCCAAACTTTTTTACGGGACGCGCGTAGCTACGGCCATTCTGATACTAAATAACAACGCGAATTACGAGCAGGTACTACTTTTGAATGCAGCCGAACTCGGCAGTCGCCAATCTGCTCGTCATCGGCTTTCTGACGATGACGTCTCGTTGCTGGTCGCTGTCCTGCAGGAATATAGGCAAGGGAAGAAACTGGATAGGAAAGAATGGAAAGATATTCATGCAATTAAAAATATAGAAGAATTAGAAAAAAAACAATTCGATCTCCAGTTTTCCACCTACGAATCCAACTCGATTAATCATCCCCCAAAACGCCAGCCAGCCAGACAGGTTTGGGAGGAAATCCTCGGCTTACGTAAAGAGTTGTATAAATGCCAAAAAAAGATCGATCAGCTATTCAAAACACTGAAATAAACCAAACATCTATAACATAATCTTTATGGATCGGAAAATTTGGAAAACAGAATATTTTGAGTACAGCGTCACTCCATGGTTATGCTCGGACTGCCCCAGCAGTAATTTATCTGTTAAGGAAAAACCTATCGTCAATAGCAACGATTATTATACTACTCACCTGGTATGCCCCCAGTGTCATAAAGAATATGCGACCACCGGTAACGTTGGGTATTTCACCTATGGGGTAAAAGTAAGTAAGCAATACGAAGGGCAAAAGTATAAAAGATTTTATCCAAACTTTTTTAACCCCTGTTTACGATTATTTCAGCTCAACAAATCCATTCCTTCGGAAATCATAGCCGACATCGATCAGTCCTTCAGTGCTTATTGGTCAGATACTTCGTCCTCCGCCAATGCAATAAGAAGATCTCTCGAAACCCTATTGGATAAATTAGAAGTACCCAAAGCAAACAGTTTACACCAGCGAATTGAATTGTATCAGCATGAAAACAAGGAAATAGCAGATTGCCTCCTTGCCATCAAATGGATAGGCAACTCGGGCAGTCATGGCACGCCCTTGACTAAAGATGATTTATTGGATGCTTATGGCATTTTAGAGCATTGTCTGAATAATCTTTACCCGAGCCCGGATAAAGAAGACATTCATAAATTAGTAGAGCAAATAAATAGACGCAGAGGTACCAGGTCGGGAGAAACCCTCACCTAAAGTGACGACCATCCTAATCCTTTAATTTACTAGCCAGCCAACTGGAGTTCATATGGATTCGCAATAGTTTTCCGACCAAATCGCTTCAGAAGCTCCACCTCATTTTGCTGATCAATATTCTCATTTTTTAAGATAGCCTGTACAGAGGGTTGTTTCAAACCAGGTATACGTATTTGAAAAAACGGCCAAAGATTTTCACTACGGTACTCTTTATGAATATCGGGGAAACCAACAATCAAATTGTATTTATCTACATGTTTCTTAAATTCCTCCGTGTACTTAAATACCCATTCACCATTTTCACTTTTCAATTCTGCTAGTTTAATATCATCCACGACAAGAATAAATGTCACTTTTTCATTCAATGGCACATGACCTGCTTGATCATCAGGGTTTTTGTTAAATAACCGTTTTAGTTTATTAATCATATCACACCTCTCTTACTTTTTTAAAACGCATTTTTAAAATTAATGTTATTAACTCGCTCCTTTCGCGTATAAAAAAGGGATAAAATTCCTTTTGTAACATTTTTAATACCCGGATTTCATTTTCAATAGATGCCAATTGGTCAATGGCATGTTTGTATCCAATTTTATCTTGCTTAATAAAATGTATAAGCTCAAAATGATTGGCTTCCTTGTTTTGTTCAATACTTACCCTTGGGTATGCCTTCTCCACATAATTTACAACTTTTTTGCCACCAATGTTCAGATTTTGGTAATGTTTAATTACATTTTCATCGCTTGTATTCCATAAAAGCCCCCTTGCAGAATCAAAAATGGGTGCAAATTTAGGTTTTTTCTGCGTCTTTCTCAAATTATCGACCACACCCCAATTGTAGAAGTGCCGATCATTATTGCCCACAATTGCATCAAAACCAATCATTTTTACCAAATCCTTTACAATAATATCGCAAAAGTTGGGATAGACCGACTGTATGGAATTCCTTATAAATTCAAAAGTAAACAACTCCCTGGCAGTATTTTTATTTTCAGCAATCTCTTTAGCAAAATCCGTATCATTCAAATGCTCTCCACATATTTCGGCGCCATGGACCAACCTCTCGTTTTTATTTAAAAAATACCGGCTTAAAAATCGGATCTGGCCATTCGCTTTTACTAATCTAACCTCATTCATGCCCAAGCCAAGAACCAAGCCGATTCTATTTATCATATACTCTATTACAGACTCATGTGGATACCACTTTTCAGCAGTTTTTGCAATAAAAGGGATCCAGGAATCCAAACTATTCTTTCGTACCCTGCTCCCCTCTTCATAAAAATATGCTCGGATAAACTGTTTAGGAGCATCGCCATCCAACGACAAGTTTTCGATGTAATAATGATTTTCTTTTAGAACAGGAATTGTTCCTTCATTAAGTAAAATACCAGAGCAATTCTGCGAGTGCTCTTTATTGAGTCTTGTTTCTAGTCTAGACATTTTCGAAATAGTATTGTAATAGAGGTATCTTCAGCAAGCGAAAATAATATACTTTACAAAAATCTGCTAAAGAACTTATACTCACTCAAGTTTCTTTACCATCAGGCAGCAATTCGTTAACACCCTATCTCAACCTCTCCGACATATGCAAGCGAAGCACTTCCGGTCGCGGGTTCGAGTCCGCCCAGTCCCCCTCGTCGAACGTCTTTATTTATTCCAGCTTCCCCAAAAATCCTTATATTACTCCCCCATGCGCAACCCCAAATGGCATAGAGACGAAATAATTTTAGCCCTCGACTTGTACTTCTCTCCTACAAGAGGAAGCTTGGATGCCAAAAATCCGAACATCATCGAGCTTAGTAAAATCTTGAATTCCCTCCCTTTATTCTATATCAAACCTGATGAAGAGAAATTCAGAAACCCCAATGGCGTAACCTTAAAGCTATGTAACTTTTTACCCTTTGATCCTAACTACACAGGAAAAGGTATGACCGGTGGTTCCAAACTTGATGAAGAAATGTTCAAAAAATTCCAGAATAAAAAAGGCGAACTAAGATCCATCGCTTCCGAAATAAGGAAAGTCGTCGCAGACGAAGACCTTAAACGCAAGATCTACACTATAGAAGAAGACGAAGTAACCCAGGACGATGCCGTAGTGGAAGGTCAAGTTCTATATAAACTACACAAATTCCGGGAGCGTAACAAGGAAATCGTAAAGCGGAAAAAAGATCAGGCTATACTCTTACATGGTAAACTCACCTGTGAAGCCTGCATCTTTGTATTTGAAGAGTTCTATGGCAATATTGGCAAAGGCTTCATTGAATGCCACCACCTAACTCCCCTATCAAAATTCAAAGTCGAGACGAAGACGACCTTAGATGATCTGGGCCTTGTTTGCAGCAACTGTCACCGCATGCTGCACAAAAAGATTGATACCTTGTCCCTCCAGGACCTGAAGATGATGATAAAATATCATCAGCATTAAATAATCTTGAACATCATTCGAGTATAATTTCCCGTTGCTTCTCCACTACTCCCGATGAAATGTTTATTTCCCAGCAATCAACAACTGGAGGTCTTTTATCCTGAAAAAAATAAGTTCCAATATTCTCTGTGAATTTACTCCGAACTGTTCTACGCATATCCCCCAACTTTTTGTAGGTGAATAAGTGGCTATCAAGATCCCGAAGGAAAGGAAAAAAAGTTGAATTAGACCTTAATAAAACTATTTTAAGCTATTTGGCCGAAACAGAATTACTCATTTCCCTAAAAGAAGCTGGATTTGATTCTTTCAGTGCCTGCTATTATGTTCCATATAATAACCTCTCGCATTTAAGAATCGCCCTATTTATTTTCTAGCCAGGGGCCTTCATTCTATAAACTGGCCAAAGATAAAATGTTGCTATGAATGCCCCTGTAGAGACGAAACAGGATATTTTACTCAATCCAAAAGTTAAATTGGGGTTTGAAAGTGAGTTGAGTGGCTCATGAATATAAAATACAAAAAGTATTATTGCCAACCAGTAAAGATTTACTGCAATTAGTATAAATCGTACCCTCTTTAATAATACATTGCCAGGATACAAGTTGCCTAAAAATAGACTTGCAGATAAAAGAATTGACATGCTTGTTATAAGCAGGATATAATTATAATCTTTTATTTTACCCCAATAAGGCAAAGATAAGGTGTACACTATCAAAAAAGAAAATACTAATACCGGAACTAAAATCCAGCTGATCATAGGAATGTATCTTTTTCCTGGTGCTCGAAAATATTTCTTTCCAACATATATATCAAAGAACGTAGAGAACCGTAGGATATTCTCCCGCTTGAATAGAATAAGTAGGTCAATGCCAATTACTATTACACATGCAAATTCTAGTACTAGTATCCACAGCTCAGCCTGAAAATAAGAAATGAGTTTTATTAATATTAATGAACATAGAAACGGCGTTAACAATAAAATGAACGAAAGTAAGTCATCGATCATTTTGGTGATCTTCAATATACCATCTTGTCCGGGATAAACCTGAAAACCTAATAAACCAGGTCCCTGTCGCCATTCCTCGACCCTGGCATCTTTAAATTTTTCGAGTACGATCCGACGATGCTCAATAATACGCACCAGATCATGGAAAAACACCAACAAGATAAATGGCACAAAATATAACCAAGACACTATTGGAATATTTATACCTCCAATCGTTGTTGACTGCTTGAAAACGTCAACAGGCTCCGGGTCAGAAACCCTCAAAGCAGCAAATTTATCGAGAGCATCAATAATAGGCATACGATCTTCAAAATTAGATTTTCTCAACGTATACAATAGCCTACCATCGACAATTTCGTCAACTAATGCAACATCCCACTTATTGTTTATAATAAACCCTTTCAAATCGGAAGTATCTCTCATCTTTCTCAGTGTCCTAAGACATTGCGCAATTGCACTGCCCTTGTCTTCCCGATATGGCTTTATTTTGCTGTATAATAGGCAAGCAGCAACAATGACCAACAGCGCTATGAAAACAAAGCGGGATTGAATCACTTTATTTGCTTGCTTCAGGGTTGCAGCAAGTTGGTCGGTGTTAACATCGGGTTGTTGATTGGTCATGCAGAGAACTGTTGGTCCTTTAAGAACAAAAGATATCTCTTTTTTTATGGAATTGCAAACTATTTTGACGAAGAAATGAACGTAAGAAGATTTACTACCAAAGGCTTCTACAAGATTTCTTTGAAATCAACCATAGTTTTAAATTCTGCTAATGAGAATTCATATTGGATGTTTTTCCCCTTTTGTTGGAGAGAATAAGCCTCACCTTCCAGTTTATATATCTCCACGTCTTCGGTATCGGGAGATTCTATCCGCCAATTTCCTAAGAATCTGGCAATGACCAGATTCTTAGGAAAAGGAACAAAAATTTAAGGGATTGATCAGGAGTCGCCAGAAAATACAAATATGATCCGACAATATTTGCCAATCCCCCTTTTTTATATACTTTTGCACCCGCTAACACCCCGAGTGTTAGCAAAACAACATGCTCACCATCTTCACATATCAATCAGGTACAACTGCCATCCGGGCGGTTATTGCCAGTACGCATATCGTCTTTATTAAGAACGGGGAGGCAAGCTCATTCCCGGACCTAAGAGGTTAGTATTCCTATTTTTATATAGTATGCAGGCCTCTTTACTAAAAGCGGCCTTTTTTATTTGTCTCCCCTGGTAAGATTATACAGTCATCATCAACCTAAGCAACACAACATGAATCGGAACATCAAAATATGTAATAGTGTCTTCACCCCATAAGGGAAGGTAGATCGGCATGTTGTGCGACCTCCCCTACCAAGCGGGAGGTTTTTTTATTCAATTTTTACAATCGTCAAATTATGAAACGCAGAAATATTGGTATCATGGCTCACGTAGATGCCGGCAAGACCACCGTCACCGAACGAATTCTTTATTATACAAGACTCACCCATCAACTGGGCAATGTCGATGAAGGCAATACCATGATGGATACCGATCCGCAAGAGGAGCAAAGAGGCATCACGATCTCATCGGCTTCCATCACTACTTATTGGAACTATGCCGGCGATCGATATATCATTACTCTGATCGACACACCCGGGCACGTCGATTTTACCGCGGAGGTAGAACGGTCGCTGCGCGTATTGGATGGGGCGATAGCCGTCTTCTGTGCGAAATCAGGGGTCCAGTCGCAGTCCGAAACGGTATGGCATCAGGCCGACAGATATCAGGTGCCACGGATCATTTTGATCAACAAGATGGATCGGCAAGGCGCTGACTTTATAAATGTAGTGACAGATATCCGGGAAAAATTGCAAGCCAATGCCGTTCCCGTTCAGCTACCCATCGGGTCTGAAGATGCCTTTGCAGGGGTCATCGACCTGGTCAACATGCAGGCTCTTGTGTGGGATAATAGCCAGGACGGGAAGACCTATCAGGCAACAACCATTCCATCCGTCCTATTACCGGCGGCCGAAGAGGCGCGCAAGCGACTCTTAGAAGAACTGGCGCTGGTGGATGAAGGCCTGTTTGAGCAATACACTACGGATTCCTCAGCCATTACGGCTGAAACTATCCGGATCGCGCTGCGGCAGGCAACAGTAGCAAGAAAGCTGATACCGGTATTATGCGGAGCCGCTTACCGAAACAAAGGGATGCAACCGCTCCTCGATGCCGCCGTATTATACCTGCCGGCTCCGGAAGATGTGCCGTTTGTAACAGCGACGAGGCCCGATACAGAGCAGGAGGTACAACTGGCCACCGGGAAAGAGAGTCCTTTCGCCGGGCTCGTGTTTAAGATCCTGACGAATGACTATACCGGCAAACTAAGCCTGGTTAGAGTCTATGCAGGTACACTTCGCGCCGGGGACACGGTATGGAATAGCCGGGCCGGTAAAAACGTGCGTGTCAACCGCTTACTGCGAATCATGTCGGACAAGTATGAGGCTGTAGAGCAATTGCAGGCAGGTGATATCGGAGCGATGCTGGGTATAAAAGAAGTCCGGACCGGAGATACCTTATCGGCGACCAGTCACCCGGTTGTATTGGAAACAATCCGGTTCCCTGCACCCATGATCGGATATGCCATCGAGGCCAGATCCGCGAAAGAAAGCGTGAAATTGAGTGAGGCGTTATCCAGACTATTGGACGAAGATCCTACCCTTTCGGTAGAAGTCGACGCCAGCTCCGGGCAAACGATCCTCAAAGGCATGGGAGAACTGCATCTGGAAGTCGTGCTGGAAAAGCTGCGGAGTGTATACGATGTGGAGGTCAACAAGGGCCAGCCGCAGATTGCTTATAAAGAGGTGTTTACCAGTGCAGTTACGCATTGTGCCACCTATAAAAAGCAGAACGGCGGGTCCGGCAACTTTGCGGAGATCCATTTTGAGCTGTCACCGCGTGCAGATGGAGAGCCGGGACTGGAATTCGTCGATGAGATCAGGGGTGGAGTAATCCCCCGGGAATTTATCATTTCCGTCCGGAAGGGATTTACAGCAGCCATGAGCACAGGAGTTTTGGCCGGTTACCCAGTGGAGTCGATGCGCATCCGGCTATTTGATGGGGAGATCCACGAGAAGGATTCCCATGCATTGGATTTTGAACAGGTAGCGCATATCGGATTCAAAGCGGCAGCCGTCCAGGCCGGACCGAAATTGCTGGAACCGGTCATGTGTGTGGAGGTCGCACTTCCAGAGGAATATACCGGCATGGTAGCCGGAGATCTTACCAGGCGCCGCGGTATCATCAAGGCGGTGGAAAGAAAGCCTGCCGTACAGAGTATCCAGGCAGCCGTGCCCTTATCCCAATTATTCGGGTATATCACGACGCTAAGAACACTCACGGCCGGAAGAGCCTCCGCTTCCCTGACTTTTGAACAGTACCAGTTGGTATCTGACCAAACCAGCCGCAAGATAACGGCCGGTTAAATAAAGCAAAACCTCCTGTGAAGGGAGGTTTTGTCATATAAGGCAACCACCGTTCATCAATGCTCAGTGTTCATTTTCCGTGAACACATCATTTTAGTGAACAGCCTTTTCAGCCTTCCTGAAATTATACCAATGTTTCTGCAGGAACCAGCCGGCCGGCCTAAATCCTTACGTTATGATTGACAAAAAATGAAATCCTCTGAAATCCTTCTGGTATAATGGAAGCTTTTAGCCGACGAATCCCCGCCTCTGAACTAAATTAGACAAATCGAAAGTCATTCAAACATAATCCTCCAATACCCGTTTCGTCTGGCTCCTACCCTATCATAAAATAGCAACATACAAGATACATTTTCTTCGAAGGGGATAATTGGATTTTCCATTCTATCGAGATTGACAAACCCTTTCTTTCGCCAGTCATGTAATCATTAAATTTAATTCTTCACCAAGCCTCCGCTTTTTTTAACAATTCAACATCTTTTTTCCACTTGGCCAGTTCTTTCAGATACGCATCCTGGGTTTTGGTAAGTCTTAGCGAATGGGGTGACCCTTTTCGGATGGTTTCCATTTTAATGTCAATGGTTACATTTCTGATGGCATGTTCCATTTCTTTCCGGTTTGTCTGTAGAGCCTGGTACTCGAAGACCTGCAGAGTTGGGGACTTCAAGAAATCAGCTAAGATGTCCCAAACTTCCTTATAACCGCCGGCGCTCTTTGGTAAGGACCTTGCCCAGTCGGTCGGAGGCTTCGGTCGATCCTGTACCCGCCGCTTCAGATTCCCTTTACAAATTGCCAATATTTGTTTAGCGAGATCCGATTTTTTCTCAGATTCCAGTATTTCAGCCACCAGGACCTCATTCACGTAATCCTTTGTTAGTGGTTTCGTAAAAGCGTCTGTTGTCTCTTTGAGCCAGGCGGCATTATTGTTGGTCTCCCCGATATCCATTTGCAACAGGTTCCGTAAAATATTTCTTACAGCTTCTTTCTCGCTGCTGGCAGTTAGTTTCAGCGCTTTCAGATAAGCAGGCAGCTTTTCGGTCTGGTTTGCCAAAAAGGTCTTATACGTAGGGAATTTCCAGGCACGCAGCTTGGTAAGTATCGCGATAAGATGATTGATAATCGCTGTTTTTCCTCTATCAGCGGCAGCGGAGAAAACATCTTCAAAATGGTCGGTCGAGTATTTTTCAAACAAATTTATCCACTTGTCAACAGGAATATGAGTAAAATGATTCGTCAAAGCTATCGCGCCCTTTCCTGATAAATATTTTTCATCCTGTAGATTTATCAGCCAATCCACCAATGGACTAAAGTCTATATCTTCTGTCAGGTCGCTCTCCTGCAAACCTGCCCCTACCAGTTTTTTCGTGATATTAATATCGGCCTGCCCGAGCACACTCCAGCGCTGGTTATAATAGTCAATCCATTCCAATTGATTATCCGTATCAAGACCGATCAACATATCATAATGGCATTTTTGGGGCCACAGGAAAACGGCGCCGTAATGATACCAATATTGCATCTCCATGCCGGCGTTGCCTGTATAGCCTTCTGCATTTTTTTCAATGGGTTCGCCTTCATTAAGGGCTGCTGGCGCTACGAGGTCCATTTCATCAAACTCTATGTTTCTCAAAGGCGGTACGCCTTCTTCCATCCAGTGCTCTACGCCTACATGCCCATAGTATACCTCACCCATCGTTCCATTTTCTGTCAAATCCTCATCGTCATAATAATCATCATAATAGCTTTTTCTACGGCTATACAGTGAGGTCGGCCTTTTACTATCCTTCATCTCCAGTTCGCCCGTTTGATAGGAGGTAACCAAACCCAGCTTCACATAAAAACCTGCATGCCCTGCTGCCTGGATAAGTGATTCTGCTTTGAGGCGGTCATTCAATTTCAGGGCCTTCATAGTAAAGTTGGATGGCGTATATTGATGCCCCAACAGCACAATTTTTGGAATATCACGGTCTTTTTCGCTGGCTTTCAAAACAGCAGCCAGCCTTTTGACTGAATCCCCCATCGGTTGGGGCTGAACTTTTCTCTTGCCGTCATTTTGAACGAGATTATAAACCAGACAAACCCGGTATCCAGATATTATGGGCATAATTTCATGCTCGCAATCAGCGTAGAATGCTGCAAATGGTATTTCGTATTGACTGGCCGGCCCAGAAAAGTCAATAATTTCCTGGCGTCCATCAAATCGTACAGCCAGTTCACCTCCCGTATGCCTGGAAGGCAAGCCTATAATGAGCGTGCCAAACATTCCCCGTTCTTTCTCGGAATCTTTATGGGCCAGGAAAAAGCCACCTTTCTGATAAATCAGCAGCTTGTACAAATTTGCAGAAACCGAAAGCCCTTCAAGGCCTAAAGCAGGACTTATTTTTTCGACAATGCTTTCGACAAATTTCCCCCAACCTTTATGAACGAATTTTATTTGATCGGCATCAATCTCCCAGGTATTTCTTACCGTTTTATCCAGCACCGTTTTGCTACCTTTCCCAAAAGGAGCCTGATGAGCCACTTTGATCATTTCTTTGATTTGGGTGGCATTGACAGGGAACCCAATTTCATCTACATTCCGGATCTGCAAGCCCGGGAAAAGAAACGGTTCGATCCCGCTGCTTACAAAGGAGCCGCTCCCTTTGATTTCTCCCAAGATTGCCAGTAACTGTTTACCAAAGTCAGGCATATTATTTAATTAAATAAAAGAATGAATATATTATTTCATCCTATCCCCTTCAAAACCAAGCTCGATCTAAGGAACTAATTACCCTAACTGGCTGAAGGGATAGCCGGTCCCGTTCAGGCTAGGATGCCATATATTTGCGAATATATAAATTTGACGCAAACTGATAGAAAAAACACAATCGATCCAGGATCAGTGTACAATCTTCAAAGCGCTCTTTAAAGGGAGAGAGGATATTCATGCCGTCCGGAGGGAGACCAATGGAAAGGCTGGGTATTTCCCTGCTTATGACCTGGATTGGGAGGAATACAAGCAGCATAAAGCTGCCGGGGGAACTCTGGATAATTTTGAAGCTAAAAGCCACAGGCCCCTGACCGATAATTGGCTCGTCCGCCATCTGCAAGGTAAAGACACCATTGGTATTTACCCTTTAATGCAGGACAACACCTCCTGGTTCATAGCAGCGGATTTTGATCAATCCGGGTCCGGTAAGAAGACCTGGATAGAAGAATGTCAAAACTTTATTGCAGAATGCGAAAAATACCAACTGCCTGTCTATTTGGAGCGATCCAGATCCGGACAGGGAGGTCATATATGGCTCTTTTTTGAAAACCCCTACCCGGCAGCTAAAAGCAGGCAACTATTTCTTACCCTTTTAACCAATTCCGGGATCATTTCGCCATTCGATAAAAACTCAAATTTCGACAGACTATTTCCCAATCAGGCTTCCCATTCAGGCAAAGGCTTTGGCAATCTGATTGCTTTGCCCCTGCAGAAAATGGCTCTTGAAAAAGGAAACGCCTGTTTCATAGATCCCCAAACCCTTGAACCATTCCCGAATCAATGGGCATTCTTACAAACAATTCAAAAGGTATCCCCTGAAAAACTGAATGAAGTACTTGATAAAATTTACACATCGGACAATCCGATTTGTAATCCCCCTACTCTACCTCTATCCCCAGATGGAAAAATCCATATTACTCTTACAAATCAGATAACAATTCCCCGGCATGAACTAACGCCTCCCTTGATAAGTTATCTACGGGAGAACCTGAATTTCCTAAATGTCGACTACCTGATCAAACAGAAATCAGGTAAAAGCACCTACAATACAGAACCCTATTTCCGAACACTGTATGAAAAAGATGGCTTTGTCTTTCTTCCCAGGGGTTTTGCCGGCAAATTGATCAAACATTGCAAAGAACAGAACATATCTTATCAGTTTGAAGATAAAAGGGTAAAGCTGGAACCTGTCCAATTCAAATCAATCATCTCTTTAGATGAATATCAGCGAAAAGCGGTCGAGGCAACAAATACAAAAGACTTTGGGGTAATCGTGGCGCCTCCGGGAGCCGGAAAAACTATCATGGGATTACACATGATAGCAGAAAGACAGCAACCAACGCTAATTATCGTGCATCGGAAACAATTGTTCGATCAATGGATAGAAAGGATTCAATCATTTTTGGGAATACCAAAATTCAGAATTGGAAAAATAGAAGGCGGGAAATGCGAGATTGGCAACGAAATCACCGTTGCCATGATACAAAGCTTGCAATCTGACAGCTTACCAGATAAAATCTATCATTCCTTCGGAACAATCTTAGTGGATGAATGCCATCATATCCCTGCCAAGACATTCCGGGAAGTGATAATAAACTTTTACTCATATTATCTGTATGGATTTACAGCCACTCCCAAACGAAAAAACAAGGACGAAGAGCTCATTTTTATTCATATCGGGAAAATAATTCACCAGATTGTCTTTTCCCCAACAGAAGAAAAGCACAGCAAACAACTATCGGTAACTATTCAGGAGACGGGACTATTTACCCCGTTCAATGCTAAAACGGACAACCTTGAAACCCTACTTCACATCCTCATTCATGATACCGCTAGAAATGAGTTGATCGTTAAAGATATAAAAAGGGAAGTTACTGCCGGCAGAAGGGTACTTGTATTAACGGAAAGAAAAGCGCATGTAGCTATTCTACAACAGTACCTTAAAAGTTCGATGGAAACGATTGCCATAACCGGCGACGATCCTGCTCAGGCAAGAAAGTCGAAATTGAATCAAATCCATGCTGGCCACTTCCAGGCATTGATCACTACCGGGCAATTCATGGGTGAAGGAGCAGATATTGATGCCTTGGATTGTTTGATACTGGCGTATCCGTTCGCCTTCGAGGGAAAGCTTATCCAATATATTGGCAGGGTCCAACGCAGTTCCGTCAAACCCGCTATTTATGACTACAGGGATGCTAGAATCGAATATTTAGAAAACTTATTCAAACAGCGCAACAGGCACTATCGAAAGCTGGTACAATCCGGGCAGATAAAACCATTCGAAGAAATCATCCTTCTCTTCAATGGTAGGAGATTTCATATCCAATCACCCGAAAACTCCTTTCCAATTGATTGCCTTGATCTGCCCATGCCCATAGAACAGTTTCTGTCAGATATTTGTTGGAAGATCAGGGTAATCAGGTATAACGACGAGACCGGGGAATTGACCGCCGAAATCATCGACTACCATTATGACAAAAGCAATATTGTACTCAGTCTTAATCCAGCCTTCTATTTTCCTGGCATAGAAAAGATAAAATTCCGTACCATCGATACGGCCGGCTTTCTGAAATCTGTAATTCTCAAAAAACAAGTAGCCACACAACAGACTCTACCGGCAAAAGCAAAAGATAAGAGGAAGCAGCCGGTTGAAAATGTAGTCCTGAAAACCATGAAGGTACCGTTCTCCAGAATAAATTTTTTATATGGCAGCATATCCTTCCCGCTATTCATAGAAGAAATCAATCAAGAACTGATCTTTGAAATTGAAAATGCTGACATAAGGCCGGAATTTGACGCCATCCGGGAGTATTTCAGCAAAACGCTAAAAAAGAAATTGATCACTACAGATATTGCCGTCCGGTTTTCGGATAGTGCTATCATTTCAGCAACTGCCAAATCAGATGATATTAATTGCATAAACAATACCCTTATTGAAAGTGTATGCTTTGAGTTTGTAAAAAGAGAAATTTTCAGGCTCAAGGAGGGATCATTAATTAATAAAACCAATACATTCGACACCCTACTAGGTCAATATCATTCATCGGCCAAAGATTTATTCGGTTCAGAACAAGACTTGCTAAACGATATTCTGAATGTAAAGAAATGCAAACACTACCTGCATTTGAAATATTTATCGGCTAAACATGAAACATCTATATTAAAACTCCGGTTTGTATTGCAACCATTCTCCTTTTTGTTTCTGTTATCCGGCGAAAAGAAATATCATATTATCTGGGAAACACTCGATAGTGAGGAAGCCACCTATATCTGGGATACAGAAAGATCAAGAGAGGCGCTAAGGGTCACCTTGGATCAGATAGAAGAAATTATTACCGGAATTAAAAAAAGCGGCAGGCAGGATTACCTTAAACAGGAACATCCCAACTTCAGCCGGATCTGGCATGACTATACTGATCCTAAGAAGGGATTTATTACCTGGAAAGGCGTTTTGGAAGAGCGGTTGGTCTAATATTCGCTACCTACTGGAACACCCTTCATTGCATCACCAGCCAGCAAACACATTAAATAAGTTAATAATGGCATAATATGTTGATAATCAATCAATTTATTTCACAAATTTGCGAATTCTGTATTCATGATTCTTTTTTTGAATCAGGCAATATTACCATAACATTTGTTATAACAAACATTTAAAACTATATTTGTTTACAATAACAAACATTATGAATGCTAAGACAATTGCCGTTCTGCCCAAACTGGAAAAGATCCTGGCAGAATTTGGAGAAAATATAAAGCTCGCGAGGCTTCGCCGGAAGCTTACTGTTGAACAGATCTGCGAAAGGGCAGGCATCGGCAGGAACACCTTATGGATGATAGAAAAAGGAGCGCCCAGTGTGGCGATGGGTGCATACGCACAGGTACTATTCACCCTCGGACTGGAAAACGACCTCCTGAAACTGGCATCTGACGATGTGCTCGGAAGGCGGCTCCAGGACGCAGGCTTGGAGACTAAAAAAAGAGGGCCTAAGAAAAAATAACACAAGATGGATATCCTGGTATATGCTGATTGGAAGGGATTAGATGGCCCTTTGCTGATGGGAGTGCTATCCGTTGTCCATACAAAAGGACACGAAGTATTTTCATTCGCCTATGACAAGGGATGGTTGGACAAAGGAAGTGCGCAAGGGCTTGACCCAGACCTGCAATTCTATGCCGGGTCCCAGTATCTCAATGCCGGGAAAAAAAATTTCGGCATTTTCCTGGACTCATCTCCCGACCGATGGGGTCGTGTGCTGATGGCAAGAAGAGAAGCCATCCAGGCTAGGATGGCCGGAAGGAAAGAAAAAACATTGTTCGAAGAAGATTATCTACTCGGAGTCTTTGATTTGCACCGAATGGGGGCCTTGCGTTTCAAAATGGAGCCTGAAGGACCATTTCTGAACGATAATGCCAACCTTACCGCACCTCCATGGGCATCGATGCGGGAGCTTGAATTTGCCAGTCTCCAACTGGAAAAGGACGCATTGAATGACGAGGAATCGCTCAAATGGCTCAGCATGCTGATCGCTCCCGGTGCATCCCTTGGCGGAGCAAGGCCAAAAGCAAGCGTAATAGACCCCAGCGGTAATCTGTGGATCGCCAAATTCCCAAGTGTCCGCGATGGGATGGATATCGGCGGCTGGGAAATGGTCGCAAACCTGCTCGCGAAAAAGGCGGGTTTAGATATAGCTGACGGCGATCTCAAAAAATTCAACAGCAAGCACCATACATTTCTTTCAAAAAGATTTGACAGAACGAAAGACGGAAGCCGTATCCACTTTGCTTCAGCAATGACACTTTTGGGCCGCAGCGATGGAGAGACTGGCGCTTCTTACCTTGACATTGCAGAATTTATTATTAAACAAGGTTCAAATGCCGATAGAGACCTGGAAGAACTATGGAGAAGGATCATATTTGGTATCGCCATAAAAAATACGGACGATCATCTTCGTAATCATGGTTTTATACTCCATAACGGCGGTTGGGCGCTATCGCCCGCATACGATATTAACCCCGTACCTCACGGAAACGGACTGACATTGAATATATCCGCCACAGATAATTCACTCGCTTACGACCTGGCGCGATCAGTAGCAAAATATTTCAGAGTCGATTCAGAAAAGACTGAATCTATTATCGATAAGGTGAAGACAGCAGTAACTGACTGGCAAAAAATAGCCAAACACTTCAATATTCCAACCAGTGAACAAGACCTAATGGCGCAGGCTTTTGAAAAGAAGGACAGATAAGTTGCTTTTGGCATCCAATAAAATTATCACTCTCCAAAAGTGCCTTTTTTTACCCAGTTTTGGCAGCTAATAAATAAGCTGGGCAATGTCCAATACGGGTAGATCCTGCAAAAAGGAAATCATCTTTATCTCAGGTTTTTCTCCAGGTAGCAATTCGGTTAACACCCAATCGCCATCCTCCAACATATTGTCTTTGAAGCATAAACCCTGTCCGGTTCGAGTCCGTCCGGTAAGGCCACCCTTTGAAATACCGGTCACCAGCCTGTTCCAAAAAACCTGGCTCCACCCCTCCGTATCCCTGCCTTACCCTGGTCTATCGCACGAATTAATATATACAATTTAATGTAAATCAGCAACTTACATTGTCGCACTTTTTCTTAAAGTAAGAAGGTTTCAACCAAAAATCGTCAATCATCAACTATATTTGCGCAATCTTTAAAAATTCAACCAACTCAAGATGTGGAATAAAGTCGGATTATTTATTTTGAAATTCCGGTTGCCATTGCTGGTGATATTATTAGTAACAACTGCATGGATGGGTTACAACGCAACTAAGGTCAAGATGGACTATGAATTCGCGAAAGCGGTGCCTACCAATAATATCAAGTACCTGGAGTATCAGAATTTCCGTAAGCAATTCGGTGATGAGGGAGGCACGTTAGTGTTGGGTATAGAAAGTAATAAACTGTTTACAGTACCATTTTTTAATGCTATGGCTGAGTTGCATCAGGAACTCAAAAAAGTAGGCGGGGTACTTGACATTATCAGTATACCTGAAGCTATTAATTTGAAGCGAAATGATTCATTGAACAAACTGCAGGCGGTCAAAATATTCCATTATCCTTACTCAGATCAGGCAGCTTTAGATAGCGATAAAGCTCTGTTTAAGAGCCTGCCTTTTTATAAAGGCTTGTTATATAATGAGCAAGCGAACAGCTACCTGATGGCATTGCAGTTGAGCAAAGACAGTACAAACAGCAAGGCACGTACATCTTTGATGAACAATATATTAAAGCCGGTAAGTGTTTTTGAAAATAAAACGGGCATCAAAACCCGCATAAGCGGGTTACCTTATATCAGAACAGCTGTTGGCGACCTGTTATCGAAAGAGTTGAATTATTTTATGGTAGGATTTTTCCTGTTATCGGCAATCACCTTGTTACTATTCTTCCGTTCTTTCAGTGCTATGCTCATGAGCTTGCTGGTAGTAGGTTTTGGCGTAACCTGGAGTTTAGGCACCATAGTGTTATTGGGTTATAAGATTACATTGTTAACAGCGCTGATTCCGCCATTGATGGTGGTGATAGGCATACCTAATTGCATCTATTTTCTCAACAAATATCATACAGCCTACAAAGAGACAAATAATAAAGAAAAGGCATTAGTCACTATGGTAGGACGCATGAGCATAGTTACTTTATTCTGCAATATAACTGCGGCCATCGGCTTTTCGGTGTTTGCAATTACGCGAAGCGCCCTGCTGAAAGAATTTGGTGTAGTAGCAGGCATCAATATCATGGCCTTATTTCTTATCTCGCTTATTTTTATACCCGCCACGTTGAGTTATTTACCTGTACCTAAGCCCTTTCAAATGCGTTATCTCGATAATGCCTTTTTGGAAAAATTACTAATGAAGATAGAGCGCTGGGCACTCCATCACAGCAAATGGGTATATGGCATCACATTTGTAATATGTGCCGTTGCAGTACTTGGAATCTTACGTTTAAAGCGCGAAGGCTTTGTTGTCGACGATCTTCCCAAAAGCAATAAAATATATACCGATCTTAAATGGATGGAACAGAATTTTAATGGGATGTTGCCTTTAGAGATAGTAGTAGATACTAAAAGAAAGAATGGACTCTTTCAAACATTGAAGCCGATAGAAAAGATCAACCAGTTTTCGCAATATATAAGCACAAGACCCGAAACTGGCCGCCCCCTCTCATTTGTCGAGGGATTGAAATTTGCCAAACAAGCCTATTTCGATGGTGACAGTAATAACTATTCTGTCCCTAACGATTTCGATATGGTCTTTTTGGTGAAATTAATTAAAACAGACAAAAGCGCAGCACCTAACAACTCTCTGACTAAGATGATTAGCGGCTTTATCGATAGCAACAAACAAGCTGCACGCATAAGTGTAAATATGAAAGATATTGGCAGCATTAAGCTGCCTTTGATGCTCAATGACCTCCGCCAACATGCTAATAATATATTCGATACCGCGCACTATAAAGTCACTTTCACGGGTAGTAGCGTTACTTTTTTAGAAGGCAGCGGTTTTATTATTGACGGACTTAAATCGAGCATAGCCTGGGCCTTTTTATTTATCTCACTGTGTATGTTATATTTGTTCCGTTCGTTCAGAATCTTGTTGTGCTCACTTATTCCAAACTTAGTACCCTTGATTGTAACAGCTGGTGTAATGGGTTGGGTTGGCATATCTCTCAAACCTTCAACAGTAATTGTTTTTAGTGTATCGCTGGGCATTGCAATCGATGTAACCATACGCTTCCTCATCAATTATAAGCAAGAGTTACCAACCTACGATCTAAATGTGCCGCAAACACTCGCACAAACCATACGCCACACAGGCATCAGCATTATTTATACTTCGATGGTACTTGTTGCAGGCTTTATCATTTTCTGTTTCAGCAGGTTTGGAGGCACTCAAGCGTTGGGGTGGCTCACATCCCTGACGCTTATCGTTAGCACTGTCACCAACCTCGTGTTATTACCAGTCTTATTGTTGACTATGGCAAGAAAACCCAGGCCCTGATTTATTCTGTTTATTGATTTACGTACCGATTTAAAGCATCCGATCCCCGACTTCCACATTTGCCCAACTTGCATTATCTTGAGGTTCAAATGAAAAAATACCCCTACCAGAATACTGAACTGGAGAATATCAAAGGAGAACGCTGGAAGGACATTCCAGGGTTAGAAATGTATTTCAAGGTTTCGAATTACGGACGGATCAAAAGACTGGAATATGAACTTGAATACAGTGATGGCAGGGTATATATAAAACCCGAGAAAATAATTAAACCTATGCTGGTGAAAGCCCCAAACAGGTTTATGAACGACCATGTCCATTTCTTACGCACTTCAGTTACATTATACCACCAAAAATACAATTTCTCTTTAGCCAGGCTTGTCTATCACTGCTTTAAAAAGCCAATTGAACCAGGTAGCGACCTGGTGGTGATACTCGCCAAAGATGGAAACAGCTTAAATATTACCCCGTCGAATTTAATCATGGCTTCTATTTCCGAGAAACAACAAACAAGTGACACAGTACTCCATGCAGGGTAAAAAAATTAAAACCTACGCAAGTATTGCTATTGCCTCCAAAGAGACAGGGATTAATCATAGTCATATCAGTAACCGGGCAAGAGGCAACGAGTACTCAGCCGGTGGCTTTATCTGGAGATTTGGCAAAGCATCTGAGATCGATATAAACCCGATGCTTGACAAAATTTCGGAGCGCCGAAAGAAAAATAAGGCAACATTTGGGAAAAAAGTGACTCAATACAAACTGGATGGCCAGCGTATCGCTACCTTTCCTACCATCAATGATGCGGCAAAAACGACAGGAATAAAAAATGCTGAGATATCCAAAGTAATGCAAAAAAGTAGGTCGAGCGCTGGCGGATTTTATTGGCAAAAAGGGCAAGGCCCCGCCATAATCGACTTGTCCCGTCATGAATATGGAGAAGCTCTCCGGGCAAAGAACAGACAGCGGCCTATCCGCCAATATACAAAAGAAGGAAAACCCCTGCAACGCTTTGACAGTATAAAAGAAGCAGCAAAAGCAGTTGGGGTAAACAGTGTAACAGTAATTGGCGCATTAAGAGGCAAGCACGAAACGGCAGGCGGCTACAAATGGAAATATCTTTGATCTTTTAAGATTGGGAATATTATTGGTTCAATAATAAGACCAGCAAGAACCTCACTCATAAAACCCCTCCCTTATCCTCACTAACAATTCCTCCGCCTTTTGAGTATCCGGCGCTTCCGGTAAACAGGATCTACTATACGCTTCCTCAATGCTGATCATCTTCTCTTCCACCATTCCGATCAGTTCCTCATATTCATACACGCCTGCCCGGATACGCAGCAGAAATTCCCGATCCTCCCGGTGAACGACAACCTGATGATGAACCGCAATCTCCTCCGCCATATTTAACAAGCGAAAAGTATGCATCATATTTTTGGCGTCATAGTTCTTTCCATGGGATACAGTATTCCGGTAGCGCTCAGTATTGCGCTCCTCCACCCAAGTCCAATACTCCCCATATTCCCGGCAATAGACAGAATAAGCGTCCTTGTTGAAACACATAGTTACCAGCGGGTCCGCACCCTTAGAAACCGAACTAAGCTGCACATCATTGGCAACTCCACCGGAAATAATTCCGGCAAGTTTCTCGCCAGAGCTTATCTGCTCCTGATGATATAATAAATAGGCGTCCCGGAAATGGGTCAGGTTGACTAGTCCGCAATCCTCTTGGCGGAAGCCATTTTCCCGCAACCATTCAGTAAGAGCCACCGTTCCATTGCCTTTTACGACGTAGCAGAACTCCAGCACCGACTTACGCTCCTTGGCAAAGGACTGGTTCATCTTTTTATTCAGTCCCCTGGCTTTTTTAACCTGCGTTTTGGCATATCCGGCAAAAGTGTCCAGGCACAATTTGGAAAGGAAATCTTCGGGTCGGATCAATTCCATTAAAGGATGACGATATAAGACCGCTTTATCAGGAGTGCTTAGCAATTCCAGAATATTGGGATTATTCTTGGAAAGAAGCTCCATAAAACGTCCCACCTCGAAATATACTTCGTCATTCGTAGCATTGGAAACCTGTTCCGTATAGGTCAATCCATACAATTCGGGACGGGGTAGAACAAAAATGCCCTTAATGTCCGTGTCCGAGCTAGGTAAGGACAGGTTATAGGCCCTGCTGCCACTGATGCATTTCAGTAAAAGATGCTGCGGCTCCCGAATAAGTCGTTCAAAGGTCATGGTTTCCAATATATTTTCGGAATAAGACATCCAATAGGGCTATATCATGCTTAACCGGCTCTATAGCATCAGACTGCTCCTTACAATAAACCACGGTCTTTTCAATCCATTGCTGCAAGGAGGTTACAGGGCTGATGAAATCTTTCTCATTGGCCACTTTCTTCTGTTCCAGCAGCCTGTCTACCGCTTCATTCCAATTCTGATCGGTAACAAGTGTACGCAATTTACCAAACTCCATGGGTGGAACGGATCTGTTTTCGATGATCCATAAACAAGCCAGGAGCGGCCGTAACGCATAAAAGTATTTTTTCAGCTTTACCTGTTCTCCCTGGAGATCATTTTCAAAAGTATTTCGGGCCATAGCTAGATAATGATGACAGCCTGCCCGATGGGAAAAAAAAGAAGGCATTAAGTCTCTCAGTTCCTGGGAAAAATTGCTTTTCTCCTTATATACAATGGGCGACTGCAACCATTCATACAGGGTCGCATTGGATTTCAGGAACAATTGCAAGGCTTTTCGGATATCCCAGCCATTCACATCCAACACCTCGTTAACCGGCAGTTCAATACTGTCTTTTCTTTCCCGAATGCTTATATAATTATTCAGCGGCTGAGCATAAATAAACCGTACGTCATAATCGCTGTCAGGCGAGGCAAAACCCCAGGCCCTGCTCCCCGATTCACATGCAAATAAAACCACAACCTGGTTATTCCGTTCAATGTCCCTGATCTGTTGGTCAATAGCTTCCCTCATAATACATAAAAATAAATTTTAACTTTTCCCTGTATTGTCAAAGTGCAAATATATCTATACTTTGACAGCCTTTAATCATATTCCATGCAATCCCTCAAACACGTCTTCTTTTTATCGGCAATATTTCTCTCCCATTCCGCATTCTCCCAGGACAGCTTCTACGTCACCGTACATTTCCCACAGCAGCTGTCCCTCAAAAGCCTCACCATCGGATACCAGGACGGCAAAAACAACCTGGTCTACGTCAATGTGAAGGATTACACCGCTACGGTAAGCGGCCCCCGTTATGCGAGATATGCAGATATTATACTTGATTACCCGGACTCCAGCAGAAAAAGAGCCTGGTTCAACAATAGCTTTTGGGTGGGCGCGGAAAAAGCAGAGATTGATGTCATCCCCGACAGCACCCAAAAGAATCCTTTTACAAAGTACAGGTTAAAAAATGCCTATAGTATCAAGGCGATGGGACAGGGTAAGCTGGATACTTTTAAACTTGCTGAAAAGAGAGCCATTGATGACTTTATGAGTACGATACATGGTGGATTTAATGACACCACACAGCAGGAGATCTATCGACTGTTCGGTAAGCTGCGCAATAAAGAGCTGCAATTCATACGCCAAAATCCCCAGTCTTATTTTTCCTTCTGGCTTTTCAGAAATGATCTGGCCCGTTCCCAGCAAATGAAACCCGACACCCTCTTATCGGCTTATAATGCCCTCTTTCCCGACAGTCTCCGACAGACCACCGAAGGGAAAGAGATCACAAAACTGATCCGGGCGCGTTTGATCGCCCAAAAAGGTCAACCGGCTCCCGATTATACGGCCCAAACCGCCACGGGCGCCCTCATATCCCCCAAGATCAATGCCGGTAAGTATGTACTCCTTGATTTCTGGGCCAGCTGGTGCGGGCCCTGTGTAAAACTGACGCCAAAACTAATCGAATTCAGGTCGAAATATGATACCAGTAAGTTGACCGTCATATCCATCACACTGGATAAAAACAGGAAAGATTTTGAGGAAGCGATAGCCAGCCATCACATGGATTGGACACAGGTGTTCGGGAACCAGGATCTCATACGCGCATATGACGTTACAGGGATACCCGCCCTCTTCCTGATTGATCCGACCGGAAAAATCATCTATAAAGACGGGGAAACAGATGAGAACGGAAAGTGGATCGGTGACGACAATAACCTGACGCAGCTGGTATCGATCCTCCAGGAAAAACTAGGTGATAATAAATAGTCCCACTCCCTATAAATAATCCCCCTAACTAAACAAATACTGTATCTCCTCCTCCGTCAGCGACTTCACAAACCCCTCATCCTCCGAGACAAGCTCTTCCGCCAACTGCTTCTTCCGCTGTTGCAATTCGATGATCTTTTCCTCGATCGTTCCCTTACAGATCATCTTATAGGCAAACACACTCTTCGTCTGCCCGATACGGTGCGTCCGGTCGATCGCCTGCTGCTGCACCGCCGTATTCCACCAAGGGTCGAACAGAAACACATAACCCGCCGCCGTTAGGTTCAAACCCGCATTCCCCGCCTTCAGACTGATAAGGAAGACATTCGTCGTATTCCCCGGCTCCTGGAACTTCGCCACCATCTCCCCCCGTTTGGCAGGAGGCGTCTGTCCGTCAAAGTGATAATAGGCAATGCCCTGTTCCGTACAGGCCTTGGCCAGCAAATCCAGCATACTGGCGAACTGGGAAAAGATCAGCACCTTATGATCCTTCAGGTTATTGGACAGCTCATTGATCAGC
Source organism: Puia sp. (assembly GCA_035555335.1). Taxonomy (GTDB): domain Bacteria; phylum Bacteroidota; class Bacteroidia; order Chitinophagales; family Chitinophagaceae; genus Puia. Next base: position 171,380 of record DATMGS010000014.1, read on the forward strand.
AGATCCGTCTTGACAGAATCCGTACAGGTTTGTTCTTCCGCCGGCAACAGCAGCGGCGAATTACATACCTGCCGCAGCTTTAGCATCCCCTGCAAAACGGCCAGCTTGTTTTTGTTCAGACCGTCTTTTTTGATGTTTAAAAAAAGGCTGCTCCGGATACTATCTTTAATCTCATCGTATAAGTTTTTCTGGGCCTGAGACATATCACACCACATCACCATCTCTGTCTTCGGCGGCAGATCACCCGCCACCTGCTCCTTCGTGCGCCGCAATACAAAGGGCGCCGTCAGCTTTTGCAGTATGCGGATCTTTTCAGGATCCTGATCCCGGTCGATCGCATCGGCATACTCCCGCCGGAAGAACTCCCGGCTTCCCAACAAACCCGGCAGCAGGAAATCCAGCTGTGCGTACAGGTCAAAAGTATTGTTCATCACCGGCGTACCGCTCAGCGCAATCCGCGTATCTGCTTGCAGCAGGCTTACAGCACGGGTGATCTGCGCCGTGGGGTTCTTGATATTATGGCTCTCATCCAGCACCGCCGTATCCAACGCTAACAGGCTCAGCAGCTCGATGTCCACACGCGCCGTACCATAGCTGGTAATGATCACGGAATATTCCTCTTTGGCCAGATCGGCCTTATCACGGCCGGGACCATGATAGACCAGGGTCGACAGAGAAGGAGTAAATTTCTCCAGCTCTTCCTTCCAGTTATAGATCAAAGAAGAAGGACAAATGATAAGGAACTTTGCTCCCCGACGTTGTTCCGCCCGATAAGCCAGGTAGCAGATGGTCTGCAAAGTTTTCCCCAACCCCATATCATCGGCCAGACAAGCCCCCGCTCCCGACTCCGCCAATAGCAGCAGCCATTCGAACCCCTTGTGCTGATAAGGCCGCAGCGTAGCCTGCACGGACGCCGGAACAGGGTATAGCAAGTCCGTTCGCCCCTGCCACTTCGCCCATTTCTCCCACCAGCTCTGCTGCAACACCGGCTTGAGCACCCGCGTATCCTGAAGGGCCGACTGCTCTGTAAAAGCCAGCCATTTAGGCGCCTGTATTTCTTTTTTGGAGATCTTCCCATGCCGGATCAGCACGCCATAGCGATCCAGCCATTCATCACTCAACACCCCCAACGACCCGTCCTTTAGCAGAACAGCCCGCTGACCGGCCAGCAGCATCTTCTGCAGCTCCGCCAACGGCACCTCCTCCTTGTCAAAGCGGACCGTCAGCTCCATGGTAAGCGTGTTCTGGCTCTCTTTGCCGAATACCGTCTCGACCTCCGGCTTATGCGGCGAGTAGCGGAAGTGCTGCAGCATGTCCATACCCGCCACCTGTATGCTCAGTTCCAGCAGCCGGTGATAGACCTTCAGAAACCACTGCTTTTTCTGTGCCTCCGCAAAAGAAAGATAGTAATAACCATTGAGCTGCCGGGCGAAGTTGGCATGCAGCGATTCCAGCAGCTTAACGAAGTCGGTCTCCGCCTCCTTATTTCGCTGGATCACATAAGGGATCCCCTGCCGGACGATCTCATACGTCTCCTTCCAGGGCCCCTCCACCACAAACCCGTCATAAAGCCATTGCGGGCTCAAAACCAGGAAAGACCCGCTGATTTCGCTTAGCATCAGCCGGTTGATCGGTACCGCCCGGATCTCAGTCTTTCCCAGCAGGTCATTACGCTCCACCTTATAATCCTCCTCCAGTCTCGTCAGTATATGACTGGCCAGCTCGACCGGCTGATGACTATATTGCAAAGGATCATGCTGCTGCAGCCACTCCAGGGTCTGATAATCTTTATAGGCCAGCAGGAAGTAGTCATTATTGCTCTCCACCAGGAAATGATACCGGGTAAAGTGATTCAGCAAATAAGCAGTCCCATCCAGACTAACGACCGTATCCAGCAGAATAGCATCCCCCTCCTTCCTCAGTTCAAAATGGAGCTGCGGCCTTACCGGGCTCAACTGGCAGGGAGCCGTTTTAGTACGCCCCTTTTCCGCCGGAATTTTATGATACCATTTAACCAACCCCGCAAAAGGTTTGATCCTTTCCAGCAATTCATGCACCTTCCGGGCGATGGCCGTCTTATAATAAGGTTCATAAGCCTGGCCCGACCGTTGAGCAGCAAATCGCTTTCGGATATCCGCTTTAATCCAGTCGATCCCCGCACTATTGAACCCCGTCAAAACTTCCACCGCCTCCCGCGGAAGACCGCCATAATGCCGCTGCAATTCGACATTGACCAATTCATGCATTTCGAAACGGATCGTTCCCGGCGCCTTTGCCGTCCCCTCCTCCTTGATGATATGCAAAGATTCCAATATGACAGGACCTTCAGGCAGATTTTGAGGAGATAACAGCAATACGATCTTAGTGGAGCTTTTTAAAGTTGCCATATTTTTGCGAATATACGCTCAAAACCTAAAACCCGCTTCGGAGCGGGTTTTAGCATACTACATAGAACAGAGCCTGATATCAACCATTAAAATCTTACTGGCTTATCCGCCAAACAATTCTTTCAGTTTTAATGTCAGCGCCTCACTCCCCTTCCCATTCCCCACATACCGCACCAGGATATTCCCATCCTTATCCAAAAGGATCTTGGTGGGGAATGCAGTCACCGAATATTGCGCCACGGCGTCAAAAACATTCCGCGCTTCATTGTTCATCAGCTGCAGCCAGGGAAGACTATCCTTGGCGACGGCCGTCGTCCATAGGTTCCGGCACGCTTCAGGGGACGATACATTTTCCTGGTCGATCCCGATGATCTCAAAACCCTTATCCTTGTACTTCCCATACAATTCCTTCAGATGAGGATGGCTGGCCCGGCAGGGACCACACCAGCTGCCCCAGAAATCAAGCAGCACATATTTACCCTTCAGCGTCTCCGGTTGGATCGGCCGGCCCTGCAACTCCTTCTTGGAGCTCGTCAGGGAAGCCAGCTTCACCTGGTAATCATTCCGTACAGAATCCGTATAGTGCTGATAAAAAGCTTTCCCATCCGGCAGCTTCCCGACCTGCTCCTGGATAGCCGCCTTGACTTCCCCCGAACCATCCTGCCCGTTCACCACCATATCCGCCAGCACTTCCATCGCCTTTCTTTGCCCGCCCGTTTCCAGCAATGCCGTGGCATAGCAAAAAGACAGGTTATCGGTCAGTTGGTACTTGCCGGGGTCCGTCAAAGCCCTGGTCAGATAGTCGCTTTGGAAACCCATGCCATGCTTGTCATACACCGGGTCCAGGTAATACACGATGCCTTCGGGATGGTGGTTGAGACGAAAGGCCTTCACCAGGACCGGCAGGCACTCGCCGTAAATCTTTTTGGCGGACCCTGTCTGCCCGCCGGCCACGATAGCCGCCCGTAGACTATCCGCCAGCGGTCGCAACAGTGCTTCAACATAAGCCGATTCTCCCTTCTCCACCAGGATCGAGGAGACCCGGATATTGGCATTACCACGCGAACCGGGCATATGCAAACGGTCGACCCATGCGGCCGCCTCTTTCTTATCACCCACCTTTGCATAGTCTTCCGCAATGGAAAAGCGCATGTAATCATAATAAAGAGAGAGCTGGCCCGGAGCTGTCTCCGGTATCTCTTTTTGCAAAGAGGCATAGATAGCTATCTTTTTCGCCGTACTGTCCTGCTTGTAAAATCCCGCTACCGTGCTCCCTTTCATTAATAGGGTAGCGGCGCTGTCGTTGACTTTTTTCTGACCATTTACCAGCCCCGATAACAACAGGGCGCCGATAAAAAATAGAATTGACCTTATCATAAAATAATCAGTTTAATAATGTTGTGAATAATAAATTTGGCCGGCCAGTCCTCCGGTCCTTCGGCGAGCCTATCAAACACATCCGCCTAGTAATTTGCATTCTGCGTCATGTTCGGGTCCCGTTGAATATCCGTATAAGGGATTGGGTACAAGGCGGCGCTACTCGTCCACCCGCTCTTGTCCGCGCCGAAGATGACATCAGCCTGCCCCGTGCGCTTCACATCCAGCCAGCGATGACCCAGCTCGCTAAACAGCTCCACCTGCCGTTCGTGGTAGATAGCCGTTAGCAGGTCAGTCGCGGAAGACGCCGTAGTGGCCGGAAGCCCCGCCCGTTTGCGGATGATATTCAGATCGGCGGCAGCATCTGTCGTGTTCCCTTGCTGCGCCCTCGCCTCTGCCCGTATCAGGTATTGTTCCGTCAGCCGCAGGATCATCGTAGGATCCAGTTGAGCGGTCCCCGTTCCACTGCTGACCTGGTACTTATAAGGGGAATAATAAGTCACGCCGCCAACCGTGGAAGTCCTCATCCATTTGACTTTTCGCAGGTCCCCGGTTTCAAAGGCATTCGCCAGGATGGGAGTCAGCTGATACGTTGGCACACCGCTGCCCGGAGTGGAAATTAACCCATCCCAGCTATAAAGGTTGCCGCCAGGGCTCACCAGCTGCAGAATGGCCTCATTGCTGGTGTTGAGGAAAACATTGTTTAGCGTATCAAGGGAATAAATCCCCGACCCGATAACGGCAGAGGCAGCAGCTTCGGCCTCGCTCCATCGTTGCCGGTAGAGATAGGCACGCGCCAACAGGGCCGTCGCAGACCATTTGTTCGCCCGGATACGGGTCTTCACGGCCGTGAAATTGGTTCCCAGGGTACTGCTTGCCGCCTGCAGGTCGGCGATGATCTGGTCATACACGATGGAAGGAGCCGTTCGCGGCAATAGCGCATTCCCCTGGTAATTAAGCCCGGTGGTAAAGGGCACCGAGTCATACAGATTGACCAGGTAGAAATAACAGAGCGCGCGTACGAACTTCGCCTCCCCCTCCAGGCCGGGCTTATTCGCGGTGACAATGCCAGTCGATGCTTCCACGTTGGTAACGACGGAATTGGCGACATAGATCTCCGCGTAAAGCGGGGACCACAGATAAGTGTAATTATAGGTGTCGGTAGGCAGGATCTGGTTCGTATAAAATCCCGAGAAATTCGTGTTGGTCGTCAGCATCTCATCGGAGCTAAGGCCTTGATAAATGCTGAGGCCGCCGCCCCAGGCGGTGAAAAGGCCGGGGCTCATCATGGTATAATACAATCCACGCACGGCTGCACCCGCCTGGGTCTCGTTACTGAACGTCTCGCTGGTGGTCACCTGGCCGACGGGCGTGTCTACATCCACGAATTTCTTGCAACCCTGGCAAGTCCATAGCAAAGCCAGGAGGCAGGATGTGATAAAAAGACGATAATTATTTATACACCGCATGGTCTGTTTTTTTTAGTAAAAGAATCTACAATCTAACCTGCAACCCGGCCGTAAGCGTACGCATCGGCGGCATCGCCAGGTAATTCTGGGTTTCGGGGTCTCCCCTATACCCGGTGAAAGTCAGCAGGTTCTGCCCTTGCAGATAGATCCTGCAGCCACTCACCCGGCCCTTCCCAAACCATTTCTGGGCCGGCAGCTCATAGGAGATCGCCAGGTTCTTCAGCCTGATATAAGAGGCATCGCTATACCGGTTGTCGGAGAACATCATGGCATAATAACCCGTATAGACACCCGCCAGCGACCCGGCCGAAAGCGTATACTTCTGAATATCCGTTTTATCCCCCGGCTTCTGCCAGCGGCCCATTACCGCAGCCGGCTGATTAAACAGGGAGCCCGGCTCGTTATAGTTATTATACGTTTTCCAGTTAGCCACTTTCCGCCGCATGAATTGCATCGATATATCCAGCCGGAAACTTTTATACGTGAAGGAGTTCTGCAGGCCGCCATAGACCTTGGGATCCATGTTGCCATGATACTGGTAGTCTCCTGGATTGGTAATCTTCCCGTCCTTATTCACATCCTTGACCGTATATACGCCCGTAGCCGAATCGACCCCGGCATAAGTCAGCGTATACAGCAGGTCGAGCGATTTCCCGATAAAATACCTCGTCGCATAACTGGAATTGGCCAGGTTAGGATAGGATTTCAAAAAGGATTTTGGAGCAGTGATATTGAAGGACGTCCGCCATTCGAATGATTGACTCCTGATATTGATAGTATTCAACGTTATTTCCAGACCGTCATTCTGCAGCACCACTCCATTCAGGTTAGAGGTGATCGTCGTAAAGCCGGCGGCTGCAGGCAAAGGGTAACTGACCAGCGGATTATAGGTCAGCCCCCGGTAAACGGCGACGGAAGCCAGAATACGATCATGAAAAAAGCCCAGCTCCGCGGCTATTTCTATCTTTTTGTTTCCCTCCCAGTGCAGGTAAGGGTTATATAACCGGGCGGGTACCAGGGTGCCCGTATCAGAATAGTTATACGTACTGGCCGTCCAGCTGTCCAGGTACTGATAGTCCCCGATCTTGTCATTGCCCGTGACGCCATAGCTCCCCCTTAGCTTGCCAAAGCTAAGCACAGATGCCTTTTTCATAAATGGTTCATTGGAGAAAAGCCAGGCCGCTCCGACAGCCCCGAAATTCGAGAAACGATAGTCGGTGCCGAAACGGCTGGAGCCATCCCTCCTGCCGGAAAGGTTCACCACATATTTATCCAGCCAGTCGTAATTGACCCTTCCGAAAAAAGCCTGGTATTTATACGTAGTGACCGTATTGGTGGCCGTAAGCAAAGAAGCGCCGCTGACAGACCCCAGCAGCTGATCATTGGTATAGCCGGTACCCGTGATCGTATTGGCCGTCCTGTCCGTTTCGTTGAAAGTGGCGCCAGCCAGCACATCCAGTTTGCCCCTCGACAGCTGCCGGACATATTCCATCTGCGGCTCCGCGATCCAGCTTTTATACTGGTTGTTGCCGAAAAATGCTTTTCCGGTAGTCGCAGTGGCAGGATTCTGCGCTCCCTTCGGATTCTCTCTCAGCTCGTCCACCTGCATACTATTGTAGCCCAGGCTGGTTCGGAGCGTAAAGCCGTCGAAAAGACGGTAATTCAACTGCATGCTGCCCATAAGATTGCCGGTGTTCGCCTTATAAAGCTGTTGCAGGAGGGACGCGAGTGGATTGTCCTTGGAAGAAACACCCGCTTCATTCCAGGCTAATTTGCCGGTGGAATCATAAAGCCGGAAATTGGGCGGCAGGTTGAGGACCGAAGAAAGGTCGGTGCCGATCAGGTTGTTATTGTCGACCGTATAGCTGCCGGTCAACCCCATATTGAATTTTTTATCCTTGGAGCTCGAGTTGACGGAAAAATGCAGGGTGCCACGCTGATCGGCCGTACTACCCGGGTACACCGTGGACTGCCGGTGAAAATTGGCCCCTACCAGGTATTGCGAGAACGTGCTCCCGCCGGAAAGACTGGCTTCCACATCCGTCATATGCGCGGTTCCCCCGATAAACAGCTTGGTAAAATCCGTATAGCGCGTCGTATCCCAAAGCAGGAGATCGTATGCGTTCGTCTTTGTCATCGTTGCATTGTCATTCCTGAATGCCTCCCTGCGCATCTGGACATATTGTTGGGTATTCATCATTTTCATGGTACGGGTCACACTACTGTTGCCCGTATATACATTCACGTCCAGTTTGGGATCCCCTATCTTCCCCTTCTTCGTAGTGATCAGCACGACGCCATTCGCGCCGCGGCTGCCATAAATAGAGGTAGCATCCGCGTCCTTCAATACCTCGATACTTTCGATATCATTGATATTCACGCTGCTGAAGGGGCTCAATCCCATGCCCGTAGTATAGTAAAGCGCGGAGGTTACCTGGTTGATATTGTCATTATTGGCGGCCATCGGCACGCCATCGATGATGAACAGGGGTGCATCATTGGTCAGGGTCTGATCGAAAGCCTGCCTTCCCCTGATCTGTAACTTGACAGTGGCGCCCGGCAGACCGGACGTTTCCGTTACCACCATCCCCGGTACCCGTCCCTCCAGGGCAAGCAGCGGATTGGATACCGGCTGCCTTTCCAGGTCCTCGGATGTCACCTTCGTCATATCGCCCGTACTCAGACGTCTCGTCGTCTGCCCATAGGCAATGATCTGCACCTGGTCCAGTTCGCTGGTGGCAGGTTTCAGCTGGATCAGCAGCATTCTCTCCTTCTCTGGCTTCGACGACAGATCGGCCACCTTCACCGTCCTGGTGCCATAACCCAGAAAGGATATTTCCAGCACCGCGTCCATCGGTACGTCCGACAGCTTGAACAGGCCACTGCGATCGGTGGAGGTTCCCTGGCGCGACCCCTTCACCATGACATAAGCGCCGCTCAGCGGCTGGCCTCCTTCATCTTTCACGAGTCCTATGATCCTGAGAGGGGGGCCGTCAGCCGCGGAGGAGGCTCTGTCCTCAGCGGACGCCGCAGCCATAGGAGAGGCAACCGGACCGGACGTGACCACGATGATCCGGTTGCTGATCTCATAAGACAGACCCTGCCCTTTCAGGCACAGATCCAGCAGGTCCGTCAGAGGTAAGTCCTTTACATGCAGGGTAACAGGTTGGGTCTTTTCAAATAATGCCTTGTTCACGATCAGCGCATAGCCGGTCTGTTGCCGGATCTCTTCAAAGATCCGGTCCAGCGTCATGTTCTTCCCCGAAAGAGTTACCCTCTGGGAGAACCCGTCAGCGTGCACATGCAACGCCGCGATAAGCAGGAGACACGCCGTCAACTTCATACGCATCAGTAGTTTTGGTGGCAGTAACCGGAATAGGGGTTTGCCGGATACAATTAATTGCATAACTTTCCGTGTAGTTTTGGTGGTGAAAAAGTGATTCTGGTAATGTCAATTGTCGGTTTTACGATGAACCCACCGTCTCGCCGGGAGTGGTGCAAACACTTCCGGTTTTTTATGGGCTTATCGCTTCATTTTGTCTTCCTTCATTTATTGGTTTTTCATTTATTTTATTGTATGCTGCCTCGCAGCGTTTATGCCTCCCCTCAGCGCTCCCGCACCTGCGCTCATTCGCGTCGTCCCTTTTTTCCGGGCCCCGCTATGACGACAATCCTCTTCCCCTCCATCCTGAAATGGACATTATGCGTCAGCTCCAGCGCATCCAGTATCTGCGAGGCATATTCCTGCCGGGGAAGGAATCCATAGAACTGCTCGGCCGGAGGAGCGCCCTCATACACGACCTCCACATCATACCACCTGGCTATCTGCCGCATGATCGCCGCAATCCCCCCATTGTCAAACCGGAAGAAACCATCCTTCCAGGCTAACACGGATTTCAGATCCGCCTGCCCGATCCGGAAAGATGAAGAGCCATCGGCCCATGCCGCCTGCTGCCCCGGCCGCACCTGCTGTCTTTGCCGATCCTTCACCACCTCGACAGCGCCCGTCACCAGCGTGGTCTGCACCTCTTCCTCATCCGCGTAGGCCATCAGGTTGAACTCCGTTCCCAACACCTGCACCTCCATATTCCTGGCCCTTACCAGGAAAGGTTTCTTACTGTCTTTCGCCACCTCGAAATAGGCCTCCCCGGACAGTTCCACCGACCGGTCCTTCCCGACAAACGCGCTGGGATACCGGATGGAAGAAGCTGAATTAAGCCACACCCGGGTCCCATCCGGCAGCGACAGCCTGTATTGCCCTCCCCGGGGCGTCTCCATCGTATTGTACGATACCCCTCCGCCGGTCCCGGCCGTTGCCTGATACGACAATTCATCGGTTGCCGTCTTCACCACACGCACGCCCCCCTGTTGAGCCACCAGGCCATTTACCGCGCTGTCCAGCGTGATCCTCGTTCCGTCACCCAATATAAGGACCGCCCTGTTACCGCCCGGAGCCAGGTATTTGGCAACCGCCGCCGGCTGCACAGACTTTTTTCCCAGGCGGGAAAAAAGATAGACCGATCCCAGCGACAACAACAGCACCGCTGCCACAGACAGCCCGCGGATCAGACGCTTCCGCCTCCCTTCCATCCACACCATCCGTCCTCCCGGCCCCGTCCGGCCGGCCTCCCCGGCCCCTTCTATCTCTTCAATACGCCGGCCCACCTTTCCCCATAACAGGTTCTCCATATCCCGCTTTTCCACTTCAGAAAGGGCCTCATAGCCATCCTCTCCCGCATTGAAATAGTTGTAATACAATTCCACAAAGGCTTTCTCTTCCTCCGTGGCATGCCCTTCCGCATACTTCTTCAGTAAGGCCAGCAATTTTTCCGGATGGTCGTTTTTAGGATGGTCTGGAGACAGCATAGTAACTGCTTTACCATACCTATACACAGGGGCAAGGAAAAACTCCCATACTTTTAAAAATAAATAGAAAAATAGATCACCACCGGCTGGCAATGATCGCGGCAAGCATCGGCGCCAGGTGCGTCTTCAACCCCTGTAAGGCGCTCCGCAGCTGATTTTGAGCAGTTTTAACCGAAATGCCCATTTCATCGGCAATCTCCCGCGTAGACAATTTATTACGAACATGCAGCAGAAAAACCTGTTTCTTCTTTTCTGGCAGGGTCGCTGCATACGCATAGACCAGATCCAGCAGATCCCTGGCTATCAGCCGGCCCTCCGGTGTATCGCTCTCCAAAAAGATGGCCTCGAATGGCTCATAAAAGGCCAGCGCCTTTTTACTTCGGGTAATATAGTTGATCGTCTCATTCCGGACAGCAGCATGCAGATAAGCCGTCAGGTCCTCGATCTGGAGCCGCTCCCTCCCCGTCCAGATCCGGGCAAACACCTCTTGCAGCACATCCTCCGTTTGCTCCCTGTGCTGCAGCCGTTTATAAGTGATAGCATAAAGAGCCGGCAGGTAGCGCCGGTAGATCGTCTCAAACGCAGCACGGTCCCCTTCCCGCAAAAGGGTAATCAATATCTTATCATTATATAGGCTGCCGTCTGCTGTCATGGAATCTCTCGATGCAACTTTAAAGATACAGAAAAGCCGCACTCCTACAACTGCCCGAATTTCCACCCCCTCCAATTTCCCAACCTCCAATCAGATATATTATTTTTATTTCACGAGCATACTCAATTTAAAATCAGACTTATTGATAATCTTAATCCCGATAGTCACTTTTCTTCCGCTCCAGTTCCCGGATTTTTTTGGTCGCCTGCTCAGCGATAGAAGCGAAACCCGCATTACGGCATAGTTCGGCAAGATTGATAAGCACGCTAATCACCTGATTAAGTTCGCCCAACGTGCTCGCATCATACAGCCCTTTCGTTTTGTAATTCATCAACTCTTCTTTGAAGGAAGCCGCTCCTTTCCCGGTAAGGGCCTGTAATACCAAGGCAACCTTGTCAAATTTAACAGGTTTACGATAGTCGATCTTTTCCAGCTTGCCTGCTTCAGCAAGCAGATCGAACAGGATCAGGATCTGCTTTTTGGAGAAGACACCTTTTTCTTTTCCCTGGGCGCCCCTGGCAGCAGATTGATAAATGTTATTGACCTCAGTATGCTCGTGAAACTCCTCGTGGGTATGGTACTCAGTAAGAGTATTATTAATCGGTTGATTAACATTGATCTGCACGTGAGAATGATAAGCAGGGGAAAAACCCTTACCCGTCCGGCACATAAATTCCGGAGACTCGATCTCCCTGGTAGCCTTGACCAGCGCCTGCTCTAAATCACCTTCCGCATCGATTAAAAATTGGTGCAGGACCATCGCCCCTTCATTAACCAGGATACTATTAAGACTTTCAATCTCTATCGCCGCATAAGGCCCCCTTGCGACGAAGGTAAAGAGAAGAGCAGTGGCCTTAGAAACGGCATATTTTACACCCTGCGTGCCACGATAGTGGAGAATATAAGATTGATACGGTGAATTACTCCTGTACTTTAAATACTTATCTTTTTTAAATAGCTGAAAGAGCCGGTAATGCCCTATCAATCGCTGGGGAACACTTTGGTTATACCAACCCGTCCATTCCAAACTGTGGCATTTTCAGAAACCCCTGGCCCCATTTAATCTTTCTTTCATCAGAGGTCTTTTCCTCTTAGGCACATGGTCCAAATCAAACTTGCGTGATTCCATAAAATAAAATTTGATACAAATTACAAAAAATTTAAAAAAATGTTCGCTTCTCTGCCCTTGGTTTTTATACAATTATAGATTCCAGGTCGACCTAACGGTCATCAGGGCCTTCTCTTGCTTATTTTGGTGCTGTAAAAAACAATTATCAACTAAAAAGATCAAAAATGAACAAGATCACGGGAAGGCCCCCAAAAGCCATCAGACAGGAGAAGAACATAGGCTTCTTCGTTACTCATCAGCAATACTTTATCATTCAGCAGAAGGCTTTGAAAGCCGGCGTGAACCTTTCGGATTATCTGCGGCAAACCGCTGTTTCCGGACAAGTGATGACCCGGTGGACCGCCGATGAGCGGGAAATATTTAAGAGACTGGTGGGTATGTCCAATGAATTGAACGAATTGGTAGAACTCGCCCGGCAACAAGGGACATTAAGTGCTATGCTCTATTTCGAGCAGAGCCGGGATAAGATCGACTGGATAATTAAGCAATTGGACCATGATCAGTAAAGTATTCATTACCGGACAGACCTTCGCAGAGACCTGCCGCTACGTTTTCCAGGAACAGAAGGAAGGCATAAAACAGCATCCCGCCGCACAGGGGCTGGAAAATCAATCTAAACAAGCCGTTGTCCTTTACGCAGAAGGGGTACGACGTCATGACCACCAGCTGATGGCGGAAGATTTCGCAAGGCAGCATCGGTTCACGCCGGAAAAAGAGAAACCGGTCTTTCACGGAATGTTAAGCTTCCCTGCGGGGGAGAATCCCGGCGACAGCAGGATGATAGAGATCGCCCGCAAATACCTGGAAGAGATCGGCATGACCCGGACCCAGTTCGCGATCGTAAAACATACCGACAAGGAGCATTTGCATATGCATATCATCGCCAACAGGGTGGATAATGACGGCAGGATCATTGGCAAAGGTCTGATCATCGAACGCGGAATCAAAGCGGCTCAAAAACTAACCCGGGAATATAAGTTAACCCCCGAACACACCAAGAACCTTGGAAAAACTCACCTGGATGCCCTCCATGAGCCGGATGCCTACCGCTACCGCCTCTACCAGGCCATTAAGGAATTGTTGCCCCGTAGCCATACCCTGGCAGACCTGGAAAAAGGCCTTCTGGAACAAGGGATCTCTACCCGTTACCGGTATGACCGTCAAACCGGAGCGCGACAGGGAATCAGCTTCCGGATAGAACAATACTGTTTTCAGGGCAGTAAGGTGGATCCGGCCTACTCTTTACGAAACCTGACGGCAACGCTGGAACTAAAACAACAACCGGAACAAAAACTGCAATTGGAGAAGGAAAAGCAGCAGAACGAAGAGCAAAGCTTGGAAAGATCCTGGAAACAAAGGCATAGCCTGGGACTTGGGCTATAAGAACACTAATTTTTTTAATTATTAAAATTTTATTTTATGGTACGCGATGAATTTCAAAAAGAGGAGAACTTAACCCCAATGAGTGGGGAATTGTTAAAGGCATTAATTGACAAAACGATGGAAAACGGTAAAGACATCAGGCAGGTCAGCGAGCTGGTCCGAAAACTTCCCAATCCGACCCCGGCATTGGAAAATTTAGAGCAGCGCGTAGAAAAAATCGAGAACTGCCAGGACACAGAAAATGAACTGATCCTCAGGCATGGAGAAAAGGTTGATGATCTCTCAAAAAAAATGTCCTTACCAATAGATGTTATCGAACAACTTCGGAACGCGATGACAGAACACGCTGCCTTATTCAAAAAACCGTTGAAGAAAAGTGTCCACTACACTCATTTCCTTGGCCGGTCCCTGTGGGTAATCGCTGGCCTGGTGGCTATTGTTATTGGGTTGATCTTCCTTTGGAACAACACCCGGATCAACGCGAATCTCCATGCGGACAACGACATCAAATGGAGGATGGTAAAACTGAACTCCGAGGGCCGGCTTTTGCAGGGGCTGCAGGAAATCGAAAGCGACTACCTGGCCAATCCGGATGGGATGAAAAAGGCCGTACTCGCCGAGGAACAGCGACGACAGCAATTGTTCGAACAGGAGCAAGTTAAGAATGCGGCCGCCGACAAGATCGAACAATTAGAAACAAAGAAAAAAGGGCGATAAGAATTAGCGGTACAGCATCCGCCACTCAAACCAATCCTGGCTATCAGCCCTACTTTACGACGGTCGGTAAAGTCTGGCTGATAGCTTTTTCTATTTTGCCCCTTCCCCGACTAATATTATCTTGCCTTATCATGTTATCAGTTAGCGAACTCTACATCTATCCCATCAAATCCCTGGGCGGCATCTCCCTGCCAACCGCCTCCCTGACCGATCGGGGATTCGAATACGACCGAAGATGGATGCTGGTGGATAATGACAACCGCTTCCTCTCACAAAGAGAGATCCCCGCCATGGCCCTCCTGCAGGTGGAACTGGACGATCAGGGCCTGCTCATCCGGCACAAAACCCGGGAGCAAGCCCCCCTCCTCATCCCCCTCCAACCCCAGGGCGAATCCTGCATAGTAGAAGTATGGGACGATCGGTGCCCGGCTAACTATGTAAGCCAGCAGGTAGACCAGTGGTTCACAACGACACTACAGACGCCCTGCCGGCTCGTCTATATGCCCGACACCTCCCGCCGCCACGTAGATGGCCGATATGCCATTGACAAAGAGATCGTCAGCTTCGCTGACGGCTACCCCCTCCTGCTGATCGGACAGGCCTCCCTCGATGACCTGAACACAAGGCTCACCTCTCCGGTACCGATGAACCGCTTCCGGCCGAATATTGTATTCACCGGAGGTACCCCCTTTCAGGAAGATGATCTCAAAGAATTTACCATCGGAGATATTACCTTCTTCGGGGTCAAGCGCTGCGCCCGCTGCATCATAACCACCATCGACCAGGATACCATCGCCCGAAGCAAAGAGCCGCTCCGCACCCTCAACGAATACCGGAAAATGAACAACAAGATCTACTTCGGCCAAAACCTCCTGTTCCAGGGCACAGGCGCCCTCTCCATAGGAGACCTTATCAAAATCAACCAACCCTGAAATTTTCATGAAATTCATTGCCCCCGTCCTGACAGCCACAGCAGTCATACCAGTCTCAACAGTCCTAACCATCGCAGCTATCCTGACCTTCACCCTCCAGGCCTGCAAAAATCCCCCGGCCCAAAATCCGGCCGCCAAAAATAAAAGCACCGACTCCCTCTCCATCAGAAAAGGTCTCACCCAAGCCCCTCCCCTGACAGCCGATTCTGCCATCGCAAAAATGCATATCGAAGAAGGCTTCACCGTAAAACTAGTAGCCGCGGAACCCCTGATAGCCGCCCCGGTAGCCCTCACCTTCGATGAGAAAGGACGCATCTGGGTCGTGGAAATGATGGATTACATGCCCGATACCGCCGGCACAGGCGAAGACCTGCCCACAGGCAAAGTAGTCATCCTGAGCGATAAGAATGGAGACGGCATCATGGATACCAGCCAGACCTTTTTGGACTCCCTCGTCCTGCCCAGGGCTATCTGCCTCGTAGAAGACGGCATCCTGGTCGCCGAACCGCCAAAACTCTGGTATTACCAGATCAAAAACGACCGGCCCGTTAATAAGACACTCGTCGATTCCGGCTATGCCGCCGGCGGCAACGTAGAACACCAGCCCAATGGACTATACAGGGCCCTCGATAACTGGATCTACAATGCCAAGTCCGCCCGCCGTTACAAAAAAGCCGGCCACCGCTGGCTGATAGAAAAAACACATTTCCGCGGACAATGGGGCCTCTCCCAGGATAACACCGGCCGCCTGTATTACAACACCAACTCCGATAACCTGATAGGAGACTACTTCTCCCCCGGACTGGGCGCCGCCAACGAACACCAACGCGAAGTGGCAGGATTTTCCACCAACATTGTAGACGATAACAGCGTATACCCCGTACGGCCCAACACCGGCGTGAACCGCGGCTACATGCAAGGCGTGCTGGATGACAGCCTGAAGCTAGTAAATTTTACCGCGGCCTGCGGCCCGGTGATCTATAACGGCAATCTATTTGATAAAGCCCACCAGGGCAACGCCTTCGTGGCAGAGCCAGCGGCCAACCTCGTAAAAAGAGATCTTTTAACCGAACACGGTTATACCACCACCGGCAAAGAAGCCTACACCAAAAAAGAATTCCTCGCCAGCGAAGACGAGCGCTTCCGGCCCGTCAACCTCCACAACGGCCCCGACGGCGCACTCTATATCGTAGATATGTACCGGGGCATCATCCAGCATAAGACCTACCTGACCCCCTATCTCAAGAACGAAATAGAAAGCAGGTCCCTGTCAAAACCCCTGAATTGCGGCCGTATCTATAAAGTGGTCCCGCTGAATACCACAGCCCCGAACACCCCCTTCGGCAATAACCCCCTCGAATGGGTCAAACTCCTGCAACACCCCAACGGATGGGTTCGCAGCAAAGCCCAACAGTTACTGGTCGACTCCAAAGACCCCAGGACCACCTCCGCCTTACGGCAATTATTAAAAGACACCACAGCCCCCATCCCTTTAATCCATGCCCTTTGGACCCTGGAAGGGCTGAACGCCCTGCAGCCATCCAACCTCCTGCCCCTGCTGCGGCAAAACGACTGGACCATCCGCATACAGGCCCTGAGCGCGCTGCCCTCCATCATAAATAAAAACAACTATCGCCCATTCATACCAGCGCTCAAAGACATGCTCAGCAGGAACGATACCCTGGCGGCCCCCTATCTTGCTTTCCTGGCACATTCCATCCAGCCGCTCGACCCCGCCCTGGCCCACAACCTCCTGCTTGACCTTACCCGCCAATATGAAAACAATATCTACGTCACCGATGCCATTATCAGCAATCTCTACAATAAGGAAGACGCATTCTACCAGGAAGCCCTCGCCATCAACCCCGACACCGGCACTGTCTTTAATCATCGCATGAAGACAGTCATCACCGATATCGCAAAAGCAAAAAACAGCAGCAACTTAAAGAAGCTGGCAAAAGAATATCCCAAAGGCGCAACACTCTTTCAGTCCGTCTGCCAAACCTGCCACGCCGCCGATGGCAACGGCATCACCGCCCTCGCCCCTCCCCTCAATGGGTCCAGCTGGGTCCAGGGCGACAAAAATCAGCTTATTCCGATCGTTCTCTATGGCCTGACAGGCCCGGTAAAAGTTGCCGGACACCTGTACAAATCCCCCGAGATCAACGGCGACATGCCCGGCATCGGCTCCAATAGCAACCTTTCCGACGAAGACATTGCACAGGTGCTGAGCTTCATTCGCAATGCCTGGAACAACAAAGCCCCAAAGATCGAAGCCGCAGACATCGCCAACACCCGCAAAAAATTCAACAACCGCCAAAAATCTTTTACAACAGATGAACTGAATCAACTAAAATAACCGACCTTAAGCCCGCCTATAAAAATCAACCCTTACTTATGCATAAATACCTAAACCCGCTTTTAACCCTCTTATTGCTGATAGGTATGACACCTGCCTTCTCGCAGGAAACAAGCCCCGTAACCTTTGGACAGGTGTCACCAAAAGATTTTGATCTGCCCAAATCAAACTGGGTCGATAGCAGCACTCACGCCGTCATCATCGCCGACGTCGGCAATACCGGTTTTATCGGAAACAAAAACTCGAACTGGATTTCCTATGTTTTCAAAAAAAACACCCGGATCAGGATCCTTAATAAAAATGCCTTCGATCTGGCAACTATCCGTATTATACTAAGAGGCAGCAGCGTGCTGTTGGATCAATTAAGTGACCTGCACGCATCGACCTATAACCTGGAAAATGGAAAAGTAACAGAAACAAAATTAAATTTGAATGACCTATATAGAGATACCGTTAACCAAAGCCGCGTCGAAGCCAGATTCACCTTCCCGGGTTTAAAAGAAGGCTGTATCATCGAGTATTCTTATACCATTACGTCTTTCCATTATTGGAGCCTGCCGTCCTGGTCATTTCAGCACAAGGCATACCCCTGCCTGTATAGCAAATATGAAGTGGGTATCCCCAATCTGTTTGGATACCTGATCATCCATCATGGTCAGGATTCATTTAACCTGAACAAAGTAGATACCACGAAAGAACTCTATTCGATGTATTCAATGAATGTAACGGCTGTAGTAAAGAAACATACCTGGGTAATAAAAAACGTTCCTCCCTTTCAGGCGCCTACGCTCCTGGAAGACCCTTATAGCTATATGGACAGGATCGAATTCGATTTGTTGCAAACATACAATGGCGCCGAAGTTACAGGAACAACCAACTGGTCAACTACTACTAATGAGCTGCTACAAAGTAAGGAGTTTGGAATGCCCCTCACCTTCGAGAACGCCTCTTACCTGAGCAGCATCGTAGACAAGCTCACTTCGGGTGAAGGCACCTATAGAGGCTCCGCTAAAAAAATCTATTCTTACGTCAGGGACAATTTCACTTGTGAATCGGACGACGACATCTACCTGGGAAATGATCCCTATACGATCAATAGGAAGAAGAAAGGCAGCGTGGAAGATCTCAACTTATTGCTGGTGGCCATGCTGAGACAAAGACGGATCAATGCAAGCCCCGTCATTCTCAGCACTACGGAATATGGCTTCAACCCCGCCGCTTATCCAGTGCTGGATAGAATGAATTATGTCGTTTGCATGATAAAGATGGGTTTCGATACGATCTTTCTGGATGCCTCCAACCCGCTCAACGGCTTTGGCAGATTACCTCTAAATTGCTACAACGGCCATGCAAGGATCATCAGCGACCATGACAGCGGGTCTGTTTTCTTGAATAAAAACGATATCAGGGAACAGAAATCCACCACTGTTTTTGTCGTCAATGATGAAAAAGGGAATGGGCAAATTAGCGGAAGAGTGGAATCCGCTCCCGGTTATTACGAATCCAATTACATCCGGAAAGAAATAAAAGCCCATGGCGAAAAAGCATTCTTCAAAGTCATCCAGGACTCCTATGGCCCGGATATAACGATGGAGAACATGGAAATTGATTCTCTTAAGTTTCCCGAAGCCCCCGCAACGTTTCGATATGATTTTGGTTTCAAGACGGACGACCAGGACATCATTTATTACAACCCCGTTATCCGGTCCTCTTTCAAAGAAAATCCCTTTACCGCGGAAAGCAGGAAATACCCGATCGAAATGCCTTATCCTTTGGATGACATTTATGTATTGAATATGGAAATACCGCAGGGCTATACAGTGGATGAGCTTCCCAAATCTTCCAAAGTCTCCTACAATAGCGGCGAAGGCTTCTTCGAATACGGCATCCAGCAGAGCGGAACAAGCATTCAGCTACGCACCCACACAAAATTGAACAAGGCCATTTTCTCCGCGGAAGACTATAATTCATTGCGCGATTTCTTTGCTTTCATAGTAAAAAAGCAAAACGAACAGGTCGTGTTCAAAAAGAAAAAATAACACCCTTCAGGAGCGCGACTATCCCATCGCCCCTCCTAATGCAAATAGGGACCACGCGTGGTCCCTATTTGCATTACAAACTTTCTAAAACCTTATGCTTCCTAATTTCCCAAACTAGGCGGTCCCTGCGAATTCATATCCTTCCGCTTGAACAGGTTCAGGTCCATCTTCCCAAACCGGTAAGCGAACACCACCCTGAACAGCTGAGGATCCTTCAGCCGATCGTATTCCTGCGAGAAATATTGGCTCTGACTGTACTGGTTCGACCAGCGGTTACGGAAAATATCGGTCATGCTTGCCGTGAGGGAAGCCGCATTATTCTTTAGGAAACTTTTCTTCACGGCCATGTCAAATCCATAGTAAGGCTTGATATACCCCTGCGAAGAGCTTTGTGTCGTAGATCCCGGAGGGCCGAAATTATTCGTATTCAGGTTCACCGGCAGGTTGGTCTTCGACTGGTAGATAGCCGTCAGCTGCACGCTAAAGTCGTACGGCAGCTTGAAATTACTGTTGAACTTGCCAAACCAGCTCAGGATCGCATCCTGCGAAGGCTGCTTCAGGTTCTCCGTGTTGATATGGGAATTATAGATGTTCAGGTTCACGGAAATATCCCACCATTTGGTGATATTGTCCGTGGAAGTGATCTCACCGCCTACCGTATACCCGTTTTTAGCATTTTCGTAGGTATTGATCAGCACCGGTTGACCGATCGGATTCACGCCGCTGTCCTGGTAGCGGACCATCATATTCGACGTGTATTTGTAATAACCGGATATCAGCAGCGTATTGCTATGGGGAAAAGTCTTCATATAAGACAGCTCGAAGGAATTGGTGAACTCAGGCACCAGCGCAGGATTACCCCGGGTGATATTCAGCGTATCCGAATAGTCCGTATATGGGATCAACTGGAAGAATCCGGGCCGGTTGACCTTGCGGGTGGCGCTGAATTGTAGCTCCTGATCGTGCTTCAGCTTCTCGCTGATGAACAGCGAGGGGAATAAGCTCGTCGGATAGCTGTTATGGAAGTGCTGCCCCGCATTCAGCAAATCCCCTGAATAATTAGAGCTCTCCCCTCTTAATCCCAGGGAGTAACTGAATTTGTCGATCGTACTGCTGAAATTCACATAGGCCGCATAGACCCGGCTCGTGCTCTTGTAGTCACTGGTCCCATACGGCGTGATGGTGGAATTACCGTTGTCGTCGATATTATACGTATTGTTATCATTGCTCAACTTCTGAATGCTGGTCCGAAGGCCCGCTTCCAGCTTTGATTTTTTGCCAAGGGGATCGGTATAATCCGTTTGGACCGTGACAAAAGCCGGAGAGGCCGTACCCAACACCTGCTGACGGGTGGTGGCATTCACGGGCGTACCGGGTAATCCTGTATAATAATCCGTGGTATATAAAGAAGAAGAATGCGAGGTCACGTCGAAATAAGAACCGTCAATCGTCCATTGTTCCCCCTCTTTGGCAAAAATATGCTTCATGCCCACCTGGGCGCCATTGACATCGAATTCACGCGAAGAATTGGAATGCCGCAGAGAATAAACAGTCGGCGGCCCCGCAGGCGCCACGATGTCCGTTTGTATGTTCGATACATCGGTAGGACCGAAATTGCCATGCACCTTGATATAAGAAGCTGACAACGTCGTCTTATTGCTGACAAAATAGTCCATACCGATCTGACCGAACAAAAAGTGCCCCTTATTTCGTTGCAGATCGGATTGGAGCAAATGCGTTGTCGTATCATGCAAAGTTGTAGACCGATCAGTGTTACCCACCGTCTTTCCGTTCATCCCGTTGTACATGCCATTGAGGCTCAGGTTCACCTTTCCCTGGCGGGCATTCAATCCGACCAGGGCATTAGGCGCTCCATGGGAATCCATTCCTGCCGAAATACTGCCGTTATATCCCTGTTTCCGGTTCTTCTTCAATATGATATTGAGAATGCCGGAGCCGCCGCCCGAGGCATCGTATTTAGCGCTGGGGTTGGTCATGACCTCTACGCTCTCGATCGCATCCGCCGGGATCTGGTCCAGGGACAGGGTAGTTGGCCGCCCGTCTACAAAGATCGTAGGCGTCGCTCCCCGGAGGGTGACATTCCCATCGATGTCCACGTTGACGGAAGGTACATTACGCATCACGTCCTGGGCCGTTCCTCCGGCGCTCACGATGTTCCTGTCCACATTGAACACCTTTTTATCCATATCCAGCCGCATGGCGGGAGTCTTGGCCGTGACGGTGACCGTGGTCAGTTCCTTGGTATCGGTGGACAATTTAATGATGCCCAGATCCTTATTAAAGGAAGGCAGGTTGCCCAGCGGAGAGGCATTGTCCCCGGGTTTGGCTGCCGCCGCCGCCGGAATAATCATAAAAGAAATATCCTGGGGCCTATAACCTGTGGCCGACACCTTCAATACCAGCTGGGAGGCGATCGGCAGGTCTTCGAAATCGAATTCCCCGTTGGCTTTTGTATCTACGCCCTTGATCAATACCAGTTTCTTTTTCTTGGTAGTCGGGTCAACAGTCGACCGCAGCACCAGCGCCGATACCTGCCCCATCGGCTGCCCCATCGAATCAGTCACTTTTCCATATGCACGGCCAATGGACGGAGGAGCCGGTCGGGCGCCCGCACCACCTGGCCCCGCCTGTGCGCCAGGACTGCCGGGCTTAGCAGCCCCCCCTTGTCCCGCAGGAGCCTGGGCCATACTTACGAATGCAAACAGAAAAGATAAGGTCAGTGTAAATAAATGCTTTCTCACAATAGTAAATTTAGACAGCAAATGTACCTTCCTCCCGCTTTGCAGTCCAGTGGATTACTGCCAACGGTGGGAAAAACTCGGTAAATGGCATAAAAACTTCCGTGAAAGATATTTCATCTTATCTTGTCACATGCTTTCTCCCCGACCCACCTTGAATCTCAGAACATTACTTACCGCCGCGATAGCCTCCGTGTGGCTGATCAATGGCCTGCTTTGCAAAGTATTAGATCTCGTCCCGAGACACCGGCTGATTGTTGCGCGGATATTGGGCGAAACCCACGCTGCGTTGGCCACCAGGGCCATCGGACTGCTCGAAATAGGAATGTTTATCTGGATTTTAAGCGGGATACGGCCCCGCTGGTGCGCCTGGACACAGATCCTGCTGGTCGCCGCCATGAACATAATGGAATTTATCCTGGTCCCCGATCTTCTTTTATTCGGAAGGATCAACATTATTATAGCTTTTATTTTTATAGGCGTAATTTTTATAAATGAGTACACTCAAAAATCATCCGTTCGCCGTGGAAGCGTTTTTTAATGCTTCTCTGGTGCTGACCTATGCGGTTCCTAAAGCCGCATTGGAACAGGCCATCCCCGAATGTTTGCAATTGGACCTGTTTAAAGACGAATGGGCTTTTATAGCCGCCGCTTTTGTCGATACCAGCCATCTAAGGCCCAAAGGCTTTCCTGAATTTTTGGGGAACGACTTTTTCCTGGCAGGCTACAGGATCTTCGTCAACTATCGGAATAACCAGGGCAAAAGACTGAGAGGACTATATATCCTGCGATCGGAAACGAATAAAGCGAAAATGTCATTCCTGGGAAATATTTTCACCCATTACAATTATTTGAAAACGGATATCCAATACCATAAGGACCAGGAAAAGATTTCGATCTTTTCCAATAATTCCGACCTGGATATCCAGGCATTGCTGAACAAGAACGCCCCACTGCCCGCCTCCTCCCCTTTTTCAGAATGGAAAGAAGCAAGACGGTTCGCAGGCCCCCTGCCATTCACTTTCAGCTATAACAATAAAACCAAAAAAGTGTTGACTATACAGGGAGTCAGGGAAAACTGGGAACCTTCCCCGGTAGAAATCACAAAAAACAAAATCGGTTTCATTGACCGGATGAATATTCCCGGCATGGTGCTGGCAAACGCTTTTCTGATCCAGAATATACCCTACCACTGGGAAAAAGGAAAAACAGAAATATGGAAAGAGTAAGCAGAAAGAGGTTTCAAGGCAGCAGAACGGCGTTTCAAGGCAGCAGAACAGCTTTTCAAGGCATCACCAATATTATCCGGTTCAACTGGCATTTTTATGCCATCGCCCTTTTCATCATAGCAGCCCTGACAATAGTCGTTCTCCTCTCATCAGCCTCTCCAGTCGGTTCCGTCTCACCAGCAGGTTCCCCCTTACCAGCCAGCTCCTTCTTACGACTTGCCATCACCCCCCTGGCCAAAGTCGCCATAGGAGCTATCGCCATAAGCACGGTTACTTCCCTGGCTGTATCTTATTACATTTATGATTATTCCGGTCTCTATTCCTTCCATTGGCTGGATGCCGCCCACATCCGCCCAAATGGCCATCTGCTGAATATAAATGCCGGGTTCGACGAAACAAGCTGGATCCTGAAAGACAAATTCCCCGATTGCACGCTGACCGTACTCGATTTCTATGACCCCGTCCGGCATACGGAGATCTCCATAAAAAGAGCCCGGAAAGCCTATCCCCCCTATCCGGGAACAAAATTGATCAGCACCTCGGAGATAGCCCTGCCAGCCGGTTCTGCGGATCATATCTTCTTACTATTCGCAGCTCATGAAATAAGGGACCAGCAGGAACGAATTGTTTTTTTCAGACAGCTCAAAGAGATCCTGGCGCCTGACGGACAAATAATTATAATGGAACACCTGAGAGATAAATACAATTTCTTTGCCTACAATATCGGGTATCTTCATTTTTTCAAAAAGAGCAGTTGGCGGCATACCTTCAAAGAAGCAGGTCTGTCAGGACCCGAAGAGATCAGGATCAATCCTTTTGTTTCAATTTTTTTCCTTAATAAAGATGGAAGTACAACTTAAAATAATCGGAGCCTTATTAATCACCCTCGCTTTCATACATCTCTTTTTCCCGAAATACTTTTCGTGGAAAGAAGACTTTCGCTCCCTGAGCCTGATAAACAGGCAAATGACAATTGTCCACTCCTTCTTCATCGCCCTCACCGTTCTGCTAATGGGAATGATTTGCATTTTGGATCCGGAAGACCTGATCAGTACAAGGCTGGGACATTATTTATCCTTCGGGCTTTTCATTTTCTGGCTCCTGCGCCTGCTCTTCCAGTTTTTCGTCTACTCTCCCAAACTCTGGAAAGGTCGGGGTTTTGAGACGTTCATTCACATCTTTTTTTCCCTGCTATGGTCTTACCTGGCAATCATTTTTTTTCTGGCATATCACCAATCTAAAAATTAAACTGATTCCGCAGTAAATCCGGGTGTTTTCACGGTTTTTTGTATTCAGTTAATTATTTACCTTACTGCAACTTTCTATTCGGCAACAACATTCTACCGATATAAATACTATCATCATGAAAATCCGGCTTTTTACCTTGATGGGTCTCCCCCTCTGCCTCTTAGGCATTACAACGCATGCGCAAACGGCTCCTCCGGCAACAACAAAGACTCCCGTTGCAACAACCGCGCCCATTGCGACCTACAAGACCTTTGCAGAACAAAAAACAAAATTTGGTTATCACAAAACAAGGACCAGGAGATACAAAATTCAAAGGATACCGCCTGCTGCCATCAGTTATGGCGAACCACAAACTTTTACTACATCCTCCTTAACCAGGGCGGCCCAATCCTCATCCGGCCCTTTTTATAACAATGCACAAAAATGCAATGGGGATGTTTTTGCCGGTACCGACCGGGCCATGGCGAAAACACATGAAGTGACCGATGGCGTCGATACATCGTTCACCGCTTTCGATGACTTCTATGGTTCCGGATTATTGATACCCGATGACCAAATGATCCAACATGATCCTCCCATTGAAAAGACCTCGGAAAGCCCCCGCGTAACAGAAGAAAAATTTAATGTCTCCATTGATACGGTATATATATACGGAATTTACAAGGAGGACGACAATGATTTTCACATGATCATCGGCAATGGAAAGACCGGCTCGGACATGCAACTGCTGAATGCCGAGATATCAGGCCTTCCCGGAGATATGGACGATAGCTTACTGATCGCCGTTCGTAACAAAATAATAACCCGTTTTGGCGATATTGCTTGCAAGGACGGCGCTTACAAGCCGGTTGGCACACTGATCCCCATTCAAATCCACGGTTCTGTTTTCTTTGATATTGACCATAAGGCCGGGGTAGTCGGATTCGGTATTTACAAACCAAAGACTGCCTGGGAATTACATCCGGTCACAGGTATTACATTTTTAGACGAGTAGATACAGAGACTTCTACCGTTCCCCTCAATCCAGTCCCTCCTCTTCCCCTCAATAGAACCTTTCCAAAAACCGATACCGTTCCGCATGCTGCTCCGCCTCCGAACGCGTATTCACATCGATCACCAGTACCTGCGAACCCGCCGCCTGCATAGGCGTCCAGGACACCAGCCCCTGCCCATTCGGGTCCCCCGTCTTAATAAAATTAACAAAATAAGCCTCCACCGTCTCTGAAACCTTGTCGTCATCGGCCGTCCAGGCATACACTTTATTGGTCTTCAGGTTGCCCAATGCATATTCGATCTCCCAGGAATGACCAGCACCAGCAGCAGGCGCTTTAGCAGCAGCGCTCCCCTTAACAGCGTCTGCCCCCGCCGCACCGCTCGCAGCCGCACCCGTGCCCGCCGCCGAAGTCGTGCCCGTCGCCCCAACCTCAGCCGGCCTTGGATGAGCATATAAGTAGCGGTATACCGGCTTGCCGCTCGTCTTCGTATGCAGGTCGATCCACTTCCAGGTGCTGAAAGCGATGAACCGATCCGTGGCCAGATCCGTAGCCGCCTGCCGCACCTCCTCTACCGTAGTAGCCTTATATTGCGCCAACACCCCGTCCGCCTTGTCATTGTAAATTTTCCGGACCGCCTTCTCATAGTTTTCTGCCGTAGGCTCGTCCCCTCCCAGTAAAGCCCGATAGTTCAGCTCGGCGGAATTCCAGCCCGCCAGCAACGGCACCGCCATCTGAGTTCCCGACCTATAAATTTCCAGCGGAGACTGAGGAAGAAAATAACCATCGATCACAGTAGGGAAATGACTCGTCTTCGTAGCGGCCAACAGCTCCGTGGCAGATAGCCCACGCAGCTCCGCCAGCGACTTACCCGAGCCCGTAGCAAAAGCAACGCCATTCTGTTCGGCATCGGCAAGCGCGACAGGTTTGATATTGCCGACCAGCGCCCCGCTCTCTCCGATAGCGCCCGCGAATAACCCCTTTGACAAAGGAGAAGCCACCTGCGCGCTGACAGAGATAGATCCCGCGGATTCACCGCCAATAGTGACCCGCCGCGGGTCCCCGCCAAAAGCCGCTATATTTTGCTGCACCCAGACCAGGGCCGCATGCTGATCCAGCAACCCATAGTTGCCGGAAGAATGATGCGCCGACTCCTTCGTCAGGTCAGGATGAGCTATAAATCCGAATACACCTAGCCGGTAGTTCACCGTAACGGTGACAATCCCCTTCGTAGCCAGGCTCTCTCCGTCATAACGATATTCGCTGCCATCCCCGCCGACAAATCCGCCTCCATAGAAATAGACCAGCACCGGCAGCTTTTCCCCCGAAGACTTCGCAGGCGTCCAGACATTCAGATACAGACAGTCCTCGCTCATCCCATTGGAACGGAAATTCATATCGCTGAACAACGGCAATTGCATCGCCCGTGGACCGAATTTGTCCGCCTTGCGCACGCCCTTCCAGGAATGAACCGGCTGCGGCTCTCTGAATCGCAGCTCACCCACCGGAGGAGCCGCAAAGGGAACGCCCTTAAAAGAATGGATGCCGCTTGCTTCTACGCTCCCCTCCAAAACTCCGTTGGAAGTCTTCGCCAGCGGGGCGCCCGGTTTGTCCCCCTGAGCATGGCCCGCATACATACCTGTTAACGCAATCATTATTGAATACATTACTTTTTTCATATAACTCTGGCTTGTGTCC
Source organism: Puia sp. (assembly GCA_035555335.1). Taxonomy (GTDB): domain Bacteria; phylum Bacteroidota; class Bacteroidia; order Chitinophagales; family Chitinophagaceae; genus Puia. The sequence continues at coordinate 198,616 of DATMGS010000014.1, forward strand.
TTAAAAATAGTTCATTTCCCGCCAACTCCTCCCATCTATCCAATTGCGCACACCCTCATCAATCTCCCCATCTATCGCTTATATAGATCTTTGATCCTATTGATCTCAGTCGTATCACGGGCCTGCCAGGCCTTGGCATAAGGCGCGATCACCCCATTGATCTTCGAGTTAGCCCAATGCTCCCCGAGATACTGATAGGCAGTCTTATAATAATCCGTCAGGGAATCTGACTCCGACAGTTCCGTATTATCCATCCCCGTCACCAAAACATACAGCAGCAACTGACGCTCATCCGCTGCTCCCTCCGTTTTCAGGAAGTGGGGATAGGTCTGTTCATATTGTTCCCAGAAGACCGTCCGCTCCGCCAGTTGTTGGGGCGTAATTGTCAATGCCGCATCATCCTGAAATCCTTCTTTCTGTTCCCTGGCCATCTGGTCCAGCCAGGCTTTCATGGCCGGGCTCACATAAGAGGCCCACTGCCGCGCCATCATAGGATAATTTTCCACCAGAAAAGTTTCGCCTTCATCCTCACCAAAGGCAATACCATTGGCAGCCAGCTCCTGCTTGATCCTGCTCTGTTTGGGAGTCAAATGGGTAGCCGGCTGACCCGGTGCTTCCGGCGCCAGAGGCTCCAGGTAGACCGAATCCCTTCCCAGCTTTGCTTCTACGCCTTGTACCAGCCGTACATGAAAGCTTTCAAAAATCACATAGGCCGTATCACAAACACCCGGCGGCAGGCCGGCAAAAATACTTTTGAACTTTTGGAAGGCTACTCCTCCCAGCTGCACCTTTTGCGTGTCCAGCCCCGCCAGGTACCGGTCATAGTCCAGGAGCCGGGTATCACCATAAGTGAAAAGAGGTTTAAAATTGGCCGGTTGAGCCGAAGTTGTATTATTTTTTTTCTTATCGTGGTGGCAGGATATAATAGTTAGGACTGCCAGACAGGCGAACAGAGCATAGGGTTTCATAGGGTAAATATACTTTCCGCATTTGACTTTTTCTCATCCATTGCCTACTTTTACCGTCGGATAATCCGAACAATACTTTTTACCCTATGTACGACCTTAGCAACCAGGCCCTTCCCCTAAAATCACTCTTTCTTCTGGCCATTATAGGCATCGCCCTCTCCTGCCGGCACAGCCCAACTACCCACACCCCCGGTGCAACAGCCAATCCATCCAAACAACAAGCCCATCCCTCCGATAGCACAGACATCATTATAACACCCTGCGCCGTCATGATCGATCCCACAGAGGCAAAGCTCAAACAGCTAAAAAAAGAGGATGGCGAAGAAAATTTTTATAGCATGGCCGACGACAATCAATTTTACATGGGCACCGCCATCGGCTACCTGGACTCGATCCATTATAAAATGATCGACCGGCAATCGAAAGGAACGATAAAATTTAGAACAGCAGCAGGCAACCTGGTAAAAATGAATCTCACTAAGTATGACTGGGCCATCCTGCTCTTCAACGGCAAAGACACCCCCATCGAAGCCGACATAACGACATTCAAAGACGAGTTTGAGCGATATATGCCCCCCGCCCCTAAAACAGCGGATTTCACCCGCGGCGACCGCAAAAAATAAACACTCCAAAATCTTGCCCGTCTCGAATATTGCTTATACTTTAGAGGCCTTAATCAATACTCGATAATCACCTGATGCGCTTTATATCCCCGGGCTCTTTATTTGGCACAGCATTACCACTGCCACTTGACAAAAAAGCCATTCAGTTAGGAAGAAAGAAATTACTGGCCGAATTGGAACTCAGCGCGGGCGATAGCATTGAACTGCATGGCGTCTCATTCAGCAGGAACGAAATAATCGATTACTGCGAAAATCTCCTGAAAGACAATGTCACGACCTACTATAATGCCATTGAAGAAGACAGGGTATTGCTGGGCTTTTTAGAAGAATCCGTGATCAGCGGCAACGACCGGTTCAACACAAACCCCCTCTATAAGGAAGACCCCTTCATCCGTTGGATAAGCCCCTATTTCTTTTCGGCCTTCACCTCCCTGGCAGACTCCTGCTTCCGGCACTCGGATGACTATGGCCTGAGCACCATCCTCCGCAACGAATTGCTGATGACCGAAAACGACCAGGAACAATCCTGGACATTTATAGCAAAGATCCTGACCAATAATATCGCACTGCTCGATTATTACCAGAATCAAAAAAAAGGAGACGGCAAAGACAAGATCCCCCTCGAAAGAGTCTCCCCCTTTATGGGCTCCTTATACACCGGCTTCATCCAGCTGCTCCCCGAAAACAGGTTCGGCGTATTAAGAGATAGATATGCCGTCCTGATCATGCAGTCCTGTATCTATATCTTCAACAACGATAAAGACAACAGACCTTACGCAAAGACCTGGATGGAAGACGCGGAAACACTGGCCCTGTCCGAAGGAGTGAAAACGGAAATTGCGAACAAGCTGGTGGAAATGAACAAAGTCATCAAAAAAAATAATTCCAAAAAAATATGGCGGGCTATCTGGGTGATCATGATCATCGTAAGGATCATAAGCTGGGGCGCTACAGACTCCGGGGACACCTATCATTTTCAAAACGCCCCACTTATGATTGAACAAAAAGACAGCAATCTCATGAAACTGCTCAAATCCGGTATAGACTCCGCCAATAGAGACTCCGCCAAAAAAAATAAACTGTACATACCGCCGCACGTAAAGCCAGCCAGGTTGCCGGACACCCTTTTCACGAATGACAAGGTTAACTACCGATTCTAATCACACTCATCCCCCCAGCCCGGTTCCCTTGATCGTCTCTTCCCTGTTTTTATCTATCAGCAAATCGTACATCTTATAAATGATGCTCACAATCTCCTCCACGCTCTTCCTCGTCAGCGCCTCATCTCCCCTCTTCTTCAAAGCCTTTATCTCCTGCTGGCTCCTATAGGCCTCATTGGGCTTCATGGCATAATATAAGTAAAGGCTCGTGACATAAGCCAGATCCTTTCGCCGGATGCTCCACGTCAACCGGTCCATTTCATCGATCTTCCACCGAAGGAACTGCGCACTGCAGGTATTGATCCATTCATTCTCCTCCGCCCCCAGCGCCTCCAGCCGTTTCATCAACTCCGGATCATTCGCTTGCGCCAGGAGCTGCCGGTAGCTTTCCCTTTTGTCATAATATTCCTCCTTCAACACTAAATTCCGGTCCCCCTTCTCGGCAGAATCGATCACCTGCGCCAACCTCCTTTTCTGATCGTCCAATTGATACTTGACATCCGTCACATCATCGGCACTGATCTTCTTCAGTTTTCCCTGTATCTCCTCCAGATCATCCATGGCCTTTTGAAGGGTAGCACTCTCCTCATATAATTCCCTGGACAGCAGATTGTCCAGCTGCCTGTTTCCGACACGACGCAGATAATCCACCTCCTCCCGCATCCGTACGATATTCACCGTCCTCGAAGAAGGACTGAAAGCTTCTTTGAACTCCTCATCGATCATGCTGATATACACCGTAACGACAATGTCCCGGCTTTCACTGATCTCGAAAGAAAGATCGATATCACAGCCCTTTATAAGGTCCGAACGAAGGTCCTTACCCGTAATGCCAATGATCCCGATCGGCAGGTTCGAGGAAGGAGATGCATACCGGCTGCCTTCCAGTACATTGATCAGCAGCTGATCGTCACTGCCTTTGATGATCGTCCTGCTCAAAGTTTTGGTGATCGACCTCCGGATAGGCAATATGGTATTGCGCTCGAAAATAACCTCCAGGTGAGTGATATTGTGCTCCGTATCATCTACTTCCAGGCAGATATCATTGGGCAGCGGCTGCCCATGAATGGAGAATTTACCCTGCACGATAGTGATTTCCGGAATGGCAATATCCAGCGGAGTACGCTGCCCGTCATAGACCTTCAGATGAAATACATTCAACGTATTAGGAAGCAACAACAGCATCTCGCTTATTCTTTCCGCCACCGGCTTCAGCCCGCTGTCAAAGCCTCCATCCGAACGCGTGATCCGGTAATAGCTTCCGGCGGGAAAATTTTTGATCGCAGCCGCAAAATACTCCTCCTTTTCCCGGCTATTCATCTGGTAGGCTGTCTTCACCTCGATCCCACCCGCACCCTGCCCTGCCTCCGGGACCTTGGTTTCAACCGGAGCCTTATCCAGCTTACTCGTTTTACTGCCGGCATAATAAGCCGCCCCCTCCACCACCGCGGTAGTCGGATCGATCGAAGTATTGATGGCAATCCGCAGCTCCTGAGCCAGCAGGCTCCTTACAAAAGGAATATACGTGCTTCCTCCCACCAACACCACCTCCGTGATTGCCTCCGGACTAAGGCTGTTCCGTTGCAGCAATTGCCGGATAAAAGCAATGGAAGAAAGTATCTTATCCTTTATGATATCATTGAACTGAGAACGATCGATAGAAAAAAAGACCTCCTCCGTCTGCCCCGCCTCATCGGTAAAATCGAACTCGATGTCGACGCTGGGATGATTGCTCAGACCGATCTTGGCTTCCTCCGCTTTATAGATCAGTTGATAAAATAGCTTATTGAACCTCCCATTGGCGCTCAGCATTTTGGTAGCAAGATCCCGGATGCCATACTTATTTTCAAGATAAGGAACGAACAGCTGCGTGATCATCAGCTGGTCAAAATCCAGCCCCCCCAAAAAGTTATCCCCTTCGTGATCGATCACCTTCATTTCATCGTCCTCTATTTTTACCAGGGCGACATCGAACGTACCGCCCCCCAGATCATACACCAGCCATTGCCCCTCCATGCCCGATCTGCCCTCTTTATTGGCAAAAGCAAGACTGGCGGCAATAGGCTCCTGCAATAACAGCACTTCCCTGAACCCCGCTGCATATCCGGCCTCCTTAGTGGCATTGCTCTGGATCGTGTCAAAACTGGCAGGTATGGTGATAATAACACTTTCAGGCGCCTCACCGGTAAATATGAAATTCTTCAGCTCCTGTAAGACCAGCGTGCTTAATTCAATGGGCGTCTTAAAAATTCCGTTGTTAGGAATTAAAAAACTCTCGCTCGTACCCATCTTTCTTTTAAAAGCCGCAAATACATTGGCAGGGTCTTTCTCTACATATTCCCTCGCCTTATCCCCGATCAATATCCTGTCCTTTCTAAAAGCCACCACACTAGGCAAAGTGACCTTCATACCCGCCGGGTTCTTAAAAATATCCACATTTCCGTTATTTGCCTTGGCGATCAGGGAATTGGTAGTCCCAAGATCAATGGCAAAATTGATTGTTCCTGACATATCTGTTTATTTTCTTACTTATTGCCGACAATGACCACTCCCTTCTGCAGTAATGAGCGATGTCCATCCTGGTGAGTATAAACAATGGGTTTTATTACATCCAGTATTTCAAGAGCCCCCTTCGCAGAACCGGAGATACTGGCTTCAAGGTCCGTGCGCGTTTCGGTATAGAGCTCCCCTATAGGGTTCAACAATAAAAGGCCGGCTTCCTCCAGTACCGCCTTCATACGGTCGATATTTCGCAGCACACCGGTAGAAGGCTGCTGCAACGTCAGCTTCTTTTCCAGTTCGAAGACCAGGTTAGCCATTTTTATCCACAATTGCGGAGCCATGATCAGGGTATTTGAATGCAATGATAGAAAACTATTTTCTCTGCAACGCCCGGATCTCCTCTTTTATTTCCCCCTCCTTTACCCTCGCCTGCTCCAACGGCAGCCCCACATTCATACCCGGACGGGTATGCCCCGCCGCCGTAAGCCACGCATCCTTCATCACCCCCTGTTTCTCTCCCACCAGCCGGAGGATCACCGCTCCCTGCGGAAGACCGGCCAGTACAGCCTGTATGCTTTCCGCATCCCGCACCCCCTTCTCCCCCAGATAAGAGAGGATCTCCCGGGCCATGATCCAATGCCCCAGGCTATCAGGATGAATGCCGTCCCCGGCAAAAGCAAAAGCAGGATTGGCCAGCCGGCGCTCCTTCAGGTATTGCTGCATAGGGAAATGGAGATCCGCTACTTTCCAGCCCAAAGAATCCTTTTGCTGCAACAGCCATTCCGAATAGCGGTCCAGCACCAGCGCATACCCCTTGCTGCCCCCATTCTGCTCGTCATACACGGCAGGGGTCAGATGAATCAGGATCGCGCCGGTTTCCACGACTTGCCGGTGCAGCCATAAAATACCTTCCCGGAATTTCCGGAACCGCTCCCCGTCAAAAGGCAGGTAAATCCCATCATTCATCCCATAACAGGCAAATACCAGGTCCGGTTTCGCCAACGCCAATACCCGGGCCAGCCGTTCATGAAGGTCCGGACGGGGAAACTTACCACCCGCATGATTGGGCTCGGAAAGCCCGGAGACCGTCTCGCTGGGCAGCCCCACATTGATAAACTCGAAATGCTTTCTGGGATAATGAGTGGTAAAATACGCTTCTATATCCACGATATATTTCCCATCATACGTGATACTATTGCCGAGGAAGAGGATCCGGTGCACTTTTTTGGGGAAAGGCCCCCCATGATAGCCCGCTATTGGAATCTCCCGAAAGTTGCCGGCAGCCCGGCCCTGAGCCATAACCAACAAACCGGCCAGGAATAAAAAAACACACGCTTTCATTACAAAACTTTTGTTTGCCCAAGATAGCTCCCCATCGCCAGATTATCTCCAATAATTTTTCATCCCCCCCACATCTTCCGAAGTCCCCGTCCCCATATCCCTCGCGCCCAAATCCCTCACCCCCAAATAAAATTGTTTTGTCCCCTGAATTTCAATATATTTAAAACGCTAAAACAGGGTTCGCACCTGCACGCCAGGGTCCTCAACGATGCTTTTATTTTTATCCCAAAGTCGCCATAATGACTGCAATCAGACCATTCAAACTATCCCTTTGCTTTTCTATAAAGCTGGCCCTTCTTTCAACCATCCCCCTCCCCGCACAAACATTGCTCACCGACTCCGCCTTTCACCAGGCCTCCATCACCAGGTCTTTTGAAAGATACCAGGCGGCAATGGACCCGGATAACCGACTCTACAACGGACCGGAATATCTGCTTAGAGGACAAGGGGTGAAAGGCAACCCCTTCTTCCTTTCCGATAGCCTGCTCCCCGGATACCTCCATTACGATGACGCCATTTTCAACAACATACAGCTACAATACGACATCGTCCAGGACGATGTGATCATCGATGACTATACCCATAGCGCTCACATACAATTGGTAAAAGAAAAAATAAAGGATTTCACCATCCGGCAGCATCGGTTCCGCTTCCTGGACCCGGGCAAAAATGCTTCCGACTTTATGAAACCAGGCTTCTATGAACAGCTGACAGGGACAGCCGACAGCCCCCTCTCCCTCTATGCCCGGCATGAAAAAAAAATCGACTTCCCGGCTAACCCCGAAGAACAGGCCCGATATGCACCATCCGATTCTTATTTCCTCCAATGGGAAAATGCCTTTTACCAGGTCGAAACCAAACGAGCCCTCCTGGAAATTCTAAAAGATAAAAAAGACTTGTTGAAAAAATATATCGGGGAAAATAACATCGACTTCAAAAAGAACCTGGAACTGGCTCTCATCAAAACAACCAGTTACTACGCCCAAATAAGACCCTGATATGAACAACCTTCATCCTTATTTCTTTATCGGCTGCCTTTCCCTGCTTTTCTTTTCCGACAGTCTGGGACAAAACACGAAAAAGATCAGCGGCAGCTTCGAAAAAGCTCCCTTTTCACAGCTGGCCGGTAAAATAGAAGCCGTTTCCGGCTATCATTTCTATTATGATCCTTCCGAAACGGATAGCCTCCGCATAACGATGACATTCGATCAGATCACCGTCACAGAGCTCCTGAACAGGCTCTTTGATAAAACGGATTTTCGCTATGCCATCGATTCCCCCGGCCGCATATTTATCACCAGGCATTTTACCATCCAGACCCGGCTTCCCACCAGCCTGACCGACTCCGGCAGGATCCGATCCCGGCCGGAAGACCAACCCATCTTAGCAGAAGATCGCGAAACACAGGAAAAAACAAAAATACTCCTGCCTGCGGAAAACAAGCTGCTGGAGATCGGCGACAGGACACGCCGGCCGGCTCCGGGAAAAGCAACCATCGCCGGATACGTCAAAGACACCAAAACAGGAGAACCGATCGTCGGCGCCTACCTCAACATCGATACCCTTTCCCTCACCGTCCTCACCGATCAGTTCGGATATTATTCCCTCAGCTTACCTAAAGGACAACATATCCTTAAGATCACCAGCACGGGGATGAAAGATACACGACGGCATATCATCGTATATACGGACGGCAAACTGGATATCGATATGCAGGAATCCATCGCCAGCCTGAAAGCCGTCATCGTATCGGCGGAAAAAAGGTCCAATACCCGCAGCCTGGAAATGGGCGCCAACAGACTATCCATCAAGACGATCAAACAAGTGCCCGTAGTCTTCGGAGAAGCCGACGTGATGAAGGTCATACTCACCCTCCCGGGTGTCACCTCCGTCGGCGAAGCCAGTAACGGATTCAATGTCCGCGGAGGCTCCACCGATCAGAACCTGATCCTCTTCGACGAAGCCACCATCTATAACCCCTCCCACCTCTTCGGCTTCTTCTCCTCCTTCAACCCCGATGTGGTCAAAGGAATAGAACTGTATAAAAGCGCCATTCCCGAAAAATACGGAGGTCGCCTATCCTCCGTACTCGATGTATCCATGCCCGACGGCAATAGTAAAAAATGGTCCGGAACCGCCGGAATAGGTCCCCTGACCAGCAAATTCGTCATCGAAGGACCCCTTAAAAAAGAAAAGACATCCCTGATCGCCGGCGTACGTACCACCTATTCCAACTGGCTGCTGAATATCCTGCCCGCCAGCTCAGGGTACAGCAATAGCAAAGCCAATTTCTATGATGCCAACCTTCGCATCACCCATATCTTCGACCCAAAGAATACCCTATACCTCATGGGCTATCTCAGCAGCGATCAGTTCAACCTGAACAACGATACCGTTTACAAATACGGGAACCGGAACGCCAATATAAAATGGAAACACATTTTTAATAACAAATCCTTTTCCCTGGTGACGGCAGGAGTCGATCACTACCAATACAGCGTCTCCGACGACAAACAGCCCCTGAATGCTTTCCGGCTCGGATTCAACATCAACCAAACTTACTTCAGATCCGATTTCACGTATTCTCCCGGCAACAAACATGTCATCAGCTACGGCCTTGATGCCATATACTATCAGCTGCATCCCGGCTCCTTCGACCCCATAGGGAAAAGCTCGCTGATCATAAAAAATACTGTACCCGCAGAACAGGGCCTGGAAAGCGCAGTATACCTGGGCGACCAGTACACCGTTAGTTCCAGCTTCTCCGTCAGCGCAGGTATACGCTACTCCGTTTTCAATTATTTAGGCCCTCATACCGTCTATGACTATGCCCCCGGCCTGCCAAGACAGACGACGACCCAAACAGATTCTACCTTCTATGGCAGCGGCAGGTTTATCAAGACCTACCAGGCGCCGGAAATAAGACTTTCAGCCCGCTACTCCCTGTCCAACGAGGCCTCGCTGAAATTCAGCTTTAATACCCTGCAACAATACATACACATGCTTTCCAATACGATCAGCATCTCCCCTACCGATATCTGGAAACTCAGTGATCCGAATATCAAACCGCAGCAAGGCAGACAATATTCACTGGGCTATTACCGTAACTTTAATACCAATACCATCGAGACCTCCATAGAAGTCTACTATAAACAGCTGGACAATTACCTTGATTACAAGAGCGGTGCCGACCTGGTCTTAAACCATCATATAGAAACAGACGTTTTCTCTACCAAAGGAAAAGCCTACGGCGTCGAATTCCTGCTGAAACGACTCACCGGCAGGCTCAACGGATGGATTAGCTATACTTATTCCCGCACCTTCCTGAAACAGGATGACCCGCTGGCCGGCGAAGTGATCAATAAAGGAAAATATTATCCCGCCAGCTTCGACAAACCCCATAATGCCAATTTCATAGGCAACTATCGCTTCTCCCATCGTTACAGCCTTTCCGTAAACGTTGTCTACAGCACCGGACGCCCCATCACCCTTCCCCTCGCGGTTTTCAGCCTCGGCGGATCCACCGGGCTCTACTATTCGGAAAGGAATCAATACAGGATCCCCGATTACTTCAGGACCGATATTTCCATCAATATTGATGGAAATCACCGGGTAAAAAAACTCAGCCACAACTCCTGGTCCGCCGGGATCTACAACGTCACCGGCAGACAGAACGCCTATTCGGTCTATTTTACCCAGGAGAACGGAGCAATCAAAGGCTACAAACTGTCCATCTTCGGTACCCTGATCCCCTTTGTCACTTATAACATTAAATTCTGAACGGATATGTCAGCAACCTCAAAAAAATATTGGCTGGTTTTACTCGCAATCGGCTATCTCTCCGATTGCAGGAAACCTTACAACCCGCCTGTAATCACCACTCCCAATAATTACCTGGTAGTGGATGGCGTCATTAATACCGGCACAGAAACCATCACCTCGATCAACGTCAACCGGACCCGGAACCTGGGCGATACCGTGATCGGCGGCATCCCCGAATTAAATGCCCAGGTCGCCATAGTCACCGGCAACGGCGCGACCTACCCCCTGACAGATACAGCCGGGAAAGGCATCTATACCAGCATCCCCCTGACCCTGGACATCAACCAGCAATACGGTATTACCATAAAGACGTCCGATGGGAGAAAATATGCCTCTGATCTGGTAACGCCCAAACAGACGCCGCCCATCGACAGTCTTTACATCCAACAACCTTACGACCTCACCTTTTATGTCAATACGCACGACCCCGCGGGTAACACCCGTTATTATCGCTGGGACTACATCGAGACCTGGGAACATGACGCCCAACTGCAGACAGGCTGGACCGTCGTTAACCACCTGATCGTTCCGATGGACTCCACGACACAGACCTTCCAATGCTGGAGCACGGTGAACTCCAGCACTATCTTACTGGCCAATACCGCCATCCTGGCCCAGGACATCGTCAATGCCTTCCCCATCGAGACGATCCCCAACGGAGATGACCGGGTGAATAACAAATACAGCCTGCTGGTCCGGGAATACGCTTTAACCGCGGACGCTTATAATTACTGGCTGCTCATCCAGAAGACATCCCAGAAACTAGGAACGCTCTTCGACCTGCAGCCCTCCCAGCTGGTGGGCAATATTCATCCGCTTTCCAATCCGAATGAACCCGTTATCGGATTCATGAGCGCCTCCTCCATCCGGCAAAAGCGGATTTTTCTCTACCAGACCAATCTGACCAACTGGCAGCACAACACTAATGTATATCAGTGCGACACCCTGGGCATACCAGTCGATCGGACGGACTATAGGATCTATACCTATCCCGACACGCTCTTTGCGCCTTATTATTTTATCAGTGGCGGCCCCCTGATCCTCGCAACCCGCCGTTGTGTAGACTGCCTCCTTTTCGGCGGCACCAATATCAAACCCTCCTATTGGAAATAAAATCAGGAACTGCCATGCAACACAAGTCTTTATATAAATGGATGACAGTGACGATCCTTTGCTGCTTTGCCGCTCTCTTCGCCGTTGCACAAACCGGGAAAGACAGCGATCCGGCCTCCTTATCCAACGATCTGCCCACCCGCTTCCAGGAATATCAGCTCAATACATTTCAGGAAAAGATCTTTGTCCATACCGACAAGACATTCTACGTAGCAGGAGAAACCATCTGGTTCAAAATATATGAGGTAGACGGCACTTTTCATAAACTGGTAAATACTCCCGGCATCTCCTATATAGAATTGATCGGCAAAGATCAAAAACCCATCTTACAGGCAAAGATCGACCTCGAAGAAGGAAAAGGTCACGGCTCCTTCACGCTGCCCACCTGGATCCTCTCCGGCAATTATATCCTCCGGGCTTATACCAGCTGGATGAAGAACTTCAATCCCGAAGCCTACTTCATGCAGCCCCTGACAATCATCAATACCCTCGTCGGACCGGTGATTTTTACCCCCCCGACCGCCCCCGCATCTCCCGAACATCCCAACGCTACCGTCTCCGGGGGTCTCACCCCCGCCCCCGAAAATCCCATCCCAACCAACGAGACAGATATACAGTTCTTCCCCGAAGGAGGTAACCTCGTATACGGACTCTCCTCCAAAGTAGCCGTCAAAGTCGTCGGCCCCGATGGCCTTAGCCGCTGGTGCAAAGGCATTATCAGGAACCAGAACAATGACTCCATAGCCGCCTTCGAAACAGGTCGTTTTGGAATGGGCAGCTTCACCTTCACCCCGCTGAATGGGAATAGCTATCACGCCGGCATCCGTGCCATCGCCGCCACCTCATCGGCAACACCCACTCGCCCCTCCGATAAAGATATCCGCACCATACCGCTCCCCGCCCCCTACGACCAGGGATATGTAATGAACCTCTCCGATGGCAACGACGGTAAGATCAGGATCAGCGTACACACCAATAAACCGGCAGGCAATTCGACCGTATACCTTTTCGCACAAACCCATAATCGCGCAAAAGTTTTTCAGGCCAATTATTTATCGAATAATGAAGTCGATTTTTACATTGATAAGCGAGTCCTTGGGGACGGAGTATCCCATATCACAATCTTCAACGCCGATAAAGCCCCCGTTTGCGAAAGGCTCTATTTCAAACCGCCGGAGCACAAACTGTTAATCACAGCCCATATCGTACAGTCCGACTATGCCGCCCGCAAAAAGATCGACGTCACCCTATCCACTCAAATACTATCTCCCAACAAATCCGGCCCATCCGCCATAGCATCATCCGGCATCCCGGCATCATCCAATGGCTCGTCCGGTGCCCCGGCATCATCCGCCATAACCTCATCTCCCGTCCCCGCCATCGCGGACCTGTCCCTGTCCATCTTCCGGATCGACAGCCTCCAGCAAATCCCCGAAGGCAACATCCTGAACTACCTGCTGCTTAGCTCAGAGCTGAAAGGGAAAATAGAATCCCCCGGCTATTATTTCGACGACACCGACCCTTCCGTAGCCGCAGCCACCGACAACCTCCTGCTGACGCAAGGATGGACAAGGCTCCGCTGGGAAGAAATCTTACAAAATAAACAGCCAGGGTTCGAATTCTTACCCGAGACCAACGGCCCCGTCATAATCGGAAAAATAACAGATAAAAGGACCGGATTGCCCCCCTCACCCACCATGGGATACCTTTCCATCCCTGGCAGGAATTTCGGGTTCAGCATCGCCCGAAGCCGGCCCGATGGAACTATCCGGTGGAACATAAAAAAAGGATATGATATCAATGAGCTGATCCTACAGCCAGACCCTTCAGATAGTAACCTCCGCATAGATCTGGTCTCCCCCTTTTCCGACAAATTCGCGGAAGTACAGACGCCGCCCCTTTCCCTGCCCCAACAATGGGAAGGAGAACTGCTCTATCACAGTATTAATGCGCAGGTAGAGAACAGCTATCGGATCAATCAAAAACATCGTTTCAGCAACAGTCAGCCCGAAGATACCCTCGCTTTCTACGGGAAGCCCGATAAGGAATATTACCTGGATGATTATACCCGGTTCGTAACGATGGAAGAAGTATTGAAGGAATACGTGGCGGATGTTCGCCTGCGAAGACAATCCGGAAGATCATACTTCCGGGTCCGCAATGCCCTGTTCAACATTTTTTTCGAAGACGATCCCCTCTTGCTTTTAGACGGTATCCCCGTATTCGATGCCGATAAGATCCTGGCATTGGACCCGCTGAAGATTAAAAAGATTGACGTAGTCGCGCGTAAGTTTTATAAGGGACCGCTGGTCAATGATGGTATACTCAGTTTTAAAACCTATGAAGGAGACCTGGGAGGCTATTCCCTGGATCCCAATGCCATCGTGATCCAATACAACGGGCTCCAGCATCAGCGGGAATTCTATTCCCCCGTATATGACACCAGGGAGCAGGAATTAAGCCCCATCCCGGATCTCAGGAACCAGCTGCTGTGGTCCCCCGATATAAGAACAACCGGTGATGGGAAGAAAGAAATTTCCTTTTATACCTCCGACCTGCCCGGACAATTCGTGCTGCTGGTACAGGGACTGACGGAAGATGGTTTGCCGGGTAGCACGATCCTCCATTTCCAGGTAACACCGCCGATCAACGCCAATGCATCCAGATGAAGGCGTCCGGCCCGATGAACGCCATCGTCCCGGGCTCCCGGCGTTCACCTATCTTATCAGCACCATCGTACCCTTCCTGAAAATAGTCTTCCCGGTATACGAAATACCCTGCGCCATCCATACAAAGCTGCCCGTATCCTGCAGCTTTCCATTCACCCGGCCATCCCATCCCTGACCAATAGCCGAAGTCCTATAGACCTGCTGCCCCCAGCGATTGTAGATCGAAAAATAATCCAGCCTGGAAATACCCACCGGGATAGGCCGGAAGATACCATTGCTGCCCTTACCCGGCGTAAAAGCATTCGGAACAAAGATATCCGGCAGCGTCTTGAAAACCCTCACCACGATCGACGCGATCCCATAACACCCCACCTCCGACGTCGCCTTCACCAGGTAACGAATGGAATCGATATTGGCGCCATAAATCCCGATCGGATCGGCAATATTAGGATTGTTCAGCCCCGTAACAGGCGACCAGGTAAAGAAATCCCCCGTCGTATCATTGGAGCTCGCATGCAATTGCAAAGGCTGATTGATCACCACCGAAGTATCATTGCCCGCATTGACAATAATGGGAGGGATCACCTGCACATGAAATGTATCTATCAGGAGATTGGGACACCCCGCATTTTCAATGCTCAGAATATAATTGGTCGTTCCCACCGGAGAAGCCCCGGTTTGAATGGAATAAGGCGTTTCGACAATATCCCCGTTGCCGGGATTGCTCAGCGTACCTGTATTGGCCCAGGTATAGCTCGTTCCGATCGTGACCGTGGCAAACAGCTGTGCAGTCGCCCCATAACAAATAGTCGTATCCGGAGGATGCACGGCCGCCTGGGGAAATAAGGCATTCACCACCGATACCGCGGCAACGGCGCTCGTATCGACCGGACAGACCCCGCTCTTCACCAACGCCCTGAATTGCGTCGGCTGTGTAATCCCCAGAACACTATACGTAGGATTAGGATCGGCCGGTGTTATATCCACCCAGCTGATACCATCCGGTGAAGACTGCCAGTTCTGCACCCCGCCCGTCTGATTGATCAATGTGAGCAGCGCGTCTTTATTCTGACCAAGACAGAAGACCATATCCGACGGACTCACCTGCCCTCCTACACTCTTCGGATCTACGAGAATGGTAGCCGCCGAACTGGTATCGACGGCGCAGCTCGCTCCATTCTGCACCAACGCCTTATACATAGTGGTAATACCCAGATTCTGCGCCGTATAAGTGGCGCTGGTTACCGGCAACGGAGAATAGTTAACGCCATCCGTGGATGACAGCCAGTTCAGAATACTTCCCCGATACCCGGCCAAAGTCAATACGCTCGCATTCACGCCGGAACACACTTCGTTGTCATTGGCCAGCACCCCGCCAACGGTCGGCAGCGTAGTCGTGACATCGATCGTATCCTTGAGATCGGCGCAGCTGTTGACTTCCTCCGCCGAGATCTTCCCGGGCGACACACCCACCTTTACCTGCAGGATATTGCTGTCGGCCCCGCTGACTATCGACCAGCCAGTAGGTATATTCCATTGATAGGTCGCACCCGTCAACCCCGGTATCGAATAGGTCAGCGTGCTGCCAATACAGGCCACCGGCGCCCCGCTGATCATCAACCCGTCACAATTATTACGCAAAGCCACATAGGCGTAGGCAAAATGCCCGCCCGGAACACAGTTATCCGCCTCAAAAGTCAACGTGACCTGCTGACCACGGTAAGGAGAGAGATCGAACGTAACCTCTGTCCAGCCCTTTGCCCAGACATCCTGCAGATGCTCGGCCCCGGGATTATTGGAATTGGGATTTGAATTAGGAGAAGGATAAATACTGAGAAAAAAACCATTGCTCCTCGCCTTGGCGCTGTCCAATATAGCCCCCGTACCCCGCGAATCCGCATTGTCCAGCGTAGGGAGAAAATATTTGGGCGAGGCGCAGGTGACAACACTGTCATGCGCCCTCAGCGTTGCGGAGAACAAAGGCTGCTGGCTGGAATTATGCGTACCATTCTCCAGCACCATGGCATAAGCATAGGTCATCGTATAAGGCTGAGGCACCGCGCTCGTAGGCACATTGATCCGGTAGGTGATCCCCCGGATATACCCCCCCTGAACACCAGAATTGTTGGACCGGGTAATGGAAGTCGACCCCAATAAAACAGAATTGGTATATTGATACCCATTGACCTTCGGCACCGTGGCAAATCCCCCGAAATGATCCGTAGTGGAATTGCTGAGCACCTGTATCCCGGGAACGGAAGGCAGCTGATACTCATAGATCACGCTCGTTCCCAGGGTCCCCGTGGGAGAAGGTGTAGCAACGCCAAAAGTATCCTTGATTGCCGAAGGGCCGTTCCCCCCCGCATTGTTGCCGATATAAGCCAGCCAGTTCGTAAGCGTACCCGTATTAAAATTACTGTTGATGGGGCAAGTCTGCGACTGAGCCAGCGCGCAGGAACAAATAAAAAGACACCAAATAGGCAGCAAAGATTTCATCAGGTTGTCAATAACAATAAGGTTAAATGAATATCCGGCCTCCCCTGTCACCATTCGTCAATATTTATCCCGCACACACTTTCCCTTAATACGATACGTGAGAATCCCCCTAACAGTTTACCCCCTTACAAAGTTAATTTTTTAATTCGGGGAGTCCTATTGGGGGATAAATTCATATACAGTTGATTATCAGCAACTTTAATTTACGCCCCTGCTTCTAACCCCTGCCTGAGCGCCTTTTGATAATTACGCAGATGGAAACTGTAAAGATAAGGCGCCTTATAAGCTCCCCCGGTCCGTTTCTCATCCAGGACATTCAGGATCCCATAGGACAGCATCTTCCGCTGAAAATTTCTTCTGTCCAGCTTCTTATCCAATATCGTCTCATACAGCTTCTGCAGCTCAGGCATGGTAAACTTCCGGGGCAACAAATTATACCCGACAGGTTGATGGTTCAGCTGCATCCGCAGCGTAGCCAGCGCCGTATCCAGGATCTGGTCATGGTCCAACACCAGCTTCCCCCGCTCCTCCAGGCTATACCAGTCGCAGCTTTCAGAAAGAACATCCGGCTTGGGCCGCACCCGCGAAAACTCCACCAGCGCATAAAAACCTACACTGATAAATCGCTGGGCAAACCACTCCAGCTTCGCAGGATGCATCCCCAGCTTTTTAAGATCCTCCAACCGCGTGGCCGAATCATTACGCGCCGGATCACTAAAGACATGAAACTGCTGCAGGAATATATTTTCCAACCCCGTCCGCTCCTCCAAAGTCCGGATCGCCGCCTCCTCCAATGTTTCCTCCCGCATCATAAATCCCCCGGGCAAAGCCAGCTGATCCAGGTTTTGCATTTTTAACAGCAGTATCTTCAGCGCTCCGTCATGAAAGCCGAATACCACACAATCCAGCGAAATATGCGGCAGGAACTCATTGTCCGCCCCCGAAAGCCATTGCCGTAAATCAACTTTTCGCTCCATCATAACAGACCATTTATTTTATTTCTTCCACTTGGCATAATCTAAAGTAAGGGAGAAAACCCTTCCCCCAGCCACTTCGAATAAAAAAATCATTGTGTCATATTGACGTATTGAAAAAAAGCGCTACATTCATTCCATCGTTCCAAAAGAACGGCCATTCAACACTAAACGATATGCACAATCTCGCCCTCTCCCAGCCAGTGGCCTCCGCTTACCTGACCTTGTTCCTGTTTTTCGCGATCTCCTGCAATCCCCCCTCGCGTCACGAACTGTCCAAAGACGTCTACGCAAATTCAAAATCCATCCGGACCCAGGACGGCCACGACTACCGGGACCTCAACAAGAACGGGAAACTGGACATCTATGAAGACAGCCGGCAACCTGTCGAAGCAAGAATATCCGACCTCCTGAAACAAATGACCCTGGAAGAGAAGGCCGGTTTACTGTTTATAAACGGCGCCCGTATCAATGAAGATGGCGCCCTGGGAGATCAGCCGCCCAAACCCGGTCTCTTCGCCTTTGTCCCCATCGCAGACAACCAGATCCGCGATAAGAAAATGAACCATTTCAACCTATGGGCCATACCCGGCATACCCGCCCTGGCCACCTGGTATAACAATATCCAGCAATTCGCGGAAGACTCCACCCGCCTTGGCATCCCCATCACCATCGCCTCGGACCCCCGCAACCATTTCAGCAATAGCATCTTTTCCATGACCGCGGCCACCTTTTCCCAATGGTGCGAACCCATTGGCCTCGCCGCCATAGGAGACACACAGCTCACCAAAGAATTTGCCAACACAGCCCGGCAGGAATACCTCGCCGTAGGCATCCGGGAATCCTTGCATCCCCAGATCGACCTGGCCACCGAACCCCGCTGGCCCCGCATCTCCGGCACCTTCGGAGAAGACGCCCAACTCTCGGCCAAAATGGCGACAGCCTATATACTCGGCTTCCAGGGCGACCAGCTCGACAGCAACAGCGTCGCCTGTATGACCAAACACTTCTCCGGCGGCGGCCCGCAAAAAGAAGGGCTCGACCCCCACTTCCCTTTTCAAAAAGGACAGATCTATCCCGGCAACAACTTCGACTACCACCTCATACCCTTCGAAGCCGCTTTCAAAGCCAACACCGCCGCCATCATGCCCTACTACGGCGTACCGATGGGACAAACTCCGGAAAACGTAGGCTTCTCCTATAATAAGGCCATCATTACCGGCCTCCTGCGCAATAAATACCATTTCGACGGAGTCGTATGCACCGATTGGGGACTGGTGACCGATGCCCACATGGGATCCGTAATATGGCCGGCCCGCGCCTGGGGCGTGGAAAACCTCTCCGCAGAAGATAGAGTAAAAAAGATCCTCGACGCAGGAGTAGACCAGTTCGGCGGAGAGAGCATCCCCGACCTGGTCATCAAATTAGTGAAAGAAGGCAAGCTGACCGAAGCAAGGATCGATAGCTCCGC
Organism: Puia sp.; assembly: GCA_035555335.1. Classification (GTDB taxonomy): domain Bacteria; phylum Bacteroidota; class Bacteroidia; order Chitinophagales; family Chitinophagaceae; genus Puia. The sequence goes on from DATMGS010000014.1 coordinate 217,755, forward strand.
CAGAAGATTACTACGTCAGAAATTCCAGCTCGGCCTCTTCGACAACCCCTTTATCGATGCCGCCAAAGCCACACAGATCGTAGGACAGCCCCGGTTCCGTGAAGCAGCCGAAGCCTCCCAGCGCAGGGCCATCACCCTGCTCAGGAACGAACAGAAGACCCTCCCCCTCACCCTTCCCGCCGGAGAAAAGAAACTCCGGATCTACGTCAGGAACATCGACCCGAAAGAAGCCGCACACTATGGTACCATTGTCGATAAACCGGAAGATGCGGATATAGCCATCCTGCGCCTGAATACCCCCTGGGTACCCGTGACCACCGATATTCCGCTGGCGAAAATGTTCCACCACGGAGATCTTGATTTTAAAGGAAAGACAAAAGACAGCATCCTCCAGCTACTCGGCAAAGTCCCCACCATCGTAGATATCTACCTGGACCGGCCAGCCGTGATCCCCGAAATAAGCGCCAAAGCAAGGGGACTCCTGGCAGACTTCGGCGCCAGCGATGCAGCCGTACTGGACGTGATCTTTGGAAAAGCCCGACCCGGCGGTCACCTCCCCTTCGAACTGCCCTCCTCCATGGAAGCCGTTCGCCGGCAAAAAGAAGATGTTCCCTATGATTCTAAAGACCCCTTGTATAAATTCGGATTTGGTCTGAGTTACTAATCAGGTTTGGTCTGAGTTACTAAAAGGGTTCATCAGTTATTCCCCCCCGGGTGGCATAATCCCCCCCGATCTCGGCGCTGATCTTTTTCATAAAACGGAGAAGATAAGCGGCATTCTCTTCCGCAAGCCTCCTCCCGGTGGAAGTATTCATCCGGGCAGGTAATTTCAATAACTTGACGGAAAAATGATCCAGCGCATAAACCCCGTCGTCCAGGTCGCGGGAAGACGCAAGCGGGTCCCTTTCATCGAACAATTGCTGTCCGAGCTGCCCCGCCGTATAGAAAACCCGGGCCAACCCGATCGCCCCCAGGGCCTCCAGCCGGTCCGCATCCTGTAAGATCTTCGCCTCCGCAGTTACAGGCTCGACCCCCGCCGAGAAACTATGGGCATGGATCGCATGCCGGACCCCCTCTATCTTCCCGGACGGGAACCCCTCGAAAACACCCTCCAGGAGCTCCACGGTCTTTTCCGCGCTCAGCCGCGAAGATTGGCTTCTATCCGGATGATTTTTAGGCAATGAGACCAGATCGTGAAAATAAGCGGCCGCCAGTAAGATAAGAGGATCGGCTATAAATCCCTCTTCCCGGTTGATAGCTTGTGCGGCCTTCCAGACCCTTTGAAAATGTCCCAGGTCATGAGAGGCATCCTTATAAGTCAGATTCAGACGTAAATAATCGATAAATTTTTCTTCCCAGTGAACTTCGTCAATCGGTTGCATTCCCAAACTTACAACCAATTTTGCAATCGATCCTCCAGCCCCATTCCCGTTAGTCTCCCCCTCCCTAAAATAAAAAAAGGGCCAGAATAGAAATTCAGCCCCGTTTTAAAATCCAATATCCTATGAAAAACCAGGCTATTAACGAAAGGAGGAAAGAAATAATTGCAGACAGCTCAAAAATATTTTTTACAAGGCACCAACCCTCACCCATCAACGATAATAGAGGCATATATGCGGAGCAGCGCATCTACACTGCAGTACTGGATTCCCGGATCCAACACCGACAAAAGACCACAGCCCAACATAGATCAGAAATGGAAGAAACCAAAACACAATGCCACGACGGACACAGAAGAAGGTTGCAGGAACTTTAACCGTAACAGGCCCAATGCCCTCACTTTATGATTTTTTACCGTATTGACCGATATTTTGAATTTCCCGGCGATCTCGGAATTATTGAGCCCTTCGATATAGCACATTTTGACGACTCTCCTGCATTGGCAGGGTAACGCTTCGATTGCAGCATAGATCTGCTGCATCACTTCAGTGCGGATCATTTCATTCAGGACAAATTCTTCATGATCCCCCAACAGATAGTTCTTTAACCCCGTCTTCATGAGAGAGTCCCGCTGTACTTTTTTTACATAATTGATACAGGCATTCCGGGTGCTGATATAGAGAAAAGCCTTTATATTAGACAGGCTCTCAAAATCCTGGTGTTTCTTCCAGAGTATAACGAATACATCGGTAACAATATCCTCCGCCGCTGGCACATCCCCCAACATACCGCCGGCAAAATTTCGGAGAGAAGAATAATAAAGGTCGTGGATGGCATGCAAGGCACGAGTGCTGCCCGTTTTCAATTCTGGCACGATGTCCACACAGTTTTGTATTGACATTAAGGGTAGTAATTAAGGTCTCAGAATAAGTAAGCTGAACAAGTATAGTCCTTAATTATTTAACTACAAAGCATTCGTTATAAGTTTATAAAGCATATAAGTGTTTACATTTATTACTAAAATAGAAACAGACGCCCGGGCCCCCACTATCTTTGCAACATGCCGCTGCAGCAATCCACCATAATATACAGGGACACCTCCTACCCGCACTACTACCTGTGCAATTACCTCCCGGTATCCGTGGGAACGGATCCCCTTTCGCTCAGCCTCCTGAAATTCAAGCGCGGCCGCCAGCCCGACCTCAATGCCTGGATCGACTGCGCCCTGGAACTCATGGCCGAAGCCACCATTCCCCCGAATACCATCCTGCTCCGCGCCCTCCATCATGACGAGACGATCATCCGCGACAACAACTCCGGCGCCCTCGATAAACTGGGCAAAACCCTGGCAGCCCATTTCCAAAGCCACTACTGCCCCCGCTTGCTCCGCAAATCCTCCCCGACCCCGGAAATCAAATCGCTCCCCAAAGAACAAAGAATAGCCGAACTGAAAAACCGCTATCACATAGATCCCCGATACCTCCCCTCCCAGCCACTATCTCCATCCTTCCTCCTCCTGGACGATATCCTCACCACCGGCACCACCCTAAAAATGATCATCGGCGCCCTCCTCCACCTCTACCCACAAGCCAACATAGTCGCATTCACCCTTGCAAAGGCAGATTACGACAATAACAGTCAACCCAGTCCCCTCAACACTCATAATTATTCAATCGACCAGATCAGTAACCCGACCCTTGCCGAAGAAGAGACACACACTTATGTTCCCCGCATACGCTTAATTCGGTCATGCAACATTTTAAAAAACCTTATTCGGGAGAATGCATTTACGAAATATCCCCCATAATCTGTGACAATCAATCACTAAGGAGTTCAAACTCACTCAAATAAATACCCTTACATATTTAATTTTAAAGCAATGCAGCACCGAACTATCCTGCCCTGTCCTGTTAATAACATTAACATATCATAATAAAACCGTAAAAAATTTGTTAGATAATGTTAAAATATCATTAATTTAGGTTCTTAATTGCTAAACTTTTGCTTTATGACCATTCAACGAACGCTTGCCAAAGCGGCATCTCTTCTACTACTATGTGTACTTTTCACACTAACTGCATTCTCCCAAACAAAAACAATTACCGGTAAGATTTTAGACGACAAGGGGGCGCCTGTCCAGGGAGCTACCATAACGGTACGCGGTACAAAAGCCGGCGCTTCTACAGGCGCCGACGGAACCTACCACATCACCGTTCCCACAACAGCCAAAACCCTGGTCGTTAGCTCTGTAGGCTTTGCCCAACAGGAAATCAGCATCGGCGATCAGACATCCATCGATGTATCCCTGGTCGCTTCCACAACGAACCTGAATGAGGTAGTGGTGATCGGTTACGGTACCGCCCGTAAAAAAGAACTGACCGGTTCTTTCTCCACCGTCTCCGCTAAGAACTTCAACCAGATCCCTTCCGCTACCCCCGATCAGTTACTCCAGGGTAAAGTGGCAGGATTGGAAATTACCGTTGCCAGCGGCCAGCCCGGATCGGCAACACAGGTAAAGATCAGAGGTAACAACTCCATCAGGGCCAGCACGGATCCCTTGTATGTAGTGGATGGAGTTCCACTGGATGGACGTTCCGCCCGCCCTTCTTTCGGCTTGTCTGGTCTCGGTAACACCCCGGATGCCAACCCGCTGACCTTTTTAAATAGCTCGGATATCGAAAGCATCACCATCCTGAAAGATGCCTCCGCCTCCGCTATCTATGGTTCAAGAGGCGCCAACGGCGTGGTGCTGATCACCACTCGCAGCGCTTCTTCCGGACCCACCCGGATCGATGCCGCCGCCTCCGTCGGTACCAACGGCCTGATGAGACAGCCGGACGTGCTGAGTGCCAGCCAATACAGGACCGCACTAGCCAAGTATGGCGCTAAATCAGATTCAGGCGCTTCTTATACCCCCTTTAAAGAGATCATTCAGCACAAGCTGACCCAGAACTACTCGGTAGGCATGAGCGGCGGTAATGACAACAGCCGTTTCAGGGCCTCTTTCCTCGCTTCCCGCACACCGGGACTTATCCGGAAATCCGAACTGGACAGATACGTAGGTAACGTCAATGCCAGCTTCAAAATGCTGAACCAGAAGCTGACCCTTAACTTCGGACTGACCGTTGGTACGACGAATGAGCAGATCGCCCCCGTCTCCAACAACCCCGGTTCCACCGGCAGCATGATCTCCAACGCCCTGCAATGGAACCCCACCCTGGTGATGAAACACGGGCCAAAGTCCTATACCGTCAACCCCAACGGACAGGTTAACCCCCTTTCTTTCTCCGATGCTTATAATGACCACGCTTATACAACTACCCTCCTGGGTAACTTTACCCTCGGCTACAAGATCCTCCCCGGCCTCGAATATCGCCTCTTATATGGCGCCAACTTCGGCACAGGCAACCGGGGAGCTGAATTACAAGGCTGGATCACCGGTACCGGCGGTAACGCCGATGGTAAAGGAGAAGCGATCGTTGGAAATAACCAGCTCTTCACGCAAACTCTTACCCATACCCTGACCTATAATAAGAAATTCAATGACCTGAATTTCACCGCCCTGGCAGGATATGAATACTACACCACCCACTTCAAGACATCGAATACGGCTGTATACGGGTTTGATTACAACCTGAATGTAAACAACCTGATCCCTATCCATTACTACGACAACATGCAGGACGGCAAACAGTCTAACCTGGGTACCTTCTCCAGCAATGATCCCGCAGTTGACCTGCAGTCCTATTTTGCCAGGGTACAGCTTAACCTCAAAGACAAGTACAGCTTAGCAGCCTCCTTCCGTGCGGATGGATCCAATAAATTCGGTTCGAATAACAAATATGCCTATTTCCCGGCCTTATCCGCCAGATGGAGTATCAGCGATGAAGATTTCATGAAAGGTAACACCACTTTCACCAACCTGGATTTGAGACTCGGTTGGGGACAGACCGGTAACCAGAGCTTCCCCGCAGGTGCGGCCCTTGATCGCTATCAATACACATCCAATGGCAACATAAGCCCGGTAAACTTTGCTAACCCGAACCTGAAATGGGAAACGGTTACCTCTTCCAATGCAGGAGTCGACATGGGCTTCTTCAACGGCAGACTGACGGCCATCATAGATGTATTCACCAAAAAAACGACGAACCCGCTCTACCCCGCCACTTTTGCAGCGCCGGCACCTGCCGGTACGGTTTACCGGAACCTCGATGGCTACATCACCAACAAGGGAGGAGAATTAACCCTGAATGCCGTAATCATCCAAAAGAAAGACTTTACCTGGTCGGTTGGCGGCAACCTGACCTATGTTAAGAACAAATTCACCTACCCGCTCGCTGGTAATGCCCCCCTGGTGTTGACCGGACAGCTGAATGGTAAAGGTACCTCCGCCACCTACGTTCAGGCCATCGCCAACGGTCAGCCTATCGATGTATTCTATCTTCGTAAATTCCATGGATTCGACCAGAATGGTTTCGCTATCACCGACGCGGCCGCTACTTATGCCGGAGACCCCAATCCTAAATACACGATTGGCCTGAATACCGAGCTGGATTATAAAAACCTCTCTCTGATCATAAACATGCATGGCGCTTATAACTTCGAGATCTATAACAATACCCTGCAATCCGTGACCGGCCTTAGCTTCATCAACAACGGCGGTAATATTTCCAAGACCCTGATCGGTACGCCGGAAAGCCCTGCCAATCCGGTTTCTGCCTCTACCCGGTATATGCACACCGGCGATTATATGAAGATGGGAAATATGACCGTTCGTTATAAATTCAAAGATATCGGTACCGCAGCCAAGAATATCGTTGTTTACGTGTCGGCTTCCAATCTCTTCGTGATCTCCAAATACCCAGGATTCGATCCTGAAGTGAATGTAAGCACCCTCGATGCACAGGGAACAGGAATTCCTTCCAGAGGCATCGACTACGTAGGCTATCCTACGGTTCGTTCCTTCACTCTTGGATGTAACTTTAGCCTGTTCTAATCTAACCCGTAAAACACATTTTTTTGAATCTGCTCAACTATAATAATATGAAACGAAATAAATTTCTCATCACCTTACCAGCAGCCCTCTTTTTTATGGCTGCCTGTACAAAGCTGGATCCAACCCTCCACGATTCACTTGCTTCCGCCGGAGGATCCGGTGTCGTATCACCCGGAGCACTGCTGACCAATGCCTACAATGACCTGAATGGCACCTTCCATGGTCAGGATCAGCTCTTCTCCCTGGAAGAATCCGTAACCGATGAATGTCTCGTCCCCACCCGTGGCGGCGACTGGGATGACAACGGTGTATGGCGCGTATTACATGCCCATACCTGGGACGTAACCCATACCCAGGCCCAATCCGTATTCATCAACCTGGGTAAACTGGAAAGTGACGCCACCACCGTGCTTGCTTTTGCTCCTACTGCCGAACAAGCTGCCGAAGCGACCTTCCTGCGCAGCATGGCCCAGTTCTACTATGTCGACCTGTACGGACAAGTACCTTACCGGACCGTTCCCAAATACAACTCCATCGACGCCCCCCCGGTAATGACCCCTGCAGAGGTAATCGATAGCCTGGTCCAAAACCTGACGGCCATCATCCCGGTCCTAAGCGCGACTAACGCTCCCTATAAAGCCAGCCCGGATGCGGCCCGGTTCTTATTGATGAAAGTCCTGCTCAACAAACAGTCTTTCCTGAATAAACAAACTCCCGCCGCCGCAGATGCAGGAGATATGGCCACGGTTATCACCTTGGGCAATGCTATCGTAGCCAGTGCCCACTATTCGCTGACAGCTCAATACTTTGATAACTTCGGACCTAACAACGGAGGCGCCGACTCCTCTTATGGCTGGAGCCTCAATAGAGAAGCAATCCTTTCTTATCCTAACTCTCCCGGAGTAGCAACTTCCTCCGGCGGCATCAGCTCAGCTGGTATCGACGCCCGCTGGATGATGACCCTCCACTACAACTCTTATGGACATCCGGATACTACCGGCGGCAACACGGTCGGACCATACGGCGGAGCCGGATGGAATGGATTCAGTACCGTAGCGGATTTCTATAATTCCTTCGGCGCTTCCGATACCATGAGAAGAGGTAATATCGCCTATCCGGGAACGACCGATAAATCCGGTATCAAAGTTGGTTTATTGCTCGGACAGCAGTACGACGAACACGGTAAAGCCAGGGTGGATAGAAATGGTAACCCGCTCAATTTTACCAATACGGTTTCCCTGATCGAACCTAACCCGCTGACACTGGAAGACGACGGGATCCGTATCATTAAATATGCGCCCGATATAGAGAATTACAACTCGGGACACCAAGGCAATCAATTGCAGTTCTTCCGCTATGCCGACGTCCTCCTCATGCTGGCCGAAGCCCATCTGAGAAGCGACGACGCCGCCGGAACAGGCGCTTCCCTGACATTAGTCAACCAATTGCGCACCGCCCGTAAGGCTTCCTCTCTCACCACCCTGACCCTGGTAAATACAGGAAACCTCTACGACGAGAACTCCTTACTCTCCGAACGCCAGAAAGAGCTCTACTGGGAAAGCTGGAGAAGACAGGACCTGATCCGCTTCGGTGTATACCTGCTGCCCTGGGCGCTCAAGACCACCGACGATCCGAAATACCTGCTGTTCCCGATCCCTGCTACCCAATTGGTCGCCAATCCTAACCTGAAACAGAACCCTGGCTACTAACCCATCTTAATTAAGCTTCAAATATTATTACAAAGGTCATTATCTTCATAATGACCTTTGTAATTTTAGGCCGTTTATGCGAACAACATTCCGTCTGACAAAATACGCCTGCCTGCTGAGCTCCTGCCTCCTCTTCGGGCTGCTCGGCACCGGCTGCCACCCTGCCCCCCCCGCTCCCCCCACCCTCTTCCAACTCATGGATAGCACCGGTATCCATTTTGAAAATAACATCACGGACGGCAGACTGGAAAACAGCTTCCTGTTCAGAAATTTTTACAACGGAGGCGGAGTAGCCATCGGTGATATCAATAACGACGGACTCCCCGACATCTTTTTAACCTCCAATGCCGGCAATAACCAACTCTATCTCAACAAAGGCCACTTCAAATTCGACGATATTACCGGCAAAGCCGGCTTTCGCCAGGACAGCATGTGGAGCACCGGCGTCGTATTCGCAGACATCAATAACGACGGATGGCTCGATATCTATGTCTGCAACTCCGGACATATGAGCAACGGCAACCGGAGAAATAAACTTTATATCAACAACCACGATCTCACCTTCACGGAGTCCGCCGCCAAATACGGACTGGATATCTCCGCCTATACCACACAGGTCTCTTTTTTCGATTACGATAATGACGGCGACCTGGACTGCTTCATGATCGACAACAGCCCCATCCCCGTCAATACCCTCAATAATTCCAACCGCCGGGACCTGCCCGACGCAGAATGGCCCATAGCCGGCTTTCTCAAAGGGGGCGGTGACCACCTCTACCGCAACGATAACGGCCATTTTACCGAAGTGACCAAACAGGCCGGTATCCATGGCAGCCTCATCAGTTTCGGCCTTGGTGTATCCGTTGGCGATTTTAACAACGACGGGTACCCCGACGTCTTCGTATCCAATGACTCCTACGAACGCGACTATCTTTACATCAACCAAAAGAACGGCACCTTCCGGGACGAAATGGAAGACCGGATGGGACATACCAGCTTTTCCTCCATGGGCGCCGATATCGCCGATATCAACAACGACGGCTCCTCCGAGATCTTCACCACCGACATGCTTCCCGAAGATGATTACCGGCTCAAAACGCTCGGCGCCTTCGATAATATCGACCTCTACAACGCTAAACTAAAAGCAGGATTCTACCACCAGTACATGAAGAACTGCCTCCAATTGAACGATGGCCACGGTAAATTCATCGATATCGCCAATTACGGCGGAGTCTCGGCAACCGACTGGAGCTGGGGAGCCCTGCTCTTCGACATGGACAACGATGGCTGGAATGACATTTATGTTTGCAATGGCGTGAATAAAGATGTCACCAACCTCGACTTTATGGACTTCTTCGCCGATGACGTCCTGCAGAAAATGGTTCTCGACGGGAAAAAAGACCGCATCGAAGATATCCTCAATAAGATCCCCGTCAACCCCATGCTGCATAAGGCTTACCGTAACCTCGGCAACCTGAAATTCGAAGATGCCGGACTGTCCTGGGGCTTCACCCAACGATCCTTTGCCAACGGGGCCGCCTACGGAGACCTCGATAACGACGGCGACCTGGATCTGGTCGTCAGTAACGTGAACGGCCCCGCCTTCATTTACCGCAATAACGCCCGCGAGCTAAATAAAAATCACTATCTCGGCATCCAGCTCAAAGGCACAGGGAATAACTCCTTTGCGATCGGCAGCAAGATCAAAGCCTACAAAAACAATCAGGTATTTTACCGGGAACTGATCCCCAGCAGAGGCTTCCAGTCTTCCGTCGATTATAAACAGATCATCGGACTGGGCCAGCTGACACAGCTCGATTCCCTCATAGTTATATGGCCCGACAGAACCTATCGCAAAATCGACCATCCCGCTATCGATACCACCCTTATCATCCGCGAGGATACGGAAAAGAACAATTATCCCCCGGTAAAACAAGCAGACACTGACGCCTTCCTCCTGCACCGGCTGACTGCCGCCTTTGACAAGCACGAAGAAGACGAGAACGAAGACTTTCACTATGAGAGAAACCTGCCGAAAATGCTCTCCCGCGAAGGCCCCCGGGCCGCTCAGGGCGACGTTAATGGCGATGGACTCACAGATGTCTATATCGGCGGTACGTCCCGGCATCCCGGACAACTCTACCTGCAGACCCCATCCGGCTTCATCAAAAGCCCCCAACCAGGTTTTGCTCCCTTCGCAGACTTCGAAGATGGGGCTGTCCTGCTCTTTGATGCAGACCACGACGGAGATCTCGATCTTTTCATAGGCCCCGCAGGGAATAATAATCCTCCCTATAGCCGCCAGATGCAATTCCGCCTTTTCCTCAACGATGGCCATGGACACTTTACCCTATCCGGAGACGCCTTCCCTACCACTAACAATGGCGTCAATACCTCCGCTGCCGTGGCAGGAGATTTTAACAACGATGGCGCTATCGATCTTTTTATAGGCGGAAGGAGCGTTCCCCGCGAATATGGCACCACCCCCTCCAGCTTTGTCTATATCAATGACGGCAAAGGACATTTCACCGACATCGCCGCCACCCTCAATCCCGATATAGCCCGGATCGGGATGGTCACCAGCGCCCTTTGGTCCGACCTGGCCGGAGCAGGGCGCCCCCAGCTCCTGATCGCAGGAGAATGGATGGCTCCACGCCTCTTCGACTTCAAAAAAGACCGCTTCATAGAAATGTCGACAGACCTGCAGCGCCTTCACGGCTGGTGGCAGACCGCCGCCGCCGCCGACCTCAACGGAGACGGATTACCCGATCTCATCCTGGGCAACATCGGCGAAAATTTTTACCTATGCCCCGATTCCACCCACCCCGTAAAACTTTGGGTCAGCGATTTCGACCAGAACGGCATTAAAGACAAAGTGCTTTCCCGGACGGTCGACGGCAAAGACAGACCCGTCTTTCTCAAACACGATATGGAAATACAACTGCCTTCCCTCAAAAAACAAAACCTCAAACACGCTGCCTACGCAAAAAGAACGATGCAAGACCTGCTTTCACCCGGTTTGCTGGACAGCGCACAGGTCAAAATTTTTGATTTCCCCTCCTCCATCATCGCTATCAATAAAGGCAACGGACATTTCACCATCCGCCGGCTCCCCGCCAGAGTCCAGCTCTCTTCCGTAAATGCCATAGCCTGCGCAGACCTCGATGGAGACGGACACCCCGACCTCTTATTAGGAGGCAATGAATTCGGGTTCCTCCCCCAGTTCGGCCGCCTCGATGCCAGCTGCGGCCATCTTCTTCTCGGGGATGGCAAGGGCGGCTTCTCCTGGACAAGCCCCGACACATCCGGCCTTCAGCTGAAAGGACAAATAAGATCGATCACCGTAATTCCGGGACGTCAGCAGAATTACCTTCTCTTTCTTCAAAATGATGAATACCCGGCATTATATACTTTCAAAACACCGGGAAAAAAATAATAGGGGATGATACCACTTCAGAAATCGCTATTACCGCTCCTGGCTATACTGGCCGGCGCCCTGTTCTCCTGCCACCCTGCCTCAAAAGAAGAACCCGCCCTCTTCGAGCTCATGACAAATACCGGGATCGACTTTTCCAATACGGTCAGGAATCAACCCGATTTCAATATCCTGACCTATCGGAATTTCTACAACGGCGGGGGGGTGGCCATCGGCGATATCAACAACGACGGATTGCCGGATATTTTTTTCACCTCCAACATGGGCCAGAATAAGCTCTATCTGAACAAAGGCAATATGCAGTTCACCGATATCTCCACCAGCGCCGGCTTCACACCCGTCAAACAACAATGGAGCACCGGAGTGGTCATGGCAGACGTCAACGGTGACGGATGGCTGGATATCTATGTCTGTAACGCAGGCAATATGAACAATCCCACCCTCCGTAAAAACCAGCTGTTCATCAATGATCACCATCTTGGATTTATCGATTCAGCCAGCCAATACGGATTGGCGGACTCCGGCTATTCCACCCAGGCCTCATTCTTCGACTATGACGGAGACGGCGACCTGGATTGCTTTATCATCAACAACAGTCCGATCCCCGTCAATACCCTGGATTACGCCAACAAACGGGACCTTCAGGCCAATGACTGGTCGATATCGGACTCCCTCAAAGGGGGAGGAGACCACCTCTACCGCAATGATAACGGCCATTTTACCGAAGTGACCAAACAGGCCGGCATCCATGGCAGTCTTATCAGCCTGGGATTGGGAGTGACAGTCGGCGATATCAACGGAGATGGCCTTCCGGATATCTATGTCTCCAACGATTTCTTCGAAAGGGATTACCTCTACATCAACCAGGGTAACGGTACCTTCAAAGATGAAATGGAAGACCGTATCCAGCACACCAGCCTTGCTTCCATGGGAGCCGACATGGCAGACATCAACAACGATGGCTATCCGGATATCTTCACTACCGATATGCTGCCCGATGACGACTACCGGCTAAAAACCACATTCGCCTTCGAAAATTTCGATGTTTACCACCTTAAGCAACGATCAGGCTTTTATCACCAGTTCTTTCAGAACGCCCTGCAGGTGAATACCGGGAATGGCAAATTCATGGAAACAGCTCACTATAGCGGAGTAGCCGCAACCGACTGGAGCTGGGGCAGCCTGCTCTTTGATATGGACAACGACGGCAAAAATGATATCTATGTCTGTAACGGAATCTCCCAGGACCTCATCGACCAGGATTTTCTGGAATTCTTTGCGGGATCCATGATGCAGGAAGTACGAAGTTCCGGCCAAAAAGATAAGCTCTATTCGGTCCTGGATAAAATGCCTTCCCATCCCCTGATCAATAAGGCCTTCCGGAATCGGGGCGATCTCCGCTTCACCGAAGCCTCCGCCGGATGGGGCTTCACGCAACCCTCCTTCTCCAACGGCGCCGCCTACGCCGATCTGGACAACGACGGCGATATCGATCTCGTTGTCAATAATGAAAACGGGCCGGCCTTTATTTACCGTAACAAAGCCCGCCAGCTGAATAATAACCATTATATCGGCATCCTGCTGAAAGACGAATACCCGAATACCTTTGCCATCGGCAGTAAGATCCGGGTTTATAAGGACAACCAGGTCTTCTACCGGGAAGTCATACCCAGCAGAGGATTCCAATCCTCCGTCGATTATAAACAGATCATCGGCCTCGGCGCTCTTACTAACATAGACTCCCTTTCCGTTACCTGGCCCGGCGGCCATAATACGACCCTGCTGCATCCTGCAGTGGATTCCGTCTACCATTTATATGGACCCGGACAACAACCTGACAGCCAAAGGCCCGGACAGCAATCGGGCGGCCCGGAGCCCGGAGGACAGCTTCCCAATACCCGCAGGAACCCCCGCCTGCCGGATCCGGCGCCTACCCCGCTTCTCCTGCCCTTACCAGCTACTTCCTTCGACCGGCATGAGGAAGATGATAACGTAGATTTCAACTATGAACGCAACCTCCCTAAAATGCTCTCCCGGGAAGGCCCGCGAGTGGCCCAGGGAGATGTCAATGGCGACGGACTGACAGATCTTTATATCGGAGGGACCTCCCGGCATCCGGGTCAGCTCTACCTGCAGACACCCACCGGCTTCATCAAAAGCAGGCAGCCCGCCTTCGACCCCTTCGCCGACTTTGAAGATGTCGCCGTGCTCCTCTTCGATGCCGACCACGACGGAGACCTCGACCTCTTCATCGGGCCAGGTGGCAACAACAACCTCCCCTACAGCCGCCAGATGCAGCTCCGCCTGTTCCTGAACGACGGACATGGCCACTTCACCCTGGCTCCCGATGCTTTTCCACCTACCAACAACGGCGTCAATACAGGCGTGGCAATAACCGGAGACTTTAATAACGATGGATATCCCGACCTCTTTATTGGCGGCCATAGCATACCCCGCGAATATGGCAGCCTGCCCTCCAGCTTTCTCTATATCAATGACGGCAAGGGTCACTTCACCGATATGGCCCCGGCAAAAAATCCTGACATCGCACATATCGGCATGGTCACCAGCGCCTCCTGGACGGATCTTACCGGAGAAGGACGACCGCAGCTGCTCATAGCAGGTGAATGGATGGCCCCCCGTCTCTTCGATTTCAAGACAGACCATTTCGTTGAAATTCCCACTAACCTGCAGCATCTTTCCGGCTGGTGGCAGACTGTCACCATCGCCGATCTCAATGGCGACGGCAGACCCGATCTCATCCTGGGCAACATCGGCGAAAATTTTTACCTGAACCCCGACGCTGCCCGTCCTGTCAAATTATGGGTAGAAGATTTTGATAACAATGGCATCAAAGACAAAGTCCTCACCCGCACCATTGATGGCAGAGACCTGCCCGTTTTTCTCAAACACGATATGGAAGCACAGCTCCCTTCCCTCAAAAAACAAAACCTGAAAAATGCATCCTTTGCCCGCAAATCCATCCAGGAATTGTTCCCCGCCGGCCTGCTCGATTCCGCTGAAGTCCGACTGTTCAACTATACATCCTCCATCGTTGCGCTCAACCTTGGCAACGGCCAGTTCTCCATCCACCGCCTGCCCACATCGGTACAACTGTCTTCTGTCAACGCAGCCCGCTGTTTTGACCTGAATGGAGATGGCTTCCCAGACCTGGTCCTGGGCGGCAACGAATATGGCTTCCTTCCCCAGTTCGGCCGCCTCGACGCCAGCTTCGGACAGGTCCTGCTCGGCAATGGCAAAGGGGATTTTTCCCCGCTCCCTCCCGAAAAATCCGGATTGGATCTTACCGGCCAGGTCAGGGACATAGCCATCATCCCGGCAAAAGAGTCCGTATATTTATTATTTCTCCGGAACGACGAGAACCCGGCATTATATAGTATTACCACGGCCCACAAAAAAGTTGCCCGGCCGGATAAAAACAAATACTAAAAATTGCAGCCCACCCTGCCGCCCGCAGAATAAGCTGACCCAATAAGTTTGACATGATTAAGATAGTACGGAATATCGCTTGTATCGGAGGAATCGCCACCCTGTTTATTTTTACGGGCTGCCACTCCCCCTCCCGGCCTCCCGGTGAACCAACGCTTTTCAAAGTCCTGGAACATTCCAGTACCGGCCTCGATTTCAGTAATACCCTTCACCCCAACGGAGGATTCAATGTTTTTGATTACATGTACTTCTACAATGGCGGAGGAGTAGGCGCCGGCGATTTTAACAACGATGGCCTCATCGACCTCTTCTTTGCAGCCAACCAGGGCAACAATAAGCTTTACCTGAATACGGGCGGCCTCCACTTCAAAGATGTAACGGAAGCAGCAAAAATCCAGCAGGATAGCGGCTGGTCTACCGGAGTCTCCGTCATTGATATCAACAACGACGGCAAACTCGACATCTATCTCTGTAAAGTAGGCAGATTGAGCGGACTGCCCACCACCCACAACCAACTCCTGGTTTGCCAGGGCATCGATCAAAACGGGATTCCCTGGTACAAGGATGAGGCAAAAGAATATGGACTCGATTTTTCCGGGTTCAGTTCCCAGGCCGTATTCTTTGATTATGATGGCGACGGCGACCTCGATATGTACCTGCTCAACCATTCCATCCACCAGAACGGCACTTTCGGACCACGCCTGGAAAAACTGGCAACCACAAATCCATACTCTGGCGACCGGCTCTATCGTAATGATGGAAATGGACACTTCTCAGATATGACAAAAGAAGCCGGAATCAATAGCTCCGTAATAGGTTACGGACTGGGCGTGGTCGTTTCCGACATAGACCTGGATGGCTCCCCGGACATTTATGTCGGCAATGATTTTCATGAGAACGATTACCTCTACATCAATCAGCGCAATGGGAAATTCAGAGATGAGCTCAATGACCGGATCATGCATACCAGCCAGTTCTCCATGGGAGTGGACATTGCCGATGCGAACAATGACGGCTATCCCGAAATTATCTCCATGGATATGCTCCCCTATGACCCCTATATCCTGAAAAGATCAGAAGGAGAAGATACCTGGGATATCTTCAATATGAAGATCGGATATGGCTACAACCATCAGTATACCCGCAATAACCTCCAATACAACCGGCGCAACGGACACTTCAGCGAAGTTGGCCTTTACGCGGGCGTGGCGGCAACCGACTGGTCCTGGTCCCCGCTTTGGCTGGACTTTGACAATGACGGACTCAAAGACCTGTTTATTTCCAACGGGATCCCCAAACGGCTAAACGATATTGATTATATTAATTTCATTTCCAACCAGGAGCTTCAGCAAAAAATGCATGACAATAGCCTGGACAGCAAAGACATAAGCCTGATCAACAAATTTCCCCAGATCAAGCTGCCCAGTAAATTCTTCCAAAATAACGGACAGTTGGTCTTCTCAGATCTGGAACAGCAGATCGAAGGCTCCCGCCCGACCTTCTCCAATGGAGCCATCTACGCAGACCTGGACAATGACGGAGACCTGGACCTGGTGGTCAATAACATCGACGAACCGGCCCTTTTATACCAGAATACCAGCAATGACAAGATAAAAAACCCTTCCGTCGACATCACGCTCAAAGGACCTGAAAAGAATATTAACGCACTGGGCTCTAAACTGATCCTCTTTGCCAACCGGGAGATCCGTACCTACGAAAAATATCCGGTCAGAGGTTTCCTGTCCAGCATGGAGACACCCGTTCACATCGGATTGAATAAGACAAAGGTAGACTCCGCATTCCTCGTATGGCCGGACAATACCTTCCAACGGATCGATCTGCCATCCGGTAAAACACAACTATCGTTTACCTATAGCAAAGGATTACCGCATTTTGACTACTCCCTGCTTACCGGACACTGGAAAAATGCTGCCAGACCCATGAAGGATATCACAACAGAAACGGAGCTGACCTACCGGCATGAAGAGAACGATTTTCATGAATTCGACCGCGAACCCCTGATACCCCACATGCTGTCGACCGAAGGCCCCGCCCTGGCCGTAGGCGATATTAATAAAGACGGACTGGATGACGTATTCATAGGTTCCTCCAAATGGAAAAAAAGCGTCGTTTTCCTGCAACAGCGATCCGGCAAATTCATCCGCTCCAGCCAGCCAGCCCTGGATATGGACAGCACCTATGAAGACACCGATGCCTGCTGGGCCGACCTTAATAACGATGGAAATATCGACCTCGTAGTCGCCAGCGGGGGAAATGAATATTTCGGCAAAGACACCATTCTGACCCCCCGCCTCTACCTGGGCGATGGCAAGGGCAGTCTTACCAAACAACCACATGCATTCGAAGACCTGTTTGTCAATGCTTCCTGTATCTCTCCCCACGACTTCAATGGCGACGGATTCATCGACCTGTTCATCGGAGGGCGGTCCATTCCCCGGGAATACGGACAGGTCCCCCAATCTTATTTATTGCAGAACGATGGCAAAGGCCATTTCACCGATGTGACGGAACAAAAGGCGCCTGGATTATCCGGCATCGGTTTCGTTACCTCCGCACAATGGTTCGATCTCGACAACAATGGTCAGAAAGACCTCCTTCTTTCTCTCGAATGGGGTGGCATCATCGCCTTTCTCAATCACAATGGCATTCTTACTAAAAAAGTGCTCTGCAATAAAAAAGGATGGTGGAATTTCGTTCAGCCCGTTGATCTTAACAAGGACGGCAATATCGACCTCATAGCAGGTAACCTTGGCCTCAACAGCCGCCTCAAAGCCTCCGAAAAAGAGCCCGTCAGATTATATTACTATGACTTCGACGGCAATGGAAAAAAAGAACAGGTCCTTACCTACTACCTCGATGGACGCGAATTGCCATTCGCCAATAAAAGTGAGCTGGAAAGACAAATGCCCGCGCTAAAGAAAAAATTCCTATACGCAGAAGACTTTGCAAAAGCCAGCCTTAAGAACCTATTCACGGAAGACAGTCTCCGCAAAGCCGACACCCTGACCGCCAACTACTTTTCCAATACGATCCTGATGAACCAGGGTAACCTGGAATTTAAAGCAGAGCCCATGCCCTGGGAAGCTCAATTGTCTTCCTACAGGGATGCGGTGGTAGTAGATGCCAATGGAGACGACCTCCCGGATATCTTTCTGGTAGGGAACTATTATGACAACAATATCCAGATGGGACGTTATGACGCCGACTACGGCACAATCCTTCTCAATAAAGGCAATGACTCCTTTACCGTAACCCCTGTCAATGGACTGGTAATTAAAGGACAGACCCGGCATATCCGGCCGATCGGAATAGCTGGTAAAAAATCCTATATATTGGTCAGAAATAACGACAGCACAAAAATCATCCGTTTTAATGATGAGCCGGTCAAACTACGTAACCCGGTAAAATAATCCGAATGGTCTAGTTCACCGGATAATAGATCCGGGTCACCCATCTAGAAGTATCGGCCTCCTTACTTCTGTCCGTAACAAGGGATTGGAAGGGGATGGCCATGGTCGTCAATTGAAAATCCTGAATGTATTCCTGGAGCCGCACCAGGGCCTTATTGATAGTATGATCCCCTCCCCGCACCTCGCATGCCAGGTATTTTCCAGGGACGAGCTTCCTCGTGAAAAAAGCGCCTTTGCCGCTAATCTCCTTACTGTTGGGTATGGCCACCATCAACTGATATTGTCCATCTGCCAGGGAAGTAATATTCATCATCGGAAAATTCGTCTCCATCCCCCCCGCTTCTTTTATCTGTGCATGCATTTTTTGCAAAGCTGTATAAATATCAACAGTACGCGGATAAGCAGGCAATACCATCCGGCTCGCCAGTAGAAAACTGTCCCGGGTGGAAACTTCCCGGATCGGCAGCCCATAGACATTTTCTCTTTTGCCCAGAAAAGGCCGCAGTACGCCAAGTAATTCCGCCAGATCCTTCCTAAGACCCTTCGCATGCAAATACGTCCTCACCCTGCTGACGGGATTTATACCGGCATCCAGGTTACATTCCCATTGTATCACGGCAGAATCCGGGGCGCCATTGGAAACGACCGTCATCAGGCTCCGGATGACAGAATCTTTTCCATGGATCAGGACGCTGATCACAGGATACGACGCACCCTCCACCTGATACCGGTTCCCATGATATTCCGGCAGTAGCTCACCACCCTCCTTTTTCCCAGGCCACCACTTTATCCAGTTGGATCCATCTCCAAGAAATTTGAAACCTCCGTTCACATTGCAGTTGGCCGCAATCATCCCCGACACAACAACGGTCCGGGGAATACCTACATATACCAGCCCTGTCAATAAAACTAAAAGGAGCACTATCCCTGTCAACCATTTTTTCATACGAGCAATGAAAATAAACAATAATGTGTAAATTGGCCCCAAACGATTGATAAATTGTATTTATGGATATACGGATCAGCAACAACCGCCGGACTTCTTGCCTCCTCATTTGTTCAATTATCTATACGGTCCTGTTCCTCCGGCTTCCAGTTTCCGCACAGCCATCCCGCACACCGCAATCTCCCCCCGCTTCCGATCCCTGGATCATCCGGGCCGATACCATCGACCCCTCTAATTACTATGGCGTCACCGTCGCCAATGGAATGATAGGACTCGTCTCCTCCTCCGAACCCTTCAAAGCAAAAGATGTCGTGCTCAACGGAGCTTTCGATCTCTATGGCCGGGGCCGCGTCAGCAATATCCTCAAGACCTTCAACTTCGTGAACATGTACCTGGACATCGACGGCCAGCGTATCGATAACTTCCGGCAGGTGTCCCACCTGCAGCAGGTGCTAGATATGAAACACGCTAACCTGACCACCAGCTTCGACTACGAAGATAAGGCATCCGTTACCTATACCTGGTACTCCCTGCGACACTTACCCTATACGGCGCTGGTAGACATATCCATCACCGCTAAAAAAGATATCGAGATCATCCCCGCCAGCGTCATGGAAGCCCCCGATATGCTGAAAGACGTTCAGAACTATTATAACGAGATCGACCGCCCCCATGTGAAAATATCCCTGCTGACCTCCACCGCCAAAAGTCCCACCGGCAAATTGCTGATGGCCGCCTCCAATAGCTTCCTCTTCGATGAACCCCACGGTACCGAACCCGCCGTAATCCATGAAATGTGGGATAATAGCATGCACCTGCTTAAATTTAAAAAGAAGCTGACCGCAGGGACCACCTACCATTTTGCCGTGGCCGGCACCGCTATCACCTCGGCACATAATGAAGATCCCCTCAACGAAGCCGAACGCCTCACCCTCTTCGCCACCCTGGAAGGAAGCCGCCGGCTCATAGCATTCCACGACCACGCCTGGGAAGAACTATGGAAAAGCGACATCCTCGTGGAAGGAGACGACAGTACCCAACGGGACATCCATAACATGATCTACCACCTTTATTCCTTTGCCCGGGAAGGAACATCCTACAGCCTCTCCCCGATGGGCCTCAGCGGCCTTGGCTACAATGGTCATACCTTCTGGGATACGGAGATCTGGATGTACCCGGCCCTGCTCCTCCTGCAACCCAAAATCGCCGCCTCCCTGATGGAATACCGCTATCAGCGACTGGAAGCCGCCCGCCACAATGCAGCTGCCCACGGCTACAAGGGCGCCATGTTCCCCTGGGAAAGCGCCGCCAGCGGCAATGAAGAAACCCCCATCTGGGCCCTCAGCGGCCCCTTCGAACATCATATCACCGCCGATGTAGCCATCGCCGCCTGGAATTATTACTGCGTAACACAGGACAGGAGCTGGCTACGTGAGAAAGGTTATCCCATCCTGAAAGAAACGGCCGATTTCTGGGCCAGCCGCGTAGAACGGAACGGCCCCGGTCATTATGATATAAAGAATGTAGTCGCCGCCGACGAATGGGCGGAGAATATAGATAATAACGCTTATACGAACGCGGCAGCCCGCGCCAACCTCCTGTATGCCACCCAAGCGGCTAAACTATTGGGATTAACCCCCGACACCGACTGGATGATCGTCCGTACCAACATCCCGATCCTGCATTTCGAAGACGGCACCACCAAAGAACATGCCTCCTATAATGGAGAGAAGATCAAACAGGCCGATGCCAATCTCCTCGCCTACCCGCTAAAAGAGATCACAGCCCCGGATGCCATCCGCCGCGACCTGGATTATTACGAGCCCCGGGTAGGAGAAGGCCCCGCCATGACACATGCCATTTTTTCCATCCTCTACGAACGGCTGGGCCAACCCGCCAAAGCATACCAGGACTTCAAAACGGGCTATACTCCCAACCTCCGACCGCCCTTTGGGGTCATTGCGGAGACAGCATCCGGCAATAACCCCTATTTCGCCACCGGGGCAGGCGGTATGCTGCAAGCTATGCTAAATGGCTTCGGCGGTTTGGAGATCACCCCTATGGGAATCATTCAGTTAAAAACCCAGCTGCCCGCCAAATGGAAATCCTTGAAAATGTTGGGTATCGGAATCCGAGGAAACACTTACGTCGTAAAATAACAGCACTTACCGTAAAATAAGCAGCTCACCTAAACGTTTATACCCCCATAAGACAATTATCCTAACAACCAGATTAAACTAAGGGGGATCTTAGCAGTCTTATACTACACTATTGATAAGGTTTTACTTTTTTATTTAACAAATAGATTGTAGTTTTAAAGTATCCAAGATCCTCCTGCGCAGCCTTTAATCACTTTTAAAGATATATGGCATTGAAAAACCCATTTAACTTTTTGAAAAAAGCATTCAGGAATCTTTACTTCCTCATGTTCCTCAACGGTTTTCTGTTAGCCTCCCTTTTTTACTTTAAAATGGAAGCAGCTTACGAGAAAGGACTTTTCCTTTCTATAAAAACAAGCATCGACAGTAAATTAGATGACAACGATACACAGGACTCCATCGTCGTAAAAGCAATGAGCGCCTGTAATGCACTAATGGCAGACCGGGCCACCACCTTCCATAATGGAACCAATCTGGGCCCTCAGTCCGACTTCTTCCATCCGGCTTCCGTAGACCTGATGACCGCCGAAGGCGCCTGTGGCAGCTACTCCGAAGTATTGGCGCGAATACTCCAAACGTATGACTATCCTATCCGCATCGCTCAAATGAAATCCAACGGCGTCTTCGCCGCACATAATATAGTAGAAGTAAAGACAGGCAGCAAATGGGTCGTGCTCGATCCCACCTTCAATGCATACTTCGTCCGGCCGGATTCAAAGCTCGCCAGCTTTGACGATGTGAAAAATAACTGGACTTATTACTCCAAACAGGTACCGCCCGGATATGACCTCGCCTATCGCTATGAAGATGTAAGATATACCAACTGGAATAAGATCCCCATTATCTTCCCCGCTATCAAAGGCGTGCTCAATCTCTTCCTCGGCAAGAAAGAAGCAGATACCATCTCCATACGGACTTATATGCTAAAGATCTATACCATTTATTTTTACATCGCACTCCTGCTCTGTATCCCGATATTGCTGATCACCATCAAACTGATCGTTAAAAAACGACTTTTCCCAAACCAGGATACCCCTCTCACCTTCAGTAACCTGTTCAAACACCTGAAGCTCCGAACCCCCAACCATATGCAAAGCCTGTAAATGGGAGTCTTACCTGCCAGTTATCGTATCCATGCATAGTAGATCCACTAAAGGGGATCAGCCATCAAATGCCTATATTTATCCCGTCCTTTACTATGAATATCTTGAATATCTGCTATTTGGCAGTTCGTCGGACCATTCATCAGTATTTGCGTATTCATCATTTTGATGTAGGTTTGGCCCATAAAAAATTAATAAATGCTTAAAGTAGGCGTTTTTGGCGTAGGGCACCTTGGAAAATTTCATCTTAACAACTGGAAAGAGATCAAAAAGGCGGAATTAGTGGGATTCTATGACCCCAATGATACCATCGCCCAGGAAGTCTCGGAAAAGTACCAATTGCCCCGCTTCCTCGACCCGGAACGTCTTATGGACGCCTGCGACCTCGTAGATATCATCGCCCCGACACCCTTTCATTTTACCCTCTGTGAAAAAGCCATCCGTAAGGGTAAACATGTATTTGTTGAGAAACCGCTGGCCAATACCATGGAAGAGGCCAAAGAGCTGGTAAAGCTGGTAAAAGAATCCAATGTCAAATTACAGGTCGGCCACGTAGAACGCTTCAACCCAGCCTACCTGGCCGTGAAGACCCTGCAGCTGACCCCTATGTTCATCGAAGTCCACCGCCTCGCCCAGTTCAATCCCAGGGGAACGGAAGTTAGCGTGATCCTCGACCTGATGATCCATGACATCGACATCATCCTCAGCCTGGTCAGGAGCGAAGTGAAGAATATCTCAGCCAGCGGCGTAGCCGTCATGACCGAAACTCCCGATATAGCCAGCGTACGCATCGAATTCAACAACGGCTGCGTAGCCAATCTTACCTCCAGCCGCATATCCATGAAGAAAATGCGAAAAATGCGCCTTTTCCAGAAAGACGCCTATATCGGTATCGACTTCCTGAATAAAAAAGCCGAGGTCATTAAATTGAAGACGCCCCAGGACCTGGACGTATTCTCCTTCGACATCGAAACACCCAATGGAAAAAAGACGATCGCACTTTCCAACCCATCCGTACCGGAAGTAAATGCGATCCGGCTGGAGCTGGAAAAATTCTGTGACGCCATCCTGGAGAATACACCCACCCTGGTCTCGGAAGTAGATGGGTTCCGGGCAATGGACATCGCTCACCAGATCCTTCAAAAAATAAAACACAATACCATCAATTCCTGATCCTGGTCATGCCAGCGAATAAAAAAGAACATACAATCAATATCCTCTGGTACCTTCTCAGTGACTACCTCACTGCCCTGGTCGCTTCCATGATCTTTCACTTCAGCCGGAGGTTATTGTTGTCCGAAGCCATCCTGGTAAATCATAAGCTACTCCTGACCAACCGCTTCTGGCTGGGCACCATTACCATCCCCCTCTGCTGGCTCATCCTCTACGCCATGGTGGGATCCTATACCTCTCTCTATAAGAAATCGCGGCTCAACGAGCTCACCAATACTTTTATCTACAGCATTACCGGCTGTACCATCATCTTCTTCACCATCGTCATCAACGACCCCGTAAAAGACTATCACTACTTCTATAAAACCTATTTCATTTTCCTCGCCGCCCAGTTCATCCTGACCCTGATCGGCAGGATAACCATCCTCAACATCGTTCACAGCCAGTTGGAGAAAGGAAAAGTATCTTTCAATGCCCTGCTGATCGGCAGCAATGCCGTAGCAACCAAGATTTACAAAGACTCCTTTGAAGGCCTTCGCTCCTCAGGCTACCAATATGCCGGCTACGTATACAATGATCATCAGCAGAATAATGGCATCGCCCGATACCTTCCCGAGCTGGGCAGCTCCGGGGAAATAGAAAAGATCATCGACAACAACCAGATTGAGCTGGTAGTCGTCGCCCTCGAACGATCGGATAGGGCAGAAGTGGAAAAGATCCTTGAAAGACTGAGCGATAAAGACGTAGAAATAAAGATCATCCCCAGTACCCTGGATATCCTGTCCGGCTCCGTCAGGACCAGTAATGTACTCGGCGCCCTCCTCTCCGATATCCACACCGGCCTCATGCCCGAATGGCAGCAAAATATCAAAAGACTGATCGATGTACTGATAGCCACGCTCGGCTTGATCCTCTTATCCCCCCTCATTCTCTACGCAGCCATCCGAGTCAGACTCTCCTCCCCCGGCCCCATCATCTACAGACAAGAGAGGACCGGCTATAAAGGCAAAACCTTTCTGATCTGCAAGCTGCGCTCGATGTACCTCCATGCGGAAGACGACGGCCCCGCCCTCTCCTCCCATAACGACCAGCGCGTCACCCATTGGGGAAAGACCATGCGCAAATGGCGCATCGACGAACTACCCCAGCTCTGGAATGTCCTGAAAGGAGAAATGTCCCTGGTAGGCCCCAGGCCCGAACGACAATACTATATCGCTCAGCTATACCATCGTACCCCCTATTTCCGTTACCTGCTGAAAGTGAAGCCCGGCATTACCTCCTGGGGAATGATCCAGTTCGGATATGCTGAGAATATCGATGAAATGATCGAACGCATGAAATACGACCTGATGTACATAGAAAATATCTCTTTGGGCCTCGACCTCAAGATCATGCTGCATACCCTGCGCATTATCTTTATGGGCAAAGGACGATGAACCGATTGCAAAAAATGATAAAAAAAATATTCCTGTTTGTCATTTATAGTACGCTGCTCGTAGCTCGCAGCGTACAGGTTGCGGCTCAGCCCCCGGCTCAAACGCAAGCCCCATCCCTTCCAACCCCATCCCAGGCTCCGGAGCCCTATTGGCAACAACAGGCCGACTTCGATATTCGCGTAACCCTCAACGATAACGACCATTCCCTCCGCGGCTTTGAAACGATCCGGTATACCAACCACTCCCCCGATACCCTCTCCTTTCTCTGGATTCACTGCTGGCCCAATGCCTACAAAGACCATACGACCGCCCTCTACCAGCAATTGGCACAGATTGAAGAACGACGGGGCAAACTGCAGAAGATAAAAGAAAATGGCTATATCGACCAGTTGAGCTTCAGCGTCAACGGAACCACCGCCCTCACAAAACCCCATCCGAAATATTCCGACATCCTCCAGCTCCTCCTGCCCTCCAAACTCGCACCCGGAGAAGAGATCACCATCACCACCCCCTTTTTCGTTAAGATACCCTCTTATTTTTCCCGTCTCGGTCACGAAGGCAAAAGCTACATGATCACCCAATGGTACCCCAAACCCGCCGTATATGACCCCAAAGGATGGCATGAAATGCCCTACCTGGACCAGGGCGAATTTTACAGCGAGTTCGGCAACTTCGACGTCCATATCACCCTCCCCTCCGCTTATACCGTCGGCGCAACCGGCAGCCTCCAGACCAAAGAAGAGCTGGAAACCTACAAACGACTGGGACGGCTAAACCTCACCACCCCCGAAGCCCCCACCCACTACCTGAGCAAAGAACCCGCATCCCAAATACATTCCTTAGCCGCCGCCGCCTTCAAAACACTGGACTATCACGCAGAGAACGTACACGACTTTGCCTGGTTCGCCGATAAATCTCTTTTGATCAATTACGACACCCTCCAGCTGCCTTCCGGAAAAATCATCGACGTCTTTTCCTATTATCATCCCAACGGAAATAAAGAATGGCAGCATAGCATCTCTTATATCAAAGACGCCGTCCTGCACTATTCCCAATGGATCGGCCAGTACGATTACCCCGTGGTCAGCGCCCTGGAAGGTCCCGGCAACACCTCCTCCGGCGGAATGGAATACCCCATGATCACCCTGATCACCAGCCCCCGGGCGCACCGGGAAGACCTCGACGGAGTGATCGCCCACGAAGTAGGTCACAACTGGTTCTACGGCATGCTGGGCAGCAACGAACGCGAACACCCCTGGATGGACGAAGGAATCAACACCTTTTATGAATTCCGCTATGAAGCGGAAAAGTACCGCAGCAATACCATCCTCGGCTCCGAAATACCGGAAAAATGGCAGCGGCTGGGACCGGAAGAATTCCTGGATGCCGCTTACGATGTGCTTAACCAACTGCGAATGACCGAACCGATCGAGACGCCGGCCGCAGACTTTCCATCTGAGTTCGACTATGGCCTGGTCGTATATGCGCGGACAGCCGTATGGATGCATATCCTGGAAAAGACCATCGGCAAAGACAATTTTAAGAAAGGGATGCAGAACTATTTTTCCCGCTGGAAATTCAAACACCCCTATCCCGAAGACCTCAAAGCCAGCCTGGAACAAATCACCCATTCCAGCCTCGACAAGCTCTTCGACCTGCTGAATAAGACAGGAATGCTGTAATTTCGACCAACTTCATCCGGAGATAAAAATGAACCTGCATAAAAGAATCTATATACTTCTCTTGACCGCTTATTGCGCACTGGGAACAGCCCATTCGCAGGAGATTGCCCGCTCCCCGGACATCATCCGCGCCCAACCCCGCCTGTCGCCGGCACCTGCCGCCCCCCGCTGGCAGCAGCAAGTCGACTACACCATCGACGTATCCCTGAACACGGAGGAACATACCCTCGACGGTTTCCTGAAAATGACCTACAGCAACCACTCCCCCGATACCCTCTCCTTTATCTGGATCCACTGCTGGCCCAACGCCTACAAAAACGATCGGACAGCGTTTAGCGATCAGCTCCTCGACAACGGGAGAACCGATTTCTATTTCTCGGATAAAGGGAAAAAAGGCTATATCAACCACCTCGACTTCCGGGTAGAAGGCGTCGTAGCAAAAATGGAAGACCATCCCCAATACATCGATGTCATAAAAATAATATTACCTACGCCCCTTGCACCAGACGCTCAGATAACGATCACCACGCCCTTCCACGAACAATTGCCCTTCCCCTTTTCCGGGAGCGGCTATAACAAAGGCAATTACCAGATCGCACAATGGTTCCCCCAACCCGCCGTCTATGACCCCAAAGGATGGCACCCCATCCCCTACCTGGACCAGGGCGGATCCTACAGCGAATACGGCGACTTCGACGTCCGCATCACCCTTCCAAAGAATTATACGGTCGCCGCCACCGGCGCCCTCACGTCCACCACTCTCGTCCCCGATTCTATCCGCCCCCGTTCTTCCTTACCCGGCACCCGAACATATACCCTTCCCCTAACCGACGCCCCCGCCGGCACCCAGACCCTCCGCTTCCTGCAAAAAAATATTTCCGGCTTCGCCTGGTTCGCCAACCCGCATTTCCAGACCGACCACGATACTTTACAACTGCCTTCCGGCAGGATCATCGACCTATACACCTGCTACACCCCGGAGGCCGCCCCCCTCTGGCATCCATACAGCATGGCCTCCCTAAAGAAAGCCATCCGTTTCCGCTCCGCCCTGATAGGCGAATATCCTTATGACGTCATCAGCATAGCAGAAATTCTCCCGCTTTCCGCCGGAGCAACTCCCGACCTAACAGCCTTCCCCGGAATGGCTTCCCCGGGAACATCCTCCAAAGCGCCCTCCGGAGCATCCTCCGAACTGTCATACCCAACCCTCGCCGGCATCCCCACCCCAACCACCGTCAAAGCCCTCGACCTCTCCATCCAGCACGCCATAGGACTCAATTGGTTCCACTCCATCCTCGGCCCTGACGAACGTACCACCCCCTGGATGACCCAAGGCTTCAATACCTACTACGACCGCCGCTATAAAAATATTCACTATCCACCCGGCACCCCGGACCCCATACACCACGCCCCCCCGAAATGGATAAAAAACAAATTACCGGCCGACCTGGCCTCCCTGCTCGTCAATACACTCGGGGAAGAACGAAGAGACCAGCCGATCTCCACGACATCCGAAGATTTTACCGCTCTTAACTATAGCCTGATCGCCCATACGAAAGCTGCCCTTTGGCTCGAACGGCTGCAGGACTCCCTGGGTACCCCTCTCTTCGACAGCTGCATGCAGGAATACTTCCGGCGCTGGACCTTCCAACACCCCACCCCCGAAGACTTCCGTACCGCATTCGGGAACACCGGCGCCCGTAGCCTGGCAGCCCCCTTTGCCCAACTGGACGCGCAAGGCCCCCTCCCTGGCCCGGCACATCCAAAAAAAATACGCCCCACCTTCCTCTTCTCGGGACGCAATACGGACAAGATCAGCTATATCAATATCGCGCCGGCTGTAGGATATAATACCTACGATCACTTCATGGTCGGGGCCGTGATCCATAATTTCGACCTGCCCCCGAATGCCTTTCAGTTCCTGCTTGCGCCTCTCTACGCAACGAACAGCCGCCAATTCACCGGCGCCGGCTACCTCGGTTATTCCTGGTACCCCCGCGGCCCCTTCCAAAAGATCGGCCTCGGCCTGGAAGCCGCCAAATTCTCCTCCTTCTCCGGCAGCGATAGCAATGGCAACAAATTATTCGGTGGATTCTATAAGATAGCCCCCTCCCTGCGCCTCACCCTGAAAAATAAGACCGCCCGCAGCACGATCCGGGAATGGCTCGAATGGAAAACATATCTTATCGGCGAACAAGCCTTCACCGGTTACGTGCAGAAAAGCACCGACTCCCTTTCATACCCCGCCGCCATAAGTAAATATCACTTCCGCTACCTCAATCAGCTTAGCTTCAATATAGAAGACACCCGGGTACTCTATCCCTACCGGGCTTTATTACAGATCCAGCAAGGTGACCGCTTTTACCGGATCAATTTCACCGGCAACTATTTCTTCAACTATGAAGCAGGCGGCGGTATGGGCCTGCGACTCTTTGCCGCCAAATTCGGCTACCTCGGCGGCACATCCTCCTCGCTGGACCTCACCAGCTATCAACCAAAGCTCACAGGCGTCAGCGGCTCCGAAGATTATACTTACAGCAACTATTTTGTCGGACGTAATGACTATACAGGCTTTTCAAGCCAGCAGATCATGATCAGGGACGGAGGCCTCAAAATACGCGTCCCCAATTTCCCCTTTCTGGAAGGAAGGTCGGATAACTGGGTCAGCGCCCTCAACCTCAACAGCACCCTGCCCTCCGCTATCGTACCCCGCTGGCTGCCCCTCAAGGTATTCCTGGACATCGGCACCTACGCAGGAGCCTGGCAGGACAATCCCCTCACAAGCCGGTTCCTCTATACGGGAGGACTGCAACTTTCCCTCTTCCATAATGTCGTCAACTTCTACGCGCCCCTGTTCTATAGCAGCGATTTCAGCGACCAGTTAAAGACCATCCCAAACCAGAATACCTTTTTCAAAAAACTATCCTTCAGCATAGACCTGCAGAACATATCCCCCCATCAACTTTTCTGATATAAATAAATGAATTCCCCCTACCATATACGCTATCTGAGAAGACCCGCGATCGATCTGCAGAAATGGGATGCCTGCATCGACCGGTCCACTAACGGGTTGATCTATGGGCGAAGCTTTTACCTGGATCATATGACCGCAGGACAATGGGATGCCCTGGTGCTGGAAGACTATGCAGTGGTACTGCCATTGACCTGGAAACAAAAGGCAGGGATCAGATACCTCTACCAACCCGCCTTTACCCAGCAGCTCGGTATCTTCTCCCCTACGCCTCCTCCGGCCGCCCTGATAGAAGATTTCCTCGCCCACCTCAACATCCATTTTCGCTTCGCAGAGATCTTCTTCAATTTTCAGAACGCCCATCCATCCCTGCAGGCATATACGAACTTTATCCTACCCCTTGATATTCCTTATACCCAACTGTCTGCACAATACAAAAAGGGCCTGGTGAAGAGCCTCAAACTTGCCACCCGCTCCTCTTTTCAATACATACACGATTTCGATCTGCCCACAGCCCTTGACCTTAATCAACAACAATACCAGCACAGGACCCCGCATGTAAGAGAAACAACTTACCGGCAATTTAAAGAGCTCTGTCTTTTTTTAGCGCCTGCCGGCAAGGTCCTGCTGAGAGCCCTCACGGACCACCGGCAACAACCACTGGCAATAGCCTTGCTCCTCCGGGAGAAAGACAGGATGTACCTGCTGCAATCCACCGTCTTGCCGGCCGGACGACAGACGGCCGCCAACCATTTGCTGCTGGATCATCTCATCAGGGAGTTTGCCGGTACCCCAATGATCTTAGACTTTGAAGGATCCGAGATACCAGGCATCGCCCATTTTTACAGGAATTTCGGCGCGAAAGATCAACCCTATTATTTTTACCGCCACAACCGGTTGCCCTGGCCCTTCCTGTTATTCAAAAATTAATACCTATTTTTAAAAGATATATCAGCCCGTTCACCAGGCAATATGATCTTCTGCAATCGGATCGTTTGCCCGGGTGGCTGCAATAGCTGAGAAAAATCGCTGCCCATGCCAAATAACCCCGATAGATTTGTTCGTATTATCAGGACCAGGCCCTTTTTCTGGATACTCATTCCGGTCTTTTTTATGGTCAAGAACGCATCGCTATACCGGACCGCCATCTCTTTCACTCATGTCTTTGCATTATTGCTCAGGTACCTGGCCGGCGCAGCCATTCTTTACTTTATCCTCTTCCTGCTCTTTGCAAAGAAAAATTATAAGGCAGCTCTTTTTTGTACCGCCCTCCTGACTGTTTATTTCTTCTACAGCAATTTCGACACTTTCCTCCAGAGGCAGTCATGGCTCTATCCATTTTCCAGGTACAGGTGGTCCTTA
This sequence comes from Puia sp., assembly GCA_035555335.1. Lineage (GTDB taxonomy): Bacteria > Bacteroidota > Bacteroidia > Chitinophagales > Chitinophagaceae > Puia. Next base: position 248,989 of record DATMGS010000014.1, read on the forward strand.
CCCACCATAGCCCTTATCCTTTTCATCGCCTTCTTTTATATCCGCCGGCTGCAAAGACCGCCTGAAAGGACCATCGGCTTCCTCAACATCCTGCTGATCTTATTTTGCTTGTCCGAAGCATTGCCCTTGCTTTATAAATCGCTGAGCCCGCAAAAACCGCCACTCCTGACGATAGAAAAAGAAAACCCACCCGCCCGATACGCACCGGTCACTTCCATACACCCCAATATTTACTTTCTGTTATTGGATGAGTACCAGGGCAACGCCGGCCTGCAGAAAATATTCAATTACCCTAATACCCAATTGAAAAATACCCTCTCCGGTAAAGGCTTTTTTTCACCGCAAATGGCCAGGTCGAATTACAACATGACCTTTTTTTCGATGCCTTCTATTTTTAATATGAATTACCTGGACGGTGAAATTCAGGGCACAACGACTTCGGAAGACCTCCTGCACTTTTCATCCGGGATCGGTCTGATCCGGGATTCCCGCCTTATCGGATTCTTAAAGAATATAAATTATAAAATGATCGATCTCTCCCCCTTCCCACTCGACGGATCAGGAGAAACCGTATCACAATTCGAATGTGTTATTTCTGAGACCAGCCTTTTTACCGATCAGACCCTGTTCCATTTTGTAAAAGAAAAATTCAGCTGGATGATCCCCGATAAAAGGATCCTGCGTTTCCTCAATCCATCGGACTATATTATTCAATATTACAATGAATACGTCAGGGAACATCTTCTCGCCGCTTCGGCAGCTCCACGTAAGGATCCGAGGTTCGTTTACGCACATTTTTTTATTCCCCATGCTCCCTTTCTTAAAGACTCTTCAGGCAATGACGTGAATTTTAAAGAGCTTACGCAGAAAAGCCTCGCTCTTGATAAAAACTATATAAAAGGACGCTATCTGGACTACCTGAAATACGCCAATTCAATGCTGATAAATAGTATCGATACCCTTATAAAAAACGATCCTGGATCGATTATTCTGGTCATGAGCGACCACGGGTACAGGAACCTGGGCGCGGACGACATAACGTTTCAGTTCAATAATCAATTTTATATCCGTACCCCGGAACAAACCTATTCCGGGTGGCCGGATACCGTAGATGCCGTAAATGCATTCCGAATCCTGCTAAACAATGAATTCAATCAAAAATTGGGATACCTGCCTTACCGGAAATATGAATTCACGCTGCCCCGGCAGGCGCCGGCAATTTATCAGCGATGAGCAGATCCACCGGAGTGGTGATCTTTATATTATTCAGTTCCCCTTCCACTAAATGCACTTTATGACCAGAAGCCTCCACAACGGTGGCTTCATCGGTAAAGGTTTCCTGGTAGGCCACTGTATAGGAAGACAATAAGATCTCACTACGAAATGTCTGCGGTGTTTGCACCAGCTTCACACAAGCGCGATCGATAGGCTCATTTCCTGCCGGAGTCACCAAACGCACACTGTCTTTGGAATCGATGACCGGAATAGCCGATCCCTGCTCAACGGCCTTCTCATAGCAACGATGCACCAGGTCTGTTGTCAACAGGCATCGTACCCCATCATGCACAAAAATGACAGCCTCTTCCGCCCCGCCTGGGACCGCCTCCTCTCCCTCCGCCATCCCCGCACGCGGGTCCGCCAGCATCCCCTCCACCACCTGCAGCCCGTTCTTAACGGAATGGAACCGCGTGGGGCCACCCGCCACCAGGCGGATACGGTGAGGAGCACGGGTTTCTTGCACGATCGTCCTGCCCGTCTCCATATGCGCTGACGGCAATACCAGGATAATATCCAGGTCCTCGTAAGCATCCAAAAAGATAGTCAGCGTATGCCATAAGACCGGCTTTCCCCGTAACAACAGGAACTGCTTGGGTACCTGGGTACCCATACGCAGACCGGATCCCCCGGCCACTATGACGGCATACTTTTTCATGAAATCCCAATTGTCATTCCCGTCCTTCACAACGGCTTATAAACAGTCGGCTTCGCGTTTCATTTCAGCAAGGCCTTGCATTCCTTCAGCAGGAGCTCCGCATTGATGGCGACCGTTCCCACTTCCTCACAGACCAGCCCGCCGGCAATATTGGCTATCTCGGCCATCAACCGGGTATCCTTCGTTACCGCATACACCAGCGAAGCAACAGCGATCACCGTATCCCCGGCCCCGCTGACATCGGCGATATTGCGCAGATGAGAAGAGATAATAGCAGACTCGCTGGGAGACTGGTAGTAAACCCCCTTCTCCGATAAAGTGATAAAAGAAATAAGATGGTGTAATTTTTCGGCCAGCTGCCCGTGGATACTTTGCAGAGCAGGTAACTGTATATCGTCCAGGAGCAGGTTCAGCCCCTCTTTCACCTCTTTCAGGTTCGGCTTGAAAATGGTCACACCCTCGTAGGAAAAGAAATTCTTCCGTTTGGGGTCCACCGCCGTAACGACCTGACGCTGGCTGCAAAGCCCGATCACTTCCCGGATCACCCGCGGGGTCAGCACCCCTTTATTGTAATCCTCGAAGATCATCACCTGCGGATTTTCCCGGTTCAGGTATTTCTCCACCTGCGAAAGAAGCTCGTCCTCTTCCACGGGCGATAGATCCCGCGTCGTCTCCGAATCCAGTCGCAGCATCTGCTGATTGCGACCCATGATCCGCGCCTTGCTCGTCGTGATCCGGTTATCGCTTTTCAACAGATACCCCGTATCGATCTGGTTGCTGGCCAGCAACCCTCCCAGTATCTTCCCTTCTTCCTCGGTGCCGATGATAGAGAAAGTCGACACCCTCGCACCCAGGCTGGACAGGTTCAACGCCACATTGCCGGCCCCACCGATCCGGTACTCCCGTTTGTCCAGCGTAACGACCGGCACCGGCGCCTCAGGAGAGATCCGCTCTACATGCCCCCACCAATAGGTGTCCAGCATGATATCACCGATCACACCCGCCTTTATGTTCTTAAAATCTCCGAATAACTTAGTAAAATCAGTCATACATAACGCAATTATGGATTCACACTTGTCAGTCGCCATCATTCATCCTATAATCAGCTTCAATCATACAATCAGCCTCAACCGTACAATCAACTCAACCATACAATCAGCCTCAACCGTACAGCCCCCTTCAACCATACAATCAGCTTCAATCATACAATCAGCCTCAACCATCATAGTCGTCCTCAATTGTACCATCAGCTTCGGGCCCAGTACGATGTCGCAAAAGGCACCTATCTGCGCATCGGGACTTGCCTGACCAGAGAGATCAAAAGCAGATCCAGTGCCGTTGCGAGCATCGTACAGGACCCCGGACACCTATGAAGTCTTCTGACTCGACTTCGTAGCTGCGAAGTTCCGACTTCGCACCTACGAAGCCTTCTTACCGGACACCTATGGTGTCTTCTTACTGGACAGCGCTATATAATACAAAGGTATCCCCGCCAGCACAATTCCCAACCCCCAACCCGCATAAACAGGCTTCTGAATGATCAGGGCAATACAGAACACGATCGCCAGCAGAATATAGATGGCAGGCAATACCGGGTAACCGAATGCCTTATACGGCCGCTCCATCTCCGGAGCCTTCTTCCGCAAAATAAAAATCCCCAGCACCGTCAGCGCATAGAAGAAGACGGCGACAAAAGAGATCATATCCAGCAGATCGCCATACTTTCCGCTGAGACACAAAATAGCCGCTACCACACATTGTGCCCAAAGAGCCCAGGCCGGCACGGAATTCTTATTCAGATTCCCGGCCTTCCGGAAGAAAAGACCGTCATTAGCCATCGTATAATATACACGGGCCCCGGCCAGGATCAGTCCGTTATTACATCCAAAAGTAGAGATCATGATCATCACCGCGATCACATAGGTGCCAATATGCCCGAAAATGACATTCGCCGCAGCGACAGCCACCCGGTCCTGCGGAGCAAAAGCAATCCCGCTCAACGGCAGGACACTCAGGTACATCAGGTTGGCGCAGACATAGATCACCGTTACGATCAACGTGCCGAAGAACAGGCTCAGACCAATATTTCTCTTGGGATTCTTCATCTCCCCGGCAATAAAAGTCACATTATTCCAGGCATCGCTGGAAAAGATCGAACCCGTCATAGCAGCCGCAATAGCCCCCACCACCGCCAGCCCCAGGATAGGTGAACCCAGGATATCCGAAGAGCCTCCTCCCGTAGCATGCGTCAGTTTCTGCATGTTCCAGGCATCCGCCCAGTTGGCATGCCAGATTCCTTTTTGCGCCCCCAGCAGAAACCCGAAAACGATCAGCCCGAAAACACTCAACAGCTTGGTGACCGTAAAAATAGTCTGGATCCATTTCCCGGATTGGATCCCCCGCGTATTGACATACGTAAGAAATGCGATCAGCAGGATAGCGACCAGCTGAGCCCAATGGATCTTCAGACCGCCCACCTGTAAAAAGACATTTTCATCCGTCAGTTCCAACGCAGGGAAGAAATACCCGGCAAACTTCGAGAAAGCCACCCCTACCGCCGCAATCGTCCCCGTCTGGATTACCGCAAAAAAACTCCAGCCATACAAGAAACCGGTCAGCGGATTATAAGCCTCCTTCAGGTATACGTACTGACCACCGGCCTTCGGATACATGGCGCTCAGCTCCCCATAGCTCATGGCAGCCGCCAGCGTCATAAACCCCGTAATAGTCCATACGAAGATCAGCCAGCCCGCGCTGCCTGTAGTCCTTGTAATATCTGCGCTAACGATAAAGATGCCCGACCCGATCATAGAACCGGCTACGATCATCGTGCCGTCTAATAAGCCAAGGGATGGCTTGAAAGTTTTGGTGGTTTCTGCCATAGAATAATTTATAGACGGAAGATAAGGAAATCATCGGATTCCTGCACAGTTCTTACCCATCATCCGGCAACGGCAAGAGCCCCGCTGGCCTCACCGGTCAATTTTTCTTCTTATATATGGCATTCAGCCCGTCCAGTAAGTCGGGGGTAATGTTATAGAGAGTATCTTTATAATATATAAAAGAACTGGGATCGTAGGCAAAAATAAAGGAATAGCTCTTTTGCTTCGTATTATAATCTTTTAGAAAGTCTTCGATCTTTCTGCGGATATTGGTTTTCAGGTCTTCGGTTTTCTTATAAAGGTCCTGCTCCAACGCAGATTTTCGGCTCTGAAAAGCCTGCTGCATGGCCTGGTATTCCTGCTGGGCCTGTTCGCTCTCGGCCGGGGTCATCGTATTCCCCTTTTGTCTCCAGGCTTCTACCTTTTTCTGGTTGCTCCTGTCGAGGCTGCTCAGTTCCATATTCATCTCATTCTCCTTCCCCTTGACCTGCGCCTGCGCATCCTTAAAATAGTCATAATGCGCTTCCAGGGTATCCATATCAAAATAGGCGATCTTAAACCCATTGCCGGAATCCTTCTTCTCCCCATCGGTCAACTTTTTCAGCTGTTCGCCATGGTGCGACTGTAAAAAGAATAATACTCCGATCAGGGCCAGGGCAATCACGCTTAAAACGGTAGAAATATACTTCATGGTAGACGAATTGTTTTGAATTTAACACCCATAGATACCAGCAAACGCGAATATAACGAGTAGGTTTTGTATATAAAAAAAGTAGGAGGCTTTTTACCCCCTACTTGATTTTTTTTAACAATCTTTCTAATGTCTGACCTTCGGTCGAGGCGGTTACACCGCCTCCGGATTCCGGCGGCCCATCGTCCTTATAATAAAAGACTATTCTTCTTCATCGAACTGCATGGCCTCACGGGTCGTCTGCAACAATTCATACTCCTCTTTGCTACCCACGATCATGTTCTCGAAATCACGCAGCCCTGTACCAGCCGGGATCGGATGCCCGGTGATGACATTCTCCTTCAGGCCGAGCATATCATCGCTCCTGCCCTGGATAGCGGCAGAGGACAATACCTTGGTCGTTTCCTGGAAGGAAGCCGCAGAGATCCAGCTTTGCGTACCCAGAGAAGCCTTGGTGATACCCAGCAGCAATGGCGCCGAAGTAGCAGCATTAGCATCCCTGAACTCAGCCAGCTTCTTGTCATTGCGGCGCAGAATAGAGTTTTCCTCCCTTACTTCCCGCAGACTCACGATCTGACCTGCTTTCAGCTTGGTAGATTCACCCGGATCAACCACGACCTTCTTATCGAAGATCCAGTCATTTTCCTCCAGGAACTCGAACTTATCGACCGTATCCTCTTCCAGGAACCGGGTATCGCCCGGATCTACGATCGTCAGCTTACGCATCATCTGACGTACGATGACCTCGATATGCTTATCGTTGATCTTCACACCCTGAAGACGATATACTTCCTGAATTTCATTCACAACATATTCCTGTACGGCAAACGGACCCTTGATAGAGAGGATATCCGCCGGAGCTACCTGACCATCCGACAGCTGCGCGCCGGCCTTGATAAAGTCACCGTCCTGTGCCAGGATCTGTCTTGTGAGCGGAACAAGATATTTCTTTACCACACCATCCTTCGCTTCTACGATGATCTCACGGTTACCACGTTTGATATTACCGAAAGCTACCACCCCGTCGATCTCACTCACAATAGCAGGGTTACCCGGATTACGCGCTTCGAATAATTCCGTTACGCGGGGTAGACCTCCCGTGATATCCCTCAGCTTACCCAGGACACGCGGTATCTTCACGATTACCTGTCCGGCTCTCACCGCTTCACCTTCTTCGATAATGATATGCGATCCAACTGGTAAGTTATAAGATTTCACTTCCTTGGCTCCTTCGATATTCAAGGACGGGATCTTCGTCTTATCCTTGGTTTCGATAACCACCTTCTCACGGTGACCCGTCTGTTCGTCCGCTTCTTCCCGGTAGGTGATACCTTCGATGACCGCATCGAATTTCACATTACCGGCGATTTCGGAGATCACAACATTATTGAACGGATCCCATGTGCAGAGCACATCGCCTTTGGCCACTTTCTGACCGTCTTTCACGTTCAGCGTAGCGCCATAAGGAACGTTATTGGTGATCAGCAGACGATCATTCTTCACGTCCGTGATACGTACCTCACCGGTACGGCCAATGACGATATGTACCTTATTCCCTTCGTTGTTTTCTGTAATAACCGTTCTCAGACCGTCGAACTGGACAGTACCGTCGAATTTCGCGCCCATCGTGGATTCTACCGAAGCACTTCCGGCCACACCACCCACGTGGAAGGTACGCAGGGTCAGCTGGGTACCCGGCTCACCGATGGACTGGGCGGCAATAATACCGACCGCATCGCCCTTCTGTGTGGTATAACCCGTCGCCAGGTTCTTACCATAACACCGTACACAAACACCCCGTTTGCTTTCGCAGGTCAGCACCGAGCGGATCTCGACTATCTCGATACCAGACTCTTCGATGTGCTTGCCGATCTCTTCCGAGATCTGCTCTCCTGCAGTAACGATCAGCTTATCAGTCAGCGGATCATATACATCATGCAGGGAAGTACGTCCCAGTATCCTGTCATATAATGGTTCAACGATATCTTCATTGTCCTTCAATGCCGAGGTCGCAATTCCTCTTAACGTACCACAATCCTCTTCAGTGATGACTACGTCCTGCGCCACGTCAACAAGTCGACGGGTGAGGTAACCGGCATCCGCCGTTTTCAGAGCCGTATCCGCAAGACCCTTACGGGCACCATGCGTAGAGATGAAGTAATCCAATACGTTCAGACCACCCTTGAAGTTGGAGAGGATCGGATTTTCGATGATCTCACTACCGGTAGAACCTGATTTTCTCGGCTTGGCCATCAGACCCCTGATACCGGCAAGCTGCTTGATCTGCTGCTTGCTACCACGGGCTCCGGAATCCAACATCATATACACAGAGTTGAACCCTTGCTTATCATTCGCCAGCTCGACGATCAGCGATTCGGTGATACGGGTATCGACACGGGACCAGATATCCACGATCTGATTGTAACGCTCGTTATTGGTGATCAGACCCATATTGTAGTTTTCCCATACCTCGTCCACTTCCACCTTCGCATTGTCCAGCTGCTCTTCCTTCGTATCGGGGATGATCAGGTCATTGATGTTGAAGGACAGACCGCCTCTGAAGGCCATACGGAAACCCAGCAGCTTGATATCATCCAGGAACTTCACCGTCTTAGGGATAGTCGTCCACTTGATGATATTACCGATGATCTCCCGGAGAGACTTCTTCGTCAGCAGCGCATTCACAAAACCTACTTCCACCGGTACGTTCTGATTGAACAATACCCGTCCTACCGTGGTTTCCAGCAGTTTCACTTCAAGGCTATCGTCCGGATTCCGCACCCGGGTCTTCACCTTGATATGAGCATGCAGGTCAATTCTTCCTTCATTATAGGCGATGATCACTTCTTCTGCACTGTAGAAATATTTTCCTTCGCCTTTCACCTTTTCGGTCGGCGTCGACTTCTTACCCTTCGTGATATAGTAGAGACCCAACACCATGTCCTGTGAAGGCAGGGTGATCGGCGTACCATTCTGAGGGTTGAGGATATTGTGGGAAGACAACATCAGCAATTGGGCTTCCAGAACCGCAGCACTGCTCAAAGGCACGTGAACGGCCATCTGGTCACCATCAAAGTCAGCGTTGAAGGCCGTACAAACCAACGGATGCAGCTGGATAGCCTTACCTTCGATCAGCTTGGGCTGGAAGGCCTGGATAGACAGTCTGTGCAGCGTCGGGGCCCGGTTCAGCATGACCGGGTGACCTTTTAATATGTTTTCGAGGATATCCCATACGATAGCCTCTTTCTTGTCGACTAATTTTCTTGCGCTCTTCACCGTCTTCACGATGCCTCTTTCGATCAGCTTCCGGATGATGAACGGTTTGAACAGTTCTGCCGCCATATCCTTAGGCAGACCACACTCATGCAGTTTCAGCTCAGGCCCTACGACGATTACCGAACGACCGGAGTAATCCACACGCTTACCCAACAGGTTCTGACGGAAACGGCCTTGCTTACCTTTCAGTACGTCACTGAGGGACTTCAGGGCACGTCCACCTTCGGCTTTCACCGCGTTGGACTTACGGCTGTTGTCGAAGAGGGAATCGATCGCTTCCTGCAGCATACGCTTTTCATTACGCAGGATCACCTCGGGAGCCTTGATCTCCAACAGACGCTTCAGACGATTGTTCCTGATGATCACCCGGCGATAAAGGTCATTTAAGTCGGAAGAAGCAAAACGGCCGCCATCCAATGGAACGAGCGGACGCAGTTCCGGCGGAATGACAGGGATATATTGCATAACCATCCACTCGGGACGGTTGGTGATTCTTGAATTTGCATCGCGGAAAGCTTCCACCACGCTGAGACGCTTCAACGCATCCGCCTTACGCTGCTGGGAAGTTTCATTCGCTGCCGCATTACGCAGATCGAAAGACAACTGATCCAGCTCGATCCTTTCCAGCAGATCATGCACCGCCTCTGCACCCATCTTGGCAATGAACTTGGAAGGATCTTCATCAGGCAGATACTGGTTGTCCTTAGGAAGACTTTCCAGGATCTCCAGATATTCCTCCTCCGTCAGCAGATCCCCCGGATTCTGGCCCTTGTCCACCCGGATACCCGACTGGATGACCACATACCTTTCATAATAGACGATGCTCTCCATTTTCTTGGAGCTCATCCCCAGCAAATAACCGATCTTATTCGGCAAAGATTTGAAGTACCAGATATGAACTACAGGCACCACCAGTTTGATGTGGCCCATACGTTCCCGGCGTACTTTCTTCTCCGTCACTTCCACCCCGCAACGATCGCATACGATACCTTTGTAACGGATACGCTTGTACTTACCACAAGCACACTCGTAATCCTTTACAGGACCGAATATACGCTCGCAGAACAACCCGTCTCTCTCAGGTTTGTACGTGCGGTAGTTGATGGTCTCCGGTTTCAATACTTCGCCATACGATCTTTCGAGGATCGAGTCAGGAGAAGCAAGTCCGATAGTGATTTTTGAAAAAGTGGCCCTGGGACGATTTTCTTTTTTAATAGCCATATTGCAATATGCGGTTTTTTATTCTTGTTCCTACCCTTCTGAATGTCAATAAATTATACCTAAAATGGCATTACGATAATGCCACTGCACCTAAATTAAGGAGGGCAAAGGTACGCAAATTAGTAATAAAATACATCTTATTTGATATTATCAATAATAACTTTAGTAATTATTAGTAAGGTTCTCCCTTCCCCGTAATCAGGACCTTGCATGCTGAAATTCCACGCATACCGGCTCCGGGCCACCCTACGTCCCTCCCCCCCTCCGGCTCCCCCCATTCAAATACTTCTCCCGTATCACATCCTGCACCGGCACGTTTTTGATCTTACTCTCCAGCCAGGAAATAATATCCAGGTACACAAAAGCCCGGGTCTCAAACCGGTTCTTCTCATATTTCTTCAGCTTCTCCAGCAACTTCTCGAACTCAGGCCGGATATCCCCCCGCGCCACCTTGAACGATCTCCTTAGAAACCGGAAAATCTCCTCCTCCACCCCGCTCAGATTCTCCATTTTAGCCATAAACCGGTAAACGGCAATGAGCAGGTACTCCAACAGCTCGAAATTACCCAGCTCATAATGGGCAATCAGGTGCAGCAACCGGGAATAACACTGCAGATCCGTCCGCAAATCCACCTTCCAGTTGATAATCTTATTCAGATAATCGATGGTCCGCTCATAATCCCCGCTCCCGAAATACAAACAGGCGATCTTATAGTAAAAAACTAATATCCGATGCCGGTCGAGATAGATCTCGTATTCCTTCAGCTTCTCCTCGATATAAGGCACCAGGGCTATCCCCCCAGTGAAAGTACCATCCAGAAAATGCTTATTTAGCTTCGATATATATAGATAAACAAAGGTTTGTATCAGATTGTTGTGATTATGCTGCACCACCTCCGAACGCGAGAACTCCTCGAAATGCTCCAGCGTCTCCGTAAACCGGGGATAATTCAGCAAGTCAAAATGCGCCCCCAGCAAATTATGCATCCCCTTGATATAGTGAGCCGTCTCGATCCCGATCATAAACGTCGACCGCTCGAACAGATCCACCCACTTCTGCGCATAACGGTAATACAGCAGAAAATCCTGCCGGATAAACGCATACCAGCAAAAACTCTGATATTGATATAATTTCTCATAAAACCCCGGTTCCACAACCACCTCGGCCGAAGAGCCCCAGGAACCTGAAGGGCCCGGCGAACCCGCCCCTCCCAATGCCCCCGGCAACCCCGATGGCCCCACGGGAACATGCTGCTCGAAAAACTGCTGCACCGCATGCTCATCCCGCTCATTACGCGCCAGCCCATTACGGATATACCAGCTGTACAGCTGCAGGGAAAGATTCGACCATTGGCTCACCAGCCGCAAATGCCCGTTCACCTCATCCACCTCCGCCGTGAGACGGTCCGCCCTGTCCTGCATGCTTCGGGTAATATGCAGCGCCTCGATCTTCTTCTCGAAAAACAAGACCTGCAGCAAAAAAGTCACCTGGTTATGGGCCTTGGCATTCTCCTTGATCCGGTCCAGCATCTTCAGACTCTGCAGGTAAAGCCCCTTGTTATAGAGGATTCGGGCATGGTCCAGCTGCTCATGTAGTTGAATATCAATGTTATCGTCGTTTTTGATCAGCCGCAGACTGGAGAGGATCTGCCGGTACAAATGCGCCTTCGCATTGGACAGCTGCTGCTTTTTAATGCTCTTATTCTTCTGCAGTAATTGCCCCTCGTCATACTCCTCCATCTTGTCCATTGCATCGAACAACTGGGTGATTTTCAGGTCCTCACTGCCCGAATTTCGCTTGATATACAGCTTAAAATTCCGCTTTTCGGACTTTTCCAGCGACTTAATCAATTGAAACAAAGCGTCTGACGAGCGGTTGGGCATCGTAATTTATAAGGTTAAAGTGCTTGACAGGACAGGGTTTCAGGCTAATCCCCCCTCCTTACACAGTGTAAAAAGGCACTAATTATGATTATAGAACAAATTTAAACAAAACTAACTTCGGGATGAAGGTCATTTATAATTCCAATTAAAAAATTCTATGTCGGACAAGAAAATCTTCATTTTTGATACCACGCTCCGGGATGGAGAGCAGGTGCCGGGTTGTAAGCTCAACGCGAAAGAAAAAGTCGAACTGGCCGTGCAGCTGGAAACCCTGGGAGTCGACATCATAGAAGCAGGCTTCCCCATCTCCAGTCCCGGCGACTTCCAGTCCGTCGAGGAGATCTCGAAGATCATCAAAAACGCAACGGTATGCGCCCTCAGCCGGGCCGTGCAGAAAGACATCGAAGTGGCCGCCGCTGCCCTCAAACACGCCCGACGCCCCCGTATCCATACCGGCATCGGCACCTCCGACTCCCATATTAAAAGCAAATTCAATTCCACCCGCGAAGAAATCATCATAAGAGCCGTCCAGGCCGTAAAATGGGCCAAAAACTTTGTAGATGACGTGGAATTCTACGCCGAAGACGCCGGTCGTACCGACAACGAATACCTGGCCCGCGTCATCGAAGCCGTCATCGCCGCAGGCGCCACGGTAGTCAATATCCCCGATACTACCGGGTATTGCCTGCCCGAACAATACGGCCAAAAGATCGCCTACCTTATCAATAACGTCAAAAACATCGATAAAGCCGTCATTTCCTGCCATTGCCACAACGACCTCGGCCTGGCAACGGCTAATTCTATCGCCGGCATCAGCAACGGAGCCCGGCAGATCGAATGCACCATCAACGGCCTGGGTGAACGCGCCGGCAACACCTCCCTCGAAGAAGTGGTCATGGTCATCAAACAACACAAACAGCTCGGATTTTATACCGATATCCAGGCGCCGCTCCTGAACCCGCTCAGCCGCCTGGTATCCGATACCATGCGCATGCCCGTTCAGCCAAACAAAGCCATCGTAGGGGCCAACGCCTTTTCCCATTCATCCGGCATCCACCAGGACGGCTTCCTGAAAGACGCCTCCACCTATGAGATCATCAACCCCGTAGAAGTAGGGGCCGAAGAATCCAGGATCGTCCTGACCGCCCGCAGCGGACGCAGCGCCCTGGCCTTCCGCTTTCATAAGGTCGGCTACACCTTCGATCGCAACGACATCGACGTACTCTACGAGAAATTCCTGCAGCTGGCCGATACGAAAAAGGAAATCGTCGAGGAAGACCTCCATCATCTGGCAAAAGCTCACCAGAATGCGACCGTCAACGCATAACAATGCAGCAGACGCATAGACAACACGAAAAAGAATTGTTTAAACATAATTATGGCAAAGACACTATTTGAAAAGATCTGGGACCAGCACGTCATCAAAACTATTGACGGCGGACCCTCGGTCTTGTACATAGACAAACACTTCATTCACGAGGTAACCAGCCCCCAGGCATTCAAAGGCCTGGAGAAAAGAGGAATGAAAGTATTCCGCCCGCAACAGATCGTCGCCACCGCCGATCACAACGTCCCCACCCTCGACCAGCACCTGCCCATCAAGGACGAACTATCCAGGATCCAGGTACAGCAGCTGATCGAAAACTGTAAGAAATACGGCGTCGAACTATACGGCCTCGGCCACCCCTACCAGGGTATCGTACACGTAATAGGACCGGAACTCGGCATCACCCAGCCAGGCATGACCATCGTCTGCGGCGATAGCCACACCTCCACCCATGGCGCCTTCGGCGCCATAGCCTTCGGAATAGGCACCAGCGAAGTGGAAATGGTCATGGCCACCCAATGCCTGCTGCAGAGCAAACCCAAGCTGATGCGCATCAACGTGGAAGGCGAATTGAACAAAGGCGTCTTATCAAAAGATATCATCCTCTATATCATCGCCGCCATCTCCGCCAGCGGCGCCACAGGTTACTTCGTGGAATATGCCGGCTCCGCCATCCGCAGCCTCTCCATGGAAGGCCGCATGACCATCTGCAACATGAGCATCGAAATGGGCGCCCGCGGCGGCATGATCGCCCCCGACGAAACGACTTTCAACTATCTCAAAGGAAGAGAATTCGCCCCCAAAGGAGCAGAGTGGGATAAAAAGCTGGCCCAGTGGAAACAGCTCTATTCCGACGAAGGCGCCCGGTTCGACAAAGAGATCAACATCGACGCCGCCACCATCGCCCCAATGATCACCTACGGAACCAACCCCGGCATGGGTATCAGCGTGACCGGCATCGTTCCGGCAGAATCCTCCATCGAAGAAAAAGAACGCCTCTCCTACCATAAATCCCTGGACTATATGGGCCTGCAGGCCGGAGCCCCGATCAAAGGAAGGAAAGTGGACTATGTATTTATAGGTAGCTGCACCAACTCCCGCATCGAAGACCTCCGCCTGGTAGCCTCCTTCGTCAAAGGCCGCAAAAAAGCCGATAACGTAGAAGTATGGATCGTACCAGGCAGCAAACAGGTAGAAAAACAAGCCATCGCAGAAGGTATCGATAAAGTCTTCGCAGAAGCAGGCTTCCTGCTTCGCCAACCCGGCTGCTCCGCCTGCCTCGGTATGAACGAAGACAAGATCCCCGCAGGCAAGTATTGCATATCTACCTCTAACCGCAACTTCGAAGGCAGACAAGGCCCCAACGCCCGAACCCTGCTCGCCAGCCCCCTGACGGCCGCCGCAGCAGCCATCACCGGAGAAGTAACAGACGTAAGAGAGTATTTACCCTAAATCCCTAAAGGGACTTTAAAAGAATTTACAAAATGAGTAATCAGCAAAATATCAATCCTAAAAACTCCCCCTTCAGGGGGCCGGGGGGTATCGCTTCTACCACCGTCCCCCTCGACCGGGAGAACGTAGATACCGACCAGATCATCCCCGCCCGCTTCCTGAAAGCCACCAGCCGCGACGGATTCGGGGAGAACCTCTTCCGCGACTGGCGTTATGAGAGCAACGGACAACCCAAAAAAGACTTTGTGCTGAACGACCCTACCTACAAAGGAAAGATCCTCGTGGCAGGAAAGAACTTCGGCTGCGGCTCCAGCCGCGAACACGCCGCCTGGGCCATCAAAGACGCCGGCTTCGACGTGGTCGTCAGCAGCTTCTTCGCAGATATCTTTAAGAACAACTCCCTGAACAACTTCCTGCTGCCGGTGACCGTCAGCGATGAATTCCTGGGAAAGATCTTCTCCGCCGTCGAAAAAGACCCGGCAACGACAATTGAAGTCAGCCTGGAAGCGCAGACCATCACCCTCCCCGCTACCGGCGATCAGGAGACATTCGAGATCAATAATTATAAAAAAACCTGCTTGCTCAATGGGTATGACGACATCGACTACCTGCTCAGCATCAAGGGAGAAATAGAAACATTCGAACAGCTTAACGAAGCAACGCATTCTTAAAACCCCATACCCAAATCTCTTTTTGTTATGCAAAAAAACATTGTTGTTATTGAAGGTGACGGGATCGGACCCGAAGTGACCAGACAGGCCATCAAAGTACTTAATTCCATCGCCGAACAAGGCGGCCATGAATTCACCTACAAATACTGCCTGATGGGCGCGGATGCCATCGACAAAACAGGCAATCCCCTCCCTGACGAAACGATCGAAGCCTGCCTCAACAGCGACGCAATCCTGTTCGGCGCCATCGGCCACCCCAAATACGATAATGACCCCACAGCTAAAGTAAGACCCGAACAGGGCCTTCTTAAATTAAGAAAGTCCCTGCAGCTGTTCGCTAACATACGCCCGGTAAGCACCTACCCGGCCCTTCATCACCTGAGCCCCCTGAAAACGAAAAATATCGAAAACGTAGACTTCATCATCTTCCGCGAACTGACAGGCGGTATCTATTTCGGAAAGAAAGAAGTCAACGCAGAAGGCACACAGGCTTTCGATGACTGTACCTATACCCGCGACGAGATCGAACGCATCTCCCATCTCGCCTTCAAACAGGCCCAGCAAAGAAGAAAGAAGCTGACCCTCGTCGACAAAGCCAACGTGCTGGAAACTTCCCGCCTGTGGAGAAAAGTCGTCCAGGAGATCGCCCCCCAATACCCCGATGTCAAAGTGGATTTTCTGTTCGTGGACAATGCCGCCATGCAGATCATTCTGAACCCCAAACAATTCGATGTGATCCTTACAGAGAATATGTTCGGAGACATCCTCAGCGACGAAGCCAGCGTGATCAGCGGTTCCCTGGGACTCCTGCCCTCCGCCTCCATCGGCAAAGGCTCCGCCCTGTTCGAACCCATCCACGGTTCCTACCCGCAGGCCACCGGAAAAGACATCGCTAACCCCCTGGGCAGCATCTTGTCCGCCGCCATGCTGCTGGATCATTTCGGGCTGCATAAAGAAGCGGATAAAGTAAGAGAAGCCGCCAACTGGACACTCGCAAACGGATTCGTAACAAAAGATATAGACCCCATCAATTTCTATTTTACCACTACGATCGGTGAGCTTATCAGCGATTACGTAGGCGGCAAAATACCAGGGGACGTACATAAAGACAATATCGAGTTGAGAAAGTCGACGATTATATAAGCAATCATGTAGAGGACGCAAGAAAGTTTGCGCCCATTGAAAAAAGTTCTTTGTTTATTCAAATGGCGGGAGTATATTCGTGGTAAGAATCATCCTTCATGAACTTACGCAGTGTAAATAGTATTGTCGCCCCGGTCATCGCAATTATTATTGTGGTGGTGGTGATTATTATTCCTGCAAGTCAGGGAGGAGGGTGGTAAGTTAAAATACTAACAATAAAGATACCAGCGACCCGCCTCCCAGAGGCGGGTCGCTTTTTTTTTGGCAAACAAGTTTGCCAAAAAATCGACGAATATTTTTTTTGCTTAAAAGTAGTTTATGGAATATTATAACGGGAACACCATTCTCTGGCTCGACGGAGAATTTGTCAAAGCTTCGGAAGCAAAGACCGACCTCTACGGCCAGTCCCTGCATTACGGATACGCCGTTTTCGAAGGCATCCGCTCTTACCGCACCATCAGCGGCAAGACGAAGATCTTCAAAGCTGCCGACCACTACGAACGGCTCCGCCGTTCCGCACTGGCCATGAATATGCCCTACGACGCCGACAGCGATACCCTGACCCGCGCCACTTACGAAGTGCTGGAAAGGAATAACCTCCAGGATGCCTATATACGCCCCCTGGTCTATGCCCCCGCCAACATGAGCTTCAGCCCGAACACGCAGTCGCATATCGCGATCCAGGTCTGGGAAATGGCGCCATTCCTGGGAGAGAACCTATTAAAGGTCATGACATCCTCCTTCCAGCGCCCCAACCCGCGAGGTTTCAAAATCGAAGCCAAGGCGGCCGGACACTACGTCAACTCCATCCTGGCCAGCCAGGAAGCAAAGGCTAACGGCTATGACGAAGCGCTGCTAACTGACATGAACGGCTATACCGCCGAAGGACCAGGAGCCAACGTATTCTTTGAAAAAGCAGGCAAGCTCTATACCCCTCCCGCCGGTAATATCCTTCCGGGTATCACCCGCGCCACCGTACTGGAGATCTGCCGTGAACTGGATATCCCCGTGGAAGAGAAACTCTTCACGACCAAAGAGCTGGCCGGATCGGATGCGGCCTTCTTCTGCGGAACAGCCGCCGAAGTGATAGGCTGGGAATCCATCGACGGAACACCTTTCCAATTACCCTGGAAAGAGTCCCTGAGCTGGCGGATACAACAGGCTTACAAAAACAAGGTAGTTGAAAAAGTAATCGAATTGGAAACAGTATAACCACTATAGATCATCATTAAGCAATGGAAATCAACAAATACAGCAAGACGCTTACCCAGGACATCACGCAACCCGCCGCGCAAGCTATGCTATACGGCATCGGACTCACAGACGATGATCTTAAAAAAGCACAGGTCGGCGTCTGCAGCATGGGCTACGACGGCAATACCTGTAATATGCACCTGAACGACCTCGCTAAGCTGGTAAAACAGGGAATATGGGAGAAAGACCTGGTGGGACTCATCTTCAATACCATCGGCGTCAGCGACGGCATGAGCAACGGCACCGACGGCATGCGCTATTCGCTCGTAAGCCGCGACATCATCGCCGACTCCATCGAAGCCGTCTGCGGCGCACAATATTATGACGGACTGATCGCCATCCCGGGCTGCGATAAGAACATGCCCGGCTCCCTGATCGCCATGGGACGCCTCAACCGCCCCTCCATCATGGTCTATGGTGGCACCATCGCCCCCGGCCACTACAAAGGACAGGACCTCAACATCGTCTCCGCCTTCGAAGCCCTGGGACAAAAGATCGCAGGTAACCTGAATGACGCTGATTTCAAAGGCATCATCATGAACTCCTGCCCCGGCGCCGGCGCCTGCGGAGGAATGTATACCGCCAACACCATGGCCGCCGCTATCGAAGCATTGGGCATGAGCCTCCCCTTCTCCTCCTCCAATCCCGCCCTCAGCGAAGAAAAGAAAAAAGAATGCCTCGACGCAGGAGCAGCCATCCGCATCCTGCTGGAAAAAGATATTAAGCCCAAAGACATCATGACCCGCAAGGCCTTCGAAAACGCCATCACCGTGATCATGATCCTGGGGGGAAGCACCAACGCCGTCCTCCACCTCATCGCCATGGCCAGAAGCGTAGACGTTCCCCTTACACAGGACGACTTCCAGGCCATCAGCGATAAGATCCCCGTACTCGCAGACTTCAAGCCCAGCGGCAAATACCTCATGCAGGACCTCCACGAGCACGGAGGCATCCCTTCCGTCATGAAATACATGCTGCAGAAAGGATTACTGCATGGAGACTGCCTCACCGTCACCGGCAAGACCCTGGCGGAAAACCTGGCCGCCGTCCCCGACCTGGACTTCATTAAACAGAATATCATTTTGCCCCTCGAACGGCCTATCAAAGCCACCGGGCATTTACAGATCCTGTATGGCAACCTCGCCGAAGGCGGCAGCGTAGCCAAGATCAGCGGCAAAGAAGGAGAGCGTTTCGAAGGCCCCGCAAGAGTCTTCGACGGAGAACACGAACTGATCGCTGGCATCAACTCCGGTAAGATCCAACCCGGCGACGTCGTCGTCATCCGCCACGTCGGCCCCAAAGGAGCCCCCGGAATGCCGGAAATGCTCAAGCCCACCTCCGCCCTTATCGGCGCCGGACTGGGAAAAAGCATCGCCCTCATCACAGACGGACGCTTCAGCGGCGGCACCCACGGCTTCGTGGTAGGCCACATCACCCCCGAAGCCTACGAAGGAGGCCTGATCGCCATCGTACATGACGGCGACACCATCGAATTAGACGCCACAAAAAATACCATCACCCTGAAAGTCAATGAAGCGGAGCTGGCTAAACGCCGGACGGCCTGGAAACAGCCGCCCCTCAAAGCAACCAAAGGACTCCTCTTCAAATATGCCCGTCAGGTGAAGAACGCCGCAGAAGGATGCGTAACAGACGAATTGTAACACCTGGCCCCGGCCAGCGGACCCCTGGTCCACTTAACAACTATTTAAAATCAATTTTATGAGCAATATCACATCAACTCTCGAAGCTACCCAATCAAAGACCAAAGCCGCAGGCGCCCCCTCCGGAAAAGCGGCCCCCAAGGTGGTGCAAGAGTTGACCGGCTCCGCCGCCGTCCTGGAAGCCTTTTTAGCCGAAGGCGTAGACACCATCTTCGGTTACCCCGGCGGCGCCATCATGCCTATTTATGACGCCCTGTATGATTACCAGGATAAACTGAAACATATCCTCGTCCGCCACGAACAGGGAGGCATCCACGCCGCACAGGGATACGCACGGTCCTCCGGAAAAGTAGGCGCCGTATTCGCCACCAGCGGCCCCGGCGCCACCAACCTGGTCACAGGACTGGCTGATGCCATGATCGATAGCACCCCCCTGGTAGCCATTACCGGCCAGGTATTCGCTCACCTCCTGGGCACCGACGCCTTCCAGGAAACAGACGTGATCAACATCACCACCCCCGTCACCAAATGGAACTACCAGGTGACCGACGCCACGGAAATCCCAGCCGTCCTCGCCAAGGCATTTTATGTCGCCAAAAGCGGCCGGCCCGGCCCCGTCCTCATCGACATCACCAAGAACGCACAGATCCAGAAATTCAATTACGAAGGATATACCCCCTGCCATCATATCCGCAGCTACCGCCCCAAACCCATCGTACGCAAAGAATATATCGCCGAGGCAGCTAAACTGATCAACGAAGCGAAAAAACCTTTCGTATTATTCGGCCAGGGCGTTATCCTCGGGGAAGCGGAAAAAGAATTCCAGGCCTTTGTCGAAAAGAGCGGCATCCCCGCTGCATGGACCATCCTGGGCCTCAGCGCCCTGTCCACCGACCACCCCCTCAATGTAGGGATGCTGGGCATGCACGGCAACTACGGCCCCAATGTACTGACCAATGAATGCGATGTGCTCATCGCCGTGGGTATGCGATTTGACGACCGCGTCACCGGACGCCTGGATAAATATGCCAAACAAGCCACCGTCATCCACCTCGACATCGATCCGTCCGAGATAGATAAGAACGTAAAAGCAACGGTCGGCATCTGGGGCGACTGCAAAGAGACCCTGCCCCTGCTGACAGAAGCAGTAGAACGCAAGACACATACCGAATGGCTGCAAAAATTCAAAGACTATTATAAAGAGGAAGTAGCAGCCGTCATTCACGACGAGCTGAACCCCGCCTCCGGAGAAATGACCATGGGAGAAGTGCTCAAAACACTCAACGAACTGACCCAAGGCAACGCCATCATCGTCACCGACGTAGGCCAGCACCAGATGGTAGCCTGCCGCTATGCGAAGTTCAACCAGTCCCGCAGTAACGTTACTTCCGGTGGCCTCGGCACCATGGGATTCGGACTGCCCGCAGCCATCGGCGCCAAATTCGGGGCCCCCGACAGAGCAGTCGTAGCCATCATCGGCGACGGCGGCTTCCAGATGACCCTGCAGGAACTGGGCACCATCATGCAGACAGGCATCGACGTGAAGATCCTGATCCTGAACAACCGCTTCCTGGGTATGGTCCGCCAATGGCAACAGCTCTTCAATGACAAACGCTATTCTTTCGTAGACATCGCCAGCCCCGATTTCGTAATGGTAGCCAAAGGCTATGGCATCGCCGGACAGAGCATCACCGAAAGAACAGACCTGAAGAAGGCCGTAAAAGCCATGCTCGACCACAAAGGCTCCTACCTGCTGGAAGTATTCGTTGGAAAAGAGAACAATGTATTCCCGATGGTCCCGCAAGGTTGCAGCGTCAGCGAGATCCGGCTTAAATAATTTAAAACAATACCAACCCGATTGCAGCTTACCACCGCAACCGGACAAAACTAAAATGACAACGAAGACACATACGCAATGGAACGCCCGCCTGTATGACGACAAACACGGCTTTGTCTCCAAATACGGGGAAGACCTGGTCGGCCTCCTGAACCCCCAGCAAGGGGAGAGGATCCTCGACCTGGGATGCGGCACCGGCTACCTGGCCAACTATATCGCCCAGGCAAGCGCCCGGGTAACCGGTATCGACAGCGCGGCAGCCATGATCGAAAGAGCCCAGGCAGCCTACCCCGATCTGGACTTCCAGGTGCTTTCCGCAACCGACTTCCATTTCGAAAAAACCTTCGATGCCGTTTTCTCCAACGCCGCCCTTCACTGGGTACTGGATAAAGACAGCGCCATCGATTGTATCTACCGGAACCTCCGCCCCGGCGGACGCCTGGTACTGGAGATGGGAGGCAAAGGCAATGTGGAAGAGATCGTACTCGCTATCCGTAAAGCCCTGACCCGTCATGGATACTATAAGAATGCAGCCACCCAGGTATGGTATTTCCCCTCCCTGGGCGAATACACGACCCTGCTGGAAAAAAGAGGCTTCCGCATCAACTACGCCTCTCACTATGACAGGCCGACGGAATTACAGGATACCGACAACGGCATGAGGGACTGGATCAGAATGTTCGGCAACGCCTTCTTCAAGGACCTCCCCGCCACCACAATCGACCCGATCGTGGACGAGATCCAGGAATCCGTAAGACCGACCCATTACAGAGGACATAAATGGATCGCCGCCTATAAAAGACTGAGGATAGAAGCCATTAAGCAATAACCGGCTTATCCGGCCAGAGCCCTGAAGCCTGAGCCATAAGATCATTTTTTGCAAAACACGTAAAATACCCTTGTAGGGTCAGCAATATGAAGCAAGAATATACAATCACGGTGTACACGGAGAACCAGATCGGCATGATTAACCGTATCGCCATCATATTCTCCCGGCGGAAGATCAACATCGAAAGCCTCAACACCTCCCCTTCGGAAGCAGAAGGCATCCATCGCTTCACCATCGTTATCAACGAAACGGAAGAAGTGGTGCGCAAACTCTGCCGCCAGATCGAAAAACAGGTAGAGATCCTTAAAGTGTATTACAATACCAACGAAGAGATCATCTGGCAGGAAATGGCCCTCTACAAGGTACCTACCGACGAGATCGCCGAAAAAGTAAAAGTGGAAAGACTCCTCCGGGAATATGGCGCCCGCGCCGTCGTGATCCGCAAAGACTATACAGTCTTCGAAACCACCGGACAACGGGAAGAAACAGATAAGCTGGTGGAAGTACTGGAGCCCTACGGCCTGATCGAATTCGTTCGCAGCGCCCGCGTCGCCATCATCAAAGGCAGCAAAGGCTTCCACGAAAAACTGAAAGAATTCGAACTGACCGAGCCCGGCGAAGAGCTCATCGAAAACGAATTCCTCAACAAACAGGACGAAGTATTCACAATGTAGATCCGGGCCTTCCCCGAGAAGGCCCTTGGTCAGTTTCACAATGTAATTTCTTAACGACTCCTCGCTCTCCTACAGGGGCCGGGGGTAAAAAACACAATAAACAGATAATCATGGCAAAATTAAATTTCGGCGGCGTAGAAGAAAATGTAGTAACCCGGGAAGAATTTCCCTTAGCCAAGGCACAACAGGTGCTGAAAAATGAAGTAGTAGCCGTTATAGGCTATGGCGTTCAGGGCCCCGGCCAGTCGCTGAATCAGAAAGATAATGGCATCAACGTCATCATTGGTCAACGCAAGAATTCCAAATCCTGGGACAAAGCCGTCAAGGACGGGTTCGTTCCCGGCACCACTTTATTCGATATCGAAGAAGCCCTGGAAAAAGGCACCATCATCTGTTATTTATTAAGCGATGCAGCCCAGATCCAATTGTGGCCCACCGTGAAAAAACACCTGACGCCCGGCAAAGCCCTGTATTTCTCCCATGGCTTCGGCATCACCTTCAACGAACAAACCGGTATCATTCCTCCCAAAGACGTGGACGTATTCCTGGTAGCCCCCAAAGGCTCCGGAACCTCGCTTAGAAGGATGTTCCTGCAGGGACGCGGCCTCAACAGCAGCTACGCCATCTTCCAGGATGCCACCGGCAAAGCAAAAGAACGTTGCATCGCCCTGGGTATCGCAGTAGGCAGCGGATATTTATTCGAAACCGATTTCCGCAAAGAAGTATTCAGCGATCTCACCGGTGAAAGAGGTACCCTCATGGGAGCCATCCAGGGCATCTTCGCCGCTCAATACGAAGTATTGCGCAAAAAAGGACACACCCCCTCCGAAGCATTCAACGAGACCGTAGAAGAGCTGACCCAATCCCTGATGCCGCTGGTAGCAGAGAACGGTATGGACTGGATGTATGCCAACTGCTCCACAACTGCTCAAAGAGGCGCCCTTGATTGGTGGAAGAAATTCCGCGACGCTACCCTGCCCGTCTTCACAGAACTATATGAAAGCGTAGCAGCCGGTAAAGAATCCCAACGCTCTATCGACTCCAACAGCCAGGCCGACTACCGCGAAAAGCTGGATGCCGAACTGAAGGAGTTACGGGAAAGCGAATTGTGGCAAGCAGGAAAGACCGTAAGAAGTCTCCGCCCTGAAAATCAATAGGATCGGCGGGTCAATTTGACCCGCACAAAAAAAAGGATGTTAATGTCTAACAGTACAACGATAGTAGTATCACCCACCTCCCTCCCCCTCCAGGGGGAGGGAACCATGGGTTCTTCCACGGAAGCCTCTGGTCCCGCATTCCTGCGCGACCTCGGCCTGGACTTCCACAAAGCCGCGGAAAGATTGAACAAAGTGGTCAACCGGACACCCCTCACTTTTAATCACAACCTCTCCCGCAAATACGGATGCCGCGTCTTTTTGAAACGCGAAGACCTCCAGGTAGTCCGCTCCTATAAACTGAGAGGAGCTTATAATATGATGGTGTCCCTCCCCCCGGAGAAATGGAAGAACGGAGTCGTATGCGCCAGCGCCGGCAACCACGCCCAGGGCTTCGCCTACTCCTGCCGCAAACTGGGAGTCAAAGGAGTCGTATTCATGCCCATCATCACCCCCAAACAGAAAGTCAACCAGACCAAGATGTTCGGGGAAGAATTTATCGAGATCGTCCTCACCGGCGACACCTTCGATGACTGCGCCATAGCAGCCCGGCAATTCACCGAAGAAAACGACATGACCTTTATCCCCCCCTTTGATCATTCCCTGATCATCGAAGGACAAGGCACCGTAGCCGTAGAGATCCTCGAAGACCTGCCCCAGATCGATTACGTCTTCGTCCCCATCGGCGGAGGCGGCCTCGCCTCCGGAGCCGGCACCTATTTCAAACAGGTATCCCCCTCCACAAAGATCATCGGCCTCGAACCGGAAGGAGCCGCCTCCATGCTGGCAGCCCTGAAAGCCGGACACCCGGTCACCCTCGATAGCATCGAACGATTCGTGGACGGAGCCGCCGTCAAAAGAGTAGGAGACCTCACCTTCCGCATCTGCCGCGAAGTGCTGGACGATATGCACCTCGTACCCGAAGGAAAAGTATGCTCCACCATCCTGAAACTGTACAATGAAGACGCCATCGTCGTCGAACCGGCCGGCGCCCTCAGCATCGCAGCCCTCGACGACTACGCCGAAGCGATCAAAGGCAAAACTGTCGTCTGCATCGTCAGCGGCAGCAACAACGATATCGACCGCATGCAGGAGATTAAAGAACGCTCCCTGCAATACGAAGGATTGAAGCATTATTTCCTCGTCCGGTTCGCCCAACGCCCCGGCGCCCTTAGAGAATTTCTAAACCATGTCCTGGGACCCGGCGACGATATCACCCGCTTCGAATACATGCAGAAACATAATAAAGAAACCGGCCCGGCCCTCGTAGGCATTGAACTACGGGCCAAAGAAGATTATCAGGCCCTGTTGCAAAACCTCGAAAAATACAATATTTCCTATACCGAATTGAATAAGGACGATACCCTCTACAGCTACCTCGTGTAAGGTAAAAACCTGTGGATAAGTCGGCAAACCCCTGTGAATAAACAATAATTGATAATAATTTAATTAATTCTGAATTTTTCAGTAATTTTATACGGTTTGCCGCACTCTTGTTTAGAATAAGTCTAAGATTGCGTGTAAAAATTGAAAAAAGTCTAATCTACTAAACGAATATGGTAAGCAAAGGATTATACGCCCCTGAATTTGAACGTGATGCGTGTGGTATCGGCTTCGTTGCCAATATTAAGAGCAACAAATCACACCAGATCGTTTCAGATGCATTGACGATCCTGGAGAACATGGAGCATCGCGGAGCCTGCGGCTGTGAGAACAATACAGGTGATGGCGCTGGTCTCATGATCCAGACCCCTCATGAATTTTTCTTCGATGAATGCGTCAAGCTGGGCATTCATCTACCCCCCTACGGCAAATACGGCGTAGGCATGCTCTTCTTTCCCCGCGACATCCGCCTGAAAGAAGAATGCCGCGACATCTTCTCCCGTTCCGCCGAGAAGCTGGGACTGGAAATACTGGGCTACCGGAAAGTACCGGTCAACCCGGAAGGCATCGGCCCTACAGCCCTCTCCGTAGAACCGGAAATGGAACAGGTCTTCGTCGCCTGCCCCGACCATATCAAACAACCCGATGACTTCGAAAGGAAACTATTCCTTCTCCGCAACTACGCAAGTCATACCATCAACAACACGATTAAAAAAGATGTGATCGGATTTTACGTCGCCTCTCTCTCCTATAAAACCGTCATCTACAAAGGTCAGCTGACCAGTACCCAGGTAAGGAATTATTTCCCGGACCTCAGCAACAAAAGAGTGGTCTCCGCCTTCGGCCTGATCCACTCCCGCTTTGCTACCAACACCTTCCCTTCCTGGAAACTGGCCCAACCCTTCCGCTATATCGCCCATAACGGGGAGATCAATACGCTGCAGGGTAACCTCAACTGGCTCAAGACCAGTGAAAAAGGATTTACGACCCCTTATTTCACCAAGGAAGAAATGGACATGCTGCTGCCGATCATCACACAGGGACAATCGGACTCGGCCTGCCTGGATAATGTCGTTGAGCTGCTAAGCCACTGCGGACGCTCCTTACCCCACGTCATGATGATGCTGATCCCCGAAGCATGGGACGGCAACGAACAAATGGACCCCGTAAAAAAATCATTTTACGAATTCCACGCCTCCATCATGGAACCCTGGGATGGCCCCGCCTCGATCTCCTTCACCGATGGCAAGATCATCGGCGCCACCCTCGACCGCAACGGCTTACGCCCCTCCCGGTACTGCGTCACTACCGACGACCGGGTTATCATGGCCTCCGAAACCGGCGTACTGCCCATCGATCCTACACTCATAAAAGAAAAAGGCAGACTGCAACCCGGCAAAATGTTCGTAGTAGACCTGGAACAGGAAAGGATCATCAGTGATGATGAACTCAAAAGCTCCATCTGCTCGCAGAAGCCCTATGCAGAATGGCTCAATAAATATAAGATCCGGCTGGAAGAATTGCCCGAGCCCAGGGTCCTGTTCACCCACCTCGAACACGACCAGATCTTCAAATATCAAAAAGCATTCGGCTACTCGACCGAAGACCTGGATACCCTCATCGCACCCATGGCCCTCGAAGGCAAAGAACCCCTCGGCTCTATGGGCACCGATGTACCCCTGGCCGTATTGAGCGACCAACCCCAGCACCTCAGTAGCTATTTCAAACAACTCTTTGCCCAGGTGACCAACCCACCCATCGACCCCATCCGGGAACGACTGGTGATGTCCCTGGCAACCTTCGCCGGCGGTAATTCCAACCTGCTGGAAGAAGACCCCCTGGCCTGCCATAGCGTAGCCCTCAAACACCCCGTCCTCAGCAACCATGAGCTGGAAAAAATCCGGAGCATCGACACCGGCGTATTCCAGGCCAAGACGCTGCAGACCTATTTCAGGGCGGACGGCAAACCAGGCTCCCTGCAGGCAGGACTCGATCGCCTCTGCCGCTATGCAGTAGACGCCGTAGACGACGGATTCGAAGTCCTGATCCTCACAGACAGGGCCATCGACTCCGACCACGCCCCCATCCCCTCCCTGCTGGCTACCGCCGCCGTCCATCACCACCTCATCCGCAAAGGATACCGCGGACAGGTAGGCATCATCGTGGAAGCAGGAGACGTATGGGAAGTGCATCACTTCGCCTGCCTGATCGGGTTCGGCGCCACCGCCATCAACCCCTACCTGGCCCTCTCCACCATCCGCGATATGAAGCTGACGGATAAGCTGGAGACAGAGCTCGATGCCGAGCAGCTAAAGAAGAACTATATAAAAGCCGTCTGCGACGGATTGCTAAAAGTATTCTCCAAAATGGGGATCTCTACGCTGCAATCCTACCAGGGAGCCCAGATCTTCGAGATCATAGGACTCAACAGAACCGTAGTAGACAAATACTTCACCGGCGCTACCAGCCGCATCGAAGGCATGGGCCTGGACGAGATCGCTAAAGAGACCCTGTCTAAACACTTCTTCGCCTTCAGCCGCAAAGACGTTCCCGTTGAACGCCTTCCGGTGGGCGGCGTATACCAGTGGAAGAGAAAAGGGGAATTTCACCTCTTCAACCCCGCCAGCGTCCACCTGCTGCAGTACAGCACCCGGATGAACGACTACACGACCTTCAAAAAATATTCGAAAGTCGTCAACGACCAGAGCGAAAAAGCAGCTACCCTGCGCAGCCTGCTTCAGTTCAAACGCAACCGCCCCTCCATCTCCATCGACGAGGTAGAGCCCGCAGAGAGCATCTACAGAAGGTTCGCCACCGGCGCCATGTCCTTCGGATCCATCTCACACGAAGCGCACTCGACCCTGGCGATTGCAATGAACCGCCTCGGCGGAAAGAGCAATACCGGAGAAGGTGGAGAAGATGAGCTGCGCTATGAGCCCCTCCCCAACGGAGACTCCATGCGCTCAGCCATCAAACAGGTGGCATCGGCCCGCTTCGGCGTCACCAGCCACTACCTGACCATGGCAGACGAACTGCAGATCAAGATGGCACAGGGAGCCAAGCCCGGTGAAGGAGGACAGTTACCCGGACATAAAGTAGACGAATGGATCGGGAAAGTGCGCCACTCCACCCCCGGCGTAGGACTCATCTCCCCCCCTCCCCACCATGATATTTATTCCATCGAAGATCTCGCACAGCTGATCTCCGACCTCAAGAACGCCAACCGCGCCGCCCGCATCAGCGTCAAGCTGGTATCGAAAGCCGGCGTCGGCACGATCGCAGCAGGAGTCGCCAAAGCTAAATCGGACGTGATCCTCATCGCCGGTCACGACGGCGGCACAGGCGCCTCCCCCATCAGCTCGATCAAACATGCAGGACTGCCCTGGGAACTTGGCCTGGCCGAATCCCACCAGACCCTCGTTAAAAATAAATTACGCAGCCGCGTCGTACTCCAGACGGACGGACAGCTGAAGACAGGCAGGGACATAGCCGTCGCTACCCTGCTCGGCGCCGAAGAATGGGGCCTCGCAACGACAGCACTCGTAGTAGAGGGGTGTATCATGATGCGTAAATGCCATCTCAACACCTGCCCCGTAGGAGTCGCTACCCAGGACCCCGAACTGCGCAAACGATTCACCGGTGACGCAGACCACGTCGTGAACTTCTTCAAATTCCTCACCCAGGAACTGCGGGAGATCATGGCCGAACTCGGATTCCGCACCATCAACGAGATGGTGGGACAGGTAGACTCCCTGGAAGTAAGAGACGATATCAAACATTGGAAATACAGTAAGCTCGATCTTTCCCCCATCCTCTACAAGGAGCCCGCCTCCCTGTATACCGGCCTGTACAAACAGGAAGAACAGGATCATGGACTGACAGACGTGCTGGACTGGAAATTACTGGAAGCGGCTACACCTGCCCTCGAACATCAGCAGAAAGTATTCGCCGCCTTCAATATCAGGAACACGGACAGGACAGCCGGCACGATCTTATCGAACGAGATCTCCAAACTCTATAAATCCGCCGGCCTGCCCGAAGACACCATCCATTTTAAATTTACCGGCACGGCAGGACAAAGCTTCGGCGCCTTCAATACGAAAGGAGTCACCCTCGAACTGGAAGGAGATGCCAATGACTATTTCGGCAAAGGCTTGTCCGGCGCCAGACTCATCGTCTATCCCTCGCAGAACGCAGGCTTCGTCCCGGAAGAGAACAGCATCATCGGCAACGTAGCCTTCTATGGCGCCACCTCCGGTGAAAGCTTCATCCGCGGTAAAGCAGGCGAACGATTCGCCGTCCGCAACTCCGGCGTCAAGACCGTAGTAGAAGGAGTCGGCGATCACGGATGCGAATACATGACCGCAGGCAGAGTCGTCATCCTGGGAAATACCGGCCGCAACTTCGCGGCAGGAATGAGCGGAGGAATCGCCTATGTATACGATGTGAGAGGACAGTTCCCCGCACTTTGTAACCAGGAAATGGTAGACCTCGATCCCCTGGGACAAGACGACATACAGGAGCTGAAAGATATGATCCAACGCCACTACGCTTACACAGCCAGCACCGTAGCCAAATTCGTGCTGGACGATTTCGAGAATCAGTGTAAGAATTTCGTAAAAGTGTTCCCGAAAGATTATAAAAAAGTGCTATTGGAAAGAAGTCATAAACAAACCGTTCGATCCTGACAGATCGATCCATCATAAAAACAAAATGTCGGATCCCGATACATCCGGTCCGGCCACAGAGAACAATCTCAATAAACGCTTTGAGAACGCGGAGTCGGCTCTCATGTGTGACTCAGCCACTCCGTTGTTCTCTGTGGCCCGGAAAAAATTTAAAAATTAACAATCAGAATTAGAGAGAAATGGGCAAACCAACCGGCTTTCTGGAATTCACCAGAGAATTACCCTCCAAGCGCCCGGTGCAGGAGAGAAAAAATGATTACAAAGAATTCGTAACCCGCTACTCCGGCCCGGAATTAAACCACCAGGCCGCCCGTTGCATGAACTGCGGCATCCCCTTCTGTCATAACGGATGCCCCCTGGGTAACGTCATTCCGGAATTCAATGACGCCGTATACCGCCAGCACTGGCAGGAGGCATACGAAATCCTCACATCCACCAATAACTTCCCGGAATTCACCGGCCGTATCTGCCCCGCCCCCTGCGAAAGCAGCTGCGTGCTGGGGATTAACCAGCCGCCGGTAGCCATCGAAGAAATTGAAAAGCACATCATTGAAATAGCTTTCGATAAAGGCTTCGTGAAAGCCCGCAAGCCCTCTCTGAGGACCGGGAAGAAAGTAGCCATCGTAGGCTCCGGCCCTGCCGGCCTGGCAGCTGCCGATCAATTGAACTTAGCCGGTCATACCGTCACTGTCTTCGAAAGAGACGACGAACCAGGTGGACTGCTGCGCTATGGCATCCCCGATTTCAAGCTGGAAAAATGGGTGGTGGCCAGAAGGGTCAAGCTGCTGGAAGAAGAAGGCATCACCTTTAAATGCAATGCCAACGTCGGCGTGAATATCAGCATCAATGACCTGCTCCGGGAATTCCATGCCATCGTGCTTGCCGGCGGATCCACCATCCCCCGCGACCTGCCCGTTCCGGGAAGGGAACTCAAAGGAGTGCATTTTGCCATGGACTTCCTGAAACAACAGAATAAGAGAATCAGCAACCTGGCCATAGAAGGAGCCCCCTTATTAGCCACCGATAAAAATGTGGTGGTGATCGGAGGCGGCGATACCGGCAGCGACTGCGTAGGCACGTCCAACCGGCACAAAGCCCGCTCGGTAACCCAGTTCGAACTGTTACCCAAGCCACCCGAAGGCCGCACCAGCTACATGCCCTGGCCAACCTACCCCATGACCCTGAAAACATCCTCTTCCCACGAAGAAGGCGTAGAAAGACATTGGGCCGTCGCTACCAAGGAATTTGTAGGAGATGGCAAAGGGAACCTGAAAGGCCTCAGGCTCGTCACTCTGGAATGGAAAATGACGGAAGACGGCAGAGCCGCCCAGTTCGTAGAAGTCCCCGGCAGCGAAAAAGAGATCCCCTGTGAGCTGGCCCTGTTCGCCATGGGCTTCGTACACCCCCAGCATGCAGGCCTGCTGCAGGAACTAGGGGTCGAACTGGACGAAAGAGGCAACGTAAAAGCCACCGAGAAAAATTATCAGACCAATATCGCCAAAGTATTCACCGCAGGAGACATGCGCCGGGGACAATCCCTGGTGGTATGGGCCATCAGCGAAGGCCGCGAATGCGCCCGCAAAGTCGACGAATACCTGGTAGGTCAATCCCTGCTGGAAAGAAGGGATCAGAGCTTGATCGCCCTCTAATCGGCCACAGGCCGATTGCCCGAAGGGCCATCATGAGATTCGAAAGCCCGGAAGTTCATCTTCCGGGCTTTCGCTTTCCTAAAACGCCGCAGGCGTTTTACTCTCCCCCGGCACCCCCCCATCCCCCCTGTCATATCCACACCCAGTGACCCCATTTTTTCATTTTGAAAAAAAATCCCTCCTACCAAAAAGTTTACCAATAATTAACAATGGTTTAAATTTTCAACCTTTTTTTAAACAACTTCGATATTTAAAAGTATAAAGAAAATATAAAAATATTTATAATTAATTAACATTTAATCAATTACAAGTACTTAACAGCGTTATTTTATTCATATTAATATTTATTTTATATAATATATAATCCGTGAAATAATTGTGTTTTATCTATATTAGCATTACAAACATCACTTACTAATATTTTTAATGTGAAAAGCCGATTTTCATTTTGAAAACCTCCGGTAGCAAGACCCGCAGCTTTTTAAAAGGATCGCGCTCCTAAAATCCAAGCATCCCCAACCCATCCCAATGCTTCCTCCCCACCGGAAGGCAGCGATTGGACCATTCATTTAACCAAAACCAGAGCATTCAGACGCAACCCCGTTCACCAGTGAACATCGCCCTGAATCATTACGACCCGTTTATTTTTTCAACCAAAACCAACAGTAATGCTAAGAAATATTTCCCTTTCTCTTATTGCTACCGCCTTCTCCTTATCCGGTTGGGCTCAGACAACAACAGACACCACCAAAGCGGCAGCTGCAGCAGCTCCGGCAGCCCCGGTTGCACCGGCCTTATCCATCACCGGATCGGCAGATTTCTACTATCGCTACGATTTCAATAAGACCAATACGAACCTCACCAGCTTCACCGGCTCCCACGACCAGTTCAAACTGGGAATGGCTACCGTGAAACTGGAACACAAGACAGCCAAACTGGACATGGTAGCCGACCTCGGCTTAGGCCCCCGCGCCCAGGAATTCGCCTATAATGACAACGGCATTGTCCAGGCTATTAAACAGTTATATATCAGCTATTCACCCGCTGCCTGGGTCAAGCTCACCGGCGGTACCTGGGCTACCCACATCGGATATGAAGTACTCGATGCGTATGCTAACAGAAACTACAGCATGTCGTATATGTTTACGAACGGCCCCTTCTCCCACACCGGCGTAAGAGCCGATTTTACCGTTGGCAAGAGCGGCATCATGATCGGAGTATCCAATCCCACCGATTGGAGAAGCATCCCGGACGGCAAACAAAACAACAAGAACATGATCGCCCAGTATAGCTTTGCCCCCAACGACAATTTCAAGTTTTTCCTCAATTACGTAGGAGGTAAAGATGCTGACGACAACAAAGTCCATCAATACGACCTGGTCGTCAACGCAAAAGCCAGCAGTATCTTCAGTCTCGGATTGAACGGCACCGTCAACAAATCCAGCTCACCCGCAGATCATTGGACCGCAGGCCATACCTGGTGGGGTACCGCCCTCTATCTGAACCTCGATCCCAAACCCTGGTTCGGCCTCACCCTGCGCAGTGAATACTTTAGCGACAAAGACGGCATAAAACTGCACCCCGTCGACGGCATTACAGGCGCTAACGTATTTGCCAATACCCTTTCGGCCCTCTTCAAAGTAGACGGTTTCACCTTCATTCCTGAATTCAGGTATGACCATGGCAGTGAAAACCTCTTTACCAAGAAAGATGGCACCTATACCAAATCAGGCGCCAGCTTCGTATTTGCTGCCATCTATTCATTCTGATCGTACCCTTTTTCAAGCTATCCTTCCCTCAAAACTAATACATGATATTTTTTAATGATTTGTATAAAATATTAGTAAAAACCACTGACTTTATATTATAAAACAAAAAATGCAAATAAAATAAACGAAATAACTAACTTATTCTTTATCTTATTAAAATAATAAATATTGTTTTAATATATAATATGTCATTTAAGCATAATCGGCCAATCTCAATCATAAAAGCACTGATCAAAGCATTTTCAATCATTTCAACCTCACCAACTAAACAATATTAAAAACCAAAAACTAAAAGCAATGGGAGTAACCAACTTCATTATTAACAAGCTAGTACCGGGAGGAAGCCGCAATCTTCCGCCTGTCATGGTCAAATTAACAAAAGCCGATAAATGGCGCATCGCCGGAGGCATGTTCGCCGGAAAAATGATCGGCCTGTTCCTGGTTTTGGCGGCCATCGGCTTCCTACCTGCTATTCTCGCGGGGACATCCGCTCATGCGCAGGCGCCAACATGGACGCCCCATGAGACAGTATTGATCAATACAGCTAACACGATCTGGACCCTCGTTGCAGCATTCCTCGTATTCGGAATGCAACCGGGCTTTGTTTTCCTGGAAGCAGGTTTTGCCCGCAAAAGAGAGACCGTCAACGTACTGATGGAATGTATCTTCGATACCTGTATCTGCGGTATCCTGTTCTGGGCCATCGGTTATGCTTTTATGTTCGGACAGGGCAACGGTATCATCGGATGGGGAGGCGGAGCCCTTGCCGGCGGAGATGCCAAACCCTGGTTCTTCCTGCAAAACATTCCGGAAACTTACGCAGGAACAGGAGTTCCTATCCTGGCACACTGGATCTTCCAGTTTGCTTTCGCAGACACCACGTCTACTGTCACTTCCGGCGCTATGATCGGTCGTACCGGTTTCCGTGGCGATATTCTGTATAGCATCGGCGTCACCGGTTTCATCTACCCGATCATCGGTCACTGGGCCTGGGGTCCTGATGGCTGGCTGGCGCTCATGGGTACAAAAGATCATTTCCTGCCTTCACTCGGACAGGGCTTCCGCGATTTCGCCGGCTCCACCGTCGTACACACCATCGGAGGTATGGTTTCCCTGGCTGGTGCGATCGTTCTGGGACCACGCATCGGTCGGGTCTTCAAACGTGATGGAGGAGGAATGCCTGCCCCACATAACTTAACCGTAGCCGCCGTGGGTGGATTCATCCTCTGGTTCGGCTGGTACGGGTTCAACCCCGGCAGCACCCTCTCCGCCGTAGATATGCAGGGTATCGGCCGCGTAGCGGCTAATACCACCCTCGCCGCCTGCGGTGGCGGTATCGGCGCCATGTATATGGCCCTCTGGTTCGGTGAAACAAAAGGCAAGTTCGATCTGGGCTTTACAACCAACGGTTTCCTGGCCGGTCTCGTGGCCATCACCTGCCCCTGTTACTGGGTCTCGCCTTTCGGCGCCATCATATTAGGTCTGGTCGCCGGCGTCATAGTCTGGCTCGGCATCAACCTGCTGGAACACCTGCGCATCGATGATCCGATCGGAGCCGTCGCCGTACATGGATTTGCCGGCATGTGGGGCACCTGGTCACTCGGCTTGTTCGCTTGCGGCCTGTATGGAGCTACCGGTCCGACCGGTGCTGATAACTCAGCTCCCGTAGCCGGCCTCTTCTACGGAGGTGGGACCACCGTGCTGAAAGCCCAGCTCATCGGCAGTCTTACGGTCACGATCGCTACCTTCACCGTCGCCTATATATTGATGTGGGTAGTCATGCAATTACCCCATCCATGGAAACTTCGTGTACCTGCCGAAGGCGAAACAGGCCCCGGCGGTCTCGACGTTTTCGAACATGGTACCGAAGCTTACCCTTCACAGGCCTAAGGACGCCACAGGCCAAAAAATCTTCCCCCAAGAGGCTGTATCCCCCCGGATACAGCCTCTTTCATTTAACTCTAAAAAATATTTTAAATTATTTTTATACATATATAATAAATAACAAATATAAAAAAATCACCTCGGCCTTACCAGATTCTATAACCAGTTCACCCCCAATTATATATTTTTCGGTCACACGGCAATCAATTCACTGACATAGCGATCCAAAAGAGATATTATTGAAGGTATACGGCTTGAAACCCTCTCTGACAGCGGCTTCCCAAAGATCGACCCGACGAGGCCCGATGTAATATTCACGCAATAATTGCTATAACTTTACGTCTTAAACAAGCGATTATTTTTTTACAAACCTAAATTTATCTCATATGCGTCAGGATCTAAAACACCGCTTAATCACCTGGAAGAACGATATTCATTTCGGAGAAATTAAAAAAGTGTTTGTTTCAGAAAGCCCTGTAAAAAAAGGCGAATTCATTATTAAGCTGGAAAAATCCGCGAATGAATCACTGGCAGGAAAAAACAACGAAGTTAAAGCAAGCAGAAAATATCTGACCGCCGGTCAAGCCGACACCAACGTCGATGCGGCAACCGATCTGCACACTGTCAACAGGATCATCGACTCTATCGACCGCGAATTCGATGACAAACACGATCAGGCCATCAATGAACGATTCAAAGACGAAGTCGTTCATTTCTCTGAGATCTAAGTCTTCTAACGATTGTTTGCTTCTAAAAATGCAAGAGGCCGCCCATCCAGGCGGCCTCTTCTTATCTCAAATCCCTTCCAATCAGTTCAACCCATACTCCTCCATCTTCCGGTATACAGTGGTTAGCCCGATATTCAACAGCTTAGCAGCTTCCACCTTATTCCCATGCGTATAATTGAGCACACGCTGTATATGCAGCTTTTCCACGCTCGCCAGGTCGAAAGCAGACAAAGCCTGTAATTTATAACTCTCGTTCTGCAGCTCCAAAGGCAGACTTGCCGTGGTAAGCTCAGTCCCATCGGCCAGGATCACCGCACGCTCTATTATATTCTTCAACTCCCGGATATTCCCCTTCCAGGGCTGGCGCTCCAGCGCATTCAAAAAATCCTTCCCCATCTCTCCGATACTCTTATTCATTTTATCGGCAAACAACTTCATAAAATATTTCGCCAGTAAAGGAATATCTTTTCTGCGATCCCGTAATGGGGGGATCTCAATCGTGAATACATTCAGCCGGTAGAAAAGATCTTCCCTGAACTTCCCCTCCATCACCTCCGCCTGTAAATTCCGGTTCGTAGCCGAGATGATCCGCACATTCGCCGTAGTCGGTTGCGTGTCGCCCACTTTAAAGAACTGGCTCGTCTCCAGCACCCGTAATAATTTTGCCTGCAGATCCCCATGCATCTCGCCGATCTCATCCAGGAACAAAGTTCCCCCGCTCGCCTCTTCGATCAACCCTTTCTTATCCCTTACCGCGCCGGTAAAAGCTCCGGCCTTATGCCCGAATAGTTCGCTCTCGAGCAGGTCCCTGGAAAAAGCGCTGCAGTTAAGCGCCATAAAAGGATAGCCCGCCCGTTTGCCATTGGCATGGATCGCCTTGGCAAACAATTCCTTCCCCGTACCGGTCTCCCCCAACAATAATACCGTCGTGTCCGAAGAAGTAACTTTTTGAGCCAAAAGGATCGTCTCTTGCAAAGCAGTCGATTGCCCGATGATATTGTCAAAGCTGAAAACATGGGCGACATGCTCTTCCAATCGCCCCACCCTTTTCTGCAGCTGCGATTTCTCCACCGCATGAGCGATCAACGGCAGTAACTTATCATTGTCATTCCCTTTACTGATATAGTCAAAGGCGCCAAAACGCATGGCTTGTACAACATCAGGAATATTCGCGTGGGCCGTAAGCAGGATGATCTCGACAGGATTCGGCCTGGCCTTGATGCTCCTGGTGAAGTCCAGCCCGCTGCCATCCGGCAGCTTCACATCACAGACCACTACATCGATATCTTCCTTATTCACCACTTTCAGGGCATTCCGGACATCAGCAGCCTCATATACCGTATACCCCTCCAGTGAAATGATCCTTTTTAAAAGACTGCGAAGCTTTATTTCATCATCAACCACGAGAATATTTCCTGATGTCATAGTTTAACTGATTATTTAGAAGACTGCGTGTATAAA
Source organism: Puia sp. (assembly GCA_035555335.1). Lineage (GTDB taxonomy): Bacteria > Bacteroidota > Bacteroidia > Chitinophagales > Chitinophagaceae > Puia. The sequence continues at coordinate 286,440 of DATMGS010000014.1, forward strand.
TATTTTATTTTGTAAGTCTTCAACAAGCCGTCATAAGCAATCAGATCCTTATCCGACCTGAAATGAGCTTCCAGCGCATAACGAAACCGGGCATTCCCTGCAAAAGATCTTTCCAGGTTGACCAGCGTAAGCTCCTGGACAGGATCATCCGCCTTCACACTGAAATAATAAACGGTCGTCGGCCTGGCTATCTTTTCACCCTGCACCAGTTTGTTATAACTGTACAGGTAGAAGCCCGCCGTATCAAGGACCTCGTAAGCCCTGTGACCGATGTGCCGGTAGTCCGGCTTCTGAGAATGTCCCGTCATCAGGAGCAATCCCGCAACTAGAACTTTTAAAGTATACATATAGTTGGTTTTTAAATTATTCTAAAATCTCACCAGGAACGCCAGCACGATCCTCGATTCCGATTTGACCATATCCGGCTGCCACCCCCCCCAGCTGCTTAACGGCGGAGCAACGGAGGCGCCGCTGGAAGTATAGGTATACCCGCCGGTATTGGCAAAACCGGAAGGCGAAGTAACCCCGCCATGACCGGCAAAATATCCTGCCAAAGGCGTCGTTCCGGGAGCCGCACCGATCTTTTCTACCGCCCGGTGAACAAATTCAACCTTGAACGTCATATTCTGATTGGGCATATAATCTATGCTCGTGGAATAATCCCATGCTTCGAAAGTAGAACCAGGCCCTGTCTGTGCCTGAAATAAGGTATCAGCATAGCCGGTAGGCGCCAAAACCAGGTATTGACCCGGGTTATGCATATAGCCACCACCCACCGTCCAGGCAAATTTTTGCTTTTCCCCTAACCAGAGGCGGTTATAGATCATGCCACTGATAAAATTCTGAGCCGGTAAATACACTCCGGTCTTTTTATCTGTCTTACCGAAAGGGCTGACCCCATTTCCATTTTCAAACCCGAAATCGCCGGTGATACTGAAAGCCGCCTTTGTAACGAATCCATGTTTACGGTTGAGATAACGCAACTCATAACTGTCATCACTATGGAATCGATACCGGTGCGGCGCACCCTGATCGTCCTTTCCATAATAGTTGTTAAAGACATAATCCACGGTTTCCTTAGGCCGGTAGTAAATAGAGACTCCCACGCCCGGCGCCTGGTTGAACATACCATAAGACTGCCAGCCATTCACCAGCCACAGCTCTACTTTCAGCTTATCCGTCGGGAAAGTCTGTAATCGCAGCCCATTGAAAAACCAGGGCGTATTGTCCGAAGTATAAGATGGCTGATATCCCCAGTTCTCAAAATTATTATAAGAGAACAACCCGATATAAGACATAAAAATACCCGCATCCAGGTTGATCCCATGCCATACATCCCAATGATAACCCGCATACGCTTCACTGATATACCGATAAATGGTTTGCAGGTCATACTGCCCCTTGTAAGAGCTGCCGTCATTCCGGGGAACCACCGTGGAGCGGGTCCCGAATTGCATCATCACCCTTCCCCGCACATTATTATAGTGAATATCTCCCCCAACACCCATAAAAGAAAGCTGCAGCTCATTATTACGCGCCAGCGCCGTCGAACCTACCACCGTATTGTCGATAGGACTATTATAAGAATGCGTATAATTAAAATCGAAGACGACATCCCCCGTAAAATATTTGGAATCAAAAGCCGGCGGACTTGTCTTCCGGCTGGTACCATTAAGCCAGGAGAAATCCCCGAAAGCAAAGGGCTCGCTGGCTTTTTCCTTCGCTTCTATTCCTGCCGTATCCTTTTTAAAGAGACGGGTAAAAATATTTTTAAATTTCTCCACCCCTACCGGTTGAGCCGGAGACGCAACAGGCACAGCAGAGGTGACAGCAACAGCAGGGACCGAAAGAACGCCAGTCCCCTTATCCGCCGTATCTTTTCCTTTGTCGGATAACTTCTCATGAATAGAATCTTTTGATGCATCAATTTGGTTTTGGTTAAATGTTACAAGTTTAGCAGACGCTGATGATTGGCTATATCCCTTATAAAAAAGGAACAGCGCACTAAAACAAACAAGAGTTCTCTTAAGCATAGACTGAATTTAAAATATGTAAAGAATATCAGGTGGATAGTCATCCACCCGGACTGAAATTGGCTAATTGTGTACCAGAGCAGAATTCTCATAGGGTCCTATCGTGTAAGACTCGCTGCTACCAGGTATTCCAGCCATTTTACCCCATCTTCCCGGGCAAATGACTAAGAGTTGAAATATTGCCACTTTGAAAAAAAATTTTCAAAGTGGCAATAAAAATATGTTTAGAATGAAAAACACCTAATTTGAAAAACTCCAACAGACAGGTCTTTTTTGGGGAAATCTAGAAGTACAAGAGTATAAAAAGCATATTTTTTTCGAATTGAAAATACTCCCTTAGCCGGCAATTTTCTCTGGCGTATACAACATAGCCGTACAAAGGCACATCCTCCGCTGATTCGATTCCAGAATACCATGGTTGACACAATGCCTGCACTGGTCCCAGAATCTGGCATCCCGGGTGATCTCCGAATAAGTCACCGGCTCGAATCCTAATTTATGGTTCAGCTTCATCACAGCAGCCCCGGTAGTAATGCTGAAGATCCGGGCATCAGGATAACGCCTGCGTGATAAAGCAAAAATTTCTTTTTTGATAGCCGTCGCCACCCCCGCCTGGCGATAGGCAGGATTCACGATCAACCCACTATTCGAAACGAACTCCCCATCCGTCCAGGTCTCTATATAAGAGAATCCCGCCCATTCCTCACCAGACGCCATTCCTTTTTCTTTATCGGGCATCCCGCCTATCACTCCACTGGCAGCCACTCCCATTCGTCTCGTCGCAAGCGCAATACGGATCCGAATGGTACTCTCAGGTTCTTCTTCCATGATGTTGATTTGTTGATTGCTGTCTCTTAGCCAAACACTATTCCGGAAAAGAACCAAAAATACATAATCAATTGAAAATCAAAAACTAACACCCCTTTGACCGGCCCAACCCCGACGCTTGACAAAGTCCCCACCCATCCATTTTGGAAAAAAACCTTCCATTCCGGAGCCATACCGCCCATCCCCGGATTTTCTCCCCAAACGCCTCCGCTGCCTGCAAATTACCCCAGGTGAAAAAAGACCTCACCCACCCGGGCGCCCCGTTGACAGCCTATCAATCCATGCAGGTCCTGGCCGACTACACGAAAGAAATGGCCCTGCAACATAATTTTACAATGGTGAAAAATGCATGGGACTCGTGGAAACGCTGTATGTAAAAGGCAACAGCCTCGTCTAAAAGGCGCTGGAAGCGCCTTGCCCGAAGGGCCATCATTAGACCCGAGCGAGGGCATCGCCAGCGATGTCTCGCTCGCTGGATAGCAGGGCCCCGCGAGCGAAGCGAAGGTTAGGGCAGGCGCCCGTGGCGCCTTATGCAGAATTACGGGCCGCATTGATAATGCCGAACGAACTCCGGATGATCAGCTTCTCATAAACCTCCTTCATCGGCTTATTCTCGCCGCTCTTCTCGAGGTTCCGAAACTTCGTAAGCGCATATTGCTGAATGGTGCTCAGCGGCAACACGATCCTCTCCCGCATCTGAATGGACAGCTGCTCCACCGGATAATCAGCCATCAGCTCATTTTTACCCGACAATTTGAAGATATATTTTTGTGTAAGCTCGAACTCATCATAGATCAATCTCCAGATCTCCCCATAAACAGGATGCTGAGAAAAATGCTCCGTCAACGGGAAGAAGCATTTCTTCATAGCCATCTCACAATTATCCAGCAACGTCTTGAAGAAAGGCGAATTCGTATACAACGCCTTCACCTCATTCCACTTTCCCTTTTTATCCAATGTCTGCAACGCCTTCCCTACCCCATAATAACCCGTCACATTCTGCTTCAGCTGGCTCCAGGCCCCCACATATGGAATAGCCCGAAGATCCTTCAATTCCAGCCTGCCCGAACTCTTGCGCTTGGAAGGCCGGCTGGCGATATTCGTCTCATTATAAAACCGCAGCGGGCTCACCTCATTCAGATAAGAAAGAAAATAAGGGTGATCCTTCAACGTAGAATAAGCCTTATAGCTCTCCACCGCCAGCGACTGCAGCAACTCCTCCTCATCGGCCTGCATCGTCACCTCCTTGGAGGAGAACAGGTCGTTGGAGATACCCGCATGCAGCAGTTGCTCGATATTATACTGCGCCGTATCGATAGTCCCGAAATTCGAGCTCACCGTCTGCCCCTGTATCGTTAACTGTATCTGCTTGTTGGCAATATTTTTCCCCATCGAAGCATAGAACTTATGCGTCTTCCCACCCCCCCTGGCAGGAGGCCCGCCCCGGCCATCGAAAAAGACCACGTTGATCCCATATTCCGCGGAGATCTGCGTCAGCTCTTCCTTGGCCTTATAGATGCCCCAGTTCGCCATCAGGTATCCCCCATCCTTCGTGCCATCGGAGAACCCAAGCATGATAGTCTGCGTATGCCCCCTTCCCTTCAGGTGTTTGCTATAGACCTTGTTCTCATAGAGCTCTTTCATGACACCCGCCGCATGCTGCAAATCTTCTACCGTCTCGAACAAAGGCACGATGTCCACCGTCATCTTATCTTTCTTCCAGCCGCTCAACAGGAAAAGCCCGAAGACCTCCAGCACATTGACCGCACTGTTACATTGACTGATAATATACCGGCAGCAACCCTCCTCTCCATTATAATGCTGAATAGTCTTAATGGCGGCGATAGCCTGCATGGTATCCTTTACCAGCGGATCCTCATATAATTCCGGTTTGGCGCTCCCGCTGAGCCCCGTCAGCACAGTAGCCTTCTCAGCATCGGTCAGCGCCGTAAAATTCTCCGGCACCAGCTTTTCCTTGCCGGCAATAGCCGCCAACACAGTCCCATGCACCGTACTCTCCTGCCGGATATCCAGCGTGGCAAAATGCAGCCCGAAGATCATCACCTTCCCGATGAGGTTATCCACCAGGCTTACAAACAGACTATTGTGCTGGTATATAATGATCTCCCGTATCTGTATCAGCGGATCCAGGATCTCATGCTTATGCAATTCCGTTTTCTTCTCCGCAATGAAAATATTGTTGTACAGCTTTTCCTCCAGCTCCTGCAGGATCGTATCGACCCCTTTAAAAGTAAGCCGACGCTTCAACCTCCGCACATCGAGATAATAACATTTAATGATCGCCCCCCTGAGCGACTCGGCCACCTTCAACGTCGTCTCCGTTTTCACAAAAGGATTCCCGTCCCGGTCGCCGCCCGGCCAGAAACCCATCTTGATCACCGCATTGTGCTTATCGATGGAATGAGGGAACTGGTCATGTATGGCAGATATGATCTTGCCGCAGGCATGATAAAATACATTCTCCAGGTACCATATAAGACTCACCGCCTCATCATAAGGCGTAGGCTTCTGCTTTTTCAGAAAAGGAGTCTTGCCCAATTGCTGCATGTAGAGATTGATATCCGCCGCATCGTTCACGATGACAGCCCTCGACAGATCATTGATAATGCCCAATACCGGCCCGGGATAAAATTGAGTAGGATGAGCCGTCAGTACCATCCGCACCGAATAATCCTTCAGCTTCTCCGTCAGTTCCTCCTCCTTATTCGTTTGCAGTACCTCGGAGATCAGGTGCTTCACCGTCCCCGCACCGCCCATATCGTTCACATGCCGGAAAGCAGCATCTTCCAGCGCATCGAATAATACGATCTGCCGCTCCACATATTGTACGAAACGGAACAGGATATCCGCCCGGTCACGCTCCGTCGAAAAAGCCGTATGCTTCTCGAAAAAGTCCTCGATAATCTGCTCCGGGCTTTGCTTTTTCTTATAGCCATCCTCGCAGATCGTCAATAACAGGGATAATAAAATACCCGTCTTCTCTATACGATGAAAAGGAAGGGAAGTAAATAGACTATTATATAACTGGAACTTGATCCCTACCAGGTTCTTAAATTGCTGCAAACCCTGGGATGACTGATAGCTCATACTGTCAATTTTAAAACGCTTCCTGCGTTTTTGTGAATGTTCAAAGAGTGCGCCTGGCAAGCAGCAATAATTCAAACTTATAGCCGAAATTACTGCATTTATATTAAAATAAATGGGCATTCCTTGTTTTTCCTCCACAAACCCCTTACCTTAGCATCTCTTTACGACGTGGTCTATAAAAAACACGATATTGTCCCCTCCTTTCTGCCCGTAGCCGGTCACGCTTTGTCGTCGTCGTCGTCGTATTCCGCGACGCAAATGCCCGCGACACAAATGTCTGCGACGCAAATTACAACTATTATTACCTCCACAACCCGTTAAGGGTTGTCTGTTTCCATATTATACCGTGGGCTTTTTACAAGCTGTTTTCTAAAAAGAAAGATCATTTCGTTCTATACCCAAAATCTCAAATCATTCATTTATATGCAGGTGTTAAAATTCGGAGGAACTTCCGTCGCCAATGGAGAAAATATCAATAAGGTCGTCACCCTCGTACAGCAAGCCCTTACCAAAGACAAGACCATCGTCATCGTGTCCGCCCTGGGAGGTATCACGGATATCCTCATCCAGGCCGGAGAACTGGCTGCCGCCGGAGACGAATCCTATAAAGAAAAATTACAGGTCATCGAACAGCGTCACCTGGAAACAGTAAAGTTCCTGCTTCCCCTCACCCGCCAAAGCAGCGTGCTCAGCCTGGTGAAGAAACGCTGCAACGAAATTGAAGACATCTGCAACGGGGCATTCCTGTTGGGTGAACTATCGGCACGCACCCGTGATAAGATCGTCAGCTACGGCGAGCTCCTGTCCTCCCTGATCCTCTCCGCCCGCTTCGAAACCCTCGGCGTAGAGAATACCTGGAAAGATTCCAGGGAGCTGATCGTCACTGACTCTCAGTTCGGGTATGCCGCCGTCGATTTCCCCCTCACCAATACCAAAATCCGTCAGTTCTTCGATAGTGCGAAAGGATCCCTCTTTATCTTCCCGGGCTTCATCGCAGCCGACAGCAACGGCACTACCACCACCCTGGGAAGAGGCGGCTCCGACTATACCGCCGCCATCCTCGCCGCAGCCGTCGACGCGAAACTGGTAGAGATCTGGACAGATGTATCCGGTATGATGACAGCCGACCCGCGCCTCGTCTCCAACGTCAGGCTCATCCCGCATATCTCCTACCAGGAAGCCATGGAATTATCCCATTTCGGCGCTAAAGTGATCTATCCCCCCACCATTCAGCCCGTAATGACCAAAGGAATCCCCGTATGGATAAAAAATACCTTCGCCCCGGCAGACCCCGGCACCGTAATAGAATTTGACTCCGCCCGCAACGGCGGCAGCATCCGCGGTATCTCCAGCATCGGCAAAATAGCCCTTTTAAGCCTGGAAGGCAGCGGCATGGTAGGCATACCCGGTTTCTCCAAACGTCTCTTCGAAGCCCTCTCCAACGAAAGGATCAACGTCATCCTCATCACACAAGGCTCTTCGGAACATTCCATCTGCGTAGGCATCGATGAAGCCAACGCCGCAGCAGCCAAGGACGCCGTCGACAAAGCCTTCAGCCATGAGATCGAGACCGGGAAAGTCCAGCCCCTGATCATCGAAGACCAGCTCTCCATCATCGCCCTCGTAGGAGATCATATGAAGAGCCATCCCGGCGTCAGCGGAAAAATGTTCGGCGCCCTGGGAAGGAACGGCGTCAACGTACGGGCCATCGCCCAGGGTTCCTCGGAAAGGAATATCTCCGCCGTAGTAGCAGCCGGCGACGTTAAGAAGGCGATCAATATCCTGCACGAAGAATTCTTCACAACCACCTATAAACAGCTGAATCTCTTCATCACCGGTACCGGCAACGTCGGCCGCCGCCTCCTGGATCAGCTCAAGCAGCAGCAAAACTACCTCGGGGAACACCTGCGGTTGCAGGTACGGGTAATCGGACTGGCTAACAGCCGGAAAATGATCTTCAGCACAGAAGGGATCGACCTGGAAAACTGGAAGGAATTACTGGAACAAGGCCAGCCCATGGAACTCTCCGAATGGGTACAAGGCATCACTTCCCGCAACCTGCGCAACTCCGTCTTCGCAGACGTCACCGCCAACAGCGAAGTAGCAGCCTGCTACGACAGCCTGCTCCAAAAGAGCATCTCCGTCGTAGCCTGTAATAAAATAGCTTGTTCCTCCCCCTATCAGAATTACAAAAAACTCAAAGACCTCTCCCGCGAATACAACTCCCTCTTCCTGTTTGAGACCAATGTAGGCGCCGGCCTTCCGGTCATCGGCACCCTCAATGACCTCCTGCGGAGCGGCGATAAGGTCAACAAGATCCAGGCGGTATTGAGCGGCACCCTCAATTTCGTTTTCAATCATTATAATGGAGAACGCCCCTTTGCCCAGGTGGTCAGACAGGCACAGGAAGAAGGATACACCGAGCCCGATCCCCGCCTCGACCTCAGCGGTACCGACGTGATGCGCAAGATCATGATCCTCGCCAGGGAAGCCGGAGAAAAGATGGAAATGGAAGACATCCGGAATAACTCCTTCCTACCCGAATCCTGTATGCGGGGCAGCGTGGAAGACTTCTACCTGGCCATGGAACAGGAAGAAGCCCACTTCCGGCAGCTGTACGAAGCCGCCGTGAAAGAAGGGAAAAAACTGAAATTCGTGGCTAAATACGAAAATGGCAAAGCCGCCGTGGGACTGCAGCACATCAATCCCCAACAGGACCTCTATCATTTGTATGGTAAGGATAATGTCGTGCTGTTCTACACCGATCGCTATCCCGAACAACCCCTCGTGATCAAGGGTGCCGGAGCCGGCGCAGAAGTGACCGCATCCGGCGTATTCGCAGATATCATCCGCGCAGCAAGATCATAACCAATAATTTCAGACCTTACACCTGTTAACCATACTCAACAAAATGGATCAGATAACCATCAAAGCCCCTGCCACCGTCGCCAACCTCGTTTGCGGATTCGACGTACTGGGCATGGCCCTCGACGCACCTTATGACATTATGGAAGTAAAGCTGCTGGAGGAACCTACCATCCGCATTATTAGCCGCGATGGGTTCCCCCTGCCCACGGACCCCGCCCAGAATACGGCAGGTGCGCCCTTACTCGCCATGCTGGAGGAACTCAAAAGACCCGTCGGATTCGAAGTCATCATCGACAAAAAGATCAAGCCCGGCAGCGGCCTCGGCAGCAGCGCCGCCAGTGCCGCAGGCGCCGTCGTGGCCGCCAACCACCTGTTGGGAAATATCTTTTCCAAAGAAGACCAGGTCCGCTTTGCCATGTTTGGAGAAAAAGTGGCTTCCGGCGTTAAGCACGCGGACAATGTCGCCCCCTGCATCTATGGAGGCATCACCCTGATCCGGTCCATCTTTCCCCTCGATATCATATCCATCCCCGCCCCTCACCTGCATGTCACCGTCGTACACCCGCAGATAGAAGTGCGCACATCCGATGCCCGGCAGATACTCCGTAAGGAAGTATTGCTGAAAGACGCTATCCGCCAATGGGGAAATATCGCCGGACTCGTCGCTGGCTTCACCAAGAATGACTATGACCTGATCGGCCGGTCCCTCGAAGACGTGATCATCGAACCCGTACGCAGCATGCTGATCCCCGGATTCGATGAGGTCAAGCAAAAATGCAAGGAAGCCGGCGCCCTGGGCGGCGGTATCTCCGGATCGGGCCCTTCAATATTCATGCTGAGCCGGGACCCCGCAACGGCAGCGCAAGTAGAACAAATCATGAAAAACATCTATGAAAAAATAGGACTGGACTACCATACCTATACCACCAGTATCAACCCCCAGGGAGTAAAAATACTCTCCCAAAACTAAATTCAAAAACAATGACCTACTATAGTCTCAATAATACAGCAGAAAAAGCCAGCTTCAAAGAAGCCACCATCAAAGGACAGGCTCCGGATAAAGGACTCTATTTCCCCGAACGGATCCCCGTCCTGCCGCAGGATTTTATCAAAAACATAGAAAAACTCTCTAAAGAAGAGATCGCCTTCCACGTCATTCAGCCATACGTGGGAGGTACCATCACCGAAAACGAGTTAAGACGCATCGTACAGGAGACCATCGACTTCGACTTTCCCCTGGTCAAGGTAACCGATACCATCAGCGCCCTGGAATTATTCCATGGACCTACCCTGGCCTTCAAAGATGTAGGCGCAAGATTCATGAGCCGATGCCTGGGATATTTTGTAAAAGATAATGATCAGCCCATCACCGTGCTCGTCGCCACCTCCGGAGATACAGGCGGCGCGGTAGCCAGCGGATTCTATGGAGTGGAAGGCGTCAACGTCGTCATCCTCTACCCCTCGGGGAAAGTGAGCAGCGTACAGGAACTGCAGCTGACGACCCTCGGTAAGAATATCACAGCCCTGGAAGTAGATGGCAGCTTCGATGATTGCCAGCGCATTGTAAAAGAAGCGTTTGCCGATGCCGCCCTCAATAAAGAAATCTTCCTCACCTCCGCCAACTCGATCAATGTCGCCCGCTGGCTGCCCCAGCAGTTCTATTACTTCTTTGCCTGGCAGCAATGGGCCGATAAAGACCACCCACCGGTGATCAGTGTTCCCAGCGGCAACTTCGGCAATATCTGCGCCGGCCTGCTGGCACATCGCTCAGGGCTGCCCGTTCAGCATTTCATCGCAGCCTGTAATGCCAACAATGTAGTCCCGGCCTATCTTCAAACAGGTGAATATACCCCGCAACGGGCCGTAGCCACCCTTTCCAATGCCATGGACGTCGGCGATCCCAGCAACTTCGTCCGCATCCTGGAGATCTTCCATAAAGAATTCCTTTCACTCAAAAAAGTACTGACCAGCTATAGCATCTCCGATGAGGAGACAAAAGATACCATCCGGCAGGTCTATGCCAACGAACACTACCTGACCGACCCCCATGGCGCCGTAGGCTACCGGGCCCTGACCGGCTACCTGGCAACGCAAGGCGTAACGCAAAAAGGCATCTTTTTGGAAACAGCCCATCCCGTAAAATTCTACGACACGGTAGAACCCATCATCGGCCAGCCCATTCCGCTGCCCGATTCCGTACAAGCCATCCTGGGCAAACAAAAACAAAGTAAAAAAATCGATGCGCAATACAGCCAGCTGAAAGATTTCTTATTAGCCTAAAAACCCTTTTCTCCTGACAGCGAATAGGGATAAGCGCTCGCCGCTACCCCGCGGTTCCGGGCAGGCTCCGGCCCCATCAGCAGGTCCAGGCTGCCACCTTTGCGGATATCGAAATGGCTGAGCCAGTTCTTGTCATAAGGCTGCCCATTGAGCCGGGCACTCTGAATATAGATATTCCGGTCGCTATTAGCCGGAGCATTGATCATAAATTTACGGCCGCCCTCTACCGTCAGCGTCAGCTTCGGGAACAGCGGCGCGCCCATCGCATATTGCTGCGTACCCGGACAGACAGAATAAAAACCCATCGCGGAAAATATATACCAGGCGGAAGTTTGCCCATTGTCCTCGTCACCGCAATACCCGTCCGGACGGGCGCTGTATAATTTATTCATGACCTGTCTTACCCAATACTGCGTCTTCCAGGGCTCCCCGGCATAGTCATACAGATAGATCATATGCTGGATCGGCTGATTGCCATGCGCATATTGCCCCATATTCATGATCTGCATCTCCCGGATCTCATGGATCACCTCCCCATAATAACTTTCATCATATACCGGAGGCATGATGAACACAGAATCCAGCATCTTCACAAAAGTTCCCCTTCCCCCCATCAGATTTTCCAACCCCTGGATATCATGGAATACACACCAGGTCCAATGCCAGCTATTGCCTTCCGTAAAAGCATCGCCCCATTTGAAAGGATTGAAAGGAGACTGGAAATTTCCATCCGCATTCTTTCCCCGCATCATTTTAGTGGCAGGATCGAATACATTCCGGTAGTTCCGGCAACGCCGCGCAAACCGCTCGATTTCCTCCACAGGCCGGTGCAGGGCGATAGCCAGCTTATAGATAGTAAAGTCATCATAGGCATATTCCAGCGTCCTGGCCACGTTTTCATTCACCTTCACATCATAAGGCACATAGCCCAGCTTATTATAATATTCCACGCCCAGCCTTCCCACCGAGCTCAACGGCCCCGCATGTTCCGTATTCTTCAGAATAGCTTCATACAAAGTATTGATATCATAGCCCCGGATCCCTTTCAAATAGGAATCGGCGATCAGCGAAGCGGAATTACTCCCGACCATACAATCCCGGTGACCGGGACTGGCCCACTCTGGCAGCCAGCCGCTTTCCTTATAAACGTTGGCCAGCCCTTCCATCATATGACTGTTCAGCTCGGGAAATACGAGGGTCATCAAAGGGAATACAGCCCGGAAAGTATCCCAGAATCCATTATCCGTATACATATAGCCCGGCAATACCTGCCCGTTATAAGGACTGTAATGCACCACCTGCCCCTTTACATCCAGCTCATAAAACGACCGGGGAAACAACATCGCCCGGTACAGACAGGAATAGAAAGTACGGGTCTGATCTACCGTTCCCCCTTCCGCCAGGATCCGGCTAAGCGACTTATTCCAGGTTTCATGCGCCTTCTTCTGCGTCGTCTCAAAACTATCCGCCCCGATCTCTCTTTGCAGGTTCAGCTCAGCCTGCTCAGGACTGATAAAAGAAGAAGCTACCTTCATATGCACCTTTTCCCCCCTGGCAGTAGCAAAGCCGACAATAGCCCCCACATGATCGGCCTGGTATTCCAGCGTATCTTTCGCCAGCTGCTCCCCATGCCAGGTGTGGGCAATGGTAAAGGGTTTATCGAAATATATGACGAAATAGTCTTTAAAATTATCCGGTACGCCCCCGCTGTTCCGGGTAGTATAACCGATGATCTTCCGCTCACCCGGCACGATTTTTATATAAGACCCCCGATCAAAAGCATCGATCACGACCATCGAGCTATCCGACTGCGGAAAAGTCAGGCGGAATTGAGCGGCTCTTTCCGTAGGCGTGATCTCCGTAGTCACATCCGCATCCGCCAGGTACACGCTGTAATAGTAAGGCCTGGCCGTTTCTGTCTTATGGGAAAACCAGCTGGCCCGGGCATCCTGGCTGAATTTCAAATGCCCCGTTACCGGCATGATGGCAAACTGGCCATAGTCATTAATCCAGGGAGAAGGCTGATGCGTTTGCTTAAAGCCCCTGAGCTTATCGATACTATACTGGTAAGCCCACCCGTCCCCTATCTTCCCCGTTTGAGGCATCCAGGTATTCATGCCCCAGGGCAGCCCGATGGCAGGATAGGTATTTCCATTCGATAAACTGTATTTGGAGTCCGATCCCATCAGCGGATTTACCCAGTCGGCCGGATCGGAGATTTTACCCGTGGGTTGGCTATAGAGGTGCAAAAGGCAAAAAATGCCTACTATGGACAAGCTTATTTTTCTATTCACGTTCTATTCGATTTTTAGGGAAAATAAAGGTATGGAAATAGATTTTTCCCAACTTGCTAAAGACCGCAAAACATTTTGATTTTCAAATAATTTTCAAGATATTAGAAGTATCAAACAGGCCTGTTCGTTTATCTTTGACCCACTATCTGGCAGAATTAACACCTGATCCAAACCAACAGTATGAAAACCACGCTACAACTGCTCCTGACCTGTCTTACCCTATTCTTGTTTCAGAACTCCTTTTCCCAGGCCATCTGCGGATTCGACGCCGTTCATGCCCGAAAAATGAAGGAAGACCCCTCCTATCGCAAAAACATACTGGCGGGCGAAGCTTCCATCCGGACCTATATAGCCAATCACCCCCAATTGACCCAGCCACCGAAATCGGTAACCGTGGACAAAGCCGGCGCCCCGACTACCCTGGGAACACCTTCTACATTAGGAACCCCCCTTTACACCATTCCCGTTGTAGTCCATATCGTACATACCGGAGGCGCCGTAGGCAGCGTCTATAACCCTACCGACGCACAGATCACCGGCGCCATCAGCTACCTGAATGCCGTATATAATGGCACCTACCCCGGCATCCAGGGAGCGGGAGACCTCCAGATCCAGTTTGTCCTGGCCCAGAGAGATCCGAACTGTAACCCCACCAATGGCATCAACCGCATCGACGGTTCCTCCGTTTCCGGATATGTGTCAGGAGGAGTCCAGGCAGCGCAGACCACCATCGGTACCGCGGACATCAATATAAAGAACCTGGATAGATGGAACACAAGCCAATACTACAATGTATGGGTAGTAAATAAGATAGATGGCAATGACGGCACCACCGGGACCTTTATTGCCGGCTTTGCCTACTTTCCCGGAGCCTCTGCCAGTGAAGACGGTATCGTCATGCTGGCCACCCAGATGATCTCCGGCCAGAAGACCCTTCCCCATGAGATCGGCCATGCCTTCAGCTTATACCATCCTTTCGAGGGCTCCACCAACGTTACGATCTGCCCTCTCAATACCAATTGCAATTTGCAGGGAGACCAGGTCTGCGATACCGACCCTATTTCCTATAACGTTAACGGCGGAGTGATCGATTTTAGCTGCCGTACCGGTACCAATACCTGCACAGGGACAGCTTACAGCATCAATACGGAGAGCAATTTCATGAACTACACCAATTGCTATACCCTCTTTACACCAGGCCAGAAAGCCCGGATGCAGGCCTCTGCCGCAGGTGTATACCGGGCCAGCCTGTCCAGCTCCCTGGGAGGCACGCCCCCCAGCGGAGGCAGCAGCCCCTGCATTCCCAAGATCGACTTTGAATTCACCGACGACCAGCAGACAGAAACAACGGCAGCTACCTCCGGATGCCGGGCTTATAAAGATTATTCATACAATATGGTCATCGGCAGCGCCCCCACCGCCGCTGCCACCGCTACCCTGAACGTCAGCTCCGGCACAGCCACCCAGGGCCTGGACTTCGATATCACCACCAATGGCAGCTTTACCGCACCCTCCGCCACCCTGAACTTCCCGGCCGGCTCCACAGCGTCCCAGCCCTTCACCATCCGTATCTATGACGACGCCAGTGTGAACGGCACCCGGCAATTTACCCTGGGCTTCACCGTCAACGGTGGTAGCGGCAATGCCGTGGCCGGGGATGGCAGACCCAATTTCACCATGACTATCAATGACAATGATCAGGCGCCCACGGCAGGCGTCCTTCCAACCGGGGTCTCCAATATCGGCGCCGCCCTTGGTACCATTGCCGGATTGGGTCCTTTCGATGCCACGCAAAGTTCCTATAAGGCCCAGATCCTATACAAAGCCTCCGAATTGACGGCAGCCGGGATACCGGCAGGTCCTTTATCCGGCATCTCGTTCAATCTGGTAAAAGCCAGTACGAGAGCATTCAGCAATTTTAATATTAAACTGGGCACCTCTTCCGCGACTTACCTGGTAAACGCAGGAACATTGACAATCGGAGCCCCCATGACCATCGTCAAAACACTCGCAACCTATAATACCGTCAACGGCTGGAATAATTTCACCTTCGATACGCCATATACCTGGGATGGTACCAGCAACCTGGTGGTAGAGATCTGCTTTGACAACGGGACAGCGGCATCCGGAGACGCAGTCGACCAGTGCCAGCTCTACAATGACGGAGCAGCAGGCAGCCAGGGAAATATCTTCTGGCAGAACAGCATCAACTGCTCGCAGTCTTACAGCAGTGTAACGTACGAAGCCTTATATAAACCTATCATAAAGCTCG
Source organism: Puia sp. (assembly GCA_035555335.1). Taxonomy (GTDB): domain Bacteria; phylum Bacteroidota; class Bacteroidia; order Chitinophagales; family Chitinophagaceae; genus Puia. The sequence goes on from DATMGS010000014.1 coordinate 302,123, forward strand.
GCTATGGCATCGCCACCACCCTGGTTCAGACCGTCCTCAACTCATCCATCCAGCAATACCTGGGCCCCAATGCGGATATCTATTTCTATGACCAGGCAAATGGCCAGCTGATGGCACGTATCCAGAACCTCAGCACCTTCAATTACGGGTGTACTCAGGTCATTATCGACCGCGCCGGTACCAACGCCACCCAGTTTTGGAACAACAATATTCCCAATTATCTGATGGACAAGACCTTCCATGTTGTGCCTACCACCAATAACTCGTCCGGCAGCTATAATATCACCTTATTCTATACCCAGGCGGAAGTCACTGGCTGGCAGTCCATCACCGGTCAGAATATCAGCTCCATCCAACTCGTCAAAGTACCCACCCAGATCTCCAATGTCACCGTCGCCAACCCAACAGGCGGCGACCCGGTCACCCTGGTCACCCCGACGATCACTACCCTGGGTACCAATACCGCCCTGACCTATAACTTCACTAACGGCTTCTCCGGCTTCGGAGCCGGCGTCCCCGGACTGTCTGTGCTGCCCATTGGGTTGCTGAACTTCGAAGGGCAGCTGAACAACAACAATACCCTGCTGGACTGGACCACCTCTTTCGAGTCGGGCAGCAAGGGCTTTGAAATCGACCGTTCCTACGATGGCACCAGCTTCACCAGCATAGGATATGTGGCCGCGGCAGGCCATAGCTCCACCGGCCGCTACTATTCCTTTACAGATCCCTCGATAGCACAGGATAATAACTATTACCGCCTCAAAGAGATCGACCAGGATGGGAAAGTCACCTACAGTAAAATAGTATTGGTAAAAGACCCGAATTTAACCACCTCCGCCTTCACCGTCTTATCGAATCCATTTACAGATCATATCGATATCGTATTCGGCCAGTCGCCGGCCGGTAAAGTAGGTGTCCGATTGCTGGATATGGCAGGAAGAGAACTTTTATCCCGGTCCGGAGACGCCTCGGCAGGCAGCCGGATGCGCATCGACCTTTCCGGAACTACCATCAGCTCCGGAATCTACCTGCTGGAGCTCCGGTTCAATAACGGCGTCCTGACACAAAAACTCTTGAAAAACTAAGAAAATCCAGGGGAGACCACAGGTCTCCCGCCCGAAGGGCCATAAAAAAGCCACCCTGTTTACCAGAGTGGCTTATGTATTATTCATCAGTTAGCGGAGCCTACATTAGTCAAACTTCAGGTCTAACCCTAATCCCCTCAACTCATGTACCAATACATTGAAGGATTCAGGAATACCCGCCCTTGGAATATTATCCCCTTTCACGATAGCCTCATAAGTCTTGGCACGACCGATGATGTCATCTGACTTGAGGGTCAATAACTCCTGCAGGATGTTAGAGGCGCCGTAGGCTTCGAGTGCCCATACTTCCATTTCCCCAAAACGCTGACCACCGAACTGTGCCTTACCACCTAATGGTTGTTGCGTAATAAGACTGTATGGTCCGATGCTACGGGCGTGCATCTTATCATCCACCATGTGGTGCAGTTTGATGATATAGATGATCCCCACGGTAGCTTTCTGGTCAAATCGTTCCCCGGTCTCACCATCATACAGATGGGTGTGACCAAAGCTGGGAAGTCCTGCTTTCTCGATATGTTCTGCGATTTCTTCTACTGTTGCTCCATCAAAGATAGGAGTGGCGAACTTAAGCCCCAGCTTCTCACCAGCCCAGCCCAATACCGTCTCATAGATCTGTCCAAGGTTCATACGGGAAGGTACACCCAGCGGGTTCAATACCACATCCACCGGCGTTCCGTCATGGAGGAAAGGCATGTCTTCCGCACGCACGATCTTGGCAACGATACCCTTGTTACCGTGACGACCGGCCATCTTATCCCCTACCTTCAGCTTACGCTTAACGGCTAAGTACACTTTAGCGAGCTTCAATACACCTGCAGGTAATTCATCCCCGATGGAGATATTGAATTTCTCCCTCTTATAGCGACCTAACTCTTCGTTATACTTAATGCTGTAGTTGTGCAGCAGGATATTGATCGGCTCATCCGTCTTGATATCGCCTGTCCAACCCAAAGGATTGACGTTCAGGTAGTCGATACCAGCCAGGTTCTTGGCAGTGAACTTAGCCCCTTTCCCGATCTGTACTTCTCCAAAATTATTGTTGACGCCTGCAGAAGTATGCTCTTTCAGCAACACCTGCAATTTGCTCAACAATACATCCATCAGGTCAGCCGTATTCTTTTCATGCACTTTTTCTATCTTCTCGAGCGCCGCTTTCTCACGAACCTTGGCATTCTTATCCTTTTTGGCGCGTTGGAACAGCTTCTTGCTGATCACCACACCTTCCGTACCACTCGGTGCCTTCAGGGAAGCATCCTTGGCGTCTCCGGCCTTGTCGCCGAAGATAGCCCGTAACAGCTTCTCTTCCGGGGTAGGATCACTTTCCCCTTTCGGAGTGATCTTACCGATCAGGATATCGCCTTCCTTGATCTGGGCGCCGACACGGATGATACCGTTCTCGTCCAGGTCCTTGGTAGCTTCTTCCGATACGTTGGGGATATCAGGTGTCAGTTCTTCCTCGCCCAGCTTGGTATCCCGCACTTCCAGCTCATATTCGGAAATATGCACGGAGGTGAAGAGATCTTCCTTAACCACTTTCTCACTGATTACGATCGCATCCTCGAAGTTGTAACCCTTCCAGGGCATGAACGCAACTTTAAGATTGCGGCCCAATGCCAGCTCTCCGTCCTGTACGGCATAGCCCTCCGTGAGGAAGTCTCCGTCCTTAACCCGCTGGCCCTTCTTCACGGCCGGCTTCAGGTTGATACAGGTTTCCTGGTTGGTTTTGATGAACTTCGTCAATCTGTATATCTTCAGGTCCTCTTCAAAAGAGACCAGCTTCTGCGTGTCATTCCTTTCGTAACGGACATGGATCTCGTTGGCATCGACAAACTCTACCACACCTTCGCCTTCAGAGTGAATCTGGATCCTTGCATCCCGGGCAGCCTTGGCTTCCAGCCCTGTACCGACGATCGGCATTTCAGGACGGATCAAAGGAACAGCCTGACGTTGCATGTTCGATCCCATCAGGGCACGGTTGGCATCATCATGTTCCAGGAAGGGGATCAGCGAGGCGCTGAGACCCACGATCTGGTTGGGAGCCACGTCCATGTATTCTACTTCATTCTTATCGAGGATAGGGAAATCGCCCGTCTGACGGGAAACGATCTTGTCTTCCACAAAGCTTCCCTTTTCATCCAAAGCTATATTCGCCTGCGCGATCTTAGCGATGTCTTCTTCTTCCGCACTCAGGTAAGTGAGCTTCTTCAGGTCCACTTTCCCGTCATGCACTTTACGATAAGGCGTTTCGATAAAGCCCATTTCGTTGATCTTCGCATGCACGCACAAGGTGGAGATCAGCCCGATATTCGGCCCTTCCGGCGTCTCGATCGTACAGAGACGGCCATAGTGGGAGTAGTGAACGTCACGAACTTCAAAGCCGGCACGTTCACGGCTAAGACCACCTGGTCCCAGCGCGGAGATACGACGTTTATGCGTGATTTCACTCAGCGGGTTAGTCTGATCCAGGAACTGAGACAGCTGGGAAGTCCCGAAGAAGGAATTGATCACGGAGGACAAAGTCCTGGCATTGATCAGGTCCACGGGAGTAAATACTTCATTATCACGTACGTTCATACGTTCGCGGATCGTTCTGGCCATACGGGCCAGACCTACGCCAAACTGAGCATACAGCTGCTCCCCTACCGTACGTACACGGCGGTTGCTCAGGTGATCGATATCGTCAATTTCCGCCTTGGCATTGGTCAGCCGCACCAGGTACTTGATGATATTGATCATATCTTCCTTCGTCAGCGTCTTCTGATCCAGGGGCTGGTTCAGACCAAGCTTACGGTTGATCTTATAGCGTCCCACTTCACCCAGGTCATAACGCTTGTCGCTGAAGAACAATTTATCGATAATCCCTCTGGCGGTCTCGTCATCCGGAGCATCCGCACCGCGCAATTGACGGTAGATATGCTGAACGGCTTCCAGTTCCGAGTTAGAGGTATCTTTATTCAAAGTATTATAGATGATAGCGTAATCACCGCCTACATCTTCTTTCTGGATGAAAATGCTCTTCACATCCATTTCAACCACCATGTCGATGGCCTCTTCATCGAGGACGGTATCGCGTTCTAGCACGATCTCATTCCGCTCGATGGATACCACCTCACCGGTGTCCTCATCCACGAAATCCTCTACCCAGGTCCTCAGGACACGGGCAGCCAGCTTTTTGCCGATATACTTCTGCAACGCTTTCTTATCGGATTTCACTTCATCGGCCATGCCGAACAACTCCAGGATGTCCTTATCCGTCTCATACCCGATAGAACGCAGCAGGGTAGTCACCGGGAATTTCTTCTTCCGGTCGATATAGGCATACATCACATTGTTGATGTCCGTGGCGAACTCCATCCAGGCTCCCTTGAAGGGGATCACACGGGCAGAATAGATCTTCGTGCCATTCGGGTGAATGGACTGTCCGAAGAATACACCAGGAGAACGATGCAACTGGGAAACGACCACACGCTCAGCGCCATTGATAACAAAGGTGCCGCGGGGGGTCATATAAGGTATATTGCCTAAAAATACGTCCTGTACGATCGTCTGGAAATCCACGTGCTCCTCATCATTACAGCTCAAACGCAGCTTCGCCTTCAGAGGAACCGCATAGGTCAACCCACGCTCCATACATTCTTCAATGGTGTAGCGGGGCGGATCGATGAAGTAGTCCAGGAATTCCAGCATAAAAATGTTCCGCGTATCAGTGATCGGGAAATTTTCCTTGAACACCTTGAACAAACCTTCAATATTACGTTTGTCCGGAGTAGTCTCGAGCTGGAAAAACTCTTTAAAAGATTGGATCTGCACTTCCAGAAGATCAGGAGTATCGGCAAGGTGCTTAATTTTACCGAAGTTGATCCTGTTTTGCAATTTTGTTGAAGACATATTGTTTAAAACCGGTTTTTAATTATTCGAACTTCAAAAATCGTCTATAGAGGTGAAACTGTGGGACTCGTTGGTCCTCAACAGTATACAATTGCTAACAACTCACAACCGTATGTAAGCCAGGGAAACGGACGGCAAATCTACGAAATATTTGCGAAAAACCAACGAATCGCGGGTCCTCCGGCAAATAAAGCCAAATATTAACCGATAAAACCCCGGTTTTTGACCGGGGTTTCTGATTTCTTTTGCGAAAACGATTAGTTCACTTCTACTTCAGCGCCAGCTTCTTTCAGCTTAGCTACCAATGCATCAGCGTCTGCTTTGCTAATACCTTCCTTAACGGGCTTAGGAGCGCCGTCTACCAGGTCCTTAGCTTCTTTCAGGCCGAGACCGGTCAGATCCTTAACGATCTTAACCACGTTCAGCTTGTTAGGGCCAGCAGCCTTCAGGATTACGTTGAAAGCTGTCTTTTCTTCAGCAGCAGCAGGTCCTGCAGCAGGTCCGGCAGCAACGGCTACAGCAGCAGCTGCAGGCTCGATACCGTATTCTTCTTTCAGGATCTTAGCTAATTCGTTAACTTCTTTTACAGTCAGTCCTACTAACTGTTCAGCAAATACTTTTAAGTCTGCCATAGTTGTAAATTTTTGCCGCCTTCACTGCTTTTGCTCCGGCGGGCGGTTTAAAAAAATTGCTTGGTTCATCCCCCAAACCTGGGCTTTTATAGTACAACAGGCAAGCCTTTCAGCTGCACCCGCAGTATTTTTACTTAGTTCGCACCCGCTGCTTCAGCCCTGGCTTCCAGCGCTTTGATCAAGCCAGCCAGCTTATTACCGGCATTCAGGCCGCTAATAACATTCTTGGCAGGCGACTGCAACAGACCGATGATCTCACCGATAAGATCGTGCTTGCTTTTCAGGTTCGTCAGCACCTTCAGCTGATCATCCCCGGCAAATACATCCCCATCGATAAAAGCAGCCTTCAGAACAGGCTTTTCCAGGTTGCCATCCTTACGGAAAGAACTGATAATCAGAGCCGGCTCCTTGGCATTCTCGGAGAACAACAAGGCCGTTACCCCGTTCAGGGATTCAAATACACCGGAATACCGGCTGTTATCCAGCCCTTCCAGCGCTTTCTTGATGAGGGTATTCTTAGCCACCTTCATTTCCACCTTCTTATCGAAGCAGATACGACGCAGCTTGCTCACCTGGGCTACGCTCAGCGACTCGGTATTGGTAATGTAGAAGTTGTTATATTGATTGAACTTGTCTTTCAACACTTCAATCACTTCATTTTTTTGATCTTTGTTCATAACTCTTTTTTTGTGCCCCGATCAGGGTCGGGTTCCGATGAATTCAATTTTTGGATGCCCCACCCATTTTAGTGGGTAAATGCTTTGGCGTCGATAGCAATCCCAGGACTCATGGTGCTGGCCATAAACACGCTGCGGACATAAGTGCCCTTGGCGGTTGCCGGCTTAGCCTTCACGATCGCATTGATCAGCTCCTGGCTGTTCTCAACCAGCTTCTCCGTGCTAAAGCTCACCCGGCCGATAGAAGCGTGGATGATCCCCGCCTTATCTACCTTGAACGCGATCTTACCACCCTTCACTTCATTAACGGCGGCAGCCACATCATTCGTTACCGTACCCGTCTTAGGATTGGGCATCAGGTTACGCGGACCTAATATCTTACCCAGCTTACCGATCTTAGGCATGACAGAAGGTGTAGCGACGATAACATCGACATCTACCCAGCCGCTTTCGATCTTTTGAATGAACTCATCCAGCCCTACATAATCAGCCCCGGCCGCTTTCGCATCCGCTTCCTTATCAGGAGTACAAAGAACCAGTACCCTCTTTGTCTTACCCGTACCATGAGGGAGATTGACCGTTCCACGGATGGATTGGTCCGCTTTCTTGGGATCCACACCCAGACGAACGTGCAGATCGACGGAAGAATCGAACTTGGTGGTATTTACATCCTTTACCAGCGTGGAAGCTTCCTTAAGGGTGTATACTTTATTTTTGTCAACCTTCGCTGAGGCTGCTTTTCTTTTTTTCGTGATAGCCATTTCGTAATGTTTTTAAAGTTAGAAGTTAGTTAGCCCAGGGAGCTGCTCCCTCTACGGTGATACCCATGCTACGGGCTGTACCAGCTACCATGCGCATAGCGCTCTCGATAGTAAAAGCATTCAGGTCAGGCATCTTATCCTTCGCGATCACTTCTACCTGAGCCCAGGTAACTTTCCCAACTTTGTTACGATTTGGCTCCTTGGAACCACTTGTTAGTTTCGTAGCTTCCAGCAGCTGCACTGCTGCAGGAGGAGTCTTGATGATGAAGTCGAAAGACTTATCGGTGTAGACAGTAATGAGACAGGGAAGAACCTTCCCTATTCTATCCTGGGTCCTTGCATTGAATTGCTTACAGAACTCCATGATATTGATACCTTTGGAACCTAATGCAGGTCCGATAGGAGGTGCAGGATTGGCTTGTCCGCCTTTTACCTGCAACTTGACATAACCCGTGATTTCTTTTGCCATGTTGCTTCTTTTTTTGGTGTTAACGTCCCGGTATTTTCCGAAACTCCCAAACCAATAATTCGAAAGCTGCCTAAGGACATCTTTCTATTTGGGGACGCAAAAGTAGTGCTTTTGCTCGATTTAACCAACATTTAAACGCTTTTTTTTGCCCCCTCCGACCCGCCACTTACCCCACCCCGGCCGCCCCAAAAGCTCCCCCACCCCTCCCAACTCCCGGTTCCCACACCTGCCCCGGTCGATCCCCCCTCCTTCCCGCCCTATCCCCCGCTCCCTCCCACCTGTCCCAATCTCTCCCCAACAGCCTACCACCCGCGCAAAAAAAGCGCCCGTTCAATTTTTCCCCCCGGAAAAGTTCCCACACGCTTCCCACATTGCCCCCAACCCGCCAAATACACGCCCGTTGCGCCTCCGGAGCAAGGTTATGACCGTCAATATGAATTTTTTGTGAAGAAAAATATAGCTGATTTTTTTCTATTTGAATTTTTCTGACTAACTTTTCCGATAATCTCCATTAATATTCTCAACAACAACTTAAAACGCTCAACAAACTATGTCAAAGTCTAAGAAAAAACCGGCTAAAAAAGCTGCTCCCAAAAAGGCAGCCAAAAAACCTGTCAAAAAAGCGGTGAAAGCGGCTCCTAAAAAAGCCGTGAAGAAAAAAGTTGCTAAGAAAAAAATTGCTCCCAAAAAGGCCGCCCCTAAAAAAGCAGCTAAAAAAGTAGCCAAAAAAGTAGTAAAGAAGGCCGTAAAGAAAGCGCCCGCTAAGAAAGCTGCTCCCAAAAAAGCCGCTCCTAAAAAAGCTGCTCCTAAAAAGGCCGCTCCAAAGAAAGTCGCTCCGAAAGCTGCTCCTAAAAAGGTCGTAAAAAAGAAAAGCGCCCCTAAAAAAGTAAAACCCGCAATAGTTCCACCAGCACCGGAAGTCATCGAACCAACTCCAATTATCGACGAACCAACTCCGACATTTGGTTTTGAAAACGACAATGACAACAATAACTAATTGTAATTGTCTCCAAAAAAATTAAACCCTCCTTATGGAGGGTTTTTATTTTATATCCGATTTCGTTAATAATCGCTTACGCTATCTTCTCCACCTGCATGTAATTCAACTCCACCGGTGTAGAACGACCGAATATCTTTACCGTTACCTTCAGCTTCTTCTTCTCGTCATTCACCTCTTCAATAATACCATTGAAATCATTGAAAGGCCCTTCGATGATCTTGATCGTTTCCCCGATGATAAACGGCTCACTCATGCTCATACCGCCGGATTCAGCCATCTCATCCATCTTGCCAAGCATCTTATTCACCTCCGCCTTACGAAGAGCGATAGGATTCTCCTTGCCTAAGAAATGGATAACACTATTCGTATTTTTAATAGCTTCCCGCAGATCATCTCCCAGCTTGCCCTCCGTCACCTCGATCATCACATAGCCAGGATAATAGTTACGCTCGCGCATCACCTTTTTGCCATTCTGCACCTTGTATACCTTCTCAACGGGAAGAAACACCTGCTTCACCACTTCTCCCCATCCGCCACGGGTAATTTCCTTGTCCAGGTACTCTTTTACCTTACGCTCCTTGCCACTCACCACCCGCAGCACATACCACTTGGTTTCCGCTGCCGGCTTGACGACTTCTGGAGTACTCTTTATTTCCTGTTGATTTGCTGTTTCCATTATGAAAATAATGAATAGGTGAAGTGTAATACGGAACTGGATGCCAGATCCATGACCCATACGAGCAGGGTGATCAGTAAAGTAGCGACCAGGACAATCACGGTCGACTGCTGCAGCTGAGGCCAGGTAGGCCAGGTCACCTTCTCCAACAGCTCCTTATACGACTCACGGAAATATGTTGTTATCTTGTTCATCTTACTTATTAACTAATTAATGGCACGGGCACTAGGATTCGAACCCAGATCAAAGGTTTTGGAGACCTCTATTCTACCATTGAACTATGCCCGTAGACATCCCCCTTGTGGAACTTCGTCAGAACGACATTTAGTCGCTCCTCCCCGCTCACAATCTTCGTCCCCCTCGGTTGCCTTTAGGAGACTTAGGGGCGTTTTAAAAGAACTTCTTCTTATAGAAACAAAGTACTTAGAGAGCTCTCTAAGTACTTTGTAAAGTTAAGAATTTATAATTAAGTGTCCCAATTCACCTTCCGATCCCCCTCAGGAGAGCCGGGGGCGAATTCCCATTCCCCCTTTCAGGGGCCGGGGGCCACTTATTTTACGATTTCGGTCACCTGTCCGGCGCCTACAGTACGGCCACCTTCACGGATAGCGAACTTAAGACCCTTTTCCATAGCGATCGGCTGGATCAGCACAACGCTCAGGGAAGTGTTATCGCCAGGCATAACCATCTCAGTACCAGCAGGAAGCGTAACTTCACCGGTAACGTCCGTAGTACGGAAATAGAACTGAGGACGGTATTTGTTAAAGAAAGGAGTGTGACGGCCACCTTCTTCCTTGCTCAATACGTATACTTCACCCTTGAATTCAGTGTGCGGAGTGATAGAACCTGGTTTGCAAAGAACCATACCACGACGGATCTGAGTCTTTTCAATACCACGTAACAGCAGACCTGCGTTATCACCAGCTTCACCACGATCCAGGAGCTTACGGAACATTTCTACACCCGTGACAGTAGATGTCAAAGGAGCGTCCATCAGACCCACGATCTCGATACCTTCACCAACCTTGATAACGCCTCTTTCGATACGACCCGTAGCAACAGTACCACGACCGGTGATAGAGAACACGTCTTCAACAGACATCAGGAAAGGAAGATCAACCGGACGGGGAGGTAAAGGAATATAAGTATCAACAGCTGCCATCAGCTCATCGATTCCTTTAACCCATTTTTCTTCGCCAGCCAGTGCGCCTGTAGCAGATCCCTGGATGATCGGAGTATTATCCCCGTCAAATCCATAAGAAGACAACAGTTCACGGATTTCCATTTCAACCAGTTCCAGCAACTCGGGATCATCAACCAGATCTACCTTGTTCATGAAAACTACGATACGGGGAACACCTACCTGACGGGCGAGCAGGATATGCTCTTTCGTCTGGGGCATCGGACCATCCGTAGCAGCAACCACCAGGATAGCTCCATCCATCTGGGCAGCACCGGTGATCATATTCTTCACATAGTCAGCGTGACCGGGACAGTCCACGTGAGCATAGTGACGGCTAGCCGTCGCGTACTCAACGTGCGCTGTATTAATGGTAATCCCCCTCTCCTTTTCTTCAGGAGCGGCATCAATCTCATCATATTTTTTTGCTTCCGCCAGACCCCTTCCAGCCAGGATAGAGGTAATAGCAGCAGTCAAAGTCGTCTTACCATGGTCAACGTGACCGATTGTACCGACGTTAACGTGGGGTTTGTCCCTTTTGAAGGTCTCTTTTGACATTGTTATCTGTTTTTAAAGTTGTGTTTTAAAATTTAAACCAGGACCGACCCCACCACACCGGGCCAAATGCTGATTACTTATACATTAGATCTTACGATCCGATTCTTATTATACTTACGATCTGGTTCTAACTACACATGGAATCTTGCGATTCGTTTCTCATTATCCATAAGATCTTACGATCTTATTGTCAATATGCTGGAGCCGTTGATGAGAATTGAACTCACGACCTCTTCCTTACCAAGGAAGTGCTCTACCCCTGAGCTACAACGGCTTATTTCCTTGTGAGTCAACCCAAGAACTACTCCAAATGAGCGGAAGACGAGGTTCGAACCCGCGACCTACAGCTTGGAAGGCTGTCGCTCTACCAACTGAGCTACTTCCGCATTTACCGTCATAAAAAGAACTTTTCTGCTTCAAAGCCCTGTTTCCGGATGAAAACAGGGCTTTGAAGGAAAGTGGGCAGGGATGGATTCGAACCATCGAACTCCGAAGAGGACAGATTTACAGTCTGTTGTCGTTGGCCACTTGACTACCTACCCAAAAACAATTTACTAGAGCCAGAGAAGGGACTCGAACCCCCGACCAGCTGATTACAAATCAGCTGCTCTACCAACTGAGCTACTCTGGCTGGTAATTTCTATACTCAGTCTGAAAAAGATCTCCCATTTACTCCCGTTAGATCCCTTGCATTTTGCACCTTCAAAAGGGATATACCGTTTTTTTTGGGAAGGCAAAGGTAAGTGAATTTGTTAAATTCAAAAATTTTGAACCTCTTTTTTTACCATAATTATCATCACTTTATGGAAATATAACAATACTGCCCCCGCCAAACCCAAAAATACCCCTAAAACCCCTTTATCCTGAGTCCAGGGAAAAAAAAGACCTCCCGAAGGAGGTCTTACAACTTTTTTAAATTTTTCAATTATGCGACTTGTTTTTCTTTTTTCTTTTTTACCTGATTCACCAGCGACTCGAATGCACTGTCAAAAGATTCTTCGAAAGACTTGGACGAACACTTTACGAAAAAATGGTGTCGTGGCACCTGGACACTGATCTCCGCGATCTTGTCCTTTATCTTATGCACCACATTGTCCAGCTTCAGAAACACATCAACCTTAATAATCCTGTCATGAAAGGTGTTTAATTTAGACATTTTTTTAGTTACGTAATCGACTAATTTTCCGTCTGCATCAAAGTGCACAGTTTGAATTCTGACATTCATAGCAATCCCATTTTAAACAGTGAACAATAATATTAAAGAACTCTTTTAGCTGAGTAAGTAGGAGGACAAGGCAGGACAATGAAGTTAATATTTCAGGGGTGTTTTTCCAAATAAATATTCGTTAAAGCAGCCCCTTCCGGACATTTTCCCAAACCCCTTTTTTACGCCTTCGGATGCGCTTTCTTATACACGTCCTTCAGCTTTTCGATCGTATTATGCGTATACACCTGCGTAGCCGCCAGGCTGGAATGCCCCAACAGCTCCTTCACCGAATTAAGATCGGCCCCGCTATTGGTCAGATGCGTGGCAAAAGTATGCCGCAGCACATGGGGACTCTTCTTATCGATCGTCGTTACACGCCCCAGGTACTTCCGGACCGCCCGGTAAACATATTGCGCATACAGCTTCTTCCCCTTGGAATTGACCAGCAGATAGACCGTATCCGGCGCCTCCAGGACCACCCTCTTCTGCCGGCTATACGCCTGTATATACTCCACCAGGACAGGACTGACAGGGATCACCCGCTCCTTATTCCCCTTTCCCAGCACCTTCAGGGTCCTGTTGCTCACATCCACCTGCCTCTCCCGCAGGTTCACCAGCTCGCTGAGACGCATCCCGGTATGGTAGAAAATAGCCAGTAACAGCCGGTCCGTCCCCCCCTCCCAATCATCCGGAAAGACGATCTCGTCAAAAAGAGTGACGATATCCCGCTGCTCCACATAGACCGGCAGCCGCTTGCTCACCTTGGGACTCGTAATCGCACTCATAGGAGATTGCTCCACCACCCCGCTCCGTAACTGATATTTGTAAAATGACTTGAGAGAAGAGATCTTCCGGTTTACCGACCGGGAGCTAAGCCCCTGGTCCTTCAGGGAGGCCAGCCAGCTTCGGATCAGCGAAGGCGACACCTCCGGCAACGACAGCGCCCCATACTGCAATGCGAGGAAATCGAAAAAAGAAACCAGGTCGTCCTGGTAAGAACGGATCGTATGCACCGAATACCGCCTTTCAAAGGTCAGGTAGTCGATAAAGGATTGAATCAGTGGCTCCAAGATCAGATGGTATTATCCCTGTAAGTTATCGAAATTCCCCGGAAAGACCATTCCCACCCCTTCAACCTCGCCACCCCCGACTCCACAGCCCCATCACTCCAGGCCACCCATATCAAAAAAAGTGCATAAAAAAAGAGGTTGCCAATGCAACCTCTCGAATACTTTATTATAAGTACCTGTAGAACCCCGTTCCCGGAGAAACAGATCTATACTTCAAATTTGCCGCTGGCAACTTGCTGCTTGTAGACCGCCTTCAACACCTCTCCTCTGCGTTTAACAGATGGCTTGGTGTAGGACTGACGCTCTCTCAACTGGACCAATACCTTGGCCTTCTCAAATTTCTTCTTGTACTTTTTGAGCGCTTTGTCTATGTTTTCGCAGTCTTTTGAATCGATGATCAGCATATTATGATACCTCCTTTACTTGTTTTTTCCGAAAGTCCCTCTGAAATTCCGTAGAACCTCTTCGGAGCCCCGGTCAGCGAACCGGTGGCTCGCCTATGATTTACGGGTTGCAAATATACGGTAATATTTGAAAAAGAGAAATCCAATGAAGAAAATTCCGAAATTTGCCCCATGTTTACAGGAATTATAGAATCACTCGGCTGGATCCACTCCATAGAAACCCACGGTACGAACAAAACCTATTGGATTGAATCCCCCCTCTCCCAGGAGCTTAAAATCGACCAAAGCGTCTCCCATAACGGGGTCTGCCTCACCGTAGAAGAGGTGAAAGACGGCATGCACCGCGTCACCGCCATCGAAGAGACCCTCCAAAAGACTACTCTGGAGACCTGGGAAAAAGGTGATCTCGTCAACCTGGAAAGATGCCTGCTCATGAACGGACGCCTCGACGGCCACATCGTCCAGGGACACGTTGATACCACCGCCACCTGCCTGGAACGCCAGGAATTGGGAGGAAGCTGGCAGTTCCGGCTGGAATTCCCTAAAAAATTCGCCGCCCTGGTCATAGAAAAAGGCTCCATCAGCCTCAACGGCATCAGCCTGACCATCTTTAACGTGAAAAAGACTAAATTCGACGTGGCCATCATTCCTTATACCTTCGAACATACCAATATCCAGTCTATTGTACCCGGCAGTAAAGTCAACCTGGAATTTGATATGATCGGAAAGTATGTTACCCGTTTCTTACAGAAATAAGAAATAGAAGCTGGTTTTCCGGATAAAGAAAGGCGCCGCTAATTACCTGTATGTTCACTAATTACCTGATTGATAAGTTCAAATCGTTCCGCAAACAAAACTACCTGAACCAACTGGTAAGTTACAGGCATCAGTATGCATTTATAGGCGCCGGTAATCATAGTATCGCAAATTTATATCCCTGCATCCGGCAGTTGAATGTGCCCCTCCGGTACATCTGTACAAAGCGTAAGACGAATGCAGAGAAAATGGCAACCTCTTTTCCCGGTTGCACCGGAACAGCGGATGTCAACCTTATTCTGCAGGACCAATCGGTCCGGGGAGTCTTTGTCAGCGCACAACCCTTTCTTCAACCCGGCTTCACCAGGCAACTATTAGAAGCGGGCAAATCTGTTTTTGTAGAAAAACCTCCAGCCTTTTCCTTGGCTGAGTTGGAACAACTAATCGGTTTACAGGGAGCACAAGTATGCATGCCGGGTCTGCAAAGGCGCTTTTCTACGATCAATCACTTTTTACAAAAACGTCGGTTTTCTGCCGCCACCTATAGTTACCGCTATCTGACAGGACAGTACCCGGAAGGGGATCCCGTCTACGAACTATTCATCCATCCTGTGGACAATGCGCTGCAGCTATTTGGCAACGCCAAACTGGTCTCCATTCAAAAAGCTCAATCCGGCTCGCTGCTTACCTGGTTTATCCACCTGGAACATAAACAGGGAGCCAGGGGTGTCCTGGAACTTTCGAACCATTATTCCTGGTCATCCGTAAGAGAAATGCTGGAGATCAACACAGAAAAAGAAATCCTGGAAGCCAGCTATCCTTTACGGCTGACCGGTATCCAAAAACCTACAGTAATAGCGGGGTTTCCATCCGAAAAATTCATGCAACGGCCAGGCCTTCAAAAGATCTATATTGACAACCAGGGAACCATTCCCGTAGCGCTCAACAACAGTCTTGTCAGCCAGGGATTCTTCGGAGAGATCGATCACTTTGTCAGGCAGGTGGAAGAAGGGAAGACATCGGAGGCCGGTGACCTGAGCAGCCTACGAAATGCCTATATGATCCTGGAGCAGCTGAAAGCCGCGGGAGCCTGATCAATTCCCGGACCTGATTAATATTCTGACCATTCCGGCAATTGGCTGTCAGGACTTAGTTTCATCCTCCAGCTTCTCGAAATAAGTTTTGTAGGTGGCCTGGGCACTTTCCTCCCATTGGTAATACCCGAATAATTTCGATGTCATGTATCTCCCGAAATATTTTTCGAAAGTACGATAAAGAATCACGTCGTATTTACGATGAAAGTTCAGCCAGCACTGATTACAGTTGTGCACATAATGTTTCTGCAATTGCTGGGTCTCTTCTCCATTGAAGATCTCATCCAGGCTTTTCCGGAAGACATTCCCGATCTTCAGGTCCAGGTTCTGGCAGATCGGCACATCCCCGTCCGGCAGGATCACCAGACTGTCCAAAATACTATAACAGCGCATCTTCAGGTTGCTATGCCGCCATTCGTTGTATAATACGAGAAAATCATAATTCTCCTTGAACTCTTTCACGATAGGCGGGATCTCTTCCGTAAAATTGTGATAAGGCATGCGCATATCATGTTTAGGCAGCGAAAGGTCTCCTCCTGTCTCCAATTTTTTCAGCGCTTTTGCTTTCTCGAATCTGCCTTCCTGTTTCATCTTTCGGATATCGCCGAATTGCAGGGCCTCTTCCCCTTTATGGCTGCCGATCTCCGTCTCGTGAGCCTTGTCCACCGTGTCGAAAAAGGCAATATCATTGTAAATACCTACCCGCATATCGATTCCATGCTTTTTACACACTTCTGCCACATGCTGTAAATCGTTGAAGTCATTATAGGGAGAGACGGTGAACATCACCGAAATGGGCACTCTGTCTTTCAGGGTTTCTATTACCTTTATCACGCTGCTATAACCTGCCTTACCCCGCATATAAAGGTAGGTCTCGGGGGTTCCGTCCAGCGATATCAATAACCTCCTGGGAGGAAACTTCTTTACGGCAGCTATCAACCCCTCCGGCTTGAGGCAATTCGACAACAAATCAAAATTCGGGTGATGAAGAGAGAACCATTCCATTATTTTCTCCGCATCCGGATGTAACATGAATTCCCCTCCTTCCAATCCAACGGAGGTTTGAGGGGTAATACAGGTGCTTTGCATGATCTCGACGATCTTATCGAAAGGCAGGAAATTTACAGGCCTCTTAGCCCAGATCAGGCAATGCTTACAGGCAGAATCACAAAGGTCTGTAGCATATATCATCAACGTAGATAACTTCTTGCGTCCGGGAAAAAGCTGGTTGTTCAGAAACACTTTTCCCCGGTTGATATAGCTATTGAGTTTATACATGGTTTTTCTCGCGGGATATTATCAAATATAATGATTACATCTTAAAAACCTTCATTTGCCGGGACCCAGGTCAAAAATCTTTTCTTATTCCAGTATAAAAAAACATCGCTTTTGCCGGCCAGCCAACTCTCTGTCACCTTTTGTCCCGTTTCAAGCAGAAATTTCCCATTACCGGTATGGGATATCCTGAAGGAATCTGTTCCCTGACGAAAGACCCTGACGTCCGGAGCGATCCGCACTTCACCGGCGGCCCTTATAGGCAGGATACTATCCGGCAAAGGCAGCGATTGATCGCGCGGGAGATGACTGACAATTACCAGTCGGGAAGTGTCTATTCCTTTCATTAATAGAGCCTCCGGAAGGCCCAGACGGAAAATAAAAGCCCCTTCCCATTCATCGGGCAGGTTAACCACGAATATCCTTTTAGCAGAGCCCTGGCTAACGATAGATGCCAGGATATCCCCGGTGATCCCGGAAGCCCTGATCCAGTTTCGGTTATTCAATTCCAGGAATAATACCTGGTATATTAATAAAGTCAGCACCCAACCATACAAACTGCGTCGTTCCCGCACCAGATTAACCAGTAGAAAGGAAATCCCGCAACACAAAAAGCAGGATGGGAAATATAGGAACCGATCACTTTCCGAAGTTCGGGTACTAACCCCGGAGAGAAAAGGCACCGCACAGGTGATCGCCAGCAGAACGAACAGCTTAAGGAAATGATCCTTTAGTACAATCTGACTCCGGCACCGCCGCCAAAAGAAAAAGACAATTCCGGATAAGACCCCCATTAAAAGAACGAACAGCAACAATAAAAGACGACTATTCTGCATGGGAGGCAGGAACATCCGGCCGATAAGTTTGAACAAATTTCCTGCATACTGCAATAGCCGGGATCTCCAAAACACGCTCCCATACTCTCCCATAACTCCCCCCGATACAAGTATCCGTGTTACAATATGCGCCAGCAATGTCAATCCCAAAGCCCAGACCCAATGCAAATATTCTTTAAACAAGGTATCCTTATGATATAAAATGACCAGCACCATTAGAGGTAATAGCATGACGGACTCATATCCTGACATCCCTACAAAATAGCATAGACAGGTCCAAAAAATCTTCTTCCGCTGGGATAGACCGCTCACTACGAATACCAACGCCGCCATTCCGAATAAGTCAGCCACCAGCGAAGCCCTTCCCAATACCCAGACAATACTCTCGTTGTGAAAAGGGTAGCATAAAAAGAGCAAAGCTGACAAAATTGCGTATTTCCGCTGACTATTTTCATCGTCCGTCCATTTCCACTGAAGGCAAAATCGAAAAAGGAGGAAGCTGTTCACGCCATGCATCAGAATACTAAGCACATAATATCCCACCGGATCGAACCCGCCGATAAAATAATTAATATACAAAGTGATGTCGGAAAGAGGGCGGAAAAATCCTTGGATAAAGATCACCTTATCCAGGCCAACCCTTTTCATCACCAGAAAATCATCGGCTGCAAAATTCCTTCCCAGGATAGGGTAAAAAAGAAGGAAAGATCCCAAGCAAAAAAGCAATAGCTGGACCAGGGAATTATTTATCAGTTTTTTCTGTTGCACCTGCCAAGTCAAATTTAATTGCGTAAGTTATTGATTCTTAATCTGAAAAATGATCTGTTTGTTGAAATAATCCGAAAAATGCGGATCCACATAATCCGGGCAAAACCAGAATGCAAAAGGTATCGTCTCCAGGGGAGGCACGCTGCAAGTATCCCCCTTGCACTGCCTTATCAGCGCATAGCGCTGGTTCAGCGCCTTATCGTATTGGGATGCATGACCTGAATAAAGGTCTTTTACTGTCAGAGATACATTGTTTCTCGTCATAAAACCAACTATCAGTAAGAAGATGACAACCATACCGGTATGCTTATGTAACGAAGAGAAAAAATGCCCGGGCACCGCCCTCTCTTCGCCCTTATGGATAGCAAAAACCGCGATCCCGATAAGCCCGTAAAGGAAAAAAAATACAATCATATTTGAGATCCGGAGAGGAGGGCGATCTCCCGTGAGGAACAGCATCGCAAAGGGAATAAGGAAAAGTGTAAAAAGCCATACAGCCAAAAAAGACCTGGGAAAATCGAACAGACCGCGATAAGAAGAATAAAAAAAATAGGAGAACCTCCTGAAAGGGCGATACCCGGCAAAAACAATTGCCCAGAAAAAAGGATTGATCAGGCAGCGGCCTGTATAATATCCGTCCACCAACAGAGAATTCCCTATCGAATAAAAGAAGCGGCCTGAATTTTTGCTTTGTATCAATGAATAACGGTTGCCCGTCCCTTTATATCTTAGGACGAAGAGCAGGCAGGCAACCGATAATAATAGCTGGGCCAGCAGCAATGGATCCCATCTGCCTGCCCTCCCCGACACACGATGACAAAGGACGACGCCAAGAATAGACAGCGTAATGAACGAAATGATCTCATTACATCCGACCATACCGGCAAGACAAAGACATATAATGACAAAATACCAGGGATTCCGCTTCTGATAATACCATTTCAGCATGTAATTGCACCAAACGACAAAAAGCAGGATGCCCGTATGGTATACGGACAAAGCTGATGTCCAGTAAATTCCCTCAGCTATACCCGGAAGAACAGACAGGTATAAACTGACGAAAAGAAACGCCAACAGACCGACATTCCCTTGAAATCGATTTTCAGGGCCGGCCAGCCCCCTGAATAATCGATATATACAATAACTAAATAGCAGGATGAATAGAATAGGAATGACCTTGTAACCGGAAAAATTACCAAATGCCAAAGGGGTTAGACAGGAAATTGCCAATTCCAGGTAGCGGGGAGGAACAATGTCATATAAGCGGCGTTGGGCATTCCAGTAACCGTATTTTCTCACCAGGCTGGTACACCAAAAATCATCCCCGATCGGGTGATTATAAACAGAGACCGCCAAAAAAGGCGCCAATACCAGGATGGCTGTCACCAGGCATAGAAGAACCTCAGCACTTCGGAACGAAGCTTGATTTCTTTTCATAAATCTGTTTACCATGGGTGAAGGAGATCTTCCTCCTTATATCGATGATTACGTTCCGTAAAATAAGTGCTTCCACCAGGTTTCCTCCGCAAGCCTGATTTGCCAAAACGGCGGGCCAGGAAAGACAAGGGGATGAGGATCAGAATATAGGTGAGGGTCAATAGTACTTTTCCCGAGATTTCACCCAGCAACAAAGACAAGCGGGTCCAGACCCGATGGATCAGATGGGCGGCCGTTGGAAAGATAACAGCAACGGATCCAATCAGCAAGGCCGCCAATAACCAGCCATTCGATCGCCTGAAGTAAAATATCAGGATCAGTCCCAGCACGATTACCAGTACGCTCTCAAAAGATTTTTGTTTCATCCCGGTTTTTTCGTATTTTAATAATCCCTAAACAAGAAGTATTGACCGATCCATGATTAAAATAGGGTATAAATGAACGGCGCCAGCGCTGAACTTCCGGCAAGAACGATTAAAAGTCCCAAAAGGATCAAAACAATGATCAGCGGAGCCAGCCACCACTTTTTCCGCGTCTTCAAAAAATTCCAGAGGTCCTTTAAAAAATCCATCTGATCAGTATATTAGTGTACTTTATTTTCTGCAATATAATCCTTCTTGTCAAAAATAAAATCACCTATCACCAGGTAGTCCATTTTCGTCTGCAGGAAACACCTGAATGCATCATCAGGTGTATTGACGATCGGCTCGTCACGGACATTAAAACTGGTATTGAGTAGAACAGCACAACCCGTCAATTCACGGAAAGACCACAATAATTGCCAGAACCTTGGATGAGTCTGACTGTCAACCGTTTGTATCCTCGCCGTATAGTCAACATGTGTGATCGCCGGAAGCTCGCTGCGCTGATAGTAGAGTTTATCCACCCAGTTGCGGGTAGTATAATCGTCCGGCAAAGGAAATCGCCTGCTCCGTTTCACCTCCTTTACCAATAACATATAGGGCGAAGGATCTTCCATCTCAAAATAATTCTGCACCTCCTCCGCCATGACCGAAGGCGCAAAAGGCCGGAAGCCCTCCCTGTTCTTTATGCTCAGATTGACCTTCTTCTGCATTTCCGGGCTACGGGCATCGCCGAGGATACTCCTGGCGCCCAGGGCCCTGGGCCCAAATTCCATCCTTCCCTGGAACCAGCCTATCACGTTGCCGTCAGCAATCAGCTTCGCCGTCGTATCGGCCAGAGCCCCGATATCTCCCATTTTACGATAGCCCATCCCGTACTTCCTCGCAACAGGAAGAATATCTGTTTCCGAGAACTCCGGCCCCAGACAAGATCCCTTTAGCAAATCCTTCCCCTGTTCCCCGTTTACCCTATCCTTCCCAAAATAAATATGATAAGCCGCATACGCTGCTCCAAGCGCCCCCCCGGCATCTCCGGCTGCGGGCTGTATAAAAATATTTTTAAAAAGCCCCGCAGCATGCAATTTTCCGTTCGCCACACAATTCAATGCTACCCCACCTGCCAGGCAAAGGTTTTCCGAACCGGTAAGTCGCAGGGCCTCCTTCGCCAGCAGCAAAATAATTTCCTCTGTAACCCGCTGGATAGCCAACGCCATATCACAATAGCGCTGGTCCAATGGAGCATCTTCCTCCCTCCTTTCAAACCCGAACAATTCCTTCCAGGCAGCATCCCTTACCATCCGCTTCCCGACAGCATAGTCGAAATATTCCTGGTGCAAAAAGATCGAACCATCCTCTTTAATATCCACCAGCTTGCTTTTGATTATTTCAATCATCCGCCGGCACCCTTGCGCATTCCCATTGCCGTAAGGAGCAAGTCCCATTAGCTTATACTCC
This sequence comes from Puia sp., assembly GCA_035555335.1. Taxonomy (GTDB): domain Bacteria; phylum Bacteroidota; class Bacteroidia; order Chitinophagales; family Chitinophagaceae; genus Puia. Next base: position 323,734 of record DATMGS010000014.1, read on the forward strand.
CCGCCATTCACGGCAAAACCACAATAATAAGTAAAAGCGGAATATAATAGTCCCAGGGAATGCGGGAAATCCAGTTGTTTCAATAGCGTAATGTCCTTCCCCTGCCCTTTCGAAATAGATACTGTCGCCCACTCCCCTACTCCGTCCACCGTGAGAATAGCAGCATCAGCGAAAGAGGAAGGATAAAACGCGCTCGCCGCATGGGAAAGATGATGTTCCGGGAATAAAAGCCTGGGTTTGCCTCTCGTAAAATGTTCAATCTTGTTCAATTCCTCGTATAAGATCCTTTTCATAAAAAGCTTTTCTTTTATCCATACAGGCATAGATAGAAGAAAAGACCTTAACCCGTAAGGGGCAAAAGAATAATAGGTCTCCAGCAAACGCTCGAATTTAAGGAAAGGCTTGTCGTAGAAAACAATGGCGTCCAGCTCATGCAACTCAATACCCGAATATTGCAGGCAGAACCGGATAGATTGAGCCGGGAAGGAAGGGTCATGCTTTATCCGTGAAAATCGCTCCTCCTGGCATGCAGCAAGGATTTCACCGTCCCGGATAATAGCCGCCGCAGCATCATGGTAAAAAGCCGATATCCCTAATATCTTCATTCCGGCCGGCAATTAAAGTGAATGTCTACGCTTATAGATAGCATACAGCAAGTTAATATAGAATTGTGATATACCCTATTTTTACTACCTTACGATTTTATACATGACCGCAATAAAGACTATTAAAAAATAAAAATTATCCCATAAACCCAATATGAGATTCCTGAAGAAACTATTACTTACAATCGGCCTTATCGTACTATTAGCATGCCTTAAAATCATATTAAAATCCACACACGCCTCCTCCATAATATTTTATTATAATTTCTGTAGCTCACTCCAGTTATTGCTTTTAGCAGGAGTCGTCTTCACGGGGCTTCTGGAGAATACAGTCCTGGCCAAAGCCCCCCCCGCAGCAAGGCGCCGAAAAAGTTTCCTTTTTTTTATAACCCTCCTTGCTTTCATGGAGCTAAGCTGTTATTTTCTGACACGACATCCGCAAATGATCCCCGGGAAAATAGTATCCGATTTCCGGGAATACTACAATAATTATCAAAGGGACATCCTTCAATACAATAAAAACATCTCCCGCTATGATACAGCCCTCTTTTACAGGATGAAGAGCAACAACAGGTCCTTATTCAGTAATATAGAATTCTCAGATAGTGTCTTCACCAATGAACAGGGGTTTCGGGATGACGAACTTTCACTGAAAAAGGCCCAAATAATCTGCCTGGGGGATTCATACACGCTTGGATGGGGAGTACAACAGGAAGAAACCTATTCACAACAATTGGAAAAAGCCCTAAAGGTTCCCGTCCTCAATACCGGAATGTCTTCGTATGGTACGGCAAGAGAAATTGAATCCATCCGGCAATTGGACAAGAAGAACCTAACCAGCCTGATAATCCAGTACTGCTATAATGATGCAGATGAAAACGAAGCCTACATAAAAAACCATTACCGGCTTCCCATCTCTCCGGAATCAATATATGATTCCAGTTCCGATTTGTTAAAATGGAGCAGGATTTATTTTCCCGGTAAATATTCCTGCACCTTATTTAAATTATTCCTCACCGAAAAATTACAGTCTTTTATAGCAGGATCCCGGGCAAAAAATGAGCCCGTTCCGTCACAGCAACCGACCAATGATGATAAAAATGCGCGTTCATTCATAGAAATTCTGAAAGTATCTGGATTGGACTTCACCAAAATTCATTTATTTGTCTTTGATATAGGTGAATATTATAACTTAAATGAAGAATTCGTGTTTGCGTTGGAAAATCAATTGAGGACTCCCGAAAATAAATCTTTTTTTAAAGATCATATTCACGTGCTGCATATCAAACCCTTACTTACTCCATCCGATTATTACGTGCTTGACATCCATATTAAAGCGTCCGGCCATCGGAAAATCGCAGAATATCTGGCTGGTTTTATCAAGGCTGTTCAGTATTGATCGCCTTACCCACAACGTCCAGTATACCAGATGCGATCTCCTTGCTCATGGAAGGAGAATAATGGTATCTGTCTATAAACGGATAGCCCTTTCTGTATTTCAACAAATTGCCGAGAAAAGTACAATTTCCGATGCTATCCGCCTGTCTTTCCAATACCGGGTAAACCTTTTCTATAAGCTCACTGCGGGAATTATCGCAGATAGGATCGTTCTTCTTGTCAGGGTAATTATAAAAAGGATTAGGTTGAATAAAAAAGAAAGGCTGTACGCCTTTGGCTAACGCTATACTTTTCATATTCTTTATGTTCGACACATACTGATCAATCAGGTAATTTCCTAAAGAATCGATTGCCGTTGCGCTGGAATCCTGCAAAGTCAGGAACTTTAAAGCGGAATCCTGCGTACTGTATAGTTCCTTTAGGCCTATATCTTCCTTCCCCGCGGCTTTCAAACGGTAGTAATAATAAGGCAATCTATCCCGCGCAGCGTTCATCAGGACAAAATCATTCAGGCCGTCCAATACAATCAACATGGAAGGTTTATGGCCTGAATAGAGCAGATGAGAAAGAAGGATCAGCTCATCATAAGAATGGAAAGCGCATATTCCATAATTTACCACCCGGATCGATTTGCCATGAGCATAACGGGCCCTGTATAAATTGACAAAGGCAGAAGGGATCGTCTCCCTGTCAGTGACATTATCGCCATACATGGTAGACCCACCCAGGAAATAAATGGACACCTCTCCGGCAGACTGCGGATTGAAGCAACTGTCAGGAACAGTCTTACGGACCAACCCATTCGTGTTGATATATTTACCATTATAATCCGCATTCCTGAAATCGATCCATGGAGCATATTGAAAACGGTTGCTTTCAAATGCCTCCTTCGCAATATCTTCATTTACTTCCCTGGAGGAATCAGGCCTTGCGAGAAAATAACCTTTGTAGAGATAAGTGGGCCGTGTAGTATGCATTTTTTGACGTACTATCGCCATAGCCTCCGCAATAGCCAGCGATCCTCTTGCCATTTTCTGGTAAAATAGGGCCCGCAGGCCAAGTTCAAGCAGTAAAAACAGCAGGAAAATCTGAAATAAGAATCGAAAAAATCCTTTTCTGCTCATATAGTACCTAAAATTAAAGAGACCGCTTTGATATCTGCTTAACCGGATGCATAAAATTCCAACATATCCGGGCTTACCGGCAATATCCCGGAAAATGACTGTCCAGTACAGGTATAACGCCTGAGGCCAGAATGGCAGCTACCTTTTCGGCTCCCTGATTGGTAAAATGGGACATATCATAAAAGTAGAGACTATTCTTAGGCATCAGCCGGGCCAGATCGATCATAGGGAGTTGCTTTCCGGCACAGACTGAACGGGTCACATCATTGTATTCTTCCAGCATATTCCATATTAGTTTGCCATTTACACCCTTATCTTGCGGATCGGCAGGAAACAACCCGAGATCGGCGCCGGTAAGACTATCTTTCCCCAAACCAAACTGGTTGGGCTGCGTAATGAAGACCGGAAGGATGTTCCAGGCTATACAGGTATCAGCTAATCGCAATAGCCTGCTTTTGTAGGCAGCCAGGTAAGGCCTTTGTTGCCTCAGACGCTCTTCCATCACGGAATCCGGCAGAACGACTTTTTTATCGCTGTCAAGGAACAACAGATTATTGGTGGTATTGTTGAACTTCTGCGCCCTCCATCCTCTGCACAGGTTCAGCAACAGGTTCAACACCTCACTGTTCTCGAAAATATAATGTTTCAGGTCGGGGAAAGCCCCCCGCGTATTCAATTTATCATGGAAGGTAGGGCCGGAAGTTTCCACATCATTAATTCCTGTCAGGAAGAGGACGACTGACGGTCTTAACTGCTTGATATGATCATTCAGCATGACGATATGGCCGTACGTAGAATGCCCGTCCATCCCTGCATTGTTCAGCCAGCAGCCGGGGAAAGAATCCTGCAGTGCTTTACCCAGCAAAAAAGGCCAGGTTTTTTCATCGTTCAGGAAATGACATTCAGTTGTACTGCCGCCGATAGTGATGATCGTCAGAATATGTTGGCGGTCCGCAGGAAGTTCTGCCCCCCTTAACCCCAGGCTATTCCGTGTATTGACAATCAGTGTGTCCAGCTTAGGATTGATGCTGTTCTTAATAATTATTTTTTGATTGACGGGGAGTACAATCTTATCCCCCTTAAGCCGTAAATGAAAAGGGTTATAGATCCTCAAACCAATCTCCAGCAAAAAAAAGACAGCAAAAAAAATATACACGGCGTAAACTATCCTCCGCGAAATCATGCTTTTCTTAAATTTCATGCCTATACCTTTTTAATCAAGCCGCTATTTCATCAGGTACATTTTGCCATAACCATTGTTAAAGTACTTATCGGTATTATCCCCTGAAGCCGTGTACTTATCCAGGGACTTGCCATTCAAATTCGTCACGACATGATACAAATATACGCCGTTCGCCAATCGCTGACCATACATATCCGTAGCATTCCATTTAAATTCCGTGATATTCCTTCCCACATGCAAGGGTCCCAGTTCGTCCTTTGTAATCTCCCGGACAATCTTTCCGGTAATCGTCAGGATCTGAATTTTAATATTCTGCGGCACATCACTACCCGTTATTGTAAACACAAAGGCCGTGGAAGTAGTAAACGGATTGGGATAGTTCAGCAGATTGGAGATCATCGCCTTCGTAATTATCTTAAATCCGATCCGGTACGGCGTCGTTCCGGCTGTATTTCCCAAAGCGTCCTTACCTGAAACGATTAACTCGTAATTATCCCCGGTGGCATTATATTGCTGAGTAAAGGCAGGGGTGAAATCCACCGTAGCTTCATTATTATTGGCGCTTGTTGCCGGAGTAAACCGCAGCGTATCGCTGTTGAATCCATAATTATGCAACGACCCGTCGGGAAACTTCACCTGCACGGTAATCAGAGAAGTATCCGTCAATAACAGATATTGGGATTGACTCTTCAATTTGATTTGAATGTGGGGCTTGGCCGATACGATATCATTATTCAGGATATGAACATTGTCGAAGGTCACATCCATCAGAGGATTTCGGCTATCCCCCTTTACATAAAAGGTTTTATACAGGAAATTATTAAAGAGATATTGCTCTGGCTGATCATTATTCGGGTTAAAATTAATATAAATCGTATTGGCCCCGGTGTATGCCTTCGTGTCGATAACATAGTCCAAAGTCAGGGTGTCCCCGCTGATAAGAGGCTTCCTTCGGGGTAATTGAATCGTATGCATTATATTATTCCTGTCTAATATATACATTTGAATACGCATACTATCAAATGCATAGGGACTTACATTCTTAAAAGCAATGGCAAACTCCAGGGGCTGCCCCAGAACTACCGAATCCTGTGACTTCAAAAAAATATTCGGCGCCAGCGCCCCTTCAGGTACCGGCGTATAATTTACCCGCCAGTAGTCCAGCTGAAATGGTTTGGCGTGAACGCTGTCCGAGGTAGTGAGTTTCAATTGCAGGTAAGGATATTGTTTGGGATCGACAGCCGAAATATCAAAATCCTGGATAGACCGGCTCAGATTGTATAAGTTGGTGGAATTACCGAGTGTATCCACGCCTATCAACTGCAATCCCACTGTATCGGTAACCGGGCTGGTCAGGTCATGCCCCCGCCAATGTAATGAATTCCATTTCTTAGCAGGTCCGAACTTCGGAGACGTAGCTATACCTGTATAAAAAGGCGAGGGGCAATCCGTCGATAAGGTGAGTTCATCCGAAGGAATTACCCCAATTCTATATTGCGGAGTGAACGATAAGTCTCCTTTTTTATAAATAAAAACAAAAGCCCGGGGAACGTTAATAGAATCAAGCCCGGCAAAACCGGCATTGACCAACCGGTTGTACAGGGAATTATTGGCGCCATACAACGCAGTATCGGCATGCCAGTCCGCCGCGTAAGTATTGCCGGACTGATAATCGAAAGGAATGTTTTTCACAGTTACATAAAATCCATTGGGGATGCTATCCATAAACCGCATCATCTTATACCGGTCCTGGACATCCATATAGGAAAATTCGATATTCCAGTTACGGGTTGGATTACAATTAGCCGGTCCGCTTCCACTCAGGTATAAATTGTTCCCATTCGCATCGACATTTTTCCAGGCATTTAAGGTAACCGGATCAAACACATTGAATATCAGGGAAGCCCCCACACAAGCACTTTGTATATATAGATTCCCGTCGACAGCTACTGAAAAAATATCATCATGGGTCCCACCATCAGGATAAACCGTATTTCTTTGGTATATGTTGTGACTGGTCATCCCAAATGTCCACAAACGATCTGCCGTAAGGGTCATACTGTCGGTAGCAGAACCCAGATGCTGGAAATAGTGGGATTGATTGAACCCGGTAGAGCTTCGTGCGGGATCTATATAAATAAAGGAAGCATAATCCCAAATATATTGCCCTCCCGTTGTCGAAGGGACCAACCCTACTCTCCAATAATAGACAGTACTATCCCGGAAGGTAATGCCGGGATCGAACTCCAGTTCTCCGCCTGAAGATACCAGGAATTTAGTCACCATCCCCGGGGAATTGAATAATTGCGTGGTATCGAGCTCCATGGCATACTGCTGACTGGCGCCCATTGGATTGGAAGTAGATGCTATGAGTTTAGAGGTAGCAGTGTTGATAATGGAATAATTATACGGGTAGACCGGCGTAGCCTCATCCTGATATATATAAATATTAGTAGTAACGGAATTATTCAAATAAGTCACCTCGGGGATTAAATTTCCCGGATTAATAGTAACAGTAATCTTATTTTGCCCCTTGTCGCGGGTACCTACGATCGGGACGGTTAGGTCGATAGAATCCGAATAACGGATACCCTTTATTTTCTTGTTAAGCAGAAGAGCCGTAGTCCCGTTCGGATAGGTTCGTTGTACCTGGATAATGACTGAATCTGATACGACTTTGCCCAGGTTATAGAACCTGGCTTTAACGTCGAACGTACTATTACTGATAGAAATGAAACTGGGATTGATCTGCACCTGCGAAGCCTCGATATCATAGTCAGTAGCTCCCTGGTTCAGTTTCAGAAAAGGGTCCCCATGTGTAGTCATTTGCTCCGCATGCAGCCGGGCAAAATAGTCCCCGGGCGCCACATTTACCAATGCCTGGATGGCGTCCTTCTGAATAATGCCGATGGACTTTCCATAATCTCCCTGGTCTATCAGATTATAAAGACCATACAAAAGGATATTCAGGTAATTAACAATGCCGAAACTGGTGCTGGCAATAACGGCAATAGATCCACGGTCTTTAGCCAGGACATATTTTTCAGACAAGGTCTGGCTAGGCCCGAACCGCTGATTATCATAAATAAAGAAATCACCCGCGTCACAACCATTCAGGTAAAAAACAGGGTATTTGTCAATATTGTTGTAATCCTTTGGATCATCCAGATTATAACCAAGGGTCGTATTGGAAGAGTGGCCAAAATAATTCAGCATACTGAATCCGCTGGAAAACAGGCTCGCTACCAATCCACCCGGCACCTGACTTACCTGGCTGGCATTTCCGTCGCACAAGGTAGATACATTGGCCCCCACCAGCGTATCGCTGATGATCTGCGCATAAGAATTCATATAATTACACAGGATCGCTCCCAGGTAAGGCTCGCTGGCCCCGGTAAGATGCAGGACATTCTTCATCCACAACCTCCCGGCGATCGTATTGGAAGCATTAGCCTGCACCTGCTCATAGTCCTTCAACTTATTCAGATAGTTCTCGATCTCAGGACCCGACACGACCGACAGCCTGCCGATAGGGGTCACAGGGACAGCATCGACGCCATTGGCCGCACTTATCTTATTATCGGAAGCCGGAGCCCCGAAAGTAGGCACCAGGTTGAGTCTGTCCGCTAAAGGATCGTGCAGCGACTCCGCATAATAATTGTAATCCGAATAGGTCATCCCATGCCCGATCAATAACACATACTGAGGCTTGGCCGCAAAGACCGCCCGGGCATACCGGAGAAAATTCTGGATAGACAACGGATGTTTTTTGATCCCGAAGGCAAACTGGTCCACCAGCTCATTGATATCATACATCTGGGCATTAAAGCTACCACCCGCCGCAGAGCTGCGGTAAGTCTTATAGTCAGCAACAGGATTATTACCACTCGAACCTGTATATAGCGTAGGATGACTGATAATAATATAATTACCCTGGTTGGCCGAATTGGAAAAATTCACAAACGTCTTACTCGTCAGCCCCGTTACCGTCTGCACCGTGGAAGGATCCTCATTCACCAACACCATCTTCCGGGTTGACACAGTCCCGCCAAGCAAAAAAGACAAGGTACTGCCCGGCCCTACGATCGCCGTATAACGCAACCCATTCGTAATATCATATAACACGGGAGGGATACTCCCCGAAATGCCAAAATTATTGATCTTCAAAAAATAACCCGCGCTCTTCGCAGGCAGCTCGAAATAAAAATTGGGCTGCCCCCCGAAATTAAACTGCCGCGGATAATCCAACTCATAAAAAGAAGCGACCATCCTGTCCGTCGAAACAGTAGAATTATTAGTGAACTGCACGCTGGCCGCCCCCCCCCCGATCAGGCTCAAGGGCACCACCCTCGACGTCAGCAGATCGAAAAAACTATTCATCACCGTATCGGCCAACACCGTATTATTCACCGACAACCGGACCGTACGCGCATTGTCGGCACAACCCGTCATGCCAAAACGGATGCTCGCATCCGGCCCCGACCCATATACATACAAATTAGATTGATTATCCGTAAAAGGAGCGCCCGGAGAGATCTGACTGGTGGCCCAGAACTCCCCGATATCATAAGAAGAAGAATAAATGTACTCCCCCACCACCTGGGCAAAACCCGGATTGATCCCCTGCTTGAAATAACCGGCCGCCTTATGCATGAAATAAGGTTCCGCCGCCAGCAAAGTGCCCGTCGTATCATTATTCGTATTGATAAAATGAAACGCATTCCCACTGGTATTCACCGTCAGGAAATAAACAGCCGTATCCGTCTCCAGGCTCCAATGCTGCGTATGCTGATAGCTGGCGCTCCTGTAAAGCGGCTGATCCGGCGCCCCGTCATTGATCTGGCCCCAGAACTCGACGTAATCGCTGCTGCCCAATACACCGCTCGCCACCGACGTATAGATCGGAACCTCCTGCCCGTTACGGAACAATTGAAAATTCTGCGCCGGCTGACCTCCCAGCCCCGCAGTCGCCAGCACCGATTGAGGAATACGATACAGCCCGGTAGCCCCTACCTTGAACTTGTAATAAGTCTTACTATAATCGATCCACTCGTTATTGTAATTCTGAGCACAAAGACCCAGAGTCGCCAGCAAGAGAGCTATAGTAAAAAAGTTTTTCATAATATTCGGTTTCGGGTTCGGTTAATCAGTCAGTTCGGTTTATTGATTAGTTTCGGTTTATCGGTCAATCTATCTATTTCTTAATTGCTTTCTTTCGCTCCAGGTCGACCCTGATCGAGAATACATGCGTATACAGCGGATAAGACTGGTTAGCCAGGTTCGTAAACGCATAATCGATCTGTACATCCCCTACCTTGAACCCAGCCCCTACACTAGGCTGATAGATCCATATTTTCCGCTGATTGAGCGTATCCTTATCATCCAGCGCCTGCTGAAAATTATTGATGCCCCCCCTTACGAAGAAGACATCTTTATAATTTAATTCCAGCCCCAGCTTAGGGTCGATGCTGACAGGATTGGAGCTGATCACCGTATTGCGCCGGCCATCAAAAGTCACATCCAGATCCGCCTCCGCCAGCAAACTTATCTTCCGGCTCAGCCTGAAACTATAAGAGCCCCCCAGGATCAGCTGAGGAGCAGTCAACTCCGTGGATTTAGTGGGAATCTCATTCTGCGTCATATAGAATACCTCCCGCATCTGCTGATCGATGCTGAAAGACCAGGCATTGAAAGTAGTCGTCACGTCCTTGGCAATGACACCCAACTTCCAACGATTGCCGATGATCTGGGCGCCCGCATCAAACCCGAACCCCCAGGCACTGGCAAAACTACCCGCCTTCCGGTATATCACCTTGGCATTGATCCCGAAATTGATGTTCCGGTTCTTAGCCAGATCGGCCTTTTGCGCCAGAGAGAAAATAAAAGCATAATCCGCGGAAGAAAAGGTAGTTATATTATCGAAATTCACCGTCCCGTCAGACTGCACCAGCAGGATGGTATTGGGGATATCATCGACGGCAAAACGCAGCAGCGTCAACCCGATCGTTCTCTTATTATCTTTCAGCGGAAGCACCAGGTTGGCAAAGTCATACTTTCCGATCCCGGCATAATACTCCGAGTGCATGAGATTGAGCTGCGGCTTGTCCCTGATATTAGCCAATGCAGCCGGGTTCCAATAGCCCGCCGTCCCATCCGACACAGAAGCAACCTGGGCGCCGGCCATTGCCATACCCCGGGCGCCCGCCCCGATATTTAGAAACTCATTCGAATATTTAGTGAATTGTGCAGATGCAGACAGGCATAGTAAAAGGGATCCGACGGCAATTATAAAGGGGTAAGTTTTTGTCATCTGACTGGTATATATCTTTACGGTCCCTGGACAAAGCAAACCCCGCATTCTTTTCAACATAAGCCAACATTATGGTTTTTTACGGATGTGGATGCTTCAAGGGTTTTTGGGGATCCATTCAGGCCTGCCCGATCGCTCTAAAAAGCAGATCCCGCACAAACCTGTTTTGTATAACGGGCTTTCACTCACAATATTGTACCCGAAAACCCCAACAGGAAGGCAAAATACTCTAAATACTTTATTTTTGCCAAATGCGATGCTAAGACAATCATAATGAAGGGGGTCGCACGCATCGGCATCCTTAAAAATATTGACTACCGAGAATAATTACATGGATATACAAGCTATGAACCTGATCGAAGAATTAAGCTGGAGAGGTATGATACAGGATATTATGCCCGGTACAGAAGCACAGCTGAAGAAAGAAATGACCACCGGCTATATCGGATTCGATCCGACCGCCGATAGCCTGCATATCGGCAGCCTCGTGCCCATTTTACTCCTGGTCCATTTACAAAAGGCTGGCCATAAGCCTATTGCGCTCGTCGGAGGAGCTACCGGCATGGTGGGGGACCCCAGCGGCAAAAGCGAAGAAAGAAACCTCCTGAGCGAAGACATCCTCAACCATAACCTCGCCTGCGTCAAACGCCAATTGGAAAAATACCTGGACTTCAGCCCCTCCCGGCCCAATGCCGCCGAAATGGCCAATAACTATGACTGGTTCCGCCAAATCAGCTTCCTGGACTTTATCCGGGACGTAGGCAAACACATTACAGTAAATTACATGTCTTCAAAAGACAGTGTTCGCAAGCGATTGGATGGGGAAAATGGAATGAGCTTCACAGAATTTACCTATCAGTTGGTTCAGGGATACGATTTTTACTGGCTATACACGAATAAAAACTGCAAACTCCAGATGGGCGGCAGCGATCAGTGGGGTAATATCACCACCGGCACCGAACTGATCCGGCGCAAAGCGGGCGGCGAAGCCTTTGCCTTTACCTGCCCCCTCGTCACCAAGGCGGACGGAGGCAAATTCGGGAAAACAGAAAAAGGCAATATCTGGCTCGACCCGGTCAAGACCTCCCCCTACCTCTTCTACCAGTTCTGGCTTAACGCCAAGGACGCCGACGCCGAAAAATGGATCAAACTCTTCACCTTTCTGCCCAAAGACACTATCGCCGACCTCCTCCGGCAACAGAGCGAACACCCCGAGGCCCGGCCCCTTCAAAAGACCCTGGCCCATGAAGTGACCCTCTTCGTGCATGGGGAAGAGGGCTATCACAAAGCGATAGCAGATACCGAAAAATTCTTTTCCAACCAGTCCGCCCCGGCAGACTCCCTCAGTGAACAAGACCTCGAATCCATCGACGGCGTCGCCCGGTTCGACTATCCCGCGGCAAAGATCGCCAGAGGCATAGACATCGTCACCTTCCTCGCAGAGACCGGCATCTTCTCCAGCAAAGGCGAAGCCCGCAAGCTCGTCGAAGGCGGAGGCGTCAGCGTTAACCGCAAAAAAGTGGAGACGGTTAAGCTCGCCGTCGACAACAGCCTCCTGCTGCACGGGAAATACATCCTCGTACAGAAAGGCAAAAAGAATTACTATCTGGTGAAAACAACTTAGTGGGTATTGTCTGATATACTACCGGGCCGAAAAAATAAACATTGTCTATTTCATGAACTTTAAGACAACAACGCCGGCCTTTCCCGGTAAGTCTTCAGCACGAACTCGCCAAACAGCGTATTCGCCCAGGCAAACCAGGCCCTGCTGAATTTCGACGCATCGTCCTTATGAAAGGATTCATGCATGAACCCCTTGCCGGCATGGCTGTTCTGCAGCATCTTCAGGCATAGACCGATCTCCTGCGGATCGTGCGTGGTCAGTCCCCGCATAATGATACTGATCGGCCAGATCATGTCGATCGCCACGTGCGGCCCGCCGATCCCCTCTCCTGCTTTGCCTTTAAAGAAAAATGGATTGGCATCACTCAATACCATCCGGCGGGTATTCTGGTATACCATATATCCTTTTTTATCGCTGTGCAATACCGAAAGATCCCCGGCGAACGCTCCCGATTGCAGATAAGGCAATGCCAGCAGGCTGGGCACATTCGCATCGTCCATGAAGGTACGATTGCCAAATCCGTCCACTTCGTACGCAAAGACATCTCCATAGACAGGATGGCTAACGACGGCATATTCATTCAGGGCATTGATCAGTTCATTTTCCAACGCAAAACAGGCATCCGAAAGGGATTGTTCTATCTTCATCGTCGTCAGGATCGTACGTAGGCTTCTCAGGCTGCTCAGCGCGAAAAGGTTGGATGGGATGAGGAAAGGATAGACCGTAGCGTCGTCACTGGGACGGAACATGGAATGGATCAATCCAATTTTTTTGGTAGGGAAGCCATAACCATGCATAGGCAGCGTATCCGTCGGCTGCTGGGTATTCCGCTGAAAATGGTACGGGCCATCGCCATCCTTCCGCTGTTGTTCCCGGAAAGTCTTCACAATCGTTGCCATGGCTGCGACCCATTCTTTATCAAAGGCGGATATGTCTTTTGTCTCTTCCCAGTAGCCATAAGCCAGGCGGATGGGATAGCAAAGGCTGTCGATCTCCCATTTCCTTTCGTGAACGCCCGGCTTCATATCCGTAGAATCCGACTTCCATTCGCTGATCTTATTTGCGTCTTTATAGAAAGCATTGGCATAAGGGTCTCTCAAAATACATTTAGCCTGCCGGTGAATAACTCCTTTAATGAGCTGCTGCAGGTCCTTGTCCTCTTTGGTTAAAGAGAGATAAGGCCATACCTGGGCGCTGCTGTCCCGCAACCACATAGCGTCGATATCCCCCGTGATGACATAGGTGTCGGGTTTCCCATCGGCCAGTTCGAATGTCACCGTCGTATCAAGGGTGTTGGGGAAACAATTCTCGAATAACCATCCGATCTCCTTATTCCCGATATTACTCCTCACATCACGGATCGTTTTCTCTACGGAAATACTCTTGAATTTACGCGCAGACTCCGGGATACGCACCACCGGGAAATCCCCCGGCACACCAGCCACCCCGGCGGCGCCCGCTGTATCGGCCCCCATCACATCTTTGCCCCCACCCCTTGTCAAACCCGTTGCGCCAATAGCGCCCCCTGCTGCCAATAAACCTGCCGAAGCCAATACACTTTGCCGGACGAATTTTCTGCGTTGCATATAGAAAAATTAAGAGGACACAAACTACTACTTTTTTCCCATCTCCCACCTCTTACGGCCCAGGTAATAAACGATGATCCCGCAGGCGACGAGTGACAAGCCCGCGATAGCGGCAACCCCCGTGGAATACCATTCAAAAAGCCAGATCGCAACGGAAAGGATCACCGGCAGCGGATAAAGCCACATCTTAAAAGGGAGGTCCCGGGTACCCTTCCGGCGCCGCAACAGGATCACCCCTATCGCCTGCGCAACGAACTGAACCAGTATCCGCATGGCCAGGATGGCGTTGATAGCATCCGCCAGCTTTAGCAGCATGCTGAAAATAAACCCCAGCCCTCCGACGAACAAAAGGGAGATATAAGGAAAATTTTTCCGTGGATGCAGTTTGGCGAAAAAAGGAAAGAAACTTCCATCTGCCGCCGCGGCATAAGGCACCCGCGAATACCCCAGAATGACGGCAAACAGCGAGGCAAAGGCGATCCACAGCACCAGCACAGTAGCCAGCTGGGCCGTCCGGGCGCCATATATTTTTTCCATGAAAAGGCTAACGACGAATTTGGACTTCATAGCCTCCTGCCACGGAATCACCCCTACGATACTCAGGTTCATGGCAAGATAAAGGGCCGCAATACAAAATATCGAAATAAAGATACTCCGCGGAATATTCCGGCCGGGGTTCTTGATCTCACCGCCCAGGTGACAGACATTGTAATAGCCCAGGTAACTGTAGATCGTCTTTATGGAAGCCTGGCCAACCAGCGCCACAAAAGACAAACTGAAGAGAGATTGATCCCCGGATGGCATAAAAGAATAATGCACCCTGCGATGAGTGAACCCGCTGATGATAATCCAGAGGATGGTGATAATCACTCCTGACCATAAGAATACGGATATCTTACCGATGGCCCGGGTATTGCGATAGAGCAGCGCTGTTATCGCGACGACCAGGGTACCCGAAACGATCTTTTCCCCCCAGAAACCCAACGGAACCAGGTAATCAAAGTATTGGGCAAATCCGATGGCGCCCGATGCGACCACCAGCGAAGACATCAGACAAGTCTGCCAAACGAATAGAAAAGATAGCAGCGGCCCGGCCTTTTTCCCATACGCCTCCTTTAGAAAATTATAGCTCCCCCCGGCCAGGGGATAAGCAGCGCCAAGCTCACTCCAGATCATCCCGTCGATCAATGCCGTCACCGCCCCGAATATCCATGCCCATAAAAAGAGATTGCTGCCTACCGTCTTGATTACAATAGACATCATCACGAAAGGGCCGATGCCCACCATATCGATCATGTTGATAGAAGTAGCCTGCAATAACCCGATTTCTCTCTTCAGGGGGGAGGAAGACAAAGACATACGCGAATATAACGTAAGTTACTATCTTTATCCCTCCATGAAGTATTACATCATTGCCGGAGAGGCCTCCGGAGACCTGCACGGAAGCAATCTTATCAAGGAATTAAAAAAGCTGGATGCCACCACCGGGATCCGCTGCTGGGGCGGAGACCTGATGCAGGCAACAGGAGCCGTATTGGTCAAGCATTACAAAGACCTTGCCTTTATGGGCTTTGTGGAAGTCCTCAGCAATCTCAGGACCATCTTCAAAAACCTCCAATTCTGTAAAGACGATATCCTGTCTTACCAACCGGATGCCTTGATCCTCGTGGACTATCCGGGCTTCAATCTCAGGATCGCAAAATGGGCCCATGCACAGGGATTGAAAGTTATTTATTATATTTCTCCGCAGGTCTGGGCCTGGAAGGAGAATCGCGTGAAACAGATAAAAGAATCCGTAGACAAGATGCTCGTCATCCTTCCTTTCGAGAGGGAGTTCTATCAGAAGTGGCAGTACCCCGTAGAGTATGTCGGCCATCCCCTGGTGGAAGTCATTGACAGCTTCAAGGCAACCACCCCGGCCAACCAGCCAGCAGCCCCCCTCTCGGATAGCTCGCGTCCTATTATCGCTCTGCTGCCCGGGAGCCGTAAGCAGGAAATATTAAAGAAATTGCCCATTATGTTGCAGGTATGCCGGTTCTTTCCGGATCATTTGTTTGTGGTGGCGAAGGCCCCGGGCCTGGAAGATGATTTTTACACGGAGCTGCTACAAGCATATCCTAATGTCTCTTCCGTTCGCAACGACACCTATTCATTGTTGAGTAAGGCAAAGGCGGCCTGCGTCACCTCGGGTACCGCCACACTTGAAACCGCCTTATTCGGCGTACCAGAAGTGGTCTGCTACAAGGGAAGCGCCATCTCCTACCAGATCGCCAGACGACTGATCAAGGTAAAATACATTTCCCTCGTCAACCTCATCATGGATAAAGAAGTGGTGAAAGAATTGATCCAGGATGAGCTCACCCCGCAAAATCTGCAAAAAGAACTGGATGGTTTGCTGAATGATCCCCGGCGGCAGCAACAGCTCCGCGAAGATTACAAAAACCTGAAGGATATCCTAAGCCAGGGAGGCCATGCATCCGCCAATGCGGCCAAAAGCATCCTGCAGTTTATGCATCATTGAGCGCCCCTCACCCCATTTCATCACCCCCATCCCAAACCAGGCTCACCTGGCCACGTCAGCCCTCTTTTTCGGACACATCCCACCTAATGTCGTTTAAAAAAAATCGCCCGGATGATCATAATGATCACGGCTGCAAGGAACATGAAAATGGAGATCCGGTTGATTCCATGCATATAGCGTAGCCAGCCTGAACGATCCGCATCGGGATCTCTTTTCTTAATGTAGAGATATTCTGCAATCTGTCGCCATACTCCCATAAAATACTGCTTTATTGCGGTCGATCCGGTGCCAACCAATGACCCCGCTTCCAAAATTAGGCTATTTTATCCCTTATTTTCATCCTCCTCCCGCCCCTTATTTTTTCCCTCCCATTCAAAAAGTTTTTTTTGATCTAAAATCTTATATATTTGCACTCCCAAACGGGGAATTAGCTCAGTTGGCTAGAGCGCTTGCATGGCATGCAAGAGGTCACCGGTTCGACTCCGGTATTCTCCACCAAAAACGGACCTAAGGTCCGTTTTCTCATTTTTATAATTAACCGGACTTCACGTCCGGTTTCCTTTTTTCATCCATACCCCGCATTCACTTCATCAAGGATCAGATTGATTTTTTCAACACCACCGTACTCATACAGCGTATATCATTCACATTAACCGTTTTCAGCGGCTCCAGAAAGGATAACCTGCTCTTTTGCATGATATCCGCCAGGATAGTCCTGGTCAACAGAAATCGGCGGGAGCCATCGGGAATATCATACACACCGTCTCCTGCCAGCTGCACGTTGTCTTCAATACCTATATCGGACGTCATTCGGATGAATAACGAACCCAAGGGTTTTAAAACACGCACCATTTCCGCGATCATCTGCCGGAAATGCGCGGTATCCTTTGCAAAATGTAATACTGCACTGCTGATAATGTGATCGAATTGATCATTCTCAAAGGGGATCTTTTCTACTGCCGACTGACGGAATCGCTCTGCGACCGTAGGGTGCCGGTGCTGCAGATCATGAATAGCATTCACGTCCTGATCTACACCGTAAATGACGATATTATTCCGGAGGAACCAATGCATATTCCTGCCATATCCACAACCCGCATCCAGAATGGCGTCATTCGTTTTATACCGGCCTTTCATGATCTGATCCAACAGGTAAATATCCGTGGATCCTATTACTTCTTCTATCGGATTCAAATTATTCAAAGTTGAACTTTCCATTTTCCGTCAATTGTGTAAAGCGTATCCTGCAACGCCTGTATACCAGGATTGCAGCTTTGACGGACAAAGGTAACCAAAAGCGACATCGGCTACGCGAGCCCTTCCAGCCATCAACAATCCCAGGCCGCCAATCCCCCGCTCGCCGCCTCCCCGGGAGCACAATCGGACAACCGGTGTATCATTTCTGGACAATGCCCATTCCTATAAAAAATATCAAAGTATTGATTATCAACATATTATTATTGTGGCACTCCACTGGCATCTACCCCCATACCGGACAAACCGGCGCATCGACAAAAATTATAACACGAATAAAACCGAAATCATGAATAAAAATCAAATCAAAAAAGAGATCCCCGCAGTTCATCCCTTTTTTCTTGCCGTTCATAATAGTATTATGCCATTCATTGTACTATATATTGCATAGTACCTTCCAAAAGCATTATCTTTGTTATGTCAACCGATCGAAATCAAGAAATCAAACAACGCAAACAACAACATTAAAAATAAAGTTATGAAACAGTCAATCAGCCTCCTCAACCAAAACATCATCAACAGGAGCAAAAAAATCGCCTTCACCCTCGCCTTATTATTCACCGTTACTATCAGCTATAGCTTTGCAGCCGCACCAGACAGTATCAGCGGTCAGATCGAAGCCTCCTTCCAGAAGGATTTTAAGAACGCCAAACTGATAAGCTCGGAAGTCCGCACCCACTTCACGAAACTCACGTTCAAAATGAACGACATGATCCTGTTCGCCTTCTATTCCGACAACGGCGATTTATTGGCCGTAACCAGGAACATCCTTTCGTCCCAACTGCCAATCGAACTGATGATCAATCTGAAAAAGAATTACAGCGATTGCTGGATCACCGAATTGTTCGAATTGAACGGAGATGGCCAAAACTGCTACTATGTATCACTGGAAAACGCGGATTATAAAATTGTCCTGCGGTCTACCGGCAGTAATAGCTGGGAAGTCTACGAAAAAACAGCTAAATAATATATAAAAAGAGTCCCCGCACCAAAGGTGCGGGGACTCTTTTTATATATTACCAACCCATAAAAACCATACCCGCCCCGCAAATAAAAAGCGTCAATCCCCCCAGCGCGTGTACATAGCGGTCCAGCTTCTCCAGCTTCATAAAAGCAAGGCCATAATAACCAGCCGTCACCATGAACACCATCGTAGCAAGCGTAAAAAAAGTATAAACGACGATCAGCAACAGCATTCCCGGCCAGGAATTCTTCGCCGCGGGAAAGTACAACAGCGGTATCATCGGCTCACAAGGCCCCAGCACAAAAACAATAAATAAGACCCAGGGAGTGACCACATGCCGATCCTGCGGTCTGACCGGCGCCCCATGCTTATGCTCATACACATACACCGAGCCATCCTCATAAATATCAAAATGCTTGTGAGGCCTGTTCCGCCAGGCGCGCAGCAGGCCCCAGATACCATAAAGGAGACCGAAACCGATCATAGCCCATCCCGCCACCCCGCCCCGGATATTCTCCATCCATTTTACTTTTGACAAAGACCATCCGATCGCAGCCCCCCCAAGTGCCAGCAACACCGAACTCCACACATGACCACAACCGCAGACAAGGGTCCAGCAGATCGTCTTTGTAAACGACCATCCCCTCGACTTCGACAGCGCAATAAAAGGCAGATAATGATCCGGCCCCGTGACCGTATGCAAACAAGCCACCGTCACAGCAGCGATCATCAATATTTCCAGCTCAGCCTGCATGAATGAATGATTTAGTGTCAGCCCGCATAAGCCAATGGCTTTGCAAAAGATAAAATCCCCGCAATTCCCTTCAGACAATCATGCAATGGTTCCGCCTGATTTCCCAGCATCCGGATCACCAAACTCGCACCCGGCCCCGTACTCATGGCGCTCAACATCCCAACCTGCCCCGCCAGATAATCCAGCACCTCCTTCCGCAGCAACTCGCCGCGCGCGCCCTCACCGTCTCCTCCCATAAATAGCAAACTGGCCTGATGCGTATATCCCTCCAGCTGTCCCAATGCGTTCATATCCATCACAGAAGGCTGCAGGTTTATATTTTCCCGTAGCACCAGCTTACCATTTTGAATAACCTCCGTGATCGATTGGTATTTCGAAAAACGAAAAATTTCCCCGCTCAGCTTTCTCCCGCAAGTCAGCACCTCCCCCCAGATCAGCCTGGCCCCCTCCGATAAAAAGATCTTATTTCGACCGGTGAAAATGGCATTTGCATGCGGTACACAGGGGTGCGGCAGATAACAGAACGATGCCCCAGGTCCCACAAGAACCTCCATTTGCTGACTGGCGCCCTTCTCCATTTGAAAGAGCCGCTGGTACGATTGCGTATGCAACTGCAGCCGGCAGCCTTCCTCCAGCTCTACCCGGATCGTATAAACATCCTCATCCAATATGCCCGGCGAAGAGCACATCAGCATCAGGTGCAGCAAAAGATCTTTTTTATCTTCCGTAATATTCGCCACCTTAAAGGGAGGTGTAAAATAACTCTCCCGGAGACAGGTGACCCCATCCCGCAGCGCCGCCCGGATCGTAACTGTCGCCTTCATCGCCATAGCCTCGGCTCGTTTACTTCTTCCAGCAACGCATACCGCCTTATCCAGCCGATCACACTGTCCAGCCCTTCCAGGCTCACCAGATTTGTAAAGACAAAAGGATACCCCTTACGCATCTTCCGCGCATCCCGCTCCATCACTTCCAGACTAGCTCCCACATAAGGCGCCAGATCGATCTTGTTAATGATGAGCAGGTCGCTCCGCGTAATACCCGGCCCGCCCTTTCGCGGGATCTTATCCCCCTCCGCCACATCGATAACGAAAATGCTCAGGTCCGCCAGGTCCGGGCTGAACGTAGCCGACAGGTTGTCCCCGCCGCTCTCGATAAAGACGATCCGCAGATCCCCAAAGCGGTTCGCCATCTCCTCCACCGCTTCCAGGTTCATGCTGGCATCTTCCCGGATAGCTGTATGAGGACAGCCCCCCGTCTCCACCCCGATAATACGGTCAGCTGCCAGAAGACTATGCTGCGTGAGGAACTCCGCATCCTCCTTCGTATAAATATCATTGGTGATCACCCCGATACTATACTCCTTCGCCAGTGCCCTGCTCAGTCTTTCGATCAACGCCGTCTTGCCCGAACCCACCGGCCCGGCAATCCCGATCTTTATATAATTTCTTTCCTGCATCATTTTATTTTTTAATTTCTACTGACCATCATCTCCCTCCAACATCAGCCTACCCCACCGCAGTCCTCTCTTCACGACATATACAATCTCGAATACAGCTGCTCATGCTGCATACATCGGATATCCAACCCCGGACAACAGACCCCGATTAAATCCAGGTCCGGCGCCATCGTTCCCTCCACCAATTCTTCGATCAGCGCCTGCAGGGAAAACAGCAGATCCTGCCCATCCTGCTGCCCGATAGGTATCAGCTTCACACAGTTCGTCACCATACCCGCCGCCGCATTGTAATAGAATCCAGTCAATGCCTCCCGCAACCCAATCCCCAACGCCGCCGCACAAAGGCCAAAACTTATACAATAGTGACCAGGCGTCTGCTTTGTCTGTACAGCCCTGTAAAAAGCCCCTCCATCAAAGATCTTCAGCAACCGCAGCCCTAGCTTCTGACTGGCCTGCCGGATCTCCTTCGGCAATTTCACAGCCTCACACACAGCATCCCATTCCAGCAATGTCCCCTGATCACCCGCCATCGCCGCCGTATACGACAATGTCACCAGCGCCGCATCCGTATAACGCAGATTGGTAGCCAGCATCGCCCGGACAAATTCCTCCGCCGTTGCCCGATTCCTCACCACACCCGCCTGCACATAGGTCTCCAATCCTCCCGAATGAGCATACCCGCCGATGGGAAGCGCCGGGTCGCTTAACTGTAACAAACGATACAGGGCCTGGCTCATGGTTCAGGTTTGGTAGTAAGCTGCAAAATCTTAGAGAACAGGGTTCCGCCTCCTCCCGCATGCGCATGCGCCGCCACGGTAGTCTTCAACGGATACAACAATTTTCTTTCCTCCTGCCGCACATCATATCCCCCGGCAACGAGCATACGGAACAACGGCGCCTCATAGGGCGCCAACAGTTCCGCCTCTTCATAGTACAAGGGCAGATGCTTATTCCCGATCTCATAACAGACCGACGCCACGGCATGGAAAGAGGCCGCCCGGATGACAAGGACACTACACGGCATGATCTCCACAACAACCACACAAGCGCCGTCTTCATACAGCACATCCCCCTCGGCAAGCGCCGGACTCTCCCGCAAAAATTTCAAGACGATCTCCCTGCCGCCCCCTGTGGTCTTACGCAGGATCCGCTTGCCTGTCTCATGCCATTCCACCCCCACCGGATCAACCACCCGGTCCCCGACAGCAAAAGATTGAATAGTCCCCAATTTCTCCTGTATCAGCATAATTCGTTTTTAAAAGTCTTCCTCTCTGGCAGTAGCCTTGTTCCTTCCGCATAACCGTCGCCTCTCCGCGCGAAATCTCCGGCGGAGCCCTATTAAAACAAAAAGTATCGTTGCGCCAACGCCAGCTCCTTAGCCGGCTCACACGTAACCCGCTGCCCATCCACCCGAACCTCGTAATTCTCCGGGTTCACTTCGATCGACGGCGTCCGGTCATTATGCTTCATATTGCTTTTCCCAATACTCCGGCAATCCTTCACCGGCAACACTTTTTTCTGCAGCCCATACTGCTGCACAATTCCCCTTTCAATGCTCAGTCCCGATACGAAACTCGCACACACCGAATGCAGCGCCTTCCCATAAGCGCCGAACATAGGACGGTAGATCACCGGCTGCGGCGTAGGGATAGAAGCGTTAGGATCACCCATCTTTCCGGCAATGATCATCCCGCCCTTGATAATCATCTCAGGCTTAGCCCCGAATAACGCCGGCTTCCACAATACCAGGTCCGCCATCTTCCCCACTTCCAGGCTGCCGACATACGCCGAGATCCCATGCGTGATCGCCGGGTTGATCGTATACTTGGCGACATATCGCCGTACCCGGAAATTATCATTACCCTGGTCCTCGGCCAAAGCCCCCCGTTGCTTCTTCATTTTATCAGCCGTCTGCCAGGTTCGTAAGATCACTTCTCCCACCCTCCCCATAGCCTGCGAGTCCGAGCTCATCATGCTGAACACCCCCATATCATGCAGGATGTCCTCCGCGGCGATCGTTTCCGGACGAATACGTGAATCGGCAAACGCCACATCCTCCGGAACGGATTTATTCAAATGATGGCAAACCATCAGCATATCCAGGTGCTCATCGATCGTATTGACCGTATACGGACGAGTTGGATTGGTAGAAGAAGGCAATACATTCGGGTACATCGCCGCCCGGATAATATCAGGAGCATGTCCCCCACCCGCCCCCTCCGTATGATATGTATGGATCACCCGCCCGCCGATAGCAGCCATCGTGCTTTCCAGGAACCCCGCTTCATTCAGCGTATCCGTATGAATGGCCACCTGCACATCAAATTTATCCGCAATTCGCAAGGAAGCATCGATGACGGCAGGCGTCGAGCCCCAGTCCTCATGGATCTTCAATCCCAGCGCCCCCGCCTCGATCTGCTCTTCCAGGGGCGCCAGGCTGGCGCAATTTCCCTTGCCCAAAAACCCCAGGTTCATCGGGAAAGCATCCGCCGCCTCCAGCATCCGCTGAATATTCCAGGCTCCGGGAGTAACCGTAGTGGCATTCGTACCATCCGCCGGCCCCGTCCCTCCCCCGATCATCGTAGTGACGCCGCTATATAAGGCATGCTCTATCTGCTGCGGACAGATAAAATGAATATGCGTATCGATTCCCCCCGCCGTAGCGATCAGACCAGCGCCCCCATGCACTTCCGTCGAAGCCCCGATTACCATCCCCTCATCCACATCCATCGTATCGGGATTCCCGGCCTTGCCAATGCCGGCTATCTTCCCGTCTTTGATCCCGATATCCGCTTTCACAATCCCCCAATGGTCGATGATAATAACACCGGTGATCACAAAATCCAATACCCCCTCCTTGCGCGTGGCAGTCGCCGACTGAGCCATCCCATCCCGAATGGTTTTTCCCCCGCCGAACTTCGCTTCATCCCCATATACCGTGTGATCTTTCTCTATCTCGATCAACAGGTCCGTGTCCCCCAGCCGCACCTTATCCCCCGTCGTAGGACCATAGAGATTGGCATATTTGATCCGATTGATGTGTAGGCTCATGGCAGCTTATTTTTAAAATGATGATCCCTCACCTTCTCCATCGCAGCATCCAAAGCCGCATTCCCGGCACCAGCAACCCCGCTCGCGTCATCGGCCGCCGCTCTATCTCCGGCGATCTCCGCCCCTGTCTCCCCATCCACTAAATTATTAAACCCAATGGCCCTCCGGCGCCCCCCCAGTTCCACCAGCGTCACCCCCTTCTCTTCTCCCGGCTCAAATCGTATCGCCGTACCGGACGGAATATTCAGCCGCATTCCGAACGCTTTTGCCCGGTCGAACGCCATCTCCTTATTCACTTCGAAAAAATGAAAATGCGACCCGATCTGTACCGGCCGATCACCGGTATTGACAACCGTAATCGCCACTGTCACCCGACCGACATTACACTCAATGTCACCGCCGGCCAGTATATATTCACCTGGTATCATAAATGTGTATTGAAATTTATAAGTGTCTTCATCACTCCCCGTTCTCATCCCCCTTTAGGGGGACAGGGGGTGGGGGTGTTACCGAATAGGATCATGTACCGTCACCAGTTTAGTTCCATCCGGAAAAGTAGCCTCGATCTGTATCTCCGGGATCATTTCAGCAATACCTTCCATCACATCCTCCCGCGACAGGATCGTCGCTCCATATCGCATCAGTTCCGCAACGGGCTTCCCATCCCGGGCAGCCTCCTGTAACCGGCTGCTGATCAGCGCGATCGCCTCCGGGTAATTTAATTTCAGCCCCCTCGCCTTTCTCTTCTCCGCCAACTCCCCCGCCAGGAACAACAATAGCTTTTCCGTTTCTCTGGGTGACAAATGCATAAATAGTAAATTAATGAAAAAAACTAAGCATTCCCTCTCCTGCCCCGCAAAATCTCATAGAAGGATCGGCTGCGGATCTCCTTCAGGCTCAGCCCCGTCTCCAACGCCTCGTCTTCACTGATAGCCCCGCAGTTCATCGCTTTTAAAAAGAAATTCAGCAAGCCCTGCCCCGTAGCCGCATCGTCAAATATATCCCCCGTCAGGGTAGAAATAGCGGCCCGCTCCACGAATATTTTCAACCGGCGCACAGCATCTTCCAGGCTGCTTAAAAAGAAAGTATACGTAGCCGCATAACGCATAGGCAGCTGCGCCGGATTCAGATCCCAACCCTGATAAAAACCATTGATAAGCGAATGCATCGTATGTCCATAACAGATCTTCCAGCCCTTATGGACCGCCTCCCGGTTTTCCAAAACCTGCTCAGGAGTCAGCGAAGCCCCCTTATGCACCCCGATCGGCATGACATTCGTAGCGCCATCCGATAAAAAGATACCCGTTCCCGCCAGCGCCACCTTCGTCATATGATGGGCAAAGTCGCAGACAGGATGCGCCATCGTCTGATACCTGGCCGTAATGCCGCAGGAAGCCGTATAATCATAGGTCCCGAAATGAGCCGCTATGCAACGCCCCTCGCTGGCCCGGATGATCCGTAACAAAGGATTACGCCCCTCCTCATCCATGATGATCTGCGTAGCCTCCACCATGATCTCCATCTTAAGAACGCCCGCCGGCAACCCATTCACCTTCTCTATCAGCTCGAATAATCGTACTAACGTAATGACCTGCTCCGGTATCGTCACCTTGGGCAGCATCACGACAAAATTAGCCGGCAGATCCCCGCCAGTCGCCCGCACCAGGCTGGTGATGAATAAATCCAATGTCCGTACCCCCCGGTCTTTCAGGTCTTCCGTAAATGGTTTTATCCGAATACCGATAAACGGAGCCACCGTCTTATTCTTCATACCCTTCGCCAGCTCCTGCGCAGCCCGGATAGCCGTCGCATCCTCCTCCTCATCCGGACGATTGCCAAACCCATCTTCAAAATCGATCCGGAAATCCTCCACCGGCTCCATCTGTAATTTTTTAATCATTTTATGATACACCGTCCAGGGAAGCCAGGCCTTTTCCCTGCGCCGGTCGCCCTCTTTCATCTGCGCCAGCTTCTTCGACAGCTCCTCCACCTCTTTTGCCTTAGCCGGCAAATACTCCGTTCCCTCCGGCTGTATCACCCTGGCCAGCGCCGCAAAATCCGGTGCATAGCTTTGCAGGCTCCGCAACGCGATCTCTCCCATCTTCACACAGGTATCAGAATGAAAAAGATCCGCGCCGCCATACAGCGTATGAACAGGCTGCCGGTCGGGCCGGTCACCAGGATACTGTTGCTGGAAGCTCAGGTTAGCGATTTTCAATGTGGCGAGAAGACTCTCCTTATCCGACTCGTTTATAGACAATTGCATATAGATCGTTTAAAAGATTTGCAGAGATATGGATCGTTTAGAAGATTGGTAGCGCTCAGGAGCCCCGGTAAGTAGAATAGCCATAAGGGCTTATCAGCAGAGGAACATGATAATGCCCCTCCGCCGGCACCTCGAAATAAATATCCACCCAGGGATAAAAAGAAGTCACCCCACGTCCGTCGAAATAACCCCGCGTCTCGAACCGTATCTTATAAATACCATGGCCGGGAGCTGTCCAATCCATTATTCTCCCATCCTTATTCGTGGTGCTCCTGGCAATCTCTACCTCTCCTGGCGAATCCAACGTTCGTCCTACCTCCCCCATCTGCCGGTATAATATAACCCTCACGCCGACCGCAGGACAACCGCCAGCCGTATCCAGGATATGTGTCGTTATCTTACTCATGTCAATAATTTCGTAAGCTTACTCATGCCAGTAATTTTTCCAACCGGATCCGGGTAATCTTGTTTTGCTCACCCATGGCAATCCGGATTTCTGTTTCAGGAGTATTCCCCAACCTTGCCTTCAGCAGCGCCAACATCTCCACGGCGGATTTGCCGGTAGCGCACACAATGAAAATATATCCGAACCGTTGTTCATAGGCTTCATTGCCTGCCGCCAGCGCACTCAACACCTCCTCCGAAGCCGCATTCACACCAGACTGCTCCCCCGCCGCCCATTGCCCCGTTGAACCGAACTTTACTTTCAGACTCGCTAAGTCCCCGATCCTCGGATGATGCGTAAATGCTTCCCGCCAGTCCCCTTCCCCGCAGGCATACCAGATCCGCTCCGCACCCTGCAGCAGCGCCTCTTCCGTAGCAACCGGGAAAAGCCCCAACATCCCCTCGACCCAGGCCGCCGCACCACAACAAAGGCCCAGCGCCTCCCGGAGAGCAGCGGGTTCCAGCTTATTCAATTCCAGGATCGTCATAGTAATGATTGCGTAATAGTCCTATCAATGATTGATTCATACCGGTGACAACTATACGATAGTTGGGTGCCGGTTCACATTCTTATAATAAATATACACAGCCGGCTCCTTACCCATAGCCGTGAACCATTGCTGACAATACGGCGCCATCCAGATAGAATCCCCTTTTTTCACAGGATACCATTGCTGATCCAGCATATAAATGCCCTGCCCCTGCAGGTATAGAAGACCATGCTCCATGATATGCGTCTCCACCATCGGCAGATGACCGCCGGGATCATACGTAAAAATATTCACGGCCATATCGAAAGAAAAATGTTCGGGCAACAACACCTGCAACCGTAAAGCAGGATCTCCCAGGTATTCCTTACCAGCCACCTGCCCGGCATCCCCGAAGATCGTCCCGGGAACCGCAAACCCTTCCAGGTTTTCATATACCTTATGAAAACTGAGTACCTGCGTCCCCTCTTCGATCTGGTCAAACAGATACTCCTTTCCGATAGGGATATAGACAAAATGGCCCTGTGACAACACCCCCGACTCCCCGCTAACCGACGCCCTGCATTTTCCCCTGACCACATAAAAGAACACCTGCGAAGCTACCGTCTGCCCGCTGAGTCCGCCCCCTTGCTGAAAAGTGACGATTGTCTGGCAGAGACCCGCCCCCATTTGCTCGTTGAGGATTACATTCACCGTACAATTCGTCCACCCCGGCACCACGCTGTTGATATACCCATCCGGGCTGATAAGAGCATGACTGCCTCTTTTGACCACCGATCTTGTTAATGCTGATATTTCCATGTAGCTATCAATTGTTGTATAAATTTATCTGATATAGCGATCACCGCCGCTATATCAGCCGTCTCCACATGCTCCAGCGGATGGTGACTGATCCCTTTAGCACAACGAACGAAGAGCATCGCGACCGGCGACACGGCAGATACCGGAACGGCATCATGTCCCGCACCGCTCACCAGTTGCAAAGACTCATATCCCGCCTCCAAAATAGATCGCCCCAGCAGCTCATTCATCCCCGTATCACATACGACAGGAGCGGAAGCCTGCAATACCTTCCAATCGACACCAATCCTACGCCGCTCACCGATTGCCGCACATAAGCCCCGGATCTTTTCATGCGCCTGCGACAGCACCTTCCCGTCAGCGCTTCGGATATCCACGCTGCACACCACGTCTCCGGGAATAACATTACTCGCCGGATTCAGGACCTGCAGTTTCCCCACAGTAGCGACCAGCTCATGCCGGACCGCCAAAGCCAGCTTCTCCAGCTCCACTATAAATTCCGCAGCGCCGCATAACGCATCGCTGCGCATTTCCATAGGCACCGTCCCCGCATGCCCCGCAACTCCCTTAAAGACAACCTCCGCCCTTATCTGCCCCGCAATCGCTTTTACCACAGCCGCCGGAATCTTCTTTTCATCCAGCACAGGCCCCTGCTCGATATGAATTTCAAAATAACCCAGCCAGTTCCCCGGAGCGATCGCCTCCTCCTCCAGCTTAGCCACATTCCCGCCGATCCGATGAATGGCAGCTGACAAAGGAATCCCCTCCTCGTCTTTCCGGTCCAGCAGCTCCCGCTCAAAAGAGCCCGCCACTACCTTGCTGCCGAGATAAGTGGTATGATATCGCACGCCTTCTTCGTCGCAGAATGCGATCAGCTCGATATCGAAAGGCGCCCGTTGTTTCATCCCGATGATATTTTCCAGCAGGTCCAGCCCCGCGAGCACGCCCAGTGGCCCGTCCCACCGGCCAGCATTCGGCACCGTATCGATATGAGAAGCGATCACCAGCGTCGCAGCAGCACGATCAGACGTCTTCGCCTCCGGCTTAGGTCTATCCAGGGCCAACTCAGACCTATCCGAAGCCAGCTCAGGCGTACCGGCAACCGGCTCACCAGCCCTCCACACCCCCCGGACATTTCCGATAGCATCTATCCTTGCCTCCAGACCAGCTTCCCGCATCCAATACAACACTTTATTCGCACCCTCCAAATAGGCATCCGTGCCATATCTGCGCGTAATACCCTCCCTTACCTCGCTGATAGCAGCCAGTTCATGGATCCTCCTTACGATCTTTTCCGCTCTTTGAAGTTCCTTGCTCATTTGACTGTTTTCCCGCTGACTGACCGGCAGCCATCTCACCGGCCCGGTCTGTTTAAAATAATCTTTCCCTGGTTGAACCCTGTCAACGCTCCCTTCTCAAAAACTTTCACCCCGCCTAGCCAGGTCTGTTCCACAACCCCGTATAATCGCTCATCCAAATAAGGAGTGATCTTATGTTTATGCTGCAGCATCCCCTCCGTCACAAGAAATGATCGCTCCGGATTCCATACCACCAGATCGGCTATGGCTCCGCGGGTTATTTTTCCCCGCCTGCCGGATTCGCCCATCAGCGCCGCCGGTCCCTCACAAAGCCATTTCACCAGTGCCTCCGTAGCGACTCCCTTTTGGCGCGTAAAAGTCCACAAAGCAGACATCGCCAGCTGGACCGAGCTGATCCCTCCCCACGCCTTGATAAAATTCCCGCTCTCCAGCTCCTTTATAGCAGGCGGAGCCGGGGAATGGTCCGTCGCCACAAAATCGATCACCCCCTCCCGCAAGCCCTCCCACAATTGATCATTATTCTCCCTTGACCGGATAGGAGGCGCACATTTGAAAGAAGTCGCTCCATCTTTTATATTGGCGGCATCAAAATACAAATAATGGGGCGCCGTCTCCGCCGTTAAGGGCAATCCCTTATCCTTCGCCTTCCGGACCAGATCCAGAGAACCCGCCGAAGATAAATGAACGATATGGACCCGGCACCGGTACTCCGCACATAACCGTATCATCAGCGCAATCGCCTCCTCCTCCCATCCCGGCGGCCGCGACAAAAGATAATTCCGGTACGAACGCGGATCCGCCGCAGCGTCATCCTGGCCCACCCCACTCTCCAGCTCGCAGTGTACCAGCAAAGGCAGCCCATAACGGGCGATCACGGGCATGACAATCCGAAGATCCGCTTCCGTCACATTGGGAAACTCGTCGATGCCCGAATGTGTAAGAAAAGCCTTGAATCCCAACACACCCCGGTTTATTAAAGGCCCGATCTCTTTTTCATTACCCGGCACCACCCCTCCCCAAAACCCGCTATTACAGTGCAATTGCCCCTCCGTCGCCGCCAGCTTTTGATCAAAAGCCGACACCGTGGTCGTCACCGGCGAGGAATTCAGCGGCATGTCCACCAGCGTAGTAAGCCCCCCGGCCAGCGCGGATCGCGTAGCCGTATCAAACCCCTCCCAATCCGTTCTCCCCGGCTCATTGATATGCACATGCGGATCGATGACACCCGGCATCACCACCCAATCCCCCACATCCACCAATCCCGTTCCCATGACCAACCCGTCGATCCCACTGACTAACCCGTCCTCGATCCCACTGATCAGCCCGTCCTGTATAATGACCGTGGCATCCCTCATCCCGCCGGGGAGGGCCATCTGCTTGCTATGGAGCGCATAAAAAGACATCTGTAAAGAAAGTTAAGAATAAAAAACTATTTAATTATATTGAAGTATGATTACCCGCTTGAATAGCAACGCCTATGGCAAAAATGCCATCAACCTGTCCAAGATCCTCCGGTTTCCCGACCGGCATGAGATCCGGCAGATCGCAGTGAACATATCCCTGCAAGGCGATTTCGAAACGGCACATACCGTCGGTGACAACACGAAAATATTGCCTACCGACACGATGAAGAATACCGTATATGCATTGGCTAAAGAACACTTCAATGCTTCCATCGAAGAATTCGGGATCGTCCTGGTCAATCATTTTTTATCTAATAACCCGCAGATCTCCGCCGCCTCAGCCGAACTGACGGAATTCTGCTGGAGCAGAATGATCTTCGACGGAGAACCCCATACCCATTCCTTCGTCAACGGAGGCTCCGAAAAACATACCACCCTCATCCGCAAAGACCGGCAAGGCATCATCATTACGACAGGCATCAAAGACCTGCTGATCCTTAAAACAACCGATTCCGGATTCGAGCATTATATTAAAGACCAGTATACTACCCTGAAAGAAACCAGCGACCGCATTTTCTCCACTATATGTGAAGTCTCCTGGAAATACCAGGCGTCTTCCTCCCCTCTTGATTTCACCCACCTCTACAACAGCATCCGCAACCGCCTCCTGCGCACCTTCTCCACCCATAAGAGTTTATCCGTACAACATACCTTATACGCGATGGGAGAAGACGTGCTGAAAGAATTTGCCGCCGTCGAAGAGATCACCCTGCGAATGCCCAACAAACACCATATCCCCTTCAACCTGGAACAATTCGGAATGGATAACCGCAACGAGATCTTCATCGCCACTGACGAACCCTACGGCTATATCACCGGCACCCTTATACGGAATTAGTATTCCACACATCCTTTTATACCGGCATTAAATACCATACCGGGGATTTATATACCATCGCAAAACTGTCAGGCGATTGATCCGCTCGGCCGTTGCCGGATTTTAGCCGGACGAAGGCTGATAAAGCAGGCTAAAAAACCAGCGTACATACATGCATTGGTGATAAGTGAATTCAGCAAATAATAATTTTCAGATATTTTTTTGAGTTGCATATAACTTATAAAGGCATGCATCAGAATATAGTTGCTGCAAAAATAAAGCAGACCGCACGTCAGCCAGAACAGAGGCCGACTGGTCAGCGGGGTGTCCGACCTATCCAGAAGAGCATCAACCAAAAAAAAGCAAGAAGATATCAATTCCAGGAAAAGAAAAAAGATACAGATAGGTTCGTTAAGCTTAAAAAAGATAGGATGCAGGCTATAAGATACGCCTATGCCTATTGGGAGGGAAATAAGCAAAACGGCCTGTAAGCGTTTAATGGCCCGGTGCATAGATGCTCTATACAAAATATATACTATGAAACCGGTTTCCACAGGAAGAAAAAAATTGTAAAGCCAGGACAAAGGCTGCGTCTTCAAAAAGAAACTTAATTGTATCGTCGCCTCGACCGTTAAAGTAAGACCGGACAAAACGACCAACAGCTTGTATTCTAAAGGCCAGCTTTTCCGGACAAACAGACAACCGGTAAGGAAACAGGCTAGTAATAGAATATCATAGCAGTAAAACACATAATTTTTCATAGATAAATTTACATAAATTCATTAAGTCAGCTCCTGAATAACCTATTTTAACAAATCGCCTTGCCGAATAACCTGATTCAATGAGGATTGTATTCATTCTTCACCTGAATAATCTCCGCGGCAATGCTGATAGCGATCTCCTCCGGCGTCTGACTATTAATGGACAAGCCAGCAGGGCTATGAATCAGCTGCAAAGTCTCCTCCGCGATTCCCTCCGCCCGGTAATCCGCCAGTAGCTTCCCGAACTTAGCCTTACTGCCCAGCATGCCAAAATAACGGAATTCCTTATCCAGCACCGCCCGCACCGCCTGATCATCCGTCCGGTAACCCAGCGTCATGATCACCATATAACGATTAGGCCCGCCGGAAGGGATCATTTCCCGCAGCTCGGCATATTCCTGCACCAGGATCTTCTCATGCACGAACTCATTCCGGGATAAAGTGACCAGCTCCGGCCGGTGCTCGAAGAGAGAAATATGAAATTCCATCATCCGCATGATCCTGGAAAAAGCCAACGCGACATGCCCCCCGCCGACAATAAAAAGCCGATGCTTGTACCCGGCCTTCTCCTCGTACCGCCAATCGGTTTCGGACCGCTTATTAAAATAAAAATCCGTTGACGGCACCTGCTCAGAAAATGCCAGTCCTGCAGGAGATAATTGCAGCGCCCCATTATGGAACCCGGAGAGGCAAGCCGCTATATGCTCAATAGCAGCCCTATCCTTCTCCCCCAGCCTGTATAATAATATCGTCTGCTCCCCGGAACAGATCATCCCGCTGCGGTCTTTCGTGACCGTCTTATCATGCACCTGCCGGTGAACGGATAAGAAAGCCTCGTTCTGCCTCAATCGCTCCCAGGCCATCTCCGTAAATTTATGTTCCATGATTCCGCCGCCGATCGATCCCTCTATCTCATCTCCTGCATTCACCACCATAAAAAAGCCCTGCCTCCCCGGACTGCTTCCCTTGCTCTCCAGCACATATAGCAGGAGCACAGCTATGCCTCTCTGCAAACTGCTAAGCGCCAGATTCCAGGATTTGAGAGACTGCTCATTCACGGTTAAATGAAATTTTCGTTACTACTGTATTCTCATCCCCCCCTTCAGGGCTTCCCCCCTTTAGGGGGCAGGGGGTGGGGTATAACCCCATCAACACTTTTTCAGGAGTCAACGGAGCGGAAAAAGGAAGCTCCGCCGCCGGATTGAAAACCCGTATCGCATTTCTCAAAGCAAAATAAACGCCGATCCCATACATCAAAGGGGGCTCGCCTACTGCCTTGGAACGAAAAATAGCCAGGTTATCCTGCTGCGTATGCAGGAAATCGATAAGGATCTCCCCAGGCGCAGAATAAATATCAGGCACCTTATACGTAGATAAAGCATTCGAACGCAACCTGCCCTCCCCGTCATAGATCACCTCTTCCATCGTCATCCACCCAATACCCTGCACAATGCCCCCCTCGATCTGCCCCTTGTCGATCATCGGATTCATACTGGCCCCGACATCATGCACCACCTTCACTGCATCGATGACATACCTTCCCCGCAGACAGTCCAGCGTCACCTCCGTGATAGCCGTCCCATAGACATGATAAGAAAAAGGATGCCCCTTTTCCCGGCTGGCATCGAAGTGAATGTCCGGCGTGGCATAATGAGCATGCTCCGATAGATTGACCCTTTTTAGAAAAGCAGCCATGACCAGCTGCTTCCAGCTCATGCCTACATCCACACCCTTTACCCGCACCGCCTCCTCCTTCAACTCCACCAAAGCGACATCCGCATTCAGCTCGGCAGCAGCCACCTGCTTCAGCCTGCCGGCGATCTCCGTACAGGCCATCAGCACAGCCTTCCCATTCAGGTCAGCCGTAGCGCTGGCAGCAGAAGGAGAAGTATTCGCTATCCGAAACGTACTCGTAGCCTGTATCTTTATTTTATCCGGCGGCAGGGAGAAAACCGCCGCCGCTACCTGGATCATCTTCGTATTGACACCCTGCCCCATTTCCACCGCACCTGTACTGATCGATACGCTCCCATCCGTATAGACATGCACCAGCGCCCTCGCCTGGTTCATCAGGGTCTTGGTAAAGGAAATACCAAAACAGACCGGCATCAACGCAATCCCTTTCTTATAGAGCAAATTCGTTGCATTAAAAGCGGCAACCCTTTGACGAAGCACGTCTATCTCATATAGATCCTCCGCCTTCTCCCAACACGCATGCGCCTCACTCTGCGCCAATTGCCCATAGGGAAAAGCATCCCCCGTCCGGTGCAGGTTCCTCTTTTGTATAACGGACGCCTCCACCCCCAACGCCTCCGCAGCTTTCACGATCGCCGCCTCGATGACATACATCCCCTGCGGCCCCCCAAAACCCCGGAAAGCAGTATTAGGCGGCAGATGTGTCCGGCAGCTATAGGCAGTCGCCTTTACATTCGGAATAAAATAAGAATTCGTGCAATGAAACAATGTCCTTTCCAGCACAGCCGGCGACAGATCCGCCGCCGCACCCGCATTCTGATAGAAAGTCACCTCGTAGGCCAGTATGCGCAGATCCCCACCCAGCCCGATCCGGAAATCGGAAGAATAAGGATGCCTCTTCCCCGTCATCACCATATCATCCGTCCTGGGTAAAGAATACTTCACCGGCTTCTTTACATAAGAACAAGCCAGCGCACAGAGCGCCGCCCAGATATTCGCCTGATCCTCCTTACCGCCAAAACCACCGCCCAGCCGGGTCACTTCCACATCCAGACAATGCATCGGCCAACCCAGCACCTTGGAAATAGCCCGCTGCACCGCCGTCGGCGCCTGCGTGGAAGAATAGACCCGGATCGTTTCGTTCTCCAGTGGAATGGCATAAGCGCCCTGCGTCTCTATATACAGATGCTCCTGTCCATTCGTTTCCGCCCTGCCTTCAAAAACATGTTGACAATCCCCCCATACCGCCTCAGGATCCCCCAGCCGGAAAGTTCTGGGCGGAACAATCAGCTCCCCCTGCGCCTGCGCCACCCTGGGATCCGTGATCACCACCAACGGCTCTATCTCCAACACTATTTTTTTCAACGCCGCCCGCGCCGCACTCTCCGAATCCGCCACTACAAAAGCCACAGGCATCCCGCAAAAATGTACATGCCCCTCAGCAAACAAAGGCTCGTCAGGAACGATGCCCCCGATCTGATTCTCCCCCCTGACCTCTTTATAAGTGAAGATCCGTACGACACCCGGCGACTGCTCCGCCTCCGCGATATCCAGCTTCCGGATGATCCCATGCGCCACCGGCGAACCGAATACGACCCCAAAAAGAGTCCCCTGGATCAAAGGAATATCATCCAGATAAATGGACTCGCCCCGGGTATGCGATGCGGAATCGATATTTTTCATAGTAACTTTTCCGCCTCCAGGTCGGGAAACAAGGTTAAAAAATGCGCTTTGATCAATTGCCCTAACAGCAACCACTTATATTCAGCCGTCCCCCTGGCATCCCCGATCGGAGCAATCTCCCCACGGGCAATCCCGATGGCTTCCAATACCAGCCCCTCCTCCAACGGCCGCCCCCGCAGAGCGGAAGAAGCCTTCGCCAGATAGGCAGGTACAGGCCCCACCCCACCGGCCGCCAGATGCGCCTCTTCTATGACGCCCCCTTTCACCGTGATCCGCAAAGCCGTATTCACACTGGCAATATCCAGACAGGTACGCTTGCTCACCTTTTCAAAATGAAACAGCGTATCCGCATCCGGCACGTCAAAACTTATCTTTTCAATAAACTCATCCGGGCTTTTATTCAATACCTTATACCCCAGATAGAACTCCCGCAAGGGCAATTCGCGGACAGACCCGCCATCGCTCAGCGACAGCTTTGCATCCAATGCCAAAAAGAAAATAGAGAGATCCCCGATAGGAGAGGCGTTCACAAAATTGCCCGCCAGCGTAGCGATATTGCGGATCGGAGTAGAAGAAATAAGACGCGCATACTGATCAAACCGGGGAAAAGCCCGCTGTATCACCGGAGACTCCATCAGATCGCTGACAGTCGCCGCTCCGCCAATCACACAGCGGCCACCCTCTGATACAATACCTTTCAGCCCCTCCCGGTTGAATAAGAAATCGACTTCCGACTCCACCATCTTTTCATGCTGCTGCACATACAGGTCCGTACCCCCTCCCAAAAACCGCGCCCCCTTCTTCTCCACGAATACCCCATTCGGCTCCAGCATCAGCCCCCGGAGACGCCCCTCGATCCCTTTGAAATAAGCAGGCAGTATCCCCAGATCCACAGCATGCCCGGCAGCATTTTCCTTCGGCGCCATCCTACCGGGTGCAGGCCCCTCCGTGGGTCCGGCGTCCTGCCGCATCTCCACTATCCGCCCCAATGCCCTTTCGATGGATTTATACCCCGTGCAACGGCAAATATTGCCATCCACAGCCGCCAACGCATTTTTATAAGAAGGCTCCGCCTCCCCCAGACAGAATCCAGCCATAGCGACAATGAATCCAGGCGTACAAAACCCACATTGCGTTCCCCCCTCCTCACAGATAGCCTGCTGCAAAGGATTCAGCCCCTTCTCCGGGTTGATCCCCTCGACCGTCACCACATGCTTGCCCTGCACATTGCCCAGCGCCGTAAGACAGGATACCACACTGCGATAATGCAGCCTTCCTCCTTTCAGCTCCCCCACCAGCACAGTACAGGCCCCGCAGTCCCCCTCCCGGCATCCGATCTTGGTGCCCGTCAGATGCTCGTGATAACGCACGAAGTCAAGCAACAGCATAGCCGGTGGCTTATCCGTGTGGATCAGTTTGTTATTTAAAAGGAATCGTATCAATATAAAAAGGGTTGATCAATATAATTTTTTATTCCCTTTCTCCTTCCAAAGCCCGAACAGGACCGCCGCTTCTGTAAGAGAAAAATGATCAAAAGGGATCTTCCTCTCCTCAATGGAAAGATTGATCTCTTTGTAAATAAAAGCATCGTCGAATCCCGCATCGGCAGCCTCATGACGGGTCGAAGCATAGACCACCCGCCGCGGCCTCGCCCAATACAAGGCGCCCAGACACATCGGGCAGGGTTCGCAGGAAGTATATACATCGCAATCCGTCAGTTGATAATCACCCAGGTGCCGGCAGGCATCCCGTATCGCTACCACCTCGGCATGAGCCGTAGGATCATTGGTCGAAGTGACGCTGTTACACCCCTTTCCGATCACCTGCCCACCCTTGACGACGATACAGCCAAACGGCCCCCCCTTCCCATTTTCTACCCCCTGCCTGGCCAGTGCGATCGCCTCCTGCAGGTATGTTTTATCCTTTTCAGTAGTCATACTTACAAGTTACACAAAAAACGCCACGGGCGTTGGCCCTAACCGAGCACAGCGAAGGTTACGAACGAGAAAGAGCGACTAAATGTCGCTCTGACGAAGTTCTGCCATTATTAGACCCGAAAGCCCGAAAGTTCATCTTTCGGACTTTCGTTTAAAATGCCGGCAATAAAATGCAGAAAAACAGGGACTAATTGAGGAAATTTTTCCTCAGAATTCCTCAATTCCCGCAGTGTCAGGCATCTGTACTAAGGAGAAACCCGAGTGGACTCAAATTTGCTTAAATATTAATGGCTTTTAATAGGATATTGGATTTTAGCAACGGCCTGGATTTTTATCTGGGCTTTTTTTTTATTTACATTTGAGTTTCAAAGCGCGAACTTCGGCCTATGGGCCCGTTCCCGGACTCCGTCCGATTTTGCGAACACCTTAAAAACTCAACTGTGAACCTGGGCCAACGATTGCTACCACTAACCTTATTCCTGATCCTCGCCCTGGCTGTCCGGAGCCAGCTTCCTATCATGGCCTCTCTGAACGAGCTCAACCAGGCAATCGGGTCCTCCAATAAATTCGACCAGCAAAAACTCACGAATATAGCCCTCCTCAAAGGGCCTCTCCCCGACAAAAACAACGGCAGCCTTCCCATTCTCTTCTCCCGGTATCTGCAGCTATACGAAGAATACAAGGTCTTTAATTATGATTCCGCCTTCCATTATGCCGGGGAACTGCAGGAAACAGCCCTTCGGCTGGGCGACCCCTCCCGCATCGTCTCCGCACAGCTTAAACTGGGATTTTCCCTGCTCTCCTCCGGCATGTTCAAAGAAACCCTGGATTTCCTCAATAAGATCAATATCAACGGCGCTCCCGATAGCCTCCGGGCGGAATATTATGCCCTCATGGGCCGCTACTACTATGACCTGGGAGACTTCGACAATGATACCTATCACACCCCCGCTTACATTGAGAAAGGAAACAACTTTATGGACTCGGCCCTGCAGATCTACCCGCCCGGCTCCTTCCAAAACTCTTATTTCCGGGGACTGAAAGAAATAAAATCAGGCGACAGGGACGCAGCCCTGACCGAACTGAGAGAGCTCATGCTCCGTCCGGAACTCTCCGGGCACGAACTGGCCATCACCGCCTCTACCCTCAGCGATATCTATATCTATAAAGGACAGACCGATACCGCCATCGCCCTGCTGATCAGGGCCGCCATCGCAGACATCAGGTCTTCTACCAAGGAGACGGCGGCCATCTTCAACCTCGCCCAGCTCCTTTATAAAAAAGGAGACGTAAAAAACGCCTCCTCTTATATCGAAGCCGCTATCCGCGACGCCAGCTTCTACGGCGCCCGGCAAAGAAAAGTACAGGTCAGCGCCATCCTTCCCCTCATCGAAGGAGAAAAGATCAGCCGCGTCGAAGGACAGAAGAGTATCCTGATCACCTATTCCGTGATCACGACCCTTTTACTCCTGGTCGTGATCATCCTGGCCTTCATCATCTTCCGGCAGGTCAACAAGCTCAAGCTGGCAAAGACAGTGATCACGGAAGCCCATATCAAGGAGCAGGCTATTACCCAACGGCTGGTGGAAGCCAACTATAAACTGTCGGAAGCCAATAAGATCAAAGAAGAATACATCGGCTATTTCTTCAATGCCGACTCCGAATTCTTCTCCAAAATGGAGAAATTCAAGAAATCCCTGGAACAAAAAATTGCCTACCGTAAATGGGAAGACATCATTGCCGTCGTAAACAATATTAACCTGAAAAAAGAAAAGGAAGAGCTCCTTCAGAATTTCGATAAGATATTCCTGAAGCTCTTCCCTGATTTTATACAAGGTTTCAATGCCCTCTTCCGCCTGGAAGACCAGGTCCAGCTGAAAGACCACGAATTCCTCAACACCGACCTCCGGATCTTCGCCCTCATCCGAATGGGCATCCACGAAAATGAAAAGATCGCACGGATCCTGGAATACTCCGTCAATACGATCAACACCTACAAAACCAAGATCAAAAACAAATCCATCGTCCCTAATGAGGAATTCGAACACCGCATCATGGAGATCAAAACCCTGTAAGACTGACAGCCATTCCCCCGCCCTCCGCCAGTTGAACGGTAAGCTGCGTCTTGCTGTCCACCGTTCTCTTCTCGATGGAATAAGCCTCCGGGTTATTCTTCCAATGAGCGCCAGCCCCATCTTTATATATAGTAGCCCGGTACTTCTTCCCCTTATCTAAAAAATCAAGGGACAGCGTGACCATGCGGCTATGCTCGTCCGTAATAGCGCCTATATACCAGTTATTCCTCCCCTTCTCCTTCCGGGCGATGGTAACATAATCCCCGGGCTCCGCCTCCAACACCCTCGTAGTATCCCATTCCACCGGCACATCCTTGATGAACTGGAAAGCATCCGCATGCGCGGCATAGTTTTCCGGCAGGTCCGCTGCCATCTGCAGGGGACTATACAACGTCACATACAAAGCCAGCTGCTTGGCCAGCGTAGTATGCACCTGCCTGCCCGGCACATCGGAATACCCCTTCAACCGGAATATCCCCGGTGTATAATCCATCGGACCACCCACCAGCCGGGTGAACGGCAAGATCGTTTCATGCTCCGGCGCATTCCCGTTACTAAAAGCATTGTACTCATTGCCCCGGGCAGCTTCACAAGCCAGCCAGTTCGGATAGGTCCGCTGCAACCCCGTCGGACGCACCGGCTCATGCGCATCCAGCATCACCCGATAATGAGCGGCTTTCTCCGCCACCCGCACATAATGATTCACCATCCATTGCCCATCATGATGCTCGCCGCGGGGAATGATCCTGCCGACATAACCCGTCTTTACAGAAGTATACCCCCACTTGTTCATATACCGGAAAGCAGTATCCATCTGCCGCTCATAGTTCGTCGCAGACCCGGAAGTCTCATTGTGCATGATCACATGAACCCCCTTGGAAGCCGCATAGTCCATAATTTCCTTTACATTGAAATCAGGATACGGCGTTACAAAATCAAATACATTTTCCTTCCAGTTGCCAAACCAATCCTCCCAGCCCACATTCCAGCCCTCCACCAGCACACCCCCGATATGACTGTCGGCGGCGAAATCGATATACCGCTTTACATTGGCCGTATTCGCGCTATGACGCCCATTGGGGATCAGCCTCCCACCCGCGCCCATACTGTCCGGGAAATCGGAATAGCTCCAGGTCCCTCTCCCCGTCTGCATTTCCCACCAGATCCCCACAAACTTCATCGGGCGGATCCAGTCCGTATTTTCAATCTTCGAAGGGTCATTCAGGTTCAGGATCATTTTGCAAGCAAGTATCTCCGCTGCCTTATCACTAATAATGATCGTTCTCCAGGGAGTGGCAAAAGGCGCATGCACATACGCTTTATTCCCCACCGCATCAGGCACGAGGCTCGAAGACAACGTGAACGAAGCCCGGTCGACATGCAGCTGCATAGCCGGATAATTCACCAACGCCGCCTCATGAATATTGATATACAACCCATCCGAACTCTTCATCATCAGCGGCGTCTGAACCGCATACTCATCCGGCGCCACCCGCACGGCAATATCCGTGCTCTTCTCCACCAGGCTCTTATTATCGATCTCACTAAGCCTCGAAGTGGTATAAGGATACTCGTTGGTATCATAGTCGCCCGGTATCCAGAACGTTTTATGGTCTCCGGCCAGATGGAACTGGGTCAGCTCATCCGAAACGATAAAATATTTCAGGTCCGGCTGCCCGGGAAACACATACCGGAAACCCACCCCATCCTCGAATACCCGGAATATAATATCCAGCTTTCGGAGCGGCGTCGCCGCTCCCTTCTCCATGGACGCAACCGCACCGCCGGACACAGCGCCCCCCTTCTCCAGGTGAACGACCAGCTGTTCATAATGATCCCGGATAGTCCGGGTCTCCCCCCACACGGTCTCCCAGACGGTATCCACCGACTTCCGTTCCATCCCCTTCCATTGGAACCCCTTGAAAAAAACGCTGTCCTCATTCAGTTTAAAACCAAGCCGCGAAGGCAGCACAACAGGCTTGCCATCAAAGGCGACCTCATAAAAGGGGGCCCCCTCCTTATCCAACATGAAGGAAAGCCTCACCTTCTTCATCTCCGTCAACTCCGTACGCTGCGCCCGGGCAGTATGCAAAAAGAACATAAGCAAAAAGCAAAGAACAACTTTACAAGGGAACATATTAAAAATTTTCATCAAATATACAAAGTTTCCTTCCCACGCTCCCAATCGCGACACCTAATAGCCAGGGTTCTGCTGATGAGCCACTTTCGGATTGGAATTGATCTCCGTAAGAGGGATAGGCCACGCATACGCCTTATCATTCCAGGTGAAAGGAGTGCCCTGCAATGTCCGGCTGGTGACATAGAAAGCATCTTCCGATTGGCCCAGGTGCCAGCGACAGACGTCAAACCACCAGTTCCCCTCGGCAAACAGCTCCGCCCAGCGTTCGTAATACAGCGGATTGCTGCCCAGCACCGGATCGCCCGCGACAGCCGCGCTGGTCTGATCCGTAAGGCTTTTATAATCGATGCCGGAAGGCGTATTTATATCCAGGCTATAAGCCCTCCGTTTCACCTTGTTGAGATATTCCAATGCCGTCACATCATCGCTTGACCCGGCACTTGCCTCCGCATACAGCAGGTATACATCAGCCAGGCGAAGGATATATATATTCGCCGCATCCGCAGGCCCTACATTGTTGATATTGTTAAGAATAGGCGTATACTTCCGGAAACTCCAGCCATACTCGCTGGCCAGGTTCGCATCACCCATGATATAGCTTGGCCTCGATACAGGATACCAGTGCTGGCCGTCAGGCTTGACGGAATCCACCCAGGGCTGCAGCGTGCTGACATAAAGACGGGGATCGACCGTACCATTCGTCCGGGCGGCAATTGATTTTTGCTTATACACCGGGTCCATCACCTTGGCAGGATTCGTGTACGAGGCCGGTTTACTATTATCAAAATTGGGATTGGTGACGAGCTGGAAAGTACCCAGGTTGAACCCATAACGCACCACATTCTTGTCGTGCAACCCATCATTGCCGCCATAACCCAGGGGGTTGGAGGCGTTTTCCGTGCCGTCGTCGCCCAGCGCATAAGGAGGCCAGATAAGGCCATTGATAGTAGTGGCATTGGCAGCGCCGCTATATACTCCGTAACCGCCCTTTGAATCCTGGTCCACATTCAGTTCGAACAGGGACTCTTCATTGAACTCATTGACGCTGTTGCCGTCGAATGCCTCATGATACTTGGTATAAGGCATCAGCGACTTGCCGCTGTTATCGATCACATCCTTCAAAACAGTTTTAGCGTCCGCCCAATCCTTTCTGAAGACATAAGCCTTGCCCAACAGCGCTTTGGCAGACCACTCGGTTACCCTTCCGATATCATTGCCGGTCCATACCTGCCCTTTCAGCAACGTGGCCGACTGCTGCAGATCCTTGTATATAAGCGCCCATACCGCCGCGATGGAGCTGCGGCCCTGCTGCGTGGCAGCCAGACTGGAAGGCAGTCCCTCGAACACTGGCACCCCCAGCGTATCCGTCGCCGATGGATTCACCAGGTAGTCCTCTCCATAAAGATTCTCCAGCTCGAAATAATACCACGCCCTCAAAAAATAAGCCTGTCCGCGGACATAATCTATACTGGCCTTATCGGCCGCCTTGGCATAAGTCTTTTCAAAAAAATCCGCGCCGGCCAATGCCGTATTACAATTCTTGACGCCCGTGAACAAAGCCTGCCAGGCCCCCGAGACAAACCCATTGCTGGGATTCAGGGTATTCACCGAAATATAGCCACTCCAGTTAGGGTCGCTATAGGCGGCATCGGCAGCATGCGTGCAATTGGCCATCATTTTAGGCAAAAAAGCAAATCCATATAAAAACTGATCTCTCAGGTTAGAATAGCAGGAGGCCAGGACACTGTTCAGATCGCCGATGCTGGCGGGATAATTACTGGTAGCATACTGGTCTTTCGGGCTTACCAGCGAAGGGTCTTTTTTACACCCCGCCATCACTCCCAGGATCAATACCAGCGAAACTATTTTTTTATACATTTTAATAGAATTTAAGAGGTTCAGAAATTAACATCCAGTCCTACTGAATAAATGCGCGTCTGCGGATATTGCGCTACCGCATCGACACCCCGGGTAGTTACGCCGACCGAAGTACCTACAAATCCGGCAGTGGATTGAACCGAATAGGCGCTGCCGATCTCCGGATCAAGGCCGGAATATTTGGTAATGGTGAACAGGTTATTGGCCATTACGAAAAGCCTGGCGCTCTTCACACTCACCTTGCTGAGCAGATCATTGGAAAAAGTATAGCCGAGCTGAAGGTTCTTCAGCTTGATATAGCTGCCGTTCTCGACAAAATAACTGTTCACCGATGTATAATTCCCATTCGGATCGTAGGACTGGTCCGGCGCCAGGAAACGCGGCTGGGAAGTGAGCCCGTTACTGCCGAAATAAGAATCCCCGAATACCTTGCCGGTAGTGTTGCCATCCGAGAAGGGAGCCAGCTCATAAGCCTTCACTCCGTTAAAAATACTCACACCGGCTACCCCGTTGAAGAGCATGGCCAGGTCGAAATGCTGCCAGT
Source organism: Puia sp. (assembly GCA_035555335.1). GTDB lineage: Bacteria > Bacteroidota > Bacteroidia > Chitinophagales > Chitinophagaceae > Puia. Next base: position 367,878 of record DATMGS010000014.1, read on the forward strand.
TAAAATGAAGATTGATCCCATACACCAATTTAGGATTGGGATTGCCGATCACCTGCCGGTCATCCGCCGTGATCGCCCCATCCTTGGTTAGATCCTGGAATTGGAGGTCGCCCGCATGAGCAACTTTCCCATTCACCTTTTGCCCGGCAGCCTCTGCATCCGTTTTGAATATGCCCAGAACTTTATAACCATAAAACGAACCGAACGGCAAGCCCGTCTTCGTAATGGTCAGCGGCGCCGTGCCCATCAGATTATACCCGCTCTGGTCGAGGTTAGTGTAATAGTTGCGCCCATCATACAAGGCATCGTTGTCGATCCCATCCAGGCTCGTCACCTTGTTCTTGTTAAAGCCCGCGGTAACGCTTACATCATAACCGAGTTTCCCCACCTTATCCCGGTAACCCAACTGCACATCGACTCCCTTGCTGCTTACCTGGCCGATATTCACAAAATAAGGACTGGCATACCCGGAGCTCTGTGGCAGGGGCAATGCATACAACATATCCTTGGTGGTCCGGTTGTACCATTCTACGGTGAAATAAAGTTTTCCTTTCAGTGCTTCCCCATCCACTCCTATATTGGTCTCATAAATGCTTTCCCAATGGAGGTTCGGGTTAGGTACCGCATTGATCGAATTGGCAATCAGCAAAGGCGCTCCGGGAGCAAAATTCTGCCCGCCATTGGCTATGCCGCTGGTCCCATTGAACTGTGAATAGGAAGCCACATACGAATAGGGCGGTATATTACTGTTACCCAGCGTACCATAGCTGCCCCGCAGTTTAAGGGCATTGACAACAGGCAACGCCCCCCGGAAGAAATCCTCATTTCCAATGTTCCAGCCTACGGATGCCGCCCCGAAAGTACCTTTCTGCTTGTTGGGGCCGAATACTGTAAAGTTGGCATCCTGCCGGATGGAACCCGACAGATAATACCGGCCATCATAGTCATAATTCAACTGCCCGAACTTCGATTTGATCAACCCATTCGGATCATACTTGCCGAAAACACTGATGCTGGAATTCGAAGTCTGCACAAAAGAATAACCTGGTAAACCCACAGCGCTTTCAGTAGTGTTGATATTGTTGTAATTGGAAGTGATCTGCTCATAACCGATCAGGGCGGCAATATTATGCCTCCCAAAACTTTGACCGTAGCTGAGCACATAATTCGTCAGCAGCTGCGTGCTTTGCACGGACATCTTATTAAGGGAATTGGCAGAAGGGGTACCCGGGCCAAAATCCGCATTGTTCTGAAAATAATCCTCCGTTTCATTGTAATAAGAATATCCCAGGTTCGTCTTGAAAGTCAGATGCAAAGGCAGCTTTACCTCAGCATAGACATTTCCCTGCAGGTTGCTTTTGGTATCCTGCAGATCCGCGGAATTAACGACCCCATACGGATTTGGGCCGCCAAAAGATATACCATAACCGGGAGGCACCACGCCGGATTTCCCGTCTTTCCCGATCAGCGGAATGATCGGCAGCGTGCGGAACGGAGCGTTATGGAGCTGCGGCTCCACCTGTCCAAGAGGCGACGTCTTACGCTGGGATAACGACAGCTGCTCGCCGATCTTGATATAATTACCCAGCTTAAAATCCGTGTTCGCCCTGACCCCGCCGATATTCGAATAGTTCTTTATATAGATACCGGTTTGCCCATTATAAAAACCCGATAAAAGATAATTCGCAGTAGGCGACGAACCGGAAACCGAAAGATTATAGTTCTGCTCGGTAGCATTACGATACAAGACATCCACCCAATCCGTATTAGGCAAGGTATCCGTTTGCGTCGCATTCTGAAAATACTGAGGATGATAAACATTCTCCATCTTGATGAACCCGGTTTTATCCAGCAGATGGATCAGCTTGGGCTTGGTTATACCGTAGCGGGCGCTGAAATTGACGTCAGGCTTCGTACCCCGACCTTTCTTCGTAGTGATGACGATCACCCCGCCGGCCGCAGCCGAACCATAAACAGCAGCCGCACTGGCGTCTTTCAGAATATCGACGGTAGCGATATCCTGTATGTTGATATTATCACCCGGCACCCGCACCCCGTCGACGATATACAAAGGATTCGGCTGGTGCAGAGATGACAACCCCCTGATAATGATCGTGGGAGTGGCGTCAGGCGCACCGGAATTCTTAATGACCTCCACACCCGCAGCCCTTCCCTGCAAAGCCTCCGTCACATTGGTGACAGGCAGGTCCTTGATGGCCGCACCCCTGACAGAAGCAATGGAACCCGTAACATCCTTTCGCTTCTGTGTTCCATAACCCACTACCACCACTTCGTTAAGCCGGGAATCCACAGGCTGTAACGCTATACTAAGGAAAGCCCCGGCCTTCGCTGATAATTCCTGCGACTCGAACCCCACATAAGAGATCACCAGCCGGAAATTGGAGGAGGGTAAAGAAAGCGTGAAATTTCCATCGGCATCCGAACTTACGCCACCGGTAGCCCCTTTTACCCGGATGGTAGCGCCGGAAAGTGCATTCCCCTTATCATCGGTTATCCTTCCCGTCACTTTTCCCCCACCCTGTGACCAGGCAAGCTGGTAAACCAATAAAAGCATAAAGCATAAAAACGTTTTATGCAACAATCGTAGTTTTGTCATAAACAGTTGTTTGTTTTGATTATTTTTTTTCATATAACAAGCAGTAAAATCCCTTCACCGGATTTTCAGATCAAAGGAAAAAATTGAGGGAGCGCAAAGCAATTTATATTCGGATAGTATAAAAAATAAAGGGAGGAATCAGGGATATCTAAAAAATAAATTATTGATTATTAATACATTAAAAACATATTAATAAAACAATAATATAATTACTTTGTAGCAGAAACTAACGGCAATAACGCCTAATGTGTAAGATATACGTACTGGCAATACACCCTCTGGCCAAGAGTCCGCGTACTAAAGGACTTTAAAAAGTTTATCGATCAGCAGATTCAGCACTTCCAGAAACACAAGCACGATAATGATCCATTCCAGGAAAGTGCTGTTGCGATGCTGCAGCAGATCTTTGAACAGCTCCAGGTTTTCCTTGATGATTTCCAACCCCTCACGGATATCCCGAAATCGTTCCTGCAGATCAAAAGTTCGCTTCAATCCCAGATCGATCCTGTTCAGATTCTCATTCTCCCAGGTCTCGGGAGGAGAATCAAATATGTAAAGATTTTCAGATATCCGGTTCTTCAGGTTGAGAGTCTTGCCGATATACTTTTTCAGATTATTCCCCGAGATATCCAGCTTCCCTTTTCTCTCCAGGCTCTGCGTGTGATAGTTGGTTTCCTCCAGCAACAGATTCGTTTGCTCCGAAAAATAATCCAGGGCCACCGACTGACTGACATTCAACATGATCAGACGGAAAGTCTCTATATCCGGGTTCATGATCTCGATCTTATTATACCCGAACTTGTTTTCCCGGGCATTGGCCTCTACCTGAAACTCTTCACTCAGCTTCTGCTCGAACAGGTTCTTACAGTAAGGGGAGATCTGCTGTAGAAATTCCTGCGTTCCCGCCTCATCATAATTCAGAAAACAGACCACGCCATATTTAAAGACATACACAAAGGCCTCCGGCCCCGTCTTATAGAACAGTTCGTCAGCATCATAATAGTAAATTCCATCCTTGTGCGCCGTCCTGAATGATTTGGTATCTATACTATCCGCGATCTGGTATGATAGGACTTGTAGCATCTTTTACAAGTTAGCTGATTTCCCCTAAACATTATACTTTTGCAGCATGAATGCCAAAACACAACAGGTTCTTCTGCACATCGCCGGATGGATGGTATTCCTATCCTTACCCCTGTTGTTTTCTCCCGAAGCCTTATCCCTGAACGCCTATCTGACCAACCCGCCTACCCAGCGGGATCTCATTTCCTATGTACTCGTCCTGGCCGTATTCTATCTCAACTTTTACTGGCTGATCCCCAAATTTTATTTCTCCAAAAGATACCTTTCCTTCTTTCTTGCCGGTATCCTCTGCTTTATCCCCATCGTCTTTTTACCTGCTTATATCCTTTCGCCGGCACAGGATCCCGGCCACCGCCCTCCCGGATCCCTCTTCGATCCGCATAGCCACTATCCTTCGCCCGACCCATCTTCCGATCCCTATCCAGGTTTCCCCGATGCCCTCCCCCCCCATCCTCCCGATGCCCGGGTCTCCCTCTTTCCCAGACACATCCCCCGCCCCTTCCTTTTAATAGACATCGGCCAGCACCTCTTCCTCTTTTTGGGAATGATCCTGTTCGCCCTGATGCTCAAGATCCGCGACCGCTGGAAACAAACAGAAAAAGAGGTCCTTCAAACAGAGTTGGCCTACCTCAAAGCCCAGATCAACCCCCACTTCCTGTTCAATTCCCTCAATGGCATTTACGCACTGGCCCTCGAAAAATCGGATCAGGCCCCGGAAGCCATCGTCAAACTGTCGGATATGATGCGGTACGTATTGAACGAAACAGGAAAAGAATGGGTCTCCCTGGAAAAAGAGATCGCCTATATCCGCAACTATATCGCTTTACAGCAAACAAGATTCGGCGACTCCATCCAACTTGACTTCCAGGTCATCATCCACCCCGACTTCACAGGTTCGCCCGCCTCCGGCCTCATCCCCGCCTCCGTTCCCGCCACCACACCTACCCGGGATCACCTCCCGCTTTTTCCCGGAGATCCCCAAATCGCCCCCCTCATCCTGATCCCTTTTATAGAGAATACCTTCAAACACGGCGTCAACGCCGAAGAAAATTCCGACATCCATATCCGGATCGAACTAAAAGAGAACGAACTGCACCTGCTGGTCATCAACAACAAAGTGACGGTCAATCACCCCCCCGGTTCCCACAGCGGACTGGGCATCGACAACACCAAAAGACGCCTCTTGTTATTATATCCAGGCACCCATATCCTCGATATTCATGACAATAGCTATGATTTCCAGGTTTCCTTAACTTTAAAGCTGACATAATAAAGTCGCTCGCATGCTAAAAACAAGCGTATGATAAAAGCAATTGCCCTGGACGACGAATTACCCGCGCTGAAAATCATAGAAAATTTTTGTGCAAAAGCCGATCTTATCCGATTGGAGAAGACCTTTGTCCGGCCAACCGAAGCCCTTCAATACGTTCACCAGTTCCCGGTAGACCTCCTTTTCCTGGACATTAATATGCCCTCCCTGACAGGCATCGAATTTTATAAGGCGATAAAGACCGACACCATGGTCATTTTCACCACAGCCTATAGCGAATACGCCGTAGAAGGCTTTAACCTCAAAGCCGTGGATTACCTGCTCAAACCCTTCACCTTCGAACGGTTCCTGCAAGCCGTACATCAGGCCGCAGAATACTTCGAACACCGGCAGCTCAAAGACACCCTCCCCTCCGAATACCTCTTCCTCCGGGCTGATTACAGCCTGATCAAAGTAGCGATCGCCCATATCCGCTTCATCGAAGGAATGGACGACTACCTGAAGATCCATTTACAGGACAAACCTCCCGTAATGGTCAGAATGACCATGAAAGCCATCCTTTCCCAACTACCCGCCCGCCAGTTCATCCGCGTCCATCGCTCCTATATCATAGCATGGAACCGTATCGCCAACATCCGCAACAAAACCATCTACCTGGAAGAAAAAGAAATCCCCATCGGCGTCAGCTACGAAAAAGAATTCTTCACCCAATTTCCCAAATAACCAGCCGTCACCACCTCCCTGTAAGCGTTTTTAATTCGGTGGAATCCAGTTTTTCTTTTTCCATCAGATCGATATCCCGGTTGATCATCACCATCTCCCCGGCCCCTATTACTTCCGGTTCATTATCCGTATCGGAATGATACGACTTTATCACTTTCAGCTTCCCTTCCAAAAGGTCCACCTCCTCCCCGGCATTGCTTCTATACGCATCCACCCGGAACCGCGTCCCCAATACCTGGATCTGTAAATTCCGGGTATGGACGATAAAAGGTTTTCCGGCATCGCTGCCCACGGTAAACAACGCCTCCCCATCCAGATCCAGGTCCCGCCCGGATTCATTGAACTGCCTGGAGATCCGGATCACCGTGCGCGCGCTCATCACCACCGAACTCCCATCCGGCAGCCGGACCGTCCGGGCCTTCCCCGTTCCATTCTCATACGTTATATCCGCAGCAGGCTGCCGCACCGGGCCCTTGCAATGCCAGGCCCCCGCGATCAGAAGGCACCCTGCCAGCCCCCTGAAAAAAATAGCCGATCGTGTAAAAGACATAGGCCGTGAAACTACGGAACTTTTCCTTTACCACCCACCGGCAATTATTATACCTTTGCCGGGTCTCAACTCACTATTATAACCAGGAGGAATATGATCCGGATCGGCGAATACAACACCTTGAAAGTAAAAAAAGCGCTTGCCTTTGGGCTTATCCTCGACGATGGCGGAGAAGGCATCCTGCTCCCCAAACGATTCGTTCCCAAAGGCGCCGGTATAGGGGACACCCTGAAGGTTTTCCTCTACCATGACGGAGAAGACCGCATGATCGCCACCACACAACAACCCCTGGGGATCCTGGGAGATATCGTCAAGCTGCGGGTGGTAAGCGTCACCCCCCTGGGAGCATTTATGGACTGGGGATTGATGAAAGACCTCTTCGTACCCAAATCCAAACAAATCACCGGCATGCGCCCGAACGGCGACTACCTCGTGAAGATCTACCTCGACGAACAAACCGGCAGGCTTGCCGCCACCGAAAAATTTGAACCCTTCCTGAGTAATGAAAACCTTACGGTAAAAGAAAAAGACCTCGTAGAGCTGCTCGTCTACCGCCGCACGGATATCGGCTACCTCGTTATCATCAACCAGCTGCACACCGGCGTACTGCACTTTAATGAGATCTATCAGGACATCTCCGCCGGCGACCGCTTCCCCGGATTTATAAAAAGGATCATCCCCGCCGAATCCACCCCCGCCGGCGAAACCCAGATCGACGTTGCCGCCGGCAAACCCGGCTACGAACGGGTAGAAGATGCCGCAGACAAAGTCCTTCGCCTGCTAAAAGAAAACAAAGGCCGCCTTCCCTACCACGACAAATCCAGTCCGGAAGATATTTATTCGGTCTTCGGCATGAGTAAGAAAACGTTCAAAATGACCACGGGTCGCCTATACAAGGAAAGAAAAATCGCCATCACGGAACAGGGCATCGAACTACTCCCCGGCTCCAAAAACTAATCGCATCCGGCCCATCACCGAACCCTCCGCTTAACTAAACAGATAAGCTACATCTTCTTGCGTGAGCTTCTTCACAAAACCAGACTCATCCGCCACCAGGTCCGCCGCCAGGCTCCTCTTCTTTTCCTGCAGCTGTAATATCTTTTCCTCCACCGTATCCTTACAGATCATCCGGTAGGCAAACACTTTTTTCACCTGTCCGATACGATGGCTCCTGTCGATAGCCTGCTGCTCCGCAGCCGGATTCCACCAGGGATCCACCAGGTAAACATAATCCGCCGCCGTCAACGTCAGCCCCACTCCCCCCGCCTTCAAACTGATCAGGAATACCCGCGTCGCATCATCCTCCTGGAATTGTTGCACCGACTTCTTCCTGGCCTCCGCCGGCATACTCCCATCCAGGTATAGATAAGGAATCCCCTTTGCCTGCAGCGCCTCCCGGATCAGTCCCAGCATAGAAGTGAACTGCGAGAATACCAGAGACTTGTGGTTACTCGTATTTTCTTCGATCTCCCGGATCAGCTCCTCCAGCTTGGTACTGACATTAGGATAAGGCTCTTTTCCCTCTTCCCGCAAAATAGCCGGACTATCGCAGATCTGCCTTAATTTAGTAAGCCCCTCCAGGATATAGATACTGCTCTTCCCCACCCCCTCTTCGGATATCCGCTCCAGTATACTCTCGCGATAATGCTCCTTGAAACTGTCATAGATCTTTCGCTGCTCCGCTCCCATCTCACACCAAAGAATCATCTCCGTCTTATCCGGCAGATCGCCGGCCACCTGCTCCTTGGTCCTTCTCAGGATAAAAGGATAAACCAGCTTCCGCAGACGGGCAGCCGCCTCCTTATCCCCATTCTTATCGATCGGCGTAGCAAACTCCGTCCGGAAAAAATCAGCGCTGCCCAGCATACCCGGGTTCAGGAAATCCATCTGCGCAAACAGGTCGAACGTATTATTCTGCACCGGCGTACCACTCAGAGCCAGCCGGTTGCGCCCCTGCAGCAACTGCACCGCTTTGCGCACCTGCGAAGCAGGATTTTTAATCGCCTGGCTTTCATCCAGGATGACATAGCCGAACTTCCACCGTGAAAAATGCAGGATATCGCTGCGCACCATGCCATAGCTGGTAATAATGACATGTGCCTGCCGGAAAGCGGCTTCATCGAACTCCCGGTCCGCACCATAATGAATATGATAAGCTAGTCCCGGCACAAATTTCTTCAACTCCCCCTCCCAATTATATAACAACGAAGTCGGACAAACGACCAGGTGTGTCTCCTCCGGATAGCTTTCGACCAGGTGCTGCAGGAAACTAAGCGTCTGCAGCGTCTTCCCCAACCCCATATCATCGGCCAGACATCCTCCCCAAACCATCTCATCCAACAGGCACATCCATTGAAATCCACCCAGCTGGTAATCCCGCAGCTTTGCCTGCACCGCAGAGGATACCCGCCATTCCTTTGCCGTAGCGATCGTCTTCAAACGCTCTTTCTTCTCTTCCAGCTCCTTTTGTAAAGATTCATCGGAACCGGGGATACCATCGGAAGACGAAGCGCCCAACCCCTCCAATAACGTCCAGTGAATATTCAGGAGCTTCATTCCCCCCTCCTTCATCTGCCCCATCCGCATCAGCAAACCATATTTCTCGATCCATTCCTTCGGCAACATCCCCAGGCTCCCGTCCCCTAACAAAATATAATCCTGCTTCCCCAGGATAGCCTTACGCAGCTCATGCAGCGGCACCACCTGCTCTCCATAGCTCACGCGAATGGTCAGATCAAACCAGTCGATGCCCTTTCCCGCTATTATCTCGAACCGGGGAGTATATGTATTGTATTTGAACTTACGAAGCCGGTTCATCCCCAGAACAGGAATATCCAGCTGCTGCATCTTATTATAGAAATTCAAAAACCAGCTCTTCTCCAGCGCCTCTTTAAAATTCAGGTAGAAATAACCATTACCCTGCCCGCTGAACTTTCCATGCAAAGCCCGTATAGCCTCGACCAACTCCCTCTCTTCGGCTCTTTTACGAAGGACGACGAAAATGGTGTCTTCCGTCTCCACCCGCGTCTCATCCTCCTCCCCGTCTTCCATCTCCATATCCGCATAGAGCCATTTCGGCTTGATAAGCAGGAAGTTTTCGTTCAGTTCGCTCACATATACCCTTCCCTGCGGAGACAGATCTACGACCTCCTTACGGATCACCGCGTCCATATCCACCGGATAGACCTCGGCCAGCGGTTTTACCACAGCCGTTAAAAAAGAAGCCTGTTCCTGCTGCGGAACAACCGGCCACTCGTCCCCCCATCGCTGTAAAAGGGCATGATCTTCTTTCTTCAGCAGGAAGTATTCATTCCCGCTCTTCAGAAAAAAAGGCACCTGTAAAAAGTCTTCCAGCGGGTAAACCCCGTTATTCAGCACCACGGAACAACGCAGCCCGATCAACCCTTCCCCTTTCTCCAACGTAAACTGCAGCGTTGGCGTAAAAGAGCTGATAGCAGCAGGTCGTACGTTCTTATTGGCAAAAGATTCTCCTGCAGGCAGATAATAAAGATGAGGGATCGCAGGAGCCAATGGCTTAAACTCCTGTAACCGGTCGCTGATCCATTGCCACAATAAAGGATAATGCCGGTCGTCCAGATGATCGAAAGGCTTCTCGGCATCCCGCAGCCAGGCAAACCCATTCTTAACCAGCTGGTCCACCAGCGCCTCATCCGTCATTTTCTTGAGGAAAGCCACGATAGGAGCAGCAACACCCGCCATATAAGGCAAATGCTTGTTCCCGGCCAGAGGTATACGCTGAAACGTTTTACCCTCCTTTTTATCAATCACGATGAGCAGCTCCAAAGAAAGTCCACCCTTTTTCTCCTGGCTGAAATTCAATAAAAGACCCGTTTGAAAAGAATGAATAGTTGCCATTTTGGTAAAAGAGACGCAAAATAAGAATTCCTGGGGCTTCTCTTGCTATCCGCGTTTATATTTCCAAATTGTTAATTTTTTGCAATAACAACTAGTTAACAATTTTTCCATTTTGGAAAAAACTTTCCGAAATGACACCCCAAATCACTTTTTTTTCTTTTCTTTTTACCAAAAAAACAAATTCCATTATCCTTTGTAATATAGTAGGGCAAAAGATTTGATGAATTCAAAGACAAAAAGCCTCTCTTTTTCCGGCACTCTTTTCGCAACACCTTATCCTTATAAAAGAGAGAAAAGAGCATTAAATATAAAAAGTTAAAATATATCGTTTTTTGCAAAATATTTGCAGAAACAACAGCAACCTGCAAAAATATTAGTCATTTGTAAAGCTTGTAATGTTTATTTTCGCACTACAATATCCGATTGGTCTTGCCAGCTTTTCATATGACAATATTCGTAGTGCGCTGAGAGTTTATATCAATAAAATTGACCTTTTATGAATACTGTTGTTGACAAATCTGGAATTAGTACCAGGGTTAAGGCCATCATAGTCGATAAGTTGGGAGTAGATGAATCAATGCTGACAAGCAATGCCTCCTTTACCAATGACCTCGGACTCGACTCCCTGGATGTCCTCGAAACATTCATGGCCCTGGAAAAAGAATTTGGTGTACGCATAGCCGATGAAGACATGGAAAAACTGACAACCATGGGATCCGTCATCGACTATATCATCGAACACAAAAACTGATACAAGACCTTTACCTGACACGGGGACCGGCATCTACCGACCATCCTCCTGACCTATACTTATACCTGTCTGACCTGGGGAACTGCCCTCCCCATTACCTGCCAATGATCTGTACACAGGAAGCCCTCCGGGGATCCTTTCTGCTTTTAAACCTATAAACCAACATACACCATGAGAATGTTTACATTGGCATTGGCACTGTTCATCACCCTGTCGTCAACCGGTATGGAACCCCATCCCCAATCCCCCGTATCCCCGACTATCTATCGCAATCACGGCGGACAAAATTACCGCCTCCTGAAGAAGGCCCACTACATAATCCTGGATACCGCCCACTTCTACCTCTATAGCTATAATAAACTGGTGCAAGGCGAGAAGATCGCAAGGCCAACGACCTGCTACTACTTCAGCCAGGACGCCGCCTCCCCGATCATGCCCCTTACCGTTGCCAATTTGGAAAAAACCTTCGCCGGAGATGCCTCTTTCTGCTACAAACTGCACACGGATTTCAAATCTGACAAAGACCTCATCTCGTACGTTCCTTCTTTGAAAACATATAAGATTAAATACGCCTATGGCCAGTCCTCTAAATAAGACCACTGCCCAGGCCGGAAATATCCTCATCGTAGATGACCAGATAAAATTCCGCAACCAGCTCAGAAGGATCATCTCTCTGGAAGGTTACAAGGTCTATGAGGCCAACGATCCGGAAGCAGTCATTAACATAGTGTCGAAAGAAGATATCGAAGTGATCCTCTGCGACAACAAACTGACCGCAGGAGACAATTTCCTCTTTGGCAAGGAACCAGCCGACCTCTTCGCCTATACAGAGATCGTCCCGATCTCCCCCTCCGCCAATATAGAAGAAGAACAGGCAGGTATCCTCACCCTCATCAGCCACGCCCTGGAAAAAGTACGCCTGCAAAAAAGGATACAACAGCTGGAACAATGGTCCGAACAGCAACCCGACTTCGATAATATCCTCGGAGAGTCCTCCGTGATCCGGGAAGCCATCGCCCTGGCAAGAAAAATTGCCCCTACCGATGCTTCCGTCCTGCTGCACGGCGAAGCCGGCACCGGCAAAGCCATGTTCGCACGCGCCATCCACGCAGCCAGCCCCAGGAACCTCAACCCCTTTATCGCAATCAACTGCAACGCCTTCCCCAAAGAAGTGCTGGAAAATGAGCTCTTCGGCTATAAAGCCGGCGCCTTCCCCGGAGCCATGCGCGATAAAAAAGGACTCCTGGAAGAAGCAGGTAAAGGCAGCCTCCTGCTAAACGATGTCTGCGAAATGGACCTCGACCTTCAAAACAAATTATTGCTCGCCCTGGAACAAAATGAATATATCAAACCAGGAGAGGCCCGCCCCACCCGCCTCAATGTCCGCGTCTTTTCCACCACCAAAAAAGACCCTTATCAACTGGTGCAGGAAGGCAAATTCCGGGAAGACCTGCTCCACCGCCTGAATGTATTCACCATCCGCCTCCCCGCCCTAAAGGACCGGAAAATGGATATCCCATTGCTTGCCCGCCGCTTCATGAAATATTTCGCTCATAAGGCCGACGCCAAAGTGAACAACATGAGCAAAGACTTCCTCTACCACCTACAGCGCTATCCCTGGAAAGGAAATATCCGGGAACTAAAGAACCTGATGGAAAGAGCCGTCATTATGACGGAAAGCGACCTCCTCGCGGAAGACTGCCTCCCCTTTGATATCCGCTACCAGCCAACCGACGAAGGCAGTATCGCATCCGCCTTCGACCTCAAGAGCGTCGAAAGACTCCATTTACAAAAAGTACTTAACTTCACCGGAGGCAACAAAGCCGAAGCAGCTAAACTGTTAAATATAGGACTCACTACCCTCTACCGCAAGATCAATGAAGAGACGAATTAACTTATAGCCTACCTTTGTTCTATGGCCCAGGTAAAATCAATAGGCGGCTTCTTTTTAAAAATATTGAAAGCCATTTTCATACGTAAGAAGGATTGTTGTAAATAAACACCCGCAACTCCTCCCCAACCGCATCTTCCCATTTAACTTGCTAAAACATCCGTTGATAAGATTATAGCTCAATCGCCTGATCTGGCGTTTAATATTTGTATAATACTATTTTATGATGAAAAAAGTCACAACGATTGGTATCGTAGCTACGCTTGCTATTCTATGGATCGCCTGCGCGACACCCGCAAAAGAACCACCGCCTGACATCCTCTCCCAAAACCTGGATACAACCGTTAACCCGGCCACCGACTTCTTCCAGTACGCCAACGGAGGATGGATCAAAAAAACCGCCATCCCTGCAGAAGAGAGCGCCTGGGGCATCGGACAGCTGGTACAGCAGGATATCTATAACCGCCTTAAAACTATCAGTGAACGCGCCGCCGCCGAACCAGCCGCTCCCGGCACCGTCTTACAACAGATCGGAGACCTCTGGACCAGCGGAATGGACTCTGCCACGATCGAACGACAAGGCCTGGTGCCCCTGAAAGCAGACCTGGACAGCATCAACGCCATCCGCACCACCGAAGACCTGCTCCGGGTAACAGCCGATCTTCACAAAAAAAATATCGATGTCCTGTTCTCGGACGGAGTAGGACAGGACGATAAGAATAGCGCCCAGATGGCCTACCAGCTGGAACAAGGCGGACTCGGCCTGCCCAACAGAGACTATTACTTTAATACCGACGATAAAACAGTAAAAGTAAAAAAAGCCTTTCAGCACTACCTTTTCGTCACCTTCCGCCAACTGGGCAGCGACAGCATAGCCGCCCAGACGCAGACAGAAGCTGTCTTCCAGTTGGAAAGCCGGCTGGCCAAAGCCTCGCGCAAATTGGCCGACCTCCGGGACCCGAATAAGAACTACCACAAAATGGACCGCTCCGCCCTGCAGCAGCTCTCTCCCGCCATCTCCTGGACCGAATGGCTGAAGAACTCCGGCATCGGCAACGTCGATTCCCTGATCGTCCGACAGCCGGAATTTTATACCGCTTTGAATACGGAACTAACAACGGTCTCCCTGAAAGATTGGAAAAGTTACCTGCAGTTTCATCTGGTGCAGAGCGCCGCCCCCTATTTGGATCAGCAGACCTATGCAAATTATTTCGCCTATCGCCAGTCGCTGACCGGCACCACCGTCCCCCGCCCCCGCTGGAAACGTGTACTGGACGCAGAAGAACGCGCCATCGGAGAAGCCCTGGGACAGTTGTTCGTAAAAGAATACTTCCCCGAAAAAGCCAAACAACGCTATAGCGATATGGTCGAGAATATCCGGGCCGCCTATAAAGAGAGGATCCGGCATCTGGACTGGATGAGCGACAGTACCAAACAAAGGGCCCTGAATAAGCTGGCCCATATCTCCAAAAAAGTCGGCTACCCCGACAAATGGAAAGATTTCAGCGCATTAAAAATTGACAAAGGCCCCTTCGTGCTCAATATGCAGCGGGCCGCCGAGTGGTGGAATAACTACCGGATCAGCAAACTGGGCAAACCCGTAGACAGGACAGAATGGGAGATGACGCCGCAGACCTACAATGCGTACTACAATCCTGCTAACAACGAGATCGTATTACCCGCCGGCATCTTCGCCGTACCAGGCAAGAAAGACGAAGACCTCGATGACGCCTTTGTATACGGCTATGCAGCCGCCTCCACCATCGGCCACGAGATCACCCACGGCTTCGACGACGAAGGACGCCAGTTCGATGAAAAAGGCAACCTCCATGACTGGTGGCAGCCGGCAGACGCTACTCAATTCAAAGAGAAAGCTTCCCGTATCATCCGCCAATTCTCGGAATTCGTGCCCGTCGACACCCTCCACGTAAACGGTGACGCCACCCAGGGCGAAAACATAGCCGACCTCGGCGGACTGCTCCTGGGATTGGACGCCTTCTCCAAAACAGAAGCCTATAAGAAAGGAGATAAGATCGGCGGCCTCACCCAGCTTCAACGCTACTTCCTGGGATATGCCTACGGCTGGATGTACCAGGAAAGAAAAGAGACCCTGGCCTCCCAGCTCATGGTCGACGTACACGCCCCCTCCAAAGAAAGGGTCAACGGCCCCATGGCCAATATACCCGCCTTCTATGAAGCCTTCGGCGTAAAACCCGGAGATAAAATGTATCGGCCTGATAGCTTAAGGGTATCTATCTGGTAAAAAACGCCCATAGGCGTTTTTTACCAAAAGACCGTATACAACGTGATCAGCAACGCAATGATCGTAAGCGCGCCAATGGCAAACGACTTGGATACCTTGAACATACCCGCATCCACTTCCAGCCCCTTGGTCACCACACCCCTCCTGTTCTCTACAAAATTGATGACCGCCATACCCGCAATACAAAAGATAAACACAAAACCCATCCTGTCCAGGAACGGAATCTCGAAAGCGCCGTGATTATCAGGATTCGGCTGAAAGAACCCATACGGAGTCAGCCAGCTCAAATTCACCCACATCGGCAGGAACTTCAAAATACAGGAAAGCACAAACCCGCCGATCGTGGCAAACAAAGCCGCATTCGATGTCGTCCGCTTCCAGAAGAAACCCAATATGAACATCGCAAAGATCCCGGGTGAAACAAAACCCGTATACTCCTGAATATAATTAAATCCCTGCTTACCCTCTCCCATCAGTTTCTCCCCGATGATCAGGGAAAAAAGAATGGCAATGATCATCGATACCACCACCGTGATCTTACCCGTAACAACCAGCTTCTGCTCGCTGGCCTCCCGGTTGATCGCCTTCTTATATATATCCAGCGTAAAGATCGTAGCGATACTATTGGCCTTCCCCGCCAGCGAAGCGACGATCGCAGCCGTCAATGCGGCAAACGACAGCCCCTTGAATCCTACCGGCAACAAAGTCAGCAGATTAGGATAAGCCTTATTGACATCCACCGCACCCGCAGAGCTGAGCATACCGGTATGGAACATACCCTTCTGATACAGCACATACGCCCCGATGCCCGGCAATACCACGATGACCGGCATCAGCATCTTCAGGAAAGCCGCATACAGGATCCCGCTGCGCGCCGTCTTCAGATCAGCCCCCAGCGCACGCTGGGTAATATATTGATTACATCCCCAGTAATTCAGGTTTACGATCCACATCCCACCGATCAGTACACTCAGCCCCGGAAGACTGACATAGTTAGGCGAATCCTTCTTAAAGATCATATGAAAGTGATCGCCCGCTTCCGTCGTCAATAATTTAAAGCCCGCCAGCAACCCCGACTGCCCCGACTTCTCCGCTACCAGGTGCAGCGCGATATATGTAGCTACCAGCCCCCCCAGGATCAGAAAAAATACCTGTATCACATCCGTATAACCGATTACCTTCATCCCCCCCAGCGTAATGATAATGGAAAAAGCCGCCAGCAAAATAATACAGGTATAAATATTGATACCCGAAATACCGCTGATAGCCAGCGCCCCCAGGTATAAGATCGACATCAGGTTCACCACGATATACAAGACCAGCCAGAAAATAGCCATGATCATGGCAACCTTGTCATTATACCGCTGACTCAGGAACTGCGGCATCGTATAGATCTTATTCTTCAGATATACAGGGATGAAAAACACCGCTACAATGATCAGCGTCAATGCAGCCATCCACTCATACGTGGAAATAGCCAGCCCCAGCTTAAAGCCGCTGCCGCTCATTCCGATCATTTGCTCCGCAGAAATATTGGAGGCGATCAGGGAAGCCCCGATAGCCCACCAGGTCAGCGACCCCTCTGCCAGAAAATAATCTTTTGAATTGGTTTGCTTGGCCTTCTTACGATTATAGATCCATAACCCATAAAAAGCGACGATAAGAAAATAAATGAAGAAAACTACGTAGTCCAGCGATTGTAACATTTGCATATAGCAGGCAGAATTAAGGAGGTCTGATGAATAATAGCTATAAAAATAGGATAACCGATCAATTTTCCATCAATCGGTCACCCTTTTATGGAATTAAAATAGATCGGTTATCCTTTAATCATATTAAATGTAACGATTGACAAGATTTTCCAGGTACTCCTGGCGTCCGCTGGTAGTGGCAGGCTCCCCACCCGCGATCGCAAACTCCCGGAGATCCTCCAGGGAAAGGCTCCCCTTTTCATAAGCCGCCCCCTTCCCACTGTCAAAAGAGCCGTACCGGTCCGCCCTGACCTTCTTATAATCGGACTTCTGCAAAATGGCATCCGCCGTGACCAACGCCCGGGCGAACGTGTCAATCCCGCCGATATGTGCGTGAAACAGGTCCGCCGGATCCGTGGAATTCCTCCTGATTTTGGCGTCGAAATTGATCCCGCCCCCCTTGAATCCACCGCCTTCCAGGATGATCAGCATCGCTTCCGACAGCTCATTGATATTATTCGGGAACTGATCGGTATCCCAGCCATTCTGATAATCGCCCCGGTTGGCATCCATCGAACCCAGCATATCCGCATCCACCGCTACCTGCAGCTCATGCGTAAACGTATGCCCCGCCAGCGTAGCATGATTTACCTCGATATTCAATTTAAAATCAGCCATCAGGTCGTAGGCACGCAGAAAGCTGATAACCGTCGCGCTATCATAATCATATTGATGCTTGGTAGGCTCACAAGGCTTTGGCTCGATGAAGAAAGTGCCCTTGAAACCCTGCCTGCGCGCATATTCCTTCGCGGTGTGCAGGAAACGGGCCAGGTGCTCCTGCTCCCTCTTCATATTGGTATTGAGCAGGCTCATATAGCCTTCCCTTCCTCCCCAGAATACGTAATTCTCTCCCCCCAGCGCAATGGTAGCATCCAGCGCGGCCTTCACCTGCGCACCCGCATGCGACAGCACATGAAAGTCAGGGTTGGTAGCCGCTCCGTTCATATATCGCCGGTTGGAGAAGAGATTGGCCGTCCCCCATAATAATTTCACCTGGCTGGCAGCCTGCTTGCCCTTCGCATACTCCGTCAAAGCCTGTAACCGCTTTTCATTGTCTACCACATCATTGGTATAATCGACCACATCCACATCGTGAAAACAATAATAAGGCAGATCCAGCTTGGTGATAAATTCAAAAGCTGCATCCATCTTATCCTTCGCCCGCGCGACGGCATTCGTATTCTCATTCCACGGAAAGATATGCGTCGGCTCCCCGAACGGATCTGCCCCACTGCCGCAGAAAGAATGCCAGTAGGCTACCGCAAAACGCAGGTGCTCCTTCATCGTCTTGCCGGCAACTTTTTTATTCGCATCATACCAACGATAGGCGAGCGGGTTATCCGTTCCGACCCCTTCATATTTTATTTGTCCGATTCCCTTAAAAAACTCTTTGTCTCCCGTGATAACTGGCATAGCTGTTATTTTTATAGTTGAAATATTTAATGTAACTCTTTCTCCAGTACCTCCCTCCATCGGCCATACAGCACATCGTACTGCCCGGCCTTGTCCGGCTCCACATATTGCAAAGGCTTTCTGTTCGCGAATGCTTCCTTTTCACTCCCGAACACCCCGGCTCCGATCCCCGCACCCAGCGCAGCTCCTACGCTGCCATCACAGTCATACAGCTCTACCGGCACATTCGTGGCATTCACAAAAGCCTCCGTAAAGACATCGCTCAGGAACATATTAGCCCTGCCCGCCCGTATAACGGAAGGGCTCATCCCACTACCCCGCATGATATCCAGCCCATACCGGAAAGCAAAAGCAATTCCCTCTTGCCCCGCCCGGTAAATATGCGCCGGCCCATGCAGGTTCAGATCGATAGCATGCAGCTGGGCCCCGATGATCCGGTTATTCAATATCCGCTCCGCCCCATTGCCAAAAGGCAACACCACCAACCCCTCACTCCCCGGAGCAAGCTTCCCCGCCATCTTATTCAGTTGAGCATAATCCCATCTGCTCCCGCCGGCAGCCACAGAACCAGTCCCCGCATCGCCGCCGCCAACACCTCCGCATACCAGATCCCGGATCCAGCGATTTAGAATCCCCGTTCCATTGATACAAAGCAGCACCCCGATCCTCTTCTTCCCGCTGGCATAATTGACATGGGCAAAACTATTCACCCTCGAAGCCGGATCATACACCAGCTGGTCGCTCACCCCATAGATCACCCCGGAAGTCCCGGCCGTAGCCGCTACCTCCCCAGGTTCCAATACATTTAATGATAAGGCATTATTAGGCTGGTCTCCCGCCTTATAGGTCACAGGGATCCCCTGTCTCAGAGATAGCGACCGGGCTACCTCCGCCTTCAGCCCTCCATGAGCGGAGAATACAGGCTGGATGGCAGGGATCACTTTTTTATCGAATCCGAAATAAGTAAATAATTCCTCCGACAAAGCATCCTCCTTGAAATCCCAGAAGATACCCTCCGACAAAGCCGGAATGCTGGTAGTCGCCTCCCCCGTCATCCGCAAGGCAATAAAATCTCCGGGCAACATGATCTTATCGATCTTCTCGTAAATAGCAGGCTCCTGCTCCTTTACCCATGCCAGCTTAGCCGCCGTGAAATTGCCGGGCGAATTCAGCAAATGAGCCAGGCTCTTCTCCTCCCCCATCGCTTCAAAAGCCCTATCCCCATAAGGTACGGCCCGGCTGTCACACCAGATAATGCTATCCCGCAATACCCGCTGGGCCTTATCCACCAGCACCAACCCATGCATCTGGTAGGCAATCCCGATCGCCCCTATATCCTGCGGATCATATGCGCCACTGGCATGCACTTTAAGTATGGCCTGTTGTACAAACTCCCACCAGGTGTCCGGAGATTGCTCCGCCCATCCGGGATGCTTAACGATAATAGACGCTTCCGTATCCGGATACTGAGCAGTGGCAAGAGTCTGTTGAGTGGCCGGGTCTACCACAGCCACCTTTATCGAAGAAGTACCCAGATCAATTCCTAATAACAACATACGGCAAGGTTAATTCAGAAAAAAAATCGCGGGTAAATATAGCTCGTTTCAGGCATATTGCAACCGATTGCAATAATATTTTTAAAATCCGTATTTTTACGCCTAAATAGCCCCGCGACCTATCATGCCCAAAAGAGATATCACCATTTACGACATAGCCAAAGTCCTCGACCTTTCCCCGGCCACCGTAAGCCGTGGCCTGAAAGACCATCCGGCCATCAACATAGCTACCCGCAAACGGATCACCGACATGGCCAAAGAAATGGGCTATCGCTCCAACAATTTTGCCAGCAACCTCCGCAGACAAAAGACCAATACCATCGGCATCATCGTACATGAGCTCAATAGCCAGTTCATCAGCTCCGTCCTGGCCGGCATCGAACAGGTGACCGCTGAATCAGGCTACGACCTGATCATCGGACATTCCTCCGAGACCTATCGCAAAGAAGCCGCCAACGCCCATAACCTCTTCCATAAAAGAGTCGACGGCCTGATAGCCTCCCTGGCCTTCGATACCAAAGACATGGATCACTTTTCCCCTTTCGTACAAAAAGGGATTCCCATCGTCTTCTTCGACCGGGTGGAAGACAATCAATATGGAACAAGAGTAATTATCGATAATACCCGGGCCGGTTACGAGGCCACATCCCACCTGGCGCAACAAGGTTGCCGGCGTATTGCTCATCTCACAGCCAGCCTTAACCGAAATGTATATGCCGATCGGATGAAAGGCTACCAGCAGGCATTGTCGGATCATGGACTATCCTACGATCCCGACCTGCTGCTCGTGAGCGACCTGGGAGAAGCCGCCGCCATCCGGTCCGCCCGCCAGATCCTGAAAATGGATCCCCGGCCGGACGGTATCTTCATCACCAATGATTTTTGCGCCGCCGTATTCATGCAGGCCCTCAAAGAAGCCGGCCTCCGCGTGCCCGAAGATATCGCCATCGTAGGATTTAATAACGACGTCATCTCGAAGATCATCACCCCCAAACTGACCACCATCAACTATCCGGGAGAAGAGATGGGAGAAAAAGCCGCCCGCAGCCTCCTCGACCAACTATCAGGTATCTCTCCCACTCATTCAACAGAGACCATTATCATAAAATCAGAATTGATCATCAGAGAATCCTCCCTCAAACGCTAGCCCCTCTCCGTTCGCCCGGGCATCAGGCCCCCTGCACCTTCTTCGACCACTTCTCCAATAACCCCATCAGCTCCTGCAAACGCACCGGCTTGCTGATATAATCATCCATACCCGCCTTCAGACACTCTTCCCGGTCCCCCTGCATGGCATTCGCCGTCAGTGCAACGATAACCGGCTGCCTGGACAAGCTCCTGCGAATGACCCGCGTAGCCTCCAAACCATCCATTTCCGGCATCTGCACATCCATCAGAACAAGATCATAAAGCCCGTCCCGGACGGCATCGGCCGCCAGCGCCCCGTTCTCCACGGAGTCCGGCGTATAGCCCAGGTTAGTAAGAATATGCAGGATCAGCTGCTGATTAATGATATTATCTTCCGCAATCAGGATCTGCAGCGGATAGATCCGGGCAAACCCGGTATCCATCTTCTCGCCCGGTAGCGCTTGCTTGCCAGGAACAGCCGCCGGCTGCTTCCCGGCCATCACCAGGATTGTGAAACTAAAAGAAGTTCCCTCCCCCGGCTGACTCCTGACACTGATCTGTCCCCCCATAAGGGATACCAGCTTCTCAGAAATGGCCAGCCCCAGCCCGGTCCCCCCATATTTACGGGTAGTGGAAGAATCTACCTGTGAAAAAGATTTGAACAGCATCGCAATCTTATCCGCCGGAATACCGATCCCGGTATCCCGTACCTCGAAAGCCAGCTCGATCTGCTCCTTCTCCCGGATCCCTGACAGATGTACCCCCAGGAATACCTCTCCCCGCTGTGTGAACTTGACAGCATTGCTCAACAGGTTCATCAATACCTGCCGCAACCGCAAAGCATCCCCCACAATGTAAGCAGGCACCTCCGGATCGATCCGGTAGACCAGCCCCAGCCCCGATTGCGCCGCTCTTTCATTGAACACATCGAAAACCTCTTCGATACAGTTTCCAAGATCAAAATCAAGCTCCTCAATCTCCATCTTGCCCGAATCTATCTTGGAATAATCCAGAATATCATTGATGACGTTCAACAAACTCTCCCCGCAATTCATGATCGTAGCCGTATACTCCCGCTGCTGGGAAGTAAGCGGCGTTTCCGCTAACAGCGAAGCCATCCCGATCACCCCATTCATCGGCGTACGGATCTCATGGCTCATCGTCGCCAGGAATACGGACTTGGCCTTATTGGCATCCTCGGCATCCCTGCGGGCCTTACTCTCCTCCTCCGTCCTATCCTTCACCTGCCGCTCCAGCTCCCGGTTCAGCTCTCTCATCGTATTCACCCGTACCCGATAGAAAGTCAATACGATACTGACAAGGGACAACACCAGGATCAACCGGAACCACCAGGTCATCCAGAAAGCCGGCGTGATCACCAGCTTGAGAGAGACAGGCTTCCCCGACCACTCCCCATCGTTATTCACCGACTTTACGTTAAACACATAATGCCCGGGATCAAGGTTCGTATACGTCACCGAACGCTTCGCATCGACATAATTCCACCCCTTGTCAAATCCCTCCAGCATATACGCATACTTCTTTTTATCCCGGTCCGTATAATTCAGGGACGCAAACTGCAAGGTTATAACCGAACTTTTATAAGGCAGGGTAATGCTCTTTGTCTCCGTAATATCCACTTTCAGCGCAGAAGGGTCCTGCTCATCCCGGGCGATCGGCACCTCCTTATTAAATACCTGGAAATTAGTGATCACCAGCGGCGGATCAAAAGGCTCCGACCTTATATTGCCCGGCAAGATCTCATTGAACCCATTGATACCCCCGAAATAGAGAACGCCCGAACGGGTCTTGCAATAGGCCTGTTCCTTGAACTCACTGGCCTGTAAGCCATCCGAAACACCGAAGTTCCGACAGCGCCCATTCCCCGGATTAAACCGGCAGATCCCCTTATTGGTGCTGATCCATAAATTTCCGCTGTCATCGTCCAGGATCCCGAAGATCACGTCATTGGGCAAACCATCGCGCGTCGTATAAACACTGAAATGACCCGACGTCGCATTATAGCGGGTAAGCCCCTCCGTAGTGCTGATCCAGAGATCCCCTGCCTTGTCCTCGAAAATCCCTCCAACATTGTCATTGGCGATGCTGTTCCGGCTGCTGTCATGCACATGATGCACAAACTTACCCGTCTGCCTGTCAAAGAGATCCAGCCCCTTCCCATCCGTGCCCACCCAGAGCCGGCCCTTGCTATCCTCGAAGAGGGAATGCACCTTATCACTGCCAGGACTTGTCATATCGTTTTCATCATGCCGGTGATGAATAAAGGACTTCTTAACCGGATCATACAAATCCAACCCACCCCCATACGTACCGGCCCAGATACGATGCTCCTTGTCCTCGATAAGGGTCCACACATTATTGTTGCTTAAGCTGCCAGAATTGCCCGGATCATTTTTGAAATGGGTGAACAGACGCTTCTCCCGGTTGAAAACCGATATCCCCTCACCCCAGGTGCCAATCCATAAATTACCATGGCTGTCCTCCAGCACATTCAATACATTGTTCCCGCAAAGACTATTGGAATTACGGGGGTCATGCCGGTAATGAGTAAACCGCCCCGTCTTCCTGTCAAAAAGATTCAGCCCGCCCCCGTCGGTGCCGATCCAGATGCCCTCACGAGTATCCTCATAAATGCAGAGAACATGATTGTCGCTGAGACTGTAAGCAGAAGAATTATGCTTGTAATGAACGAACTTGCTGGCGTCGCGGTTGACAAAATCGACTCCCCCCGTGAACGACCCGATCCACATGTTCTTCTTTGAATCCCGGTAGATCGCATAAGGAGAATTGGTGCCGATGCTGGTGGGATCGATATCATCATGAAGATAGTTCTGGAAAGTACCCGTCGCTGCATTCAAAATGGTAATCCCCTCATTTTCCGATCCTACCCACAGATTACCTTCTCCGTCTTCTCCCAGGTAATTGATCGTATTGGAGTTAACATTATCCTTAGCTGAATACCCGGTATTTTTATAGTGCACGAAGGTCCGGCTCTTCTTATCCATAAGATCCAACCCCCCTCCGTCCGTACCGATCCACAACCGCCCCCTGCTATCCTCCAGGATAGCGTCAATATTACTGCTGCTAATGGTCAGCGCATTTTTTCCGTCATGGAAGAACCGCGTGAAAGTCCCTGTCCACCGGTCAAAAAGATTCAGCCCTCCGGCTGTCGTAGCCACCCAGATATTATGCTCCGAATCCTCACAGATATCCTTTACATAATTACTGCCCAGGCTCTTCTGATCCGCTTTGTTATTTTGATAATGTACAAAATGCCCCGAAGCAGAATCGAGCATATTCAGACCGCCACCCTCCGTCCCCACCCAAAGCACGCCCCGGCTGTCCCGCATCAGGCAAATGACCAGGTTATTCGAAAGACTATTCGGATCAGCCGGGTCATGCCTGAAATGAAGGAATTGATTCGTCCTTCGGTCATACCGGTCCAGCCCCCCTCCCCAGGTTCCCACCCAGATATAGCCTTTGCCATCCTCCACCATGTCCATGATAAAGCTGTTCCCCAGACTGTTCCTGTCCTGCGGATCATTCTTATAGACCGTAAATTGATACCCGTCATATCTGTTCAGCCCATCCCGGGTACCGAACCACATAAACCCACGGCTATCCTGCATAATACAGATGACATTACTCTGGGAAAGCCCATCGGCCGTTCCCAGGTGCTGGAATTTTACATGCTGAGATTGAGAATAAGCAAACAAAGAAAAGAATAAGCAAAGGGGAATAAATAGATATCGGTAAGACCACATAGTATAGTTGAATGCTCTCTTAAATGTAAGCATTTATTCCTATAAAGGTTATCCTTATTCAATCTTACCTACTATTCCCGACACTTCGCGGACCCGCCGTTAATACTGGAAGCCCAGCTTAATCAGCATCACCCCGCCATCCGTACCTTCAGCATAACTGGCGGACAGGACGAATTTCTTCAGCGGACTGATCCAGAACCCCCCTCCATACCCGTCATGCCACTGCTTACTATCCTCCCCATGCAGCCAGACCCGGCCCACATCGTTAAAGAACAGCAGCCCCAGCGATCCGGGGAAAAGATAGGTTTGGAAATCCGCCAGCCGGAAGCGCAGATCGATATTATGATAGAACTCCTCGTCGCCGGCAAAACGGAATTTCCGGTAACCCCGCAGGTTTTCGGTTCCCCCAAGGAATTGCGACTGATAAAACTCATGCTCCCCATAGGTTTTCCCCCAGCCTACACGGGTAGAGATCACCACATTACCGCGGGTGTTGAAGCTCGTGAACAAAGACAGGTCCGTATTCAACTGGGAATAATGATGACTCTCGTCATTCAACCCGTCATAGCTGCTGAACTGCGTTTGCCAATGGACACCCCGGCTGGTTAAGATCTTATCATTGCGGTCATCCACGATAGCCGTTATACGGCCGCCGGCATACCCCCTGGAATTATAAATAGTAGAATGATCCAGCCCGGGCACATCGCTCCGGTTGATGAACCGGTCTTTATTGTCGGCGCTGTCCAGCGTAAAATACTGGAAAGCCGGTCCCGCCGCCAGAGAGAACACCGACCCGAATTTTTTCCGCAATTGCAAATCTGCATCATAGACATTGAAACGAGCCCGGTAATAACGTATGCCCTCCTTAGTGTCCTTGTCGTACACACTCTCATTCCCAAAGCCGAAGAAGTTGATGGTATTATTCGGAGCCTTAATACTACTATGGAACAGGAAGTCCAACTTCCCGATCGCATGGATCGCCTCGAAATCGTATTTGAAGGCATAGGCCTTCGTTGCCAGCGCATGCTCGACGAGTAAAGTATGCAACTGCTTGTAAGGATCCTTATGGAACCCCTGGACCGTATACCGGAACCCTACCCCCAAAAAGACCCCATCATCCGGATTATACGCCAGACTTACCAGCGGCGCCAGGACATTGTACCTGAACCCCAGCCGGTTCACCGCATTCACGGCAGGATCCTTCGACAGGAAGGAAAGATGCCCCCCCTCCCCGGTAAATACATTCTTCTCCGTACTCAGATCATAGATCTTCGTCTTTACGGCCGGAGACGTCGCCTCATTCTTATACGCATCATTCCCCGGTCCGCCGATGATACGGACGACGATCCCGCCGCCGCCCGCTCCATGCGTATGGAACTGATCATCCCCGCCCAACCCATACAAACGGATCTCTTTCGTCTCCCCGGAAAGAAAGACCCGGCTGAATAATTTCTTACTGGCCTCTCCTTCCTTATTCAGCTTATAGACCGTCACGGTCACTGAGCCCTCTCCTTTACGCTCCACATCGAATAACTCTTTTTTATTACTCCCGTAAATGCTCACCATCTCAGCAAGGAAATGGTAATAAGATAGCATATCCTGCAGGAAATATTTCTTTCTCTCCTTCAGCTTCGCAATGATAGAGGACATGGAATAAGAATGGATCTCCGCAGGCTGCAGCTTTAGCGAAGCTTCGATCAGCGAATCCGTCATCGTGTTCAGCAACACTTCCACACCTGCCCTCCAATCCTTTTCCGTCAGCTCGTTCATGTAATTGTGATCGAAATTCCGGGCATTGTAATTATAAGTTTGAATATTCCGGGCTTTCGGCCGGAAACCCTGCAACTGTGGAGCCGCCCAGGCCGATCCGGCGATCCAGGGTATCACCCCGCTATTGATAAAAAAGGGCTGGTCCCGGTCGCGCGGCACAGGGGAGAACGTCTTGCCCTTCCCGTTATTATCCGCCTCCCAGCGCCATTGATCCTCATGCCGATCGAAATCCATGACGAACATATCCAGCAGCCGGGCCCTCAATACCGCCTGCTGGTCCACGGTATTATCATTGTCTTCAAATAACTTCTTATCCAGGTCCTCAAAATTGTAGGTCTTCTTTCCGTTGCCTGGCTCCCGCTCCTCTAACAAAGCAAACAGGTTGCCATAATCACTCCGGAACCGCCCCAGCCTGGGGTCGTCCGGCATATATACCAGCATGGGACTCGCATGGGGTACGTGCAAAGCGGTTGCCATCGGAGGGATGGACACGGCGGCATAGGGATAGGAAGCAGAGACGCCATCCGTCACTATGTCCTTCACCAGGGGATCTCCCTGCAACGCCACCGGCAACGCATCGTTCGTCACATACTTCTCCACTCCCCGGAGAACAAATTCACGACCATCTGCATTCTTCATTCGCAGTGATCTTGTCTGAGTTCCCCCTCCGCGCTGAAAAGGCGTCCAGCCGGTCATATCGAAGACTTTCACCCGGATAGGTACCGCCCACTCCTTCCGGTAGTTACTACCAAGCAGCCAGCGCTTGAATCCACTCACCCGGAAACCGGGATATCCGATGGCCGTTACCGAGTCGGGAAAAGAGCTTACAATAGTAGCTGTATCGATCCTCGGCAACAAAGGAGCCACCACAGCCGTATAGGCCGACTGCTGCAGGTCCTGCGCGCCGGCCGTATAAAATTTTATTTCAGACTTCCCGCTCTCATGCAGCTCGATGACGGCAAAACCCAGGTCCTCTTTCGCCCACAGCGAATTGCTGCCCATCTTTACCCGCGCAGTTTTAGACCCGGCCCCGCTGACTACATAATAAACACTGTCGTGCTGCAGGAGCTGTAACGCATGGTCATGCCCCGACACATGGATCACATTCACATGCCCTTTTATCACATCCTCCACCTGCTGCCGCAAATCCTTGTACTTAGGATTGTGCACATCCTGCACATTGCCGAATACCCCCCTGGTGAGAGGATAGATGGACCCGATGACCGGTAAAGGAATATAAAGCCCCGGCTGCCAATCGGTCAGCGGAAAAAGATGCTCTTTAAACGTATAATAACCGCCGTGTTCGCCATGCGTATATAAAGGATGATGCATGGCCAGTACGATCAGCTTGTCAGGGTAACTGCTGATGATATCTTTCAAAGCGTTGATGATCGTCTTCTCGTCCTTGCAATCACAGCCGGACTCCACTCCCGGACGGTCATCCTGCTGCAGCCACCACTGACTGTCCATACAGACCAATACCATTTTTTCACTCACGGGCACAGCTACCGGTCCCGGACAACCTCCTTTAGGCAGCATTTCCACATTTGGCAATTCCAACGACTCCAGGTAGGCATCCTCATTCTTCACCTGCCCCCATCCACCGGGTCGTCCCTCCTTCCAGTCATGATTACCGGGAATAAAATAGGCCCTGGCTTTTTTACCCGCCACCACCGATACCTGGTAATCCAGTATCTTCCGGGCGGAATCGGCATACCTGCTGCCCTCCGGCGGCACCCCCTTAGGATAGACATTATCTCCCAGGTAGACCAGCACATTGCTGGTATCATTCCAGTCCACATGCTGCTTCAGCCAGTCGCAGACAGGATGATGGCCATCCCTCAGCTCCCCGGCATCCCCTGCCAGAAACATCCGCGTAACCACCCGGTCGCTTTGTGCGCAGATATTCGTCCCGGAGAACAGGGCCAGCAACAACAAGCCAATGATTCGTAAACTTGTTCTCATATCAGTCAGGTTAGTTATATCAGCCTAATTTTACACCTACCCGAAAAGCCTTCAACCCGCTGACGCCCTGCAATTCCTCCAGCTCTACCTGCTCCAGGTCGTCGTTAAGGATATCCTTTTCCTGTAAATATTTTACATATCCCAGGTATTCCTCAGCCTCCTTGTCATTAAAATAGATCACGGCGATCTTACCCGGCTGGGTAAGCCGTTCATTACTATTCTTAATATGCACCTTATCGATCCTCTTCTTTACCACCTGGTACCGGATATTATATCCCCCTTCCACATCGAACCTCCGCTCATCCTTCCGGAAACTGATATCGATGGAATTGGAATGAACGAAGATCAGCTGGGTCGTCAGCAGCTTCCCGGGCATCTGCGGTAATAAGGCATGCGTCAGTTGCGCAATAGCCGCCATAGAGCTCAGCTGCCACAAACGCAGGTTCTTCAGATAGATCAGATCGAAAGGCTTGTCGGGCGCAATGGTCTGCCCGATATAAATATCATATTCCACCCCATCCGTCCTGAATTTTTCAAAATAAGAAGGATAGGTCGACTGCACTTCATCCTTTCCTGACTCCAGTTGGCGGTTGATAGTCTTATTGATCAGTTGTATGGAAGCTTCCAGCTCCCGCCGGTGCTTAAAGGCAATTCCCGCCGACTCATCGATCGCCTGAAGATAAGGCTGGATGATCTCCGCCGTGTCCGGCCTCGTCTCCTTAAAATGGGTAAAGAACCCATCCACCTTTTCCTGCATGAAACTATTCAGGTCCATCTCCTCGGCCGTAGTGAGCGAACCCAATATCGCATCCTGCCATTTCCTGCACTGGAAGATCAACTCATCCACCAATTCCAGGTTGGTCACCTTCAGCAGACTGTATAATGTGCTCACCAGGATATCGAACTGAGCCTGCAAATCCTTTCTTAACGCCTCATTTCGCTCGATGGTGGAGTTCCGGATATCGACAGCCCCATATAAAGGATAAACATTCTTGAAATAGATGGTCTCTATCACAGGCCGGTGATCCCCATTGTCCTCCTCTCTCAAAAAATGCCAGGCCGCCTCATTGAACTTCCATTCCACCGAAGGCTGCATAGACGTGAAGTTCTCCTTGACGACTGCCTTGATCCTGGCCTCGAAATCATCGATATTCTGGATCAGGAGCTGCGCCAGCAATGGCAGAACAATATCCATCCGGGATAAAAGCTCCTGGTCCAGTATCCCCTCCTCTTTGGTGGAAACCTCCAACGCTCCGACCACCCGGTTATTGGAAAAAACAGGCACAAGCGCATACGCTTTCACGCCATTTTGCCGCAGTACGGAAAGGAAAGGAACCTCTTTAATGGCCTCAGCAACATTATCGAAAAAGACCAGCTCGGGCGTCTGCATATATTTTTCGGCCATCTCGACATAGGTCTTCTCTACATCCCCGTTCTCCCGGGCCGCGGACACCAGCAGACTATGCGTACACCCATCATCCGGGAACACAGGCCGGCCATTCACCTTCAGAAAAGGCAATAGCCCATAATCCACGGCGCTGCTTCCGGAAAGACTCTTCAGCGCGCCGATCACATCCTTGTAATGGGA
This sequence comes from Puia sp., assembly GCA_035555335.1. GTDB lineage: Bacteria > Bacteroidota > Bacteroidia > Chitinophagales > Chitinophagaceae > Puia. The sequence goes on from DATMGS010000014.1 coordinate 397,858, forward strand.
GTCTTCCCCACAACCCGCCATCGGATGTAAAATAATATTCTTGATCGTCTCCACCACATGCTCCCTGGTGATATCCGTCACCGTAATGGCGGAAATCCCCTCGAACCGGAACAGCGTAAGAGGAAGCCGCTTCATTAAAAGATCGAGGATCTTGTTCCCCGGCAAATGAGATTGCAAAATGGCAGGGTCCCATTCAGGAAGAGGCCCCTTGGGAAATACCTCCACGAACCGCGTATCGATATTCAACCGGTAATAATTCAGGATCCCCGAAGCCTCGTTCTTCCACGAGCGGATCAAGCTGCTGGAATGAAAAAAAGTATGGTTGTACAGCTTCTTTAAAATAAGACCATAGACAAGATACACGTTGATCTTCTTACGCACTTTGCTTTCCTCATCGATCATACAGACCCGCAGATGTCCCGAATCCCTATCCCAAAGCAGATCGTAAAAGGGATCGGTACCATAGAATATAATTGGCTGCAACGGTATGCTTAGCGACCATAAATTCAGGCTCTCATCTTCGATGGCCGGAAAGATCGTACTGTACATCAATTCCAGGAGGTCCTGGTACTGGGTCGCCTGCTCTACTTCTATCCGGTAATTTCCCCGGAGCCGGTGTTCAAAATGATTGATCAGGAAATCCAGGTATTTGACCTTCATGGTCTTTTCGTGCAGCTTCCTGTCCTTCAGGAAATCAATAAACCCCTTGAAGGACAGATGCGAGTCCACTAACTCGAATCCCTCCAGGTCTTTGGCTATATTAAGTATAGAATGTTGCATAAGATTAAGGTCATCCGCATTTCATAATCATTTCGCCCTTATTTCAGTGGTACGGGGAAGGCCAGCGACGCTATCAGAAAAGCCAGCACCGACAGGATCAGCCCATACATGAACACATTGTAAGACAGCCGGAGCCAGCGGTATTTTTTCCCCAAAGCAATCCCCTGGAAATAGACATCCCGGATCAGGCTCCCATACAGAAAATCCCTGTCATCCAGCATCTTCAGCATCCCATCGGCATAATCAGGCAGGCTCATCTTGTAAAAATTCCCAAAGAACAGCAGGTTCACCTTCTTTTCATCCAGATCGGCCTTGCTGAAGGTGCCCGGAGGTATATGCGGCCGCGTAGCCAATATCGAAAAGATGATCGTCACCAGGTTGACCGTTAATAAAAGGATAGCCGGAATAGCCAGGTTCGTATGATCCTCGATCTTGCGCAGCAACAGGCTCAGCAATACCGAAATAATAATGGAATTCACCTGGATCAGGATATGCGCCTTACTGTCCGCCTGACTGCTCAGACGCTGATTATTATTGGAAGTGATCCGGAACACCGTATCGATCCCCCTGCCCGCATCCTTCCTGGCAACCTCCTTCTTCCCCTCCTCTTTTTTGCCCTTCTTATCCTTTTTCTCCTGCACATCCTTATCCTGCTCCGCTTCCGCCTCCTCATGCTTATGCAAAAGAGCCGCGACAGGATCGGAGGAGAGTGACTCCGGCTCCCTGGCTTTCATTTTATCCAGGTTCTCCTGCTGCTTCTCACTCAGCAGCAGCTGGCAATAGTCCGTATGATAATGATGCGATTCCAGGAACCGGATCGAATCCTTACGCCACTGGTCTTTATTTATTTTCTTATGATACAGAGCCTCGATCTCTTTTCGCAGCAGCTTATTCCGCTCGCCGAACTCATCCGTTCCCAGATGAAAAAGATCCGCATCGCAGACGATCTCTTCCAGTAAATCAGTGGGATTTTGCGGAAGCCTGGTAGCCAGAATGCAACCGCGGACCGCCTCGATCACGGCGACAACCACACCGGTACCCGTCAGAAAGGATTCCGCCATCTCCGCACCCTTCTCCTCATGGCCGGCGCCCCCTCCCTTGTAATAGCCAATATCGTGAAACCAGGCCGCCACATTCACGGTAAAAAAGTCCTTTTCATCCAGTTGATAGTGCTGCCCGATCGCTATGGCTGCCTCCACCACCTTCTCCGTATGCGTCCGGTTATGATAAAGCATCCTTTCATCGACATGTAAATCGAAAAAAGACCGGACATAGTGCTTGACCTGCTCCTGTATATTGTTATAATCCATGACTGGTAATAATGCACTCAATGTACCAAATAAACCTTTTCAAAAAAAATGCAGGAGCTGCCAGGCATGAATACCTTGGATGACAAGGGCTTTCGACCACCAGCGCCCTTGTATATATCATCGATATCCTTGTACAATTTCATCGGACCAGCCATCAGGTCCTCGCCGGCACCCCGGAACTGACGCGGGTAGCTTCCTCCCTCCGGGACCGGACCGCAGCAGCCGAAGCCCTGTATTTAGCCAGGTTGATGAGCAATACGCTGATTAATATGATCGCCAACCCCAGCAATTGCAGCGGGGACATTTTTTCATTGGCAAAAAACACGCCTAATAATACAGCAACTACCGGATTCACATAAGCGTGCGTACTCACCTGGGTCGCCGACCTCACCTGCAGCAGCCAGACAAAAGCACTGTAACCCGCCAGGGAACCCATCGTCACCAGGTAGAAGACCGAAAGCCAGGAAGAAAGCGGCACATCCTGCCAATGGAAATGAACCCATTCCCCGCTAATCAGGCTGGCAGGAATAAAAGCGACCCCCGCCGCCAGCATTTGCCAGCCGGCATTGACCGAATTGGAATTACCCGAAGATCTGTACTTGGCATAAAGCGACCCCGCCGCCCAGGAGATCGATCCCAGCAATAGCACCAGCAAGGCAAGCGCCTGCCAGTTGGTACCTGCCCCCGAAACGCCGCCAGCCCCCGGCTGAGTGACATTCGCAGCTCCCGCCGCAACAGAACCAGGCGTGGCAGCCCCGGTCGCCGTCCCAGTAAGAGAATGCGCCAGCCTTTCCCCGAATAAAAGAATGACACCGGCAAACCCCACCAGCAAACCCAGGATCGTCTCCCTGCTCCGGAAATTCTCCTGCCATTTACGCCGGTCCAATACGACAAACCAGATCGGCCCGGAAGCCAGTAAAATAGCCGCCAGCGAACTCGGCAGGTATTGCTCCGACCAGATCAGCGCCCCATTCCCGAAGAACAGTAATAGCAGACCACTCACAATCGCCGGTTTCATATCCTTCCAGACAAAGACCCTCTTCCCCGTTATCTCACACCAGAGCAGCATCAGGATCCCCGCGATCAGGAATCGCATACACCCCACCAGCATAGGAGGAATGTGCAGGACAGAGAGACGGATAAAGAAATAAGTAGAACCCCAGACTATATATACAATAGCGAAGGCGATAGCCACCCTTAAGGCAGAAACAGATTTGTTAGAAGGAGAAGACATATCGATTATTTTTTCGGGGAATTATTTATTAGGAACCACTAATTTTTGCTCTTCTTTCACGGTTTCCAGAACGATCGTCGTTTTCGTAGAGTGGATCGTAGGGATCTTGGCAAACTCATTGCGCATCAGGGACATCAGGTGAGCCGAATCAGCCGCACGCACTTTCACCAGGTAACAATCCTCCCCGGCAATATTATGCACCTCCTGAACTTCAGGGATCTTGGCCAGCGCAGGCCCCGTGACACTGCTCCCAAAACCATCGTTGGTCTTTATAAAAATAAACGCCAGTAATTTTTGACCCACCGCCGCCGGATTAATGCTGGTGGTATAATTGCGGATCACCTTCTTCTGCTCCAGCTTCTTCACCCTCTCCAGCACAGCCGAAGGAGCCATATCCAGCTTTTTGGCCATATCGACATTGGAGATGCGGGCATTCTCCTGCATCAGCTGCAGGATCTGCAGGTCCGTATTATCCAAAACAATTTCCATTACTATTTTTGGTAAAGGTAGGAATAAACAGAATAAAATACAGAAATAAGTAAAAAAAAAGAATAAAATTCTGACAATCGCTTACTCAGCCGCCTCCGTAGGCAGAGCCTCCTCCTTTTTCGACCGCTTTCGCAAAAAAGGCACCCCCGCCGGAGAGATCTTTCTGCGGGAAGTGAGATAATGGATCACTTTATGCTCCAGCCAGTGATGCAGCGGCAAAAGGATCGCCGCCAGGAACACCTTGATCAGCAGCACTTTCCAGGGTTCCCCCTGAGTGGCCTCATGGATCTGTTTATCAGCCAACAAGATTATGAATTCGAAAAGAAAAATAAACGAAAAAAAGCCCAGGGCCTGAATAGTACGGGGAGACACCACGAAAAAACCCATCATGACGAGCGAGACGAAAAGGCCCACCAGCCCCACCGTAAAGCCCATATACTGGACATTATGCCGGTGTTGCACGTTTTCCTCCTCTTCTTTGGCAAGCCGGTCCCTCCGCCGGTTATCATTATCCACTTCCAGTTTCAGCAGGTCCGTCTCTTTAGAAAGGGTCTTGATACTATCCGTATACTTATTATACTCCGTATTATAAAAATAGGCGCTCTTGTAATCACCGGCCTGACCATACAGCGAATCCAGCACTGCAGTGCTTTTCTGTAAAATGCCCAGGTTCCGGGTCGCCTCCCCGATCTCCCTTGCCTTCAAATAATAAGCGACAGCCTTCCCATTCTCTCCTTTCTTCCGGTAATAATCCCCGAATTTCTCATAAAACTCGTCCTTCATAAAAAGGCTCCCTTTTTTCTCGATATCCGGCTCCGCTCTCTTAAAATAATAATAGGCAGAATCAAACCTTTTAATATTCGTATACGCAAAACCGTATGCCTCATCGCTAAAAAACCGCAGCCCCGCCTTGTTCAGGAAATCCAGCAGCTCTTTATGCTCATTCAGGTAACTGATGCCCTTTGCATACTGGTCGCCTGAAAAATACATGTTGAATATGTTGACATAGGAATCAAGCTTAGCCAGATCAAAATGCAGGGTATCCGCCTCGGCGATCGAGCTTTCATACATTTTCAAGGCCAGCTCGTATTGCTTTTTTGCCGTGAACAACCTGCCTAAATTGTTATAGTCATCCACCAGCCTGGACTTGTCATGATTCTTCCGGTCGATAGCAAGTACTCTCATCTCATAATCGATCGCTTTATCATTCTCTCCGATACCGGAATAGAACCACCTCAGGTCCGAGCAAGCCCTTCGGATCAAATCCTCATTTTTCGATGACTCCGCTATATTCAAACCTTCCAGGTAATTCCGGAAAGCGAGTAGTTTTTCATTCATGGCCATATAGGTATCCCCCATGGAAGCAAAAGCAGATACTTTTGCCGAATCATTAGCCAGGTTGCCGGCTACGGAAAGGGCCAGGTTATTATAGCTAAGCGCCTTCTCATTCTCCCCCTTTGCAGAGAAGGCTTCTGACAGGCCGCAATAACTATCGACCAGCCCGGCATCCAGGCTATTCTCCTTGGCAAGCTTTTCTGCCTGCTGAAAATTATCGATGGCAAGCAGGATACTACCGGCCAGTTCAGCCTGGCGCAGATAACGATGCCCGTTTTGAATATACGTATAGATGATCAGCCTCCTGTCCCGGCTCATCTCCGCCACTTCCATAGCCTGACTGGCATACCGCTCCGACAAGGAATCTTCCTGGTTGGCATAATAATCTGCCAGGCGCAGGAACGTACCGATCTTTTCCTGGTCATTCTTAGCAAGGGAAACGTTTTTTTTCAAACTATCCGGATAAAAATTGCTCTGCGTCGCCCCCTTCTCATAAACAAAAAATAAACATAGGATAAGCCCCCAAAATTTGGTCCACATAAAAGCTCGTTTAAGGTAATTAAAGATAACACTAAAAAATTTGTACCTTGTACGACCGCCGGGCAATTTCTCCGCGCACCAGACCACCCGGCACTACCTCCCAGCCACACTTTTTTTACCTCATTAACTGAAGACTAATATGGACGTTCAACTGGAACAGGTCCGGGAAAATCAAAAAGCATCCTGGAATAAATTTTCACCCGGCTGGGCAAAATGGGACCCATTCAATATGCGCTTCCGGGAGAAGTTGCCCCCTCCGGTTCACCCCTGGTGATGGATTATGCATCGATCGTTCTCTATGGAGAAAAAAAATAGTTGCGCAAAGCCTCTACGCTACCCCGATAAGACAAATTGTCCCTAGGAATACCTGGTAGATATTAACAATTCCCGTATATCTACATCCAATGCCAACGCAATCTCCCGAAGTAGTCTTAAGGTGGGCTGAAATTCATTGTTACAGATCCTTGTAACGCTATTTGGAGCTATGCCGACCCTGGTCGCCAGTTCTTTATGCGATATATCTTTTTCAGCTAAGACAGCTTTTATCCTATTAATCTTAATCTTTTTTTCCATTTCTCCGGCGGTTTGAGGGGCAAGCCAATTTAGGCTATTTCTTGTATAACTACTACGTCAGATTGAAGATAAACTTCTAGGAATCAATATCTTCCAAATTGAGCAAATACGTAGTAGATATTTTTTAATCAGTATAATGTATCATAAAATAATTTTTACGTATCTTACCTGCATCGTAAAAATTTGGTTATGGCTATGGTATTTAAATTTACGTAATATGTCAGGGGGGTGTTCTAAACGACACCCCTGCTTTTTTTATTTCTCCCGTCTTGTAAGAGTATTTCCTCTCCCGCCCGCCCCAAAGATTATTACGTTTTCATCCCCCCATCTCCTATCCCTCTCCCGGCTTTTTCAAAATATACCCTCATTACCCCCGGGTGAACCAATCGAACAGATCAGAGAACTTATCGAACAAATCAGAGCCTGTCAAACAAATCTAAGCAGAACCACCATACAAAGGAGACTAACCAATAGCTTCAAAGGGGAATATCTACACCCCTGGACGATCCCCCACCCCCACGCAAAAATATTTTTTAAAAAATAAAAAATTAAATGTTATTTTGACAGGAATTGTTCGGATAAACCACGCCGGACGTAGCACTAAGTTTAGCTTAACCAATAAAAGAGCGAAAAATTCTGGATGAATTAGCCATATGGAAAAAGATCAATTTGTACTAGGAGTAGACTACGGAACAGATTCCGTCCGGTCGATTATCGTCAATGCAGGCAACGGCCAGGAGATCGCTTCCGCAGTTTTTTACTATCCCCGATGGAAGGATGGCCTCTATTGCGACCCCAAAATAAACCGGTTCAGACAGCATCCCCTCGATTATGTCGAAGGGCTCGAACAGACCATACTCAGCTGCTTAAAGCAGGCCGGACCTTCCGCAGCCAAAAATGTAAAAGCCATTTCTATCGACACCACCGGATCGACACCGGTCGCCGTAGATCAGACAGGCACCCCCCTGGGTCTGCTCCCCGGATTTGAAAACAATCCCAATGCCCTATTCGTGCTGTGGAAAGACCACACCTCCGTAAAAGAAGCAGCCGCCATCAATGCCCATGCTGAAAAATTCGATATCAATTATCTGCAGTTCGTAGGAGGCGTTTATTCCTCCGAATGGTTCTGGGCCAAATTACTCCATATATTAAAAGAAGATGAACAGATAAGGAAAGCCTGTTACTCCTGGGTGGAGCATTGCGACTGGATACCCTTCCTGCTGACAGGAGGCAAACACATCGCCGATATGCGCAGAAGTGTCTGCGCGGCAGGCCATAAAGCCCTGTGGGCCGAAGAATTTGGCGGCCTTCCCCCCGACGAATTCTTCTCCTCCCTCGATCCCCTGTTAAAAGGCTTCACGTCACGGCTCTTTACGGATGCCTATGCCTCCGACCAGGCAGCCGGCTCCCTGTCCAAAGAATGGGCCGAACGCCTGGGACTGTCTACCGACGTCATCATAGGAGTAGGCGCCTTCGATGCACACATGGGCGCCGTAGGCGGCCAGATCGAAGCCTACCACCTGAGCAAAGTAATGGGCACCTCCACCTGCGACATGCTGGTCGCCCCGATGCAAGACGTAGATGGCAAACTGGTCAAAGGGATCTGCGGACAGGTACCTGGCTCCGTCATCCCCGGAATGATGGGACTCGAAGCCGGCCAGTCGGCCTTCGGCGATGCCTACGCCTGGTTCAAAAGTGTACTGGCCTGGCCATTACAAAACATCCTGTCCCTGTCCGGCTCCTCCCTCATCGACGCCGACACCACCCGGGCCCTCATTACAGAGACCCTGGACAAAATAATTCCCGAACTGAGCAGGCAGGCCGCCGCACTCCCCCTGGAACCCAAAGGGGAATTAGCCCTGGACTGGTTCAACGGCCGCCGTACACCCGACGCCAACCAGAACCTGAAAGGCGCGCTCTCGGGACTCAGCCTGGGAAGCGACGCTCCCAGGATCTTCCGCGCCATCGTCGAATCCACCTGCTTCGGAGCCCGGGCCATCGTAGACCGCTTCCGCAAAGAAGGCATCCCCGTCAAAGGATTGATCGGCCTTGGCGGAGTGGCCAGGAAATCCCCCTTTATCATGCAGATGATGGCCGATATCATGAATATGTCCATCCGCATCCACCGCTCCGAACAGACCTGCGCATTGGGCGCCGCCATGTTCGCCGCTACCGCCGCAGGCATCTACCCCAAAGTGGAAGACGCCATGACAGCCATGGGACAAGGCTTCGACGCCGAATACCATCCCGATGCCGAAAGAGCGGCAACCTATGCAGACCGCTACAAACAATACCAGGACCTGGGACAATTCATAGAAAACAACGTTTAAAAATGAGCAAATACAAACATATACAGGAAGCTGCTTATCAAGCCAATATGCAACTACCTAAACTAGGCCTCGTCCTGTTTACCTTCGGCAACGTCAGCGCAGCCGACCGCGAGCTGGGCGTCTTCGCCATCAAACCCAGCGGCGTCCCCTATGATGAACTGTCCGCCGACAAGATGGTCATCGTCGACTTCGACGGCAAAACAGTAAAAGGTAAGCTACGCCCCTCCTCCGATACCCTCACCCACGCTGTACTCTACAAACACTGGGAAAAGATCGGAGGCATTGTACACACCCACTCCACCTACGCGACAGCCTGGGCCCAGACACAGCGGGATATCCCCATCTTCGGGACCACCCACGCCGATCACAACACCGTGGACATCCCCTGCGCACCACCCATGAACGACGAAATGATACAAGGCGACTACGAATACCAGACAGGCTTCCAGATCATGAATGCCCTGCAGGGAAAAGGGCTCACCTACGAAGAGATAGAGATGATCCTCGTAGGCAATCACGCCCCCTTCACCTGGGGCAAAACACCCGAAAAAGCCGTCTACAACAGCGCCGTACTGGAAGCCATAGCAAAGATGGCCTACCTCACCGAACAGATCAGGAAAGACAGCCCCCGGCTACAGGACTCCCTGATCAAAAAACATTTTGAACGCAAACACGGCCCCAACTCCTATTACGGCCAATAACCCACGCCTCCAAACAATATTTATCACCATCATAGCTTAAACAACAGCAACGAGGATATGAATACGAACTTAAAGCAATTCGAAGTATGGTTTGTCACCGGCAGCCAGCATTTATACGGAGAAGAAACCCTCAAACAGGTAGCGGCACATTCCCAGACCATTGCCAAATCATTGAATGACGCCCCACAGATACCCGTCACCGTGATATTCAAGCCCACTGTAAAAACACCCGAAGAGATCTACCACCTCTGCGTGGAAGCCAACTCAGCCCCCAATTGCATCGGCATCATCGCCTGGATGCATACCTTTTCACCCGCCAAAATGTGGATCGGCGGATTAAAAGCCCTCCAGAAACCACTCGTTCACCTCCATACCCAATTCAACAGGGATATCCCCTGGGGCGAGATCGATATGGACTTCATGAACCTCAACCAGAGCGCCCACGGCGACCGGGAGTTCGGATTCATCATGACCCGCATGCGATTGAACCGCAAGGTCATTACCGGCCACTGGCAGGATTCCGCCGTCCTGGAAAGCCTCAATGCCTGGACCCGCTCCGCAGCAGGCTGGCACGACTGGCAAGGCGCTAAATTCGTACGCTTCGGAGATAACATGCGTTACGTAGCCGTCACCGACGGAGACAAAGTAGAGGCGGAAATGAAATTCGGCTATTCCGTCAATACCTACGGGATCGGAGACCTGGTAAAAGTCATCGCCCAGGTAACCGATGCATCCATCGATAGCCTCGTCAAAGAATACGATGAGAAATATAAGCTCGCCGACTCCCTGCGCAAAGGCAAAGAACAGCACAGCTCCCTGCGGGAAGCAGCCAGGATTGAAATAGGCCTACGCGCATTTCTGGAAGACGGCAACTTCAAAGGCTTTACCGATACCTTCGAAGACCTGCACGGCATGACACAATTGCCAGGCATCGCCTCCCAACGCCTAATGGCCAGTGGCTATGGATTCGGCGGCGAAGGAGACTGGAAGACCTCCGCCCTCGTACGCGCCATGAAAGTGATGGGCAGCGGACTACCCGGAGGCAACTCCTTCATGGAAGATTATACCTATCATTTCAATCCGGAAAATAACCTCGTCCTGGGATCTCACATGCTGGAAATCTGCGAATCCATCGCGGATGGCAAGCCGTCTTGCGAGATCCATCCCCTGGGCATCGGCGGCAAAGCCGACCCCGTCAGACTGGTCTTCAATTCAGCAGCAGGTCCGGCTATCAATGCCTCGATCATCGACATGGGCAACCGCTTCCGGCTCCTCGTCAACGAAGTCGTCGCAGTAGCCCCGATCCAATCCCTGCCCAAATTACCCGTCGCCCGCGTCCTGTGGAAACCCTACCCAGACATGAAAACAGGGTGCACAGCCTGGATCCTGGCCGGTGGAGCCCACCACACCTGCTATAGCCAGAACCTGACAGCCGAACACCTGCAGGACTTCGCAGACATGGCAGGCATCGAACTGGCCCTGATAGGTAAAAAAACAGACCTCTACCAGTTCCGCAACGAGCTGCGCTGGAATGAAGTATATTACCAGATCAACCGCTAACCATTCAACCCCCAAACCCTCAACCCATAACGGCCCGGCTTCGCCGGGCCCATTTTAAAAACACAACACCCCCACGTAAAATTTAAACGATTGCTCATGAATAAGAACCTCGTCACTGCAGATTATATCGTCTTCGCCATCTATTTCGTCCTGGTGACATCCTACGGCTATTGGATCTATCAGCGGAAAAAGAAAGCCGTCACAGACACCAAGGACTTCTTCCTGGCGGAAGGCTCCCTGACCTGGTGGGCTATCGGGGCCTCCCTGATCGCTTCCAATATTTCTGCAGAACAGTTCATAGGCATGAGCGGAGAAGGCTTCTTTGCCGGCATCGCCGTGGCAGCCTACGAATGGGTAGCCGCCATCGCCCTGATCATTATCGCAGTCTGGTTCATCCCTGTATATCTTAAAAATAAGATCTACACCATGCCCCAGTTTTTAAAGACCCGCTACAACGGCACCGTAGCCCTGATCATGGCTATCTTCTGGCTCTTATTATACGTATTCGTCAACCTCACTTCCATCCTGTACCTGGGCGCCGTAGCCATCAATGGACTGGTAGGCGGCGACAACCTCCATGTCATCATGATCGGCCTGGCTATCTTCGCCCTGCTGATCACCCTGGGAGGAATGAAAGTCATCGGCTTTACCGACGTCATACAGGTAGGAGTCCTGATCATCGGCGGCCTTGCCACCAGCTACCTCGCCCTGACCGTCGTTGCGGAAAAATTCGGCCTGGGCAGCAGCGCCCTGGCTGGCTTAAATGCCCTGATCAAAGACGCCCCCGAACACTTCCACATGATCTTCCACAAACCCACCGCCGCCTCCTCCCAGCTCGAAGTAGACAAATACCTCGTCTTACCGGGAGTAGCCATGTACTTTGCCGGCCAATGGATCGTAAACCTCAACTATTGGGGCTGTAACCAATACATCACCCAAAGAGCCCTGGGAGCCAACCTCCAGACGGCCCGCACCGGTATCCTCTTCGCCGGCTTCCTGAAACTGCTGATGCCCGTGATCGTCATGCTCCCCGGTATCGCCGCCTTCGTTCTCTACAAGAACGGACACCTGCAGCTGGAAGACGGAAGAAAAGACTATGCCTACTCCGCCATCCTGGGATTCCTGCCCTCCGGCCTGAAAGGCCTGTCCGTGGCAGCCCTGACCGCCGCCATCGTCTCCTCCCTCGCCGGAAAAGTCAATAGCATCTCCACTATCTTCACCCTTGATGTCTATAAAAAATATTTCAACAAAGAAGCCGATGAACAAAAGATGGTCTGGACAGGACGGCTGGCCGTCGTTTTCTCCATGTTCATTGCCATCATCTTCACCTGGAAAGACATTTTAGGAATCGGCGGAAAAGGCGGATTCACCTTCATCCAGCAATACACCGGCTTTATCAGCCCCGGCGTATTCGCCATGTTCATCCTGGGCATGTTCTGGAAAAGAACCACCGGCGCCGCCGCCATCGCCGGCCTGATCACAGGCTTCGTCCTCTCCGTATTCTTCAATGAGTTCGCTCCCCAGGTCATGGGCCATTCGACCTTCCTTTATACCGCCTACCCAACCCAGGCGATCGTCAACGGCGTAACAACGACCATATGGCAGATCCCCTTCCTGATCTGTATGGGCCTGGCTTTCTTATTTACCATGATCGTAATGGTTGGCATCAGTATGGGCGGTCCTAAGATAAATCCCAAAGCATTTGATCTGGACAGGGAAATGTTCCGTGTCAAGCCTTCCACCATGGTATTGATCGTCATTACCCTGGCAATTATAATGGCTATCTATGTCAAGTTCTGGTAGCTTGGGCAAAATTCATTACATTCATGCGGTTTTTATTGTATAACTAATTTGAATAAAATGAGTCGTTATCCAGGAGAAATACGCATTCTGGTAGCAGTGGATTGTATAATTTTTGGCTTCGACGGGAATGATATAAAATTACTGCTGGTCCAAAGAGGGCTCAAACCCGAAAGAGGCAAATGGAGCCTCATGGGAGGGTTCCTCCAGCCAACCGAAAGCCTGGAACAAGCCGCTAACCGCATTTTAAAAAGGCTGACGGGCCTCGAAGGCGTATATATGGAACAGCTCCAGGCCTTCGGCGACCCCGCACGCGACCCCGTGGAAAGGACCCTGAGCGTAGCCTATTTCGCATTGATCGATATCCACCAATACGAGAAGCAGCTGAGCCATGAATACAACGCCGAATGGTTTCTCCTGGAACAAACGCCCGACCTGATCTTCGATCATAAGAAAATGATGGAGGACGCCAAACGGCAATTGCGCTACAAAGCCGCCCTCCATCCTATCCTCTTCGAACTATTGCCGGCTAAATTTACCATCCCCCAACTACAAATCCTGTACGAAGGGATCTATGACACGACCTTTGACAACCGCAACTTCAGCCGCAAAGTACTGTCGACCGAACTGCTGATCAAACAAAAAGAAAAGGACAAGGCTAATTCCAAAAAAGGCGCTTTTTATTACAAGCTGGACAAACGGAAATACAAAGCCAATTTTCAGGCCTTCCTCAATTTCATCCCAAATCCAGATAAACTTTTGATGTAACCAGCAGGGCCTTATCCTACCCCCTTATCCCACCGGCGGAAGCCTTTCGGAGGATCCAGCTCCCCCGGAGGGGAGTTATATATAGCGGAAACAGGAAATATATACCCCGGAAGGTTTGAATTTTCCAATTATAATGGTAAATTTGACAGTTATCTACCCAAAAGACGAAAAAATCCTATTTATATTTTTAGTTTTGAATGGTCACAAAATCGTGACGCGAGGGCAATTTCTATTGCCCTCTCTTTTTGCCCCGCAGCCATGCCCTGGAAAACCACAGGTCTTCCGTCCGCAAGGACCATCATTAACTATTTTGCGCTGAAATGCTATTTTTCCCAAAACGCATTCAGCGCAAAATATAAATCAATTCTTTAAGGACGAACATGATAGGCCTTCGGCTGAACAAAAGCCCGGATGCCCTGGTAAGAGAGCGTCATCCCTAACCCCGAATTCTTCCGGCCCGACCAGGGAAGACCCGCACTGACCCGGTCACAGCAATTCCAGTAGACCGTACCCGTATTCAATTGCTGCAGGACCCGTTCCGCCCGCTCATAGCTCTTTGAATATACCGCCGCCGTCAACCCATATTCCGTATCCGCCATCAATGCGACCGCTTCCGCATCGTCTTTTACTTTCTGAATCCCTACCACCGGCCCGAACGACTCCTCCGTCATCAGCCTCATGCCATGATGCACATCCACCAACACAGCCGGCTCTATAAAATAACCCTTTCTCTCCAATCGCTGTCCCCCATAGAGTAGCTTCGCCCCCTTCCCTACCGCATCCCCGATCTGCTCCGATAAGAAAGCCACCTGCGCCTGCCGGCTCAATGGACCGATCTCCGTAGCAGTATCCAACGGGTCCCCGATGACCATTTTCTTCACCTGCTCCGTATAAGCCTTTACAAACCGGTCATAGACCCCTTCCTGTACATAGATCCGCTCCACCGCGCAACAGCTCTGCCCATTATTATAGACCACTCCCTCCAATGCAGCAGCAGCCACCTGGCCGATATCTTCCACATCATCCATCACATACAGCGGATCCTTCCCGCCCAACTCCAGCTGGCACGGCACCAGCCGGGAAGCGACCTTTTCCGCGATATACCTGCCCGTACGGTAACTGCCGGTGAAGAAATAACCATCCAGCGGCAATTGCAGCAGCAGCTCCCCCGTCGTCCCCTTTCCCACCACCACCTGAAAAATATGTTCCGGCACACCGGCCTTATATAACAGCCGTTGGATATGCAGCCCCGTCAACGTAGCATACTCAGAAGGCTTGTACAGGACGGCATTCCCCCCGATCAACGCAGGGATAAATACATTCACCCCCACCAGGTAAGGATAGTTCCAGGCCGAGATATTGGCGATCACACCCAACGGCTCATACACGATCTTCTCCCGGGTAGCCCCTTCCGTAACCACCCATTCCTCCGACAAATGCCGGACAGAGTGATCCAGAAAATAACGGATACGGCTCCGGGCCCCGTTCAATTCATTATAGGATTGCTGCAGCGGCTTCCCCGTCTCGCTGGTCAGCGTAGCTGCCAATTCGTTTTTCTCCGTATCCAGCAGCTCATAGAATCTGGCTATACAGGCAATTCTTTCCTCTAACGGAACCTTCGCCCATACCCGCTGCCCGGCCTTTAACATACCGAACTTCGACTGCACCGAGGCTTCCGTATCTTCCGCGATCTCTTTTATAACTTCTTCCGTAGCCGGATTAATGATCTGCATCGTAATAACTTATTTTATTTTTTTATTTACCCTTTCCTCTTCCTCACCTCTTCGATCAACCTGTCCCGGATCCCCCTGTATAACCCCCTATCCGCAAACCCATTTGTATACATCCGCTCGGGATGCCATTGCACCGCCATCATAAAAGGCTTGCCGGCCGGGTCCGCCCACTCGATTCCTTCAATGGTGCCATCCGCCGCCAGGCAATTCACCCGGAGCCCCTCCCCCAACCGGTCGATGGCCTGATGATGGGCGCTGTTCGCCTCCCCCTCCTGCTGCCCCGCCACCGCCGCCAGCAGCGTACCCTCCAGTATTTTTACCGGATGCTGTTTGTCCACACTTTTTACCCCCTCATGTATCTGGTCTCCTTGCTCACCCAGGTCCTGTACCAGCGTCCCCTGACAAATAACATTGATCAGTTGCAGCCCCCGGCAAACCCCCAGCACCGGTAAGTCATGCTCCCAGGCAAATTGCAGGACCGAAGACTCGAATAAGTCCCGGTCTTTCTGCCAGCCTTTTGGCGCTTTCTCATATCCGAAGCTGCCGCCATACAGCGTTGGCTCGATATCCACGCCCCCGGATAACACTAACGCATCGCAACTTTTTATAGCGTCCGGGTCATCCGTTACGGATAGCCGGATTACTTCGATGGTATCATCCTGGTCTTTCAACCAACGCACATAATTCCCGTGCTTCTCGCCCTTACCCGTATAGGTCAGTCCTATCTTCATCTTTCTTTATTTTATAAAGCCTCCGTATACAACTTCTTAAAGTCTTCCCGGCTGACAGGCTTAGGATTATTCGGATGACAGAAATCTGCAAACGCCAGATCCGACAGCGTCTCGATATGCGCCTCCTTTACCCCCGCATCCCGCAGCCGCAAAGGCAGGTTCAGCTCCCGGTTCAACGCAAACAACCGCTCTACCACCGCTTCTCCCGTCTCCTCTTTTAATTCCATCGTATGGGCGATAGCACGGAACTTATCCTCGAAACCAGCTATATTATAGCGCATTCCATAAGGCAGGTTCACCGCATTGGCCAGCCCATGATGCGTATCCAGCAGCGAAGACATCGGATGCGCCAGAGAATGTACGACACCCAGCCCTTTTTGGAAAGCCACCGCACCCATCAGGGAAGCGAGCATCATCTTACTCCGGGAAACCAGATCCGGGCAGTGCACGGCATCCACAATGGATTGATGGATCAGCACAATCCCTTCTAAAGCAATCCCATCGCACATCGGATGAAAATTCTTAGCCAGATAGGCTTCTAAGTTATGCGTGAGCGCATCCATGCCCGTCGCGGCCGTAACGAAAGCCGGCAATCCCATCGTCAGCAACGGATCGGCATAGACGATCTTTGCCAGCAGCTTGGGAGAGAACAA
This sequence comes from Puia sp., assembly GCA_035555335.1. Classification (GTDB taxonomy): domain Bacteria; phylum Bacteroidota; class Bacteroidia; order Chitinophagales; family Chitinophagaceae; genus Puia. The sequence goes on from DATMGS010000014.1 coordinate 414,395, forward strand.
GATCCTTTTCCGGTGCGTATCGTCTTCGGAGATAATAGCGCTACGCCCTACCTCACTGCCCGTTCCGCTCGTAGTGGGGATCGTAATGAAATAAGGCACCTCTCCCGTAACATACTGATCCCCGCCAATGAGGTCATCGTAATCGAAAAGGTCCCGGTGATGATGGATCCGTAAGGTAATAGCCCGCGCCACATCCATGGCCGCTCCCCCGCCAATGCCGATGATACAGTCCCTTCCGGAAGCATTGAAAGCATCACCTCCTTTTTCTACATCCGACTTCACCGGGTTCTTATGAATATCCGAAAAGACCTCCACCGAAAAATTCCGGCTGGTCAGGTTCTCCTTTATCTGATGAAAAAATTCCAGCTGCGCCACCATCGGATCCGTAACGAGCAACGGTCTGCTAAGGCCCTGCGCCGCCAGATGGTCCGGCAGCTCCTTGACAGCCCCTGCGCCAAAACGGATAATGGTCGGAAAATTATACTGCCGGATCATAGTAAAATCAGTCATATCGCCTTTTTTTTAACACACAAAATTCGTTGTTCATCACCATCCCTCCATCGTTCTCACTTAAAATAATTGCTAAATAATCTCAAAATAACGCTTCAACTCCCAATCCGTCACCACTTTGGCAAATTGCTTCCACTCCCATTCCCTGGTCTTTACAAAATGATTGGTAAAAGTCTCCCCGAATAGCTCCCTGGCCACCGTGGATTGCTTCATGGCCTCCGTCGCCTCCCATAAATTCCTGGGTAGGCTCCCATTGCTTTTATCGCCATACCCGCTGCCCTTCGTGGCAGGAATAGTCAGCTTTAATTGATGACGGATTCCATACAGCCCCGAGGCAAGACAGCCCGCCATCGCCAGGTAGGGATTGGAGTCGGATCCTACTACCCTCGTTTCCAGCCGGGTCGACGTGGCGCTCCCCGGCAAAGCCCGCAGCGCCGTAGTCCGGTTGTCGATCGCCCAGGTCAGCGTAGTAGGCGCCCAGGCCCCCTCTACCAATCGCTTATAACTATTGACAGTCGGCGCATACATAGGCAGGATATACGGCAGACAATGCAACTGCCCCGCTATATAGCTTTCCATCAGGCTGCTCATACCCTCAGCGCTTTGCTTATCATAAAATAAATTGCGGCTGCCATCCGCCGACCAGAGACTCTGGTGAACATGGCCGCTGCAGCCAGGCAGACTCTCGTTATACTTGGCCATAAAAGTGGGAATGATCCCATGCCGGTGCGCAATCTCCTTGACGCCTGCCTTGAACAGCACCGCCCTGTCCGCCGCCTCCAGGACCTCCCCATATAAGATAGCCGCCTCATATACCCCAGGCCCCGTCTCCGTATGGATTCCCTCCAGCGGCACCCCGAATTTATTCAGCAAGTCGAAAAGATCATGAAAAAAGGCGCTCCCCTGCGAAGCCCGCAGGATCGAATAACCAAACATGCCATTACTAATTGGCTGCAGATCCCGCACCGATTCTCCCCCCAGCTCATTTCCCTTCCCGATGAAATTAAACCATTCGAACTCCTGGGCAAAACTAGCCTGGTACCCCGCATCCAAACACTGCTGCCTCACTCGCTTCAGCAACCCCCTCGGACAAATCGGCAACTCCAGGAAGTCCGCCAGGAAAAAAGGGATCCCATTCTCCCAGGGCACCTGCCGGAAAGTCCGCCAATCGACAACAGCTGCCGCATCCGGATAACCCGTATGCAAACCGGTAAATCCGGCATCGTCATAGACCTGGTCGCCGGCATCCCATCCGAATACCACGTCGCAGAAGCCAAAACCTTTCTCCGCTACGGACCTGAATTTCTCAAAACTGATCACCTTCCCCCTCAGCACCCCGTCGATATCTGTGATAGCCAGCTTTACTTTCTCTGTTTGCTGCGCCGCAAGATGCGTCAACAGCTCAGCCAAGGATTGTTTGTTCTGCATTACCCGTACGTTTAACAAAAAAATGAAACCAAATATAGGCAAGGGCCAGTAAGGAAAAATAGATCAGGGATAATTTAATATTCAGGGTGACCATCGCCACCAGCGAAACCACCGCGATCACCAATGCAATCAAAGGAAACCAGGGATAAAAAGGCACCCGGAAAGGCCGCTCCAGTCCCGGCTCTTTCTTCCGCAACGCCAGCACCGTGATCATGGAAAGAATATAAAGGGTCAGCGCCCCGAAACAGGAAATCGTAATGATCTCCGAAGTCTTACCCGTCAGTAGTGCGATAATACCGATGCACATATTCACCAGCAGCGCATTTACGGGCGTCCTGAAGGTCGGATGGACCGTCCCGAACGCAGACGGGATATAACGCACCCGCCCAAATTCCAGCGTAGCCCGGCTGGCAGCCAGAATGATCCCATGAAAAGAAGCGACCAGCCCCATGAGCCCGATCGTGATCAATAAATGATAGAGCCAGCCGCCCACTCCCGTGATCTTTGCCAGCGCCATGGGAAGAGGACTGTCGGAAGGAGGCGCCCCGGGCGAAGGATACACGATGGCCTCCCAGCCCGCTACCCCGACGGAAGACAGAAAGATCAGCACGCACAATACGATCAGCGTAGCAAGGGCCGACCCAAACCCCAATAACACATTGCGCTGAGGACGAATCGTCTCTTCCGCCACATTGGCAACCCCCTCCAGCCCCAGAAAGAACCAGATGGCAAAAGGGATCGCCGCCCACACCCCCTTCCAGCCATTGGGGAAATCATTATGCTGCAGGTTCGCCATAGAAAAATGCGGGAAGGTGACGCCCGCAAATAACAACAGCTCAAAGACGGCCAGGATCGTGACGATCAGCTCAAAACCAGCCGCCGCCTTCACCCCGACAATATTCAGCGCCGTAAAAAGCAGGTAGGCCGCGATCGCTATCGCCGTAACCGGTATCTGTGGTAAAAAAATATGAAAATAAGCACCGATAGCAGCGGCAATAGCAGGAGGCGCAAAGAGGAATTCGATGAGCTGCGCCATACCGGCCACAAACCCCATCTCCTTATTCAACCCCCGCGTGGCATAATCGAATACCCCGCCCGCCTTCGGGATCGCACAGGACAGCTCCGTATAAGAAAAAGTAAAAGTGACATAGAGCAGGATGATCCCCGCAGTGGCAATAGCCAATCCCTTGGTCCCACCCTCCGCCAACCCCAGGTTCCAGCCGAAATACATACCGGAAATAACATATCCGACTCCCAGCCCCCATAACATTACTGGGCCTAAAGTACGGGATAATTGAGGAGGAGCAGCATCTGGTAGTTTTGGATTTCTCATTGACATTCTTAAAGATAATAAAGTCCGCCCTTCAGTTGATCGCCCGGTTGAGATTAATTTTCAGATCGACGATGAACTGACCCGTAGTGATCACCACCTTCATCTCATGACTTTCAGGATAGAGCAGATTCAGTCTTTTACTGATATTCTGCAGACAAAGCCCATTCCCGTTGATCAACGTAGAGCTGTCGATCGGTTTACTCCACCCTACCCTCATCTGGAAATTGCCACTCTCCACCCGCATGCTGATATCGATGAACTTATCCGGCAGCCCCAGCCGCGACAGCTGATGAAAGCCATTCTCCACCAGCGGAAGAATGATAAAAGGCGCGATCCGCTCCCCGGCCGTATGACCGGTTATCTTTACGATGGCCCGCAGGCTCTCCGCCATCCCCGTTTTCTCCAGCTCGATATACTCTTCCAGTAAAGCCAGCTCCTTCTCAAGGCTCACGCTGGCCATATTATTTTCATAAATAACATACAATAGCAGGTTTTTGATCCTCTTTATCATCCCCGGAATAAGCGAAGGCTTTATCACGGATAATTGCTCCACCCGGTCCAGGGCATCGATGAGAAATACAGGCTGCATTCTCCCCTCCTCCAATGACCGCTCCATCTTTTGCTTTTCTATTTTTAGCAGGTCCAGCTCCTGCTGCTTGATAAACCACATCTTCCCCAGCTTAATAGCGGCAGCCAGCCCTCCCTCCATATTGATCTGGTAAAAAAGATTGAGAAAAGACCAATATACATTCTTCGTAAAGACAGGCGACGGCAACCCGAATGCCCTGCGGAGATGAGGAACCACCTCATGATTATAAGCCCGGAAAGCCACGATGAACAATACACTGAACAGAAGCCATAACAGGATCATCCTGATATAATGCCCGCTGTACAAATATCTGGGAAGAAGAAAATAAATGATCGAATAACAAAAAATGATATCCATCGGCGTCGACAGGCTCACCTCCACCAGAGACTCCCAGAATGTTTTCGTCAGGGGAAATTCATGTTGCCAGTATACAACATTAAAGACCGTATAATAGAGTATCCATAACAGCCAGAACAAGGAATGCCGGGTTATCCGGTACCTGCGGTTGTTGGAAAATACCAGGGAATTGACAGTCATAACAGAAAAATATATATCCCTCTTACAGCTACCTATTAAGATGGATGCCCCGGAAAGTTCCGGGGCATCCATCTTACACACAATCCGGGAGCAGCTTAGTTATCCCAGAATATTTTAGGTGAATACAGCGTCACATTAGCGGGAACATTCGCCCCATTAAAATTAATTTCGGTCTGTGGATAGAGCAGCCTGCGGGGAATTTCACTTCCGGGCGACGTAGTAGTCAGCGCCGGAGACCCCGTCCTCCGCCAGAGTACCCAGGTCTCGGGATTCAGGAACAGGGCAATATATTCCTGCGCCGCTACCTTGGCAATAGCCGCATCCGCAGTACCCGTCAGCGTGCCATTTGCCGCAACGTAGGCGGTAATGGTGGCCTGAGGAACGCCTAATTTAGTCAGGTCAGCAGTGATAGCCGCCTGGAAAAGCGTCTGAGCAGCGGCAAGATCCCCTGAAACCCTTAATGTAGCCTCAGCGCTCATGAACAACAGCTCATCATACGTGATGAATTCTACCGGTGCATTGATCACATTAAAGTAACTGGTCCTATTACCTTTTGAGTCCGTGCTATCCATATTATAGAAGGGATAACGCGGATCACCGCTCGCCTTTAATTGAATGGCCAAAGAACTACTTTTAAAATTCTCGTCTCCGGGCCTATCCCTATAAAACTGATACCAGGTATTGGCAGAAGTCTCCTGCGTGCCAAAAATATACTGCGCACTCTCAGCATTGCTGGTAAAAGATTGAGCGATCTCCGACAAAGCCGTACTCGCCATCGTAGTGCTGCCTTTGCTCTGATGAAGCGCCAGGCGCGCCTTTATCGCATGCCCGAACTTTATCCACTTGGCTGCATCTCCCCCATAGATCACATCGTCCGTGGAAGGAGTAATCGTTCCCTGATTCGCAGCACTCAGAAAAACAATGCCCGCATCTATCAGCTTGGAAGCAGAATCGTACAACGCTGCCGCCTTATCATAGGTAGGGTGAAGAGAACCACCGGACACGTTGCCCTGGAATGCCTGGGAATATGGGAGGTCCCCCCACAGATCGACACTTACCTGTAAAGCATAAGCCATAATGATCCTGGAGATCCCGCTATAACCATTATACCCGCCTGCATCGGAAATTTTGATCAGCGTATAATTGTTTTCAAGCGTGGATGTATAGAGGTCGGGCCAGAGATTATCAAAGTTCCCCGGATTGAAATTATATTGATAATACTGCTGTGACTGGCTGTTAGCTCCATACATCTGCTGCATCAGCAAGGCGCTATACCGGGAAATATCGCCTCCCTGCGTATAAGCCAGCGCCGCTTCCACCGTCGGCAAAAGCAAATTAGGCGATACAGTTGTCAATACATTTGGATTGACATTCACATCTGTAAAAAAACTCTTTTTACAGGAACTCGTTATTAAAAGCCCCGAGATCAAAAAGAGGAAGGCTATTTTATGAAGTAGTTTCATTGTACTCATTTTATAGTTTACTAAAAGCCGACATTGAGTCGAAGGCCATAACTTTTGGTGTTAGGATTATTAAAGTAGTCCAATCCCTGCACATTGCTGGGACCTCCCAGACTGGTCTCCGGATCAACCCCGTCATACTTGGTCCAGACATGAAGATTGTTGGCAAAGACCGTCAGGGACAGCGCTGTAAAGGGGGTTTTACCTAACAGGGCCTTAGGCAGCTCATAGCTCAGACTCATTTGCCGGATCCTGGTGAAACCGCCATTTTCAATATCGGTTTCCTGACCACCTCCAAAACTATTTCCGGTGCTCTGCCAGTAATTTTGCGTAAAGGTCGAAGCAACCGTGTTGGTGGCGCCGGGGCCTGGTTTTTCCACGCTATTGGCATCATTATGCACCACATTGCCATTGGCATCCAGATGACCTAACAGCCCTTTAAAAGTGGTCGTCTGATACCGGTTGGAAGTTTCTCCCGCCGTGCCCTTATTAGCCAACGCTCCCCGGGTACCATTCCAAAGCGCACCGCCATGACGGACATCGATCTGGAAGCCGAAAGCAAACCCTTTGTAGGATAAATTACTGATGACCGAGCCGATCCAGTCCGGGTTCGGATTGCCAATGACCTGGTTAGGCCCTACGCCACCCGAAAGAGGCTGGGCATAAGTAGTGGAAGATGTCCGGTCATCGATCAGAAGCGGGCTCTTCAGGTTAGTCAGATCCGAGTGCGGAGTCGTCGAACCATAGATCACCCCAAAAGGCTGACCCGGAACGGCAAAAATGCCCGCTTCTCCAGCACCAAAACCACCCATAAAGAAGCTGGTGATACCGGGGTATAAGGCAACCACCTTACTGACATTCCGGGACCAGTTCACGATCACATTCCATCTCAATCCATAAGAAGTCTGCACAGGAGTACCATCCAGGGTCAATTCAAGCCCCTTATTGGTAATCGTGGTGGCATTCAACAGCTCACCTGCAAACCCGGTACTGAACGGAATCGATACCGGAAGAATACCATCGGTGGACTTGCTATAATAATAAGTTGCATTAAACGTAAGCCGGTTATTCAGAAATCCCAGGTCCAGCCCCCCTTCATAAGAATTGGTTCTTTCCGGTTTCAGAGTGGGATTTCCAACAGTGGCTATCGCAGAGCTGATCTGGTAACCCGAACTTCCATTGGCAGGAAAAGTGATCCCCGAAGTAAATCCATCGGAAAAGACCGCGTTAGAGAAAGGAGTTGTCAGCGCATAGATCGGAGCATCCTTTCCTACCTGGGCAAAAGACGCCCTCAATTTACCAAAAGATAAAATATGCTTGTCCTCCTTAAATCCAGGTAATTCTGTAAACGCCCATCCCAAACCTACAGAAGGGTAAAAGAAATTATTATTGGCAGCCGGCAAAGTAGAAGACGTTTCATCTCTGGCCGTAATACTCAAAAACAACATTTTCTTATAATTAAGCTCCGCATCCGCATAGAAGGCCATCGTCCTTTTTCTTACCTGTGCTTCCGAAGCCTGCACGGACTGCGCATTGGACATGTCATAAAACCCTTTTACATTGAAGCCATTCCCATTAGTGAACACATTGTTCTGGCTCAACGTGAAATAATTATGACCCAGGATCAGCGATCCGCCAAAATCATCCGAGAAGTTCTTATGCAGATTGACGATGAAATCCGAATTGAACTGGCGGTTGGTATAATTGATTAAATACAATGCTCCTGCAGGGGAGGCATTGGAATGAAGATCATAAACCGTCTTGTCATTCTGTGTATAGACATCCCCTCCCAAACGGTAAGTCAAGGTCATCCAGGAATTCACCGCATAATCGGCCTGACCGAAACCAAATACCCTATCCAGGTCGGAATGGGTCGGGTTATTGTTAACAATCCAGTTAGGATTGTCATACCCACCACCGCCCCGGTAATCCCGCTGCGTCCCGTCGGGAAATTCATAGGCATCTTTATGTTTGTAACCATTTTTGCCATACCCGTTGGAATTATCAAAAGTAATCGGAGTCCGGAAAAGCCCCAGCATGACGCCGGAAATATTGGATCCCTGCTGAATCTTATAATTGGTGGAATTGGTATAGGTGATGCCTGCCGAAGTACTTAACCTGTCCCCTATTTTAGTCTGCCCGCTTAAACTAAGCGTCGTTTTCTCATATTTGGCCCGGGGAATAATACCGGTTTGGGAAAGATTGCCAAGGGATAACCGGTACCCTGACTTATCGTTGCCCCCTGATAAAGCGATACTATTATTGTAGGTCAGACCGGTCTGGAAAAAATTATTATACCGGTCATACGGCGTAACCGGAGTCTTGGCGGAAGCACTCGACTTGCCGACAATATTCCCATGTTTATCAAACGGGTAATCCGTAGCCCCGTCCCAATACAACGTATCGATGGCAGCCCCCCAGGAAGTAGACCCGCCAGCTTCAGGAGGAGAATATAATCCTTTACTCCCTTGTGACCACTGGTTCTGCAGTTTCGGCAACATCCCTACCTTATCGAAGGTAACCGAGGAGTTAAGGCTGACAGCCGTTCTCTTTCCGGCCCCTCCCTTCTTGGTAGTAATGATGATAGCCCCGCTGGAAGCCTGGATCCCGTACAAGGCGGTAGCGGCCGGCCCCTTTAACACGTTAATTGATTCTATATCATTGGGATTTAAGTCATTACCCCTGTTCGTAGGCTGCTGGCCACCGGTAAGGTTGCCATTGGCGCCAGAGGCGCTGTTGCCCGCCGGCGCCGTAGCATCGAAATTATTAATGGAGTTATCGATAGGCACCCCGTCCACCACGATCAACGGCTGGTTATTACCGGTTATTGAAGTCGCCCCCCTCAATCTGATATAAGTACCACCCCCGGGATCACCGGTACTGTTGATCACCGTCAATCCCGATGCCTTACCCTCCAATTCCCCCAGTGGATTACCCGTTCCGCTTTTGTTCAGCTGATCGGCACTGATCGTCTGCTGAGAATTGGTGAGCGCTCTCTTTTCCCTTCTGATACCCAAAGCCGTAACCACCACCTCGCTCATAGCGCTCGATCCTGTAAGCAGCTGAACGGAAACAGTAGTCACCCCCCTGACACTTACCTCACGAGGCGCAAAACCAATCGCACTTATGATCAAAGTGGCATTTTCAGGAACGGTAACCCGGAAAGTACCATCCGGTCCGGCACTCGTCCCCCCCCGGCTCCCTTTAATGTTGACAGAAGCACCCGCCAGCGGAGCCCCCGTGGAATCAGTGACCTTACCCGTCACCTCTTTGGTCTGCGCCTGCACTATCGCGGCAAACGACAGAAATAGGATGGTTAATAACAAAAGCTTTCTCATTTTTTGTCTGGTTTTTGGTTATACATGTGTTGACTCTGGTTGACATGGAATAAAAAATAACATCCTCTCCCTTTGATAGACAGGAATAGACCGTTCGTCCTAACGAATAGCCATTTCAAACAGACAAAAAAATTAACTTTTCTGACGCATACCCATAGCCGGATTATACCTCAACCGGGATATATGACGACTGAAGTATGATAAATTGAGACTGAAAAAGAATGGAAAAGAGTAAATTGTTAAAAGATGGGCGAATGTTAATCCGAATAAAAAAGAGCAGGTGGTAGAAACCACCTGCGAGTCACATGAGAAAACTTCTATGGGCAACTTTTAAAAAATCCGGGGAAGTTACCCGTTAGAAAATTTTTATACCCCGGAAAGACTTTATAATGATAAGACCGAAAGGACATCTTGCTTAACGCCGAAGATAAATAACTCACTCCACCCTCCTTCCATAAACTTACCCAACCCTGCTAAAAAGAGGCTGAACGCCCTATTTAACGATCCTAACCCTAAAATTATTTACCGCTCATCCGTCTTTTATTTCCCTTTTGCAATAAATTAACTTTTCTATTACAGCGTTATTGGAGTAATTGCCGTTCTTCTGCTACACTACACTTTTCCCCAAAATTTTTAAAAAATTTGAGCAGGCATCATACTATGCCTAAACCCAGCTGCTATGACTAATGAAAGAATACTGGATGACAGGACGATCAAATGGATAGGCATCCCCACTTTAGGCCTGCTGGTCCCTAACCTGTCCGGCCTCATTACCAATCGCCTTTACAGCTATCCCGAATTGCTGGCCTGTTACGCTTACTTTACGCTCATTGCCCTCTTGATCTGGCAGGGCAATGTATGGTTCATGTATTTTATACGCAAACGATATACCTGGTCCTACAAGCAATACTATAAGATCGTCATCTCCCTTTTCCTGATCAACATCGTTTATTCCGGCCTGCTGTCTACCCTCCTGCTCAATGTCTGGAAGATGTTCGCCCGGGAGACCAACGCCCAGGATGGCCAGCTGATCAATACCTCCCTAATCATCATCATTGCCGCCTGCTTCATTACCAACATCTACGAGATCCTGTTCCTTAATAAGGAAATGGAACACAGCCAGTCCAGGGTCGAACAACTGAATATAGCCAAAGCACAGGCAGAACTGGAAGCCCTGAAGAACCAGATAGATCCCCATTTCATCTTTAACTCCCTGAACACCCTCTCCTTCCTCATCACAAGAGATCCGCAAAACGCCCGTCTCTATAATGATACCCTGGCCAAGGTATACCGGTATATCCTGAGCAATAAGGAAAAAGACATGGTGCTCCTGCGGGAAGAAATAGAATTCATCAGCAACTATTTCTACCTGCTCAAAATACGCTTCGGCGACGCCATCAGCATGATCATCGAGATCACCGACCTCTCTTCCGAAGACTACCTCATCCCCCCGATCTCGATGCAGGCCCTCGTGGAGAATGCCATCAAACACAATGAATTCAACGACAAGACCCCCCTGATCATCAGCGTATCCATATCCTCCAACTACGTCATCGTTAAAAACATCATCAACCCTAAGAACTATCCTAACCCTACTTCCAAAATCGGCCTGGGCAACCTGGACCATCGGTACAAGCTGATCACCAAACGCAATATCATCATAGAAAATAATTTCAAATCGTTCGCCGTCAAATTACCAATCATCAAATTCTAAAAAACAATGCAACATTCATTTAAAATCCGCCGTCATTCATTTAAGAATCAACGGTATTCATTTAAAGGCAGGTATTTTATACATAAATGGTAACAAAAACCGCCACAATGCGTCCTATCTTTGAACTTCAAAACCGACTCACATGAAAGTGCTAATCGTAGAAGACGAGAGGCCCGCCTTCGAGAACATGGTCGAAGAGCTGCATGCCATAGATGAAACGATCAATGTAATGGCCGGATGCAACAGCGTGGACCAATGCGTTCAATGGCTGAACAGACATCCACAGCCGGACCTCATACTCATGGATATTCAATTGTCCGACGGACTCTCCTTTAATATCTTCAAAGCCTGTAAGATCACCTGCCCCGTCATCTTTACCACCGCCTATGATAAATACCTGACGCAGGCATTCGAATACAGCAGCATCGATTATCTGCTAAAACCTATTAGCCAGGATAAACTGAGGAATGCCATCCGGAAATACAAGACCCTGCAAACTCATTTTGTCAACAATCATTCCCAGGCCCCCGAACCCTTCGGCAACCCCGACAAAAAAAGATCCAGGATCCTCGTCAAAAAAGGAATGGAATTCCAAACGATACGGGTGGAAGATACCGGCTATTTTTTCACCGAACACAAACTCGTATTCCTGGTAGACAAGGAGAACCGCAAATACATGGCGGAAAAAAATAACCTGAGCGAACTGGAAGAAGAGCTGGACCGGAATTACTTTTACAGGGCCAACCGGAAATATATCATCAATGCCAACTATGTCAAACGCTTCAAACCCCTGGAAAGAAGCAAGATTAGCGTAGAGCTGGTACTGCCGGTAAATGAAGAGATCATCATCAGCCAGGAGAATTCCGCTTCCTTTAAAAAATGGATCGGGGAAAGTTAATATTGGGCCTTCGGGCCGCGGACCCGTGGTCCGCTCTAGAAGTGCAGCAGGAACGCGCTGCCCTCCCCTTCGATAGACTGCACCTGTATATTTCCTTTATGCAGTAACATGATCTGTTTACAAAGGCTCAATCCGATCCCGCTCCCGTTCTTCTTCGTACTGAAGAAGGGAATAAAGATATTGTCCACCACCTCCGGCGACATCCCCATCCCGTTATCCGCTACCCTTATTACCGCCCGGTTATTGGAACCCACCTGCGCCGACAACGTGATACAAGGCTCCTTGCTGTCCTTCACCGCCTCCACTGCATTCACCACCAGGTTGATCAACACCTGCTCAATCAGGTTGGTATCGGCCTCCAGGCTCAGATCGGGATCTTTAAGAATGATCTCCATATCGATACTCTTCTGCTCCAGCGTAGGCTCCATCAGATTATGAAGGTTCTCGAACAGGTCCCTTGCATATACTTTATTCAAATTCAATGTGGTGATCTTATTCAGGTTGCGATAAGTCTCCGCAAACTTTAACAGCCCCTCACTACGCCGCCGGATCGTGCTGATCCCCAGCTTCAGATCGTCAAAGGCGCCGGGCTGCCCCTCCAGCAGATCGATAGAAGCCTGCAGCCGGTGCCCCATCGTCTCGGCCAGAGAAGAAATAGGCGCTACCGAATTCATGATCTCATGCGTCATCACACTCAGCAACCGCTGCCAGGCCTTTGCCTCCGTCTCATCCAGCGCCTCATTCACATCCTGGAAAGCAATCAGCTTATAGATCTTACCATCCGTCTGAAAAGCCGTGGCTGCCAGTAAGGTCTTGAACGTATTGCCCTCTTTCGTAATGGACACGATCTTGCTATCCCCAGGACGCAGGTTCACGATCTCATGGTACAAGGCGCTATCCCTCCTTTCCAAAGAATGGATCGTCTTCAGATAAGGCACCCCCAGCATGTTCTTCAAAGACTCATTCATCCAACTGATCTCTCCGCTCTTATGCTCGAAAGAAAGGATTCCCGTATTCACCAGCTCCAGGATCTTCTGCAAATACTGATACTGAGTCTCCCTTTCCCGGCTGATCAGCTTGAAGGTGGAATTGATCTCGTTAAACCCCTGCCGGAGAGACTGCAGCTCCACCGGAGCCTCCTTCACATCGAAATAACGGGAGAAATCCCGGTAATGAATGGACTCTACGAACTGTTCCACTTCATGCTGCGCCTTCCGGTGAAAATTATAAAAATCCACCAACTGGAAAATGATCACCGGGATCAGGGAAGCCAGATAAGCATATAACCCCTTCACCAACAGGAAGGACGCTCCCGATAAAGTGACGAACATCAATAAAACCCGTATAAGTATCCTTTCCTGGTATCGCTTGAACATCATAATAAATAAATCTCCGGGGGGTTAAATATCATACTTACTCAGCCGTCTGTACAAGGCCGTCCGGGTCAACCCCAACTCCTTAGCCGCTTTGGAAATATTCCCGTTATGCTTCTCTATCACCTTGAGGATCGCATTCTTCTCGATCGTACTTAACTTCAGCTCCTGCGGCTCATCAGGCATCGCCCTGCCGGACTCTATCGGCGAAAAGATCAGGTCCTTCGCCTGCAGCACATCGCTGTCCGCCATAATAACGGCCCGCTCGATCGTATACTGCAGCTCCCGCACATTACCCGGATAATGATAGCTTTTCAGCTTCTCGATCGCCTTGGCATCGAGATCCGACGACGGCTTCATGTACTTATTGGTATATATCCGGGCAAAATGCCGGGCCAGCAGCACGATATCCTCTTCCCGCTTACGCAAGGGAGGCACCATAATCTCCACCGTATTGATCCGGTAAATCAGATCCTTTCGAAACCGGTTCTCATTGGCCAGCTCACTCAAAGGCACATTCGTGGCACAGATTAGCCGGATATCGATAGGCACAGGCTGATTGGAGCCCAGCCTCGTCACCTGCCGGTTCTGCAAGACAGATAGCAGCTTGGCCTGCTGATGCAAAGAGATATTGCCGATCTCATCCAGGAACAAAGTCCCCCCGTTACCCGATTCAAAACGACCTATCCGGTCCTCACGGGCATCCGTAAAAGCTCCCTTCTTATGCCCGAACAGCTCGCTTTCGAACAAAGTCTCCGTCAAAGCCCCCACATCCACCTTTATATAAGGCTTTTCCGCCCGTAACGAATGCTGATGAATAGCCTTGGCAATAAGATCCTTCCCCGTCCCATTCTCCCCCAGAATCAGGATATTGGCATCCGTAGGCGCGATCTTTACCAACTTAAAAAAGATGTCCTGCATCACCTCCGACTCACCCAGCAGCTCCGAACCAATCACCGAATCCGCCGGCGTCGTAAGTCCCCCATTCCCCTTCTTCGTATCATTCTTTTTCAATGCCTCCTTGATGGTCGTGATCAACCGCTCATTATGCCAGGGCTTCACGACAAAATCGGCCGCCCCCTCCTTCAGCGAACGCACCGCCAGATCAATATCCCCATATGCCGTGATCATGATCACGGCCGCCTCCGACCCGAACTCCCGTAACTTCCGCAGCCAGAACAACCCCTCATTGCCCGTATTAATGGAACTATTGAAATTCATGTCCAGCAAGATCAGGTCAAAAGGCCTTTTGGAGAGCAGAGACCGCATATTCTCCGGATTCTTCTCCGTTACAACCTCTGCCGCTTCCGTTTTCAATAATAACCTGACTGCGGTAAGAACATCCGGATCGTCGTCGATTGCCAGTATAGAGGCATTTTTTAAGTTCATATGCTAATAAAAAAAATAATTAATAAAAGTAGACCACAGGTCTACTGGCCGAAGGCCCGTTATTAGAGTTATATCCGCCGAAGGGATACTTTTAAAAAAAATCCCCCGGCAGATGCAACAAAACCTATCTACAAGTATACCTTAAATATAATCGTATGGCAATTAATTTTTTATATCAAATTCATCTAAAACCGGTGTGTATCAAAAGCGGACAGTTCTTGTATCAAAAATGAACTATCGAGGGATCTATCCCCGCCTAATAAACTGTAAATCATAGACATTGCATTCTGGCATGTGATTGATAGCAATAACGATAAGAATTTTCTCATGTGTAGTAGACCTCCTGGCATTTCTATGCCGGGTGGCTTTTTTAAAAAGAGATAACTTAAAAATTAAATTCTTTATCGTGGACAGAGTAATACCTAAAAAGACTTGGACAGTTAAACGCCTCCTGACCATTGGCGGGATTTCAGCCTTAATTTTTTTGATCGCGGGAAGTTTCTATTTCACCTCGGGAAAATCGAGATTATACGTTGATTTGGAACGTGTTACCATTAGTGAAATCAAAAAAGACAGCTTTCAGGAATCTATTCCTCAGAATGGAACCGTCTTACCCAAGACCACCATTTACCTCGTTACCACCGACGGTGGCCGGGTGGAAGAAAAATACGTAGATGATGGCGCTATCCTGAAAAAAGGAGAACCCATCCTCAAACTCTCCAATACCGACCTGGAACTCAACCTCTCCAACCAGATGACCAGCGTATCCAATATGCTGGCCACCATGCAGCTGTCAAAGGTCAACGCCGACCAGAACACCGTCTCCAAGCTGACCCAGATGGCAGACGTAGAGAGCCTGTTCAAAGAAGCCGACCGCGTATATGCCCTGGATAAAAAACTATACGCCCAGAAAGTCATCGGCTCCCAGGAATTCAAATCCGCGGAGAACAACTATAATTACTACCTCCAGAAAAGGGATTTAGCCCAGCAGATCCTCAAACAGGACACCATATCGCGGGCCGCCCAGCAGCAACAGGATAAGGAATCCTACCAGCGCGCCCAGAATACCCTTGAGATCCTGAAAAGAAAGGTCAACGGCCTGATCATCGTCGCCCCGCGCGACGGCCAGCTGACGTCCCTTGATGCCGAAGTAGGCCAGTCCAAGACCGCCGGATATGCCCTGGGACAACTCGACGTACTGGACGGCTTTAAAGTAAGACTGCCCGATGTGGACGAACATTATATCAACCGGATCATGACCGGCCTCAACGGCACCTTCTCCTTTAACGAGAAGAGCTATAAGCTCAGGATCTCGAAAGTCTATACCCAGGTGACCAACGGCCGCTTCCAGGTAGATATGGACTTTACAGGCGAAGTACCCAAAGGCATCCGGAAAGGACAGACCCTCCAGATCACCCTGGCCCTCAGCGACCAGATCACAGCCATACTCGTCCCCAGAGGCGGATTCTACCAGCAGACAGGTGGCAACTGGATCTTTAAGCTCAGCGAAGACGGCAAAACAGCCTATAGAGTGGATATACAATTGGGTCACCAGAACTCGGATTATTACGAAGTGCTCTCCGGACTGAAACCGGGAGATAAAGTAGTAACTTCCAGCTATGAGACCTACGGTAATATGCAGGAACTGGTTTTTAAAAAATAACAATAGGAGCCCCCGGACCTGTAACATCCGGGGGCTCTGCAACGTCCATTTAAAAAACAAAACATGAGACTAAAACTCATCTACACCCTGATCCTCATCTTTTGCATGAGCGCTTTCGCCTCATCCAACGAATGCTCCCGGGTCTCCCGGAACGGTCATCCCCGTATAGGGCCCGCCAAAGGAATCCCGGCTGACAAACCGCTTGTCTCTGAAGAAGGACAGCCGTATAAAGAGGAATTGGAATATTCCCCCCTCCAGGTCATAAAGTTTCTATACATATAAAACAGCCTTACACACTATCACTTTAAACAGCATCAACATGATCAAGATCAGCGAACTCCAAAAAGTTTACCGCACCGAAGAGGTGGAAACGATCGCTCTGAACCGGCTTAGCTTCGACGTGAAGGAAGGAGAATTCGTTTCCGTAATGGGCCCCTCCGGTTGTGGAAAATCTACCCTCCTAAATATCCTCGGTCTGCTGGATGATCCCGATGGCGGCAGCTTCTTATTCAACGGCACGGAAGTAGCTCATTTCAACGAACGCAAAAGGGCCGACCTCCGCAAACGCAATATCGGCTTCGTATTCCAGAGCTTCAACCTGATCGACGAGCTGACCGTATTTGAAAATGTAGAGCTGCCCCTTATATACCTGGGTGTAAAAGGACCGGAAAGAAAACAACGGGTGGAGGTTGTACTCGACAAAATGCAGATCATGCACCGCCGCAACCACTACCCCCAGCAACTATCCGGCGGTCAGCAACAACGTGTCGCCGTAGCAAGAGCCGTGGTGAATAACCCCAAGCTGATCCTGGCCGATGAACCTACCGGTAACCTGGACTCCTCCAATGGTAACGAAGTAATGCAACTGCTGACAGACCTCAACGAACAGGGTACCACCATCATCATGGTAACACACTCCGAACACGACTCCCGCTACAGCCATCGCATCATCCGCATGCTGGACGGACAGACCGTTACGGAAAACATATTGGTATAACCCGGTCGAAGGAGACTCATATACGTTCGCTGTCCGGAATAGGCTTGCCGATTGGAATGCTTTGGACATAACAGGTCACGCAACTGACCTAAATAATATTACTATGCTCAAAAATTACCTTAAAATAGCCATCCGCAACTTATGGAAACATAAGACCTTCACCCTTACCAATATCATTGGGCTGGCCGTTGCCTTCGGAGCAACCATCCTGCTGACCCTCACCGCCTTTCATGAACTATCCTTCGACCAGTTCCATGAACAAAAAAATACCCTCCTCCAGGTTTACCGGGAAGTACAGCGGCCCAATACCGTCGAGCGCACCACCGCCTCCCCCATGCCGCTTGCCCCGGCCCTGAAAACGGGAATTCCCGACATCGTACACGCGACCCGCTTCGGCGAATTCGGGAACAACATCCTGCGCTATAAAGACCATGAATTCCAATACAGCACCGCATACGTAGACCCCGACTTCCTCGACATGTTCTCCTTCCCCCTGACACAAGGAGATAAAAAGACAGCCCTCAGCACCCTCGCCGGCATCGTATTGACAGAAAAAGTAAAAACCAGCATCTTCGGAAAAGAAGAAGCCATCGGACGGACTGTGGAAATAAAGACCGACACCAACTGGAAACCTTTCATCGTCACCGCCATAGCGAAAGACGTTCCCGAAAACTCCAGCCTGGAATTCGCCGCCCTCATCCGCTTCGAGAATGCCCCCGCCTATCAGGGGGCCAAAGACGACTGGGGTCGCAACGACCATGACGTATATGTCGAGCTGTCACCTCAAACCCGCGCGGCCGCCTTCGCGCAAAAACTAAAAGCCTTCACCCACAAGTATTATGGGGAAAAAGCCAAAGAACTGAAAGCCTCCGGGGCCGCCCCCGATAAGGAAGGTGAATTTATTTCCCTCAGGACCATACCCCTTACCGACTTACACTTTAATTCCATCGCCAGCTCGGCCGGCATCAATAAATTCTACCCCTACCTGCTGCTGCTGATCGCCGCCTTCATCCTCTTCATCGCCTCCGTCAACTTCGTCAACCTATCCCTGGGCCGCGCCTTTACCCGCGCCCGTGAGATCGGCATGCGCAAAGTGCTGGGCGCAAGACGCCGGCAGATCCTCTCCCAGTTCTGGGGAGAAGCCCTGTTGATCTGCATGGCCTCCTTCGCCCTGGGCATCCTGCTGGCCTATGCCCTGTTACCCGGGTATAAGACCTTATTCAATCAGTCCCTCTCCCCGGGCATCCTCCGCTCACCCTGGTTCCTCGGCTCTATCGTCGTCGGCTTCGCCACCGTCAGCCTGCTGGCAGGAGGTTACCCCGCCTGGATCCTGTCGGCGCTCAATACCTCCCAAACCATCAAAGGCAAGATCACCGTGGCAAAAGGCCACCGCCTGCGCAACAGCCTGATGATCATTCAATTTGTACTGTCGGGCCTGCTCATCATCTGTACTACCATCGTCTGGCAGCAATTGAACTATATGCGCACTGCCCCGCTGGGATACAACAAACAACAGGTCCTCAGCATCCCCATCGGCGCCTATATTGACGGCCAGCGGGCCCTGGACCTCATGCGCTCGCGGCTGGCCTCCATCCCCAATATCCTCAACGTCACCGGAGCGGACATCAACCTGGGCAGAGGCCGGGACAATAGCTCCTCCTCCTCCTCCATCACCTTCGACTATAAAGGCAAACAGATCCAGACCAACTGGCTGCGGGTTGACTATGATTATGTAAAGACCCTGGACCTGCAGCTGGTAAAGGGAAGGGACTTCTCCCGCAACTACAGCATGGACTCGGCAGCCGTGGTCATCAACGAAAAAATGGCCGCTCTCCTGGGAGAAAAAGATCCCCTGAAAATCGCTCTCACCCTCGATGCCAGCCACCTGCAGGTCGTCGGGGTCGTCAAAGACTTTCACTTCAAATCCCTTCACCGGGAAATAGCCCCCCTCACCATGGTCATCCGCCGGGAATGGCCCCTGGCTTACATTTTTGTCAAAGTGGCCCCCACCGGTCTGCCGGGCTCCCTCAGCGCCGTGACAGCAGCATGGAAAAGTATTAACCCGAAAGCCGAAAGCGATATATCCTTCCTCGACGAGAATACCGATAAACAATACCGGAAAGAAGCCAGACTCTCCAGGATCTTTATCAGCGGCGCCGTGCTGACCATCCTTATCTCCTGCATGGGGCTCTTCGCTATCGTAGTGCTCGTCATGGGACAACGTACCAAAGAGATCGGCATCCGGAAAGTACTGGGGGCCTCCGTCACCAGCATCTTCACCCTTGTAGCCCGGGAATTCCTGCAGCTGGTAGGACTGGCCGTCCTTATCGCCTGCCCCATCGCGGCATGGCTCATGAACAAATGGCTGCAGGACTTCGCCTATCACATCCATATCAGCATCTGGGTATTCCTGTTCGCCGCTGGCGTAGCCCTATTGATCGCCCTGTTCACTATCAGCTTCCAGGCCCTGAAGACCGCCTGGCTCAACCCCGTGGACAACCTTAAATCAGAGTAACATCGACTAAGAAGAATATATTTAAGTAGAATACATTAAAACATACCATATGCTAAGGAACTATTGGAAAATCGCCTTCCGCAACATGGCGAAATACAAATTCATTTCCTTTATTAACCTCTTTGGCCTGACCATCGGCATGACCTGCTGCCTGCTCATCCTTACCTATATCCTCCACGAAGTAAGCTATGACAGGTACAACAGCAAGGCCGACCGAATCTACCGCGTCACCCGGAGCTTTTCTAACAAAGAAGGCATCGTATCCCTCCACCTGGGAGCCGTAGCCCCCCCCTTCGGGCCCCTCCTGAAAAATGAATTTCCCGATATTCAGAAAGTTACCCGGGTACTGCTGATGGGCACCGCCCCCATGCACTATAAAGACAAGATCTTCAACGAAAAAGATATCTTCTGCGCCGACAGTAACTTCATGAACATCTTCGATGTCTCCCTCCTGAAAGGAGACCCCGCCACCGCCTTGAACGACCCTTACTGCGTCGTCCTCACAGAAGAGGTCGCTAAAAAATATTTTGGGGAGGAAGACCCGATGAATAAAGTCATCCGGCTGAACAACCAGACCAATTTCAGGGTAACAGGTATCTTCAAACCCTTACCTTCCGCCGCCCATCTCCATCCCGAGATCATGCTCTCCTTCAATACCCTCAAGGATAGCACGATTTATGGGGAGAAGAACCTGCAGACCAACTGGGGCAACAACGCCTTTTATACCTACCTCCTATTCCCCAAGGACTACCCCGTCAAAAATATTGAGGCGCAATTCCCCTACTTCCTGGATAAATATATGCGGGAGCCGGGAGAAGCTGCCGATTACAAACATTCCAAATACACACAGTTATTCCTGCAGAAACTAACGGATATCCACCTCACCTCTCACCTGGATGAGGAGATCGAAGAGAATGGCGACAGCACCCGTGTCTATGTTTTCGGCGCCATCGCCCTGTTCATCCTGCTGATAGCCTGCATCAACTATATGAACCTGTCTACCGCCCGCTCCGCCCTACGCGCCAAAGAGATCGGCATCCGCAAAGTAGCAGGTGCCCAACGGAGTGAGATCATCACCCAATTCCTCAGCGAATCGGTCATGATCACCTGTATGGCCGTCCTCCTCGCCATCGGATTGACCTACCTGACCCTTCCCTGGCTCAATACCGTCACCGGCCAGCCCCTCACCATCCAGAGCATCATCAGATGGCAGGTGATCCTTCCCCTGGCGCTGACCCCTTTTGTAATAGGCATCCTCTCCGGCCTCTACCCGGCTTTATTCATGTCCTCCTTCCAACCTGCCCGGGTGCTGAAAGGACTCTTCAAAGTGAGCGGCAACAGCATCTCCTTCCGGAAAGTACTGGTCGTAACACAGTTTTCCATCTCCATCATCCTCATCATCAGCACGGCCATCGTCTTCCAGCAACTGCACTATATGCAGGAAAAATCCCTGGGCTTTGACAAAAGCCGGGTAGTCACCCTGCGGTACGACAATGGCCTGGACAAGACCTATGAGACCTTCCGCAATGACCTGCTTCAGTACTCCGATATCAAAGACGCCGGCCGCTCCTCCCGCATTCCCGGGGGCAGACTGCTGGATGAACAAGGGGCGGAGACGGAAAGCGGTGACTCCTTACGGCCGGTTAACTCCGATATTAAATTCCTGGCGGCCGATTATGACTTCGTTCCCACGTACGGCATTCCCCTGGCCGCCGGCAGGAATTTCTCCCGGGAATACGCTCGCGACACCACCTCTTTTTTACTGAATGTGGCAGCTACCCAGGCCCTGGGCATGCGCAGCCCGCAGGAAGCCATCGGAAAAAACTTTAAATACGGTGACCTGAAAGGCAAAGTGATCGGCGTCATCGCCAACTTTCACTTCGAATCCCTCCACCAGAACATACTGCCCATCATCCTGGTCATGCCCGGTCCGACTAACGGCTTCTATAACAAGATCTCCGTCAAGATCAGCGGCAACGACATCCCGGCAGCCATCGCCCACCTGGAAAAGACCTGGAAGAAATTTCTGCCGGAGACCCCTTTTGAATATACATTTCTGGACGAACAATTTGATCAGCTTTACCGGTCGGAACAAAGACAAGGCACCCTCTTTACCACCTTTGCCTGCATCGCCATTTTCATCGCCTGTCTGGGCCTCTTAGGCCTGTCCGCCTTCGCCATCACCCAGCGCATCAAAGAGATCGGTATCCGCAAAGTACTGGGAGCCAGTGTCAGCGGCATCGTGGGCTTACTATCCAAAGACTTCCTGAAACTGGTAGCCATCGCCGCCATCATCGCCTTCCCCGTCGCCTGGTATATAATGCATAGCTGGCTCCGCGACTTCGCCTACCGGATCTCCATCCAATGGTGGGTCTTTTTGCTGGCAGGCCTCCTGGCATCGGCGGTAGCCCTGATCACCATCGGCTTCCAGGCCATCAAAGCAGCCATAGCCAACCCCGTGAAAAATTTAAGATCTGAATAAACATCCCCTAACCCCCTAAAGGGGGAATAAGGAAAATTCTTATAGTTATGGCCAATTTATTAAAAGACAGAAAAATTCAAGTAGCATGTTCAAACTAAGTTCCCCTTTTAAGGGGACAGGGGGTTTCAAGATCGGTTGGCGCAACCTTCGTCGTCACAAAGCCTATGCAGCCATCAATATCATAGGACTTTCCCTCGGCATCGCCTGCGCTATCCTCATTTTCACCCTGATCAGCTTTCATGGCAGCTTCGACAGCTTCCACCACAATAAAGACAGGATCTACCGGATCGTAACGGAATTCCACGACGAAACGATCGGTTACAACGCCGCCGTACCCACCCCGACAGGCAAAGCCTTCCGCAACGACTACACTTTCGCCGAAAAGACCGCCCGGGTAGTCTCTTATCATGACGAACTTATCTCCCTGCCCCGCGAAAAAGAAGTAAAAAAATTCCAGGAAGAAGACCAGATAGCTTTCGCAGAACCCGCCTTCTTCGAGATCTTCGACTTCCCCCTGGCAGAAGGCGACCCCCATACCGTCCTGTCCAATCCCAATTCCGCCATCCTGACAAAGTCTATTGCCCAAAAATATTTCGGCGACACCCACGCTATCGGCAAGACCATCCGCCTGAACAACAAGACGGATTTCACCGTCACCGGCATCCTGCAGGATCTCCCCCCCAATACCGATCGCAAACAAGGCATCTACCTCTCCTATGATAATTTAAAAGACCACACCCCCTGGCTCGCCGGCGACAGCAGCTGGGGCGGGATCTATAGCGGCAGCATGGCCTTCGTGCTCCTCAAACCTTCCGTCACCCCAGCCCAGGTAAATAAAGCCCTCTTTCCCGGCTTCAGTGCCAAATATTACAAAGGCAGGGACGCCAAAATCTGGCAATTCCACCTCCAACCCCTCTCCGATATCCACTTCAACGCTGACTACGATGGCTATGCGGATAAAAAATATTTATGGTCACTGGGTTTCATCGGCCTCTTCCTCATCGTCACCGCCTGCGTCAACTTCGTCAACCTGGCCACCGCACAGGCGCTCAACCGGTCCAAAGAAGTCGGTATCCGCAAAGTATTAGGCAGCCTCCGCAGCCAGCTCTTCTGGCAATTCATGGCAGAGACCACCCTCATCACCATCTTTGCCCTCCTCATAGGCTATGGGCTGGCATTCCTGGCCCTGCCTTCCCTGAATACCTTATTCAAATCGAAGATGGAACTGCATCTCTTCCACAATTGGCTCCTGCCCGCATTCCTGCTGCTCCTGAGCGCCGTCGTCGTCTTTCTCTCCGGCTCCTATCCGGGACTGGTGCTCGCCCGCTTCCAACCGGTACTGGCCCTCAAAAGCAAATTGTCCCAGGCCCATATCGGAGGCTTTTCCCTCCGCCGTGTCTTGATCGTTACCCAATTCACCATCTGCCAGATCCTCATCATCGGCACCATCGTCATCGGCAGCCAGATGAGCTATTCAAAGAATATCGACCTGGGATTCAATAAAGAAGCCATCGTTACCGTGCCGCTGCCTATAAGCAACAAAACCAAAATGAATACCCTGCGCGCGCAGCTGACGGCCATAGCAGGCGTGGAAAAGATCACCCTCTGCCACCAGCCCCCCGCCTCCGGTTCCAATAATAGTACGGGGGTACGCTACGACAACCGGGCAGAATATGAACATTGGTCGGTCAATGTGAAGAGCGGCGACGACCAATACCTTTCCACCTTCGGACTGAAACTAGCGGCCGGCCGGAACTTCTATCCCTCCGATACAACCCGCGAGTTCCTGGTCAACGAGACCTTCGTTAAAAACCTAAACCTCCCTTCCCCGCAGGATGTAATCGGCAAGAAAATAAGCATCAATGGAAGCTCAACGATGGCCCCCATTGTCGGGGTAGTAAGAGACTTCCATAACGCCTCCCTGCACAACGAGATCTCAGCTGTCTGCATACAGCCGGACATAAATGACTATGAAAGCTGCAGCATGAAGATCAATCCCGCCAATACCCGGTCCGCACTCGCCTCCATCGAAAAGATCTGGAACGGCATCTATCCCGAATACAGCTACTCCTATCATTTCCTGGATGATAACCTGGCAGAATTCTATGAGATGGACCATATCATGCTCACCCTGGTAGAAGCCTTCGCAGGAATCGCCATCTTTATCGGCTGCCTGGGTCTGTACGGACTCGTCTCCTTCATGGCCGTACGTAAGACAAAGGAAATAGGCGTACGCAAAGTACTGGGAGCAGGTATCCGGAACATCCTATGGCTCTTCGGCAAAGAATTCGGCCGGCTCCTGCTCATCGCCTTTGTCATCGCAGCCCCCCTGGCCTGGTATACCATGCATAGATATCTCCAGGACTTTAAATACCGTATACAGATCGGAGCAGATATCTTCGTGCTGGCCATTTTATTCACCTTCCTGATCGCAGCCCTTACGGTAGGCTACCGCTCGGTAAGGTCCGCACTGGCCAACCCCGTGAAAAGCCTGCGATCGGAATAAAAGAATAGACGATGATCTCCGGCCGGAGATCATCACTAAACCTCCTGTAAAATAAAAACCATGGTCTTAAACTTTCTTACCATCGCCCTGAGAAACCTCTTAAAACACAGGACCTTCTCCTTCATCAATATCTTCGGACTGGCCCTGGGAATAGCCGCCAGCCTGCTGATCCTCCAATACGCCCGCTTTGAGCTAAGCTACGACCGCTTCGAAGAAAATGCCGGACGCATTTACCGCCTGCAGCTGGATCGCTACAATGACGGAAAGCTGGGTACCCGATGGGCCGCCGGCGCCACCGGCATCGGCCCCGCCGTCAAAGAAGACCTGCCCGAAGTACAGTCCTTCGCCAGACTCATGGGCACCCACTTCATCGTATCCTATAAAGACAAAGAATTCAGGGAAGAGAAAGTGTACTTTTCCAATGACGACTTTTTACCCATGTTCTCCTACAAAGCCCTGGAAGGATCCGTCAACGGAGCATTGGAAGGTGTAAATATGGCCGTCCTTACCGCCTCTACCGCCCGGAAATATTTCGGCACGGAGAATGCCGTGGGAAAAATGATCACCCTGAATGAAAAAGAAAACTATAAGATCGCCGCAGTAGTACAGGACCCACCCCCTAATACCCACTTAAAATTCAGTATCCTGCTATCATTTTCCACCCTGGTAAAGGGCAATCCCCAGATAGCAACCAGATGGGACTGGGATGGCTTTTTCACCTATGTGCTCCTGAAACCAGGCACCGATCCCCAATTATTCGAAAAAAAAATAGCTACACTCGTGCAGAGAAGATGGGGCGACGAGATGAAAAAAAGCAAAGAGGGTATGGTATTTAACCTCCAGCCCCTCCCCAATATCCATCTCTATTCGAGTTATATGTTCGAGGCGGAAGCCAATGGAGATGGCAAATCCGTTTACTTCCTGCTGATCATCGCCGTCTTCATCATCGTCATCGCCTGGATAAACTATATCAACCTCTCCACCGCCCGGTCCGTCGACCGGGCCAAAGAAGTAGGCGTACGTAAAGTAATGGGTTCCTACCGGTCACAGCTGATCGGTCAATTCCTCTTCGAATCCCTGCTAATCAACGGACTGTCCGTCATCCTGGCCTTTCTGCTCGTGCTGGTCTGCCTTCCCCTGTTCAATTCCATCACCGGCAAAGAAATAAGCTTCTCCCTGCTGACAGACTCCTCGTTCTGGCTGGCCCTGCTGATCTTATTTATAACAGGCAGCTTTCTATCCGGCCTGTACCCGGCCTTCGTTCTCTCCTCCTTTAAGCCCATCGCCGTATTGAAAGGCAAACTATCGAAGACAGGGCATGGCGCCTTCCTAAGACAATCCCTGGTCATTATCCAGTTCACAGCGTCCGTCATCCTGATGGTAGGCACCTTTACCGTATACAAACAACTGAACTATATGCAAAAACAGGATCTCGGTGTACAAATTGACCGGACCCTCGTACTCAAAGGACCCCAGGTCACCGACTCCACGTATAAAGGCAAATTCAATGGCTTTAAAACCGAGATCCTCCGGCTTCCGGGAGTAAGCAAAATGACAGCATCTACCGAAGTCCCCGGCAAGAAAGTAGATTGGAATGCAGGAGGGATCCGTCTGGTAGGCAGCGACCCTACTAAATCCAATCAATACCGGATCATCGGCATCGATTACGACTTCCTGGACACCTATGGCCTGAAACTATTGAAGGGTAGGAACTTCTCCCGGCAATTCACCACAGACCCCAACGCAGTGCTCTTTAATGAAGCCGCCATAAAACAAATGGGCTTCGCTAAACCCGAAGAGGCCCTGAACAAAAAGATCGAATTCTGGGGAAGCCAATACACCATCGTCGGAGTCGTCTCCAATCATCACCAGGAATCCTTACGACAAGACTATGATGCCCATATTTTCCGATTGATCCCCGCCACTAATTATTATTCACTGAAACTGAACACAGGCCGTAATGACTGGAATCAGGTGATCACCTCCGCTAAAGCGCAATGGGCTACCTTTTTCCCCGGCAACCCATTCGATTACTTCTTCCTGGACGAACACTATGCAGAACAATACAAGGCAGACCGGCAATTCGGAAAAACATTCGGCCTCTTCGCCGCACTCGCTATCTTTGTCTCCTGCCTGGGTCTGCTGGGACTGGCCTCTTTTGTTACCACCCAGCGTACCAAAGAGATCGGGATCCGGAAAATAGTCGGGGCAGGCATTCCCAATATCCTGCTGCTTTTGACAAAAGGCTTTATCAAACCAGTGGTCATTTCTTTTATCATAGCCATTCCCCTGACCTGGTACCTTTTGCAGAAATGGCTGGAGAACTATGCTTTCAGAGTGGCTATTTCTCCCCTGCTGTTCATCCTGCCGGTCCTGCTTATTTTGCTGATCGCACTCTTGACGATAAGTACCCAGACAATAAGGGCGGCCTCGGCCAACCCGGTGAAAAGCCTTCGATCTGAATAAATAAAACCATATCTTTCTACACATGTTTAAGACTCATCTGAAACTGGCCCTGCGGAACCTCCGGAAATACCCTGTCTTTTCGCTCATCAACCTGGGCGGTCTCTCGGTGGGAATTGCCGCCTCCTTTATCCTGCTCATCTACTCCCAACGGGAACTGAGCTGCGACCGGCATTTTAAGGACCCGGATAAGATCTATCGCATCGGCACCGACTTCTTCAACATGGGAGGATTCGCCAAAAGCCAGCTCATGCTCCGCGACCTCCTCCAGCTCTCCAGTAAAGACGTACAATACGCCACCTCCCTGGACCGCGCCTACGAAGACATACCCGTACGGACCAGCGAACAGGAGCGGGCCTTCACCGGCGTCTACCCTTACTATATAGACTCCGGCTTCTTCAAGGTCTTCTCCTATCAGGCAATAGCCGGCGCTATCCCCCTGAACGGCCTCTCCCCCAATGAGACGGTCCTCTCGACAGCCTATGCCCGCAAACTATTTCCCGGACAGGACCCCATCGGTAAAACCCTTTTGATCGGAAAAGAAAATACCCCCTTCAAAGTAGTCGCCGTATTAAAAGAAAGTTTTGATAAGTCTCACCTGGATCCCCAGGTATTACTGCCCCTCACCCCGGATAAAACGACTGCCGGCCTCATCAACTGGAACTCCGCCTCACTTTATAATTATGTAAAACTAAAAGAAGGCGGATCACAGGCCGGACTCGACCAATGGCTGGACCGGCTCCTGGAGAAAGTCGTCTACCCCGCCAGCGGCGCCGTCACCTCCGTGAAGTTCTTTACGCAGCCGCTGACCAGCATCTATTTCCACTCCGACCTGAAATTCGAACTCTCCCCTGGTGGCAACCTCACCCAGGTAAAACTGCTCAGCGCCATCAGCATTTTTCTTATCCTGCTGGCCATTATCAATTATGTCAACCTGGTGACCGCCCGCTCTTCCATCCGCTCCAAAGAAATAGGAGTAAAGAAGACCTTCGGCGCCTCCCGCAGCCACCTCGTCGGACAGATCCTTTTGGAATCCTTATTATTCAGCACCCTGTCTATGCTCATAGCCTGCGGACTCATACAAGTCCTCCTCTTCTTTTATCAGTCCGCTACCGGCGCCCCGCTGACAGGCCCCATCCCCCTCATCGCCAGCCATTATGCAGCACTGCTGCTTTTCTCGCTGGTCGTGGGAATAATAGCCGGCGCTTATCCCGCCTTCTACCTGACCGCCTTCAAACCCCTGTTGACTATCCGCCCCCTGGCAGAATCCCCTGGGAAAAGCTATCCCCGGCTCCGCAATACCCTCGTATTGGTACAATTCGTCATAGCCGCCGCCCTCATCTTCGTCTCCTTTGTCATCTACGGGCAATTGCAATACATGAAGAACAAAGACCTGGGCTTCCGGGGAGAAGGAGTCCTGCTGATCGAAAATGCAGGCGCCTTACACCTTCAGGCGGCCGCCTTCCAACATAGCATAGAACAGCAGTCCCAGGTCGCCGGCACCAGCTTCTGCAATCGTACCCCCGGCGGAAAGAGCATCTGGATGTATACCTATCGCACCCCCTCCATGAAACAGGATATGACCCTGCAGACCTTCCCCGTCGACGATCAGTACATTTCCACCCTGGAAATGCAGCTGACCAACGGCAGGAATTTCAATAAGAATCTCATCACCGACACCAACTCCCTCATCTTAAACGAATCCGCTGTAGCCGCCCTGGGATTATTCGACCCTATCGGAGCTACGATCAATGGCAATGAAAAAGTCATCGGCGTCGTAAAAGACTTCAATTACGCCTCTCTGCGCGAAAAGATCGGACCCGCCATCTTAAGATATTCTCCGCAAGGCTCCGCCCTCGCTATCAGGATCAAGGGCGGACATACCGCCGCTTTCATGGATTGGCTGAGAACCGAAGGAAAGAAATTTATGCCGGAAGAACCACTGACCATCAGCTTCCTCGACGATAATTTTAAACAGCTGGCAGCAAAGGAGACCCTCTTGGGCAAAGCCATCACCTTCTTTACCGCCCTGGCCATCCTTTTGGCGACACTCGGTCTCATCGGCCTGACCTTATTCACCGTAGAACGACGCACCAAAGAGATCGGCGTCCGCAAAGTATTGGGAGCCAGCGTAAACAATATACTCGGACTCATATCCCGGGACTTCATCCGGCTGACCGCCATCGCCTCGCTGATAGCCTTCCCGCTTAGCTGGTGGCTCGTACACCGCTGGCTGGACAACTTTGCCTATCGCAGTTCCATCAACGCCGGAATGTTCTTTATAACGGAATCGATTCTCGTAGGGATCGCCTTCGTCGTGATCAGTCTGGTGACCCTCCGGGCCGCCCTCGTCAACCCGGTAAAAAGCCTGAGAACGGAATAATCGGCCGGCGGACCCGTGGTCCGCCCCTGTCAAGGGGCCATTTTGGCCCGTAAAGGTGTATCAAAAGCGGACAGTTCTTGTATCGAAAGCGGACTATACGCTATGTGATTGATAGATAGTATCTTGCGTATCACTAAGTTACTACTCTGGCATGTGTTTGAAAGAGTAATAATCAACTGTAAAACTCTAATTAATAAGTATGATAGATCTTAAGCGCATCTCTAAATGGGTTACGGTCGGCGGTAAGCCTAATTTCATTTTAAAAGATATCAACCTGGAAATCAAAGAAGGAGAATTCGTTTCCATCATGGGGCCCTCCGGCTCCGGCAAATCCAGCCTGCTGAATATTATAGGAATGCTGGACGACGCCTCCGAAGGAGAATATTACTTTCTGGACAAAGGCGTACACACCCTGAAAGAAAAACAACGCTCACAGCTGTACAAACAATATATCGGTTTCGTATTCCAGGCCTACCACCTCATCGATGAGCTGACCGTCTATGAAAATATAGAGACTCCACTCATCTACCAGAATATTAAATCCTCCGAACGCCAGGCCATGGTAGCCGATATCCTTGATCGTTTCCAGATCGTGGGAAAAAAAGGCCTCTTTCCCACCCAGTTGTCAGGCGGACAACAACAGTTGGTAGGCATCGCCCGTGCCCTGATCGGCAGACCCAAATTATTGTTGGCGGATGAACCCACCGGTAACCTCAACTCCCGCCAGGGCGAAGAGATCATGGACCTGTTCAAACAGCTGAACAACGAAGGCGTCACCATCATACAGGTCACCCATTCGGAAAAGAATGCGGCCTACGGATCGAGGATCATTAACCTCCTGGATGGACGGGTAGAATTAACTTAAAAAAACAAACAATTTACCAGCGCAGTTATAAATGCTAATCATCATGCAACGAGGAAAACTATTGTTAACGGGAGGGATCTTACTTTTTCTTTTCCAATATACGGCCACGGCACAAACAGTTACCGACTCGGGTACCGTCTACACCCTGCAGCAATGTGTCGATAGCGCCCTTAAAAATAATCCTACCGTTCAACAGGCAGAATTCACCGTGGAAAGCGCCCGGCTGAATGCCCGCCAGCAGCAGTCTACCATGCTGCCCTCGGTTTCGGGATTCGCCCAATACGGTAGCAACAGCGGTAAAAGTATTAACAACTATACCAACAGCTACGTTAATCAGAAATATGGCTCCGGATACGGTCAGCTGACAGGCAGCTGGGTACTCTTCAACGGTCTCAGCATACAGAACTTCGTCCGCCAGTACGGCCTCCTCTATGAAGCCAATAAGAAAGACTGGCAGCAGGCCAAAGACCTGATGACCGTCAACGTCATCCTCGCTTACCTCAATGTCCTCAGCACGCAGGAGCAGCTGGGTATGGCCCACAGCCAGGCCGATGCCACCCGCAGGAGAGTGGTGCTGCTAACCAAACAGAACGACGAAGGCGCCATCGCCCCCTCCGATCTCTCCGATATGAAAGGACAGCTCGCTTCCGATGAACTGACCGTCATGACCACCTTCAATGCCCTGGAAGCCTATAAGCTCGCGCTGGCCCAGTATATGAACATTCCTTACTCGCCCACCATGAAAATAGCGGGACTGGGAGAAGACCTTACCCCGACCCCCTACAACGCCACAGTGGACCAGATCTACCAGGGCGCCCTCCAGAACCTGGCCCAGGTACAAGCCGCCCGTCTTCACCGGGCCAGCACGGAAAAAGGAGTGAAAGCTACCCGGGGAACCTTGTTCCCAACCCTCTCCCTGGTAGGCCAGGTCAATACCAACTACTCTACGGTGCCGGCATCCATCTATGATAATACCACCATCATCCAGACAAAAAGCTATGTGACGGTCGGCGGCAACCAGGTACCGGTATTCTCCCCCCAGGATAACTTCAAGAGCGAAAAGATCAGCTTCAACAACCAGTTCAATAATAACCTCTATACATTCGTGGGACTCAACCTCAATATTCCCATCTTCAACGGTCTCAAATTGAGGACCAATTACAAACAGGCGCAGGTAGCCCGCGACCTGGCCGCCTTCACCGAGAAGACTACCTATATCCAGCTGAGACAATCCGTGGAATCTTATTACGTGACCATGATGTCCGACTACAGGATCTATAATACCCTGCAGGACCAGGTCACTAATTATGAAGAATCTTACAAGGCCGCAGGGATCAAATACGATGCCGGCGCCATGAAATCTGTGGATTTCATTATTTACAAGACGAATATAGACAGGGCTAAGCTGAACTTTATACAGGCCAAATACAATTATATCCTCCAGACTAAAGTATTGGACTATTATCAGGGTAAGCTAACCTGGTAAATCTCAGTAAGATAGCCAATCACGCAAGTGATTGGCTATCTTACTCCCCTCCACCATAAACCCATCATGGCCATAGGCTGAATCGATCTCTATCAGCGTAACATCCGGCAGGTACCGGGCAATAAAACGCTGCTCCTCCACCGGGCAAAGGATATCGCTCCCAATCCCTATGATCAGCGTCTTTTGTGTGATCCCCCGCAGCAGCTCCTCCAGTTGCCCGCCCCGCCCCCGGGCTAGTTGATGACTATCCAACGCTTTGGTTAACAGCCAGTAACAATGGGCGCTAAAACGGCTTACCAGCTTATCACCCTGGTAATTCATATAAGAAGATGCCTTGAAATGATCTAATTTCTCCGTATCGGGATCCGTCTGCTTCTTCACCATAATAGCATAATTCCGGTAGGTGAGGATGCCGATCGCCCTCGCCGCCTTCAACCCCTTCCGGCCAGCCTCCGCAGAAGCATCCTGCCAGCTGCTGTCGGCCTCGATAGCCAGCCGCTGCGCCGTATGCACGGCAATCCCCCAGGCGCTCTCCGAAGGAGAAGTGGCGATCAGAAACAGCTTCCTGATCCTTTCCTTTTCTATTACAGCCCATTCTAAAGCCTGGTAGCCCCCCATGCTCCCCCCCATCAACAGGTAGATCTTCTCGATCCCCAGGTGCCGCCGAAGCAAAATATGCGCATGCACCATGTCCCGGATCGTGATCATAGGAAACTGGCTGTAATAAGGCATCCCCGTCCTGGGATCCGTGCTCAAAGGCCCCGTACTGCCATAGCAGGACCCCAGGATATTGGCGCAGACAATGAAATGCTTCTCCGCATCGATCCCCTCCGGCGTCCCAATCACCCCCGGCCACCAATGCGCAGCATCGGAATTGGCCGTAAGCGCGTGACAAACCCATACCACATTACTTCCATCCTCATTCAGACGGCCATAAGTATGATAGGCAATCGTTATACCAGGCAGAGATTGCCCGCATTCCAGGTCAAAAGACTGTTCATAATGAAAATGCTTCATCCGCAAATATTTGTCTTCAATGGGTATACACCCAATTCTCTATTTCGATGCAAAATAACGGCTTAGATGAATTACAATTCAAAAATCTTTATGAACTACCTTTGCAAAAATCTTTTTATGATACAAATTGAGGTTAATAGGGTCAACGGAGATTTTGGATTTGAAGCAAAAGATGCAGCGGGTCATATCGCCCGCATGGACACCAGCCTGGAGACCGGGGGACTCGATTTCGGCATCCGCCCGATGCAGATGCTGCTGATGGGCCTCGGAGGCTGCAGCGGCATCGATATCATATCCATCCTGAAGAAGCAAAGACAGCCCGTAGAAGGCTTCCGCATACTTATCGAAGGGAAAAGAGAGCCAGGGAAAGAACCCTCCCTCTGGCAGACCATTAACCTCGTTATCGAGCTCAAAGGAACCATCGACCCCGATAAAGCCCAAAAAGCCTGCGAACTCTCCATGGAGAAATATTGCTCCGTAGCAGCCACCCTCCGGGAAGCCCATTGCCATATCACCTGGGAAATGCGACTTATTCCTTAATAATCCAATATAACCATCCAACCGGGCCCTGGCCGGTCACCCAATAATCAAACTTATAATACTCAGCTTCACATGTCACAACATCGCATTACAAAAGCCATCCGCATCCGCACCGATCGCACCAACGAAAGAGAACACTCCTCACCCCTGTTCCTGACCAGCAGCTTCTGCTTTGACGATTCCGAACAGATGCGGGCCGCTTTCGCAGATGAGACCGACGACAATATCTACAGCCGCTTCAGCAACCCCACCGTACAGGAATTCGTAGACCGCATGGTCGCCCTGGAAGGAGCCGAAGACGGCTTTGCCACCGCCTCCGGCATGAGCGCGATCGTAGCCTCCTTTCTGAGCTTCCTGAAGAAAGGCGATCACCTGATCTCCTGCAACGCCGTCTTCGGCAGCACCCATACCATCATCACCAAATACCTCCCGAAATTCGGGATCGAATATACCTACGTCAACGTAGCCAACCCCCTGGAATGGGAAGCCGCCATCCGCCCCAATACCAAAATGATCTACCTGGAGACCCCTACCAATCCAGGATTGGAGATCGTAGACCTCCAGGCAGCCGGCCAGATAGCCCGCAAGCATAACCTGATCCTGAACGTCGATAATTGCTTTGCCACCCCTATTGGTCAAACCCCCATCGAATACGGAGCCGACCTCGTCGTTCATTCCGCTACCAAATGGCTGGACGGACAAGGACGTGTATTAGGCGGCGTCATCGTAGGAAAGAAAGAACTGATCCATGATATCTATATGTTCTGCCGCAGCACCGGGCCCACCCTCTCCCCCTTCAACGCCTGGGTCCTGAGCCGCAGCCTGGAAACACTTGACGTACGCATGGAAAGACACTCCTCCAATGCCCTCCATATCGCCCAGGCCCTGGAATCACATCCAAAGATCGCCCGGCTGAGCTACCCCTTCCTGCCCAGTCATCCCCAACATGCCATCGCCAAACAGCAAATGAAAAACGGCGGCGGCATTATCTGCTTTGAATTACGGGGCGGACTGGAAAGTGGAAAAAAATTCCTGGACAACCTGCAGATGCTTTCCAAAACGGCTAACCTGGGAGATACCCGCAGCATCGCCTCGCACCCCGCCAGCACCACCCACGCCAAGCTGACCCCGGAAGAACGGACCTCCGTCAACATTACCCCAGGACTCATCCGGATCTCCGTAGGACTGGAACACCGCGACGATATCCTGCAGGATATTTTACAAACCCTGGATAAATGCTAATAAAAATATAAAGGATACTATATAGAAAGACACTATTTTATTCCGGTTTTCGTTTGTAGCTAACAATCAAGGCAATGAGCCTCCCTAAACTAATACGATCCATATCAGATACCGGAGTAAAACCTACCTTTTCTTTCGAGGAGACCAGGAAGATCAAGGCACTTAACTTTGCCATTTCCCTGGCTGTGCCTTTACAGACAGGCTTCTGCGCCCTCAACATCCTGCAGGGCTACTATTTTCTCGGCCTGCTGAACGGTCTGATGACGCTGGGCAATATCCTGGCCCTTACCCTACAGTACTATGGGTATTTTAAGACGGCCAGGACCGTCTACATCATCGGCATCATGACATTTTTCACCTTTACCCCGATCTATTTTCACAACAGTTCGGAGTATATCCTGATCCTCAATATCGCCGCCATCCTGCTTTTGTTCGATCATACCCTCACCTATTGCCTGTTGATCCTGCTGGATATGGCCTGTTTCATCTTCGTAAAAATAAGCATCGGCCTCATTACGCCGATCGCAGAACTCTCCGTCTATCGGAATATACTGAGCCTCGCTATCTTCTTTTTATGCCTGACGATGGTCCTGCTTTACTACCGGCGCCAGCAAATGATCTACCAGTATAATCTGGAGAAAATGAATGAGGAGCTGAACAAAAGATCTGAAAGACTGGAAAATCTCAACAAGTCAAAGGAAAAGATCTTTTCCATCCTTTCACATGACCTGAGACAACCGCTGATCTCCGTAAAATCGCTCCTGTATTTAATGAACAAGAACGCAATATCCACGGCTACCTTACTGGAGATGTCCGATAAAATCAACAGCAACCTGGACCACATGATCCTCAGCCTGGACAATACACTGAACTGGTCCATCAACCAGCTCAACGGCATCCGTACCAACCCGGAAAATATCGACCTCTATGAGATTGTAGGGAATGTACACGAACTGCTCCAGGAGAATATCGAAGGCAAGAACCTGGTCTATATCGACAATATCCAGATCGCCGCCAAAGTCTTTGCAGATAAGGAACAGGTAACGATCATCCTGCGCAACCTGCTCTCCAATGCCATCAAATTCACCCGCGCCGGAGGCCTGATCCACCTGTTTGCGAAAGAACAGCCCTCCTACTGGCAGATCAATATCGAAGACAATGGCATAGGCATGGATGAAACAATGATCGGACAGCTCTTCAATGCAGACGGCCACTTCACCCGTCGCGGCACGGCCAACGAGAAAGGCACCGGCCTGGGCCTGAGATTGATCAAGGAACTGATCCAGATGAATGAAGGAGATATTTCCGTAGCCAGTACCCCGGGCAAAGGGACCATCTTCTCCATATTACTGAAAAAGGCGGTATAACGTATCCGTTACCCGCCCGGAGCGGAGCCTTATTCTCCCCAGATCTCTTCCTTACCGTCCAGCCATAATTTGACCAGCTCGGTAGTAACAGACTTCGGCCTTTCCAGGGGGAAACCCAGCGCCCGGTCCCAGCAAAGGCTGGCCAGTACGCCCAGGGCCCGGCTCACGCCAAAGAGGACCGTATAGAATTCATACTCCACCAGCCCGTAATGCACCAGCAACGCCCCGCTATGCGCGTCCACATTCGGCCACGGGTTTTTAATCTTGCCCAGGGATTTAAGAATAGGAGGAACCGTCTCATATATATTCCAGACCGTTTGCACGATCGTATCGTCTTTTATGTGCTTCTTGCCGAACTCCATCTGCGCCGTAAACCGGGGATCCGTCTTACGTAAGACGGCATGCCCATAGCCCGGCACCACCTTACCCTCGTTCAGCGTCTTGCGGACATAAGCATCGATCTGCTCTTTACTGGGTAGCTCGACACCCAGCTCCTTGCGCATATCCAGAATCCATTTGATCACTTCCTGGTTGGCCAGTCCATGCAGCGGACCCGCCAGACCGTTCATTCCAGCCGCAAAACTCAAATAAGGGTCACTAAGCGCCGACCCTACGAGGTGAGTCGTATGCGCACTCACATTCCCGCCCTCATGATCCGCATGGATCGTCATATACAAACGCATCAGCTCCCGGAAAGTCTCGTCCTCATAACCCAGCATATGGGCAAAATTACCCGCCCAATCCAACAAGCCATTGGGGTGAATATGATCTTCATCCTTATATTTTCTGCGATAGATATAGGCGGCGACACGGGGCAAACGTGCAATCAGGTCCATGGCGTCGTCGAACACAGCCTCCCAATAGTCCTTTTTGTTCATCCCCTCCGCATATCTTTCGGCAAACTTGCTTTCCGTCTGCAGGGCCATAATGGCAATGACGAATTGAGTCATGGGATGCGTGGCGATCGGTAAAGCCTCGATCGCTGCAAATACATGATTGGGAACATGGCTCCGGCGCTGCCAGTTAGCCGTGATCTCATGCACATCCTTCTCCGTCGGCAGCTCGCCCAGTAACATCAGATGAAAAAGCCCCTCCGGCAAAGGCTCCGTACCTCCCTGGGCCTTAGGCAGCTTTTCCTGCAATTCCGGGATAGAATATCCCCGGAAACGAATCCCTTCCTGCGCATCCAGCAGGGAGGTCTCGCTCACTAACCCCGTGATACCCCGCATTCCCTGGTAAATCTGCGACAAGGTCACCTCCCCTATTTTCTTATTGCCATGCTCTTTTAATAAATCCTTTATCTCGGCTGCCACTATATCGGCCTTGGACTTGAACCTGTCTTTTATAATTGCCATGTCTAAGCTGTTTTAGAAATCCTCCTTTATAAAATGTACCCGATAAAGTTAGTATACGAATGGTTGTAGAACAAATGATTTGGCATTAAAATAGCGTTAACGCTATTTAGGGGTCTTTTTGTATAAAACCACCGCCACCCCGCTGAAAATAATATTGGGTAGCCAGGCAGCCAGAATAGGTGGGAAATCCCCCTTCGTAGAGAAGGTAACAGAAAATTTATCCATAACCACGAACGTGGCAGCCATCACAATCCCCACCGCCAATTGAAAGCCGCTCCCACCCCGTATCTTACGAGTGGCGATGATGGCCCCGATCAGCGTCATAATGATCACGGAAAAAGGAGTGGCATCCCGGTGATAACGCTCGACCCTGAAAGTATTAAGCCCCTCCGAACCCCGGATCTCCTCCATCCGGATAAACTGCTTGAGTTCCGGCGTGGTCAGCTTATCCTTCAAATAATCATCCCTTCTGAGCTCCTTCGGCACCACATTCAGGTTCACATGCAGCGTATCGATCTTCTTCAACGTCTCTTTCAACCCCTCGATCTTCCGCTCGATAATATTGTTCAGCTTCCAGTCCTTTTTAGTGGCATCCCACCGGATCGTCTCCGCCCGCAGATTGTAATACACCTTATTGTCCCGGATCTTCTGCATGAAGAAACTACTGGCCGTTTTATTGGTCGTATCATAATAACGAAACCCGACAAAAGTGGTCGGATCTACCCGCAGATAATAATTATTGGTCCGGTAAGGATCAGAATTATAAGAGCTGTTACCGTCCACATACACCGCCTGAAAATCCGTGCGGATCTCATTGGCCCTGGGCACCCAATACTGGCTCGCCAGCCAGAAAAGCAAGGCCAGAAATACCGAGCCGATCAGATAAGGACGCAACATCCGGTTATAACGCACGCCCCCGGCCAGAATAGCAATGAATTCGGAACGGCCCGCCATTTTGGAACTAAAATAAATGACGGCAATAAAGGTGATCAAAGGAAAGATCATCGACATGATAAAGGGAATAAACCCGATATAATAATGCGTGATCAGATCCCAGGCGCCTAATTTGGATTTGACAAAATCATCGGCCTTCTCACTGGTATCGATTACCACCGCGATCGTGGTAATCACGAGCAAGGTGAAAAAGAAGGTCCCGAGGAATTTTTTGAGTATATACCTGTCAAGTAATTTAAACATCCGGGGCAAAAATAAGCTGCCAGCCGCAAGCTACAAGCTACCGGCCAGACTTAATTAATATATTATAATCATTTAACAATTATTTTGGGCCTACCCCCGGGCCCGGCTCCCATTCTCCAACCCACGGCCCTTCCAGGCACATCCTCCCCCCTATAACCTCGTCTGCAATATCCCCACCTGCTCATTCTTCCAGCTCACAAAATCGCCCTGCAGAATATGCGCCCGAGCCTCCCTCACCAATTGAAGATAAAAAGCCAGGTTATGTACACTGGCGATCGTCAGCCCCAACACCTCCTTCGACTTCACCAGGTGCCGCAGATAAGCCTTGCTGTAATAATGACTCCAGGCAGAATCGATGCCATCATCGATAGGCGAATAATCTTTCTCCCACTTCTTATTATCGATATTGATCACCCCCTTCGAAGTAAACAGCATGGCATTGCGCCCATTGCGCGTAGGCATCACGCAATCGAACATATCCACCCCCCGGCCGATACACTCCAAAATATTCCAGGGAGTACCAACCCCCATCAAATACCGGGGCTTCTGCACAGGCAGATCCGTACAGCAGGCCTCACAGATATCATAGAGCTGCTGCTCCGGTTCCCCTACGCTCAACCCGCCGATCGCATTGCCCGCCGCCTCCTTTCCCGACACATAGGCGCACGACTCCTTCCGGAGATCCGAAAAGACACTGCCCTGCACGATCGGGAACAAATTCTGCGTATACCCGTATTTATCCTCCGTATTATTGAAATGCGTGAAACAACGATCCAGCCACCGATGGGTCAGATGCATCGACTTCTCCGCATAAGCATACTCGCTGGGATAAGGCGGACATTCGTCGAACGCCATGATAATGTCAGCCCCAATGATCCGCTGAATATCCATGACCTTTTCAGGACTGAACAAATGCCGGGACCCGTCGATATGAGATTGAAAGATCACCCCCTCTTCCCGGATCTTCCGGGTGCCCGACAGCGAAAAGACCTGGTACCCCCCGCTATCCGTCAGAATAGGACGGTCCCAACCCATAAACCGGTGCAACCCGCCCGCGCCCTCCAGTACTTCCAGACCGGGACGCAGATACAAATGATAGGTATTCCCCAGAATGATACGCGCCTGGACCTCTTGTTCCAACTGTTCCTGGGGGACCGTTTTCACGCTGCCTGCCGTGCCGACAGGCATAAAAATAGGGGTGAGGACCTCCCCGTGATCGGTCGTAATCTTCCCGGCCCTGGCCGCCGAATGCGGACAGCCAGCCTCTAATTCGAATTGTAATGCAGCCATAATGAGGGCGCAATTTACGGAATTTACCACCGCCGCCCCTCAGTGCAATCCCTTAGTTTCTCCATTTCCATCCCGGCTTCCCGGAAATTTTAGCCAGCAAAATCAACGCTTATATGTATTTTCGCTGGTAGTCTTTTGTGGAAGGATCAATTGAAATATAATCCTTCCACAAAAGACGCACTAATGTCGGTGCAGACCTTCGGTCGTAACCATCGGCCTCGCTCCACTGGAGCGGGAACTCGGTTAGGCCCAAGCCTCGTTCACGACCGGGCTCCGCCCGGTCAGGCTCGGCAGGATATGCCCGGACCAATCGTAGAAAGCTTATGACTAGACTGATTTTGAGTTTACCCTGGCGTGAAATATTGTTTGCCGCTTTTTGTTTGATCACCCTGATACAATTATTTTATTACGGCTGGTTTTTCAGGCGTCTGGCATTCTTTTTACCACCCGCCAAAGATCAATCCCAACAACACCCCGTCAGCGTCATCATCTGCGCCCGGGATGAAGCCTCCAAACTTGTCACACACCTCCCCGGAGCCCTGGTACAGACCTATCCCAGCACCCATGAAGTGATCGTCGTCAATCACAACAGCCAGGACGATA
Source organism: Puia sp. (assembly GCA_035555335.1). Taxonomy (GTDB): domain Bacteria; phylum Bacteroidota; class Bacteroidia; order Chitinophagales; family Chitinophagaceae; genus Puia. Next base: position 454,935 of record DATMGS010000014.1, read on the forward strand.
CCCGCTTCCTCCTCGACGAGCTCAAAAAAACCTTCAAAGGACTCCATATAGTCAACCTTGAACAGGAAGCCATCGGCATCCCCGGAAAAAAATATCCGCTGAGCATGGGCATCAAGGAAGCCAAATACGAGATCGTCCTGTTGACCGACGCAGACTGTGTGCCAGCCAGCGAATTCTGGATGCAGAAGATGCAGGACGGATACAATAATGGCATCGAAGTAGTGCTGGGTTATAGCCCCTACAAGAAAAACCCCGGCTTCCTCAACAAGATCATCCGCTTCGATACCTTTCACACAGCGCTGCAATACTTCTCCTACGCCCTGGCAGGCATCCCTTATATGGGCGTCGGCAGAAACCTCTCCTATAAAAAAGATGTTTTTCTCCGGAACAAAGGCTTCTCCGCCATCAATCATCTGCCCGGCGGCGACGACGACCTGTTCATCAATAAGGTAGCCAACAAGCTCAATACCGCCATCGTAGTCGATCCCGATACCTTCACCCTGTCGGAACCTAAAAAGACCTTCGGTGAATGGTTCAGACAAAAGACCCGTCACTACAGCACCGCGAAATATTACAAGCCCCTGCATAAATTCCTGCTGGGTGCCTATTCTTTTTCCCATAGCCTTTTCTATCCCTTGTTCATCGTCAGCCTGTTTTTCAACTGGCGCCTCGCCCTGCCCATCTTCGGTCTACGGCTGCTGATACAGGGCTATATCTATTATAAAGCGATGCAGAAACTACAGGAAGAAGATCTTTTTGCCTGGTGGTGGCTCCTGGATATCTGGATGTTCGTGTATTATCTCATCTTTGTACCCACATTATGGAAAAAGTCCCGCCCCACCTGGAATTAGTAACACGCTACTTTGCAGACTTCTCGCCGGTACAGCTGCAACAGCTCGCCGCCCTGGAAGAATTATATAAGGACTGGAATACGAAAATCAATGTCATTTCCCGCAAAGACATCGACAGCCTCTACGAAAAGCATGTGCTGCACTCCCTCGCCATCGCCGCGGCCTTCGAGTTCACCAAAGGCATGGAAGTGATCGATATCGGCACCGGCGGTGGATTCCCCGGCATCCCCCTGGCCATCTTTTTCCCCGATGTGCAATTCCATCTCGTAGACAGCATCGGCAAAAAGCTCAAAGTGGTAGAAGCCGTCCGCGAAGCAACCGGCCTGCTGAATATCACCACCCAACACGGGCGGGCGGAAGAAATAAAGAACCGGAAATTCGATACCGCCGTCTCCCGGGCCGTAGCCCCCCTGAAAGACCTGTGGACCTGGGCCAAACCCCTCCTGCGCAAACCATCCAAACGCCCCCCTGGCGCGCGCCCCTCCGACAGCCCGGAACCTGAAGAAGCCCGGCTCCCCATCCCTAACGGCCTGATCTGCCTCAAAGGCGGTGACCTTGCCGCCGAGATCTCAGACAGCGGCTGCCGCCCCAGGATCATGGAGATCAACGAGATCTTCCCCCAGGAGTATTTCCTCCAGAAATACCTGCTTTACGTCCCCCTGCCCTGACAGGTTATTTTATATCCCTGCAGGAGTATTCCCCACCCCAAAAAACTACCACAAAATGGTATTTTTTTCTCGCCAAATGGGCTGACCTTTGCTTCATGACTATTTCTGTATGTATTGTCGATGATAACAAAGATATCCGCTCCGCGCTGGAGCAGATCGTGCTGATGGCGGAAGGCTATACATTGGCAGGCAGTTTTTCCGACGCCGAAGAAGCTTTATTAAAAATACCCCTGGTGAAACCCAATGTGGTATTGATGGATATTAATCTCGGGGATGGTGAGAGCGGGATCGATTGTGTACGACAGTTGAAGCCCCTGAACCCCGAGATCCTTTTTATGATGTGTACGATCTACGAAGAAGATGAAAAGATCTTCGAGGCCCTGACAGCAGGCGCCAACGGCTATATCCTCAAAAAGACGGCCCCCGCCAAACTACTGGACGCCCTCCGCGAACTTTACGAGGGAGGAGCCCCCATGAGCAGCCAGATCGCCCGCAAAGTGGTCAACGCCTTCCAGATCCGGGCCGCAGCCGCCGACCCCGTAGAAACCGGCGCCCAGGGCAAATCTATCAGCATTCTCTCCAATCGGGAAAACGAAATCCTGGAATTACTGGCTAAAGGCATGCTTTACAAGGAAATAGCAGGCCGTCTGTTCATCAGCCAGGAGACCGTCCGGAAACACGTCTATCATATTTACGAAAAACTGCATGTGAACAACCGGGTGGAAGCTATTAATAAATTTTACCGCCGCTAACTCAAATCATTAAAATAAGCCCAACCCACTAAAAAACTACCACAAAGTGGTATTGTTTTACCCTGTAGGGGTGACTACATTTGCCCATAGGGCTGCTTCAGGATCAAGTATTCATTAGTCATTTTACCTTGTCTAACAAACCCTCTAATAGGAACAAAAAAAGAGCTTGGGCATAACCCAAGCTCTTTTTTTATATAATGTATTACCTGATTACTTGAAATTCACATTCGACAGATCCAGCTTATTCTTCTTCCGGTCGATATCGGCCATTCGCTGAGAAGGATCGATCTCGATCGTCTTTACATCGACTAACCGGTGACTCAACTGAAAAGTATAGGTCGGATGCGTCCATTTCCAGGGCCCGAACACCGTCCGGGGAATAGAAGGATCCTCCACCGGCTTCTCCCCGAACATCAGGTACTGAGGAATATAAGCCAGCTCCTTACTGCCGTCCTTATACTGCACCAATACATCGAGCGGCATCGGCATCCTGCCCTCATTTTTAAGCCGGATACTGGCCTTGCCATTCTCCTCCCACAAACTATCGATACTATAATCGATGTTTTTCGTCGTATTCACCCAATACTCCTTATACCAGTCCAGCTGCATCCCGCTCACCTTTTCCGCAATCCGCACGAAATCGGCAGCATTCGGATGCTTGAACCGCCACTCCCGGTAATATTCCAATAAGATCTTATCCCGGGTCTCCGCGCCAACGATATAGCCTAGCTGCTCCAAAAAGATCTCCCCCTTCGAATAAGAAGCGATACTATAGGCATAATTGGTACTGAAATGGTCCGCATGGGTCGACAACGGCTCTTCCAGCCCGCTCCTCACCAGCGAATAATAGCCATTGTACGCATCGGAATGATCCAGGGGCAACTCTGCCTGACGCTTCTGTACGAGATCCTTCAACGCCGCATTGTTGGGCTCGCGCTCCAGCCTTTTATCATAATAATAACTTTGCACCCGCGCAGCCGCGTAACTGGTAAACCCTTCATCCATCCACGCATACAAAGACTCATTGGTGCCCAGCATTCCCTGGTACCAGCTATGCATCCACTCATGAAAAGCAGTTCCTACGCTTGGACCATTGATCAGCGTGCTCATAGGGTACTCCATCCCCCCATCCCCTCCATGAATAAAGGAATATTGCTTATAAGGATATTTGCCAAAATTCTTCTCGATATAAGGCAACACCGTCACGGCGGCATCCGCCAGTATATTCCAGAGCGTATCCTGCCGGAGTTCGTTATTCTTATTCTTGTAGATGACATGAATGACCGGGCCATTCGGAACCACCCGTATCAGGTGCTTGTACTGCGGATCTGCCGCCCACATGAAATCGTGAACATTCGGCGCCACAAAATGCCAGAGCAGTTTGTCGCCCGCCGGGACCGTCCCCTTTCCTCCGGTAGAAGATGCGCCCTTCTCTCCGTGCCCCTCATACCCATGGCCTACCTGGTCCGGGTCCTGGAGATATCCCGTTCCCCCTACCAGATAATGCTTGTCCAAAGAGATCTTCACATCATAATCACCCCACACCCCATAAAACTCCCGGGCCACATAGGGCGTAGGATGCCATCCTTCGTAGTCATATTCGCACATTTTAGGATACCATTGGCTCATGGAGTAGCGGACACCCGTGTTGGGATTATCCCTTCCGCTGCGGCGGACCTGCAAAGGCACCTGCGCTTCAAACTGCATCTCGAAGACTACCGTAGACTTAGGCAGGATCGGCTTGCTCAGCTTCACCTCCAGGATCGTCTCGTCCACCTGGAAAGTCTGAGGCACGCCATTCATCGTCAGCGACAGCACTTTCTGATACCCGATCTCCTCCGGCTTCAGATTCAGGATACGGTCCTTTACCCTGCCATCCCAATCCAGCTGCTCCTGGCCATTATGGCTCCCATAGGAGATCTTCCCCAATTCCCGGCTGCGGGCATCCATCATACTGTTCGGCTGAAAAGCGTTCCAATACAAATGGTAAAATACTTTATACAAGGTGTCGGGAGAATTATTGGTATACGCCAGCGTCTGCTTACCGGAGAACCGGTTAGTCACCACATCCATATTAATATCCATCGTATATTTCACCCGCTGCTGCCATCTGTCCGGCTGGGCAAACAAAGACAGCCCTGACACCAGGGCTGTTATCAATACAGGAACAACTTTTTTCATTGTATGCATGAAAGTGAACGGTTAATTGTAGAATGCATGAAAGAGAACGCCCGATTTCTAAAACCAGAGCGTATAATTATCTTTTAACAGCTGCCCCTGACTGCTGAAAAGGAGACTCTTTTTGTTCAGGCCTTTTTTGGCTGCACCGATACCATATTCTGTTATATCTCCCGGCAGATAATGCGTGACTACCGTCTTCACTTCCCAATCTGCATACTTACTCTTCGCCAACCCGTCCTTCACAGCTGCAGGCAGCTTGTCTTCCGTTATCTTTTTCTGCGACCCCAGCCACTCGGCCTTGCTGGTATATCGGGCTGTATAGCTGTCTCCGTCCATAACAAAACTGGCCTGAAAAGCCGATACTTTATCATCCCAGCTTACCGTCTGCGCAGTGGGATATTTTGCTTTAAAGGCATCCGTCACCGCACCGGGTATTTTCCGGAACTGTGCATTCGTGGTAACAGTCATCAATAGCAATCCGCTGAACAGCATTAAATTAAGGAACTTCTTCATAAAACGTAAATTTTAAAATTAAACACAGTTTCCATTTATTTCGTTCGCTCCTACCCGGCGTCCCGACAATTTAACGTCTCTATCACATCTGCGCCTCATCCCGGTCATCTGCGTCAAGCCTCATCCGCCTCCCGGATCAGGCCTCATCCCGGTTATCCGATCCCCGGTCCTCCGGGCATCAATCTTCCTCTTCCTCATCCCGGTCATCCGCCGCCTGCTTCGTCTGTCCGGCCCCCGCCACTGTAATGACGATCTCCCCCTTCACCCCCTTCTCCCGGAAATGATCACACACTTCCCGCAAACTCCCCCGCTGATTTTCCTCGAATAGCTTGGTCAGCTCGCGGCTGACACAACAGGGACGGGCTTCGCCGAAATATATAATAAAATCTTCCAATGTCTTGACCAGCCGTACGGGCGACTCATAAAAAACCAGCGTCCGCTCCTCCAATGCCAATTGCTTCAATAAGGTCTGCCTACCCTTTTTCAAAGGCAGAAACCCCTCGAAGCAAAACCGGTGCATCGGCATCCCGCTATTCACCAATGCCGGTACAAAAGCCGTGGCGCCCGGCAGGCATTCCACCTTCACACCCACCTTGATACACTCCCTCACCAGCAAAAAAGCGGGATCGGAGACACCCGGCGTACCGGCATCCGTGATCAAAGCCATCGTCTTCCCCTGCAATAACTGGTCCGCAAGATGATGAATGACCTTATGCTCATTGTGCTGATGATACGGCGTCAACGGTTTGATGATCTGATAATGATTTAACAACCTGGAAGAATTCCGGGTGTCTTCCGCAAGAATAAGATCCACCTTCTTCAGCACTTCCAGTGCCCTTAATGTGATATCCTGCAGATTACCAATGGGAGAGGGAACAATATAGAGCAATGTCCGTATTAATTTACAGCGATCTCGAAGTACTCCATGACGGGATTGGCCAATAGTTTCTTGCCAGCTTCCTCTGCAATCTTCCGGGCTTCATCGGCCGTGCCAGCCTCTACCTGGAGCGTAATGCTCTTGCCGATGCGCACATCACTGACATTATTTAATCCCAGGCTCTGTAAGCCACTCATCACCGCCTTTCCCTGCGGGTCCAATAATTCCTTCAGCGGCATCACTTTTACCTGAACAGAAAAGGTCATGTTGTTTTGTTTTTGAACGCCAAAACTACGCTAAAAAGACGATTTTTATGCAACCTTTTTCCTGGCCGTGACGAGCGATACCACAATATAAAAAACGAATACCACCGGCACCGCCAGCCATTTTAAGAAGATCGCCGCAACAACCGACAATCCCAGCAGGATCAGCTTAGGGAGGTTATTCTTAACCGAATAATCCTTGAATTTTAACGCCATCAAAGGCAGATCACTCACCATCAACCAGGCCACCAGCAGGATAATCCCGTACAATGCCCATTTATTCAATAAAAAAGAAAGGACCGATCCACTACCTGAATACCAGTAGATCAGGGGTATAGAGGCGATCAGCAGGCCTGCCGCAGGGATCGGCACCCCCCGGAAACCATATTGCTGGGAATCATCGATATTGAACCTGGCCAGCCGGTAAGCCCCCGCACAGGGGATCAGAAAGGCAGGAAGGAACCATAAAACAGATACATCCAGCCCATTCTCCTGCCGCATAAAGCTCATCCGCAGGAACTGGTACAGGATCATGCCCGGAGCCACGCCAAAACTTACCACATCCGCCAGTGAATCCAATTGCTTGCCCAACGGCGAAGTCGCCTTGAAAAGCCGTGCCACCAACCCGTCCAGGAAATCTACCAGCGCCGCCAGCCCGATAAACAGACTGGCAACCCCCATCCTTTCCGGCATACCGATATATTGCCCCCCCTCTGTATTATACATTATGGCAATACCATTCTGCAAAATGAGGACCAGAGCGATACAACCACATATCAGGTTCAACAAAGTAAACAGGTTCGGTATATTTTTCATGTCCGAAAATTAGGATTTTATTTTTGCATGCACGCTTCAATGTTTATCCGAAGTGTCTCCAATATCTCTCCAGTAAGCGCCTGATTACTACCCCATTTACTTCTTCATCAACGCCTCGATCTCCTCCGTGGTTATAGGAATTTTACCCATCAGATCCTGGTTGCCGGTAGCCGTGATCCAGACATCATTCTCGATCCGGATACCCATTTGCTCCTCTTCGATATAAATACCAGGCTCCACGGTCAGTACCATCCCCTCCTGTATCACTCCCTGACGCGGCCCCGGATCATGCACATCGATCCCCAGATGATGCGATACCCCATGATACATATACTTCGAGTAGGCAGGTCCCTCCGGCGTCTGGTTTTTAACGTCAGCGGACGTCAACAACCCAATCTTAATAAACGCCTCATTAGCCGCTGCCCCCATCGCCTTGGTATAATCGGCAAAAGAAAGCCCCGGTTTTAACAGACTCTTAGCATACCTGTGCAAATACAGACAGGCATCATACACCTCTTTCTGTCGTTTGCTGAACCGCCCATTTACCGGCACCGTCCTCGTCAGGTCCGCACAATACCCGCCATACTCCGCCCCAAAATCCATCAGCACCAGCTCCCCATCCCGGCATTCCTGGTCATTGGTGATATAATGCAGGGTCCTCGCCCGGTCCCCGCTGGCGATAATGCTGTTATAAGCCGGCCCGGACGATCGCTGCGATAAGAAAGAATGATAGATCTCCGCCTCGATCTCATATTCCATCACCCCCGGCTTAATAAATCCAAGGAGACGGGAAAAAGTGGCATCTGTAATATCCATCGCCCCCTGCAGAATCTCTATTTCCTGGGAAGTCTTGATCGCACGCAGCTCCTTGAGGAGCTTCGCCGAACGGTGATAGGCATGCAAAGGATAATGCGTCTTCATCTCCCCGATAAACCGGTATTCCCCCGTCAGCACCGGGCCGCCCTTCCGGTCATTCTCATTCGAATTAAGATAGATGTTGTCTGCCAGGTGCACCCACTGCTGTAACAGCGCATCGACCGCATCCCGCCACACGATGGTCCGGATACCCGATATCCCCCGGGCCTCTTCCGCTCTCAGTCGTTTCCCGTCCCATTTTTCTTTCATTTCATTGGGTCGCACCAGGACCAGGACTTCCCGGTACCGGGCTTCCGGATGGCCCGGGAAAAGGATCACCATGCTGCCCTCCTGGCTAATACCGGATAACCAGAACAGATCGCTGCTCTGCCGGAATGGATAATAGGCATCCCCATTGGAAGGCATCTCATCATTACTCACAAAAATGGCGATCGAACCAGGCAGCAAAGCCGCGCAATAACGCTCCCTGTTCCGGGTAAAAAGCTCCGGACGTGTCGGAAAATACTTCATACGTAATAATTATCTATCGGTTCACATTTATTCCAGCTGGCCCGGCAAATTTATTGAATGATTATCAATTACCCCCATTCACCGAATTCCCTCCAAACTAACAATCGTTAGTTAACAGTATTTCAATTAACCCGCCCTATTATTTGATTTTTTCGAATTTTCGATCCGTTTTCGGCCTTCCATTAGATAAAATTAATTTTAAATTTGTCGCCTAAACAAACGATTGCTGCCATGTCAGTGCCAACTATTACCATTCCGAAAGACAAATTAGTTCAATTGGGTTTAAGGATCTCCGATTCCATCCATTACCAGCTCTCCCCGGAAGAATTGATCAGCGATAGCCTGAGGAGAGACGAAGGGACCTTGAGCGATACCGGCGCCCTCGTGATCCGCACCGGCGAATTCACCGGCCGAAGCCCCAAAGACCGGTTTATCGTAAAAGACGAAATTACCGCCGGAACTATCCACTGGAACGACTTCAATCAGCCCCTGGAGGAGAAGTATTTCGACACCCTCTTCTCCCGGATGACCGCCTATCTGAATAAGTTACCCGAACTGTGGATCCGCGATTGTTATGTTTGCGCCGACCCGCGCCACCGGCTCAATATCCGCGTCATCAACGAAAGGGCGTCCATGAACCTCTTCGCCTATAACATGTTCCTGCGTCCCACGGAAGAGGAGCTGGAAAATTTCCGTCCCGACTGGCAGATCCTCTCCGCCCCGGGCTTACAGGTAGACCCGGCCCAATGCGGCACCCGCCAGCAGAATGCCGTCGTCATCTCCTTCCGGCACAAGATGGTCCTGCTGGCCGGCACCGGCTATACCGGAGAGATCAAGAAAGCCGTCTTCACTATCCTGAACTACCTGCTCCCCCTGGAAAAAAACATCCTGAGCATGCACTGCTCGGCTAATATAGGCGGGAAAGGAGATACCGCTATCTTCTTCGGACTGAGCGGCACCGGTAAGACCACGCTGAGCGCAGACCCCGCGCGCGGACTCATCGGAGATGACGAACACGGTTGGACAGCCGATAATATCTTCAATTTCGAAGGAGGTTGTTATGCCAAATGCATCAACCTGAAAGAAGAGAAAGAACCGGAGATCTTCCACGCCATCCGCCCGGGAGCCCTGGTGGAGAACGTCACTTTCTACCCCGGCACCGACCGGATCAATTTTGAAGACGGATCCATTACGGAGAATACAAGGGTCTCCTACCCCCTAAACTATATCAGCAACGCCCCGGAACCCTCGCTGGGTAAGACCCCAAAAAATATTTTCTTCCTTACCTGTGATGCTTATGGCGTATTGCCCCCGATCTCCAGACTCACCCCCGGGCAGGCCATGTACCAGTTTATTTCCGGCTATACCGCTAAAGTAGCAGGTACCGAGACCGGCATCACGGAACCCAAATCCACCTTCAGCGCCTGCTTTGGCGCCCCCTTCCTGCCCCTGCACCCGGGCCGGTATGCCGATATCCTGGGTAAGAAAATGAAGGAACAGGGAGTGAAAGTCTGGATGATCAATACCGGCTGGTCCGGCGGCCCCTATTTGAAAGGTAGCAGGATTCCGCTGGCTTATACGAGAGCCATGATCACCGCAGCGCTGGAAGGTCAACTCGATAAGGTGGAATACGAGTCCCACCCGATATTTGGGATGGCAACGCCCAAAACCTGTCCAGGCGTGCCTTCTGGCATACTCCAACCCCGGAATACCTGGGCCGATCGGGGCGCCTATGATGAAATGGCGCACCGGCTGGCAGACTGGTTTATCAGCAATTTTGAGAAATATGCCCCGGGCGTTTCAGAAGAGATTTTAGCCGCTTCCCCCAAAAATTAGCCGTCTTTCCAAAAAAGTGAAAAAAAATGTTAAAAAAAACCTTGTAATTAAAAAAAAAAGCAGAACTTGGCGGATCAAATTTTATCAATCTGATCTACGATTGTTTGCCAAAACTAACTCCATCAATTCCCTTGGTGGGGTTTTTCTTTTATAGCCCCCTGCCTGGCATTATTTAAAAAAGTCCATACAGTTGCGAGTCGATCCGCGTGATGATCTCCCCGAGATGCTCTTCATTCTCCGGGAACTTATTCTTGTCGATGTCGACGATCAGTAATGGACCTTCCTTGTAGCTATCGATCCATTTATTGTAGAAGTCGTTCAGGCGCTTCAGATAGTCCAGCCGTATATTTTCCTCATATTCCCGTCCCCGCTTTTGGATCTGTGCTACCAGGGTGGGCACAGAAGCCTGGAGATAGATCAGGAGATCGGGCGGTTGCACCATTCTTTTTAAGGTCTGGAAAAATTGGAAGTAGTTGTTGTAATCTCTTTTACTCATCAGCCCCATCTCATGCAGGTTGGGTGCGAATATATGCGCATCTTCATAGATGGTCCGGTCCTGGATCACCGTCTCCGTACCCGTATGGATCTCCAGCAGCTGGTTGAGCCTGCTGTTCAAAAAGAAGATCTGCAGGTTGAAACTCCATCGGGGCATATCCTCATAAAAATCATTCAGGTAAGGATTATGATCGACATCTTCGAATTGGGGGATCCAACGATAATGTTTGCTCAGCATCTCTGTCAAAGTGGTCTTGCCTGCACCGATGTTTCCTGCTACAGCTATATGCTTGGGCTTCTTGTTTTTTGCCATGATTATAAGTTCTGCGTTCCGATCCCTAAAAGGTTTTAAGATATTAATTCTTTTGTTGATTTTGGATTTTAGCCGGGGATATTTTTTTCCCGGCGGTCTGTCCAGCTTAAAAACTACTGCACCTGGTTATCTCCCCGATTCCCGGGTTCCTGCGGGAGTGTCCCGCAAAAGTCGGGTCCGGTCACCTAAAACGGGTCCGGTCACCTAAAAATAGTTGAGCCCGATCGCCTCTTTGGCCAATCGTATCGTAATCTCCGCGCTTGCCCTTGCCTTGGCGGCCCCCTGCTCCATCACCTGGCGGAGATAGGGTTCGTCATTACGGATGGTTTCCGCCTTTTCCCGGATCGGAGCGATGAACTTCACCATCCCCTCCCCCAGCTCTTTTTTCATATCACCATAACGGATAGTGCCTGCCTGATAATCCGATTTAAATTTTGCCACGGTCTCTTCCGGGCTGACCAGCTGTAGCAGCAGGAACAGATTAGCGACCGATTCCGGCATGGACGTCAGGGACTCCAACTGCCCGCCTTCCGATTTTACCGAAACGCTACCTGCGCTGTCTGTCTTGGCCTTCGAAATCTTCTTCCGGATCGTTTCGTCATCATCGGCCAGGTAAAGGGTAGCCATTTGATTTTCACTCTTGCTCATTTTTCCTGCTCCGTCCAGGCTGGGCACTTTCACCAGCTCCTCTCCGAAATTAAAAGCATAAGGCTCCGGGAAGACATCTCCCCCATACCGCTGGTTAAACCGGTTCACGTAATTGCGGGCAATCTCCAGATGCTGCTCCTGATCCTTGCCCACCGGCACATGGGTAGCCCGGTGTAACAGGATATCGGCAGCCTGCAGAACGGGATAGGTCAGCAGCCCTGCATTTACATTCTGGGGCTGAAGGCGCACTTTGTCCTTGAACGTGGGGGTTTTCTCCAATTCGCCCACATAGGCCAGCATATTCAGAAAAAGGTATAACTCCTCCGTCTCCGGTACATGACTCTGGCAATAGAGGGCTACTTTGTCAGGATCCAGCCCGCAGGCAATGTTTTCGGCCAATACCCGGCGCACATGCCCTTTCAGTTCTTTGGTATCCTTCAACGTGGTCAGCGCATGCAGATCTGCCACCATAAAATAGCAGGTATGGGTTTCCTGCATCCGGACATAATTTCGTACGGCTCCGAAATAGTTTCCCAGGTGTAAAAAGCCCGTGGGCCGGATGCCGCTCATGACGATTTCGCTCTTTTTTTCCATAAGAAGGGCGAAGATAACAAAAGTCATTTTCTTCCCTACTGCCATTTTATCATCTCCGCTTCCCCGTCGTCCATGGATCTGGCCGTTTAAGGGGTCTGCCTTCTGTCCCGGGCCCTAACCGTCTTTCCCGATCCCGGCTTCACTCCTTCAAAATAAACCGCTATTTTTGTTCCAAAGCATTTGCATGGAAGTGAACGATGCCCTGATAGACAACTTATCCAGCCTGGCCCGCCTGGAATTCAATGCGGTGGAAAAGGAGGAGATCAAAAAAGACCTCCGCCGGATGATCGATTTCGTGGAGAAACTGGCAGAGCTGGACACGACGGGAGTGGAACCGCTGTTACATATGAGCCCGGTAATAAATGTATTACGGGAGGATGAGGTCCGGGGCTCCATAAGCCAGGAGCAGGCCCTTGCCAATGCACCCGCAACGGACGGCACTTATTTCACCGTGCCCAAAGTCATCCGCAACCCTTCCAAAACCTGACCCGCCCCCCAAAACCTCACTATGAATACACCGATCATACATCTGAAAGATATCCGCAAAAGCTATTTCATGGGTAAACAGGCTTTACCTGTGCTCAAAGGCATTTCGCTGGATATCTTCAAAAATGAATATGTTGCTTTAATGGGGCCATCCGGTTCGGGAAAGAGTACCCTGATGAATATCCTGGGTTGCCTCGACTCTCCCACCGCCGGCAACTATATTCTTAATGGCAAGGATGTCAGCACTATGCCGGACGACGACCTGGCGGATGTCCGGAACATAGAGATCGGCTTCGTATTTCAACAATTCAATCTCCTTCCCCGCCTGACGGCTCTGGAGAATGTCGCTTTACCTCTCGTTTATGCGGGTATTTCTAAGAAAGTGAGACTGGAAAGAGCCATGAACGTCCTGGAAAAGGTAAGCCTCACGGACAGAAGCCACCACAAACCCAATGAATTATCCGGCGGACAATGCCAGCGCGTCGCCATCGCCCGGGCCCTGATCAATAATCCCTCCCTGATCCTGGCAGATGAGCCGACAGGTAATCTCGACAGCCGGACATCCGAAGAGATCATGGAGATCTTTTCCCATATTCAGTCCGGCGGTAATACGGTGGTACTTGTCACCCACGAAGAAGACATTGCGAACTATGCACACCGGGTGGTGCGTTTGCGCGATGGAGTGGTAGAAACGGATCACAGGCAGGCCCCTGTAGCCATGACGCATTAGGCCCTTCGATCTTAAGTCCCGGTTCCTCCAGGCAATAAGATCAGACGCGCCCCTCACATCAAAAATCAGTTCAATGGCTTTTAAAATATATACCAGGACCGGTGATAAGGGAAAGACCGCCCTTATCGGAGGAACCAAAGTTCCGAAAAGCAATATCCGCATCGAATCCTATGGAACGGTCGACGAGCTGAATTCATTCATCGGCCTGTTGAATGACCAGCTGGCCGTTGCGCTCAAACCCGATCCTGCCGGCAATCCCGCCCCTGACTTCTCTGCCAACGCTATCACCTCGATCCCCCTGTCCGCCGCCACCGTCTCCGCACTCCTCCGGGAGATACAGGACCGCCTTTTCACGATCGGCGCCTCCCTGGCCTGCGACCCGGACAAAGAATCCCGTTTGAAGATCCCCGATCTGAAAGAAGAAGATATTGATTTGTTGGAAAAGGAGATCGACCGGATGAATGAAGTCTTGCCGGACATGAAATCCTTTATTCTTCCCGGGGGACATGTCGTCGTTTCGACAGCCCATATCGCCCGCTGCGTCTGCCGCCGCGCCGAGAGGATTTGCGTGGATATGCAGGAAACAAAGCTATTTATAGAACCGGTTGTACTCAAATACCTGAATCGGCTGAGCGACTATCTCTTTGTCCTGGCCCGGTGGGCAGGACAGGTGCTCCACGCGCCGGAAATTCCCTGGAAACCCAGGATCGCCCCCCCACTTTAGAGGATCCCGGCGGTTCATGAACTTCCTACCGATCCGCCGCGGTCATTCCGCCCCGAGATGTCGCCGGCCAGCCGTCCATGAGATCGCCCTCATTCTAATTGTTGATCAGTCCGTCCGTCATGTGGAGGACCCGGTCGCTCATCCGGGCCAGGTCTTCGTTGTGGGTAACGATCAGGAAGGTCTGTTGGAACCGGTCCCTGAGATCGAAAAATAACTGATGCAGCTCCTTGGCATTGGCAGAATCCAGGTTGCCGGTAGGCTCGTCGGCAAAGACGATGTCCGGGTTGTTGATCAGGGCCCGCGCCACGGCGACCCGTTGCTGTTCCCCTCCCGATAAGGCGCCGGGCTTATTCTCGATCCGATGACCGACTCCGAGGGTATTCAGGAGGCTAATGGCCTGCTCTTCCACCTCTTTTTTCCGGCGGCCGGCAATCCAGCCGGGAATACACACATTTTCCAATGCGCTGAATTCAGGCAGTAAATGATGGAACTGGAATACAAAACCGATATGCCGGTTGCGGAAGGCGGCCAGCTGACGGCCTTTTAATTGGTTTATTTGCTTGTCCTGTAAAAAGATATCCCCTTTCGCCGGCTCGTCCAGGGTACCCAAAATATGCAGTAAAGTACTTTTTCCCGAGCCGGAAGGCCCCACGATACTGACAATTTCCCCTTTCCGGATATTTACCTCGACCCCTTTTAAGACCCACAGCTTCCCGTAATATTTGTGTATTCCCTTGGCAGTTAACATACTATTAAATTAATTCGATCGTTCGGGACTTTATTCCCACTAGGATAGGTCTTCCGGCCCGAAACCGGCATAATATAGTACAAACGTACAGGTTAGGGCCCATATAACGGGAAGAGGGGGATAATTTTAGAAAAAATAGTAAATGATAACCCTGGTAAAAAGGTTAAATTTTGTTTGGTATTTGGTGGTTTCGTTTTAAAAATTACTTTTGCGGAAAATTAAGGAGTCGACCGGACTTCGCCCGGTAGGGACGGAAATATACAATTTTAGAAAATTAAAACAAGGAAACGATGTTTTGGACACTTGAATTAGCCAGCTATTTGGAAGACGCTCCCTGGCCGGCTACGAAAGATGAATTGATTGATTATGCCATTCGTTCCGGTGCTCCTATAGAGGTCGTAGAGAATTTGCAGGAATTGGAAGACGAAGGAGAGATCTATGAAGGTATCGATGATATCTGGCCGGATTATCCCTCACAAGAGGATTTCTTTTTTAACGAGGACGAATACTGATCAACGTTAGTTATAAAACTGAAATAAGGGGTGCCTTTTTCCCGGGCACCCCTTGCTTTTTTTATTTTTCCATTTGCATGATCACGGGTTCCGTTACCCCAGTAAAAGAGAATCCTCCGTCATGGAACAGATTCTGCATCGTCACCATTTTCGTCAGATCGCTGAACAGGGTGGTACAATACCCGGCGCATTCATCAGCAGTTGCATTACCCAGGGGGCTCATCTTCTCAGCATAGGTAATAAAACCGTCAAAACCTTTTACACCACTACCCGCCGTCGTCCGGGTAGGAGATTGGGAAACTGTATTTACTCTTACTTTCTTTTTGATACCATAGTAGTAGCCAAAGCTACGGGTGATGCTTTCCAGCAATGCTTTGGCATCCGCCATCTCATTATAATCCGGGAAGACCCGTTGTGCTGCAATATACGTGAGCGCTACCACACTGGCGCCTTCATTGAGGGCGTCAAGATCCCAGGCAGTACGGAGTACCCGGTGAAGGGACATAGCGGAGATATCCATCGTCTTCTGACTCCAGGTATAATCCAGTTCCGTATAGTGTTTACCCTTTCGTACATTCAGGCTCATCCCGACCGAATGCAGGATGAAATCGATCCCGCCTCCGAAATGTTTCATGGACTCTTCGAATAATTTCTTCAGGTCGTCCATATTGGTCACATCGGCGCCGATCACCGGAGCGTTGACCGCTTCCGACAACTTATTGATCTCACCCATACGCAAGGCCACCGGGGCATTCGTCAGCACGAGCTGAGCGCCTTCCTCATGACAACGTAAAGCCGTTTTCCAGGCAAGGGATTTCTCATCCAATGCTCCGAATATGATTCCTTTTTTACCTTTTAGCAGGTTGTATGCCATAGATTGATTTTTTTTACCGGAATTTGATGCCAAATATAGGAGATTAACGGGGAAAAATCCGGATGATCATTCCTACCAGGAATATAATATAAACGAGCGCAAACACTAAATTGGCCAGCATGAACAGGAACAATCGTCCCGCAGATTCACGCGGCCGCAGAACTCGTTGCAGATACCTGGAAAAATAATACGCCGGCACCAATGAAATCAACAGGACCAGTAATATAATCTGAGCGCGCATCAATTCATCACCATTTCCCGCGCATTCTCCAGCGCGGCAGCCGTGGGCTTTTCTCCGCTCAGCATCTGGGCTATCGCCGTAATGCGTTCATTCTGTGTCAGCAGACGGATGCCCGTCTTGATATGCTCGCCCTTGGTTTCTTTATATACGAAATAATGCGCATCCGCCTTCCCGGCAATCTGCGGCTGATGTGTAATACAGATGATCTGGCGTTTCTTGCTCAGATCCTTTAAGATGATCCCTACCTGTTTGGCAGCCTCTCCCGAAATGCCGGTGTCGATCTCATCAAAGATCAGGGTTGCCAGGTCAATGGATTCGGCTACCAGCGACTTGATACATAACATCAATCGGCTAAGCTCCCCGCCCGAAGCTACTTTCCGGATGGGTTCAAAACGATTGCTTTTATTGGCATCGAAAAGGAACTCTATCGCATCCATGCCCGAGGCGCTCAGGTCAGCTGTCTGCAGCTGCACTTTAAGTCGGGCATTGGGCATTCCTACCTGCCGGAGCAGTTTGTTTACTTTTTCCTCCAACGGCCCGGCCTGTGTATGCCGGTTTTTCGAAAGTATCGTCGCTTTCTTTTTTGCCTCCTGCAGTAATCCGGCCGTTTCCTTTTCTTTGGCAGCTATCTGCTCATCCATATTCAGCGAAGCCAATAATTTATTTTCTAACTCCTTGCGGATGGCCAGCAATTCCGCTGTCGTCTGCACACCATGCTTCTTCAGTAATTTATATCCGGCGGAAATACGCTCGTTGATCTCTTCGATCCGCTGGGGATCATAGTTCACCTGGTTATTGATCCGCTCTACTTCTCCTGCGATATCCTGTAATTCGATCTGAAGGGATTGCAGACGCTCAGATAAACCAGGCAGGTCCTGGTGGAAAGAGGAGAAGGACTGTAAGGTATGGTACAAGGATTTTAGCTGCTGCACCAGGGGTTGTTCACCTTCTTCCAGCTCGTTATATACTTTGGACAGGGCGGTCTTAATGCCTTCCGCATTGGTCAGCAATTTCAGCTCCTGGTCCGATTCTTCCAACTCATTTTCGCGGAGACCGGCATCATTCAGCTCGTCGAAGAGAAATTTATTATAGTCCAGCTCTTTATTGAATTGTGCCTTCTTCTCCTGCATCGCAGCCAATTCCTTGCCTGCCGCCAGCCAGGACCGGTAACAGGTCTGGTATCCTTCCAGGGAGGCTGTTTGTCCGGCCAGGGCATCCAGAACTTCCCGTTGAAAATCCGACTCTCCTAATTCCAGGGTATCGAACTGGCGGTGAAGGTCCACCAATAAGGAACTCAGCTTTCTCAGCTGCTCCAGATTCACCGGCGTATCATTCACAAAAGCCCTTGATTTTCCATTAGGCGCTATTTCTCTGCGGATCACCACTTCTTCTTCGACATCCAGATCATTGGCTTTGAAGAAAGCCGCCGCCTCTTTTTTATTTCCCAGGGCAAACACGCCCTCTACATAACACTTCTTATCGCGCTGGAGTAAGACCGCCGTGTCGGCCCGATCGCCCAGGATCAGGGACAACGCACCCATCAGGATAGATTTACCCGCTCCCGTCTCTCCCGTGATCGCATTCATCCGCCCGGAAAAATCGATGCTGAGGGAGTCGATGATTGCATAATTCTGTATGTGAAGCCTTTGTATCATAAATAATGCTGCAAGCTAATAGCCGGTTTAAGAAGGGGCAAATTAAGTAATTTGTGGTGATTCATCACTCCCTTTTGCACCGGGCAATCCCGGCCTTCGCCTTTTGATCCAGGGAATTCTTATAATCATGATCTTTCAGACTCAGGCATTTCTGAAAATAGGCCATCGCAGTGGCCCGATCCCCCCGTTGTTCATAAATATACCCTGTCTGCAACGCAGCCCTTGCCGCAAAATATTCTTTTAAGGACTCCCCGGTTTTCAGGGTGGTCAGGTAGGCTGCAATAGCTTCGTCCCCCCTTCCCAGCCCATCGTAGATCCGTCCCAGCCGGTACGCGAATTCGCATCTATCTTCCAGGGACCGGAAATTGGCTGAGCTCATCCCCTGCAGAGATTGCAGCGCCTCCCCATAATAACCTCCATCGCTCAGCAGCCGGGCCTTTAATAATATTTTATCCGGCCACCTTCCGCTTTGGGCCTCTTTCATCGCTTGCTTGTCCGCATCCGACTCCAGCCCCCCCTTCAGGAGGGTTTGCTCCCGGAAAAAAGCAGCTTTCTGCTCATTCCCCTGCAGATAGTAATACCAGCTTAGCTTTTGTAAAACATCTTTTACATAAAACCGGCCCTTGAAATTCCGGAGGAACCGCTCCAGGTAAACGGCAGCATCCGGCTCCAGGTGATTCAGGCTGGCATACCCCATTTCCAGGTCCCATACGGGCATATTGAGATAACCGGGCCCATTGTTCTTCTGCCGGATGATCTGCTGGGCATTGGCCGATTGCTGATCATTGATGCTCAGGTTGGCAGCCAGGTAGGCATAGAGGTTGTTGTTTTTTACATCCAGCTTGTTCTGACGGATAAAAGCAAATACATCCGCCCGCTTGTTTTCAATATAGAATTTCAGGTAGAGGTAATAAAAAATGGCTTCATCATGGTAGAGCGCCGCCCATTGATCGCCAGCCGCCAGAAAATGCTCCAGCTGCTGCATACCGCCTATGATATTCCCTTTTATACCCAACAGGCCGCTCAGCCATTTATAGCCGTCTGGAATAGTACCCGCCACGACCTGCATGGTTCCGCTCAACATGACGGCAGGCTGGAAACCAGGGAATTTTTTCTGATTCTCCTTACTCTGCAGGAAGGAGCGCCTGAACTCCCAGCCGGCATCCCAGTTATTTCCAAACTTTATTTTTATAGCGGCCCACTGGAAATGGATCACAGACCTGGTGAACAGATAAAAAGGAGAGGACTCCGGCCCCTCGCTCATCCATTTTATCCTCCTGTCCAGCATGCCCTGCCTGGATTGATATTCCGCAGGGTCCTCATTAAAAAAGAGCGTAAAAAAATCAATATAATTTTCCAGGAAAGCGGGGATCAGATTATTCGGGTCCCTTTTTTTCTCCCCATCCAGTATCCGCTGGCCCGCCCCAAGCTTCAATTGGATAATTTCCTGGTAAGCCTGCTGACAGCTATTGTTGAAATCAAAATGTTTCTGCCCGAAACCCAGGCGGGGGGAAAGAAATAATAGCAGGGAAAAAAGAAACCGCCCCATACAGAATAAATTCCGGGGCGGTTTTATTTTTATAAACGTCACGTTGTGCGCGTGTATTATTTTACTTCTATCGCGTCATTCAGCTCATTATCAACCAGGATACGACCGCAGTTTTCACATACGATGATCTTCTTACGCTGGCGGATCTCACTCTGCCTTTGAGGAGGGATGGCATTGAAGCAACCTCCGCAGGCATCACGCACGACAGGTACCACAGCCAACCCATTCCGGTAATTACCACGGATCCGGTCGTAGGAATGCAGGAGACGGGGCTCTACCTTTTCCCTGGCTTCTACGGATAATTTATTGAAATGCTTTTCCTCTTTTTCAGTGGTGGCGATGATCTTATCCAGTTCATCTTTCTTATTCTTCAGGACACCCTCTTTGGTAGCGATGTTCTTCTTTGCTTTCTCGAGTAACTGCACTTTCTCCGCGATCTCTTCATTCGCATCTTTGATATGCTTCTCAGCCAGTTTTACTTCCAGCTGCTGCATTTCAATTTCTTTATTGATCGCCTCGAACTCACGGCTATTCTTTACATTCTGACTTTGCTTGTCATATTTCTTTATCAGCGCATCCGCTTCTTTGATGATTTCCTTCTTCTGGTTGATAAACTCCTGGATGCCATTGATCTCTTCTTCGACACGGGTCTGACGGGCATGCAATCCCTGAATTTCATCTTCCAGGTCGCTTACTTCCATCGGTAACTCGCCTTTCAGGATCTTATACTCGTCCAACTTTGATTCAACTTTTTGGAGGGTCACCAAAGATGTGAGCTTTTCCTCAACAGAGAATTCTTTTACGTTTGACATAGTTTTTTTTTATGTTAAGCCTGTCTTGTCCTCGGCCGGGCCGCTTCCGGCGACCCCTGAATAATAGTTCACCGGATTTGTTTTAGTATCCGATTTAAGGACCGCAAAATTAAGGAATTTTTCCCGCAAAACCTCAAAAAGCAGATCTATCGTGAATTGCTCGCTTTCAAAATGGCCAATATCCGCTATTACCAGACCGCCATTGGCGTCGAAAAACTCATGATATTTGACATCGGCCGTGATATAAAAATCCGCCCCGGCAGCTAAAGCCTTGGAAATGAGGAAGCTACCGGCACCTCCGCAAAGAGCGCATTTTTTGACGACCCTGTCTGTCAACCGGGTATGCCGGATGACCGGCACCCGGAAAACCTGACGGATCTTCTCCAAAAACACCCCCTCTTCCAGCGGTTCGGGTAATTCCCCGATCAGACCCGATCCGACTCCCGGATGGGCATTAGCCAGGTCCACCAGGTCATAAGCCACCTCCTCATAAGGATGCGCCGCTACCATCGCCTCCACTACGCGGCGGCTAAGCCAGGCGGGCAGAATAGCCTCTACCCGCATCTCCTTCTCCTCATGCCGGATACCCGGCCGGCCCACGAAAGGCTGTGAAGCGGATCCTCCTGTAAAAGTACCGGTGCCTTCCGAAGAAAAACTGCATTCGGTATAGCCCCCGATATGACCCGCCCCGGCGGCCAAAATAGCATTGCGTACCGGGTCCAGATGGGTGGCAGGCACAAAACAGAACAATTTACGGAGCGTGTCTTCCTTAGGAAGCAAAGGCCGTCCATTGATTAGCCCCAGCTGCGCAGCCATACGCCCATTAACCCCTTCCGACATGACATTGTCAAGATTGGTATGAATAGCATAAAGAGCAATATCGTGCTTGATGGCGGCGATCACGGCCTTCTCGATATAATTTTTACCGTTGATCTTTTTGAGTCCGCTGAAAATAATAGGGTGATGCGCAACGACCAGGTTACATCCTCTGGCAATAGCCTCCAGCACTACCTCTTCCGTGGCATCCAGGGTCGTCAGAACCCCAAAGCACTCCCAACTCCCACTACCCGTCAACAGGCCGGCATTGTCATAGCTTTCCTGGTAGACCGGCGGGGCGATCGACTCGAGATAAGAAAGGATGGTGGCGATTTGCATGGCGGTATTTACAGTTGGATGATCTTTTCCACATGGCTTAGCTTGCCGTCTTCATTGATACCCTCCAAAACGATCCGGATCTTTCGGGAGATATCGTTATTGTAGAACAGGATGTTGACTTTCTTATTATCCTTATCGGTCAGCACAAAGGGCTTCCAGAACAAAGTGGTCCGCAGATCTTCCTGCTCGTATTGAGCCGAGGCTTCTGCGTAGTTGGGCATATAGAACTCCTTGATAGCTGCATATCCTGGCAATGTAGCACGGTCCAGTCCCTTAAAATTCGCATCGTTTTTCTTCTCATCACCTCCTTTTTTGGTGTAAATGGCGATGACCCCGCCCCCTCCTCCCCCAAAGCCAACGCCTGATCCGGGCCGAAAGACCTTTACCATGGCGATATCCGACACGGGGGTCGATTGAAGCTGCTGAGCATCCACCTGCATTTCATTCAGGTACAGGGAAGGGGTAGAACCTCTCCAGGAGAGCGAAGGCTGGCCTCCGGGGCCATTACCGGTGACGATCTGCAGCCCGGCTACTTTACCCTGCAGGTATTGAAATATATCCATCATGGCTGCGGCATAAGGATCATTGATCAGATCGAACGTATAGGCATCTCCTCCGCTGAACATGCCCGAAGCATATTTCTCATCCAGCTTTTCCGCATCGGTCTTCACCCGGCCCTTCACCGTCACCGACTCCAGGGTCTTTACCTTTTGATCGGTGATAGGTTTTACGCGGGCGATCTCGTCGGCGACAAACCGGTTCCTCCGCAGGTATAGGGAATCCTCCGCTGTCCATCCCTCGAAAGATTGTGTCAACGGCCGGGCCATCCTGGATCCTTTTAAAAGACCATTGTTAAACTGTATGGCGGCCTCATTGGAGAGCTTATGGTTCACATTGAACTGGTAAAAAGCCCGGGCAGTATCATAAAAGACGAGTCCGGCGATGCCGAATTTCAGCCCGGATAAATGGGGCACCTGTAACATCTGGGTACTGGAATCCTTTCGGCTGAGGATGACATTCAGCGACTCGTCCTGGCTGATCTTATAGGGATCTACGCCCAGGGCTTCAACGCGGATGGCAAGATAATTCTGTTCCGGCGCCTTGATGACGGGCAGTTTCCCTTTCGTCAGCTGATCCCAGTTAAACCGGCGCCAGCCATGGGTCATCATCACCAGGTCCAGGTGCGCCGCCGTGCTATCGGACTTGTTGGAAAAATAATAAAAAGGATTATGCACCTTCCCTTTCAGGTCTCCTGTCAGCAGCAGCCGGGAGATAATGTTATCGTCATGTGGAAAGTTCCCGTCAGCGGTAGCATCCGTGATGGCCAGCGAGAAATTGGTACGCAAGGTATCCGGTATCTCGATCTGAAGACTGTTCTTTCCTCTTTTACTGAGGCTCTTTTCCAGGATAGCCATCTCCGGCTCGAATTCATATTCATGATTATTGATGAATACTACCCGTTCCGATACCGGTATTTCCTGCTCATCGAAGACCGTTATCTCCAGGACGCCTGTTGGCAGCTGGCCGGTAGGGATCGTACCTCCACTCATAAAATTCTCTTCCAGATTGATCTTCGCCTTATAAACGAGGTGCTGATGCATATGGGCAATGATCGTAAGATGCTTATACCCGGGTCCGCCTTCCGCAGACCGGGCAGCGGAGAATAAGACCTTCTGGTTACCACTGATGGCCCGTAATACCACACCCATCGTTTTTATTCCGGGCAGAGGAGTCCGGTGTTCCACTCCCACCTCATCTTTCCAGACGGCCACCAGAGAATCATCCTTTTCCGGCGTCAGCAGGAATTTGCCCATCCCATCATGCTCAGAATTAAAAACGAGCAGTTCTTTTCCCTTCCCATCCACTACAGCTCCCTTCACTGCAACAGGCAATCCGAATTGGTCGTTCGCTTTAAAAGCCACCATGCTTTCCAGACCCGATATCAGGTCCCCCCCCTCCGGAAAGAACTGGATCCGCGCCTGCCTGGGAATAGCCAGGATTCCCGAATCAGTCTTTTTATCATAAATACGGATATCCTTCTCATAAAAAAAGGTAGTATCGAAATTCGTCATCCAGGTCGTATATGCCCTGAAATGGAGATGCCTGCTTTTTATCGTCTTGGGCAGATCATAGCTGCCCGCCGTGGTAGACTCCATGATAGGGGATACCTTACGCTCCAGGATTTTACCGTCGCCATCCGAAAGCTCTGTGTAAAAATTCTTACTGAACGGAGAAGGATCCGCTCCTGTAAATATATAAGCCTTGAACCAGATGGTCTCACCCGGGTTATAAATGTTTTTATCGAAATGTATGTGAACTTTTTCCTGCGGATAGCTGTTCGCGTAGATATTCATCATGGAATCGAGCTTCTGGGCATAGGACCAACAGGGAAACGCAAAAAGCAGGGCAATGAGTTTGACGCAGCAATACTTGTTCATACTGATAAAATTACAACTATAAATCTCCGGCATAGAGGGAAACTAATTAAAATGCGCATAATTTCGGGAATGTTTTAGAATTTTCAAGAAGAAAATAATGTTAAAATGGTTTTAACAAAATCCTCCGGAGATCTTTATGCAGAATATGTAGCTCGTATGCAAAAAATTGCCGATGTAAAATATGCGGCAGCCGTCCTGCAATGGGATCAGGAAACCTATTTACCTGCTAAAGGAGCGGCCTTCCGTGGCCAGCAGCTGGCCACTTTATCGGAGATAGCGCACGAATGGCTTACGGCCGGCTCCCTGGGTAATCTTCTGGGAGAGCTGAGTGCCCGGGGCGACCTTTCCGAAGACCAGCAGCGCAATGTAGCCTTGAGCCTGGAGGACTATACCAAACAAAAGAAATTCAGCCCGGCCTTCGTTCGGTTATTGAGCGAGACAACGTCCCGTAGCTTTCACGCATGGATCAAGGCCCGGTCAGCCAACTCCTTCGCCTTGTTTCAGGAAGACCTGGAAAAAATCGTGGACTTGAAGAAACAGGAGGCGGAGCTGGCCGGATATGAAGGGCATCCTTATAATGCCCTGGCGGATCAGTTTGAGAAAGGCTGTACCGTAGCCCTGCTGGATAAGGTATTTGGCGAGGTAAGGCCCCCGCTACAGGATCTGCTGGACCATATCCGGAACCAACAGCAGGTAGACGATTCTTTTCTGCATCAAACCTACCCCAAACAACAACAATGGGATTTCGGCATGCAGGTGATCCGGCAAATGGGATTCGATTTCGAAGCCGGCAGACAGGACATCTCTGAACACCCTTTTACCACCAACTTTAATAACAGCGATGTCCGGATCACCACCCGGATCGATGAAATGGACTTCAGCCATATGACCTGGAGCTGTATCCATGAAGCAGGCCATGCCTTATACGAACAGGGGCTGCCGTCAGCCTATTACGGCTTGCCACTGGGAGAATACGCCTCGCTGAGTATTCATGAATCCCAATCCCGTCTCTGGGAGAACAATGTTGGCAGAAGCCTCGCCTGGTGGCAGCACGAATATCCGCTCCTTCAGCAAGCCTTTCCCACCCAGTTGAAAGACGTATCCACAGAACAGTTTTACAAAGGCATCAATAAAGCCGGGTCTTCCCTGATCCGCACGGAAGCGGACGAAGTCTCCTATCACTTCCATGTAATGATCCGGTATGAACTGGAAAAAGCCCTGATCGAAGGCAGCCTCTCCGTCAAGGATATTCCGGCCTATTGGAATCAGCAATATGCCAATTACCTGGGGGTGACGGTTCCGGATGACAAAAGAGGCTGTTTGCAGGACGTACACTGGAGCCATGGCAGTTTTGGCTATTTCCCCACGTATAGCCTCGGCAGCTTCTATGCCGCCCAATTATTCCAAGCCGCTGAAAAACAAGATGATACAATATCGAAAGACATTGAGAAAGGAGATACGTCCCCCCTTCTGACCTGGCTGCGCCAGCATATCCACCGCCACGGTCGCCGCTACACCAGCGAGGAATTATGCAGGCAGGCTACCGGCCAAACCCTGGATATTAAATATTTTTTATATTACTTACTTGGAAAATACAATAATATTTACAATTTTTGAGGAGAAATCCGAACTATGAAGCAACGATACCCTATTTTTTTACTGGTTTTGGTTTCTTCTTTTTTATCCTGTAAGAAATATATCCAGCAGCAGGAGGAGAAAGCAGCACTGTCTATCATGACCAATGGTTTGTGGTATGTACAGTTGTATAAGCAAAATGATAGTGATATTACCGCTTCTTTTTCCGGTTATCTCTTTAAATTTGACGCGAACGGAACAGTCACGGGAACAAGGGACAGTGTTTCCTCGGCAGGAACATGGTCTACGAATATCGCCGCGAAGTCAATCGTAACCGAATTTCCGGCCGCGGCAGTTCCGGTCAAATACCTAAATGAGACCTGGAAGATCACGGATAGCTATACAGATAGCGTAGTTGCCAGTTCGAACGATACCATTAACAAGACTTCCAATGTTCTGCATCTTCGTAAGCAATAGCTTACTCTATATCTCGTTCTATTAAAAGCCCCCCTCTATTCCTGTGTAGCAGGTCAGCTTCGGCTGATTAAGCATTTTTTTATCAAAACTTCATTTCGTTGATCCGACTACGATTGGTTTTATTTTGCTGCCTTTATGGAATTGGGCTGTTTAGCGCCCACGCGCAAGTGCCTGTTGCGGATTTTTCCGCATCTACTGTTTCCGGGTGCGCCTCCCTGGGTGTCCAGTTTACAGACAAATCTACCGGCAGTCCCTCGCATTGGACCTGGGATTTTGGTAATGGCTCAATATCCAGCCGGCAAAACCCTTCCGTGACGTATACTACTGCGGGCGTGTATACCGTGACCCTGATCGTTCAGAACTCGAACGGCTCCAATTCCATCCGTAAGACCAACTATATCACCGTGTACCCCTCCCCCACGGCAAATTTCGGTGAAAATCTGACCCTGGCCTGTGCTCCGGCGCATATCCAATTCAATGACTTGTCCACAGCTGGTGCAGGAGGAGCCATTGTATCCTGGGCCTGGGCCTTTGGCGATGGGACGACAAGCAACCAGCAAAATCCAGCACATACCTATACCAATATCGGCTACAACTCCGTATCGCTGGCCATCATCAATTCAGGAGGTTGCTCCACTTCCTATTTTATAGGAAACCTCATCCGTGTGATCCAGGGGGTGCAACCGAATTTCACTTATACGCAGACCACCAAGTCCTGTGCAGCCCCTTATCAACTCAATTTTAACAATCAAACGGCGGGGCCTGGTACGATGACCTATAACTGGAGTTTTGGCAATGGCCTCACAGACACGGCTACCAATCCATCCACTGTTTATCCGGCCGGAGGCGTTTACACGGTGATATTGACGGCACAAAGCAGCCTGGGATGTGGAGATACAGTACAGCAGGCGGTTTCATTCGGATCCAACCAGGCCCAGATCGTCAGCCCGGATCAGGCCTGTACGAATGTCCCGCTGACGTTCACGAATGCTTCCACACCTGCACCCATCTCCTCTACCTGGGATTTCGGTGACGGCACCGGCTCTACGGATCTCAGTCCGGCAAAGACCTATAGTACCCCCAATGCTTACAAAGTCCAGCTTGTCAATACTTATGCTACCTGCACGGATACGTCCGTCAAGACAATACAAGTGGTCAACAATCCGACACCTGCTTTTACAGCCGATGTAACGGTAAGCTGTAAAGCGCCCCTTACCGTCAATTTTACCGATCAGACCAGCCCCGCACCGGCCAGCTGGCTATGGGATTTCGGGGATGGAACGACGTCCGTCCTGCAGAATCCATCGCATACCTACAACTTGATGGGCAGCTTTGATGTGAAACTGACCGTGACAACCGCGGGTGGATGCGACAGCACGATTACCAAGACGAAATTCATCAATGTCGCCGCGCCTTCCCTGACATTCGCCGGAACGGCAGATGCCTGTATCTCACCCGCCGGCATCACCCCCAGGACTAACTTAACCATAAGCGCCGTAGACGGTGTAGCTTCTTACCTGTGGGCGGCGCCGGGGGCCACCCCCTCCAGTTCCACGGTTGCCAATCCGACGTTTAAGTATCCCGCGCAAGGAACTTATGACCTTTCGCTGACGATCACCACTCTCGGTGGATGCACGGTCACCAATACCTTTCCCAATGCCGTGCTGATAGGCACCCCTCTAAATGCGGTGATCTCGGCCACCCCCAACCCGGCCTGCGCCAGCGACTCGGTCGACTTTTCTTCGTCCGTTACCACCGCCGATAACTATAGCTGGTATTTCGGGGATAGGACGACCTTTTTTGGCAAGCCGGAAGTAAAACATTTGTATAAGAATTGGGGAACGTATGGAGATACTTTATATGTCCGTCATTCAGGTTGCGTCACGAGAGCGACAACTACGGTGACGGTAAACCCTCCCATCGCAGGCTTCACCCTTTCAACGCCGGATTGTCTCAACAGGTTAATGATTCAGTTTGCGGATACATCGCAAGTGCCCGTCGCTTTTGGCCCGTATACTTATCTATGGAACTTCGGAGATCCGGCCAACAGCACTTCCACTGCCCAAAATCCGACTTTTCAGTATTCTGGCACAGGTACTTATATTGTCACCCTGACCGTGAGCAATGCGATCTGTTCAAATACCATTAAGGTGCCGATTACGCTTAATCCTAGCGTCGCCTCGATACAAACGGTCACGCCTCCGATTTGCCGTAACACCAATTTTTTAGTCACGTCCAATAGCACGAACGCCTCCCTAATAGCCAGCTATTATTGGCAAATCGATGGCGGTGCATTCATCCCCGGTGGGTCAACCTATACGGCTAATATCCCGACCACCGGTACGCATCAGCTTGGCTTGAAGATCACAGATATTTACGGGTGTTCCAATACGGCCACCCAGAATATCACCGTCACCGGACCCATCGCTAAATTCACCCCGCCAACGCCTGCCGGGGGCTGTGTAAACACTATCATCCAGTTCATCGATAATACTGTCGCTTACGCAGGCAATCCCATCACAACCTGGAGCTGGAATTATGGCGATGGCCCTGCTACCTCTTCTACCGGGCCCGGGCCCAGGTTCCCCCATACTTATGCGGATACCGGCTCTTATACCGTCCAGCTCATCGTGACCGATAACAACAGCTGCGTTGACACTTTTACCGCGCCGGCACCCATATTGATCACGTCCCCGCAGGCTCTTTTTTCCGTAGCGGATACCCTCTACTGTCCCAATGCGCCGCTGCAGTTTATAGATTCTTCACAGGGACATGGCCTGACGTATAGCTGGAATTTCGGAGATGGGACCAGTTCTACCGCGGCCAGCCCCGCCCATCCTTTTACGGGCTACGGCATGTATTATCCCATTACGCTCCAGGTCACTGACCAGGCAGGCTGCTCCAACACCCTGTCCCGGCCCGGTTATATCCATATTGAACGTCCGATAGCCGCCTTTGATATCTCCGATACTACGACCATCTGTACGCCTTTGCAGACGAATTTTGCTTCGCAGGGACAGTATTACGATTCGTTATACTGGAAATTCGGGGATGGCTCCACCTCTACCCTTCCGACCACGTCCCACTTCTATAATACTACCGGTACATTCAACGCCAAACTGATCCTGAAGGGAGCAGGCGGTTGCGAGGACTCAGCGACCCGGCGCGTATTCGTACTCGACGGCCACACCGCCACCACCTTTACCTATTCCCCGCTGAAGAACTGCGATTCTGTGCTCACCCTTTTTAACATCATTCCACCAGCATTCACGTTTTTTTATACGAACTATGGGGATGGAGTGGTTGATTCTACAGAGAATACCAAGCCTTCTCACCTTTATAAGAATCCCGGCACCTATGGCCCGGCCTTAACCCTGCGGGATTCAACCGGCTGCCTGGTCGGAATACCAGCAAGAAGCGGTAATATCACCGTGTTGGGCGCCGTGCCTTTCTTCAGCGCGAATACCCATGCATTCTGTGATACGGCTGTCGTCATATTGGCGGATTATACCATCACCAACGATGCCATCAAAAGCGAGACCTGGAATTTCGGGGACGGTACACCCAACGCAACCCGCACCACGCCGCCCATAAGCCCCTTTGATACTACCCATCTGTTTGACGTCCCTGGAAAAATACCGGTCACCTTAAAAGTCAATACCGCCAGTAATTGCGCGGAAAGCTACACGGATACCGTCAGGGTCTATCAGACGCCACGCGCGCAGATCACCACCACCGGCTCACTTTGCACGGGCCTGATACAGTTCAATGGCACCCTGGTCCCGCCGGATGCCGATACGATCACCTGGGCCTGGAACTTTGGTAATGGGCAGACTTCCGCGCTCCAAAATCCGGCTATAACGGCGGCGCCGGGAACCTATACGATAAGTTTGCGGACATCTATCACTTTCGGCTGCACGGATACTACCTCCAGGGTGGTTACTATCGACTCACTGCCTTCGATCAAGGGTCCCAAGGAGATCACTACGCCTGTGGGTATTCCGGTCACCATTCCGTTTACCTACAGCAATGATATAGTAACCTACGTATGGGCCCCACCCATCAACCTGGACTGCAATACCTGCCCCAATCCCACTGCGACCCTGACTAACAGCCAGCTGTATGCGGTAACTGTGACGGACGTCAATGGCTGTGTCTCCAGCGATAGCATCCTGGTTAAAACCATCTGTAACGGGCAAAACTATTTTTTACCCAATACCTTTTCTCCCAATCACGACGGAGTTAATGATGTCTTTTATCCCCGTGGGAATAGCGTATATAATATTCAAAGCTTGCGGATTTTCAACCGTTGGGGACAGATGGTTTTCGAAAAAAGGGACTTTCCGGCCAATTCGGCTTCGGATGGTTGGGACGGCAACTTTAATGGACGCCCTGCACCGTCAGATGTATATATATATATCGCAGAAGTCCTTTGTAATAATTCCCAGGTTGTGGCTCTGAAAGGAGATATTACCCTGGTACGATAAAAAAAATGAGTGGATGCATACAACATATTTGAAAACATATTTCCCATATAAAAAACGATTCTTGCCCGCCATCCGGCTGGTCCTGATTTTATTCCTGGTCGGATCATCCGCCCGGGCGCAGGATATTCATTTTTCACAGTTCTTCGAGGCGCCCCTTCTGCGCAACCCCTCATTGGCCGGAATATTCTTGGGTGACTACCGGGTACAGGCAGTCTTTCATGACCAGTGGAACAGCTTCTCCAACGCCTACCGCACGGGGTCCCTCAATGCGGAATATAGAGTACCCGTCGGCAAAGGCAATGATTTTCTGACGACCGGCCTGCAGTTCTTATACGACAAAGCCGGCTCGGCTGCCTTATCCACCACCGAAGTACTCCCTGCGCTGAACTATCACAAATCCCTGAGCAACGATAAGACAATGTACCTCTCCCTGGGATTCATGGGAGGGATCGTGAGTAAAACAATCGATCTGTCCAAAGTCACTACCAATAGTCAGTATAACGGAACCGCCTATGACCCCGCTCTTCCCAACGGAGAGACGCTGATCACCCCTAGTGTCACTTACTGGGATGGCAGCCTCGGCATGAGCTTTAATAGTAGTTTCGGACAGGACCAGAAGAATACGATGTTCGTAGGAGCTGCCGTGCACCATCTCAATCGTCCCAAAAATTCTTTTTATAAGAACCCGACCATTGAGCTGGATCCCAAATATGTGTTTTCCGCAGGCGTGAAAATGATCATTAACGATTACACCTATTTCACCCTCCAGGCAGATCACTCCCAACAAGGCAGCTTCCAGGAGACGGTCGGGGGAGCCCTCTATTCCTATAAGTTGGGCGATGATCCTGAAAATTCGGCTTATACCCTGCATATAGGGGCCTTCCTCCGTTGGAAAGATGCCCTGATTCCCGTATTGAAACTGGATATGAACGCTCTCTCCGTAGCCCTTAGTTACGACGTGAACGTCTCCGAATTAAAAACGGTCAGCCAGGGAAGGGGCGGAGTTGAACTATCTATCTCGTATATAGGATTCCTGGACCGCGAAAGCGCTAAGTTGAGATTACTTTGTCCTAAGTTTTAATCCTTATTTTTACAAAAAAATTGTACCATGAGCGAAAATAAGATTGGAGTAGGTCAACAGGCGCCGGATTTCAGCATCTATGACTCCGACAAAAAAAAAGTTTCCCTGAGCGATTATAAAGGGAAAAACGTATTGCTATTATTCTTTCCACAGGCCTTCACCGGCACCTGCACGAAAGAACTTTGCAGCACCCGGGACAATATCACCCTTTATAACCAGGCCAATGCACAGGTATTCGCCATCAGCGTGGATTCCGTCTTCACCCTGGGAAAATACAAAGAGGAGCAGCAGCTCAATTTCCCTCTGCTGAGCGATTTCAATAAAGAGGTATCTGCCGCTTATGGCTCCCTCTATGAAAATTTCGCATTTGACATGAAAGGGGTATCCAAAAGGTCCGCCTTTGTCATCGACAAGCAAGGGATCGTGCAATATGCGGAAGTATTGGAAACAGCCACCGATTTACCCGATTTTACGGCGATTCAAAAAACACTGACAGGACTTAATTAGTCTTAACTAATTGATAACGAACACATAAAGACAATTGACGCTAATTGCCCCCAATTAGCGTCAATTACTATTGTATCTTTGAATGAAAACGCGTATTTTGGAACCAAGTGTAAACTGTATTGAAGCATGAGGATTTTTTACATTCTGTTATCCTTTATTCTACTGAGTTCCACCCAGGCCAAAAGCCAGGCGAGAGGTCCTATGCCTGATCCAGAGATAAAGATTGTAAAATTTTACCCCAACCCCGCTGTCTCTTTCATCACATTCGAAATAGAAAAAGAATCGAATAAAGTTTACTCCTTACAGATATTCAACTTTCTCGGCAGAAAAGTAAAAGACGTTGCAGACCTCTCTCCCAAAACTATCGTTAACCTTAGCGATCTGGTCCGTGGCATCTATATCTTCCAGCTAAAAGAACAGAACGGAAGAGTCGCCGACTCCGGCACTTTCCAGGTCAACAAATAACCTTCCGGCTTCACCTGTATCTGGTTCCTTGAGTGGGCCCTACAATACCTGCACAATGAGGAATTTCAAATAGTTGGTATTTTCCCATCCCTGTACAATAGGGTGATCGCTGGCCTGCGCCTGAAAGGTCACCTGTCGCAGACGCCGCCGGGCATCCTTCGCAGCGAGGTTGACCGTCTCCAGGAACATTTCCGGGGAGACCAGGTTCGTACAGGAAGACGTCACCAGGAAACCACCCTTCTTTACTAGTTTCATACCCCGGAGATTGATCTCCTTATAACCCGTAAGAGCTTTTTGGATCGTCTCGCGGCTCTTCGTAAAAGCCGGTGGGTCCAGCATCACGACATCATACTGACGCCCTTCCCGGCTCCACTGTTTTAACGCATCGAAGGCATTCGTCGCCTCATAACGGCAAATGCTCTCCAGACCGTTCAAGGTAGCATTGCGGCGGGCCTGCTCCACGGCATTCCCGGAAATATCAAGTCCCAGCACGGACTTTGCCCCATAATAACCTGCATGCGTTTCAAAGCTTCCCGTATAACAAAATGCGCCCAGGACCTCCGCCCCTTTTACAAGATGACGGATCGCCCGGCGATTATCATGCTGGTCCAGGAAATAACCCGTCTTCTGGCCATTTTCCAGATCTACCTGCATTTTCAGACCGTTCTCGTTAATAATGATCTGCGTATCGAAAGACGTGGACAAAAATCCCTTTTGCTGAGTCAACCCTTCCAGTTCCCGCACAGGCACATCATTACGCTCATAGATGCCCTTGGGCTGAAAGATCTGCTCCAGGGCCTTCACAATGGCAGGTTTCCAGCGATCGATCCCCAGGGCCAGGGTCTGGATCACAAAATAATCATTGAACTTATCGATGATCAGGGCGGGAAGGAAATCCGCTTCTCCGAATATCAGGCGGCAATTTTCTGTATATCCCAACCGCTGCCTGTATTCCCAGGCATCTTTCAGGCGATGGTAAAAAAAGGGCTCATCGATCGATTCGGTCTTGTCCCTGGTCAGCAAGCGGACAAGGATCTGGGATTGAGGATTGATATATCCCTTGCCGACAAATTTTTTATCGTGTGTATAGACGTCTACGGTGTCCCCGGCCGCGACATCTCCTTCCACGGTATTTACTTCATTGCCAAATACCCAGGGATGTCCGCTCTCTATGCGCCGGCTGATCTTCTTGTTAAGGATAGCTCTTTTCGTCATGGACGCAAAGGTAAGGCTATCCGGGCTGACCTTACCACACAAAGGTCCCTACGGCCCCTCCGTCTAAAGTAGCCGTCACGCTCTTGCCGTTGAACTGGATATTGAAGGTCTGGGAGCCATTGCTGTCATTTAAGACGATCAATACTTTTTTCCCGTCCGGTCGCAGGAAAGCAACATTCTGCAGGTTGCCCGGTATATTCGAGTCTACCCGCACCGATCCCGGTCTTACGAATTTAGAGGCATGGGCGATAATATAATAGGAGACATTGCGGGTAACGGAGGTTCCGATGGTAAGCGCGCCCAGACAATTTCCGCAGCCGCCCACCGTATGGGGGTTATAGCTGGGGTCGGCAGCCAGATTCCATTCCAGTACATTCCGGCTCCAGTTCCGGGGAGCCCCCACGATCAGGTTCTTGACAGCCCATTCCAGGTCTGAAGGGAAATTCCCGGGGCCGCCCACCCATTGCTCCGTAAAATAAACATTCTTCGAAGGATAGGCATTATGCACCTGGGTCAGTGCGCTGATATCTCCTCCATACAAATGAAAGGCAGAGCCATCCGTATACTTTTCCGCATCCGGATCCGCCAGTATCGCCAGCGGATACTCGGGATTGCCGCAGTTATGATCGAAGACAATTATTTTAGTAGTGATCCCGGCAGCCTGGAAAGCCGGTCCCAGGTAGTTCTTGACGAAATCCGCCTCCTCCGTAGCCGTCATGGCCATACTGGGATTATTATTGGGATTCATCGGCTCATTCTGTGGAGTGATGGCATCGATCGGGATACCTTCCCCCTTCATCGCCTGAATATATTTCACCAGGTAGCGGGCATAACAATCGTAGTACTGCGGCAATAAAGAGCCACCCACACTATTGTTATTACTCTTCATCCACAAGGGGGCCGACCAGGGAGATCCAAGGATCTTAAGTGAGGGATTCACCGTAAGGATTTGTTTCAGCAAAGGCACCAGGTCAAATCCATCGTTGGATAAGCTGAAATACTGCAGGGTGGTATCCGGCTGCGCGGGTGTCCCGTTGTCATCATAGGAGAACACGGAGGCGCTAAGATCGGATGCCCCGATACTCACCCTCAGATAGCTGACCCCAATAGAAGTGCTGTCCGTTGAAAAAAGCTCTTTTACGATGGCATCACGGTCCGATGTCGAAAGACGATTGATCAGATAAGCGCTCCCTCCCGTCAGACAATAGCCGAACCCATCGATAGATTGATAGGTTTTGGTAGTATCCACGTCAATGGTGGGATTGACAGCCGCATTGCCGGAAAACAAGAAACTGACATTTTGCTTTTTCAGCAAGACCGTCTGGTCCGCCTTGGTCAGCCAGAAAGCCACGTCGGAATTCAATACCGTTACCACGGTATCCGTAGGCGGAGGGGGCGTTGGGGGCGCCGGGGCGGCGCCCTGCTTCTTGCTGCACCCGATCATAGCGCACAAAAGGGCAACGATCAGCGGATTCAGGAAAAGAATCCGCTGATTCAAAAACCGGCTTCTATCGATGGTCTTCATATTGCTGCATTAATACTTTTCATTACTAAATTCAGCTCTTCATCATGGTTGAAATACCCGCACATAATCTACGAACATTCTCTGTGGGAACAAGGTACTATTATCCGGGGACCCGGGCCAATTGCCTCCCACCGCCACATTGAATATGAAAAAGAAAGGACTGTTAAAAGGATAGACGCCACTGGTGACATTCTGGAGGCCGCCGGACACATAGACCTGGTCGTCCACCAGGAACTGCGCCTGGTCCTTGGCCCAGATCAGGCTGAATACATGAAACTGCTGGGAAAAATCCTGCCCCGGCAGCGTATAGGTATTATTATAGGTCCCTTCCGAACCATCCTGCTGCTTCCAGTGAAGAGAGCCCACTATCTGGCGGGGATTAGTCCCTATCAATTCCATAATATCCGTCTCTCCGCAGCCCGGCCAGGGTACCGTGGAAATATTGGATCCCAGCATCCACAAAGCAGGCCACATGCCCTTGGACACAGGCAGCTTGGCTCGTATATCGATTCGGCCGTAGGTAAACTGCTGCTTGCCGATCGTATTGAGGCGACCCGATGTATAATTATTGCCTCCATAAGATTCCTGTCTGGCCTCTATGATGAGGTTGCCCGCAGAGACAAATACATTCTGCGGTCTGGCGGTATAATTTTCCAGTTCCTGATTCCCCCAGCCACTTCCCCCGGTCTCATAATTCCAGTTCTGCGTATTCAATGCATTCCCATTGAATTCATCACTCCAGGCCAGCGTATAACCCGCATAAGTGGCCGGGGTCGTATATCCTGTAGTATCCGTAGGCAAATAAGTCCCGTCGCTGTTGATGATCGTACCGGTGGCTTTGGCTACGCCCAGCGTACAATTGACAGGATT
Source organism: Puia sp. (assembly GCA_035555335.1). Classification (GTDB taxonomy): domain Bacteria; phylum Bacteroidota; class Bacteroidia; order Chitinophagales; family Chitinophagaceae; genus Puia. The sequence continues at coordinate 491,254 of DATMGS010000014.1, forward strand.
GCTGAGCTGCATATAGAATTGCTGATCGGTCTTCCGTAAACTATCCCCCGTTACCGGCACATCTACATACAACTCGGTAGTGCCCGCCGGAAAGGTCAGGGTTCCCGAAGCAGGGGTATAATCCGTATTCCCCTTCGCAGTGCCATCCGCCGTAGCATAGCTGACGGAAACGGATTGGCTATAAGCCGCGCTAAGATCCACGTAGAACCTGTAGGGAGAAGCTTTAAGCTGCCGGCCCTGGCTTACGTCGCTGACCTTTACGACCGGCACGGGTCCGGAATTATTACCGCTGCTATTGCTGCTCTTTGAGCATGCCAGCAGGGCAAAAAGGTACGGGAAATAAAAAAATCTGCTCATGTCTATTGTTCTTTTTTACTAATGACTGGGCTCCGTCAGCGCTATATTGCTGAAAGTGATGCCGCCTGTGCCCAGGGTACCGCCCGAACTTCCGGCTTTTATCATCAGGTAAATAGTACCGCTCGCGGCGAACTTGATCTTACCTCCTGCTCCTACCCCCGATCCCGAACAACCGATATCCGACAGATTGCCGTTGAACGCACTGCCGCCGCAACCGGACCAGGTGTTTAAGGAGTTGAACTTGTTATCAGAATAATCAGAGCCTTGAACCGGGGCAGTCGCCCCCAAATATACTTCTACCCATGAATTAGTGGCGCCTGCGCCCTGTACGTTGACAGAAAAAGTATACTGCACACCCGCCTTCACGGATACAGCCTGATAGATGCCTCCATTCGTATTGCCGGTATTGGAAATATTCAATCCCTGTGCCGTAAAAGCAAATGTTGTCTGAGATCCGCCCGTATTCAGCAATGTCCAGTACTGCTGGCTGGAGGCATCCAGCGCACTGCCCTGTAATATATTTATTCCCGGATCATCATTGGGTACGGTCAGGACCTGGGAGGTTGTATCATAACCCGCCTTATTCAACACCAGCAAGCTGGTCTTATACGATCCTTTTTTAGCATAATACACCGTATCGGTCTGAGCGCCTAACTTGCTGCCGGTGCCATCCCCCGGATCCCAGCTCCACGAGAATACGCCCGTCGAAGTGCCCGTCAGCACATAGGTATTCACCATCCCTGTTACAGCAGCGATCGTAAAAGAGGCTTTAGGCAAAGACCCCAGGCTGACAGAATTTTTGTCAGGAGTGCAGGCGACGATCAGGATGATTAACAGCGCCGGGATGAGAGCAGACCTGTCACCGAATACACCCTGTAAAAATGATATTTTTTTCATACAGCAATCGTTTGATAAAGTAAATTAATTATAACCGGGATTTTGCTTCAGCTTAGTATTGTTCAACTCTACCAGCGGGATCGGCAGGATCTCATTCACCCCTGTCTTAAATCCTTTGAAAGCAAGTACACTGGCCGCTTTTCCCGTCCGTACCAGGTCAAACCACCGATGTCCTTCCGTCGCCAGCTCCAGCATACGCTCGTTATAAATATTATCCAGCGTTGCCGGCACAGAGGCAAGACCTACCCGGGCGCGAACCAGGTCCAGGTATTGTTGCGCCTTCGACTGATCTCCCCCACCCCTCACCAGCGCCTCTGCCTCCAGCAGATAGGTGTCGGCCAGACGGATCTCGATATAATCATTGGGATAGTTCAGCGACCCGTCTCCCGCTTTAGGCGTATATCTTTTTAAAGGAGCATACTTATTGATGAATTTGCCGGTATTGGCATACCCCGGCGTATAGCTGCTCGACGTGGCAGCCGTAAGACTGTCCGCATCCAACACGGTCGTATTATAACGGGGGTCGCTGTGCAGGGTCGCAGCGAAGGCCGGAATGATCGGGTTGAAGCTCCACCCGGAATTATAGGTCGGACCGGAATAAGACCTCGGGCCTGTCATCTGGACATAGACATTTCCCTCAAAATTCGGCCAGTTACCCCAGCCTGCCGCCTGGGCAGCCGTATGGTAAATCTCAAAGACAGACTCCTTATTGAACTTATTATCCGGGTTGAAAATATCCGCATAATTGGAAAGCAGCTGATAACCACCGCCAGGTCCGTTGACCAATTCCAGGTAGCTAGCCGCTTCCGCCATCCGGCCGGTATTGTTCTCAAAGATAATCACCTTGCCCAGCAGCGCATTCGCAGCTCCTTTGGAGATACGGCCATTCTCCGTGGTGGGAATGGAAGCCGGCAGATCGGGAATGGCCTCCTTCAGATCTTTTTCGATCTGCGTATACACCACATCGGGGCTTACCTGAACCTGATTGTAAATATCGCTGGTAGCAATGGGCGCCGTTACCAATATGATATTCTTGAATAGCCGCACCAGCCAGAAATAATAGTATGCCCGCAGCCATTTTGCCTCCGCAATATATCTTGCCTTGAGAGCGGGGTCCAGCCCCTGGACCTGATCGATCTTTGCCAACAGCAGGTTGGCCCTGTAAATGCCGGTATAATTCCGGTCCCAATACACCGCCTGTGGTCCCACGGCGGCGGTCATCGAATTGGTATTCCATGCCTGCCAGGAGCCCATGTCCGTGGCGCCGCCGCCACCGGCATAACACTCGTCGGAAGCCGAATTGAGCCCTCCCAGGGGATCGGCATAGGTATTGTCCGAGCTTCCCGCTTCCGTACCCAAGGGGTCGTACGCGGCCACCAGCGCGGCATAGGCCTCATCCGGTGTCTGATAATAGTTGGATTCCAGCAGCTGTCCTTTGGGCTGCACGTCCAGAAAGCTTTTTTTGCAGGAGAGCGCCAACAGGGCTCCGCATGCTACAAAAATCGCCGGGTATAAAAAGGATTTCTTTTGCATATGTGTAATCGTTATGATCATTAAAAAGTAACATTTAGTCCTGCCAGGAAAGTGCGGGCCTGGGGATAGATCCCGTTATCCACTCCATAGCTTCCATTGTTCTGGCCTGAGAAAGTCCCTCCTATCTCAGGATCGAATCCCGGATATTTCGTCAGGGTCACCAGGTTGTTGCCGCTTATATAGATCCTCACTTTTTGCAGCCCGATCCGGCCGATCAGGTCTTTTGGTAATGAATACCCGATCTGGATCGTCTTGATCTTAAAATAAGCTCCTTTCGACAGGTAGAAAGAAGTAGGGTTGGTGAAATTTCCGTTGACATCATTGTCGGTCAGCCGGGGGAAGGCATTGCTGGTCCCGGCCCCGGTCCAACGGCCCAGCGCCGCGGTCGTATAATTAGCCGTCTGTATATCCAGGCGGCGCAGGCCCTGGAAGATCTGGTTGCCGGAGACGCCCTGGCCAAAGGCAATGAGGTCAAAATTTTTCCAGCTGGTATTGAGCGTAAATCCAAACGTCCAGTGCGGGCTTGGATCACCCAGGAAAGTACGGTCCGTACTGGTGATGGCTCCATCCCCATCCAGGTCGGCAAACTTAAAATCACCGGGCTTAGCCTTAGGCTGTATCATGGCGCCGCTCTTATTCAGGTAATTATTAACATCCGCCTGGGTCTGAAAAATACCCATGGTCTGGAATCCATAGAACGCACCTAGCGGATGGCCGACGGCCGTACGGCCGACCTCATAAGCGCTGGACTGAAAGGTAGAGGTCGTCAGGTATTGGTTGAGCCCGATATTGGTGATCGTATTTTTATTATAAGAGACATTCCCCCGCAAACCCAGTCCAAAATCCCCGATCTTCTTGCTGTAGCCCAACTCCAACTCGATCCCCTTGTCTTCCAGGTCGGCCACATTGCCATAAGGATTGCCGGATGCGCCTACATAACCGGGTATCTTCACCTGCAGCAGCATACCTTTCGTCCTCTTCTTATATACATCCACCGTCAGGTTAAAATCCTTATAGACAACGGCATCTACCCCGATATCGGTCTGCGCCGTCTGTTCCCATTTCAGATTGGGATTGGCAGGCGCATTCGGAGCGAACCCGGTAACAAGCCCATCATTGCCAAACGTATAATTGGATCCGGCGCTGACCGTCGATACATACTGGAAGTCACCCAGCGACTGATCGTTTCCATTGACACCGTAAGAACCCCTCACCTTCAGGAAACTCACCGCATTGCTCACCGGCCAGAAACTTTCACGGGTAGGTATCCATCCCGCGGAGACGGAAGGGAATTTACCATACCGGTTATTACTGCCGAACCGGGTAGATCCGTCCACCCGAAGGATACCCATCAATAAATATTTGCCATCATAATCATAGGTCACACGACCGAAATAAGAGCTAAGGGCATAAGGTTGGTCCTCTGTGCCCCCTCCCTGCTTGCTGGCAGTAGGCACGCCGAAATTCATGGAAGCTTCGCCGAAATTGGTCGCCGGTATCCCAAAATAACGCGCATTCACGCTGGACGCGGAATTTTTCTGTGCACTGGTTCCTGCCAGGGCGCTCAGGTTATGCAGGCCAAAACTACGGGTATAGGACAACGTATTGTCCCAGTTCCAGATAAGGCCCTGATGATTGTCCCGATAAAAATTATTAGTGGTCAGATTACTATTGGTAGCGCTCAGATAATAGAGCGGCGTAAAACTTTCACTGCCCCAGAAAGCAAGTTTGGCACCTATACTGGACCGGAACCGCAGGCCTTTTATAGGCTCTACTTCCCCATAGACATTTCCCACGATATTATCCGACCAGTTGTAGTTCCCCAGCTGCGTCTGTATATACGCCAGGGGATTGGTCATCTCCTGCCCGACATAGGTGGAAATTCCGTAAGGGCGACCACTGGGATCCTTTACGACTGGCTGCGTACTGTAAGGCGCGCCCGCGGCGACAGCCGGGTCTGTAATGACGGCCGGGGTAATAGGATCCAGGTTGATAGCGGAGCTCAAAGGACCGCCATACGGGCTATTCACATTCCCTATGCCCTGGCTCTTGATATAAGAATAAGAAAGATTATTGCCGAAATTCAACCAGCTTTTTAATTTATGCGTGGAGTTAAATCTCGCCGTGAATCGTTTGTAATAAGAGATCGGCGTGGCGACGATCCCCTGCTGGTCATAGAAACCAAAAGAAGTATAGAAGGTCGATTTATCATTTCCCCCGCTCAGGCTCAATTCATGGTCCTGGATACGGGCATCTTTATTGAAGATCAGGCTTTGCCAGTCCGTCCCTTTTCCCAGGGACGCCGGGTTGTTAAAAATAATGCCATGACCGGCGGCCACGGAAGATTCATTTCGTAAAGTGGCATACTCGGTAGCATCCAGCAGCTTGAGCTTCCTGCCCGGAGCCTGCGTGCCATAATAGCCATTATAACCTATGCGTAAGCTACCCGCCTTACCCTTTTTCGTCGTCACCAGGATAACGCCACTGGCTGCCCTCGTACCGTAGATAGCGGCGGAAGCTCCGTCTTTTAATACTTCGATGGATTCGATATCGGACTGGTTCAGATAGTCGATACCGCCGACATCGATAGGAACCCCGTCCACTACATAAAGGGGGTCGCTGTTATTGATAGAAGTAACACCCCGTATTTTTACATTGGAGGCGGCCCCGGGTTGCCCGGAACTTTGCGCGATAGTGATACCGGAAGTTCGCCCCTGAAGCGATTGCTCGATACGGCTTACCGGCATATTCTCCAGATCGCTGGCCTTGACACTGGAGATAGCGCCGGTCACTACACTTTTCTTTTGCGTACCATACCCGATCACCACGACATCGTTCAGGGACTGGGATTGGGATACCAGGGCCAGTTGAATGCTGGTTTGATTGCCTACCAGCACTTCCTTGGTCTGGTAACCTACCAGCGAAACGATAAGAACGGCTTTTTCATTCTCCACCTCCAGGCGGAAGGCCCCGTCCTTATCGGTCACCGTCCCCCGGTTAGTCCCTTTGATACTGATACTTACCCCTTCCAGCGGAGCGCCCTTGGCGTCTTCCAGGATTCTGCCGCTTATGACGATGGAAGCACTGGCCGTACTTCCTCCCTGGTGTAATAATTCATCCGGGATCACCCCATCCTGCCGGACGATGATCGACAGCAGCCGCTTCAGCTCCGAATTACTGGTGTAAATAACATAAGCCTTGGCTAATACTTTTTTGTATTTCAGATTATACGGCCGTAACAACTCATCCAGGAATTCCTCGACCGTCTTAAATTTCTCCACGTCCATCACCAGCTTGGCGCCCGGCAGGATCTTCGACTCATAGATAAAATCTACGTCGAACGCTTTGCGGGCCTCCGATAAAATACTGGAAATGGCGCGGGCCTGTTCTCTCTGACTGGATAATTCAACGCGGGATTGTGTGTAGGAGGCAAGCCATGTATTCGTTTGTGAGTGAGCGTCCATAAATTTACTGCACCCAAGGAACAGTAAAGCGAATAGCAATAGCTTACCTGTGTAGGCTTTCTTTCTCATATGAGCATGTTTTAGCTTTGATCGTTATTTAAGAAATAAGTTAGATTTAAACAGGATCATGGATTCGTAATGTATATTGTTTTGTTTTGTATACGCATATTGAGCTTTAATGTCACTTCCAGTACTTTTACCAGCTCCTGAACATTGGCCGCCCGCAGATCCCCTGAAATAGACAGCCTGAATAAACTAGTGTCCCTGGCCTCCATTTTGTAATCATAGGTATCCTCGATCAGCCGCGCCACTTCCAGCAGCGAAGTATTATCGAAATGAAACTCGTTCCTGGACCAGCCGGAATGGGCGGCCACATCTTTGTCTTCGTTGATCTTCACCTGCAGGGCTTCATCCAGGGTCACGACCTGTCCGGGTCTCAGTACCATGGGCGCTTTCTTCTCCATCACCGACTGTATATTTCCGTGTACGGACAATTGCACCTTCCCCTCTTCCAGGGAGACGATGGAATGTTGCCTTCTCGTATTGACATTGAATTTGGTGCCCAGGACTTCCACATCCAGCGTCCGGGTATGCACTACGAATTTTTGCCGGGTCGATGCCTTTTTCTGCACTTTGAAATAAGCCTCTCCCTCCAGCCAGACCTGTCTGCTGTCTCCGTCCGTCCATTGCTGCTGAATACGCAAAGAAGAATTGGCATTCAATATGACCACGGAACTATCCGGTAATAAAATGTTCTTTACTTCCCCATAACCCGTCTTTAGCACGGATAGCTGGGGCGTCCCCGTCCGGGTGCCGATATACCAGACCCCGAACGTCAAAGCGATCACCGATGCCGCAGCCGTGAATACGCTTCCCCAGGGAATACGGCGCACGGGAAGGACCTCCGCCGGCTGACGGATCGCCGCTTCTACCCCCTTCCAGTTGTCTTCTTGCATTTGCTCATCTACCGGCCTGGCCCGGAATTCAAAAGGAAGATCTTTCCCTCCTTTTAGACTGTTCGAAAGATCATCCATGGAGCGCTTTTATTAACTAAGACACGCCGATTGTTTTTATATACCCTCTTTTTTAAAAAAAAGTTAACCGGGCAGCCCGGAGCCGAAAGGGGCAGCTAGCGTCTTATTGAGATAACCGGTAAAGGCAGGAAAGAGAAAGCAGAAGGGATAGCAGATCGGCCGAACGTAGTTTCTGCAGGGCTTTTTGCGTAAGATTCAACACAGACTGGTAATTGATGCCCATAATAGCGCTGATCTGGGCATAATCCATCTCTTCGAAGTAATGCAGGTAGATCACCTCTTTTTGCCGTTTAGGCAATTCATTCAACAATTCTGATATTTTCTTTTGCAGCGACCGGTATTCTTCATTTTTAACCACGATCTCTTCCGGAGAAAAATCGATATCCGGCCGGGGTATCCGGCTGATCTTTAATTCACGAAGCTGAAGATTTCGTAACTGATTGAGTATCTGTCTGCGGAGGGCGGTAAAAAAATAAGGTTTGACCTTTTGCAGCGTCCCGATATGGCTCCGCTTCGTCCAGATCTTCACGAATAGCTCCTGCACGGCATCATTAGCCAGGTCATTATCCTGCAATAATTTCAGGGCATAATTGTATAGACCTTTGAATAATTCCCGGTGAATATAATAGAACGCCTGGCTATCACCTTCCAGGGATTGCTGCCACCAATTGCTGAGTTGGTCTATATTTAAGGGATTAGTATCCATTTGGTTAATGAGCAGTCAGTCCCTGCAAAAAGCGCACAGGATCCCCCTGCAAAGGACGTAGGTCAGCCCCTAAAGTAAAACTTTTAACGGCAAAAATACTTCTTAGGTCTGAGCAATAGGCTAAATTTACCGGCCAGGCTGGTCACCCTGCCAGGGCAGAGGCATTTATAAGACAATTTGTCCTTAATTCAGCCTTGGCAAAATTATTGACTAGCTTACCTTTGTCTCAATTTATGGATATGAATACAGAAGATATTAACAATTCGGCGGGAGATCCCGCTTTTAGTGCCGGAGAAAACGGTCCTGATGCTATGGAAGACATGAATACGGATGAAAATCTTGCTGGGACGACGCATTTGAACGATGGAATGACCGGTGACGACGAACTGGAAAAGCTCAAAGAAGAAGTACAGGTGCAAAAAGATAAATACCTGCGTCTCTTCGCCGAATTTGACAATTTCAGGAAACGGAGCGCCAGGGAAGCCCTGGAATTGAGGCAGACAGCCGGTAAAGAGGTCATTATATCCCTTCTGGACGTGATGGACGATTGCGACCGGGCCGAAAAACAGCTGCAAACCGCCGGCAACATCGATCAGGTAAAGGAAGGCGTCCAGCTGGTCTTCTCCAAGCTCCGCTCTGTCCTGCAGAGTAAGGGGCTCAAAGCCATGGTAAGCATCCATACCGATTTCGACGTGGAAAAGCACGAGGCCATTACAGAGATTCCCGCACAGGATGTATCCCTGAAAGGCAAAGTCATAGACGAAGTACAGAAAGGCTATTACCTGAACGATAAGATTATCCGTTTTGCCAAAGTGGTAGTTGGTAAATGATCCTTGCCGGTCTCAGACCCGGGGATTGCCTGAATGCTATCCGATAAATATTAAAAGCGGCTTAAGGTTCAATCCTTAAGTTCAAAATTGATCCTGTTCATTATGTCTAAGAGAGATTATTACGAAATACTCGGCGTGTCCAAAGGATCCCCGGCCGACGATATCAAGAAGGCTTATCGCAAGGTTGCCATGCAATTCCATCCCGATCGTAACCCCGGGGACAAAGCGGCAGAAGAAAAGTTCAAAGAAGCAGCAGAAGCTTATGAAATACTGAGCGATGCGGACAAAAGAGCCCAGTATGACCGCTACGGACATGCCGGCATGAGTAACAACGGACGTGGGGGGTTCAACGGCGGCGGTAATATGAATATGGACGATATCTTCAGCCAGTTCGGGGATATCTTCGGAGATGACATTTTCGGCAGTTTCTTTGGCGGTGGCAGAAGAGGAGGAGGCAGTTCCCGGTCCAGAGGAGTCAAGGGTAGCAACCTGCGGGTAAAGATCAAATTGAACTATGAAGAGATCGCCAAAGGCGTTACCAAAAATATTAAGGTAAAGAAATATGTCCCCTGCATCACTTGCAGCGGCAGCGGCGCCAAAGACAAGAGTAGCATTCAGACCTGCTCTACCTGCGGCGGCAGCGGCCAGGTGCGCAGGGTCAGCAATACTTTTTTAGGACAAATGCAGACAGTCACCACCTGCCCTACCTGTAATGGAGAAGGGTCCCTCGTAACCGCTAAATGTACTTCCTGTAAAGGAGAAGGCAGGGTCTACGGAGAAGAGACCGTGACCATCGATATTCCCGCAGGCGTGCAGGAAGGCATGCAGCTGAGCGTCGGAGGCAGGGGTAATGCCGGCGAACGGGGTGGTGCTCCCGGTGACCTGATCATCCTGATCGAAGAAGAACAACACGCTGAATTACACCGCGACGGCCTAAACGTGGCCTACGAACTCCATATCTCCTTTTCCGACGCCGTCTTCGGACTGCAGGCAGAAGTACCTACCATCGACGGAAAAGCAAAGATCAAAATACCTGCCGGCACCCAAAGCGGCAAGATATTCCGGCTCAAGGGAAAAGGATTCCCCGGCGTAAACTCTTACGAAAGAGGCGATCAGCTAATCCATGTAAATGTCTGGACACCCCAGCATGTAACTCCGGAAGAAAAATCTATTTTGGAAAAATTAAACGATTCACCCAACTTCCAGCCCAAGCCGGATAAAAATGAACGTAGTTTCTTTGATAAGGTGAGAGAGATGTTCTCGTAAAAGCCGCGAACGAACTAACCTCCAAAACGAACCAGCCGGCGGCTTTTAGGAGAACGAGCCGTCAGGCTCAATAAATTGTGTTCGGATAGATCGCTTCAGCGATCGGAAGAGATTATCAATCCTCATCTTTCTTGTGTCGTTTCTGATGCGCATAAATTTTCCTGGCTTTTTCGATCAGGCCGATGAATTCCTGCTGCATGCCATCCTCCGGATCCCGGGACTGCTCCGCCATTTCGATCGCATCCTTCCAACCTGCCTGGGCCATAAACCGCGACCTCTTCAGCAATCCTCCAAATAAGGCGATAGAAGAAGCGAACCGGTAACAAGGCTGCAAATCCCGGAAAGCCGTCAACCGCGAAGGACAGGCATAGGAGCTCATTCTCTCCAACGAGTCGTGAGGCAGCTTATAATTAAGAACGACCTGCCCAAGCTTGCTCTTATCCGTCCATCTCCCGGAACTGTCCGTATCCGCCGGAGTTATTTCAAATAAGGCCAGCAAAGAATGACCGGACCCTACCTCCCCTCCCTGCACTTCATTCAGGGAGTCCGACAGCGCTTTCACCTTATTGTCAAAGCCGATCAACCGGTAGTTCTTTACTAAAGCAGGATTGAATGATATATTCAGATAGGCATCATCCGCCACCGCATAAACAGTCTGCGTAAATTCATGGACCAGGACCTTTTCCGCCTCCCGCTCGTCGTCCAGGTAAGCAAAATTCCCGTTACCCTTCTTAGCAAGCGCCTCCAGCTTGGAGTCTTTATAATTACCCATCCCCACTCCAAGACAGGTCAGGTAAATACCCCATTGTTTATATTGTCCCACCAGCTTCTCCATCTCCTCCTCCGAAGTTTCCCCTACATTGAAATCTCCATCCGTCGCCAGGATCACCCGATTATTACCCCCTCTTATGAACTGGCTTTTAGCTACCCGGTACGCAGCCCTGATCCCCGCCTCCCCGGGCGTAGGCCCTCCCGGATACATATCTTCAATAGCTTTCTGGATCTTGTTCTTTTCCCCCCCGGAAGTCGGCGGCAGCCACACTCCGACCGAACTGCCATATACGACGATCGATACGGTGTCGACATCACGTAAATTATTGATTAACAGTCGGAAAGCTGATTTTAGCAAGGGCAGCTTATTGGGCATGTCCATCGACCCGGAGACATCTACTAAAAAGACAAGATTGGCCGGAGGTATCTTCGCCGGATCCACTTTCCGGGCGCAGACCTTTAAGAACAGTAATTGATTGGCCGCATTCCAGGGACATTCCGATAGATCGGAGTGGATAAAGAAACAACTGTCCGGAGCCGGATCGGTATAGCCGAAATTAAAATAGTTCAGCAGCTCCTCAATACGCACCGCATCCGGCGGAATAGTGCTGCCCATGTTCAGAAAACGGCGCACATTGCTATACGACGCTTTGTCGATCGTAACGGCAAAACCTGTTTCCGGAAATTTTCCCGCAGGAATAAATTCATTTTCTATCAGGGAACTATAAGTCTCCCCACCTATGGTCCAGCCCTTCCAGTCGGAAGCTCTCAGATCTTTTGTAAGAGAAAGCAATCGCTTCTTGGGGGCCACCGGCGGGCGATACGACAGCTTGAGCACAATAGTCTGGTAATCGGCAGCATTGACACGAAGGGATAATGTCTGAAACCCATCAGCCGAAATAGTCAATGAATCCATGGATTGAGGCACAGGGATCCCAAAGGCCCCGGAACTGCCGGAATGATAAAGATACCCACTGGAATGAAGCAGTATTTTTACATTTGGCAAGAGGCTATTGTTCTCATCCTTTACTTCCCCCCGTAAATAGAACTGTCCAAAGGAGGAATAAAATAATAAAGAACCTATAACAAATAATGTTACATTTTTCAATGGGATATTTTGATTCTCAAATTAATGCGTTCTTTCCTCTTTGTCAAGTGCCACACTGTTAAAATCCGGGGGCCTACTCCGCTACCTTATAGATCGAAGGGATATTCCGCCCCAATCCGTCATAATCCAGCCCATATCCCAACAGGAACTTATTGGGCACATCGAACCCCAGGTAATCCACGACGATCGGATAGACCGTCGCCTCCGGCTTATGCAACAAGGCCGCGATCTTCAGGGAAGCAGGCTGCTGATGCTCCAACTGTGGCAGAAATTCACTCAGGGTCTTACCCGTATCTACGATATCCTCCAGGATAACGACATGCCTTCCGATCAGATCTATATCCAGACCGATCGCAGTGATCACATGCCCCGAAGACTTCGTTCCTTTATAAGACGCCAGTTTGATAAAACAGATCTCCGCCTCGATGGTAATTTCCTTAAACAGATCGGAAGCAAACATAAAAGCCCCATTGAGAATAGCGATGAACAAAGGCTTCCGGCCCGCATAATCCCGGTCGATCCGCTGAGCGATCGACTGTATTTTCTCAGCGATCAGCCCGGCGCTTAAATAAGGCTCAAATTCTTTATCGTGTACCCTGATTGTTGACATGTTTGACTTGTTTTCCTTAATTTAATTAATTCGTGCTCCTTCCGTCCGTTACAGACCTCACCCGCGAACCGGAAGCCTGCAGATACACTTTCTGCCCGACGGCCGGTTGCGCACCGGATGTCCCCTGATTCATTTCCAGCAGATCCTGGTAACGGACACCTTCCGCCTGAGAAATATCATATAAGCTCTCTCCTTCCCGGACAACATGAAATTCAGTAGCTCCTGTCTTCCGCTTGCGTTGCAGGAATAGCAGCTGGTCCCTGTCCAGAATATCTTCTTCTTTCATATCGTTGAACTCCAGCAGGCGGGATAGCGCCAATTCATATTGATCGGCCACCGACAAAAGAGAAATGCCTGCTTTTGCATAAATGACCCGGGTCTTATTGATCTGGAATTCACCGGAAGGATAATTCATCGCGGATTGTCCCGACGGATAATTCGCTGCCGGCTGTATGGTACCGGCCGTATCCGGCTTATGCCCGCCCCCTCCTAATACCACCTCATCAGAGGGGCTCAGCTTGCCCATGGCGATCAGGGTATATTGCGCCAGATTATAATCTTTGATCAGCTTGATCAATATCTGCGAATAACGGATATTGGTGGCATAACCGGCCTTCCTCAACCCGTAAGCCCATCCTTCATAATCCGTGGGATCCAGCTTGAAAAGAAAGGCATAACGGGCGCTCCCGCGCAGGAATTCGGAGTGGTCCCGGTAAGAATCTTCCGCCGTCGGATAACTGCGAAAACATTCGCCCCGGCTGTCATCATCATGATAGATCGTAGCGCCTTTCCATTCATCCTTACATTTGATCCCAAAATGATTATTGGCCTTTTTCACCAGTTCACTATTGCCCGCCTCTGTCTCATGGATGCCCTGGGCCAGAATAATCGAGGCAGGGATGCCGGAACGCTGCATTTCAGCCATTGACAGCGCCTTATATGTATTGATGTAGGAGATGACGTCCGCACTGTAGGGCCCCTGCGCCCGCAGGCTGCCAGCAGCCAGGACGAGCAGAGAGACTATTACAATTTTTACCTTCATTATCAACCTTTTACCTTTATGATAGACCAGAATTTATTTCTTCCGGATGAATAACAGCCCATCCCGGACGGTGAGCAGTACCTTTTCCACCGAATCATCCGCACTTACCAACTCATTGAACGCCTGTATCGCTTTAGCGCTTTTTCCGGTCACCTCGTCGGCCAGCACCTGGCCATGAAATAACACGTTATCGGCTATAATCAACCCTCCCGGGCTCACCCGCGGCAACACTAATTTATAATATTCTGAATAATTAACCTTATCGGCGTCTATAAACACCAAATCCCAGACCTCATCCAGGGCTGGGATAATCTCTAACGCATTTCCACGGTGTAAAATTATCCGGTCCAGCCAATTTGCCCGCCGGAAATTTGCTTCTGCTATGTCTGCATCCTCCTCTCTCAGCTCGAGGGTATGCAGCCGCCCATCCTTTCCCAGCCCTCCGGCCAGGCATAAAGCGCTATAGCCCATAAAGGTCCCTATCTCCAGGATTCGCCGGGGACGTAACAGACAGCTGATCATTTCCAGGAACCTTCCCTGCAAATGACCGCTTAACATATGAGGTTGGGAATGATGGGACTGCGTATATTCAGCAATCTCCCGCAACAAGGGACTCTCTCCGGAAGAATACCGCTCTGCATAGCTCTGCGCCAATGGGTTGATAAGCTCCATGCCGGTAATTTTCCGGCAAAGATAGCTTAATTCCAGCCCCGGTTTCAGATCAGCATTTGCTATCCTTAAAAATTCGGCTGCAACGCATGCTGCTTATAGAAGTCCAACACATGCGACGCTACCTCGTCTGCCGTATCGGCCACCCTGAGCAGGTCAAGATTATGCGCAGAGATGGTGCCATGCTTATGAAGCATCGTTTCCTTCATCCATTCCAGCAGCCCTCCCCAATAGGCAGATCCCACCAGGATCAGGGGAACGGCATCCATCTTACCCGTCTGGATCAGGGTAGCCACTTCAAAAAACTCATCCATCGTCCCGAATCCTCCGGGCATCATGACAAACCCTTGCGAGTATTTGGTGAACATGACCTTGCGGACAAAGAAATAATCGAAATTAAGATTGGCATCCCGGTCGATATACGGATTGCAATGCTGTTCAAAAGGCAGCTCGATATTCAATCCAACCGACTTGCCCCCTCCCAGCTGTGCACCCTTATTCGAGGCCTCCATCACACCGGGTCCACCCCCGGAAATAATGCCAAAGCCCTCTTCTGCCAGCCTTTTGGCGATCTCCACGGATAGCTCATAATACTCCTGCCCCGGTTGAGTCCGGGCTGATCCGAAAATAGATATACAAGGCCCCAGCTTCGCCAGCGTCTCGAAGCCATCTACAAATTCGGCCATTATTTTAAAGATTTGCCAGCTGGAATGCGCCTTGGATTCAGCCCACCTGCGCTGCTTGGAGATTAATATCGTGTCATTCATAGAAATGGAATCTTTCACTTCTATAACGACCCGTAAGAAAAATTAGTTTGTGATCACTTGCTTTTTTGAAATACTCCACAGGCCCAGAAAAGTCAAGATCCCATTGATGAGCAGCAATTCAATCCCTATCTGGAACCCACCCAGCCAGGACGAAGAATACCGGCTGATAAAATAACAACAGGTAGGCGCCAGCAGGCAAATGACCGTGACCATCCAATGATCAGGCAGATGCCGCTTCGTGAAGATCCCGAAGGCAAACAGGCCCAGCAAAGGTCCGTAGGTATAACCCGCCAGCTCAAGGATGATATTGATAATCGATTTACTGTTGATCCATTTAAATACCAGCACACAGATCAGGAAAATGAGGGCGAAGCAAATATGTACCGTCATCCGGGTCCTCTTTTTTTGCTGCTCACTCAGCCCGGTATTATTCCGCAGGTCCAGCAGGTCGATGCAGAAGGAGGAGGTCAGGGCCGTCAGAGCGCCATCCGCACTGGGGAAAAGCGCGGAGATCAGCCCGATAATGAAAATGATCGAGACAGCCTTGGGCAGGTAGTGAAGGGCCATCGTGGGAAACAGGTCATCTCCGATCACATTCTGTCCATTCAGCAGCAATTGATGTTCATGATAGGCAGCCCCATTATGCAGGATAAAAAGATACAGCAGGCCGCCCAATAGCAGGAACAGGAAATTCACCAGCACCAGGATGAAGCTAAAGGAAAGGATATTCTTCTGGGAATCTTTCAGATTTTTGACACTGATATTCTTCTGCATCATCTCCTGGTCCAGTCCTGTCATGGCGATCATAATGAACATGCCCCCAATGATCTGCTTGCCGAAAAACCCTTTGCTGTTGATATCGGTATTGAAGATCCGGGTAAAGCTCTTCTCATCCAATGCCTGCAGAGCGCTCCCCAGGCTCAGGTCCATATGCCGCAGGATATAGATGATGCAGACCACGAGCCCCAGCAACATGAAGGTTGTCTGCAGCGTATCGGTATAGACGATCGTCTTCACACCTCCTTCAAAAGTATATAGCAGGATCATCAGCAGAATGACAAAGCAGGTAAGCGCAAAGGGGACCCCTAACTCTTTCAGTATAAAAAAATGCAATACGTTGATCACCAAATAAAGACGGGCGGTAGCTCCTACCGTACGGGAGATGATGAAGAACAAAGAACCCGTCCGGTAAGCGACCTTGCCAAAACGGGTATGCAGGTAATTATAGATAGAGGTCAGCTGCAACCGGTAATACAGCGGAAGCAGCACAAAAGCGATCACCAGGCATCCAAGCCAATTCCCGATCACCACCTGGAAATAACCAAAAGCCTTGTAGGCAGGTCCCGCAAAATCGCCCACCGTCCCGGGCACCGACACAAAAGTAACCCCGGACAAAGAAGTGCCGATCATGCCAAAAGCTACCAGCATCCAATTGGAATTCCGGTTGCCGATAAAAAAACTATCGTTATTGGAATGACGCGAAGTACGCCAGGCCACTCCCAGCAACAGCAGAAAATAACCGATCACAAACGTAAATAAAAGAGATGGGGACATATTACGACCTAAATTAGGAAATACAAGCTTAATAATTCAATTTTAATTTGAATTTAGCACTAGTTATGAAAACACAATCTGTAGCAGTCTTTTGTGGTTCCCAGACAGGAAAAGATCCCCTGTTCGCCCGGCATACGGCAGAGTTGGGTAAGCTGATCGCCGTATTAAAATTGAAATTGATCTACGGAGGCGGCAGCACAGGCCTGATGGGCATCGTAGCAGATGCCGCTCTGGCAGCGGAAGGCCATGTAGTAGGCATCATCCCCGAAAGATTGAAGGAATGGGAACGCCATCACAAAGGCCTGACGGAGTTAGCCATCGTCCCCGATATGCACACGCGCAAGAAAATGATGTATGACCGTTGTGATGCCGCCATTATCCTCCCCGGCGGATTCGGCACCCTCGACGAACTTTTTGAAATGCTGACCTGGAACCAATTAAAGATCCACGACAAAAAGATCTACATCCTCAATTCCGGCGGATTCTACAATCACCTGCTGAGCCATCTGCGCCAGCTGGAAAAAGAAGGTTTCCTGTATGACGTACTGGAAGAAAGGATCAGCTTTTGCGAGACCCCCGTGGAAGTATTTAACAGGATCGTATAAAGCGCCGTACCTGGGCGGGCGATGGCAGCCCGGTGGGCCAAACGCAGCCTGGTGGGTTAAACGTTACTTCCGCTGATGGAGGTAAAAGTCAAACCCTGCCCGGATAACCGGCAGCGCAGCTCCATTAAAATCCCGGTAAGGAGAATATTGACTATTCAGGACATCCAGGCTAAGGGAGAGAAAGAAATTGCTCTGCCCGACGATACGTTGACCGTAGCCCACCCCCAGCAGCAGGCTGGGAGCATTAGTGTTCTGAGAGTAAGAGCCCCCGCCCGGTCCCATGTATTTTTCATTATAGTTGATAAAATTAAATTCCGGCTGCGCCTGAAAGAACAGGAATGGCAGCGGCCAGACCCGCCCAAAAAGCCCGGCTCCGTAATTGAAGCTCCTAAACCGGGTATCGTTATTATAATTAATATCCGCGCGTTCGGAACTGTAATTTATATTCACCACGAGTCCCGCATCCAGCCATTTATTCAGGGAATACCCGATCTCGGGAGTAGCCCCTACATTAAAATCATAAGATCCATACCCAAGGCTCAAGCCCCCTCCGACAAATAAATTCTCTTTCAAAAAACCGGTCCCTGGCCCTTCATCGGAATAAGTATTGATCCGATTCGGCATATGTCCCTGAGCAAATCCTCCCATTACGATCATCGATAAACCTACCGCAATTACACTTCTTTTTATCATTGTTTTCTTTTTGTTTATTCTATGCCTTTCAGGGCTCGTCGAGCCAGGTCGCAAACCAGGCAGCCCTGTGGCTGTCGCCTCTGCCGCTCCATTCATCAGGGCTTAAAGGTCGGGCATAACGATTGCCTCCTGTTCCCGTTGTATTCACTATAAAAACCCTGACTCTGCAATGCGAACTCATAAGCCCCGAAGCCTCCATCATAATGTTTGGCCGAGGAAGTCGTCACATCATAGGTGAACGTTAGCTTGAGATTCTTATAGATGAATCCGATCATCGGTATGATCGCATCTCCCGGCCGGTAATACAGCCCCCCGATCACCTGCTGATCCCCTTCATCCTGGAGATTATACTGCAAATTTAATCCTAATACTGCTTCCGAAGCGCCTGCCATGCTCGTATAATATCCCATGGGATTGAGAATGACCTGGTCATTGACCTTGAAGCTGGCATTGAGGAACCCGATATAGCGGGGAGCGATCCGGCTGTCAAAACCCGAAGGATCCGTACTGAAGAAGGATTCCCGGGCCCGGTTGATATGCTGCACGGAAAATCCCGCATTCATATACATCTTATTCGTAGGGAAATAGGCATAGTTCAATCCCACCTGCATATCGAAATAATTGACATTCGGCTGATCGATCACCACACTGGTCGGTAATTGCGCATCGAAAAAATGTCCGTCGAACTGGTCGGGGAATTTCAGTGTGGAAGTATTGATCCGTTTATTGACTAATCCTACATTAAAGCCGGCCGTTATCAGGCTGGAATAGCCCACCATCTGGTGATAAGCCACTGATCCATATACCTGCGTAGAGGTCAGGGTCCCGGAACCTGCATCATCCCGCAGGATCACCCCTCCCAGCCCCATCCAGCCATTTTCGATTTTGTTCCGGAATACCTGCGCATCTCCCCACAAGCTCATCGTCCGGTATGGCACAGACATGATAGGAGACCATTGATCACGGTAATTGGCGCCAATACGATAGTCGGCATCCGGTATAAACCCGGTATTGGCGGGATTGGTCGTTAACGGGGAATTGAACCATTGGGAAAAATGGAGATCCTGCGCCTTACCGCTAAACGCAGCCCAGATGATGCAACACCCCAGCAATAATATTTTTTTCACGCCCCTCAGTTTTTGGAAGCGACAGGCTCCCGGTGTACTTAATATAAATTACGTTTTCTCTTTAAATTTGGTTGTCTTCTATAGGTATCTGTTTACTTTATCGTATCAAAGTTATATCTCCTTTCTTATTTACATGGGCCCCATTTGAAAATTCTGCCTCCAGGGTATAGCCATATACATCCATGGGCTGCAAATTCCCCTGGTAGGTCCCATCCCATCCTATGTCCTGATCATTCGACTGGAATACCATCTGTCCCCAGCGGTTGTAGATCCGGAACTGCAGGCGGGTAATCCCAAAGCCCATCACCTTGACAATCCCGTTCTGCCCAAAACGACCTGGCGTAAAGGCATTCGGCACATCCAGCAAGGGATGTATCAGCGTTGCCACCGGGTGACAGACCGTATCGGAACAGCCATATTGATTGTAAGCCGTCAGGCATACTATAAAGGTATCGGTCGCCTTGTACAGATGCCGGGTAGTATCCAGGGTGGTCTGCACCGTGGAATCCCCATCTCCGAAATCCCAGACGAACCGTATCCCGTCGGCAGAAGATTGATTCGTAAACACGATGGGGGTATTCGCCACCGGGGGCGAAGGGACATAGCTAAAAGCCGCCTTCGGCCTTCCGCTTACCAGGATGGTCTGTTGGGTCGCATCCGTTTTATTACAGGTCGTAGTATCGGTCACGACGAGCTTGATCGTATAAGACCCCGGATCAGGATACAGATGCGTAGGCGCCGGGTCCGTGGAAGTGCTGCCATCCCCGAAATCCCAGGAGAATTGCAATCCCCCTAAAGAAGTGTTGTCGATAATAGCCGTATAAGGAGCGCAGCCGGTAGGCGGCGTCACAAATTGAGCCTTGGTCTGGGGCGACACCCGTATGGTCCTGGTCACCGTATCCGGATAATTACAATAAGCCGTATCCACCAGGATCAGCTTGACTATATAAGTGCCTGGCCCTTTGAAACTGTAATTCAGCTTATTGGAAACAGGTCCTGCCGGCAGGTTTTCCGGGAGATCGCTGATGCTCCATACGAAACTACTGTCGCCGAATGGTTTGGAATTTGGCGCCGTGGATAAATTGGTGAACAGGTAATCCAGGGACCGGCAATCCCCTACTTTTTCAAAGGAAAAATCCATAACAGCCCTGTCCGTCCGGGCAATGACATGCCGGTAAGACGTATCCCGGCCATTACAGGTATTCGAATCGATGGCTACCAGCATTACGGTATACCGGCCCGGCTGGTTATAGGTATGGCTTACGATATAATCTGTAGTAGCGGTATCGGCTCCCCCATCTCCGAAATTCCAGATATAGGACTTCGCATTCCGGATCGTATCCTGGAAAATGGCATCCATCGGCACGCAGCCCGCCGTATCATTATCACGCCCGTTGACGGATGCCTTCAGCCCGGCAGCCACACCGGCAAAATTAAAGGAGATCTTCACCGCAGCCAGGTTACAGCCATTCGTCCCCGCCCCGTTCCTGGGTGCCCAGACTCCCGGCGTCGTAGGAAAGGGCTTGATAGTACCGCCATTACAATTGGCGCAGATAGCCTGGTAGATGATCCCGTTCTGATCATACCGGCTGGTCCCTCCGTCCACATGCTCGCTGATACTATTGCCATGTTCATCCTGCCCGTAAAAAGTCCCGTACAACAGGGCCGAAGAATTCTTCTTCAGCACGATAAAATAGAAATCCCGGTTATCCGTCTGCTTTTTGATCGCATCCGGGGTTGTGGGCATCCCCAGGGTTCCGGAAAGCCCATAAGGATCCGCCGCTCCCGCAATGATCCATCCTCCCCAGCCGGAAACATATACATTCTCGCAGCGGTCCACCAGGAATGCCACCGGTGAAATATTCGGGAAATTACCACCAGGCCCTGTCCTGGGAGCCAACCCGAAAGTCGTGGAATAAACATAGGCCGACAGATCCGGCTGCAGCTTGGAAACAAACTGTTTGGCGCCCTGTGTAAAATAAGTCACGTTCGGAGTCACCGGCCAGGTTCCGTTCGTCGTGCCCATGATATACGGAAATCCCTTTTTATCCATCTGGATACCATAGATGGCATCGGCCAGATAGGTACCGAAATAGCTGGTCTTTCGCTGTGTGCTGCCATCCGAAGAGATCACGGTGACAAAGCCATCGCAGAAGCCGCCGCTATACCCCGACTGGATCACGTTGGTCTTATCGCCCGGGAAATTACTGCTGGATGTCACTCCCCCAACATAAATATCCCCGTTGAGGGGATTGGCTTTTAATACAAAAGCGGCATCACTGGCCGAGCCCCCGAGGAAGCTGCTCCATATCAGATGATTACAGGTTGGGTCGATTTTCAGGACCACCCCATCCTGCAATCCTCCGCCAAAATTTGGCTGAAAGACAGCCCCTACGATCGGAAAGCTGCCATCCAGTGAAGAGGATTGCGTAGAAGCCGCTACCAGGATATTATTCGAGGCGTCAAGCACTACTTCGCTGCGGGAGTCATCCCCGTAATTACGGATAAGCGAGTCCGCCCTTTCATTCCTGCTTCTCATCTGATCTTCCATATTTACACAATCATTGCCCGTCCCGCCGATCCGCATACAGCCGATCAGCACGCTTCCCGCAGCATTCAGTTTGGCTACGAACATGTCCGCGGCCCCTCCGGGGCCGGCCGTCGTCTTATAAGGAAAATCTGAAGAATAGGTCCTGCCCAGTACGATCAGGTTGCCCTGGGCATCGCAGATCATGCTATGCGGGGCCTCGCTGTCATTACCTCCCAGGTAAGTGGCGTATACCTTGTTGGCTCCATTGCTGCTGAATTTCATAATACCTACATCGAATTGCCCACCGCCGTATTGCGGCTGCAAGGCGCCGGTATTCCAGGGGAAGGCTCCTCCGAAAACGATCCCGCCGGCAAAAAATGTGCCGTCCGGACCCGGTGTAGCCGTAAAGCCCCAGTTACTCACCTTACTGCCGGTGAAAGTGCAAAAGACCAGCGAAGGATCGATGATCAGGGTAGACCCGGGATCATGTTCTCCCACTTTGAATCGCACCGTATTCCCGTCCCGGATACTGAACTTACAGCCGATCTCCGTCTTGCCCCGTTCATTGAAAAGATAGGAATAAGGTTCCAGTTCCTTCACCTGGCCGACCGAAGTGCTGACGATCAGCTGACCTTTCTTCGTGGCCAGTTTATCCGCTCCTTCATAATGCAGGGCGATCTGATCTACATCCCCACCGGGATGAACAATAATATCATATTTCAATTGGCCCTTATCGGAATAATAGCGGACATCGATATTCGGATAAATATTTTTGTAAGTCACCCCCTGGAAGATCCGGCAATTGCTGGCCCATTTGGAAGGATCATGACCGATAAAGTAATTATTATAGCTGGGCAGGGGTTTATCCGGGAGGATCGTTACCCCCTCGCTGGCACCTATGAAAGAAACAGAATAAGCATGTGAATGTATAAGGACATTCTCCGGCGAGGTGCCGGAGGCGCCGCCTGCTTTAGCTGCGGCTCCTGCGGGCACAGGCCCCAAAAGCCCATGATGTTCATTCGACATCCGCGCCAGATCATCTACATTATGTAACAGAACCGTAAATCCCTTCTTTTGTAAAAAAAAAGCTCCCACCATCATCTCTCCCCTAAAATCCACCCGGCTGTCCCACTGCCCTTTATTCTCCACAAATTCAATATTGGAGGCCCCTTCCTGCGCAAAACCCGGCAGGACGGCAGCAATCAATAATAATCCTATTATAAAAGCCTTTTCCTTCAAAATATCCTTTTTTCAATTTACGAATATTTAGTGGTTCCTGGTCTATCGGAAACGAAAAACCATCAACTATCTGATAAGCGTAATATCTCCTTTCTTCGAGGCATGCGTCCCATCCGAATACTCTGCTTCCAACGTATAGGCATATACATCCATGGGCTGTAAGACGCCCTTATAGGTACCATCCCAGCCTATATAAGGGTCATTGCTCTGGAAGACCATCTGTCCCCAGCGATTGTAGATGCGGAAGACCATATGCGTGATACCGAATCCGACGACTTTCACGATCCCATTCACGCCAAACCGGCCGGGAGTGAAGGCATTCGGCACATCCAGCAGGGGGTTGATGATCACGGCTACCGGATGACAGATCGTATCGGCGCACCCGGCCTGGTTGAAAGCGACCAGGCAAGCCTGGAATGTATCCGTTTTATTATACTGATGTATGACGGTGTCCCTCGTCAGCTTCGTCGTCGAAGCCCCATCCCCGAATAGCCATACGAACCGGATGGCGTCCGGGGAAGAGCCGTTAGTAAACACCGTCGGCGTATTAGGCACCGGCGGAACCGGAACAAAAGTAAAGGCTGCTGTAGGCTTACCCTGTAGCGTAATGGTCATACTGAAGACATCCGTAATATTGCAAGTACTGGAATCCACTACTTTCAGGGTGATCGTATAGGTTCCCGGATTGGGATATAAATGGGGGGGTGGCGTCCTGTCGGTGGAATCGACGGTACCGTCGCCGAAATCCCAATAATATTGCTGCCCGGCGATCGAAGTATTATTGAAAACCGCCAGGTAGGGTGCACAGCCGGTAGCCGGCGTCTCAAACTGTGCCTTCACATTGGTAGCTATGAAAAGTTGCTTGGTCAGCGTATCGGGGTAATTACAATAATTCGTGTCCACCAGGACCAGGCTCACGTTATAGGTGCCGGCAGCGGGGAATGAATGGATCGTGGTGCTGGTGACGGGGCCTGCGGGAATTGGGGTATTCGGCAGGTCGCCAAAGATCCAGACAAAGGAATTATCCCCGAAGGGCGCGGCGGGGGCCGGGGCCGTGGATAAGTTAAAAAACTCGAAATCCAGCGAGGTACAGGGTCCTACTTTAGTATACTTGAAATCCAGGATGGCCTTGTTATCTTTTACGGTAATGTTCTTATAGACGGTATCCGATATATTACAGGAATTGGAATCGATGGCGATGAGCATGACCTGGAAGGTACCGGTCTTCGTATACGTATGATTCACGATATAGCTCACGGTGCTGGTATCCGCACTGCCATCCCCGAAGCTCCAGATATAGCTTTTCGCATTCCGGATCGTATCCTGGAATGTCACTGTTAACGGCACACACCCAAGGCTGTCTCCTCTTCCGTCGAGCTGGGACTTCAGTCCCGCCGATACGCCGGCAAAATTAAAGGAGATCTTCACCGCAGCCTCATTACAGCCGGCAGTGCCGGTCCCATTGGTGGAGGCCCAGACGCCTGGCGTCGTAGGAAAGACAGCGCCCCCATAACAATTTGCACAGATCGCCTGGTAAATGACTCCCTGCTTGTCGAACCGGCTCGTACCTCCATCCACATGATCCCCGAAATTCCCCCGCGTCTGTCCGAAGAAGCTGCCATACAATTGACTGGCGGCATTCCTTTGTAAGACAAAGAAATAAAAGTCGGCCCCGTCCGTGGTCGATTTGAGAGCGCCGGAGGTCACGACCAGGCCGGCAGTAGTAGCATTATTATATCGATCGGTCTGCTCCACCCCACCCCCCCATCCGGAGACATACACATTTTCACAACGATCCACCAGGAAGGCCGTAGGGGAGATATTAGGGAAGGTAGTACCGGCAGGCCCGAAATTGGCGGAATAAACGACCCCGGTAAGATCCGGCTTCAACTTGGTAATAAATTGTTTCCCGCTGGCCTGGTTATTATTTTGATTGAACGGGGAATTCACGACCGGGATCACCCCCGTCGTCGTCCCCGTGATATAAGGAAATCCATTCTTATCGAATTCAATGCCATAGATCATATCTGTCCCCGTCGTACCGAAATAAGTGGTCTTGATCAGGCTACTGCCATCATTGGCGACAATGGAGACGAATCCGTCTACGCCTCCCTGGTTGGCAGGAAACAGCGAACCGGTCGCACCCTTCAGATCGGTGCTCATCGTGCCTCCACCCACATAGATATTATTGTTGAGGGGATCCAGCGCCAGCACAAAGGCGGCATCGCTGTTATTTCCTCCCAGGTAGGAACTGAACAGGATGGTACCGACATCCGGGCTGGTCTTGAGGAGGACACCGTCCTGGCCACCGCCGGAGGCAGCCTGAAAAGGCGCCTGTGTAGGGAAATCCGAGGATTGCGTACAGGCAGCTAAATAGATATTATTGGCGTCATCCAGGATCACTTCGCTTCGGCCATCGTCTCCGTAGTTCAGACGCAGTTGCTGTGTCCCTTCGCCGCCATTGTTTACATATTTCGGAGAGAAGTTGACCCCGTCATCCCCTGTTCCTCCGAGCCTTCTCGAACCGATCAGGCCGGTCCCCGTCGCATTGAACTTAGTGATAAAGAGATCGAATCCGCCGCCTTTGCCGAACAGGGGAAGGGAAGAGGGATAAGTCGGGAAATTAGAAGAGGAGGTCCTGCCTGTCACAATAAGGTTTCCCTGGGCATCGCAGATCATACTATGGGGCTGCTCATCCCCTGATCCTCCCAGGTAAGTAGCATAGAGCCGGGTCCCTCCGTTGGTGCTGAACTTCATAATAGCCACATCATAGCTATACCCATCCCCTTCCGAACCGTCTCCGCCCTGAAAAGTGGATTGATAAGCCCCCGGACTGACGAGATATCCGTTACCGCCAGGTCCCGAATTCTGACGGGTTTCGTCCAACACGATGCCCCCGGCGTAAAAATTACCCGAGCCATCATAGGTAGCCGTATATCCCCAATTGTCCGATTTACTTCCGGTAAAAGAACAGAAGACCTCCGTCGGATCGATTACCAGTGTGGCATCGGGAGAATAATTCTTCAGTTTGAATTGGAGCGTATTCCCATTTACCAGCACATAGCTACAGGCCACTTCCGTTCTTCCCTGCTTATCCAGCTGATAGGAGCGGGGTTCCAATTCCTTCACTGTGCCTACCGAAGTCTGCACCAGCACCTGGTTCTTCTTAATGCTTAATTTATTCTGCCCCTCATATTTCAGGGCGATCTGACCGGGATCGGCACCCGGATGTACGATGATATCATATTTCAGAAAGCCCGCATCCGTATAATAATGCAAGTCAATCCCCTGATAAATATTCTTGTAAACGACCCCCTGGTATAATTTGCAGTTGGAAACCCATTGTGTGCGGTCCCCGATAAAATAGTTGTTATAGGAAGGAAGGGGCTTATCCGGAGTGATTTCCACCTGGTCGCTGGCATTCACAAAACTCACCCGGTAGGAATGGGAATGGAGCACGGGAGCGCCATCGACGCCCGATCCGCCCTTACTGGTTACCGGCAGCTTGCCGTCAGCGCTGGATGCCGCGTTGGCCGCGACGCCGGACACGGCCTTACCTCCGGTACCGGCGGCTGCCTTGTTGCCGCCTCCCGACTTGCCACCTCCGCCGGAAGTAACGGCAGCGGGGCGGTCCCCATGGAGAAAACTATGAATAAGCCTCAGATCGGAAGTATCATACTGCAGTACGGTGAACCCTTTCTTCTGCATAAAGAAAACCCCGGAGCTCATTTCCGCGCGGAATTTTATCAATGAAGTATCCCATTGTCCTTTGTTCTCAACAAATTCTAGGTTAGAATAGCCACCGGACTGCGCTGAGAGTTGAAGGGCGAAAAGAGTGAACAAAAGGACAATGAGGGTAATTCTTCCCAATTTATAGAGTTTAAGAGATGCCACGGGCATCTCGGCCGAAGGCCCATTATTAGACCCGGCGTAAAAAATGCCAGCATTTTTTACGCCGCTAAAAAAAACCTCGCATCAACAGAAACCCTCCCTAAACCTACGATATCTTGCTCCATTGCGTTTTCCCATGCTGCCCTTGCAAAAAAGCTTTTAGCCCTTTATTCTCTTCGCCTGCAAGATCGGGATCCTTTTCCAGCACGCGTTCCGCCATTGCCCGGGCAAGCTCCAGTAAGTCCCTGTCCTGCACGATACTAGCCAGCTTAAAATTCAGCATTCCGCTCTGGCGGGTCCCTCCGATATCTCCCGGCCCCCGGATCTCCAGGTCCTTTTCAGCAATTTTGAAGCCATCATTCGTAGCGCACAGGATATTTAACCGTTCCCGGGCCTCTTTGTTTAAACGGGGGCTTGTTAATAATATGCAAAAACTCTTTTCCTGCCCCCTTCCTACCCTTCCACGTAACTGATGCAGCTGTGACAAACCGAACTTTTCAGCGCTCTCGATCACCATCACTGTCGCATTAGGTACATTCACCCCTACTTCAATCACTGTCGTCGCTACCATGATCTGAGTATCCTTTGTGAGAAAACGTTGCATGTTGGTGTCTCTTTCTGCTTGCTTCTGCCTGCCGTCCACCCGGCTAATCCAGTATTTCGGTTCTGGGAACCAAGCCTTTATGTTGGTATACCCCCGCTCCAAATATTCATAATCCAGGGTCTCCGACTCTTCTATCAGGGGGAAGATAATATAAACCTGCCGTCCTTTACTTACCTCATACCGGATAAAATCCATTACCTGCGGCCTCCTATCTTCGAAACGATGGACGGTAGCAATTGGTTGCCTTCCGGGGGGTAATTCATCCATGATGCTATAATCCAGGTCGCCATAGGCCGTCATAGCCAAAGTCCGGGGTATGGGAGTCGCCGTCATCACCAGCACATGAGGAGGGATAACAGCCTTATTCCACAGCCGGGCCCGCTGCGCTACGCCAAAACGGTGCTGCTCATCCACAATGGCCAGGCCCAGTCGCTGGAACTGAACGCTATCTTCCAGGATCGCATGCGTCCCGATCAGGATATGCAGGGTGCCATCCGCCGCCGCCGCCAATGTCTCTTTCCGCTGTTTGGACTTCGAAGAGCCCGTGAGCAGCCTCACCTTCAGCGGCAGCTCCTTCAGCAGTCCGGAAATGCCTTCATAATGTTGCCGGGACAGGATCTCCGTAGGCGCCATCAGGCAGGCCTGGAAACCATTGTCGATCGCCAGCAGCATGGCCAGTAAGGCTACAATGGTCTTACCGCTGCCTACATCTCCCTGGAGCAGCCGGTTCATCTGCCGGCCGGTGCCTGTATCCCGCCGGATCTCTTTCAGAACCCTTTTTTGGGCTCCCGTCAGCTCAAAAGGTAAATATTCGCTATAGAACCGGTTGAAGAGATCCCCTACCTGCGCAAACAGGACACCCTGGGAAGACCGGTGCCTTCTCGACCTGATCAGCCCCAGACGCAGCTGCGCTATAAAGAATTCCTCGAATTTCAGGCGGTATACCGCCTGCCGGAAAAGGTCCGGGTGCGTAGGAAAATGGATTTGCTGGTAGGCTTCATACCGGGAAAGGAATTGCTGAGCCTGCCCCGTCGCCGGATCCGGATAGGTCAGCACGGACTCCGGTAAATTTTCAGGCAGGTCTTTTTCTTTTACAAGGCCCAGCAGGACCAGGGTCAGCTTACTCAATTGGCGGCCCCCCAATCCCTTGGTCTTTAGTTTCTCCGTGGCAGGATAGATCGGATCCAGGAACGCCTGCCCCGCCGTCTTTTCCTTTACGAATAACTCGATTTCCGCATGCGTGATCTGGGGAATGCCCTGAAAATAGCCTGTCCGTCCGAATACCAGGTACTCGCTGCCTGTCTCCAGCAATTTCTGCATACCTGTAATGCCCTGGAACCATACCAGTTCCAAAACCCCGGAGGAATCCCTTAGCTCAGCCACCAGCCGCCGGCTTCGCCCTTCCCCCAGGACCGATACGCTGGTAATCTTACCCGCCACCTGGATATATTCCGTCTCCGGGGAGATCTCCCGGATCAGGTTGATCTTTGTTCTGTCGAGGTGCCGATAAGGGAACAGGTTGAGGAGATCATTAAAAGTGAAGATCTCCAGCTCTTTTTTTAAAAGTTCAGCCCGGAAAGGCCCTACCCCTTTCAGGTATTCAATGGGGCTGGTAAGTATGGATGATACGGTACTGATGATTGAAATATTTCGCCAAACCTACGTCAAAATGCCCAATTGTCTTCCGGCGGATTGGCCGGGATCATCGGACCGAAAGAGAATCGGCCATGGGTATATACACCTCGATCTCCCCCTTCGTATCGCCCCGCCTCGGGGCCATGAAAGAATCCGCCAGCCGATAGTGCAGCCGGAGCGAATCCCTGGTCCGGAACGGGAAAAAATTATTCAGGGTTGGGATATTCTCGAACAGGACCAGATCATAATAATGCTTCCCGATCCTCGCCTCCAGGGTGTCGGCCTGCTTGTTGAACATGCATACCCCCAGGTGATACCATAAGGGAAGCTGGGAGTTTCTTTCCGGAGCATAAGGAATTTCAACGGCCAGCGGGGTAAGTTCCGACATATTCAATACTTTCAGCTGACCGCGATGGCTTTTAACCAGGTCCATATCCAGCAGGCGGTGAATGCCCGCAACAGTAAGCGGAGGCATGTAAATCTTTTTAAATGATGGCAGTCCCGATTCCACCCATTTGTCCATGGGAATTTCCAGGGTGTCCCTGTTTATCATATAGGTCTTTCTGTTCACCATGTTCTCCCCTCCGGCCGCCCGAACGGACTCGTTATGCGGTAAGGCGCGATTGACAATCCGCTCCATGTATTTCCAATACGTACCGCTCCACCATAATAACACACCCGCCGTTCCGACCACGATGACGGAAGTCCTTCCGAAAGAAGCAGGAAATAGCTTGAAAAGTACCGTCAAAATATACACGAAGGCGAAACTGTGAAAAAAGATATTGTTATCGGGCGGCGTATAACTGGTGACCTGGAAGATGGCCGCTTCCCCCAATATGGCGGCCGTCAGCAGGAGAAGCAGAAACTCGTTCCGGTCAGCCAGCAACAGTTTAATACTCCGGTAGCGCAGCATAGTCAGCAGCAAAATGATAAAAAGATAAAACTTGAGCCACTGCGAGGCTCCGAAAAACTCATCCGCGATATCAAATGCGGAGATCCGCGCCGTGTGAGGAGGCTGTCCGTGATTAAACCAATACCCGAACCCATGTCCCGCAAACGCTAATACGATCAGTGCGAGGACTACCGCGAAAGCTCCCATAAAAAGCAGCAATGGTTTCCATTTTTTTTCCATCACGCCGTAATAACCAAGCAACATGCAGCCGATCAGGAATGCCATGCCGCCGCCATCCTGCTTGGTTAAAAATGAAAAGCACATAAAAATGCCGGCCGCAAAGAGCAGCAGGAAAGAATATGGTTGGGCGCCCACCCGGATATACCGCAGAACAAAAGCCAGGGCAATCAATTCATACACGATCACCGTGTGATTATACCAGGGCCAGAAATTAAAAAAAGAATAAGACATGCAGAAAAGCAGGACTGCAGCAAACCGGGCCCCCTTATCAACCGACAGACTGCCAAGGATAGAACGGAATGCCAGACCGGAAAGAATATTGATAAATACCTGCGCCTTCACCAGCGTAACCATTTGCGGGCCGAATAGCTTGAAAAACAGGGCGGGTATCACCCAGTACATACCGCCCAGCGGGACTCCGAAATCGCGGAAAGGCAGCTGTCCCTGGCTCATACGGTATGCGCCCTCCCATGAAATGAAAATATTGACCCGATAGGGGAATGTAACTGCCAGCGGAACACAGGCCAAAAAAACGATAATAAAGATTTCCAGCCGATGCAACAGCTTTTCCCGGTTAATGATCAGCGCCATTTTTAAGATTTGTTTTGTAAAATATATATATATTTAACGCGTTCCTAATATTCGCCCTTGGTCGAGTTAGATTTTGGTGGTTAATTTTACAACATATGGCATATATCATACTCCTGAGACCCAAAGACTGGGCAAAAAACCTCTTTCTTTTCATACCCTTGTTCTTTGCCGGGAAATTATTTGAAATCGACATTGTCCTTCGGTTGATCCTCGGGTTTATTGCCGTGAGCCTGATAGCCAGCAGCGTGTATATCCTGAATGATTATAAGGACATCGAGTCTGACAAACTGCATCCCGAGAAATGCAAACGCCCGCTTGCTTCGGGAGCCGTAACCGTAACCGGCGCCTTCATCTTGTTCTTCCTGTGCCTGGCCGGTGGTTTTCTACTGGCCTGGTCGGTCGATCTCAAGTTTTTGGCCCTGCTCGCTATCTATTTCGCCATGAACGTCTGTTATAGCATGGGGCTGAAAAACATTTCCATCCTCGATATTCTAATCATCGCCATCGGTTTCTCCCTGCGTTTGAAGATCGGTGCGGTGATCGCCCATCTTCCGCTCACCGAATGGCTTACGATCATGGTCTTTTTACTGGCCCTGTTCATGGCCATCGCCAAACGCACCGACGACATGTACATCAAAAAAGAATCAGGGGTGGAAATCCGGAAATCCAGCAAGGGCTACAGCATGGAACTGCTGAATATTCTTTTAGCCATCGTGGCGGCCGTCATTATCATCACCTATATGCTCTATACTCTCTCGCCCATGATTATCGCCCGTCTCGGCACCTACCGTCTGTATTACACCAGCCTGTTCCTGGTAGCGGGCCTGTTCCGATACCTGCAGATCGTATATATCAACAAAGATTCCGGATCACCGACCAAAATACTCTATAAAGACCGTTTCCTCCAGATCGTGATCTTTCTGTGGATCCTCAGCTTTTATATCATCCTCTACCTCCCCAAAGTGAAATTATTCCATTAATTGCGGGATATCACTTTCAGCAGTTTCAGGATCTTTTCCTTCACCGGCTTGCGGTGTGCGGAGCTATTGCCGCTGATCTTGGTCTTGTCATAATTGGCCAGGAACCAGTCATAACTTTCCTTAAACATGGCATCATTCGAATACTTGGGCTTCCACCCCATATTCAGCAAGGGCTGCACGTCAAAATAAAACTCCTTGTGATAGGTCAGGTAATGCCAGGGGGCCAGGGGACTGAGGCCGATCTTATCCAGCAACTGCAGGGATCCTATGGTAAGACCTACCGGCAGGCTTTTTACCTTCGATTTGGACCCGGCATAGCTGATAAGATGCTCCAGGCCTTCGCGTAAAGTTCCGAAATCCCGCGCCCCTACATTGTAAATTCCCGGCTTGCCTGCATCCAGGGCAAGCATATAAGCATCCATCAGATCATGGGCATGCACAAACTGGAATTTAACATTCCCGCTGCCGATCGTATAGACATTGATATCTTCCTGTATCCACTCGAACAGGATCTGGAAAATTCCCAGGCGTCCTTCGCCCAGGATCGTACGCGGTCTGATCACCACCAGCGGGAGACTTCCTTTTTCGCAGATTTCCCTGACCGCCAGTTCGCCGGCCAGCTTGCCCTTCCCATAGATTTCAATGGGATGCACCGGCGTCTCATTGGTGATAGGGCATGCGGGGGTTCCGAATAAAGCACTGGAGCTCATATGAATAAAGTTCTTAACGCCCGAGCGCACAGCTTCTTCCGCGGCTACCTTGCTGCCCTCTACATTGACATCCCAAAACCGGTCGCCGGACTTGGTAAGAGGCACCAAAGCAACGTTATGGTGTACGACGTCGATGCCTTCCATGGCTTTGCGCACGCCTTCCCTGTTCAGAATATCACATTGAATATATTCAATGGATGATGGCCGGGTAGGCTCATCCCAAATATCCAGGATTTTCACCGTTTCGCCCCTTTCCAAAAGCCTTCTGGCTATCAGATTGCCTAAAAAACCCGATCCTCCGGTAACTAAATGCGTCATAAAATTGGTATTATCTTTTTTTTTGAATCAGCCATCTTATAGTATCATAGGCAATAGCCGCCAGCTCGTAAACAAATTGAACGGCAGGAAAGTCATAAAACCATAGCCTTTCCACCATCTTCCGTCCTGTCCTTCCGGAAGGACGGCTTCCCAACACACGTTCGATCCTGTACCCGCACAAAAAAAACATGCACCAGCCTCTCCACCGATGCGGCCTGTTGCAGACCAGGATTACTTCCTCCAAAGGCCATCGGCCAGTATTCACCAGGTGTTTCTTCAGATAAACAGCATTGTCGAGCGTATCCAGGTACCCCGTCCGTGGGATCGTTTCGTCAATCACACCGATCCCGGCCGGGCAATGGTTCTCTTTCAAATAGTCCCTTCCGAAAAAATCTTCCGCCTGGTGAGCGCCGAATGTATTGGCCGGCGCCAGGTAGATCCTGTCTCCGTCCCGGGCCATGGATCTTACCTTATCCAGGGCAGCGATATAATAATCTGATGGATAGAACCGGCCGGCCTCGTCCATGGACAAACCTTCCGGTATGACGATATAGGTCTTCACCATCAGATCTTTTGTCCATTCTCCATGACGGAACGAATGCTCCTGCGCATTCCCTCCTCCAAAGATACAATTGGCTTATATCCCAAATGGCTCTTTGCCTTTTCCACACTGCAGGCGATCGTCTTATCCATTTCACCCAGCACGTGGATCTTTTGCTGGTACAGGCCCGCTTTCTGCAGTAGGCCATCCACTATCTCCGCTACGCTGCCGGCAATACCGGGAAGCTTCATCCGCTTATGCGCAACGGAAAAATTAAATTCTTTTTCCAGCAGGAATTCTATGGTATCGATGATCTCATTCATAGAATAGGGCCGCTCATCGGCAATCCAGTAAATCTGTCCCTTCGCTTGTGGTTGAAAGGCGCCCAGCAAAAGCCCCTGCGATAAATTATCGAGGTAGGCCATCGAACGCAAATTTCCTCCGTCCCCGACGATCGGCCCCTTACCCTGTTTGATCATGGTAAAGAACAGGGTCTGTCTGTCAGGTTGATCGGGCCCGTAAAACCAGGGCGCCCTGATGATCACGGTCTCTATCGATCCGGCGGCCTGGGCCTTCTTTACTTCCTCTTCCATCAACATCTTGGATCTTCCGTAATTCATATACGGATGATAGGGACTCTCTTCGTCGAACAGATGATCCCGGAATGGATTGTTACCACAGGGAGAATTCGAGGACATAATAACGATCCTCGATAAATGGTGATGTTGCGCCGCCGCAAGGAGGTTCTTCGTCCCTTCCAGGTTAATGCTGTAAAAATCTTTTACCTTGCCGGGATGTATAATACCCGCAATATGTATTAAGACCGCGCCCTCGGCTCCTTTCGTAAAAGCCTCGCAATCGCGCGGATTTCTTACATCTCCTTTGAAGACAGTGATCCTGTCCGATATGCTAAGCAGCTCCTGCTCGTCCTGACCGGGCAGGATCAGACATCTCACCCGGGTATCGGCGGTAATAAAACCGTCCAGGAGCGGGTTGCCATACTCCCTGTTGAAAATCAGCTTGATCATCCTTTTCCCCAGCCAGCCTAAAGCCCCTGTCACTAAGATAAGATCTTTGTTCCCTTGCATCTGGTAATTTTTTCTTTTAGTTAGCCTTCTTTATTATTCTGCATAAAATGATCGATATTCCTTTTCGCAAATGCCATGATCGTTCCTTGCGGATTAACGCCCAAAGCAGTAGGCAAAAGACTGGCATCGTTGATATAGACATTTTCCTGACCATGCACTTTTCCAAACGAGTCCGCCGCGCATAATTCTTTGTTCTCTCCCATTGGACAGGACGAAAATAAATGGATGGTCATCAGGGACGTAAGATGATGATCGATCACTCTCGGAAGCGCACTCAGATCGTCCATGGTCCGGATGGCGGGAGATTTCAGGACACTGGGAAATAATAATTTCGCCTTCGCCGCGAGCAGCAGCTCACACAACTTCCGCAATCCCGCAGCCAGGTTCTCTTTTTCCTTTTGGGTCACAGCATATTTAACCAGCGGATCCCTGAAGAACGGCATCCTGCTCACCGATCCCTTTCCTTCCGCATTGGTCATCGCATAGTAAATGCCCATTTTTTCCCATTCGCGGTTGACCAGCCCTGCATGATCAGGATGATCGTTCATGGCCAGCGCCAGGTAAGAAGGCGAACTGATAGACCCGCCAAAACTGAATTGAGGAGAGAATTCCTTGACCTGGTGGACCGGCACGCCCATATTAGCATGATTGATGGCTTCGTCAAAGAGGGCAGTCACTTTGATGGTGGGATGCAATAAAAAATTTTTCCCTATATTTTTATCAATGCCACTGCGTAAAAGGAGATTGGGCGTGTGCACGGCGCCGGCGCAAACAAAAATGGCTTCGCAGGTCAGGGAAAATTCCTTTCTTCCAAGAAGGCATTTGAGCCGGATCGTCTTTCCTTCCTGGGAAAAGGAAAGGCAACGGGTATGTGTCAATAACACTCCCCCCGCAGACAGGAACCGGGGAATATAGGTCTGGGTCATGCTCATTTTGGTGCCCGAAGCATTCCCCGACGCATCCGTTTTTCCATCATATTTGAACCAGCGGGGCACTTCCTGATTGCCCCAGTTCAATGCCGTGGCTCCTTCGGCCAGTTTTAAGCTGGCTTTGGGAAGGCTGCCGGGATTGTAAGAAATGCATACGTCCCTTTCACACTGCTCGAAAAAAGGATTCAACTCCTTCTCTTCTATGTGCTGCAAGGCATATTCCTTCTTCCATCTTTCCAATACCGATGGAGGTGTGCGATGATATAAGCCGCTGTTTACCTCGCTGCCCCCCCCTACGCATTTCCCCTCCACATAGTTTATTTTCGGCTTACCAAAGGTTAGGGTGAGGCCGTTGTTCCGGTATTTATATTTCATTTCATCCAACGAAAAAGGCTCCAGATCCGTCAGATCCAGGTAAGCGCCTTCCTCGATCAGCAGAACATCCCTTCCGGCTTCCGCCAGCGCGCAGGCAGTAATGGCCCCGCCCGGGCCGGAACCGATAACAATATGCTTATAATGTGCTTTCCCGGGAATTTGGTTCAGGATGGAAGGCGCAAATTGATTCTTATTGAACATCATCAATGGGTGTACACAGAAACCGTGATCAAGCTTTCATGAAATTTTATAAATACCTGGCAAAAGGACAATCGCGAATTTTTCCAGGACAAGATGACCTTTTCGCGTTGAAAAGGCCGCAGCCGGTAGAAAGGTTTTAAATAGAACAGAATGGTATGAAATCCAAAAAACAGGGTCACCATCCGGAAAGGCAAACGCAAATAATCAGGCATGTTATTCATTTGCAGAATAATAAAATTTGCCTCTTTATTATAGGTTCTATAGACAGGTGGTTCGCTTACGTTAATTTTGGACTTTCCGATCTGATAAGCCAATGCGGTAACGGTTGCTCGGATCATGGGTTTCGTGGCTTGATTTCAGGGGGTAAAGAAATAGAAAAAAACACATCTTTGCAAATTAAATAATATCCTTTCTGAAGGAGAAGATGGTGTGTGGCAGTGAATCAGGCAATTCAACAAATTGATTATCAATACACAATGGAAAACAGGATCGCTTTTTTTGATTTTGATGGGACCATCACCCGAAAAGACACCATGTTGGAATTTATCCGGCACAGCAAGGGAAGCGTTCGGTTTTATACCGGATTCCTGTTGAATAGTCCCTGGCTGATCGCTTATAAGTTGGGCTTACTCCCTAACCAGACAGCGAAGGAAAGAATATTGACCCATTTCTTCAAAGGCACTCCTCTAACCGTTTTCCAGGAGGAATGTGACCAATTTTGCCTGGATGTCTTACCGGGGCTCGTTCGTCCGGGAGCGTTGCCCGAGATAGAGAAGCTTCAGCAGGCGGATATTTCAGTGGTGATCGTTTCCGCCTCGCTCGGGAACTGGATAAAAACATGGTCCGACGGTAAAAAAACGGCGCTCCTGGCGTCCTGGCCCGAAATCCGGGATGGGCGCCTAACGGGTAAGCTACAGGGCAAAAATTGCTATGGAGAAGAGAAAGTAAAGCGCATTCAGGCTTCTTATGCGTTGCAAGACTACACTGATATTTATGCGTACGGAGACACCAGCGGAGACCTTCCTATGCTCAGCCTGGCCCGTTTCACTTTTTTCAAACCATTCAGGTAATATTCCCTTTCTTCATTTCCGTGATGGCGTAGTCGCAGGCCCTGGCCGTCAAAGCCATATAGGTCAGGGAGGGATTCTGACAGGCCGAAGATGTCATGCAGCTGCCATCTGTAACAAAAAGGTTATTGATTCCGTGTACCTGGTTTCGGGCATTCAGGATCGATGTCTTTGCGTCGTGGCCCATGCGTGCCGTACCCATTTCATGCACGGCGCTGCCTCCGGGTGGGTTGTAATCGAATTCGTCGATACTGGAGAATCCTGCGGCCTCCAGCATCTCCGCGGCGCTCTTTTTGGCGTCTTTGCGCATCGCCTGCTCATTCGCCTTGAAGGAGAAATCAATTTCCACCAGCGGCAGGTCCCATTTATCCTTCTTGTCGGAGCTGAGCGCCACTTTATTCTCAGCGTACGGCAAGGTTTCGCCCCAGGCCCCCAGCCACATTGTCCACGGACCCGGAGCCGTCAATTGTTTTTTAAAGTCCGCGCCAAATCCCGGGACGGATTTGGATAAATCGTCCCATCCTTGCCGCAGGCCGGTCCCCTGGTAGGCAAATCCCCGGGTATAGTCGGGGTGCCTGGAAGCCTCATCCAGATTCCGGAAACGGGGCACATAGATATTAGTCGGTCTCCTGCCGGAATAATACTCATCGGGGAATCCATGAAAAAGCGCCTGGGCTCCCGCCCGCAGATGGTGGTCCATCAGGTAACGTCCCAGCAGGTCGTTGGTATTGCCCAGCCCCTCGGGGAATGCCGGCGATTTTGATTGCAGCAGGATAGATGTAGATGCAATGGTGGAAGCGTTTAAAAACAGAACGCTGGAAAAGAATTCGATGCTTTCATGGGTCATTGCGTCGATTATCCGTACGCCACGGGCCCTTTTACGATCCTTGTCATACAGGATCTCCGCCACAATGGAATAAGGCCGCAACACCAGGTTGCCGGTGGCCAGCGCTGCCGGGATCGTCGCCGAGTTGCTGCTGAAATATCCTCCGAACGGGCACCCCCTGCTGCACAGATTCCTGTATTGGCAGGGGCCTCTATCCTTCCAGCCCCTGGAAAGATTAGCGGTCCGGCCGATCGTCACACAGCGCCCTCCGAATTTCTTGTTCACCTGCTCCTTAAAATGCTTTTCCAGGAAATTCATTTCCATGGGCGGCAGCAATTGTCCATCCGGCAGATGGGCCAGCCCTTCGGGCTGGCCGCTGATCCCTACGAAATTTTCGACATAGTCGTACCAGGGTGCGATATCCTTATACCGGATAGGCCAATCGATCCCGATGCCCTCTTTGGCGTTCGCTTCGAAGTCCAGGTCGCTCAGCCGGTAACACTGGCGTCCCCAGGTCAGGGATCGTCCGCCTACATGGTACCCCCGGATCCAGTTAAAAGAGCCATGCTGCTGCACATATGGATGCTCGCGGTCGCTCACATAGAAAAGTTTGCTGCCTTCGTCATAGGACTGGCTCTGAATGGGGTTCTCCGCCTTGTCTTTTTCTGAATTTTGTAATCCGTGCGCAAAATCCCATGGATTCAGGGTCGATGTGGGATAGTCTTTTATATGCTCGACATTTCTGCCCCGGTCAAGCAGCAAGGTCTTCAGTCCTTTTTCGCAGAGTTCCTTGGCAGCCCAACCGCCACTGATGCCGGACCCGATGACGATGGCATCATAGGTTTGCTGTTCCTTTGCTCTCGTGTTAAGACGAATACCCTGTTGCGGATCTCCCATATTCTAAAAATTTATGCAGGAAAAATCATTCCCAAAATCATTATTTAGTGGCCCAGGCCCTCTGCCCTTGCGCCAATGGGACCACCCCCACGTATTTGCCGGGTATGTAGTCATAGCTCAACGCTTGCGTAGCGCCCGGCTTTGAGGTGCAGTAACCAAGGACTGTATAATTTTTAAGGGTCACAAAGAAAGAATCTCCTTCCAGCTGATGGTCCACCTTGCCCAACCACCCCTTATAGGGTTTACCGCTTTGCTCGAAATGAGTGAGAACGGCTGTTCTTTCCTCCAGGGAACAAGCGCCGAACGATCGCTTGTATTTTTTCTCCGTATACTCCGGGACAGAGCGAAGGCCGTCTATAAAATGATTCTGGGATTTTTTGTTGGTGCAGTCCCTCACCATCCGGACAATGAAATCCCCTGCCCCGGCCTCCCGGGCCCCGGGACTGTCGACGGTGGCCGGAATAATCGTATCTGCCAGATCCCCGATCAGGCCCTTGTATGTATCGAGCAATTTCAGGCTGGGAGTCTTGTATAGGTCGTACACCAGCCCTCCCCCCAGAGAGAGAACGATCCCACCCGCAAGCAGGGAAAGTCTTTTAATAGCGCGCCGTCGGTTCATGCAGGTCTTTGTGCTAAAGATAAATAAATTATTGGTTCCATCAGGAACGGCTCTTACGACAAAAGATCCCACGGGGGGATCTTTTGTCGTAATCGTAAATAAGGACTATTTTATTGTTTGACAAACTTCGTAGTAAGGCTGATCTCATTGCTGATCAGGACTTGAACGATGTACATCCCCGGGGCCAGCTGCCCTACAGGGTAAGATTTATACATGTCTTTCTGCTCTTTATCGAACTGATCGGCCTTTACCAGCATTCCCAATGCGTTGTAGATATTGACCCGTACATTGCCAATCTTATCGCTGGAAAGAACCAGGTTGAGATTATCATGGGCCGGGTTCGGATAGGCCAGGAGACCCTGGGTGGTACCAATGCCTGGACCCGATGGCGCCTGTCCGGCGGATTCTATGATCAGTGTATCCAGAGCGGCCGCACTGGCTCCCTTGTCATCGGTCACGGAAAGCCTGAAAACATAGGTACCCGGCACCAGTCCTCTGGCGGTAGTGCTGGCAGCGGTCGAATCGGTGATAACGCTCATCCGCGGCCCCTGGACCTGTGACCAGGAATAAGATACGATCTTTCCATCGATGTCCGCGGATTGACTTCCGTCCAGGCTGACATCGCTGAAGGCGGAAAGGGCCTGTACCGTCAGCGGCTGGCCGGTCGTCAGCGCCTCTCCCGAAGAAGTAGTGGCCGATTGCTGCACCTCTGCGGTCGTCTGAACGGCAGCCCCTTCAGCATTTGTGGCCGTCGTCTGAACAGCAAGCCCGCCAGGATTTGCGATGGCCGCCTGTACCGTGGAGGTTGTCGCTGCTACGCTGTGAGCAGCCGTAGTAGTACTCAGCGTAGCGACTACATTTGGCGTCAAGTTGATATTGAGGGCCAACAGACAGGCAGGACAAAGGCCAAGCAAGGTATTTTTTGTGCAATAAGGGCTTGCGACGAAATTCACCCGGGTCAGCGAGAATGGATTCACTGCGGTCGGCGAGGTCACATCCCATGAATTTGGATAATCTGCCTGCACATCGGGCGTACAGCCCATAACCCCATTGGCCAGGACAGCGCCTTTATTTCTTCCCCATGAATACAGCTGGCCGTCAGCTGTTTCCGCGAAATCGAACAATACGAAAGGACCGGCTCCCCATACCGCTACAAAATCTTTTCGCGTAGAGATCTGAACAGGGGCCTGCTGCAGGAGGTCAGCCGGATGGAAATCCCAGGAATAAGGGGTCGCCGTCTGGGAAAAATCGAGTTCCTTGCCGTTGCCAACGCTTCCGCATGAATTATCGCCCCATCCCCACAAGGATCCGTCTGTCAGGATCGCATGCGTGCACACCATATTGCCTACGACTGATTTGACCGGATAAGGTAAGTTGAGCCGGGTGGTAAGATCGACGGGTGTATAGAAATAAGTATTAGCGGCATATCCTCCCGTACCTCCCATATAGGAGCTGTAGGAACCCCATCCGTAAAGCACGCCGGTGGAGGTAAGGGCGTAGTTAAACTGGTTGGTGGCGCCCGCTACCTCGACGATATTGGCCGGCAGATCAAGCTGATGAAGGGTCATGTAGTCGTTGCCGGTCCCTCTGTATCCTAAATTAGGATTGACGCCCGCGATCCCTCCGCCGCATGTCCATACAGTGCCGTCCGTGCAAAGAAGGTCCAGGGTGTTACCCGCGGCCAGTTGGAGCGCCTTCCGGTTTCCGGGAATCACTATCTGTGTCGGACGGGTCACAAAGCCGCCAGCCGTTCCATTGGCCATCATACCCTGGCGTGTATCACCCCATATCCATAAGGTGCCGTCGTCTTTGATCGCGTATAAACCGACACTTGCATTGTTGGAATAATAAGCATAGATCTTTTCAATACCTGTAAAGGTCTTCCCGGTATTGTCGGTAGTCAGTCTTACAGGAGTAAGTACCTGGTCTGCATAAATCTGACCATTCCCTATCTCCCCGGATTCGCCCTGTCCCCAGGTCCATACATACCCAGCCGTATCTACGGCGATACCCCCATGAAGACTCGATGCCGCTGCCTTAAATTTCAAGTTTGCGGGAGTGGTGAGCACTCTTACGGGGATTCCGGGGGTTCCTATAAAGTTACTGCCCTGGGTGCTCAGATTGGCCCCCACCGCCCAGAGATATTTATTTTTGTCTATAAAGAGCGTCTGATATTCTCCCGTTGACACGATCGTCTGTAAGGCAGAAGAGGCCACCGAAGCGCTGTTGACAGTTATCGTTACACTGCCCGAACTTGTCTGGCCCAGGTTATTCGTAACGGCAAATATAAAGGCATAGGTGCCTGCCACCAACCCGGTGACGGCTGTAGCAAATTTACCCGGCGCCGTGAACACGGCATTGGAAGGACCGCTCTGCTGCGTCCAGCTCTCTAATGTCAACGTCGTGCCGCTGGCCGCCGTCGCCGTACCGCTCAGGTTTACCGAGTTAACCGGCAGCGTAATGGTTTGTGCGCTGCCCGCACCTACCACCGGGGCTGTTGTATCAACCGATACTACCGTCACTGTCACAGTATTGGAACCTGTCTGGCCCAGGTTATTCGTAACCGTAAACTTAAAGACATAGGTTCCCGCCACCAACCCGGTGACGGCTGTAGCAAATTTACCCGGGGCGGTAAACACCGCAGTGGATGGCCCGCTCTGCTGTGTCCAGCTTTCCAATGTCAACGTCGTGCCGCTGGCCGCCGTCGCTGTACCGTTCAGGTTCGTCGTCGCCGTACCGCTCACCGACTCCGCCATAGCGCTCAGGGTCGCCGGACTAACCGGCAGCGTGACGGTCTGGGCGCTGCCCGCACCCACCACCGGGGCTGTCGCAGCCGATACTACTGTCACTGTCACCGTATTGGAACCTGCTTTGCCCTGGTTATTTGTAACGGTAAACTTAAAAGTATAGATACCCGCCACCAACCCGGTGACGGCTGTAGCAAATTTACCCGGGGCGGTGAACACCGCAGTGGATGGTCCGCTCTGCTGTGTCCAGCTCTCCAATGTCAACGTCGTGCCGCTGGCCGCCGTCGCCGTACCGCTCAGGTTTACCGAGTTAACCGGCAGCGTGATTGTCTGGGCGCTGCCCGCACCCACCACCGGAGCGGCAGCGGTCGATATTACAGTCACAGCCACAGAGGAGGAGGCCGTCTCCCCCAGGTTATTTTTCACCGTAATCGTAAATACATAAGTGCCCGGCAGGAGACCGCTAATGGCCGTCGACAATGAATTGGCGGGTCTATTAATAGTAGCCGCGGAAGGACCGCTGGTCTGGACCCATGTCTCCGAAGAAAGGCTCGTCCCGCTCGCCGCGGTAGCCGTGGCCTGCAGGAAAGTAGAGCTCGCCGGCGCAGTGATCGACTGAGCGCTGCCTGCGTTCACCACCGGCGCCGTATTGACCGCATTAACTGTCACCGCCACCGACGAAGAGGTCGTCTGCCCCAGGCTGTTCTTAGCAGTAAGAGTGAATATATAAGTTCCCGTAACCAGACTGGTCACTTTAGTCTTTAAAGTATTGGTCGGCGTGGCGATCACAGCCTTCGATGGGCCGCTGCTCTGCGCCCATAGCCCTGAAGTCAGGGTCGTCCCGCTCGCCGCCGTCGCCGTGGCGCTCAGGTTCACCGAGTTCACCGGCAGTGTGATCGTCTGGGCAGTCCCTGCATTCACCTTGGGCGTCGTGGCAACATCCTCTTTCACTGTCACGGTCACGGAGGAAGAGGCTGTTTGCCCCAGGTTATTCTTAGCAGTAAGAGTGAATATATAAGTTCCCGTAACCAGACTAGTCACTTTAGTCTTTAAAGTATTGGTCGGCGTGGCGATCACGGCTTTCGATGGTCCGCTGCTCTGCGCCCATAGCCCTGAAGTCAGGCTCGTCCCGCTCGCCGCCGTCGCCGTGGCGCTCAGGTTCACCGAGTTCACCGGCAATGTGATCGTCTGGGCGCTGCCTGCACTGACTACCGGGGCCGTGTTGATAACCTTAGCCTTCACCGTCACTGTCACATTGGAAGAGGCCGTTTGCCCCAGGCTGTTCTTAACGGTAAACGTAAATACATAATTCCCCACCTCCAGGCCGGTGACGGGGGTAATAAATTTACCCGGTGTACCGAATTTGGCAGTGGAGGGGCCGCTCTGCTGCGTCCAGCTTTCCGATGTCAAACTCGTCCCGCTCACTGCCGTCGCCGTGCCGCTCAGGTTCGCCGAGCTCACCGGCAGGGTGATCGTCTGGGCGCCTCCTGCACCGACTACCGGGGCCGTGGCAGCGGATAACAACACGGTTACCGCTACATCTGACGAACTTGCCGCCCCCAGGCTATTCTTAACGGTAAGCGTAAATATATAAGTCCCTGTCACCAGACCGGTGATCGAGGTTTTCAGTTCATTCGCGGTGACAATCCGGGCGGTAGAGGGACCGCTCTTCTGCGTCCATGCCTGCGAAGAGAGGGTCGTCCCGCTTGCCGTCGTCGCAGTGCCGCTCAGGTTCACC
The DNA here is from genome assembly GCA_035555335.1 of Puia sp. GTDB lineage: Bacteria > Bacteroidota > Bacteroidia > Chitinophagales > Chitinophagaceae > Puia. The sequence goes on from DATMGS010000014.1 coordinate 534,945, forward strand.
GTGCCCGCCGGCAAGGTAACGGACTGGGCGCTACCCGCATTGACAGTCGGAGCAGTGACTGGTTCAGGATCGCCTGATTTTGTTGTATCCGCCGAACCGGAGACCATGCTTGTATCTCCCTGCCTGAGTATCCATTGAAAGATATTGGAGCCTTTTTTATAAGTGCCTTGTGTATTGGGATGCAGGCTATTGGATACAATATTGGAGCCTGTGCCGCTCCAATCCGTCGCCGAAGGATCAAGCATGGAATTCCAACAGCAATGTTCTCCCCCCCCTATATTCTGATAGGAGAAAAAGGCAGCGCCCGCTTTATTTGCGTTTATATTTTCAGAAATCTGCCAGACTCCACGATCATCCGAAGAGCCTTCAAGGCCAAAAAATTTTCCTCCATAATGATTTGCCCAATAGCCAAAGACGCTTGGGTAAGGGAGATTAAATCCTGAAAAATCGCTGGCCGGGCCCACTCCCTCCAGGTCTACCCAGCTTTTAATCTCGCTCATGATGGCATGATCGCCGGAAAAAGCTGAATAAGAAATTAGCTCTCCCCATTCATAGGATCCCTGGCTGATACCGGAAACATGGACAGAATTCAGTTTGACGGGTAATATTTTCAAAAGCGCTTCGAATACCAGCTTCAAATCCCAGGGCCGCATATTGGCCTTGGGCTGCTGGATCGTGACAAGGATAGGATAATGTGTCCCATTCCCAATCTTTATGCCCCCATCCCAGCCGTTTTTCAACCAGTAATGAGGGCCATAGGTAGTCAGTTTGGCCGTATTGGTTCCTACTTCTCCCGACCCTGGTATAAAAAATATCACCGGACGAAGGGACTTGTCATTCTTTTGCCGGGTAATCCTTACATTCCAGGTGTATGCTTTATTATTAAGATATTTTTCGGTAATGGTTGTATCATAAGTTACCGGAGCATTGGATTCAGTTTGCCCGAATGAAGAAAGGGCAGAAACAAAAAAAATCAAACCCGCCAGAACAGCCTTTCTGGATCCTTGGGTAAAATTGTTCATTCAGGTTAGTTTTTAAATGGATGTTATGATTTTAGGCATAGGATGCCCCTTTGCTCTAAAACGGGCATTTACTACACTTCGAAATTGAGCTGGGGCTTTGGAAATCTCTTTGAGCTAAACAACAACTGTACCAAAGAAGAAATGAACTCTCCAAAAAAAAATTTATTGTGGCAAATTATCCCCATTTAAAAATTTAATTTTTTAATCATACCAAGCCCCGCTTGTAAGATTTTGCGCTTTTACCGTTACAAACCGCCATAATACTCGTCAAAAAAGTAAAAAACCATATTTTAATCCTTTATTAATCTCAAAAACATCGTCCGGATTTCTGGCAAAATATTTGCATACGGCCCTTCCCTAAAAGAAGGCGGCGTCCCCTGGGGGACGCCGCCTTCTTGCATTCAACTATTTGCTTATATATTATTGTTTAACAAGCTTTAGTGTCTTCCATTGTTTTCCGCCGACCGTGACTTCCACGAAGTAGGTGCCGCGCGCCAGCTGGCTGGTAACCATGGACAGATCCAGCGAAGGGGATTGTTTTCCGATTTCCTCTGTAAAGACGATAAAATGCAGAACATTATATATGTTAATTTTTACAATACCATTCATGTCGCTGACCATATGCAGGTTTACATGATCCTGGGCCGGGTTGGGGTAAAGCATCGCCGTCTCTGCTGAGGAAGTCCTTTGATCATTCACGACCCTCACCTGGACGGTATCGGTATTACTGGCTCCCTGATCATCTGTTACAGTCAGGCTAAAGACATAGAGCCCTGCTTGCAGACCGCTGATATCACAGATGGAGGCATTGGGCGCCGCCAGTGAGGCGGAAGAAGGGCCGCTGACCTGCAGCCATTGGTAGGAAGAGATCGTTCCACCTGTATCACTGGAACCCGAGCCATCGAGGGTGGCGGTATTGTCGGGAAGCCCGATCGAAGTATCGGCCCCGGCATTGGCCGTAAGTGAATTGTTCCCATTGGTGACTATAATAGTCACGTCCGATGTTGAAGTTGCTCCGTTATTATCTGTCACCACCAGTTCAAATTCATATTGGCCAGGAGTCAATCCATACAGGGTGGGTGTAGCCGTGTTCGAATTGACGATGGTTACCCCAGCTGACGTCCCGGACAACAAGGACCAGTTATAAGACACGATCGTGCCATCGGGATCATAAGAATTTGAACCGTTCAGGTTCAGGGGACTGGCAGGCATGGCAACCGTTATAGAGGGGCCTGCATTTGCCACCGGCGGTATATTAACCGCCACCGCATTGACGGTCACAGTTACCGTCGCAGTGGCCGTCTGTCCCTGACTGTTCGTTACTGTCAGGCTGAATACATAAACTCCCTGGACCAGGTTGGTCACCTGAATGGAAGCTGTGGTCGGATCGGCGATGGTATACTGCGCCGGACCGGAAACTTCCGACCACGCATACGTCAGTGTTCCCCCGCCCGGGTTGGAAGACGCGCTACCATTCAGGCTCACCATATTGACAGGCAGTGTAATAGTAATATCGTTCCCTGCATTCGCAATGGGAATGATCACCGGAGCCGGGTTCACCGTCACCGTCACCATATCCGTCGCACTATTCCCCTGGCTGTTGGTCACGGACAAACGGAATATGTATACTCCCTGCACCAGGTTCGTGACCGAGGTCGCGGAAGCAGACGGGCTGCCGATGGTATAGCCCGCAGGACCGGAGACTTCCGACCACGCATAGGTCAATGCACTGCCGTCCGGATTGGAAGACGCGCTGCCATCCAGGTTGGCCGTATTGACAGGCAGTGTAATAGTAATATCGGCCCCTGCATTCGCAACAGGTGTAAGATAGGCCGCATTATTTACTTTAACTGTCACTGTAGCGCTGGCGGTCTTGCCCTGACTGTTAGTCACGGTGAGACTGAATACATATACCCCCTGCACCAGGTTGGTGACGGAGGTCATGGAGGCGGCAGGGCTGGTAATGGTATAGCCCGCAGGACCGGAAACTTCCGACCACGCATAGGTCAGTGCACCGCCGTCCGGGTTGGAAGACGCGCTGCCATCCAGGTTGACCGTATTGACAGGCAGCGTAACAATCTGATCGCTCCCTGCATTGGCAACGGGAATGATCACCGGGGCCGGGTTCACCGTCACCGTTACCGGAGCCGTCGCTATATTCCCCTGACTGTTGGTAACGGTCAGCCGGAACACATAGATCCCCTGCACTAAATTCGTAACAGCAGTCGTGGCGGCAGCCGGGCTGCCGATAGTATAGCCCGCAGGACCGGAGACTTCCGACCATGCATAGGTCAGTGTTCCACCGCCGGGATTTGAAGACGCGCTGCCATCCAGGTTGACCGTATTGACAGGCAGCGTAATAGTAATATTGGTTCCTGCATTGGCAACGGGAATGATCACCGGCGCCGGGTTCACCGTCACGGTTACCGAAGCGGTTGCCGTATTTCCCTGTGTGTTGGTTACCGTTAGCCGGAATACGTATACGCCCTGCACTAAGTTCGTGACAGCCGTCTTGGAAGCGGCCGGGCTGCCGATAGTATAACCCGCCGGACCAGAAAGCTCCGACCATGCATACGTCAGTGTCCCGCCGTCCGGATTGGAAGAAGCGCTGCCGTCCAGGCTGACCGTATTGACAGGTAATGTAATCGTGATATTGGCCCCTGCGTTAGCAACGGGAATGATCGCTGGTGTCGAACAATCACTGCAGGGCGATCCGCCGGGATGAAGTATACAATAAGGGCAAGACGCAACGGTTGTTTTGGTGAGCGCAAAGGGCTTTACCACCGTAGGCGTCGGTACATCCCATGAGTTGGGGTAAGTAGCCGTAACATTAGAGGAACAGCTTACTACTCCATTTGCCAGCACAGCACCCTTATTCCTTCCCCAGGAGTATAAGGTTCCATCGGCGGTTTCCGCATAGGTATAAAAAGTAAACACACTGGACCCGAAGATGGCGACGAAGTCGCTCCGGGAAGACACGATCCTCGCGGGTAACACCTGCAGGAGATCGCCATTTTTGAAATCCCATGAATAAGGGTTGGTTGTCGCGGAATAATCCAGTTCAGTGCCCGTACCGACGGCTCCCATGGCATTGTCGCCCCATCCCCATAAGCTGCCATCGGTTAAAATAACGTGTGTGGACACCGTATTCGTAACGATCGAGGCGATGGGATGCGGTAAAGCATTCGTTATATTGCTCAGAACGGTCGGGGTCGCAATAGGGGTTCCGGAGCCTTGAGCCGCATAGTTCCCCATATAAGACCCGTTATATCCCCATCCATATAAAGTGCCGTCATTTTTCAGTGCATAATTGAAGGCAATCCCTCCTGCTACCTGGGTAATATTCGAAAGGCCTGTAAGCTGAGTAAGGGAAAGATAGCTGTTACCGCTGGCGGCATATCCGAGGTTCTGCAGGAATTGACCATTCCCGCCGCAGGTCCATACCGTACCGTCCGTGCAGAGGAGGACCAGCATCCCGCCCGCCACGATCTGCCGGGCCGATCTGCCCCCGGGAATAAGCACCTGCACCGGGCGAAGATTGGAAGCGCCCGCCGTACCATCCCCGCGCATACCGTTGAGGGTAGATCCCCATATCCATAAAGTACCATCCGTTTTAATGGCGTACCAGCCATTATTCGCATTTCCGGAAAAGTAAGCGCAAACCTGCGAGATGTTTTTAAAGGGGTTACCCGCATTGTCCACGGTTAGCTGTACTGCCACGGATGTATTAGTCGTGGTCCCGTTCCCTAATTGCCCCTGCGCATTATCTCCGAAAGTCCAGACGTATCCGTTTGTGTCGATTGCGGCGCCGCCATGCAGACCGCCTGCAACCGTTTTAAAAGTCAGGTTGGAAGGAGTTACGACAACGGGCAGGACAAGTCCCGGAGTTCCCGTTCCGCCAACACCTAACGTAGTTAAGTTGGTGCCTGAACCAAACAAATGCCTGTTCTGATCTAAAAAGAATACCTGGTACTCACCCGGACCTACCACTATCGGAGCCGATGGCCCGGAAGGGGCAGGAGCAGATGCGGCCGCTACCGTTATAGTCACGGTGGAGGTAGCTTTCTGGCCTAAATCATCGGTGACGGTGAGTGTAAAGACATAAGTCCCTGCCATGAGGTTTGTCACGGTGGAGGACAGACTGGAAGGAGTTGTAATCACCGCTCCGGTGGGCCCGCTGGTATAGGTCCATGAAGTGGAAGCGATACTACGCCCGGCTTGTGGTGTGGCCGTACCGGTCAGGCTTACCGAATTGACCGGCAGTTGTATGGACTGGCTGGCGCCGGCGGACGCAGTAGGCGGAGTCGGCGTAGGGACCGGAGGAGTGGCCGAACCGGTTATAAGAGTCGTATCTCCCTGACGCAGCATCCACTGAAACACATTACCTGACGCCGCCGTATAGGTGCCGGCGGTATTCGGATGAGCAGTCTTTGATGTTATATAGCTATTCCCGTAAGGAGCAGCCATGTTTTGCCAGTTGGTGACAGCGGGATTATAGAAATCATTCCAGCAGCAATGCGCGCCTCCGCCATCTCCTTCGTAAGTGAAATAAGCTTTACCGGAAACACTGTCATTGATATTTTCCGATATCTGCCAGACGTTTCTAGGATCGTTGCTGCCTTCAAGGCCCCAAAACTTGCCTCCGTATTTGGACGCCCAATGTCCGAAGGAAGTAGGATAGGGCATATCCGAACCATAGGTATCCGATGGTCCGACCCCTTCCAGCTCCGTCAGGCTATTTATTAGCGGCATGGTATGTTCGTCTCCGGAAAAAGCCGCATATTTCAATGTTTGTGAGAGCACCCAGAAACCCTGGCTCAGGCCGCTCATATGAATGCCGTTTGCCCGGGGATGGTAATATTTGATCAGGGTATCGATCAGAGATTGGGTAAACCACGGGCGCGTATTGGACGTGGCCTGGCATACTGTGATCAGAAGCGGGTAATGCTTTCCGTTACCAAGCATCACGGAGCCGTCCCATCCGTTCTTCAGCCAGAAATGCGGGCCGTACTTCACTAAATTGTTCGTGTCAGTACCTACTTCCCCTGCTCCGGGCATAGATAATATAAGGGGTCTGCTGGCGGCGTCGGCGCTGTTCGCCGTGAAATAATACCTCGGGCGGGTGATCCTGACCTGCCAATATTGCTGTACTCCCGCTATCAGTCCGGATTGACCCGATCTGCCTGTATACTTAATGGTAGTATCATAGGTGATCATATCATTTGATTCACTTTGTCCGAACGAAAAATCCACAAAAATGAAAAGGTGAAAAAATAAAAGAAAAAGTAGCTTGTACGCGACTTTTTTGTAGTGTAGAAATTTGGCTTTCATAAGGTGGATTTTAGGATTATACGGATTATATGAACTATAACATGCCCGGTCTATAACAGGGCTTTTAGGGTAAATGTGTATCTTGCTCTTACAGCCTTTCTAAAATATAAGGGAAACACCTAGCTATCGGTCAATTTATATTTAAAGCCTTTCTCAAAGTCCAAGAATCATACCAAAAGGAACCAAATCCAGGTGATAGAAAGTATTTCAATAAAAAACGATGTGAAGTAAAATAAACCGATGCCCGCTTCGTTATAGAGGATTAAATTAACCAGACCTGGTTAAGGACGCATGAGGGAGCATTTGTTGCAGGCACTCGAGTCCGGATGCAGCCGGCAATAGGGACCCGGGTCCGACGTCGTCCTGGTCAGCCTCAAGGGAAAGACTACGACAGGAGCCGTTACATCCCAGGAATTGGGATAACGGGCCGTTATCTCAGAAGTACACCCCACTACTCCGTTACCCAATACGGATCCTTTATTTCTCCCCCATGAATACAGCATTCCATCGGCTGTTTGAGCGTATGTATAAAATGTGAACACACTCGAGCCGTAAACGGCCACAAAATCGCTGCGATCGGCAACGACCCGGACGGGAAGCTGCTGCAGCAACTCGCCGGGGCGAAAACTCCACGAATAGGGATGCTCGGTAGACGAGAAGTCCAACTCCTTTCCGTTTCCCACCGTTCCCATCGCATTATCTCCCCAGCCCCATAGCGAACCGTCCATTAACAGGACATGCGTGCATACGGAATTCGTAACGATGGAGCGTATGGGATGCGGCAGGCCCTTCATGATATTGGACAATACCGTAGGAACGGGCAGGACAATCCCGCTGCCCGATGCGGCATAATATCCCATGTAGGAACCATAAGCGCCCCAACCATATAAAGTACCGTCTTTTTTCAGCGCATAGTTAAAGGAGATACCGCCCGCTACCTGTATTATATCAGATAAGCCGGTGAGTTGGTGAAGGGTTAAATAAGCGTTTCCAACGGCGGCATACCCCGCATTCTGTACCCTCTCCGCATTGCCGCAGGTCCACACTGTACCATCCGTGCAAAGCAGGATCAGCATGCCGCCGGCAACTACCTGTTTCGCCCGCCGCCCACCGGGTATCGGGACCTGGACAGGGCGCAGGGTCATTCCGCCCCAGGTGCCGTCTCCCCGCATCCCATTCAGGGTAGAGCCCCATATCCATAAAGTGCCATCCGTTTTGATCGCATACCATCCATTATTGGCATTCCCGGAAAAATAGGCGCAGATCTGCACGACAGGGGAAAAAGGACGCCCGGAACTGTCAGTAGTCACTTTAGCGGCCACCGCCACAGGTTCCCGGTTACCAATGCCCAGTTGGCCCTGCGCATTGTCCCCAACGGTCCACACATATCCATCTGTATCGATGGCCGCGCCCCCATGCAGGCTTCCCGCCACAGTCTTAAAGGTCAGGTCAGAAGGGGTAACGCTGACGGGAATGGCAAGACCAGGCCTCCCTGCTTTATTTACTCCCAGGGTATTCAGGTTACCCCCGGAACCAAACCAATGTCTGTTCTGATCCAGGTAAAACACCTGGTATTCGCCTTCGCCAACCATTATTTTGGGAAGGGAATCCCTGACGGCCGCAGCTGGTCTGACCGGACCTACAGCATCGCCGGCACCGTGGACTACCTGTTTACCACTATGCCCGGAAAAAAGAAAATGGATAAAAAAACAGAGTAAATACCTCATGGGGAATTGCAGGCTTTTTCCGCCTAATGTCCAAATTTAATCAGGATTATTAAGATAATTTTTATATTATTGTACTTCAGTAATAATTCGTTTTAAGGAAAGAATTCATCTTGCCATCTTCTTTAAAATACCGATGTCGACTCCATATCCTTTAAAAGCAGGAACCTCATACCCCTAATGTTATTTGCAAAAATTTTATTCTTTACAGGCATTTTCATAATCTTATATAGCTATGCCGGATATGGATTGCTGGTGTGGGCCCTGATAAAAGCCAGGAACCTTCTCAAAGGGCGGCCGGTCAAAAAATATTCCGCAGATCTCCCGCCAGTGACGCTGATCATAGCAGCTTATAATGAAGAAAGCTTTATCGAGGAAAAAATACAGAATACTTTATCCCTGGACTATCCATCGGACAAGCTCGATATTATCTTCATAACGGACGGTTCCACGGATAATACGCCTCTCATTGCAGGGCGCTATAAGCAAATACGGGTTCTCCATCAGCCTGAAAGAAAGGGGAAAATTGCTGCTATGCACCGCGCGATGGGTACCGTCAAAACCCCTATCGTCATTTTTTGCGATGCCAATACCTTACTCAATAAGGAATGTATCTCCATGATCGTCCGCCATTACAACGATCCGAAAGTAGGCGGCGTGGCGGGTGAGAAAAAGATCCTGTCGACAGCCGGCGGGAAAATTACCGGCGCCGGGGAAGGTCTGTATTGGAAATATGAGTCGATGCTAAAAAAGCTGGATGCGGATTTTTATACGGTAGTAGGGGCCGCCGGGGAGTTGTTCTCCATTCGAACGTCTCTGTATGAACCCGTAGACGACAACGTGCTGTTGGATGACTTTATCATCTCCCTGAAGATCTGCCGGAAGGGCTACCGTATCGAATACGAACCGGGCGCCTATGCTTCAGAAAACCCTACGACCTCGATGATGGAAGAGAAAAAAAGAAAGATCCGTATCAGCGCGGGAGCTTTTCAGTCCATGGTCATGCTTAAAGATCTGCTGAATATTTTTAAATACCCGCTGCTGTCCTTTCAATACCTGTCCCATCGGGTCCTGCGATGGACGCTTTGCCCTGTCTTCCTGCCTATTATTTTTATCCTGAACATCGTGCTGGCCGTCAGGGAAAACGCACCGCTTTACCGTGTTATCCTTGCCGGGCAGATTATTTTCTACATGGCAGCCATAATAGGGTGGATCCTGTCGGAAAAAAAAATCAAGGTGAAACTTCTTTATATCCCGTACTATTTCTTTTTCCAGAATGTTTCACTTTATTTAGGGTTTATCCGTTATAGAAAGGGTCAACAGTCCGTCCTGTGGGAAAAAGCCGGCAGGCAACAATAGGCGCTTGCTATGCCCGATCGTCCGGAGATCCGTAAATTAAATATGCTAATCCACCATGACTGTATTTTTTGAAGCTTTGCGTATTTTGTTCCTGATTGTACAGGTCCTGCTGGCCATTTACCTGTTCATTCCGGCTATCCTTCTTCTCTGTTACGGAATTATATGCCTTTTCAGGATCCGGACACCCTTTGAGCGCAGGCCCTTTTTGACGGATAAACAATTTGAGTTCGGTCTCATTATCACCGCGCATCAGGAGACGGAATTCGTGATTCCGCTAATCGATTCCATTTTAAAACAAACATACAAAAACCTGTTTGTCTATGTAGTAGCTGATGATTGCGATCCCACCAAACCGCTGTCCTTTTCGGATCCCCGGATCACCATCCTGACACCGGAACCGGCCCTTCACTCAAAGATCAGGTCCATCCAGTACGCCCTCGATCGGTTTCGTAAAAAACATGACGCGTTCATTATCCTCGATGTGGACAATCTCCTGCACCCTTCTTTTCTGGAAGTGATGAATAATCATTTTCGAAAAGGTTATCGGGTAGTGCAGGCTAATTTTAAGCCGAAGAATACGGATACCATGTATGCACGCATGGACGCCATCGGGGACATGTTCAATTTTTTCATTGAAAGGGAAGCAAGGATGAGACTGGGTCTTTCCTCCGCCATATGGGGTTCGGGGATAGCCATAGATCTCGACCTGTATCAGTCTATCAAATACACCGATCTGCTTGGCGGCTTCGATAAGATGCTCCAATCCCACCTCGTGCAAAGAGTCGACAGAATAGCCTTTGCACCAGACGCCATCTTGTTCGATGAGAAAATTATAACGGGGAAATCACTGGAAAACCAACGGACGCGCTGGCTGAGTTCGCACTTCAAATATTTCAAGACCAGCTTCGGAATCCTGGCCCGGGGGATTCGTAAATTCGATCTGAACCTGGTCTACTTCGGATACAACACCATCAGGCCACCCCTTTTTATCGTTCTTGGAGCATCATTCTTATTCATGGTCATCGATTATTTTACCGACCCGGCTTTATTTTATGCCTGGTTGCTGGCACTCTTATCTTTTTTGCTGTCCTTTGTCCTGATCGTCATCATCAAAGGAAAAGATATCCGGTACATAAAAACGCTGTTCTTTCTTTTCCTGTTTGCGCTCCGCCAGGCTGCGGCTTTACTTAAGATAAAAAAAGCCCGTAAATCCTTCCTGAAAACCCAACACTCCAGGCTGATTTTTATCGACGATCTGTTAAAATCCCCTCCGGAGGACAATAGATAAAAAAACATTAGTAAATTATTGGATATCAGTTATACATATTGTATTTTGCCGGCGCCCGATTAGCCGGCCATCAACGAAAATTTATATCGTTCTTATTACCAAATTCCGAATAATAACCCTTCAAACCAAGATGGAAAATTTCACCTCTCTTTCAATCATTATCCCGGCATATAATGAGGCACGCACCATTCATCTTATACTCGACAGGGTAGAGGCGGTGACGCTGATCAATGGAATCAGCAAAGAGATCATCCTGATCAATGATTGTTCAACCGACAACACGGAGGAGGTTTTGCTATTATATAGGGAAAATCATCCACACCTGAACCTGCAATATTTTAAACACGAGGTCAATAAGGGCAAAGGCGCCGCCATCCATACGGGAATCGCCAAAGCCACCGGTCAATACCTGATCATCCAGGATGCGGATCTCGAATATGATCCCGAAGAATTCAATATCCTTCTGAAGCCAGTCGTACGCGGCTCTGCCGACATCGTTTACGGTTCCCGCTTCCTGGGAGGAAGCTCTCATCGCATCCTGTTCTTCTGGCATTCAATAGGCAACAAATTCCTCACTACCCTCAGCAATGTTTTCACCAATCTGAATTTAACGGACATGGAAACCTGCTATAAACTATTCAAGACTCCTATCATCCAGCAAATCCCTTTAAAAGAGAAAAGGTTTGGATTCGAGCCGGAAGTCACGGCCAAAATCGCCCGAATCAAGGATATCAGGATTTATGAAGTAGGCATCTCTTACTACGGCCGTACGTATAAAGAGGGGAAAAAAATAAACTGGAAGGACGGCTTAAGGGCCATCTTCTGTATTCTCAAATATAATTTGTTTCGCGGATGAACGCAGGATCGCATCAGACATCTGCCGACGATCCAACTGGCCACGATACATTGGAACGGTTTGCCCTGGTACCCGCTTTTAACCGCTGGCTATTCGAAAGCATGGCCCCTTATTGCAAAGGTTCTCTGCTGGAAATCGGCAGCGGTATCGGCAATATCTCGGAACTCCTGCTGGAATGCCCCTTGCTGGTCAGCCTGAGCGATCTTAGGGAACAATATACCTCTATCCTGCAACAACGATTTGGCAGTCATCCACGGTTGGATGGTATTTATCAGCTGAACCTGTCCTTACCCGATTTCGAAGACAGGTACCCCCACCTGGCCGGCCGTTTTGATACGATCCTTGCATCGAACGTCATTGAACACATTGAAAATGACCGGCTGGCCATCAGCAATTGCAGGCACATGCTGAAACCACATGGGAGATTGATCATACTGGTGCCGGCCTATGGCTGGTTATTCAATTCTCTGGATACCGAGTTAGGACATATCAGGAGATATAATAAGAAAAGGCTGGCCGGCTTGCTGAAAGCGGATGGGATGAAAGTAATCTACTCTCGCTATTTCAACAGTGCGGCTATCCCGGGATGGTGGTTTACCGGCTCCTTGCTGAAAAATAAGATTATCCCCAAAGCCCAATTGAGCCTGTATAATAAATTGGTTCCTTTCTTCCGGCAAATGGACAAACTGATGGGATATACCACCGGGCTATCCGTCATAGCCGTTGGAGAGAACTGACCTAAAATAAAAAATATGCCGATACAATCCTCCCCTGCCGCCGACTCCAGGTACACATTGTTCCTTAAGTGCTCTTTCGCGCTGCTGGCAGCCTTGTACCTGATCAACTGCCTGACGCCCATAAGGCTCTGTGTAGATACCGTACGCTATTTCGGAATTAAGGACTGTATTGAATTTGGATGCCCCCCCGACTCGGATGCCGCCAAAGATTATATGCCATACGGATACACCGTCCTGTTACTAATCCTGTCCAAACTGGGTATTCTGCGATCCTTTAGCATCGTCCTTATCAACTGTGCCTACCTGTTCACCGCCCTGTACCTGGTTAAAAAAATATTCGGCCACGCTATCAATCCCTTGCTGATGATGGTGCTGGTATTACTGAACTGGACGACCATCAAGTTCGTTACGCATCCGCTCTCGGAAATGCAATACCTCTTCTTTTCCATGAGCAGCCTTTATCTTTTTTACTGTTTCAGCAACACCAGAAAGATCGGTTACCTGCTCCTTGCCTTTGTTGCCGGCATCCTTGCGTTTCTGACCCGGACCGTCGGCGTCGCATTGTTCGCGGCCTTGTTAGCAGGATTGGTCTGGGAATACAGGAAGGAATTGATCCTGATCCTGCGCAGGAACAAAATTTTGATTGTCGTGCTCTTTCTGCTGGTGGTAGGTGTGATCGTCTTTTCCCGTCTGCTGGGCCTCAATCACTATACCGGCGTCATGTCCAATCAATTCCAAAAAGGGCTGAGCCGCCTGTCCATTATTAAATGGCATTTCACCGAATGGGGGGAAATATCCATGAATACTTCCCTGGCAAAGGTTTTCCGTTATTTTCCTTTCTCCAGCGGAGAAGCCTTTTTCATCTTATTCGGGCTGCTGATCTTTGCTCTCTTTATCTATATCCTTTTTTTCCGAAAGAATACCATTCCGGTCATCATCAAAGTATACCTGCTGTTCTATTCCATACTCCTGTTCAACTGGCCGTTTTACGATCCCAGGTTTTGGGTGCCGGTTTTACCACTGATTGCAGCCGTAGCCATCCAGACGTTCTCTCATATCCGGCATAACGGCATTAAATGGGCAGGATCGCTTTTTCTGGCGGCCTATATCACATTAGGCATCGGGAGCATCGGATACATGACCTATACCTCCTTACACAGAAGTACTTTCGCCCGCTCGCAGGCCGGCGGAGCTTACCGCAATGAATACGAAACCCAATTCTTCGGCAAGCCTCAAAGCGATACTGCGCGGAAAATAGATCCTTTTGTTATGCAGATATTGAAAAGATATAATTGATGGCCTGCGAAAGACAAGCGTTTAGGAAGCAGAAGTCCAATCGGGCCGCAGGCTTTCGATGGCGTTGTAGATAGTGTTTACATGATTTTCCCAGGAATGCGTTTGCGCGAAAAGGACCCTTTTCCGGCGCAAATCTTCATTGTCCTCTGAAAGGGCTTTGAAAATCAATCTTTCAAAGTCGTCTACCGATTGGCCCAGATAGACATAATCCTTGAAGAGCTCCTGCATGAATATGGTATCTGTCGCAACGGTAGCCTTGCCCATAGAAAGATATTCGTCAATTTTCCGGGGGTAGTTGCCGATCGTCATTTGATTTAGCTTTTGAGGGTTCATGGCCACGTCGAACAGGGAAAGATAATCCGGCAATTCGCTCTCCTGCTTTAATCCCAGGAAATGACAATTCGGCAAGTCCATCAGCTCGGAATTGGAAAAGTCCTTATCAGCCATGCCAATAAAGACAAAGCTCCATTCCCGCCTTTTCCGGCATAGCCCGATCAGCATTTCCAGGTCCAGCCGGTAACTAATGATCGCTCCAATATAACCGATAATCGGGCCTGTAATATTGACCATATCGGGGGGGACGCTGACAGGTTTATCCGGGTTAAACAGCGTGAGATCGCAGCCGGATCCGACATTAAAGGAATGGGGATTGTTCTTCTTTGCAATATTCAAAAGATATTCGGAATTAACGCAGACCAGGGAACTCTTCTTCATTAACTGCGGCTCAAAAACATGGCCGTGTTTATACCAATATTGCACTGCCATCAAATGATCCCTGAAATAATAAATACTGAGCGAAGGCTGCAACAATTCCTGGAGGTAAAAGCTCCGCAGCATGTCACAGTCATTAAAAAGAATAAAATCCGAAAACCCTAGTTTTGCTACCGCTTCGGAGATGTTTTTGGCAAACTTCTTATTATTCGACAAGTTGAAAAAGTCAAAAATCGATTGACCCGGCAACCAGTTGATGGAATAGATAATATCTTTGGGAAATAAATTCCAGATATTGGGAGCAACCTGAAGAAGATTATTCCCGCTCTTGATAATATCCAGCCGCTTCCTTATATAGGGTCTCTTGCTATGGACTATGCGCGTATTCAGATCCATCGGAGGATTCACATACAGGATCCGGTTGTGTTTTGAAAATTCGATAGCAACATTCTTGCAATTACTCCCGATCTCGATATCCCAGGGCTGAAGGCCGACGACGATGATATCCCTGTTTTTAATCATCGCTTCCTTATTGGTTTTTATGATCGTTTATCATTTGAATCGCATCGTTCAGGTTCATGCCGATCAGGGCTTCCAGTTGAGCTTCCGCATCCTGGATGGCCGCTGTCAATACCACCTGCTTATTCAACTCGTCATTATAAATACGTGTAGTGCTATAGAAGGATTCCAGCGTTATTTCACCTTTCGTGAATTTTTGCTCGTTCTTAATATAAATGATATGCCAGTCATTGATCACCTGCTGCTGCAAAGCCAATAACTGCTTATTCATCAAATAATTATGATAGCTGATCAGCACTTCTTTCCGGACAGTTCTCCGCTCGACCTCAACCTGACTGATAGTAGCCTGGTACTTGTAATAATTGGATTTAGTTAGTTTGGGATTGTTGATAAACATTCCAAAAGGCACTGAAATCCCGAAATTATACCGCGGGTACAGGTTGGCCGTCTTGGCAGAGGACGGATCCGAGATGGAGAACTCGTTCAGGTTCCCCTGGGCAACGATGTTGTTCAGCCAGGCCGTCTTCGACGCTTTGTACAAATAGTTGAACTGCTGGGCGAGATTCTCGTCATACCGGATAGAGGGGTTATTCATGGCTAGTGCGACCAGCCCCTCTGCAAGACTATCCACATTCGGATTAAAATTGGTTGTCGTAAGACTCCTGGTCTGCTGACTCCATGCTCCATAAAATAAAAGCATGGATACAAGGGTCATAATCAAATTTCTCATTTTTATATTTTTTGTTTTATAGCTGAATGAGCGGATTGTTCTATGCTGTTCAACCGGATGACAATGGCCATTAGCCCGGCAAAAAGAAAGCCGTTTGGCACCTGACCGATGGCGATTTGCGCATATTGGGCAAATACGAATCCAAAAATGCAACATGAAATAGCCAGGTATATAACTTTGAACCTGGGATTATCAGATCTGTAATAAGACTGAACACAGAGTTTCAGGAAAATGAAATAACTAAAACAAACAATGAGCAGGCCTATCCACCCCTGTTCAAGGACGATATTCAATAAGCCGCTGTCGGTAGGAAACCCGGCTAGCGGATGACCAATATTATGCACATAATTCACTACTCCGGTAGTCCCTATCCCCCCACCGATGGGATGGGTGTAAATATAAGGCTGAATATAATGCCTGTTAACGTCCCTGACCTGAAGCGACTCATCGCTGCTTAATTGAAAAGTTGACTTCAGACGGTTAATGGTGCCATTCCCATAAATCGGAGCAAATAAGATAAAAAGAAAAAGGACTCCGAAAAAAGCGGCAAACACAAAGGTCCTCCTTTCCGTAATTGTCATAAATATATAGAGAAAGATCTCCAGGGTCAGCATGAATGTCGCCGTCCTGGTCCCGGAATAAGCCATGCCCATGCTCATTAAAATGGCCGAAATCAGCAAAAACAACTTCCGGTTACGGGATGTCTTTAACCCCAGGAAAAAAGTGAGGGCAATAACGATCGTACCGGCCATGGAAAGACCGAAATCGGTACAACCGGATAAGAACGACGATTTCCTATAATCCCCGTTATCTAAGGAGCTTAACGCTTCCCGGAGAGGATCAGCCAGGATATAATTCAGCTCGAATTTTGGAAGACCCATCCACTCTTCGTAACAGGCATAAGCGCCCGCGAGAAATGAAAGAAATAGCCATACCGTGAGGAATCGCTGTATGGCCTTCAGGTCTGTGAAGAGTTGCAACGCACAGTATAAAAACAGCAGGATCGAAACATTCCTCTTCAAAATAGCAAAATAGAGCGCAATGGATCCTCCGTTCGGATTAAAATACTCTATGAAATAATAACCCTGGATGAAGAGGTATAAGAAAAAAACTATGTTATTGCAATTAGTCCAGAATGGCACCCGGTTGGCGCGCATTTTTAACACGACCCCGATAAATGTTATCCATACCATAGCGTCAATAGCTGACCCCACAGGAAGGTCCGTATTAAAAAAACGTATGGCGTCGAATATAAAATAAGGGACCATCAGGGCAACATAAAACCCGAATTCCGGGTAAATAACTGAAAATATGGCGACAGCCGCACCGATGATTGCTACAATGAAAAAAAGAGGCGGCACGTTGCCCGCCTTGACCATCATACAAGAGAATCCTACCGCCAGCAAAGGCAATAGAACAAGCAGGAGATAAGTCTTCATCTTGCTTGGGCTGACTGTATGAGTTATCGATTTCATGACGGATCCAAATAGTTATTTGAATTAAAAAAAAACTATCTTCATCATCAAAAAAATGAGCACCGCGGCTATAAAGCCAATCACCAGGATCTCGAGGACCCCTTCCTTTGTATGTCTGTACCGTTTGCCCTGTGTCCCGTTATTCGGTATATTTCTCATATACTGCTGATCTTATTTTTCCCTCTATTTTTAAAAAAAAGTCTGCCCGAAGCAAAAATTTCCCCGTAAAGGGAGAACGCATTTTTAAAAGCATTCAGGAATTCCACGCCGAATTTTCGATAAAGGATCACTTGCATCACGATGCAAATGATAAAATAGGTGGTAGCCGTCCCAATGGCCGCTCCTATCACCCCAAAGAAATGGATTCCGACCAGATTAGCCAGGATATCGATGCCCAACGCAACGACCATGACCCTGCAATTAATATCAGGATGGCCCGTGGCGTCCATGATCGTACCGAATTGCTTGAGAAAAGGTAACGTAAACCCAAAAAAGGCTGTTATCCTAAGCACAGGTGCGGCGACAAGGAACTTGGACCCCACCAACACGTGTAAAATAAAGTTGGGTATCAGCAACAATACAATCAGGGATGGCATGGAAAATATGAGGATCGCCCCTACCGTACGCTCATAGATATGCTTGATAGCTGCCTTGTCGGTACTGTTATATTTGGCCGCCTTTGGAAACAACAGGTCCCCTAATACCTGTGAAGGTATATCGACCAGGTTTCCGATCCTGAGGCATGCGTTATAATAAGCGGACACGACGGTACCGAAATAGTTCGATGTGATGAAATTATCAGTGCTTCGGAAAAGAAGGGAGCTTATATTGGTCCCGAAGACGAATTTCCCGAATTGCCACAATTTCGCCATCCAGGGCCGGTAACCCCTAAAATCCCATTTTATATAGGGCCGGCAAAACCATATTCCCACCAGCCCGCCAGCCAATACGGAGAACATATAAAAAATAGAAAGCGAACTGGGAGAGATCTTCCATTTACCGATCATGCAGGCACCGATGGCGCCGACCAATAGTCCCTGCCGGATACAATAAATCCAGCAAATCCCACGAAAATCCATTTTGGCGTTCAAAAGCATTTCTTCCTGTGAAAACAGGACAGTGAACAGCACAGTCACCGAATACCATCTCAGCATGGAGGCAAGCGGGGGCGCCTTCAGCCACGATGCTGCCGGACCCGCTAGTAGCAGAAAGAACAAAGACAGGCCCAGGCTTACCCATAGACTTAACATAAACGCAGCTGACTGAAGTTTTCCGTGTTCGGTTTCTTCGGTCTGGTGCATAAAACGAATAAACGCGTTCCTGATAAGGGCCGTTCTGGCAGTTTCCGTAATGGAGGTTATGACCAGGAACAATCCCCATACCCCGAAGCCCGAGGGTTCCAGTATCCTGGCAAGCATCATAAAGGACACGATTCCCAAAGCCAACACGGAAAATTTTTGAATAACCGTGTATTTGCCGGAATGCACCCAATATGAATACTTTTTGAAAATACTCATGAATCAGATTTAGTTTTCAACGAAAATAGCCGCTCTATCCCATAGGGTCTACCCAAATTAATAATAAAAATCGGTATCAGCAATCCGCCCAGCCACAGCAAAAACAGCAATATCCAGGTATTAATTACAATTCCGGAATGAAGATAAATAGTCCTCAAAACAGCTGAAATAGATACGTGAAGAATATAGATATATAAGGAATATCTACCCAGGTAAGACAACCATCGCGTGCTCTTGTAGTTTGCCAGCAGGTTGGTAAGAATAAAAACAACATAACAGGCCGCCAGGTTGATAACAACGAAGATGGCATAATATGTATTCCTGTCATCCTTATGAATAAACCAAAAATATTGTCCGGCCAGGAATAAGGGAATCAACCACAACAGGTTGCGCAGCCCTAAAAACGACCTGCTTTTCTGGTCATCCAACAGTAAGGAAGGCAAACAGGTTCCGATGAAAAAATAGATATAGTATATGAAGGTATCGGAAATCAGGCCGTAATCATATAGAAAAGAAATAAAATAAAAATTGAGCACATGGAGGGCGATGGCTAAAAAGGCATTGACCCACTTATTTTTTGTCAGCGAATAAAAGAGCAGGTACAGGGCGCTGCATGTAAATAAGATATATAAGTACCACAGATGGTCCACATCCCGGGGGTTAATGATGATATTTATCAATTCATACCAATGTCTCTTTGAATTGGTGAACCGGGAAAAAATAACCTGCAGGGACATCATGATGAATCCCCATACCAGGTATGGATACATAATCTTGTTAAACCGGTTCTTCAACACCTCCCCTGTCGATTTTTTTCTCAGGCTATTGGCTACGAATAGCCCCGAGAGAACGAAAAAAATCGCCATCCGGAAATTATAGAACACTTCCTGCATATTGAACATGATCGCACTGACGGGTATATTGGCCCGTTGCGCTCCCACCACAATATGCCTGTATACCACCAACATTATAGCGAGGCCTCTTGCATGGTCCGACCAGGAGATTCGTTTTTTTACAAGAGGAGCGAATTTCTCTGTTCTTTGCTCTATATATGTATTTCTTAATTGCAAAAACATCGGCAGGGATTATATATCCAAATGATTGACCTCTACCTTATTCAGTATAGCGCCAATAAACTTACTTTTATTTTGTTCCAGGAATTGAACAGATGCCTTGTCCAGGCTTGTAAATTGTGCTTCTGCCGAAAACACGGCAATCATCCCGTCCGCATAGTTGATCAATTCCATCGTATCTGTAAATGAATTCAGGGGAGCTCCTTCCATGAAGATAAAATCATATTGCTCTTTTATCTGGTCAAGATAATTCAAAAGGTGATTTTTTGGCAGGATCTCCGTAGGAGTATAGTCTCCTCCCTGACATCCGATAACTTCCACACTGGCCACGGATGTAGGAGAGGTCAATTTTCTGAATTCGCTTTTATTAAAAGGTGTCCCGTTCGAATTGAACTTTTCAAGATTGGGCTGCGCATTCGTATTCTTAGTAAGATCGTTATTGCAAAAATTAGTATCGATGATCAGGACACTTTTTTTACCCAGGCTCAATATATAAGACAATGCTTGGATCAGCATGGTCTTTCCTTGCTGCGGTTCGGTACTGGTGAATAAAATAACCCGCTTATTACTGCTTTCAAGTTCATATCGCAGCTTGCGCAGTAATTCAAGGAACGTATTATTCCGGTTCTTTTCCTCTGCGTCGAAAGAAGCTACTTTGGCGATCACGTTCTCGCCTGGTATTAACCTGATACGGTTAATCGTGCCTATCAAAGGGAGATCGGTCAGTTTGTGAAACTGAGCAGGCGTCTTTATAGACTGGTCGAAAAATTCTAACAGGATAACGACCAGGCAGGCAAGGAAAAAAGCACCCGTCCCGGCCCCCATCAGGATCATTGTCCTTTTTGATTTTTCAGGTCCTGAAGCAGGCACGCCTATCAAGGTTTGGTGCAAGGCGGAGCTATTCTGCGACAAATTAATGGCCATATTCAGTTGATCTTTGGCTGCGGTATATTCTCCCGAGGCCAATTGTATTTCCTTATCGAACTCTTGCAGATTCACACCCTTTGCCCCCATGCCTGTCAGTCCCTGCTGCAGTTGAGATAACCTGGCCTCTATTGAAGTAATCTTTTGTTTAGCAGATTCCAGGGCAGCCTGGGCATCTATTCGCTTCTGAACAAGGTCATTTATGGACACTACACTCGGATTACCGCTGGCCACCTGTGCTTCATTCGACTGAAGAAGGTTTTCCTTAGCCATGCTTTGGGAGAGATTGTCGAGCTTCTTTTTCATCTCGGGATCGTTGCTTCCCTTTTGTACATATTCATTATAAAGGTCATTGTATTGCTTTCGCATGCGTATATATCCGCTGTTATCAGCAGGCGCCTTGGCAGTAGATTGGGTGATTTCGGAAGGAGCCTCGATAGAGGTCAGGCCATTATTTTTGGCTGTGTTGATCAACCCGTCCAACTGGCCTACGCGGTAAGATGCGTCTTTTGCAATCCCCTTTTGTTCGATAAGCTGGTTTTCCATGTTACTGATCTGGCCCAATTTATCGGAACCTTCCAGGTTAACATCGAGTACGCCATTGGCCGCCATAAAAGCTTCCTTTGCTCTTTGCTTCGCATCCAACGTTGCCTTTTTAACCTTGACCAGGGAGTCGAGGGTTACGATGGAATTATCCACCCGTAAATGCGCATTGCGAAAATAAAACCGTTTGAATTCATCGCAAACCGTGTTGACGACATAAGCGGACAGCACCGGGTTTGGCGAAATGAAAACCACATCGATATAATCTGTCTTTTGGTTCCGGGTTGCCTTTACCCCATCTGAAAGAGCGCCTTCATCATATCCATGCATTCCCAACAGGTCAATCAACGGCTTTTCTGCCTGCAGATTGGGGGATAAAAGGGTCATCGAGTCCAGATGGGAAGAAAGTAAAAGGATAGCTGCCTGTTTGTCAATGCTCGGAGCTTTAGCCTTTTTCGGGAGCGGTAAGAATGGGGCGTCGGGAAATTGAAAATCGTGGAGCAGCAGTCGGTAAGAGACCATATTCATCACCTGGGAAGATGTTATATTCTCTATGGCATTGTTGAATTTCACCTCGATCTGGGGAATATTGAAATTCTCATTGGACAACTTCAGATCCTGGCTAACGGTAAATCCAGTGGACAGCTGTGCACTGGATTTATATTCATTTTTCACATTTCTCGTCAATAAATACGCCGCCGCAAAAGCTACTATAACACTTAGTAAGATAATCCATTTACGGCGCATCAACGCCCTAAACAAGAAAGTCAGTTCCATTTTTTTTCTTTTTGTATCGTATCTGTTTGATAAAAATAAAGCCGGAAAATGATTTACCGGCCTTATTTTTTAATATAAGCTTGTTCGACTATCTTCTTTATCTTTTATACTTCACCAATGTAAAGGTTCGTGGTTTTTCACCAGATATACCTGTCAACTGTATAAAGTAAAGTCCGTTTGGTAAGCTTTCTCTCAAGGTTATTGTCTGCTTCCAGCTTCCCGTATAACCATTTGTATATTCATTTTTCTGTACTATGTGACCCTGCGCATCTACGATAACGACGGCAAATTTAGCTATATTTTGCTTAAAATTCGCAGTAATAGTCACCGCATCTACGAAGGGATTCGGATAGGCTGCAAAATGAATATTATCCACTGTGGAGTCAGCCGCCGTCGAATCGTTGGTGAGCTCGGCCCTGGCAGCGCCTGGCACTACGTTCTGCGCCATGGCGAGATAGCTGGCTATTCCGCCGCCACCCAGGGAATCATAGGCCACCGCATCGGGTGAGGTCATGGCTTGTATTGTCAAACTATTGATAAACGCATAATTGAGCGTCGAATAGAAGGTGACATATACCGTACCCGTCGAATCGGGTTTGATATTCCTCAGCACTACCGTTTGGGTCGTATTCCCCAGGGCATTTAAATTCCCGGACTGGCTGCCGACCTGGTAAACGGTGTTCGTAGAAAGGTTGTACGTTGTACCTCCGAAGAACGAGAAATTATAGATGCCTGTCAGGCTAAGGCCGCTGATGCTGAACTTAGCGGTATCACCATGGGTCTGGAAGTAGAGGGTTTCCATAACTGTGTCCGGCACGACTCCCGAATTATTTCCCGTCGTAATACCAACATTAGCGTCAAAGCCACTGAAATTCTTCAGAATGTTCAGGTTGATACCCGTATTCTGACCGGTGGAATTAGTCATATTCGGCATTACAAATCCCGCATAAGCCACCGTATTAAAGTCATTCCAGGCGGGGCTCATCTCACGGAAGGTAGGAGCGCCGTTGAAGCTTACGTTAACCACATAGGCCAGTGTTGAACCGCCAGCATAGCTGCTGAAAGCGGAATACTGGTTATTATTGACCACTTCCCTCACCTGATAGAAATAGGTGGAGTTTGCCGCCAGGCTGCTATCTGTATAGGTCGTCGTAGTCGCGCCGGTCGTTCCGATCAGTGCATAGGTCCCTACCGGCGAGGTGCTCCGCCACACTTCAAAACCAGTCTTGATATCGGCAGACCCTGTCCAGTTCAGCGTGATCTTATCCGGGGCGATGCCATTGCCGGTAAGGCCTGAAGGCGGTATCAGCGAACTGGGAGATGCATCGTATGACAATATCTGCATAGCATTGAGGATACAATAAGCCGATCCCGTGGGCTTGGAGACCGCCACCGTCAATTTGCCGGTGGAATCCGTCGAAAGTCCGCTGATCTGGACCACCTGAGTGGTATTATTAGCCGCATTGATGCTTACTGTCTGGCCACTGACCGTATAATTGGTAATCAGGGTGCCATAGGTCGATTGCTGCGCAGCCGTCCAGGCATACCCTGCAAAGAAGATCAGAGAGTATTTCTTGTTGGCGGAAAGTCCTGTGATCTGGAATTGGTAACTGGTCGTTGTATTTCCATAATAGAAGGTCTTCAACACAGCGTCCGGGAAGACCCCGCTGTTATTACCCGTGTTCGGACCGGAGGTATTGATACCCTGCCAGGTTGAGAGCAGGGATATGCCTGTGGTGGTCGTATTGCCGTTGATATCCGTCAGATTGCTTACGACGACCCCTGCGTTTGCCGCGCTGTTCATGTTATTCCAGGGGGCCGTGGCAGGCAGTGTCTGATTGAAGTTCAGATCGATGGTCGTTTGGTTTTTACCGGTTACATTCAGGGTGAATTTACGGTTGGCTGTCCCACCGAAATTATCAGTGGCGGTCACGGTGATGACGTATGCCCCCAGCTGCGTGCTGGTCGGTTTGAGGCTGATGGATCCCGTTCCGTTACTGTTTGAAGTCAGGGTTGCAAAGGCAGGTAAGCCCGATGCCGTAAGAGTCAGGCTGGTTCCGCTGGTAGATCTTGCCGTCAACAACACGACTCCTGTGGTATCATTGGTAACATTCTGGGTCGCTATGCTGTCAATGGTCACCGTAGAGAGCGGGTTAGCCGTTGTGGTATCGGAGATTTCATTGCTGAAAGCGGAACTGCCGCCTTCATTTACCGCCCTGACTTTATAATAGTATATGCTGGATGCCGCAAGGCTGCTATCCGTTAGACTACTATATCTTCCCGTCAGCAGGGTATCGAGCGCATAATTGGTATTGGTTGCCGCTGAACGCCATACTTCATACTTAATGGCATTCGTGTCATTAACTATCCAGGTAAGAGTTACTTTATTGGGTCCCAAGGCAATTCCGGCCAGCCCGGATGGGGCGGCAGGTATTACAGGCAATGCCAAAGTAGTAACGCTTACCGGCGGTTTGCCAAGCATGGCACTGGAAATGTACCGTTTAGAAAGACCGGGGCCGGCGATGCTTGCCGAAAGAACTTGTCCTCCGCCATTCTGGAAGAATCTTACCTGCAAGGCATGTACTCCGGCAGTGAGTCCGCTGACCGTTCCGGAGGCCTCGAGGGTACCATGGAGACCATCATTATTGACGACCAGGGCTCCATCTATATATAAGGCACTACCATCATCGCTGGAGGTATAGAACGTGTAACTGCCAGTGGTGGAGATATTGATATACCCCGTATACGTCGACGCCCAATTGGTGCCCCTGTTGGTCATACTCAGATCCACGGTATCCGTCAGACCCGTCCTGACCGGTGTCAGGGTGGCGAAGTTGGGCAAGACGCTCAGAGCAGCCGTTTCATAATAATTATAGGTCAGCATACCGCTATCCTGCCCGTTAAAACCGGATGAACCGTATTGCCCGATGGCTTTTACCTGGTAATAATACGTGGTAGCAGCTGTCAGGGCGGAATCGCTGAATGAAGTCTTACCGGCCCCGAGCGTGCCGACCACCACAAAAGGACCACCCTGGCTCACAGAACGATACACCTGGAACCCGGTTTCGTTGGTACTGTTATCCTGCCAGGTTAATTGCACCTTTTTAGCAGAAACCGCGGTTGCCTTGAGCAGACTGGGCGGAGCCGGCACGGCGCCGGGAACAGCCACTTTCTGTTGGAATGCGCTGTCCGGTATCTTCACATAAGAACTGCCTGTCTGCGGAGTATTCCAATACATATTCATAGAGGCGCCTCCACCTTGTTGATAATAAGTGATGGCGATGGGATAAACACCCGCGGTAAGGGTGAGGGTAGTACTGGTGATCGTCTGGGTACCATGCAGCCCGTCATTTTTTACCAGCGGAGTGCCGCTGAAACTATAAGGAGACGTTTGCTGGTTAAGCGCGCCCAGGTATAGGTTGCTGCCATCGTCGGAATTCGTCTGGAAGGAATAGGATCCTGTCACCGGTATAGTGATAAATCCCTGCCACAGATAGGCGTAGTTAGTCGTCTGTGTGGCGCTGCTGAGGGTGATATTGGGAACATTACCCGTAGCTACCGGCGTGAGAGTGCCGAAGTCCGCCATCGCATTCCATGTGCCGGAGAAAGTATAATATTTATAGTTCAGCCCGGAGAAGGCGGCGGCGGCCGTCAGCTGATTGCTCGAAGGAGACGTGTTACCCGCCTGATCCCTGGCCCTTACGATAAAATTATAGTAGGCGCCGTTGGCTAAGTTATAGATCGTATAGCTATTCTGATTAGGTATAGAGTATACCTTATTGCCATTGACATAGATATCATAGTTGATAACGGCCACATTGTCGGAAGATGAATCCCATATCAACTGAACGGAAGTCTGTGAAATAATGCCGGTGCGCAGGTTACCGGGTGCGGTAGGCGCCTGAATATCGGAAATAGTCTGGGCGCTGGAGGCGCTGGTCGCCGCCGCAGCAGCAGTAGTATTAATAGCTCTTACTTTGTAATAGTAAGTCGTCTTCGCATTTAAATTGGTGACAAGGAAGGAATCCGTAAAGGCCGGAGAGTACCCAACCAACTTGTAAGGTCCTGCCAGCGCGGCGCCCTGGTATATTTCAAAACTGGTCTCGGGATAAGCCTGCCCCGCGCTTTCCGTCCAGTTTAATCTTATCTGTGTCTGTGACAATGCCGCCGCTACCAGGCCTGAAGCCGGAGAAGGAGGATTGGGGCCATTGGCCTTGATCACTGTGAATGGATTGGAAAAACTGCTGGAACATCCGTACTGTTCCGTCACTTTTACCGCATAAGTCCCCGGTACCGTATTCGTTAAAATATTCGTGGTGTTCGAAAGTGTGGCGGGAGAATCGACTCTCGCCCAGACATAGTTGGTATATCCGGTAGGCACCATGAGAGAAACGGTTGTGCTGCCGTCAGTTGCCGGCAATACGTTGCTGGCCAGGCCATTCACCTGTATATTGGGAGAGACGGTCGCCGCCTTGATGCTGATCGTATCGGGCCTCGGCGACCAGACTGACCATGTGGTACCCCGTAAAATGCTACAATCATAAATACCGACGCTCGTTACATTGAGCGTGTTGGAGGTTGCGCCAGGTATGACGACGCCATTCTTTCTCCACTGGTAACCGGTAAACCCGGCCGTAACACCCATCGTGACATTGATGGTGTCGGTCGGACAAAACTGGTTTCTTCCACCCACGGTCCAGGGATTGGCTTTGTGGGCAGCTAAAAGAAAAGGCCAGTAGTTAGGTTCCAGCCAGGTACTGTCCCAGGTATCATGTCCCAGGGTCGGCATTAAGGTATATGTCATATTCGCCCCTCCGTTACTAAATACACTATATAACGTTTGGGCCGTGTAAGGTGACGGATTGTTGTCCAATCCTCCGCTAAGCATCCAGATGGGGGTGTATTTCAGGGAGTTCAAATAACTTTGGTCCAGCGTGGAAGCCGAACTCATGGGAACTTCGCAAGCCGCCAGCATCGGAAAGCTGGATGTAAAAAGCCAGGTGGCGGAACCGCCCCCCGACAAACCGTTTATCACTATCCGGTTGACATCCACTTTAAGCTGGGGCACAAAATAGTTATTGATCAGATCAGCCACCGTATTGATCTGTGCCTGGCTCCAGCCGCCAGAAGAGGCGGTACTCTGCGGATAGACTAAAAAACCGTCAAAAATGCCGTTATCTACGGCATTGCTGTGGATCTGCCCCCCGTGAAACATTTGGTATTCATTGTCATAGATAGTTCCACCCTCTCCATCACCATGAAAGAAGACGTACATCGGATATGTCTTTCCATCCGCAGCCGCTGTATAGCTCTTAGGCCATTTTATCCGAAACTGGAGATTATTGTATACATATGATTTCAGGGACGATGTATTCCAGTTCAGGCGCGGTGTAACCACCCATTTCGCCAGCACATTCGCCGCGGGTTTGGTGGGGGGGGCTGCCGGGTTGTAAACCACAATGGTGTCATTCGGATTCAAAACTCCCGTCTGAGCCATTACTTCCATCCCGAAAACTAAGAAAAACATAACCAAAAGGGTACAAAAGAGGGTAAATCTTGATTTCATGATCCTAAAATTGAAATTTTAAAAGTGGCGGTGACTATCGTTGTAATAAAAAAATACTTATTGGCTTGGATAGAATCTATTCCAGATAAGATATTGAAAATAGTCTTGAAATAGGACTTGAAAAAAGATATAGGATGTAGGGCACCAAATGGCGTGAGCGAACAGTCGAAAAGAAATTAATGTGGAATTTCAGGGGATGTATGGAGGGTCGGAGGTTTTCTCCTATGGCAGGATGGATATACTAACCGGCTGCAAACTACAACATCTTTTTGATTGAACCTAGTGTTAATAGGTTTATTTAGGTAATTTACCCATTATCCTGACAATTTCGATATTAAAATGGGGTTAAATTTTCTTTTTTATCTTCCATAACGGCACCTCCACTTTACGGTGAATGATGTAGACGACCGGAATGGTGATCAGAAAAGCGACAAAAATGCATATCATCTTGGCAGCCAGATCGTTATTCGTTTGTTGCCGAAAATATTCGAAAAAATTAAGATTGATAATGATCTGGATCGGATAATGAAAAATGTATATACAATAGGACATAATCCCCATTTGCTTGAAGAACGGCCAATTGAGCATTTTTTTGAAACCTCTCAATTCCGCGCTGCATAAGGTAAGAACGATCATTCCTGCAAAAAAGATATCTACAAAAGTATAATTGAAAAAATAATGAAGGGCATATTCCATGTGCATTGTCCGTGCCACGGCGAAGGTGGCCAGGGATAACAGGGCGGATAAAATGGTAACCGGATACGTGTATTTTTCCAGGATGGATTTATTCGTCCTCACCAGGACAGCTATGATGGAGCCCAGAACGATGCCTTCCATCCTGCCGAAAGTCGCGACATAAGGAAAGGGCATCACAAAACCAATATGCATTCCGATGTTCCTGAAACCGATACTAAAAAAAAACAGGAAAATACAAAACCAGATTAGCTTTTTAGGAGAAAATAAATATACTACAAAAGGCCAGATAATATAAAACTGCTCTTCGATGGCCAGGGACCAGAAATGACGTAAAGCTTTCACTTCCGGCCATCCATGCAGGGCATACAGCCAGTTTTCGACATAAAACCAAAACCAGGCCTGGTGTTGACGATAGTATGATAAATCTATCCAGGAAGCGGGCACCAGGAAAAAAAGAATAAAAAGGCAGAGATAATACAGAGGGAACACCCTTAAAACGCGACGTAAAAAAAAAGTCTTAAAATAGTTCTTTTTGAATTTAGAGTCCAGTAGTATTCCCGTGATAAGAAAGCCGCTCATCACGAAAAACATCTCCATGAACACCCACGATCCGATAAAATATACGGGAAAGTAATGAGCCAGTACTACAAAGCAGATCCCTAAGCCGCGCCAACCATCGAATTCCTTTACATATTTCCCGGGCTGATAATTGATATTTAAAATTCTGTGGGTTAAAATACTCATTTACAACTTGGTATTATATTCACTTATTGCGCCTTTTCCCATACTGTGACAAAGCCTCCGGTTAACTGGTAGGGTAACACTTCGGCCACGGCACAATCCATTTTCTGTAGGGCCTTGATTTTTTTTGCGAAAAAGGAGAATGGGAAAACGTCTTCGATGAAATTGGTCTTTCCGAACTGCACAATTTTGAATTTATGGGCGTTTGCCAATTGAGTTAAAGTCGATTTTGTGAAAAACTGAATATGCGTAAGATCTTCCGCATCGCTTTGCGCTGTCGTTCCTTTATAGCCGAATGTGCTTTTTACTTTCAATACCCAACGCCACAGGAAATTATTCTTCTCCTGGAGCTTTATAAATGGCCGGGTCACCAACAGTTCCCTGGGGCCTCTCCCATTCGGCACGGTCACGATCAGCACTCCTTGCGGATGCAAAGATTTATTCAACCCTTCCAGCAATAGACCCGGGTCTTTGAGATGCTCCAGGACTTCGCTGCAGATGACGGCATAATAGCGGTTGCCCTCCGCCACCAGTTTTTCGGCGCTTACCACCTCAAAACGGACGTTCGGAAAGGTATTCAGCGACATAGCCTTAGCGATGGCCTTGTCGCTCACATCGATGCCTCTGACTGTAAATCCCTGCTCGCCGAGGCTCCGGGAAATAACGCCGTTTCCGCATCCCACGTCAAGAACTTCCGCGCCTTGCGGCAGCCTTTTACGCAGCACATCGACGATAAAATTTAACCGTTTAATGTCGGCTATTCTCACAAACTCCATAATAATCGTTTATATATGAACGGATTTTACGTTTTCCAAAACGCTGTCATAAATGCCTTCTATTTCCCGGGTCATTCCGGCTGCATCATACTTCTGTTTCACCGTTTCCCGGGCGCGGAGGCTGAATTCCTTCCTCATTTCCCTGCTTTGCCCCATTTCCAGCAGGCTGGCAGTAAGGGCAGCAGTATCGCCTGCCGCTACCAGGAGACCATTTCTCCGATGCTCGACCACTTCTTTTGTACCATCCACATAGGTGGCAATAACGGCCTTCCCCATAGCCATGGCCTCCAGCAACCCGATCGGCAGTCCTTCCCATAAGGAAGGAAGTACAAAAATATCACCCGCAGCCAGGAGGTCGGGAACATCCTGTCGGAAAGGCTGGAAGAGGATCTTGTTTTCCAGGCCTGTATTTTTTACGATTTTCATCGCTTCCGCCTTTTGATCGCCGTCTCCAACCAGCAAAAGATACATATCCGGTAATTCCGGCAGAGCATCCCGGAAAGCGCTGATCAGCGTAAGGGGCTGCTTATGCGAAGTGAACCTGGCTATAAATAATACCAGCAAGGCATCTTCGGGAATTCCCAGCTCCGATCTTATGTTCTTGAAATTTTTCTCCGGGGAAAACTTCTTTCGATCAATTCCGTTGCTGATGACGACCGAGCTGAATTTCTCCATGAGATCCTTCCCTGTCTGCTGATTGGATGTTGAAACCGATATATTCACCGAAGCTCTCGAAGTAAGATATTTTTCGCCCAGTACTCTTATCCTGCGCACCAAGGGGTGCTGATCCGGATGGAATGACCATCCATGCACCGTATAAATGACCGGTATGCCCAAAGAATGGGCTGCCCAGGTGATATTGGAGCAGGCTCTGGTGCCATGTGCATGCACCAGGTCGATTTTTTCCTGCTTCAGAAATTTTTTTACGGCCCCCCATTTGGACACGTCAAAAGGTCTTTCCGTATAAATCACATGGGTCTTTATGCCCATTGCCTGCAAACGCTCTATCATGGGCCCATCTGTAAAAGACAGGACTACAGGGTCGAATTTCGTTTTATCAAGATTCTCTACAAGGCTTAGCAAATGAGATTCTCCACCTCCGATCTGCCCCTGCCTTATACATTCCAGCAATTTTATAGTTTCCGGCATCAGTCCAGGGAAAAAGTTAATGTACGGGCTGCTTTTTAATTCCCCATCCGTCCGGAAGCTTTTCAGTGATTTCTATATTACTGAACTCCTGGCTTTGCCGGGCTCCCACCTTTTTTGCCCAGGCCGCCATGCGGGAGATCCCCTCCTTCAGGTCGATCCCCGTAGGTGCGCCGAATATTTTATGAGCCTTGGAATGATCGGAGTATGCATGCTGTACCTCATTCCTGGCGCTCAGATGGGTTACATCGGGACTCACGCCGAACTCCCCGCCTACCACTTTAACAAGTTCGTTCACAGTATAAGGTTTATCGGCGCCTATATTGAATACCTGGTTGTAAGCGGCAGGTATATTTACAGACTTCACAATGGGAATAGCTACATCGTCGATATAACTAAATGCTCTCGTTTGCGTCCCATCTCCAAAAACAGTCAATGGTTTACGCTGCATGATCTGATTCATGAATATCCCGATCACATTACGGTATTTATCACCTATATTCTGGTTCTCACCATAGACATTATGCGGCCGGAACACCACGTAATTCAGGCCAAACATTTCATGGGCCGATCTCAGATCCAACTCCACGGCATATTTGGAGACGCCATAGGGATCTTCTGGTTCAGGGGTCATCGCTTCTGTCATCGGCAATTGACCTTTACCATATACGGCGATGGAAGAAGTGAATACGAAACATTTCACTTTATGCTTGACAGACTCATTGATCAGATTGATACTACCGACCAGGTTGGTATTATAGTTGAACCGGCGGATAAAATGCGACAAGCCTTCTGCCGCATAGGCAGCAAGGTGGTATACATAATCAAAATGGTGTTCCGCAAAAAGTTCGGTTACAAGATCGTGATCCACCACACTTCCCTGGACAAACAGGGCTCCTTCAGGGATATGATCTTCAAACCCGCCGCTGAGGTCATCCAGTACAACTACTTCATGGCCAAGGGCCAGACAATGTTTTACCACATGGGATCCAATAAAACCGGCTCCTCCTGTTATTAATGATTTTGCCATTATAATTATGTATTATTTAAATTATTGATTCGTTATACGGGTGAATACTTTGAAGTCATCAAATTCCAGGTAGCTCCTTTTACAAATGACTGTAAATGTTTGAATTGCCTCTTGAATAAAAACGTAAAGACAGCTTTGGGAGCCGACAGCAAGATAAAAAAACTTATGAAGACCGCAAATTCCCGGGGAGTCGTATTTCTGCGCATGTACAGGATCCGGTTTCGGGTGTGATAATAGACTTTTATCGCACTTTGTTTACCCATCGTAATGGATTCTTTATGATAGATAAGTCCTTTCGCCTGGTAATAAATATGAAAACCCGCTTTCAGGATGCGGCTGCTCCAATCCCACTCTTCGTAATAAATAAAGAAACTTTCCGGGAACATGCCCACTTTGTCAATGACTTCACGGCTTACCATCATGGCACATCCATGCGCCCCATTGGTATATCCGGATACATCATACTGTCCTTCGTCGGTCTCTTTGCTGCCTATGGCGGTGACGCGGCCCGTATACAGGTCTATGGGATTGAACCCGGCATACTGGATAACGTTGGGATTATGATAAAACCGGATCTTAGGGCAAGTAACGCCAATGGTGGGATCGTCGTTGAAAGGCTGTAAAAGTACGTCGAGAAGGTCCGGCGTTACTTCCGTATCATTATTTACGATAAAGACGTAGTCGCCTTTGGCCTGGCGCATTCCCCAGTTATTTCCACCGGTAAAACCAAGATTTTCCTCACTTCTCAGGACGCGGGTGTTTGGGTAGTTTGCGCTATTGATCTGGTCGGTCGGATCGACGTTGGATCCCATATCACAAACCAGGATTTCATAATTTTTATAGGTAAAATGGCGGGCAGACTCCAGGAACTGACAGGTGACCTCGGTTTGATTCCAGGTGAGCGTAATAATAGAGATTAAAGGCTGTTCCTTTAACATAACGATTTATTGAGGTAAGAAGGTTAACAAAAATAGGAAAAGGCTGGCTTATACATTTTCTTTCTGCAATAAGGCAGAAGGAGTGTTGGCTATTATCCAGAAATCTGTGGCGAAATTAACACTGGAGGCATAAGCTATGTCAATATTGATCCTTTCTTCCACGGACATATCCTTATTTCCTCTCTTTTTAATCTGCCAGAGACCTGTAATACCTGCCGGCGCCATGAAGCGGGCAGCGTAGTCGTCCGTCGTAAGAGTCTGGGCCTCATAGAGGGGCAAAGGTCTGTTACCTACCAGGGACATGTCTCCCAGAAACACGTTGAGAAGCTGAGGAAGCTCATCGAGGCTGGTATTTCTTAAGAAAGTACCCACCCGGGTGATCCGGGGATCGTTACTGATCTTAAAAAATACGGCGCCTTCCTGAGAACCGGCACTGTATTGATTTAAATGGGTCAGTTCGCTTATTTTTTTATCAGCCCCTACCTGCATGGTCCGGAACTTATAAAAATTGAATATTTTATACCCCTTACCCGCCCTTTTGGAGATATAGAAGATAGAGCCGCGGGTCTCGATGCGAATAGCCAGGGCGATCAGCAAAAAGAGAGGGCTTAACACCAGCAGGGCAATAACTGCTATCAAAATATCGAAAGCTCTTTTGAAAAACAGGCCGATTTTCAGCTCTCTTTGCAGGCGCTCTTCAATTTGCGGAGCGGGCGTATTCAGGCTGCCGGCCTTTATCTTAAGAAGGAACTGAATCTTTAACCGAAGGCTATTGTCGTCACAATTCTGCAGGAACAGGATCTCATCGGGTCTCGCATTTCTCTTATAGAACAATAATTCGTCGCCGGAAAGGCCGGATCCGTCTACTATGAAAGGAATGGAATGAAGAATGGGATGCTGACGGAGGAACTGGCTAAAGGCCTGGATGGCCGCCAGATCAAAGCGGGCTTCGCAGAGAATGACTTCTGGCAGAACAACCGTATCCTGTTTCAGGTTTCTCAATAACTCCGTCTTTGCATTGTCCAAAGCTTCGGAGGCATAGCCCCTTTTGCATACTGCAACCAACTTCTCGATATGTGCGCTACTCTTACCAATATAGTAAAAACCACTATATTGAAGATTGGCCACATCAAGCAACTTACTTGCCTTTGGCATCTGGAAGGAGCGAAAGGCAGTATGGGGCGCAGTCCGATGGTTATTCTTCACAGTTTGGGGTAATAATAGATCCATACAAAAGGTTTAGGGTTTCATATATATGGTGGTCCAGGTATAGCTTAAAATTCATGCTGTTTGCTTTCCGGTATCATTCTTTCTTAACTTCCTCTCAACCCGTTATGGCCGAAAGGTTTTTGTTCGATTCTTTGCTCTTGATCGCGCCGTCAATAACGGTCAGCAATTCCACCGGGTTAAAAGGCTTTAAAAAATATTTGGCAACACCATATTCCAAACATTTTGTCTCCGTTTCATTTCTATCCAGGCCCGATAATACCAGGACCGGGATATCTCCGTACATGCCGCTGGAGGAAAGCTGCTGGATCAATTCCCAATTTTCCATATCGGGTAACTGGGGATCCACAATAATCAGATCGGGTGCTGTTCGATGGGAAAGATAATACATCGCGGAATAACCATCAGGTACTGTGATAACCTGGTAATCTTTTCCCAAAACAGTTTGTAATAAGAACCGAATAGCCTTACTATCATCTATTGCCAATATTTGCTTTTTCATTACCAAAATTCATTTTAAGGATGTTAAGTAGAAACTTGACCTTTCTAGGATGGCAATGGAAACGAATGGCTAACACGAGGTATTGGCATCAAATGATGTTGCTTCTAATGGCAGAAACAGGCTTTACGGAATAGTGATGTGGATTATTGCTTCTATTAATTCAATCGTTCTATAAAATCAGGTGGGATTTCATGGATGTGGGTCAACTCTAAAGATTCACACATGTAAAGGGTTAAAAGCCGTATATTCAGAGGATTTGAATATGGCAAGCATTAATAGTATTATAAAAGTAAGGGTTGTTTTTCTATTATTCAAATTATTCATCTATTATTTTTAAATCCGACTGCAAAATGGGAATTTTTCCCGGAATAAAAAATACCCATTAAAGGGTATTTTTTAAATTAAATAGTCTTTAAGCCTCAGAACAACATATAACGAAATATAGGGATGTCCATAATTAAAGTCCCGGATCATAGAAATGAACAGGAAGCACACTGCGGAGCACATCCATATCATCGTCGGTAAGCCCCGGAACTTCCGTCATGCCCCCCAGATTCTCCAGTTGTTCAATGGTTCTCAGGCCGGTTACCGCTGTCGTGACTGCGGGGTTCCTCAGTACAAATTGGAGGGCCGTCTGGGCCGGTTCCCGGTTTTTCCCGGAAAGGGAATGGATAGCATTGGCCGCCCGGGCCACTTCTTCCGCCCCATAATCCAGGTATGGAGCAGCCGGTTTATTGATCAGGAGGCCCTTCGCCAATGCTCCCCTGGCCAGTACGCTGATACCTTTTTCCGCGAGCAAAGGCAGCACGCTTTCTTCTCCTCTCCGGTCCAGCAGACTATACTGCAGCATCACACTGACGATACCGGATACACTACAATTCCCGGACCGCCTGACATATTCCCGGATCACCCGGGGACGGATCGAAGAAATCCCATAGCAGCGTATCTTTCCCTGTTGCTGCAGGCGTTGAAAAGTTTCGATTATCTCATCGATAGGATCATCCATCGTACCGCCATGCAGCTGATAGAGGTCGATATAGTCGGTCTGCAACCGGGCAAGGCTTGCTTCCACGGCTCCGGTAATATATTCCTTGCGCGGATTCCAGTCCCA
The DNA here is from genome assembly GCA_035555335.1 of Puia sp. Classification (GTDB taxonomy): domain Bacteria; phylum Bacteroidota; class Bacteroidia; order Chitinophagales; family Chitinophagaceae; genus Puia. The sequence goes on from DATMGS010000014.1 coordinate 570,560, forward strand.
GCCGCTTCCATCGGCACGCCATTGATTGCCCACCTTGGTCGCCAGCACCACCTGGTCTCTTTTGGACCGGAGGATTTTTCCTACAGTCCGTTCATTAAGTCCTTGGTCGTAGAGGTCAGCCGTGTCGAAGAAATTGATGCCCAGTTCCAGGGCGCGATGGATCAGCCGGGTATTTTCCGCCTCCTCTTTCCCCAGGGACATACAACCTAAGCTGATGGCGCTTACCCGTATGGACGAAGCACCGAGTGCGTGGTAGTTCATAAGTGTGTGACTCAAAGATACTACTAAAAACACTGGAAGCATTTTGTCCGATAGGACCGGCATCAGCCCTGTGCCGGGCTAAACCACGAGCGGGTTCAGTTCCGAAGCGGCTAAACGGCCCGGCGGCAGCGCCATCAGCCAGGTATTCCAGTCATTGATCTGTGCCTTATTCACGGGTTGCGTGACCCGGGCCCCATCGGCCATATAGATTACGGTCATTACTTCACGCATCCGGTCCGAATCATTGGCGGGTGCCTGATGCACCGTATTCCCATAATGCCAGGAGGCATCGCCGGCCTGCATGCCGGCAGCACGGGTAACGGGAAATTGATGATCCTTTACATATTTGCGGTAATTGCTCTCGGATTCATCGGATATTTTTTGATCCATTACCACCCCGTTCTTATGCGAACCGGTGGCAAAGGTCAGCATGCCCATATCCACGGTGATATCCACGAGCGGCATCCACAGTGTCACCGTATTATCGGTATCCAACGGCCAGTAATATTGATCCTGGTGCCAGGGCGTCGGCCCGCCTCCGGGCTCCTTGAACAGGGCCTGATCATGATAGATCCTGACTCCGCTCACACCAAGGAGATCCGCTGCAACCCGGGCCAGGCGCCGGGCGAGAACGAATTGCTTCACCCCTTCATCCCGCGTCCATAGGTTCATCACCTGTAAAAAAGCCTTCCCATAAGTATCTCTTTCCTGCAGGCGACGTCGTTCAGTCCGGTATTTCTTCACGGCTTCTTCGATCAAAGGGCGGTAAACGGCTATTTCATCAGGTCTGAGAAGCCCCCTTATCAGGATATGCCCATTCTCCCTGAATGCAGCGCATTGCGCAGGCGTGACTTCACGGATATCGTCCATGCGAGGCAGGCTCTTTGTGTTCATCATCCGAATGGGTTTTATTACCGATACGAAGTAAACGATTCGGGCAGCCAAAAAAAATGCTCAAATTCGCTAAATACTGGGGGATTCTACCCGTTAGCCGATAAAATTCACTATTTTACAATAAAATGCTCCATGCTGAAAGCTTCCTATGAAGTGCTGCAGCTTCCTGTCGGCCATTCCTTCCTGCTCAAGGTCTACGACGAACTGGCCTTCACAGCACCCTATCATTTTCATCCTGAATACGAGCTCACGCTTATCACCGAAGGCAGGGGCAAACGCTATACAGGCCATCATATGGCGGATTTCAGCGCCGGGGACCTGGTATTGATCGGCCCCCACCTCCCCCATTGCTGGAAACTGGATAGTTCGGGAGAAAGACCGGAAAAAGCCGACCCCGCGGGGGCTATTGTCATCCAGTTCGCGCCTGATTTTCTGGGCAGTGAATTCTTTTCGAAGGCTGAATTCGGCATGATCCGTAAGCTCCTGCAGAAAAGTGCGTGCGCCATACAGTTCCCCCAGGGAGATGGTGGGCGGATAAAGTCGCTCGCGGCCGAAAAAAATGATTTCAGAAAACTGGTCGGATTACTGGAGATCCTGCAGGAACTGGCCCTGGCCAGGGACGCGGTCCTGCTCGATACAGGACGGATTACTGCCGATCTATCCCCCGTTGACCAGGAACGGATCCATCCCATCTTTGCTTACCTCGTGGAGAATTTCCGGGGAGAAGTCTCGCTGGACAGCGCTGCCGCCGCTATCGGTATGACACCCAACGCGTTCTGCAGGTATTTCAAGAAGATCACCCGCAAGACCTTTATGGAAACAGTGATCGAATACCGCCTCAATTATGCCACCCAACAGCTCATTCAAACGACCAAGCCCATCTCCGCCATTTGTTTCGACAGCGGCTTCGGAGATATCTCCCACTTTTACAAGATGTTCCGGTCCCGGATGCAGCTTAGCCCCTTAAATTACCGAAAGCAATTCGTTCGGGAAACTACTAAAAAATAAGTGTTTACACTTATGTTAACCGATTAGCCTCACTATCTAAAAATTAGTTTGCTGAAGGATTAGTACTAAAATATTTTTTTACCTATTTTGTTCGTTATACAACCTGAAATCATATTACTTAAAATATCTCCATTAACGAACCCTTAAAACCCACTTACACTTCCCGATAAGATACTGTTATATCTTTTGTCAGGCAAAATCTAATAAATCTAATAACTATGAAGAAGAATTGTACACTCTTCCTGTTAGGGGTATTCCTCCTTGCATTCACTATTACGGCCACGGCGCAGAACACGGCATTCCACACGGATGGAACGGGTCCTTATGCCGCTGCGCCGTTGGATGTCATCCCGGATGGAACCTCTTATAGCACCACCGTTGAAGGATGGTTCTATATTCCTTCCTATGCCGCCTCGGGTACGGGTCAGCATTATTTTATATCCCAGGGTTTAAATGGAAGCGCCTTTACGTTGGGCTATGACGCAGACGACCCCACGCATCCCATCCTGGCAGGCGATCTTTGGGTCAACAGCGGTGTGACCGGTTATATGGGAAGTACCGGCGTAACCATGCCTGTTGGCCAGTGGGTGCATATCGCCGTCGTAGAAGATACCAGTAGCAATACATTTACCGGAAGGCTGTATTTGAATGGCAAACAGGTGGCGCAAACAGATAACGGCTATTATTATACGTATGGGGACCCTAGTAGTAACAGTCTCGAATTCGGAATTCTCAATTCCTCCGGTAATAGCGGGTATATCGACGGCAAAATGGACGAGGTGAGAATCTGGAATACCGTGCGCACGGTCGCGCAGCTGCGGGCCGGCATGTATGGGACGGTGGATCCTGCCAGTGCGGGCCTGGTTGCCTATTACAAGCTGAATGACGGCGGCACTGCCATAACTAATAGCAGCACCAGTATCGATAATACCCTGGGCACCAATTCAAATTTGGCCTGGCAAGGCGCCGCCTCCTGGGTGGCATCCCCCATCCAGTCCGCCCTCAATGCGCTGATTTTTGGCGGTGGCTCCACGGTCTTCCCGCAGGTCAATATTCCCGGGAATGCTGCTTACGATCTCAACTCCGGCACCGGCGGCACCATCGAATTATATGTATATCCTGCCAGTCTCTCCAGTACCAATAGTACGCTGATAGCCAACCGCGACACGACCACGGGCAATACCCGGTATATCTTCCAGGTGACCGACAGCAAAATTATTTTGGATAACGGGACCACCAGCACTTTCTTTGCCTATGCGCTTCCGACTGGTACCTGGTCTCACCTGGCCTTCGTTTATGACGGCACGAGTACGACCACTGTATATTACAATAACGCTACCACACCCATCGGCACACTATCCCTGGCCTATGGCACGGCCGGCGCCTATCCTGTGACTCTGGGCGTAACCCACAATTCTCCCGGCGCCGACGCCAATCCATTCCTGGGAGACCTGGATGAGGTTCGGTTCTGGTCTTCACAACAGTTGCAGTCGGACATATCGACCAATCTCTACTCTCCCCTGACAGGATCCGAGTCGGGGCTGGTGGGTCTGTTCAACTTCGACCAGGGCGCTGCGGACCTGGATAATACGGGCCTCACTACCGTCCTCGACAATACGGCCAGTCAGAACGATGCGAGTCTCGCCAATTTTGCCCTGACTACGGCCTCGGCTTCTAATTTCACCTCGCATACCCTGGTCCCTCTGCCGGTCAACTTCACCTCCTTTACCGCTGTCGCCCAGAAGGATCAGACGGCCTTGCTGAGATGGCAGACGGCCCAGGAACAGAACAGCCGGGACTTCGTCATCGAAAGGAGTGTGGATGGAGCCAGTTATAGTGCGATCGGCACGGTCGGAGCAGCCGGCAATACCAGCTCCCTCAGCAACTACTCTTTTATAGATGCCACACCGGTAATCGGGAGAAATTATTATCGTCTGAAAGAAACGGACCTGGATAATAAGTTCATGTACAGCGATGTGAGGATCGTCAATTTTACAGCAACGGATGACGAGCAGAAACTGGTCTGGTTCCAGACAGGCGACAAAGCCGTGGAAGTAGATCTCAAGCTGGGTAACAACGAAGTATATACCGTGTCGGATATCAGCGGTCGTACGATTCAGCAGGGTCAGCTCTCCTCCGGCAGACTTACTATCAGCCAGGCGCCGAGTGGGATGTATTTCGTAAAAGTGACCACCACTACGGGAAAACAACTGAATACCCCGGTGATCGTGAAATAGTTCCTGATTGTGAAATAGATTTTCGCTACATAATGAAGAAGCCGCCCCAACCCTTTGAGGCGGCTTCTTTTATTGGGTGGCGGCCGCTGCGCCTGTTGTTTGCAATACCTGGTCCCAGTCTTTCCAGACCGCCTCATAGCCCTGGGCCCGGATCATATCGGCAATGGCTGCAGGGCTGCGCTCATCATGAATCTCGAATTGCTCCAGTGATTCCGGGTCTGCCGCATAACCGCCGGGGTTGGTACGGGAACCTGCGCTCAGCGCCGTAATGCCCAGCCGGATGGCATGGTCCCGCAGTACCGGGCTCTCCCGGGTGGAGAGGGATAGTTCCACTTCTTCGTCGAGAAGACGATAGGCGCATATCAGCTGGATCAGCTCACGGTCGGTCATTTCCACCTTGGGCGTCAGTCCTCCGGAAAAGGGTCGCAGACGGGGAAAAGAAATGGAGTATTTAGTTTTCCAATAGGTTTGCTCCAGGTAACGTAAATGCAAAGCCGTGAAAAAACTATCCGTCCGCCAGTCTTCCAGCCCGATCAATACGCCCAACCCCATTTTATGGATGCCGGCTTTTCCCAGCCGGTCAGGCGTATCCAGGCGATAATTAAAATTCGATTTTTTGCCTTTGGGATGGTGCAGCTTATAATCTTCCCGGTGGTAGGTCTCCTGGTATACCAGGACGGTATTGAGTCCATGCTGAATGAGCAATTCATATTCTTTTTGGTCCAGGGGCTGTACTTCCATGGAAATATGGGCGAAATGGGGGCGGAGGACCTGCAGGGCTTTTATAAAATAATCCGTTCCCACGGTCTGGTTGGCTTCCCCGCTCACCAATAAGACATGTTCATATCCCATTTGCCGGATGGTGGCCACTTCCATCAGCAGCTCCCCGGCATTCAGCGTCTTGCGCCGGATCTTATTCTCGTAGCTGAACCCGCAATAAGTGCAGATATTCTGGCACTCATTAGATAGGTATAAAGGGATATACAGTTGGATCACTTTCCCAAAACGCTGCTGGGTAAGCCGGTTACTGATCCTTGCCATCTCTTCCAGGTAGGGCGCCGCCGCGGGGGAGATCAGGGCCATGAAATCATCGAGGCCGCGCCGGTCGCGTCCCAGGGCCCTTTCCACGTCAGCCGCCGTCTTGCTGTAAATATCCTGCTTCACCAGCGACCAATCGTAACGGTCGAATATGTTGGAGAACATGTGTTTCTTTTTTTAGTGTTGATGTTGAAAACGACTACGCATCCGGGCAAGGAATGCAGTCGATTCCGGGTTGGGAATATTCTGCGCCAGGTCCTGCTCTCAATCCAAAAATGCTGTCAGGGGGCTGCTGGCTACCGCATGCGGAGACGCTATAGCCAGCTTTGCCTCATAAGCCAGCCGGCCGCTCTCTACCGCCAGCTTAAAGGCCTGCCCCATCTGCACCGGATGCGCGCTGGCAGCGATAGCCGTATTCACCAGCACGGCATCGGCTCCCATTTCCAAAGCCCTGGCCGCATCGGAAGGAGCGCCGATACCGGCATCCACGATCACGGGTACGCGGCTCTGCGCGATGATGATCTCCAGGAAGTCAAAGGTCCTCAGTCCCTTATTGCTGCCGATCGGCGCACCCAGGGGCATCACAGCCGCGACGCCAACCTCTTCCAGCCGCTTGCACAGGACGGGGTCGGCATGAATATAGGGCAGGACGACAAACCCTCTTTTCACCAATTCCTCTGCTGCCAGCAGGGTCTCTATCGGATCCGGCAGCAACCACCGGGGATCGGGATGTATTTCCAGCTTCAGCCAGTTGGTATGCAGGGCCTCACGGGCCAGCTCAGCCGCAAATACGGCTTCTTTAGCGCTTCGAACCCCGGAGGTATTGGGCAGCAAATGGATATGCGGGTGCCGCAGATACTGCAGCAGGTTATCGGGGTGACCGCCCGGCTGATCGGGATGACTACCTGCGTTATCGGGGTGACGGCCTGCGTTATCGGGTTGGCCCTTCCCCCGCCCCGGCAGCTCGACGCGCCTGAGGGCAACGGTCACCAGCTCCGAAGCGCTGGCCAGGATCGCCGCTTCCATGATAGCGGAGGATCCGAACTTGCCGGTTCCCGTAAATAGCCTGGAAGTAAATGTTTTGTCAGCAATGGTCAGCATAGTGAATTATTTTATAGTGTTCATTTTTATTTCTTCCCTCAATAGCCGCACGGCAGCTATCCTGTCCCCGGCATGCACCAATAATCCTGAGAAAGCGATCCCCTGCACCCCGGTCTGCATCAGGGAGGCTATATCCGCGGCCCCAATGCCTCCTATGGCAATGACGGGAATTTTTATTGACTCCTGCCGTAGCTCGTCCATGATCCGCCGATACCCTTCCAATCCCAGGATCGGGCTCAGATTCTTTTTAGTAGTGGTAAACCGGTAAGGGCCCAGCCCGACATAGTCCGCTCCTGCCCGGCTGCGGATATCCTCTATGGTATTCGCCGTGGCGCCGATGATATAGTCCTTCCCCAACAGGCGTCTTGCTTCCGCCAGCGGCATGTCTGATTTACCCAGGTGAACCCCATGCGCCCTGACCCGGGCAGCTATTTCCACCCGGTCATTGATGATCAAAGCGCAGTCTGCCGCATCACATATTTTTTTTGCCGCTATAGCAACGTCCAGGAATTCCTCCGCTCCGGCCTGCTTCATACGCAGCTGGATCCACCGGATACCCGCTCCGCAGGCGGCTTCTATCTGCCGGAGATGGTCCAGGGGCCCTTCGTCCATCGTTAAGAAATACAGGCTTGATCTTGCAGGGATTGATGCCATCCTAATAATGTTTTATTACTTGTTAAAAATTGATGGATATATTGTTTGGCCCTCCCGGCAGCAAGCTCTAGCGGATAACCCAGCGCGAGATTAGCCGTCAGAGAGGAAGCCAGTACACATCCCGATCCGTGTTTGGGATAGACGACGGTCCCTTCCATAGCCGCATCGAGTACCTGCACCTCTCCCTTACTCCACAGGTAGTCCCGTCCCGGATGATGGGGGTTATGCCCTCCCTTGAGATACAGGTTACAGGAAGCCGACAACGACAGGCTCTGGCAGCGGCCGGGGATATCCTGTCCCGGATAAAGCCATCCGATCTCTTCCCAGTTAGGGGTGAGCAGCCAGGTCTGACCGGCCACGGATTCGAATCCATCCCTGTCGATCCCTTCCCAGAAATCCAATCCGCTGCTGGCCCTGATCACCGGGTCCAGTATTATTTTAATAGCCGGGTTATGTTCCCGCAGATGGCGCAGGATCGAGCCGATCATCGTCACGGAGCGGCAGATACCGATCTTTACCCAGTCAAACCGGGCCGACTGACAGCAAAGGTCGATCTGTTCGAAGATCTCTTTTTCCGTAAACCACTGCACTTTGGTAATAGTCCGTTCGTTCTGAAAAGTCATCCCGGTACATACCGCGTATCCATAGACGCCATGTGCCTCCAGGGTTTTGACATCCGCCAGGACGCCGGCTCCTCCGCTCTGATCATAACCGGCAATGACCAATACGTTGGGACGTGTGCGATCACCGGATAAATCCGGCGCTCCGGCCTGTTTTATGGTTATAGGTTGTATCATGGGCAATTGTCTTCTATTACTTTTCTCAATTGTTCATATCGTTTGACGGCATCCCTGGGGTTCTCCCAGATATAGCCCAATACAGCTCCGCCCTCCCATCCTTCCCGGATCAATAGACCAAGCGTGTCTTTATCAACGCCGCCGAGTCCGATTACCTTACAGGGCAAGGTATCCGCCGGCCGGTGACGCAGGAGTGGATTCGCGGCATAGCCGGGTTTGGAGAGACTGTGAAATACAGGGCTCATAAAAACATAAGCCAATCCCGCCCTTTCTATCTCTTTTATTGCCGACCAGTCGTGCAGGGAAGCGGAAACCGCGATCTCCGTCTCCTGGCCGGTTATTCGTGGGACTGGCCATACGGTGTGGAGACCGGCAAATTCCGGACCTGGTAGTCCTGCGTCGGGCCGTACCAAGTCCTTCAACGGGCAATGAATCTGCGGGATCCCATATCGGGCTGCCAGGTGCACCAGTTCCCGGCTGCCGGCGGTTTTCCCGGCCTTTGCGGCCTGGGGGTGTAATACCAGCCGCGAATACCAGCAGGGAGCGATCTGTCCCAGCAGGGCTTCCATTTCTTCCTTGCTTCCCCCGGGTTTGCGCAGATGGAGCTTCTCCAGGCCCGCTGCCAGCAACTCTTGCAAACAGGCCGCCTCGCCCGGAAAAAAGTCCGGAGCGGTGATAACCGCCAGCAGGAATGAAGGAGCTCCTTCCATCAGAGATAGATTTCAGATCCGGCTTCTTTGAAAGCAGCTGCTTTTTCTTGCATTCCTTCTTCCAGGGCCGCCTCTTCTTCCACGCCTTTCTCCGCCGCAAAGCGGCGTACTTCCTGTGTGATCTTCATCGAACAGAAATGGGGGCCGCACATCGAGCAGAAGTGAGCGATCTTCGCTCCCTCCGCCGGCAAGGTCTCATCATGGAAAGACCGGGCTGTATCCGGGTCCAGGGAAAGATTGAACTGATCCTGCCACCTGAACTCAAAACGGGCCTTGCTGAGCGCATTATCCCTGTACTGCGCGCCGGGATGGCCTTTCGCCAGGTCCGCTGCATGCGCCGCGATCTTATAGGTGATCACCCCGTCCTTCACATCTTTTTTATTAGGCAGTCCCAGGTGTTCCTTGGGCGTGACATAGCAAAGCATCGCCGTACCATACCAGCCGATCATAGCCGCTCCGATGGCAGACGTGATATGATCATAGCCCGGTGCAATGTCCATCGTCAGCGGTCCCAGGGTATAGAACGGCGCCTCCTGGCATTCTTTCAGCTGCTTGTCCATATTCTCTTTGATCAGGTGCATGGGAACATGGCCAGGGCCTTCGATGATGGTCTGGCAATCATGCCGCCAGGCGATCTTTGTCAGCTCTCCCAGGGTCTCCAGCTCTGCGAACTGGGCCGCATCGTTGGCATCCGCTATCGAACCGGGGCGTAACCCGTCCCCCAGGGAGAAAGACACATCATAGGCTTTCATGATCTCGCAGATCTCTTCGAAATGAGCGTAGAGGAAGCTTTCCCGGTGATGGGCCAGGCACCATTTGGCCATGATGGAACCGCCGCGGGATACGATCCCCGTCATCCTGGAGGCCGTCAGCCGGATATAACGCAGAAGGACACCTGCATGGATGGTAAAATAATCCACGCCCTGCTCGGCCTGTTCGATCAGCGTATCCCGGAAGATCTCCCAGCTGAGATCCTCGGCCTTGCCGCCTACCTTTTCCAACGCCTGGTAGATAGGCACCGTGCCTACCGGAACAGGGGTATTGCGCAGGATCCATTCCCGGGTCTCATGAATATTCTTCCCTGTCGAGAGGTCCATGATGGTATCCGCTCCCCAGCGGCAGGCCCAGACGGCTTTCTCCACTTCCTCTTCTATGCTGGAGCTGATCGCGGAATTACCGATATTGGCGTTGATCTTGACCAGGAAATTACGGCCGATGATCATCGGCTCGGATTCAGGATGATTGATATTGGAAGGGATCACGGCTCTGCCCAAAGCGACTTCCCCCCGGACGAATTCGGGGGTGATGAAACGCGAGGGCGTGCGGGCGCCAAAACTATTTCCGGCATGTTGATGCAGCATCCCCATTCCTCCCGTCTGTTCCTGTATCCGCTGGTTCTCCCGGATCGAGATGTATTCCATCTCCGGCGTGATGATGCCTTTCCGGGCATAATGCAATTGGGTGACATTGCCTCCGGACCTGGCCCTGCGGGGAGCCTGTATATGTCCGAAGCGCAGGGCAGTGAGGGATTCATCCTCCAGCCGCCGCCGGCCATAGGCGGAACTGACGGAAGACAGCTGCCCGGTATCGCCTCTTTCGAGGATCCATTTTTCCCGGATACGGGGCAGCCCTTCGCGTACATCGATGTCGACCGATGGGTCCGTGTAAGGCCCGCTGGTGTCGTATACCGTTACCGGCGCATTGGGCGTCACGGTATGGGAAAAAGTGTCCTGGGTATCCTGCAATTGTATTTCGCGCATCGCAACGCGGATATCATGCAGCTCTCCTTTGACGAATATTTTACGCGAAGCGGGAAAAGGTTCCCGGCTGATCACATGCTGGCCGGGGCTAACGTCTTTCTTCATATATATAGAATTTGTTTTCATCCTCCCTGCGTGGCGCGGATCACGAATACCTTATCCCGCTCCTTCAGCCTGTACCCTTCCCATTCTCCCCTGGGAATGACATCGTTATTAACGGCAATGGCTATCCCATCCGGTTGACGGATCTCCAGTAAGGTCAGTATGTCGGCCAATGTGCCGGATTCGGAAAGCTGAAAATTTTCCTGATTAACGGAAACCTCTACCATGACTTGCCGGTTTGTCGGTTGACCAGAATATCCTGGAACTAAAGACAGTACCCGCTTTGGGTAAACATGGAGGTGCTGTGCAATACAGCCATAAGAGAGAGTCTCTTTTCCCTTCGCCGGTACTAACCGGATCAGGTTCTGAGGGTATTATCTCAGCCCGTATGAACGAGCACCCCTAAAGTTCAGACTAAAGGTAAAGAATAAAAATCGAAAGGGCCAAATTATTGGCGGAGCTACTTATTGAAATAATGGTTATTGATTAATCAACCGGATCAACACAGCGCCATGCGGAGGGATTTTCTGTGTGTATTGTTTTTTAAAGACGCCTTTGTCCTGGTGCTGCCAAAGATCCCTCACCGTCAGTCGTCCTTTATACCCGAGCTGTGCAAAATCGATCGAGATCTCCTGCTCCGTCTCGCTGATATTAAAAAGCCCCGCATAGTAACCATGGACAGCCTGCGACACCCATACCATCTTACCATCTTTTTTATATAGCTGTCGTGGATTCTCACCATGCTGATTTACATCCAGCACTTCGGCATTGGTGAACAATCTTTTTTCCAGCTCCCTGTTATCCGGCAGATTCCCGCCCAGCATCAGCGGTGAGCGATAGATACACCAGAAGCTCATATGCGTCTGTAGTTCCTCATCTGTAAACCGGCTATAGCGTTCGGGGCCGACAGGCCCCCTTTTGGAGATCTTCCCGATCTGGATCATATCGCAATCGGGCCAGTGGCCGGGACCGCCAATCCCCTGCCAGCTTTGGGCATAGTCGAACATCTTGAGCAGTTCCTTCCAGCTATCCCAGAAATCATCCGCCATCCGCCACATGTTCGCATACTGCCTGACATGTGCGGAGTCTTTGAGCGGCGTCTCTCCGGGTGAAATACTTAATACGATTGGACGGCCGCAAAGGCTGATGGCTTTTTTATAACCTTCTATTTCCGGGGTGCTGTAAGGCCGCGAGATATCGTCCACTTTTATAAAATCAACTCCCCAGCCTGCATAGAGCGTCAGCAGGGAATTCAGGTACTCCTGTGCGCCGGGCTTACGCATGTCCAACCCATACATATGATTCATCCAGGGGCAGGTAGAATTCGTATCCGCGATCTGATCCGCCGAGATCCCCTTCGTTCCCCATACGGGGCTTCGGGCCCAGACAGCCTGACGGGGAATCCCTCTCATCACATGAATACCGAATTGCAATCCCAGGGAATGGACATAGTCCGCTAAAGACTTGAATCCTTTTCCGCCAAAGGCTGAGGGGAATTTATCCGTATCCGGCAGCAGCCGGCCCCATTCGTCCATCGCCAGCCAGGGAATATAGGCGCCATCTTCCAATCTCTTTTGAAATGGATTGCCGATCAGGCTGCCGGGAGGATTGGCATACGCCCAGAGAAAATCGACTACGATCATGGACCAGCCGTATTGGTGGAGGTTTTGGGCCATATAATCCGCATTGGCCTTTACCTCATCTTCATGCACGGCCGAGCCGAAGCTATTATAGCTGTTCCAGCCCATGGGGGGGCGTGGCGCAAGAGTGGATACCTGAGCCCATAAACTATTGCAAAAAAATGTGCCTGCTAACAGAAGGCGGTGAATTCTCATGGTACCGGTATTTTTATTTTAATTCCAATACAACGACCGACAGGGCGGGCAATTCCACGACAAGGTCATTGCCATCTTTCTTTGCCCCGGAGAAGGCGGCCAGCTTAACTTTTGCCGGCTGATCGAACGTATTGATATCCGTAAATCTTGAAGAGGTCAGGATCTGGCCCTGGATCGTTTTAAAAGGCATGCCTTGCAGGCTTGTACGGACCGTTATTTTTTTCGAAGGATCGATATTTACCAGGGATATATGCACCGCTCCGGCGGAATCGCGGGAGGCAGAGGCATTGACGGCAGGTATCTTTTCCCCGCCAAACGCATAATCCGGGCTGCTGAACTGCAGGGGCAGGGAGCGGGCGTCCTGGTGTACTTTATACAGGTCGAATACATGGTAGGTCGGTGTGAGCAGCATCTTGTCCTTATCGGTGAGGATCAGGGCCTGGAGCACATTGACCGTCTGGGCCAGGTTGGCCATCTTCACCCGGTCCGCATGGTTATTGAAGATGTTCAGCGTACTGGCGGCAATCAGGGCATCCCGCAGGCTGTTCTGCTGATAGAGGAAGGCGTGGTTCGTACCGGGTTCCGCATCCGTCCATATTCCCCACTCATCCACGACGAGCGCCACCTTCTTAGCCGGATCATATTTATCCATGATGGCGCCATGCTTATTGATAAGCTCTTCTATCCTCAGACATGATGCCATTCCTTTGAAATAATCGGATTCTCCGAATTGCGTGGCAGAGCCTTTGTGATTCCAATCCCCCACCATGCTATAGTAATGCATGGAGATCCCCCAGGTATTATGCAGGGAAATATTCTTCATGACCACATCCGTCCAGTTGTAATCATCGCTATTCGCACCACTGGCGATCAGTCTCAAGGGAGGAGCGCCCGGGTAATGTTTGCAAAACTCTGCATATCTTCTATATTGACCTGCATAAAATTCCGGCGTCATATCGCCGCCGCAGCCCCAGCTCTCATTACCGACTCCCCAGAAGGAGACATTCCAGGGCTGATCCCGGCCATTCTGCCGGCGCAGGTCTGCCAGCGAGCTCTTTCCACCAAAGTTCAGGTATTCCAGCCAGTTGGCCATTTCTTCGGGGGTACCGGTCCCCACATTACCGGCGATATAGGGCTGACAGCCCAGGAGGCTGCAAAGCTCCAGGAATTCATGCGTGCCGAAACTATTGTCTTCCGTGACCATTCCCCAGGTGGTATTGATGGTCCTTTTGCGCTGCTCCCTGGGACCGATGGCATCCTTCCAATGGTATTGATCGGCATAACATCCTCCCGGCCAGCGTAATATGGGCACTTTTATCTTTTTCAACGCATCCACTATGTCCATCCGTATCTTGTCTCCCGTCCAGAATCCGTCATAAATACATCTCCCCAGGTCTTCGGAGAAATGGCCATATATATTGCGGCTGATCACAGGCCCGGAAGTGTCTTTTACTGAGAGTGTTATAGTTGTCTGTGCAACGGAGAACAGGCAGGTCGCCAGCAGCAATGACAGAAAGAAGGAGCTTCTGCACACGCCGTCAATTTTCAGTTTCATAAGCATTTAATCGTTTTATCTATTATTAAATGTCATAAAGATAATTATTATTAATTAAAAAAGAAGGATTTTATCGGATCTGCCCGTTACCCCTGATCAGCCATTTTTCCGTGACCAGCTTTTCCAGGGCAAAGGGCCCCCGGGCATGTAGTTTCTGCGTGGATATACCTATTTCGGCGCCCAGTCCCAACTCCTCTCCATCGGTAAACCGCGTGGATGCATTGGTATAGACAGCCGCAGCATCCACCTCTGCCAGGAATCTTTCACATTGACGCTTATTACGGGATACGATCGCTTCCGAATGTTTGGTGGAATATTGTTGGATATGGTCGAGGGCCTCGTCTATATTTTTTACCACTTTGACAGCGCATTTGAGGCTGAGGAATTCCCGGGCGAAATCTCCCGCCTCCGCTTTCTGCAAAAAAGGATAGCCTTTGAGCAATCGCCGGGAAGAGGGATCGGCGAAAATCTCCACGCCATATTTCTCAAAAGGGACTTGCAGCCGCCGGAGCAAAGCCGGAGCAACAGCGGAGTCTACCAATAAAGTGTCCATAGAATTGCAAACGGAAGGGCGGGATACTTTTGCATTGACGACGATCTCCACCGCCTTATCCAGGTCAGCCTCTTTTTCCACATACACATGGCAAACACCAGCTCCCGTCTCGATCACCGGTACCCGGCTGTTCTCCCGGACATAGCGGATCAAAGAATCCGACCCCCTTGGGATCAGCACATCCACCCACCGGGTAGCCGTGAACAGTTCCTGCACAGTCTCCCGCCCCGAAGGTAGTAGGGTAACACAGTCGGGATGAATACCGTTGCTCTTCAAGGCTGCTTTGATCAGCCGGATAGCTGCCTTGTTGGTATTTTCCGCCTCCTGGCTTCCCTTGAGCAGGGAGGCATTCCGGCTGCGCAGGCATAAGGCGGCTATATCGAAGGTGACATTGGGCCTCGATTCATAAATGGCGCCCACCACTCCCAAAGGGACGGCTATCTTTTCGATGAGCAATCCATTTTTCAAGGTGCGTTTTTCCAATACCTTACCCGAAGGATCGGGAAGACGTCCCACTTTCCGGATACTGCCTGCGATCGAACGGATCCTTGCTTCGTTCAGCATCAGCCGGTCGTTCCGGGGATTCTCCGGGTCCTGCCTTTCCAGATCTTTTGCATTGGCCCTAAGCAATACAGCCTTCTGCGTCTCCAGGGAGTCCGCCAGCATTTTCAGAGCGGCTTTTATCTGCCGGTCGCTGGCGCGGCGTAAGTCGGTAGCCGCTTTATACGTTCTCCGGATAAGGGGTTCTATCGTTTGCATTTTGTGTTTGTTGCTTTAAAAAATGACAATGTCGTCCGCATGAGCGGCCATCACATTCTTTTGGGAAAGGCTGGCCGTTACATCGGCAGCGCCCATTTTTACCTTTGCCACGCCGATGATATTTTCCTCCTCGTCCATCAGCTGCACCACTTCTCCTCCGAGAAATTTGCCCTGCACCTTACGAATGCCCACGCTGAGCAGGCTCCTGCGCTGGAGGAGGGCCTTGGCGGCCCCTTTGTCTACAAAGATGGTTCCGAAAGTGATGGAGCCGCTGGCCAGCCATTTCTGCCTGGCCTTCAGGTTGGAGGTCTGGGGCCGGAAGCTGGTCCCGGCAGCGCCGGCCAGGGCCGAGGTAAAGGGGGTCTTGCCGCCCAGCCCGCAAATGATCACTTTTATTCCCAGGGAATTCGCCAGCCGGGTAAAAGTAAGTTTGGACAGCATGCCGCCCAGCCCAAGGCTGCTTTTCTCTGTTCTTGCATACCCCAGGATCCTGCTATCGATTTTTTCCACCTGGGGAATGATCTTTTTTTCCGGGTCCATGAATCCTCCCACCGAGGTGCAGATGATGAGGGTCTCGGCGTCAAAACCGATAGCCGTTAAGGTAGCCAGTTCATCATTATCGGAAAACTTCAGCTCTACATTGCTGAACAGGTCATTTTCATTCATGACTGGCAGGATGCCGTTTTTCCAGAATTCGGCAAAGGTCTCTTTTAGCTGAAGAAAGCTGGAACGGCCGGAGAAATGATGTCGTTCACACAGGGCTTGGGCTACCGGAATACCATAGGCGGAGAAGTGTCGCTGATAATGCCGTATAAGGATGGGGTTGCCTACAGCGGCGGCGGCCTTGCGCTCGGTCAGGGTTCCCTTATATTGTCCGAAAAATGTCCGTCCGCTGCCCACCGCTCCGCTCGATACAAGGACGATACGGTATTTATTCGCCAGGACGGCAATTTCCGCCGCCACTTTCTTAATAATGGCCTGAACGATCACGCCTTTATCATCGGTAATAACGGCTGTACCCAGTTTAATGACTAATACGGGCTTTTGCATTCCGCAAAAATATCAGATTATTCTGATCTTTCCCTTACTTCTGGGAGACCATGACTCCGTTCATCACGAAGGTCGTTCCGCCGCCGGCTACAATATTATATACCCGCTGCATTCCACCGGCAGTCTCTGTCTTATACCAGACGGTATAGTTCCTGTAAGCTCCTGTATGGTCGTCCCGGCAGACCAGTCCGTCGCCTTCTGTCAGCTCGCCGGCCTTTTTATTTCCGTCCCGGGTGACCATGGGATGATTGGGAGTGGCTTCCAGCCATTTGGAATGGAGCTGTACCTCCCTGTCGCCGGAGCCCCGGGTCTCGGCAGCCAGCAATAATACCCGTGTGATGGCATAATTCTTCACTTCATGTACGGTCAGCTCCTTTACCCGGGCCCGGGTCGTCGCCAGGGTGGCAGGGTCCACGGTGACGATCTCATCGCCGGCTTTCACCCCGCTGAGGTCCCTGGCAGAACCATCCGCCATGGTCACCTGCATATTTCCCGGAAAACAAATATCGTTTCCGTAAGTGCCGGACTCTCTTTCCTTGTTCGCGTCTTTACCCTGCTCCGCCGCCGTCGCCCGGTAGAGCTGGAATCCCAGCTCTTTTGACAATACATAGGACAGCTTCAGGACAAAGTTGGGTTCCTCCTTCTCGATGGCATGAATATCTTCGAAATATTTTTCCCAGATCTTTGGGGCGGCCTTATAACCCGGCAGGCAAGCCGTATAACGTTTACCCTTCTCGGTTGTATAATAAATGACGGTCCCCAGGTCCACCCGGCCATCTTTTAAGATCAGCTTATACAGATCGATCCTTTTTTTCTGCCCATCGTCTCCCGTGATGAAATAGGGCTTGCCGAAATCGTGATGATCGAGGATGTAGGCATTTTCGAATTTGCCATAAGTATCCTTATCCAGGTCGCCAATGGCAAAAGTCTTTACTTTCTCATATTCCGCTGCGCTGAGGGCCCTGCTGCCGGCCGTGTCCTGTGAACGGGCCGCAAAAATGCCTGCTGACAGCCATAAGGCCACCATAAAAATTCTCTTCATGAATACTCAAATTATAATTAATAGTTATGACAACTCTTTAAACGCCGCCGCAAAGGCTTCCATTTCATCCATCCGGCCAATGCTCACCCGGCAATAATCTTTGCTGTTGACTTTCCAGTGACGGACACCCACTCCGCGTTTCATCATCTCGTCGGCAAATTGCACTCCGTCCATTTTAATGGGGAACAGCACAAAATTTGCGTTGGAGGGAATATAGGTATAGCCTTCTTTTTTCAGCACTTCATATAAATAATCCCGGGAAGCGACAGTCTTTTTCAGTGCGCCCTGTAGGAATTCCTTGTCCTGGTAGCTGGCGATGGCAGCCTGCAGGGAGGTAGCCGAAATAGACATGGGGCCTTCGGTGTATTCGGACAGCTTTTTGATCATATCCGGCTGCGCTACGACATAACCTACCCGCAAACCGGCAAAGCCATATAATTTAGAGAAGGTCCTTGCTACGATAAGGTTCTGACCGGCCTTGATTCCGCTGATCAGGGTCGTGCCTGCGGGATCGTCCAGGTAGTCGATATAGGCTTCATCGACGAATACCGTCACCCGTTTGGAGACGCGTTCGCAGAAGGCCTTGAGCTTGTCTGTATCCAGGATGGTAGCCGTGGGATTGTTGGGATTGCAGATATAGACCAGCCCTGTATTGCCATCGATGGCTTTTTCCATGGCATCCAGGTCTAATTTATATTCGGACGTCAGCGGCACTTTTATCCATTTCTCGCTGAAGCGGGCCGCTTTGGAAGGCAGATCTTCGTAGGAGGGGTCTCCGGTGATGATGTTGCCGCCTGGTTTGCTGAAACAAATGGCAGCCGCCATCAGCAGGGGCGAAGAACCGGAAGCCATCAGGATATTCTCTTCTTTGATCCCTTCGTGTTCGGCGATCTTCCCGCTCAGGTCCTTGAGGAACATGAAGGGATATTGATAGCTATGGGGCAGGGCCTCCATGATGGCCTTTTTAGCCTTGTCGGAAGGGCCGAAGGGGTTTTCATTGGCAAAGAGACGGGCCTTCAGCTCTGCGGGAGCATTGAGAGCGATGTCTTTTTCTGTCAGTAAAGTTCCCTGGGGAAGATAGTTATCTACCCGGCTGGTTTTTACCGGGCTGGCCTGGGCCTGATCCAGGAGGCTGCCGGCAAAGGGTAAACCTCCGGCTAACAGAGCGCCTGCTTTAAGCAGGTGGCGACGACTGATTGAGTTGGACATAAGCAGCTATTTAAGGTGGTTAAAAAAATAAAAAGTCCTGACGAGCAATCGGATAGTTATGTTATCGGGGGTGGATTAAACCTCAGGAACCAAGAGCCGGATAGCTGATCGTCTGTCCTGCCGCCCTTGCGTGCAGCGAGGTGACCACGCTGCGGGCCGACTCCAGCGCTCCCGCCATCCATGCATTCAGATACGTGAGATGTTCTCCCGCGAAATAGACTTGTTTATCCGGCTGTAATAATGCTTTATAAAGGGTTTGTCTTTCTTCTGCGGAATACAAAGCCCATCCGCCAAGATTGTATTTTGTCTTATGCCAGCTGACAGAAAAAGAAGTCTCAAACTCCCGGCTATACTGGGGATGGATCAGGCTGCCTTTATCCAATGCCAATTGCTCCCTTTGCTGATAGGATAGTTCGCCTGTAACTCTTGCCTTCTCATTAAAGTTATAATATCCTATCAATATTCCCTTACCGCTCAAATAATCATAGGAGGGGTAAAAGATCTGGGTAAGCTGATTGTTGGTATGGGTGATCCCTCCGTAAATGTGCTCGTCTTCTTCCCAGAACCTGCGCTTGAACTGCAGCCCGATCTTGCCCGTCTGCATATAGGTGATCGAGTCGATAGCACGGCTGGCGTCGGAGGAGAAATTATGGTCGATATTGCTCAGCACCGGCAAAGGGATCGTACAGATGCAGAAATCGGCTTTCAGCTGTTGCACCCCGCTCTTGTCCTTATAGGCGACCTGTACCCCTTGCTCCAGGTTGTGAATGGAGGTCACTTCCGCATTGAGCCGGATAATACCGGGAAGCTTTTTCTCCAGGGCAGCCGCGATCCTGTCCATCCCTCCTACCGCCTGAAATAAGGTCATCTGCAGCTCATACGTGTATTCCGCTACATTATAGAAGTCGGGGTCCATCAATCCTGAAGCGATGATCTCCGATAGTTTATAAGGATCTGCGATCCGTCCTGACTTCTCTCCTGCACCCGGCGATTCCAGGTACCCTCTCCGGGCAGAAGCCTTGTACAGCTTGTCGATATCCAATCCTCCTTCGGCCCGCAGGTATTCAATTACCTTTTGGGCGTCTTCGCGGCTCATGGAGGCATCTATTTTTCCTGCATCCATTCCTTTGGCGAGCAGCTCACACATCCATCCCCGGACATCGTTATGGATCTCCCGGACCCGGATCTTTTTATTGGACAGAGGGCCTTTGCCCTCGCTGAAATAATACGTGCTTTCATTCACATTGTTGTACACCTGGATCGGTACGCCTAATTCCTTGCAATAATGCAGGGTGAGCGCATGATGATGAGGGATACGGGAAGGGCCGGCGTTAAAATACTGGCCATCGTCAAAATTGGCTTTGTGTTCTCCCAGTCCCGTCTCGGTATTAGAAGCTCCTTTCCGGACACTCCAGCAACGTCCACCCACGCGCTCTCTCGCTTCCAGGATCGTACAGTGATAGCCCAGCTTTCCCAGCTCATAAGCAGCCGCCATTCCCGAAAGGCCCGCTCCTAAAATAAGGACTTCTTTTCCATTTCCGTCCCCTTCCAGGGCAAAGGGATGAGCGGGCGCCGATGGGAGCAAACCCATGGCCATTATCGCCGGATAGGCGCCACCGGCCAGGATCCCGGACCGGGTAAGGAATTCTCTACGGGATAAATTTTTCAAATGTATTATCTATATAATATCAAAAATATCTACTTAAAGTTACTTTTATTTACTCAATCTTAGCCAATATTCACTCAATCTTAGCTAAGAAATAAATATATAAAAAATTCATATACCTCTTCTACCCCCTACCCGAAATGACAGACAACCCTTTTTTCCATAAAGTCGGCATAAGCGGCAAAGGCGGCTTTGACCGGCTTGCGGCCCAGCGGCCTGAAAAGGTCGATCGTAACAGCAACATGGTCCTTATGAATAGTCCGCTGCCAGGTGCCCGCGATCTGCCCCTCACAAAGAAGGATGGGCTTAAAGATACCATTGCCGCTCCGCATCGCATGCTTGGGGGACAGGACGAGATCCCTGTCCTTATAAGCAACTGTATATTCATCGAAAGCCGGCAGGACATGAAGGGCCTGCTGACCGGGTTGGTTGGCCGGTATCGGGTTTGCTGCTGAAGAGGGAGAGCCGGAATGGATCCAATAGCTTTGCCCATCCGCCACCTCATTTATAAATTGAGATCGCAAAGCCTCCACCCCTTTCCTGCCATCCGCCACGGTCAATCCCGACCACCAGGCGAAATCGGCCAGCGTAGCAGGCCCCCGGCTTTTAAAATAGCGCAGGACCAGTTCCGCCACCGCCTCTTCGGGTTGTAACAGCTTTCCATCCGGAGCCCGGTCGTCCATCAGGGCATAAGTGAATTGCTTGCCGCTCATGGCGCCGCTGCAGATAACCCCATCCAGTTCCGCCTGCATTAAAAGATGGGCAAGCCGCAGCTCATCGGTCCGGATCTTCGCCCGCTGAAATACCGGCAATAACTCCTTCCGGGTCAACTGCACGCCGTCTGCCAGCGTTTTTTGCAAAATAGCATTGCTGCGTCTGAAAATAGCCTGGTCCAATTCCAGCTGCCGATGCATCCCCGCACAAAATGTCTTTATCCGGGGGGCCGTCAGGGCCAGCATCCATCGAATATCGGCCGGCGCCACAAAATGCCAGGTAGGCCGCAGGATATGCGTCCGCAGGATCTTTCCTTCGTTGAAAGCCCGCTGAACACCGGTATCGGTCCAGGGCTCCGATCCTCCCGGGATCCCGTCACCCGAGGCTCCGTTCAGACGGCTTCCGACCGCCCATTTCGCCGCGCCAAAATCCTGTGCCTGCACACAGCCCAGCCACGCCACGAGGCTTTCCGGCCTCATGAATCCCCCGGCGCTGACCTGTTGGTTGGCCATCCGGCGGCGGGTAATATCTTCCCGGGTTATCGTTCCTGTTGTTTGCATATAACAAATCTATAATCCGGTAGTGTCAACCCTATGACAGTAGGAATTTACTTATATTTAAGCTTCATCCTAACGATAAAATACGTTTCATGAGACCCAGATCCTTCCTCTTCCTGTCCCTGGCCCTGCTGACCCTTCCTACGAACGCACAGACTTATATCATCCACACCAATCTCCTGGATGTAAATGCCCAAAGGACCCTTCCCGATTATACCATCGTATTCAGGAACGATACCATCGAGCAGACAGGTCCTTCCGACAGGATCAGGGTTCCGCCCGGAGCCCGGGTGATCGACGGGACCGGCCGGTGGGTAATGCCGGGACTGGTAGACGCCCATGTTCATTTTTTCCAGACAGGAGGTCTCTACACCCGGCCTGACGCCATCGACCTGCGCAAATACTATCCTTATGAGAACGAAATAGAATGGTATAAGCAAAATATGGACGACCAGCTGAGAAGATACCTCTCCTGCGGGATCACCACCGTCATCGATGATGGCGCCACACTGGGCCTGCTAAAGCAGCGGGACAGTTTCTCCACGAAAAATTATGCGCCCCGTATACTGATGGCCGGGCCTCTTATCTCCACCGCTTATTCTCCCAAACCCTTTGATGTCCTGAGCGACCCCGACCAGCCTTTCTATACGGTCAATACCCCGGAAGAAGCGGTTAAAATGACGAAAAAGCAATACGACCACCGGCCGGATTTTATAAAGATCTGGTATATCATCCTCGACCCGAATACAACAGCCGGCGCAGAAAAGAACCTGCCCCTGGTAAAAGCTACCATCGAAGAAGCCCATCAGCACGGGTACAAAGTAGCGGTACATGCCACCCAGCGGATAGCGGCACAGTTAGCCGTGGAAGCAGGCGCGGACTTCCTGGTACACGATATAGAAGATGAGATCGTCGATGATGCCTTCGTCAAATTACTGAAAGACCATAATGTTGTGCTTTGCCCTACCCTGGTAGTGGTGTCCGGTTATTTCGACACTTTTGCCCAGAATTACTTGCCGACCCCCGAGGATATTGCCAAAGGCAATCCTGTCCAGCTGGGCTCCCTGCAGGAACTGTCCTACCTGCCTGATAGCCTGCCGGCCAAACGATACAGGATGCTGGCAAAAATGAGGGCACAGAGGAATGACCGGGAAGACTCTATCCGGCAGGTCAACCTGAAAAAAATGGCCGATGGAGGCGTCCTTATTGCCACGGGGACCGATGCGGGCAATATAGGCACCTTACATGCTTCCTCTTTCTTTAAAGAAATACGAGCCATGCAGCAGGCCGGCCTCAGCAACTGGCAGGTCCTTACGGCTTCCACGCTCAATGGGGCAAAGGTCCTTGGAAAAGAAAACGAGTTTGGCAGTGTCCGCAAAGGCAGCGTCGCCGACCTGCTCCTTCTTCGTGCCGATCCGGTAGCCGACCTGGGCAGCCTGGGAAAGATCGATATGATCATTCACCGGGGCACGGTCTTCCATCCGGATTCCCTGATCGATGAGACACCCCTGAATATCGTACAACGGCAGGTCAACGCCTACAATGCACATGACCTGGAGTCCTTTCTCTCTTTTTATTCCGATACGGCCGTGATCTATAATTTCCCTGACAAGCCCATGGCCAAAGGGATAGAGCAGATCCGGAAACTCTATACTTTTTTAAGTAAGGATACCGGCCTGCATGTAAGCATCACCAATCGCACCGTCGTGAACAATAAAGTGTTTGACCACGAGAGCGCCACTATGTCCGGGCGCAAACTGGGAGAAGGAGAAGTCATTTATTATATCGACGACCGCAAGATCACGAAGGTGTACCTTATCGAGTGAGGCCGCCAGGCGAGGGCCCTGGTGAGCCGGGATATGGCGGGTGAATACACCGCTCTGACGGATCCGCGCTGGTGACATCCACGCCTGCGATCTGCTGCTCCAGTCCCAGCGCACAAAGCATCTCACTGATATTGCCGTTCAGCGATACGATGCGTTCCTGTGCGAAAAGGCTCGTTGGTCTTGTGCAAAAGACTGTCAGGCTCATTATGATTATTCCCAAAAACTTTTTTTTCTTCATGGTGCATCCATTTTATACTGTGAGAAAAAAAGTCCAGCCCCGTAGAAACGGGACCGGGTGTGCTGAAACCATTAACATTTACTCGCGTTAAGCTTCAGTCGACTGTCAAAATTCTTCCTTGCCTCCGGGCTTCGCGGTCTGGTCCGGCTATCTGCTATCAGGGAATTATCAGGTTCGTGCTACCATCTGTCTGTACCCAATAACGGAAACTGAGATATGGCACCGGGGTCGTCAGACTGGGACTGGCCGGGCTCCCCTTGTAAAGACTGATCATTTCCAGCTTGGCATATTTTCCACTGGCCAGACGGATAACAAGGGTATTGCCCTGTATCGTCGTCAGGATATGTGTGGTCACATTATATTGATACCAGCCGGGCCAGCTGGCAGAAGGGTAGCCATCCATTCCCACGGACCCGTTCACATTGACCGTTGATGATGCCGGCACGACCTTTACGCTGTCAAAAGGCTGGCTAACAAGATATAAAGCGCCCTGTATCGTATTGCCATAACCGGGACTGTTGGTATTCGTGCCGTTATTGATCGTCACATAGGAGTTATAGATATTCGAGAAGGCGATATCCCAGTTGCCGGTCAACCGCTGCGATGAGTCTACGGTGTTATTCGTTACCAGGCTGAAATAGATCGTTTTTGCCGGCGCCCCGGGGCTGGCTGTCGTATCTCCCGGCAGGTCCGTTACATAGACGATTCCCTTTCCGTCTTTTGCTACATAGGTCGAGAGACTGGTCCGCACCGAAGTATCCTGCGGAGTGCTGTCTTTCTTACAGGCTGCGCCGCCCACTATAATTCCTACAAATGCGATAAACCATAACTTTTTCTTAGGTTGCATACTATTGATCTTTTATAGTTGATTGATTAATTGGTTTTTTGCTTCGGTCTCCTTCTTTTTGTCCCAGTTCCATCGCAGCCCTGCAAAGAATTGCCGGCCCGGCTGGCCCGCTATCAGGGCATTGGTATAGTTGGTTGCATTTTCCACCGACAACTGTATTGCCAACTGTTCTTTTAATAAAGATTTTTCCAGGCTAAAGGCCAGCAGGCAGTATGCCGGTGCGAATTGATCATACTTGTCTATATAGCCATTGCCATTCAGGTCAGCGAAGCCGGCTTTGCTGAAATAGTTCGCCCTTGCCCCCGCCGTCATCCCCCATGCAGGATAGCGATAGAAAAGCCGCGTATTCATCTGGTGCCTCGACCGTTGCATCAGCCCGAAATAATCCCCCGGGATCGCCCGGCGGGAGGAGCCCGTATGCGGATCCGTTATAACTCCGTAGTTGCCCGTTCCCGCTCTAATGGAGTCAATGATATCCCGGTCTTTGGCATATAGCAATTGATAACCCCACTGTCCTTCCAGGTTACGCAGCAATTGCCAGCGTCCGGTCCATTCCACACCTTCCGTAAATACCTTCGACACGTTCACATAGGAATAGACAAACCAGCCATTGGTCTTTCCCGCAATAGGCACCGACTGGATCAGGTTATTCACGTTATTATAAAAGGCATTCAGCTCCATACGCAGAGAAGGCACTGGCTTATAGACTAGTCCTGCATTGTAGGACCAGGATCTTTCCGCTTTCAGATCGGCAGCAGCCTGGTAAGCTGCCGGATAGACCGTCGTTATTTCGCCGGCCTCCTGCATTTGCGTCAGCGCGCCTTTCTTCACTTCTTCTGTTCCCAGAACGGTATAGCCCACCAGGGGATTGGTAAAAGTCAGATAGAGCTGTCGGAAATCAGGGGCTTTGAATCCTCTTCCCAGAGAGGCCTTGAACGATAATTGCCGGTTTACATTATATTGTACGGCCAGCTTGGGACTTACCAGGCCGCCATAGACACTGTGAAGATCTCCGCGAAGCCCCCCGATGATATTCCAGTGTTTGCCGGGGTTATATTGCTGCTGAAGATATACATAGCCGCTTTGCATAGCCTGCCGGCCGGGATAGCGGGTGGCTTTCACCGATTCCAGGTTTCCGCCAATCCCTCCGGTAAACAATAATTGCCGGCTGATGGTATAGTCGTGCTGCCATTCCAGCCGGTGAAGGGTTTGCCGGAAAAAGCTGGTATCATTCGTTTTCCCTGTATTCAACAGCGTGATCTTTTCATCCGTATTATAGAGGCTGAGATAATATTCCAGCCGGCTCTTCCATTTGGAGGAGAAGGCATATTGCCAGGTCCCGATGATATTGGCGTCCTTTTCGGCGGTAGCATCTTTTTCCGGGTTGTTGCCGCTGAAATTATAGACGGTATGCTGGTAACGGTATGCATACCGGCCGGACAGCTGCAAAGAGGACCGTTGACTAAACGCGTATTTCAGCTTGCCCTGTAAAGTGTAGCTATAAAAAGGGGGCAGGGTCTGCCCGGAATTCAGCGAAGCGCCATCCGTCCGGTAATAGTTGGCCAATAGTTGAAGCCCTCCTTTGCGGTTGGCAAATGCATAATTGCCATTGGCGGTTATGTCCGCCGTTCCATAAGAGCCTCCTCTCACCGACAGCTCGGCCTTCGTCTCCGACCCGGCCCCGGTAGTGATAATATTGATAACGCCTGCCAGCGCTTCGCTGCCATACAAAGAAGAAGAGGCGCCTTTGATGATCTCTATCCGTTCGATATTGCCCACGGTGATACGGCTCAGGTCCAGCTTGCCTGTAAGACGGCCGAGCAACGGCTGTCCATCGATGAGGATCATCGTGTAGTCGGGATCCAGTCCCTGCATTTGTAAACCGCTGCCATGTTCATCCGTAGTAAAGCTCAGCCCGGTCTGCTCTCTTAATACATCGATCAGTCTGCGGGAGCCGAGGCGCTGTATATCTTTTTTTGTAATGACGGTCACGGGGATCGGAAGGCTATCCTGTTTGCGGGAAGTACGGGAAGCCGTCACCACCACCTGGTCCATTGATTTGATGGGACCCGTTCCTTGCGTTAGTGATTTGATACGGTCCGTCCCGTCCGTTTGCGCGAACAGTGTGTATAGCCAAAAGCAAAAAATAATCGTTGATCCCGTTTTCTTCATGAAAGTAAATGATGCTGGTGATGACATGCTAAGGCCCACACCCTGGAAGGGCATGGAAGGCGAGTAAATGTGCGGCAAACTTACAGGGTTCCCGCGCCAACGGTTTACAAGATCAGGAAAACGACTTGCGAGATGAGAAAAAGCAGGGGATTCCGCATTCCGTAAACTCTTTTACCGATCGCGTAATATCCGCATTGCCGTAAATGCCAATATTTGTAGAAACTTATCACCCATGTGCCAATTCAAAAGCTGGTATTTAGACGAGAGCGGTTATGTAGTAAAGTGCGAACGATGCAATTATTTCCAGGTTTGCTTCGGCACACTGATGCTTACCTTGAGTGAATTCGATTACCAGGTTTTTGTCGAGCTGGTATCTCACAAGAAAGAAGACCATATCCCTATGCAGGATCCCCACATACGCTGTGTGATCCTGCCAACGCCCTCCGGCATGATACATGCCATCCTCAACGAGAGGGAATTGGGCCAGTTACATAAAATGTTGCAGGAGGCCGACAATGAAATGAGGGCGCAACAGCTGATGGGTCTTTTTGAAAACGCCGGTTAAAAGAAGGCTGGTTAAAAAGAACGCTGGTTAAAAAAAGAACGGCGAACCATCTGGGTGATTCGCCGTTCAGAGTCCGGGCCGTATTCATCACCACAAAATCCCAGACCGATTATGCAGCCGCTGCATGTTAGTGTTAATTTGTATGGGCTGGTTAGTGTTAACTGTTCCGGGCGGGAGAGGTGTTTATGGTTAATTTTAAGGAATTAAAACTTTCCATATGAAAAAAATAATCGCAAGCACAGTCTTGTTTATCCCGCTGCTCTTTGCCGGATGCAGCAAGTATGACAACCAGCAATCCAATTCACTCAAACAGCAGGTCGACAATCCGGGGCAAACGCCTCTAACGGTAGCCGCTCCGGCAGGCGCTGCGCTGACGACACCCTTCACGACCGCTTATGTAGAAGTAAATTCCAACAGTTTTAAAAACCCCGGCTGTTATACCTATGGCAGCACGGCCAAACAGCTTTTTAGCTTTGCCGTCATTTTTGCCGCCAATATCAATTACACCAACAATAAGCCGACTTTGTATTTCAACCCCCAGGTACAAAGCACCCTGACCTCCGGCAATATCGCCTATCTCCAGTCCCTGGGCATCAAAGTATTGCTGGATGTGCTGGGCAACCATGAAAATGCGGGATGGGGCTGCTTTACCACCTATGCAGCGGCCGACACCTTTGCCATGCAATGCGCCAGTGCCGTCACGCAATATGGATTGGATGGCATCGATATCGATGACGAATATTCCACCTGTACGACCAATACCAATTCCCTGGTCCTGGCAGTCTCGGCCCTGAGAGCTCGCCTGGGAACCACCAAATACATCACCAAAGCGCTCTTTTCCGATATCCAGTATTTCAGCGCCGTCTACAATGGAAAGAAAGCCGGAGATATTCTCGACTATGGCTGGGAAATGACCTATGGCAATACCAACTATTCCGGGAGGCTGCAGCCCTATGTAAATGCAGGCATGGCAAAAACCAAGCTGAGCATAGGAGTGGATGTCAACGGCAGCGACCAGACCACGGCTTCACAATTCGTAAAGAATAATAGTTATGCGGGAGTAATGGTATACAATGTCGCTAATAACTCTCAAACCAATCTTTCAAAAGTATCCAATGCATTATATGGGAGCGCGACCAGCGTAAAAGCGAATTGCGTTCAATGATATTGCCGGAGAAGCGTTCCTTGAAAAATAACGCTTCTCCGGATTTAATTCATGCAGAGAGTACTTGTTTAAGCGCATTCAGCAAAGCATTACCAACCGGCACGCCCCAGCCTGTCACGGCATCGTACCCCGGGCCGGCCGTATACCCTCCGATGGCAGCTGTACTATTATCACCCTGGGTGATATCCCTGCAACCGGCCTGGCCAAGGGTATTTCCTCCGGCGCCTTGCTGGTAAAGTAAAGGAGTGAGATAGCCGGCTTGCTTACCTGCGCCCAGGCTGGCATTCATACGGGCGATCAGGGCTGCCCATAAGGGAGCGCTGGCGCTGGTGCCACCGCTGGCCCCTCCCTGTCCGTCCACGACCACCCAATAGCCGGTATTCGCGCTCGCATCCGCTGCGACATCCGGGAGTATACGCCCGTCGATAGAGCCGGGGTTGACCGAAGCTACCGTTACGGTCTGCCACTGCGGGCGGGGAAAATGAACGCTGACCCCTCCACCGGTGCTGCCACCGTTGTCCTTACGCAGTCCGTCTCCATCTTTCCAGGCCGTCTCATTGATCCCTCCGCCGGTCAACTGCTGCAATGTCGTTCCCCCCACTGCCAGCACGTAGGGGCTGGAAGAGGGAAAATCCACATGGGCCTGCCCGTCGCCGACCTGGTCATCCGATCCATCGTCGCCTGCGGCCACGCAGATCGTAACCCCCAGCAAAGCAGCGGATTTCAGGGTATCGCTGATCGCATCGATAGCCCCGGTCGACCAGGCGCCCTGGGCATCTTCGGCATATCCCCAGCTGATAGAGAGAACGGTCAATGGGTTCGCCGTATCATGAACCGCCGTATCGATCGCGCTGATCCATCCGTTCTCATCGAATGTGGAAAAATAGACCGCAATGGATGCCGCCGGGCAGACCCCTGCGATGACCTCGACATCGAGCATAACCTCTCCTTCCGCCCCATCCCGCTGGTTGGTAGGGGTATTATTGACGCTGATCGCCGTAACAGCCGGTACCGGCACATTGGCATTTTGGCAGAAAGTCGCGAGATCATCCGCAAAATAGCCGCCTCCGAATTCCAGGAGACCCACCGTCTGTCCCTGACCGTTACCATCCGGGAAAGAATAAATAGTCGCCAGCTCTGCCGGAAAAAACCAGGACCGGCTGGCGGCATCCGTTTGCGCCAGGCTTAGGGAAGCGGGCTTTCTCCGGGAACGTCTTTTCTTCACCATCCGGCGATTGTCCAGGCCGAATACGCCCACGACGATCCCATCCAGCGCTGCCGGAACATGCAGGTCGCCACGGCGTCCCCGGTAGTTCTCGTTATCCTGGGAATAGTGAAACAATTTAACCAGGAATACCTGTTCGATATTGGCAGCTGTGCCTCCTACCCGAACGCTGCTGCTGATGGGGTCCTCTTTGAGGATGGTCAGCCCCAGGCCGGTGAGGACGGTCCTGACGGTTGCGATATCGGCTGGGTCCGCGCCATAGTCCGCCTCCAGCTGAGCTCTCGTGAGGGTGGCCGTTGGACGACCTGTCAGCTCCGGCAGGGGTTTCTTCCGTCTCAATTTGACGGTCACTTCGATCCATTCATCCGGGCCGGCAACACCAAGGACTTTGGCGCCGGGCCTCACCTGACGCGAACTGCCCTTAAGAATAACATGGGATAGATTTTTCATAAAAAAAGTTTACTGGTGAAAAGATCAACTGCCTGCTATAAAGTTCCTATTAAATTAAGCAACTGGTTTGTTAAATAAAAGTTATGCCAGGCCTGGGGGGGTGGATGGGCGGGAGCGGTTTTTATAGTAAGTTTATAGCATGAAATATATAGTTTCCCGATTTCTTATGGTATCGTCCCTTTTGCTGCTGGCGGAAGGAGCGCTGTATTCCCAGGTTAAAGAGAGCGGTATCTCCGCTATCCGGGAAAAAGATATCCGGACCGATCTTTTTGCTATGGCCGACGATCATTTCAGGGGAAGGGAAGCCGGTACCCTCGATGAATTAAAAGCTTCCGTCTGGCTGGCCAACCAGGCCCGTATCGCCGGGCTGCAGCCCGCCGGTGATGACGGGACTTATTTCCAGTTCTTTGCGATGTGGCGGAATCGCATTGCCGCCGGCAGCAGCATCAGCATCGGGGACCATACTTTTCCCTTATGGAGCGAGGCCCTGGCGCCTCAGACCGCGCCTGCTACCGTAAATGCTCCCATTCTGTTTATCGATAAAGGAGATACCGGCCGCACGGACTTCAGAGGGAAGGCCGTCGCGCTCGTAGCCTCCACGGAAGGCGTCAACTTACAGGTTTCCCTGCCGCTGAGGCGATACCCTACCCTGATAGCACGTAAATATGCTGCCGGACTGTTCGCCAAAGGAGCCGTCGCCGTCCTGTTTATCGCAGACTCCCTGGCAGAAGCCGGATGGGCGCTCAATGCGTCTTATTTCGATCATGGCACTTATGATATCGCAGGAGGTCCCGCCGAAAGGGTCAGTCCCAAAGAGCCGGTGATCTGGCTGCACAAGGACGCCTTGAATATAGTGCAGCAGCCCGGTCAGGAACTTCATGCAACCCTCCGTGTCGAACGGTTCGAATATCCTTCGGTGAACGTGGTAGGCATACTGAAAGGGAAAGATCCTATTTTGTCCAAAGAATACGTATTATTCAGTGGCCACCAGGATCATGATGGCATAAGGAGGGCGCCGGGCATCGATTCTATTTACAACGGGGCCGATGATAATGCCAGCGTCAGCGTTGCTTTACTGGCAATTGCCCGGGCCTTCCACCAGGAAGCCGGCCGGCGTTCGGTCCTCTTCGTATGGCATGGTGCAGAGGAACGAGGATTATTAGGTTCCCGGTGGTACGCCACACATCCCACTGTGTCTAAATCCTCCATCATCGCCGTCCTCAACGGAGATATGATCGGAAGAAACAACCCCGACAGCGCGGCCTTATTAGGAGTACAGCCACCCCATCGAAATTCGTCCGATCTGGTAGCGACCGCACTCGCCGCTAACCAGGAAGGTCCCCGCTTCCTGCTGGATACCACCTACGATAAAGCATCGCATATGGAAGGCTGGTACTTTCGCAGCGATCATCTCCCTTATGCCCGTGCGGGGATTCCGGCCCTGTTCTTCACATCGCTGCTGCATCCGGATTATCATACCCCCCGGGACGAGGCCGCCCGGATCGACACCAAAAAGATCACCCGCATGGCTGAATGGATGTATCGTACAGGATGGAAGCTGTCTAATAATGCAGAACGCCCGACACTGGAAGCGAATTTTAAACTGGAGCGATGAGCTCCGAACGACGCACCGCGATGACAAGAATGTACGGCAACAACAATGACAAATAATATGAATAATCTGTTCAGTCCATATATAGCACATAGCGGAGTAGTCATTTTGGATGGGGCCCTGGCAACGGAACTGGAAAGCCGCGGAGCGGATATCAATGATCCTCTCTGGTCGGCCAGGCTGTTGATTGAGAACCCTGCCCTGATACAACAGGTACATTATGATTATCTGGAAGCGGGCGCGGATGTAATCATCAGTGCAAGCTACCAGGCAAGTTTCGAAGGTTTTGCCCGGCGGGGAATCGCTGCGGGTGAAGCGAAAGCCCTGATGCAGTTGAGTGTAGAGCTGGCCCTGGCGGCAAGAAGGGATTTTCTCCGGGACAGGGCCAGCCGGATTAATCCGGATCCTGGTACCGAAAGCCCGGCTTCTCCCACTGCAGCTTTGGCCGTTCCGCCCCCCCTGGTGGCGGCTTCTATAGGCCCATACGGGGCGTTCCTGGCCGATGGTTCTGAATATAGAGGCAATTATGGAGTAAGCATCGAACAATTGATGGATTTCCACCGGCCCCGTCTCGCCGTATTGGCGGAAAGCGGCGCCGACCTGCTTGCCTGCGAAACCATTCCCTGCCTGGATGAAGGCATAGCCCTGGTGCGTTTACTAAAGGAATTTCCATCCGTACAGGCCTGGATAAGCTTCAGTTGTAAAAATCCGGAACATGTCTGCGATGGAGGAGCTTTTGCGGATTGTGCCGCGCTGGCGGGCGAGTCCGGACAGGTGGCAGCGGTGGGAATCAACTGCACAGATCCACGGTTTATAGAATCCCTGGTAACCATCGCGAGTACTGTCACGGACAAACCTGTCCTGACGTATCCGAACAAAGGCGAAACCTGGGATGGGCTTCATAAATGCTGGGTACCTGCAGCGGAACCGATTGATTTTGGGACAACTGCCTCACAATGGTATAAGGCCGGCGCTCTTCTTATTGGCGGTTGCTGTCGTACGACGCCTGCGGATATCCGTCAATTGGTCCGGCAATTCAGTAAGTAGTGCTTCCTGATTAACTGATCATTCATCGCCCGGGTGATATTCTTTTTCTTTATGACGCAGCACGTCTTCTTTATAGAATAATACGTCTTTAAACCGGCCTTCCAGATACATGGACGCCTGGTCTGAAAAATGCGGAGAGGAGGGATCGCTGCTTTCTCCGCCTGTCATGATCGTACGGGCAGTGACTTTTTTGCCGAATTCCACAGCGGCGATAAAGCTGTTGCCGGAATAACCATATCGTTTTTTCGTATCCTTCATCACCCTGCTTTGGACGGAAGGCAAGGAGCCAAAAGCCGAGGAGACCAGTCCGATAGGCAGACTGGGAAGCTGGTCATCATAGGTCTCCGTGATCTTTCCCGTCAGGCGCTGATACCGGCAGAGTTCCCCCCATTCCATTTTCCAGGTGCCAAAGCGTTGTTGCAGGTCCGCTACCACCGCTGCCAGTTCATGGAGTTTCTGTGTGGCGGAGGAAGAGGCGATCTCTGCGTTGACATTCACTATGGCGTTGGGAGCTTCGTCGGAATTCCCGGGCTTGGGAACATATTGAGCCATCCGCGTTCCCCATTCGATGGCCAGGGTCGTGGCAATAGAATGGACAGCCGATCTCTTATCCCATTGCCGCAATAAGGTCACCGGTTCCTGCAATGATCTTTTAACGGAGTCATCGGATCCGTCATAGGCGTCGAATAAAGCGGGCAGCAGCAGGTCAAAAGCGGTCAGGTAATGATCATATCCTTTCGCGATCAGGCTGTCCAGGGTCAGATGATCCGCAGCCTGTAACAACCGAACGGCATTCAGCGCGCGGAAGTTCTCGCCATCCGGGGCCATATAGGAGGGATATTTACTCCTGTCCGGGCTGCTGCTGCCGGAGAGGTTGAAAGGGGTTGAGTTGCAATTTTGTATCCAGCCCGTAGAAGGATTGTAGACGTGTACGATCTCCTCCAATTCATGCAGTCCCTTCCATTCCGTGGCCGCCACCGCCCCATCCACGGGTGAGGACCAATGATAGGCCGTGTCCCGCCTGGGCATGAAATTACCATGCCAGTAGGCTATATTTCCCTGATCGTCCGCATATACGGTATTGTTAGTGGTATTGGCCCGTATGTCCATTGCTGCTTTATAGGCGTCGAAGGTAGTTGCCTTGGTGATCAACCAGGCTTCCAGGAGAGCGTTTAGCGATCGGTTGTATTCTTTCAGGCTAAGCCATTTCCCATTACGGCTACCCATCACCGGTCCATGATGCGTATAATATCCTTTAACGGGCAGCGACAGCAGCTGACCGTCTTTTTTATAATAAACGGTAAAGGGCTTGCTGGTAACCGATTTTGACTGGCCTTCATATTGGTATTCCCAGCCCTGCGTGTTGCGGTTGACCTTTTCTTCATACAGGTCAGCCACATCCGCATAACTGGAAGTGTGCATCCATCCGCAATGGGCATTGAAGCCCTGATAGATGAAGAACTGTCCCCAGGTGACGGCGCCATAGGCATTGAGCCCTTCTTCGCTCACCAGCTGCACTTCCATCCGGAAATAATAAGGCACATGCGGGTTGATATACAGCAGGGTATTACCCGAAGCGGTCCGCGATGGGGCGATGGCAAATCCATTGGAGCCCTGGTCCTGCCCGTCGGGGTCGCGATCGGCCGGAGTCTGCAGGACGCGGGTTATACCCTCCGCAGGTTTCTCCTCCTGCACCGAAATCCCCCGGTCGGCCAGGACCATCTTTTCTACCGGCGTCAGATGGAGGGGGCGGTTCGCTGCCGCGTCTCCCTTGTAATAGAAATTCCGGATCTCCTCCGGCCGGATCCCGCCTGTGCTGGTGGCCGATACGCTGCCATCCGTGAACATAAGTGCATACCAGGGCTCCCAGCGTTTCAGCAGGATCGGTTTGGTCTCCGGGTGTTTGTAGAGATAGTAATTGATCCCATCCGCAAAAGCATCCAGCAAGGCGTGCATCCAGGATGGGCTATTCTGATAATCCTTTACGGCCTGGGCGCTGTCATAGATCAGCCGCATCATCACATCATTGTAGAGATAGCTTTCTCCGTAAGCCTCCGCTTGTCTGCCCAGCATCTCCAGGTAGTTCTTCTCCACCCGGCTGAAATCATTCTGACACTCGGTATATAGCAGCCCGAATACAGCCGCGGCATCCGTCTTTCCATAAATATGCGGGATGCCCCACCGGTCGCGGACGATCTTCACCTGGCGGGCCTCCGCCTCGTACCGATGCAATTCGGCCGGGGAAATGGGGGCCGGCTCTATCGCCGGACGGGGAGTTGATTGGACGATCGATCCGGTAATCGATTGAGCAGAGGGTCCGACAGTCGATTGAGCAAAAGAAAGAATGGGCCCCTGTAGCCCCCAAAAGATCAATAGTCCCAAAGGTCCCCGCAGCAGTCGGACAGGCAGTTGTTTCATGCCCTAATTTCAGACTATTTTCCAATATTTTTCTTAAAAAAAGAATCTATATTTTCATATACATCACCTACCGGGACTCCGAATTTTTTGCTTTGAATATTAAATATCGAAATTTTATCAATTTTATGTTTTTGATTGTTGTCGTCATAACAGGTTCCTATAATTAAAACATATAAATACCCAGGATTAAAATCGTTAAGCTTCCATTTTAATGAAAATGAGTGATCTGTATTAATTCTTAATCCTTTAGGAATATACCTTGTCGAAGCAGGCACCATATGAAAACCGCCATTTGAATAGACGGCGAAATAAAACCTTACATCAATATTATTTGCATTTTCGTTTATATCGCAAATATGTATACTGAAGTAGTATTCATTTCCTTTTATTGAATCTAAAAGCATTCCATTGTCAGAACACAGGTCAAGGTCAGGTTGTAACTTATTTCTTAAGGAATCTTTTACAGTCTTTGTTATTACATTATTCAGTGAATCATAGTGTAATCCCCATTTGAAAAGTGCAGATGTATGATTATCGTTTATATGTTTAATCGCATTAGCCAATTTCTGGTTATAATCATTTGCTAAAGAATCTTCCCTACGTTTATGTTGAGCTTCAACTATATCTTGTCTTTTTTCAATATCCTTCTTATCAAAAAAAGACATTAGGTCCTTATAAAAATTAAACAAAACTACCCCAAATGCACATAGAATTAAAAACTTTCCGCGATTCTTTATTTTTTGAAAATAATTTCCAGGTTTAGCCCTATCATATATCAATTCTAATACTGACCACAAAGCAATTAACATTAAAAATAAATTGATAATAGCATTTACAATTGCATCTCTCATATTTAAAAAATTGAGTAATACTTAAGAGAGTTAATATGATAGTATTCTTATGTATAAAATCTATACATGAGGGAAATCATCAATAGTTAATCAATTTCTTCTTCAATAGATGCCATTCCACCCCTACTTGCCTGCAAATTTTCAAGAAACTAACCACTGTCGCCCGGATTGACTAGAAACCCTCTGTAAGTAGGCGATTCCGGAATCGAATTTCGCTATCTTCCAGTCTCCTGTTTTTTAAGCACCTCCAGGAGCCTGTAATTCAAATACAGTTTCTCTTTTCCTACTTGTTCACTTTTCATAAAACCGCTGTCTTCCAATTCTTTCAGGTAATTGCCTACGGTCTTTAGATTTCCAAGCCCGGCGCTTTCCAAATGCGAACGTTTTGTATACGGTAGTTTAAAAATTGCTTCCATTAAGTCTTTAGAATACAATTTTGGAAGTTTTTTCTGAATCTCAGTACCCATTTCAGTCATCAATCTTTCGATATTGGCTATTTGTCCCCGACCTTTTAATGCTGTTTGTTCTACCATGTCCAGCATATACCAAATCCATCCCAACCATTCGCCTTCTTCGGTTACTTTTCTCAAATAGGCGTAGTAATCATTTTTATGCTGAATGATATAATCACTTAAATACAATGCAGGTAAATCCAATAGCCCGGTTAATTTCAGATACAATAAAAGAATAATTCTTCCCGTACGTCCATTTCCATCAAAAAACGGATGTATTGCTTCAAACTGATAGTGTATGACAGCCATTTTCACCAAAGGGTCTATTTCATCTTCAGCATGAATAAAATCTTCCAGGTTTTTTAATTTTTCCCGAATTACAGACTCGCCTTCAGGTGGAGTATAAACGACCTGACCTGTTGCAGGATTTTTTAATTGTGTACCTGGTGCGTTTCGGATTCCTGACTGATTTTCTTTGATTATTTGCATAATAGATATAAAGAGGTTCGTGGTAAGAATAGGCTTTTTGTTGAGTTGCTCTACTCCATACCAAAGAGCATCTTTATAATGCATCACCTCTTTAGTAGCTGGGTTATCATTTTTTTGGTCGCTAATAGATGCTCTGAATAGTTCATCATCTGTTGTAATAATATTTTCAATGGCTGAACTTGCTTGCGCTTCCTGTAAATTAATAGTATCAATAAACAATGTCGGATTCGGTAAATTAGTGATGGCGCCCTTAAGTTCTGACAAAGCCCTACTTGCTGTAATGGTCTTTTTTAGAACGGCCATATTTTCTATCTCTTCTTTAGGTGGGAGCAGAGGTAATTCATTGAATGGTGTTGCTGGATTATATGCCATATTTTTTCATTTTAACGAGGTCAAATTTCGCCCTTGACGTACGAACGAGGGTAAATATACTATTTTTTCGCCCTCGTTTGCTATTTAAAGGCAATAAACGCCCTCGTTTCTCCTACGGGGGCGAAATTCACCCTCGTTCACTATTTAAGGGCAATAAACGCCCCCGTTCCCCTTTTTCGTAAATTTGGTATATGTTCCATTCAACCATCCCCGACACGCCGGCTATTGCCCGGATGCCGGTCCAAAAGATAAGGGCCTCCAGCCTGCAGGAGACCGATGATTCCATAGCCGTGGAAGAACCCCTGGAGATCCGGCTGCAATACGGCCCTGCCGGAAGACGTGTCGAAAAGGGTATCTCGGTCACCATGCGTACCCCCGGCCATGACGCGGAACTGGCTACAGGGTTTTTATTTACGGAAGGCATCATTCCGGACGCCTCTGCGATCATTTCGATCGATCAGGAGCCGGCCAGGAGCCCGGGGGATCGAAACGAGGAGTCATCGGCGAACCCGACATCTGCCAACAGCATCCTCATCGGACTGCACGAGCAGGTAGCGCTCGACCTGGGCAGGCTTCAACGTCATTTCTATACCAGCTCCAGCTGCGGGGTCTGCGGGAAGTCCTCTCTCGACTCCCTTAGAACTGTATGTCCGGCGCCCGCACCAACCGAAGACTGGCAGCTTGACCGGGCGCTGCTGCATTCACTGCCCGCCCTGCTCCGGCAGCAGCAGGAGCTCTTCGGCTTCACTGGCGGCCTGCATGCTTCCGCCCTCTTCGATCAAAAAGGGAATTTATTATTCCTCCGGGAAGATATCGGGCGGCACAATGCCCTGGACAAGACCATCGGATACGCCCTGCAACAGGGACGGCTCCCCCTTTCCGCTGACATCCTCCTACTCAGCGGCCGGGCCTGCTTCGAGCTCATCCAGAAAGCAGCGATGGCTGGCATAAGAATGGTAGCGGCCATAGGACCACCCTCCAGTCTCGCCATAGAGCTGGCGGAGGAACAGGGCATGACCCTGATCGGCTTCCTTCGGGAAGAAAGATTTAACGTATATGCCGGATCGCACCGCATCCGGCGGTGATGAACCGGCGCACAATAATAAGCATGCCATCCGATAATGGGCATCGCGCCAAAAAGACGAGCATAAAACAATAAGCTATGCGTGAAGAAAAACAAAATGATCCGGCCGGGCGTGCTCCGGACCCGGAACCGAATTCCGGGCCAGCCGACCGTCCTTCGGCCGAAAGCCCCGACGTCCTCACCGGTCTCCACACCGGGAAAGTCAAAAAGACAGCTGCCGGCATCCCCGCCGTCCTCTCCAGTTTCAAGCATGTCTTCAGCGAGACGGGTATTACACGCGGCTTGAAAGCCCTGGCCCATCTCAACCAGAAAGGGGGCTTTGATTGTCCCAGCTGCGCCTGGCCCGATCCCGATGATGAACGTTCCGGCATTGCCGAATACTGTGAAAATGGAGCCAAGGCCATTGCCGAAGAAGCAACTGCAAAGAAGGTCACCGCTGATTTTTTCGCCCAACACTCCGTGGCTGAGCTGGCCACGCTCTCCGACTACGAGATCGGAAAAAAAGGACGGATAGCCCAGCCCGTCTACCTGCCTGAAGGAGCTACTCATTACCAACCTATTTCCTGGGAGGACGCCTTTTCCCATATCGCCCGGACCCTGAATGCCCTCTCTTCGCCTGACGAAGCCATCTTTTATACATCCGGCCGTACCAGTAACGAAGCGGCCTTCCTTTATCAGCTCTTTGTCCGCGAATACGGCACGAATAACCTGCCCGACTGTTCCAATATGTGTCATGAATCCAGCGGCGTCGCCCTGGGCGAATCCCTCGGCATCGGGAAAGGCTCGGTCAAATTACAGGACCTGTATGAAGCCGAGGTGATCCTCATCCTGGGACAAAATCCCGGCACCAATCATCCCCGCATGCTGACTGCCCTGCAAAAGGCCAAAGCCGCCGGGGCTACCATTATCTCCATCAACCCCCTCCCCGAGACGGGCCTTATGGGATTCAATAACCCGCAGAACCTGAAAGGGATGCTGGGAGCCTCCACACACCTTACCGATATTTTCCTGCAGGTAAAATTAAACGGCGACCTGGCCCTGCTCAAAGCGATCGAACTCTTCCTATGGCTGGAAGAAGAGAAGGCTCCGGGATCCGTCTTCGACCAGGCTTTTATTGAAAAAAATACGGCAGGTTATTCCGCCTTCCTCGAACACCTGCAACATGTCTCCCTTCCCGACTTGTCAGAAGCCTGTGGCGTCTCTATCCAACAGATCGGAGAAGCCGCCGCCGCCCTGAAAGATAAAAAGAAGATCATCGCCTGCTGGGCCATGGGCCTCACGCAACACAAGAATGCCGTAGACACGATCAAAGAGGTGGTCAATCTCCTGCTGCTAAAAGGCAGCATCGGCAAACCCGGCGCCGGCACCTGCCCGGTCAGGGGGCATAGCAATGTCCAGGGAGACCGTACCATGGGGATCTTCGAACAGCCCTCCCCTGCCCTGCTGGCTTCCATCAAAAAAGTATTCGGTTTCACGCCGCCTGCCCATCACGGCTATGACACCGTAAAAGCAATTCATGCCATGCACGCAGGAAAAGCCGGCGTCTTTTTCGCCATGGGCGGTAATTTCCTCTCCGCCACTCCTGATACCCTCTATACCGCCGAAGCATTGCGCCGCTGCCGGTTAACGGTGCATGTCTCTACCAAGCTCAATCGCAGCCACCTCGTACACGGAGAAGAAGCCCTGATCCTCCCTTGTCTGGGCCGCAGTGACCGGGATACGGTCAATGGCGAAGATCAATTCGTCTCCTGCGAAAATTCCATGGGCGTCGTTCAATCTTCCAAAGGAGTCCTGACGCCGGTGTCGGATCAGCTCCTTAGCGAACCGGTCATCATCTGCCGCCTGGCAAAAGCCACGTTGGGATCCCGGCCCCAGGGTACGAAAATTAACTGGGAACGATACGCGCAGCATTACGATGCCATCCGTGACGACATCGAGCGGACCATCCCGGGGTTCGACCAATACAACCAAAGAGTGCGGGAGCCCGGCGGTTTTTATCTCCCCAATGCCAACAGGGAAGGGAAATTCAATACGACTACCCAAAAAGCGCATTTCAATATTGCCGATCCCGTGACCACTCCACTGGCGGACGGAGAGCTGATGATGATGACGATCCGCAGCCACGACCAGTTCAATACGACAATCTATGGAATGAACGACCGTTACCGGGGCGTCTATAACGAGCGCAGGGTCATTTTCATGAACGAGGAGGATATACGGCAGCAAGGTCTGCAAAAGGACGATATCGTTGACCTGTATAATGAACAGGGAGGCATCCAACGGGTTGCGCACCGGTTCATCGTGGTCCCCTATCCCATTCCCCGTACCTGCACCGCCACCTATTATCCCGAAACGAATGTGCTGGTCCCCATCGGCAGCGTGGCCGACAAAAGCAATACGCCCATATCCAAATTAGTCGTGATCAAGGTGCGGAAGCAAGGCTCCTGATAAAAAAAGGCCGGCGAAAATTCGCCGGCCTCCCGATCATTTAACAGGACCTCGCAGATCCGAAGGGTCATTCAAATCTAAGGCCCATTCCATTCGACAGGTTTTTCAGAGCGGATAACCCGGGTCGGATCATTCTGGAAAATGATCGCCCGGACTTAATATTTTGCTGCTTCCCCGGGTTTAGGCAGGGATGCTTTGATAAATTTACGAAGATTTTCATTTGCTTCCGCTAAATCTGGTTTACGCAGATATAACATATGTCCGCTGCGGTATCCTTCCCAATGAAGGCGATCCTTCAGTTTACCGCTGGGGTCCAGTTGCCAGAGACTGTATTTCGCATTGAAATAATCACAGGCGCCGTCATAATAGCCGGACTGGATCAGCAGATGCAGATAAGGGTTCTGGGCAATAGCCTGGCGGAGGTTCTCCCCCGTATGATCATTCTGATTATTCCAGGGATGTACAGGCCCGAACATATTATATTTCAGGTCGGTCTTATAATGCAGGTCCTCTCTCAGATAAATATTGATGGCAGGTGTAAAAGAATGGAGCCAGGAAGTCAGCTCGGCATTATAATCCGGATTGTCGCCGGCATCCTGCTCATCGATACCGCGGTAACGGGAATCCAGCCGTCCTACGGTAAATCCTTTATCCCTCA
Organism: Puia sp.; assembly: GCA_035555335.1. Taxonomy (GTDB): domain Bacteria; phylum Bacteroidota; class Bacteroidia; order Chitinophagales; family Chitinophagaceae; genus Puia. Next base: position 611,981 of record DATMGS010000014.1, read on the forward strand.
GCAGCTCTTTCCAGAAAAAATTAGCCGGGATGATCAGGTTGCATTGCAGCACCGCTTTTTCAGACAGCCCGGTATAACGCGCCAGTTTAACGGCCAGTTCTTTTTTCTTCGCCTCCTCCAGGAATCCGCCCTTGGCCAGGGCCGGGATCAGTTCATTCACGGTAAAATCTTCCACTTCCGGCAACAGGTCGGTCAGATCCTTCTTCTGCAGCTCCGGGCTCAATGCCTTCTGATACCAGGCAGTGGACGCATAATAAGGTACGCGAAGAGATGCTTTTACAAACTCGCTGCGCTCGATCCCCAGTTCGGTGGGAGAGACCAGGATCACTCCGTTGAGGTACATCCATTGCGCATCCTGCAATTCGAGGGCAAGACCCGAGGCCCGGGTCGTGCCATAGCTCTCCCCGATGAGGAACTTGGGAGAAGCCCAGCGGTTCTTGCGGGTGACGAAAGTAGCGATCCATTCAGCCAGGTATTTGATATCTTCATTGACTCCGAAAAAGCTGGACGTAGGAATATCCTTGCTGACAGCACGGGAGAAGCCGGTGTTGACAGGATCGAGATAAACGATATCCGCAATATCCAGGATCGAAGAGTTGTTTTCCTTCAGGCCATAAGGCTGAACGGGATAGCCTTCATCGTCCAGGTTCAGGCGGCGGGGACCGGTATAGCCGATCTCCATCCATACGGAAGGTGTTCCGGGGCCTCCGTTAAAGGAGATCACCAGGGGGCGCGTTGCCCGGTCCTTTATATCCGATCTTTCATAGTAGGTATAGAAGACTCCTGCGATGGGTTTGCCTTCCTCATCCCAGACGGGGATCGTTCCTGCCGTAGCTTCATAAGGCACCACCTGGCCTTTGATCGTCACTTCGGATTTGGTCGTAACGGAGGAGTCGATATTCAGCACCCGGCTGCCCGAAGGCAGTTTCTCGGCGGGAGGAGTGGGAGCAGCTGCGGGCGCAGCATTACGCTGTCCACCATTTCTTTGCGCATAAGCGCCGATCATAGTAAGCAATGTCAGGAATAGTAGAAAATATTTTCTCATATATGTTCGTTGATTCCTGCGAATATAAGGAGGAAGGGTAAAGTTCCTTCCGGAAATTGGCCGGCGGTAATTAACGCGGTCAACCGGGGCGGCCCGGAAAAAAGTTTGCAGGAATTAACCCTCGATCGCCGGATTTTCGCCCTATCCCATGGCCGGATCGCTGAAGCTGTCCTTGCCGGTCTCCACACGGCCGGCATATCTTTTTTCAAGAAGTCCATTCTCACCGCAGACAACGGTGAAATCATACCATCCATGCCGACTGGCAGGATCTAACAGAAAGAGGCCTTTTTGAGTACCATGCAATATCGACAATGATCCCCCGGCTTCTTTCGGGTAGTTATCCTCAATATGCATGGGGAAAGAGGAAATCATTTTATCCAGGCCGGTTATATGTATCTGAATACACCCGCTCAACTTTTGCATACCGACTGCCCCCGAGCCGGCCGGCCCAACTACCGCCTTATCCGAACCGGTTGAACCCGCCCGTTCATAATCGATACGGACCGTCAAGGCCGGTTCGTCCTTACTCCCTATAAAAGACCGGAAGAAGCCATTCGGCCCATATACCCGCAGGTCATACTGGCCGTTCGCAAAATCCTCCAGGGGAAAATGATCCGTCAACCGATCACCTGCCACCAGGGCATAGTTGCGGATCTTTATTTCCTTGCCATAAGCATAGATTATAAAGGGTGCTCCGGCCGCGGTGGCGCCGAAGACATCCTTGCCCGCCTTCAATTTTATTTCGAAGCTCTTTTTATCATCGCTCAGTCTTCCATCCGCATACAGCTCATAGGGCAATGCACAGGAAGGACGTACACCCCGCTCCTGTTCCGGTTGGAACAACGGGGTTTCCGGATGATGACGGGCCGCATCCTGCTCCGCCGGCGTCAATTGCTTATAAGCAGCCGGCAGTTCTTTGAACTGGGCCTTGTGGACACTTTCGATGAATTCATTTTTTTGTACGAAGGCCGGCAGTCCGCCCTTTTCCCCGTGATATGACCTGAACACAGAGCTCAGATCCCCGCACACAGCCCGGCGCCAGGCGCTGATATTCGTTTCTTCGATCTTTGCTCCCGTCTTATGCCGGAGGAATTTTTCCATGAACTGTATAATGGACGTATGGTCGAATACCTGGGAATTGACATATCCTCCCCGGCTCCAGGGCGAAGCGATCAACAACGGCACCCGGTAACCGAGTCCGATAGGGCCGCCGCGGGCATCCTTTTCCGTCTCCTTATCCATATCCTGTTCCTTTGTGACATACTCCACACCGGCATCGATCCCTGTCGACACCAGTCCTGTCTCCGGTCGCATCGGGTCCGGCGCTACAAAGGGGGGCTGATGGTCGAAATAGCCGTCATTTTCATCATAGCAAAGGAGGAAAATCGTCTTCTTCCACACTTCCGGATCCTGCGTAAGGATATCCATCACCTCTGAGACATACCAGGCGCCATACCAGGGAGCCCCGGGATGATCGGAAAAATTCTCCGGCGGCACCAGCCAGGATACCACCGGCAGCTTGCCTCCTCTTACGTCTTCCCGGAACTGATGCAGGACATCTCCTTTCGGCACCAGCATTTCCCGTTGTGTATCTCCATCCTGGTACTGCAAGCTGGTCAATTCGCGAAAAGAAGGATCTCCACTATTGGTGGTAAAAGCCTTCCAGTGCAGGTTCTTTGCCCGCTGGGAAAGTTTCTCATAATTCTCAGGGGTGATCTTCTGCCGGTCCTCTTTCAGGAACTGCAGGATCGCCTGCTTCTCCGACAGCTGTTCCTTCGCCTTCGCATGATCCGCACTATCGGCGGGCAGCTTAGCGAGTCGTTGCTCCATCACCCCCACCTCTTCGGTAAGGGCCTCGATCATCGCCGGCAAATAAGGCATATAGGAAGCCGAAAAACGGACATTGTATTGGGAGAACCATTCGATGGGATTATCCGTAAAATTTGACAGCCAGGCATCCTCCTCTCCCTTGAATCCCAGGTGCAGGCTGATCTCATTCTGGTAGATCCTCCAATCGATCCCATTGTCCTCCAATCGCTCGGGGAAAGTCGGCCAGGCCGCCTCGACCCGGTAATCGGTATCGCCATTGCGGACCCTTGCCCGGACATTGGCATGCTGTTCATCGCGGATGGTGCCGGTCCATAAATAAAGCCGGTTGGGAGTGGTGCCCGTCAGAGAAGAACAGAAGTTCTGGTCACAGACCGTAAAGGCATCCGCCAGCGCATAATAGAAGGGAATATCCCTTCTGTCATAATACCCCATGGTAAGCGGCATGTGTGCATAGGGCTTATAGCCCGAAGGCTTGGCCGGCAGCCATTTATCATATTTACCACCATTGCGGGCATCTACCTGGTTGGTCCAGGAATGGGGAAGAGAACCCATCCAGGTGGCTTTTGTACCCTTGATATCCAAACGGAAAGGAGCGTAGGTCTCCCCGGCTTCATTGGTCTGCAACCAGACCGGGTTGCCATTCGGCAGCGTAATAGCTCTTGGGTCCCTGTAGCCCCGCACCCCCTTCAGGTTCCCGAAACAATGGTCGAAGGAACGGTTTTCCTGCATCAGGATCACCACGTGCTCCGCATCGAGCCAACTGCTTCCGGAAGAGGGGTTAATCGCCATAGCCCGCTGAATAGACGCCGGCAATACCCCCGCGAGGCCTGTAGCCCCGGCTAAGATGGTCGCTTTTTTGATAAATTCTCTTCTGCTATCCATTAGTGCTATAATAAAAGAATGTAAAATAGACTCTATGCCTTGTATACTGAGTCTTCTAATATTAAGCAAATGTAAATTATCTCACTCTACCCCCTTCACCTGCATAGGCACTATATAAATGCCTTCGCTGGCGGTGATGAACAGGTTCTTTTTATCCTTGCCGCCAAAACAAAGATTGGCGGTCCATTTTTCGGGGATGGCAATATATGCGATCTTTTTGCCGGCGGGATCATATACGGTGACGCCATCTCCTGCCAGGTAGAGGTTTCCCCGCTCGTCGAGGACGATACCATCCGCGCGGCGCTCGACAAACACCCTGGCATCGGTGAGTTTTCCTGCTCCGCTGATCTTATACTTGTAGATCTTAGCAGCCTGTGCATCGACAACGAATAAATAGTTGCCGTCCGGAGTGCCTACGATGCCATTGGGTTTTATGAGGTTGTCGGCGGCGACTACAGGGGACGTCTTCCCTTTTGGCAGGTAATAGACCTTTTCCCCTTCTATGTCGGGATGGGTGCGGTCCCAGTAGGGGCGCTGATAATAGGGATCGGTAAAATAAATACCGCCGTGAGAATCTATCCACAGGTCATTCGGACCGTTCAATCTCTTGCCCTGGTAATCCTTCATCAGGACCGTGACCTTTTTAGAAGGGCTGATGGACCATAGCTGGTCATGTTCATCTGCACAGGTCACCAGGTTGCCTTTCGCGTCAAAATACATTCCGTTCGAACGGCCGGCGCTGTCCAGGAAGAGGGTCAGCTGACCATTCACGTCATATTCCCAGATTTTGTTATTAGGTTGGTCTGTAAAGAAGACATTTCCTTTCTTGTCCACTGCAGCTCCTTCCGTAAAGCTGAATTGCCGGGATATCAGCCTAGGTATTCCCGGAGAACCGATAATAGAGCCTGCATCGAAAGAGGAAGCTTTGACCATGTGCTGGTCCTGGGCATATACTTCAGTAACAAGAGAACAGAGGAGCACGAAAAGGGAGACGACAAGTATATTTCTCATGTCGGAATAGATTTGTCTGCAAAATACGCTATTCGCTCCGTAAACTTTTTGTCGGATTGGTCAGCGCAGCCCGTATCGCCTGAAAACTTACCGTCGCCAGGGTGATCCCCATCGCTACAAGACTGGCCAGGATGAATACACCCGGTCCAATTTTGATCCGATATTCATACTCCTGCAACCAATGGTGCAGGTAGAACCAGGCAACAGGGGTGGCAATCACACAGCTGATCAATACCAGCAGCAGAAAATCCCTGGACAGCAACAGCCATAACTGCGGAACAGAGGCGCCCAGCACTTTCCGGATGCCGATCTCCTTACTGCGCTGCGCGGCCATATACGCGGCCAGCCCGAAGAGACCCAGACAGGAAATGAAAATGGCCAGCCCGGCAAAGATTCCCGCCAGCTTACCGATCAGCATTTCAAAGTCGAATTTGCGGGCATATTCCGCATCCACGAACTGATAGATATAGGGATAGGCTGGATTGTATTTGGCGAAGAGGGCGCCCAGCTTTACAAGGGCATCCTGCGTTTTTACCCCAGGCGAGAGCCGGTATAGCATATTGCCTTTCCATTGATTGGCATAAAATACGGCAGGCGTCACCGGGGTGAAGGGGGATTCCATGATCGCGTCTTTGGCCACCCCGATGATCTTTACCCGCTGCTCCCGATCCCAGACGATCTCCTGGCCAATGGGCTGCTTCAGGCCCATCCGCTTCACCGCCGACTCGTTGAGAATGACGTTCGCTGAATCCTTGTGATAATCGCCGGCAAAATCCTGTCCTGCCAGCAGTTCGATTCCCAGTGTACTGAAATATTTTTCGGATACGCCGATCGCACCGACGCTGAGCCTTTCCGCCCCCGCTGTCTTACCCGGCCATTCGGAGATGCCGCTATGGGAATAAAGATGGACGATGGGACTGGTCGCACTGGCTACGCTTTCTACGACTCCGCTTTGCAATAACTCGTTCCGGAGCGCATTAAAATTTTTATTCAGCTCCTCGCTCATATCGGACATCATAAGCCGGTTGGGATTATACCCCGAAGGCCGGTCTTTGGCATGCTCTATCTGTTGGTATATAATGATGGTGCTGATGATCAGGCCGATGGAACAGCTGAACTGGAGAACGACCAATATTTTCCGAAACAGGGTCGCAGCCCGTCCCGTATGAATGGCTCCTTTCAACACCTGCACCGGCTGAAAGGAAGAAAGATAGAAGGCGGGACGGCCCCCGGCCAGCAGCCCGGTCACCAGGACATAGGCTGCCATGATCCCCCAGAAGACTGGATTGGCAAAAGGCACCCTGATATCGCTGTTGGTAAGGGTATTGAAAGCCGGTAAGACCATTTCCACCAGGAGCAGGGCCACGAAAAAGGAGATCAGCGTGATCACAATCGACTCGGTAAGGAACTGAAAGATCAGGTCCTTCCGCCGGGAGCCGATGGCCTTCCGCACCCCTACTTCCCGGGCCCTTTTTTCACTACGGGCTGTCGAGAGGTTCATAAAATTGATACAGGCGATCAGCAGGACCAGTCCGCCGATGATGCTGAACATACGCACATAATCGATAAATCCACCCACTGCCTTGCCATCTTTGAATTCCGAATACAGCCGCCAGTCCTTTTCAGGATGCAGGAGCAGCTCCGGCTTACCGGGACGCATCTCCGGGCTATGCTGTTTCACGATATCTTTTATGCGGGCGGAGACCCCGGTGAAATCGGCATGGGGGTCCACCGCTACAAAAAGCTGGAAAGAATTATTGGTCCATTGGGTACGGGCTCGTTTCATCCAGTCCTCCGTTAGTTCCTTATAGCCAAAGGGTACCAGGTAACTGAATTGCAGGGAGGAGTTCTTAGGCAGATCCTTCAATATCCCCGTTACTTTCAGGTCGTGGCTATTATCGATCCGCACCATCCGGTTCATGGGATCTTCTTTGCCGAACAGGGCGGTGGCCGTGGATTGGGTGAGCACGATCGAGTAAAGGTCTTTTAAACAATTGCCTTCATTGCCTTTCAGCAGGGGATAGCGGAACATTTTTAGAAAGTCAGTTCCGATCATGGCCCCGCTCAGGTATAGTTTTTTATCCCCTACCGCCAGGTTATGCTCATCTATCCAATCGCATTCGACGACATCGGTGACCCCGGGAATATCTTTCCGCAGGACACCCGCAATCGGCAGAGACAAGGCATCCTGCGTATGAACCTGCCCCTCATTGGTATAGTTCAGCTTCACCTGGTAGACCTGTTGATAGCCCGGAAGCCAGCGGTCATAGGAATATTCATTGTATACCCAAAGACCGATCAGCAGGGCAACCGCCATACCGGCTGCCAGACCCAGGATATTGATAGCGCTATAGGCTTTGCTGCCTTTGATGGAACGCCAGGCGGTCTTGCAGTAGTTTTTGAACATGACTTGGTTTTAGGGTGAAAGTAGAGCAAGAAAGGGACCTTATCCGGAAGGATTTGATTCAGATGCCCTTACAAAGACAAAAGCTATGCTGGCTGTTCATTTATGATACAAGGGTGTACGAATCCGATACACCGGGGCCGGGTCGGCCGGGCGGGGTTGGCAGAACACCGGGGCGGGCGGGTGGGCCCGCCCCTGTTATTTTAATTTTATCAATCCGTTTTTCTACGGGGAGTATAGCGGTTACCCCCTATATTTGAAAGACAAAGCCCCTGGTATATGCAATGGTATGAAAATGAGATCCAGCGACTGGAGCAGGAAAAAAAATCCCTGAATTATGAGCCTAAGATGATCTTCTACGGAAGCTCGTCGATACGGCTATGGGAAAACCTCGACCAGGACTTTGCCGCCTATCAGCCCGGCAACCTGGGTTTCGGGGGATCTACCCTGGCAGCCTGCGTGTGGTTTTTCGATCGCCTATTTGCCTCCTATCATCCACAATCCATCATCGTCTATGCGGGGGACAATGACCTGGGGGATGGCCGGCACCCCGAAGAAGTCTTCATTTTCTTCCGGCAGCTGGTGGCCAGCACCCGGAAGCGATTTGGCAATATCCCGCTGGCTTTTATCTCCATCAAGCCCAGCATCTCCCGCTGGAATATCGTGGACAGTATCCGCTATACCAATAAGATCATCGAAGAAGAAATAAAGAAAGAGGGGAACAATCTTCATTTTATTAATGTTTATAATAGGATGACCGATAATTCCGGTTATCCGAAAAGAGAATTCCTGGACCCCGACGGGCTCCATATCAACGAAAAAGGCTATGCCCTATGGAAAGAGATTTTGCTGCCTTATGTATCGGCCTTTAGCAAATGAACAGAGAATATCATAAATGGTTTAGCCCCAGCCTGCAGCGGGACATGGAATTATTGGTCTTCGGACATGCCGGAGAACCGGTATTGTTTTTCCCCACCCGTACCGCCCATTTCTATGATTATGAAGACTGGCTCGTGATCGAGGCCCTCCGGCATAAGATCGAAGCAGGTAACCTGCAGGTCTATTGCCTGGACAGCATCGATAAGGAGAGCTTTTATGCCAGGGATATCCCCCCCCCGGCCAGGATCGCCCGGCATTTACAATACGAGCAATACGTGTTGAAGGAAGTGTTGACCCTGGTCCGGAAAAAGACCTCTTACCGCAGTTTTGTCGCAGCGGGCTGCAGCCTGGGCGCCTATCACGCCGCAAACCTCGCCTTCAAATACCCCGCCCTGTTCCATAAAATGGTCGGACTGAGCGGTCGTTATGACCTGACCACTTCCATGCCGCATTTCGAAGACCTGTTCGAAGGCTTCCGCGACGAAGATGTTTATTACAATATGCCCGGCCTCTACATTCCCAATCTCCGCGACGAATATTTTATCAGCCTGATGAAAAAAATGGAGATCATCTTCGTAATAGGCGAAAACGATGTTTTCCTGGAGAACAACCGCCTCCTCAGCAACTCCCTCTGGGAAAAAGGGATCTGGAATGCCCTGCATCTCTGGGATGGGGAATCCCATAAGGCTAAATACTGGCGGCATATGGTACAATTGTATTTGTGATGGCATGATTTTTTGGGTGCCCTCTCCGGATAAAAACGATTCATTATGAAAGCAGTACTCATACATCGATATGGCGGACCCGAAGAATTGAAATATGAAGAGACGGCTGATCCGGTCATGAACCCGGATGATGTCCTGATAAAAATATATGAGCCATCCTGGTGAGCACCGTCGGGATCAAAGACGAGGCGGCGCTAAAAGCAAAAGGAATCAGAGGAGCTCAATATATGGCTCATCCATCTGCCGATAACCTGCAGGCATTGGCACAGATCGTCGATGCGGGCAAGATAAGGCCTATCGTTTCCAGCATATTCCCGCTGAAAGAGATCGAAGAAGCCGAAGAATTTCTCATCAATTTCCCGGCATTCTTTTAAGATCGGCGCCGGACGGTTCGATGACCCGATGGTGGGCAGTTCCGCAGTGCGTTTGCCATCAGGGTTTGCTCACTTCAACGCTCCAGTCATTCCCGCTGCCGATCTTATAGACGGCGGCAAAACTATCCTGGTTCAAGGCAAATGACAATTGCAACAGGCTATTGAGGTAGGCCAGCGGTTTGCCCATGGGCACGGCGCCGAAAGTAGCGCTATAAGGCATATCCCCTTCGTATACACGGACACCGTTATGAGAGAGTATCACGTGCAGCGACTCTCCGAATGCCGGATGTAATTGCTGGAAGAGATCTCCGGGAATATTGGTCCAGATATTTCCATACTGAACATCGAGGATGGCAATAGTGCCTTTGATCTTTTTTCCTTCCCCGACAGCTTTCTGATAAGGAATGGAAACGACCTGTTTAGGCAGCTGGGGTCCCACCTGTTCGAAGCCGATCACCCCTGCCGCGAGACGGGCTCCCGTATAAGCATAGACATCCCGCCCATGGAAAGTATAGGATTTCTGAGAGTCTTTTCTGCGATTGACGACCTCATCGATCTGGCGGATCTCCGCGATCCCCAATGATTCTGCGATCAGGGTCAGGGTGCCGTTATCCGGCGTTACGATATACTGCCCCGTTCCCGTTTTTAAAACAACGGATTTTCGCTCGGTGCCTACGCCGGGATCTACTACGGAGACGAATACAGTGCCGGCCGGCCAGTAAGGCACGGTCTGTTGCAGACGGTAAGCGGCCTCCCAGATATTATAGGCAGGTATCTCATGCGTAAGATCGTATAGTTTCAGCTCCGGAGAAACACCCATCGCTACACCCTTCATAGCGGACACAGCTCCATCCTTCAGTCCGAAGTCCGATTGGAATACGACTATTTTATTCTGGGCCGAAGCGAACAGCACAAGCAGGAGCAGGCATAAAAGAGGCAGTGTCTGCCGAAAACATTTTCGCATAGTCTAAATACTTTAGAATGGTAAGATATATCGAATTCTCCCGGATATCGCTAAATTAAATAAAAATGCCTTATTAGGAACAGGTATAAATAATCGACCGGTGGCCCTTTGAATCGACCGGCGGCCCCTAAGATTGGAGTCATCTGCGAATTTGCCCGTATCTTGAATTCCCTATTATTTTAAGTTAACCATTAGCCATTCAATTGTATGCTCATGCGTAAAATCATGTTATCCCTGGCAGGCGTGATCTCTTTGGCCTCTTCGTCCATGGCCCAGATCAATGCCGCCTTGTTCCGGTTCCCGGATGTCTCCCGGACCCAGATCGTATTTGTCTACGCGAATGATCTGTGGATCGTCCCCAAAGAAGGAGGGAGGGCATCCCATCTCAGCTCGCCCGCCGGCACAGAGATCTTCCCTAAGTTCTCCCCGGACGGTAAGACTATCGCTTATACGGCCGATTACGACGGCAATAACTCTGTTTATTCCATTCCTTCCGGCGGAGGCATCCCCGCACGTCTCACCTGGCATGGATCAACCGAAAGAGTCGTGGATTGGTATCCCGACGGGCAGCATATTCTCTTTGCCTCCGGGCGGGAGAGCGGTCGGGAGCGCTTTAACCAGTTCTTCAAGATCGGCCTCAGTGGAGGGGCACCCGAAAAACTCCCGCTCCCCTATGCGGAGTTCGGCACCCTCTCCCCCGATGGCAGCCAGATCGCCTTCGTATTCAAATCACAGGTATTTCGTAACTGGAAGCGTTATCGCGGAGGCTGGAACGCACAGATCCACCTTTTCAACCTGGCCAGCTATGCCGACCAGAATATCTCGACCGGCACCGATGCCGACGACGAATTACCCATGTGGTATGGCAACAGCATCTACTTCCTGTCGGATCGCGGCCCGGAAAAAAGAATGAACCTCTGGCAATACGATATCTCCTCCAAAACATTCACCCAGCTCACCAGCTTTAAAGACTACGATGCCCATTACCCTTCCCTGGGGCCTGAAGACATCGTATTCGAGAACGGAGGCAAGCTTTATCTCTATAACCTTGCCGGAAAAAATTATAAGGAAGTACCTGTAGAAGTGGTCTCCGATGAGAATGCCCTGCGGCCTGCTTTACAACCTGTGGAGAAGCTTCTCACCAGCGCCTATATCTCGCCCGATGGTAAACGGGTGCTGGTCGAGGCCCGGGGAGATGTCTTCACCCTGCCTGCTGAGAACGGAGCGGTAAAAGACCTCACCCAATCTTCAGATGTGGCAGAGCGATACCCTGCCTGGTCTCCGGATGGCAAATACATTGCCTATTGGAGCGACCGGTCCGGCGAATATGAGCTGACGTTACGCGAAGCCGGCCAGGAGAACACGGAAAAGAAACTGACGTCCTATGGCCCCGGATACCGGTATAATCTCTATTGGTCTCCTGACAGCAAGAAACTGGCCTTTATCGACAAGGCCATGAAGATCCGGATCTATGACCGGGCCACGGGTCAAACCACCCAGGTCGATAAGGGCCTGCGGATGATGGATGGTTCCCTGCAGGGTTTTGCGCCCAGCTGGTCTCCCGACAGCCGCTGGCTGGCTTATGACCGCGATCTTCCCAATGGACACCGGGCCGTATTCTTATACGACTACGTGAATAAAGAGCTCAATACCGCCACGAGTGGTTATTACAACTGTGCGAACCCCACTTTTGACCTTACGGGGAAATACCTGTTCATCACGACCAACCAGTATTTCAGTCCTCTGTACAGCGACCTGGACAATACCTTCATTTACCCCAATACCACGAAGCTGGCGGTGATCGTTCTGAAAAAGAACACCCCTTCCCCCCTGTATCCCCAGAATGATACGGTCGCGCTCAAACAGGAAGACAAGGCGGATGAGGCGGCAAAGGACAAGAATGCCAAGCCTCCGGTCGTTAAAAAAGACGATACGAACAAAGAGCCAAAAGTCGCCCCCACCGGCATTGACCTGGATGGATTGGAATCGCGTCTGATCCTCTTACCGGTAGAGGCCGGCAATTACAACAACCTGTCGGCCGCGGATGGCAAACTGATCTATCAGCAGCAGCCTAACACCGGATCTGACGACAAGGTGCAACCGATCCTGTTCTTCGACCTGGCCAAACGCAAGAAAAAGACCATTGTCGAAGACGCCGGCGGCTACCAGCTCTCAGCCGATGGCAAACACCTCCTCGTAGTGAAGGACGGAAGCTGGTATATCATCGGGGCGGAGGAAGGCCAGAAGCTGGAGAAAAAATTGCGCACCAACGAAATGCAGATGTGGGTTAATCCCCGCGCGGAATGGAAGCAGATCCTCGTGGATGCCTGGCGGCTGGAACGCGACTATTTCTACGATCCGAACATGCATGGCCTGGACTGGAATAAAGTAAAAGAGCAATACCTGAAAATGCTGGAAGGGGCCGTCACCCGCGAAGAGGTTAATTTCATCATCGGGGAAATGATCGGGGAATTGAATGCCTCCCACACCTATCATGGCGGAGGCGTAGAGGAAGTGACCAAACACGCATCCGTAGGTTACCTGGGCGTAGACTGGGCCGCGGACGGAGAGCATTACAAGATAAAGAAGATCATTCATGCCGCCCCCTGGGATGCGGAGTCACGTTCGCCGCTGGATATGCCGGGAGTACCGGTAAAGGAAGGAGACTATATCCTGGCCGTCAACGGGGTCGAGCTGACGACGAAGACGGAGCCCTATGCGCCTTTCGGTAACCTGGCCGGCAAACCCGTCGAGCTGACCTATAACAGCACAGCCTCCTGGACCGGAGCGAAGACAGTGCTCGTACAGGCGCTGCCGGATGAAAGCAGGCTGCGTCACCTGGCCTGGATCGAACAGAACAGGCGGCGGGTGGAAGAAGCCACCGGGGGCAATGCCGGTTACATCTATGTACGCAGCACCGGTACCGACGGGCAGAATGAATTGATCCGTCAGTTCTCGGCACAGCTGGATAAAAAAGCGTTGGTGATCGACGAACGGTTCAATAGCGGTGGACAGATCCCGGACCGATTTATTGAAATGCTCGATCGTAAGCCTCTCGCTTTCTGGGCAACCCGCGACGGCGCTACCTGGAACTGGCCCCCCAACGGCCATTTCGGGCCCAAAGTGATGCTGATCAATGGCTGGAGCGGATCCGGCGGCGATGCTTTCCCGGACTATTTCCGTAAGGCGGGGCTGGGGCCCCTTATCGGAAGCAGGACCTGGGGCGGTCTGATCGGTATCAGTGGCGCTCCGCAGCTGATCGATGGCGGCAACATCACCGTGCCGACCTTCCGTATGTTCAATCCCGATGGCACCTGGTTTAAAGAAGGGCATGGCGTAGACCCCGATATTCCTGTAGCGGAAGATCTTACCCAGGCCGCGCAGGGCAAAGACAACCAGCTGGAACGGGCCATCCTTGAGATCAATGATCAATTGAAAAAGAAGGGTTATACGCCACCGGCCCGACCGGCGGGCGAGGTGAGATAAGGGTAGAATTCTTTAGAAAAAACGGTGGAACCCTATACTGAGCACAATGCCATTCGTTCCGGTAGTAAGAATGAAGTTACTATTAGAGGAGCTTAGGGCGCCCGTTCTCTTATTGGTCGTATAGGTGGTATTGGCATTATCGCTGCGCGAATGATTATAGTTATATCCAAGGGAAACGTCCATGCCTAAGCGATGGTAAAAGAAATGGGTCATACCGAGGCTAAGTCCTGTGTCCCAGTTGAATATACCATTCACCTTACCATACGTTGTGCTGGTAGTGGTGGCTGTGTAGCCGCTCCCTGAACTGTTGCCGGCCCCCGTACCTACACCGCCATGAACCTGCAGGTAAAACCAATTCTTCTGCGGGGAGCCGGCGAAATAATAACGTAACAGCGGCTCTAGCATTCCGACGGTAGTAGTAGTGGCATTGCTGCCACCTGATGGAGCGCCATTCGGGCTATTGTTCGTCGACGCTGTGTGGCTGTTATTGAGATTAAAAGATAAAGTACCTCCCACCACAACGGAAGACGATACGAATATGCCGATCTGCGGGCCGATCCCTAAAGTATAGGTGTGTGTGGAAGCGGACCTGGTATCGCCGTTGTCAAAGTTGTAATCGCTGTTGGCATCTGAATAGGCCGTACTGCCTATCGTTGTACCCAGCATCAGTGTGCCTTTTTTGAATTGGGCGTTCACCGGCATGCTGAGCATGGATCCGGCGGCTGTCAGCGTAAAGCTTGCGATGCATGTAAATCTTTTCAAGATTAGCTTACTCTTTTTCATAACTTAAGGTTTCCGGATTGGAAACCCAAAGAGAACAAGAGTTTAATAATTTATTTTTACAGACAGGAGATTAACACTTGCATAACCAGGCTTAAGGATTACTCAGATCGCAGACTCTTCACCGGATTCGACAAGGCTGCCTTGATTGCCTGAAAGCTCACGGTAAACAAAGCGATGGCCATGGAGAGGACGGCAGCAAGGGCAAATACCTTCCAGCTGATATCTACGCGGTAGGCGAAATCCTGCAGCCAGCTGTGCATCGCCCACCAGCCAAGCGGAAAGGCGATCAGCGCGGAGATCAGCACCAGTTTCAGGAAGTTCACAGAGAGCAGCGCGACGATATTGGTAACGGTAGCGCCTAAGACCTTGCGGATCCCGATCTCGCGGGTACGCTGCTCCGCTGCGTAGGCTGCGAGTCCGAATAGCCCCAGACAAGCAATACAGATAGCCAGCAGGGAGAAGGACAGGGATATATATCCCATGCGCTGCTCCGACTTATACAAGGCGTTAAAGTCGTCATCCATGAAGGAATAATGAAAAGGCTGGCTGGGAGCCATCGTCTTCCATTTATCTTCTATACGGCTGATCAGTTGAGGAATATTACCGCTGTTGATACGCAGGGCCAGATTACCCCTGTCCTCCCGGAGAAAAAGCGCCATGGGCGTCACCACTTCCCGCAGAGAGTTGAAATTAAAATCCTGCACGACGCCTACGATATGCCAGATCTTCAGTTTTTTAGTCTGCACATCCTGCAAGTCATACAATTTTTCTCCGATGGCATTGGTCAGGCCCATCATTCGGGCGGCCGCGCTATTGATCACCACGCCATCCGAATCTGTGGGGAATTGAGGGGAGAAATTACGTCCAGCCTGCATCTTCATGCCCAATACCGGAATATACTGTTCATCGATTGTCCATGTCTGCATGGATATGGCTTTTTTCGTATCCAGGTCGGGGCTGCGGAAATAGCTATTGTCATTCCGGTTGTTCGAGGTCGGCAGGAAGCCGGTCATAGTAATGCCTTGTACACCGGGTAATTTAAGCAGGTCTTCTTTAAATCCTTTTACTCTTTCTCCCAATGGATAGACGTTCTGCAGAACCAGCACATGGTCCCGGTTAAAGCCCAATTGTTTTGACCGGATATAGTTGAGCTGGTTATAGATCACCACGGTTCCTACCATGAGAAAAATGGAGATGCCGAACTGGAATACCACGAGACTGTTCCGAAGCAGGCCGGTCTTGAAGCCCGCCGCCAGGTTGCCCTTTAATACGGCGATCGGCTGAAAGGCCGAGAGGAAGAAGGCGGGATAACTACCCGCTAAAAAACCGACGAGCACGACCAGGCCCAGCAGGGCCGGCGCCAGCCAGGGCCGGGAGAAAAGCCCGATACTCATCTCTTTGGCTGCCATCTGGTTGAAATAAGGCAGTAAAAGCCAGGCGATGCCCAGAGCCAGCAACATAGATATAAAACTGATCAGGATAGACTCTGCCATGAACTGGGTGATGAGATGGCCCCTCAGCGAACCCAGCACTTTGCGCACCCCCACTTCCTTAGCACGGTTGGATGACCGGGCCGTAGAAAGATTCATAAAATTCACACAGGCGATCAGCAGGATGAAGGCGGCAATAACCGAGAAAATATAGACATATTGAATATTTCCGTTGCCGCTTACTTCCCCTTCTTTATTACTATGCAGATGGATCGAAGTCAGGGGGGTCAGGGAGAAGCTCACAGCATTGCCGCTCTTTCTGAAATCCTCCATGCTCTGATTGACGACAG
This sequence comes from Puia sp., assembly GCA_035555335.1. Taxonomy (GTDB): domain Bacteria; phylum Bacteroidota; class Bacteroidia; order Chitinophagales; family Chitinophagaceae; genus Puia. The sequence goes on from DATMGS010000014.1 coordinate 628,144, forward strand.
ACCTGATCAGGGGGGCGATGTATTTCATGATCATGCCTTCCAGCTTGGCATCCAGTTTTGCGGGATCAGCGCCTTTCCTTAACACTACATAGGTATTGAAGTTATAGCTCAGCCATTGGTCTGTATTGCGGCTATCCTCCAATTGGGACATAGGCAGGAAAAAATCGAAGTTGAAATGGGATTGAGCAGGAATATCTTTGATCACGCCGGTCACTTTATACACAACGCTGTCATTGATCGTCAGGGTGCGTCCGATGATATCCGTGCCGTTAAAGTATTTGCGGGCTATTTTTTCCGTAATGACCACGCTATGAGGTTCTTTCAGAGCGGTATGGGGATCTCCGGAGATCATAGGCAGGGTGAATACGTCGAAGAGGGTCGAGTCGGCATAGACTGCTTTATCTTCCCTGATATTCAGGCTCCCCTTCTTTACCAGCAGGCCTCCTTGTCCACGAAACCGGGTCTGCTGCTCTACTTCCGGATAATCCTGCAACATAGAGGGTCCTGCCAGCGGGGGCGCCGAGGCCACAATGAAGTGATTTCCCCCGAATTTGAGCTCCCCATCCAGCCGGTAGATGCGATCGGCTTTTGTATTATACCGGTCATAACCCAGCTCGTCCATTACGTAGATAATGATGAGCAGGCAGGTAGCCAGGCCAACGGCCAGCCCAACGATGTTAATGGCGGAGAACCCTTTGTTCCTCCATAGATTACGCAGGGCGGTCTTCAAATAATTTTTAAACATGGGAGTTGGTTATGCCCCTTAGACGCATATCTCCTTATAAAAGTTACAGCCGCCAGGGAAATCATCTCCCTGGCAGCGGCACCACTCCCAGGCTCTCATTGCCCGTCTCCGACACGGATTGGACTGCGAAGAAGTAATTGTCCTTCGAATACGGCAGCTCGACCTCCGTCCGGGAGGTGAAGATCTTTTTCTGCCAGACGGGGCTGGTCGTCTCCCGTATCAGGATATAATATCCCCTGACCCGGCCGGTCACCGGGGCAGCCCAATTCAGTTGGGTACTGTTGGTGAGGTTTTTTACTTCCACCTTCACCGAATCGGGTACGGCAGGAGCTTTGGCCAGGTTGGCGAGATTCACCAGGTTCAGGGCCGTATTCTTGCGCAGGTATTCGAAATCCATAAATTCCAAAAGATCGCCGTATACCACTCCTTTCTCCGTCCGCAGATCCTGGTGCTGGTGATTAAAGTTTTCATTCATTTCCGTGATCCGGACGGCTGTGTAGCCATTCTCCACATAGGGGGTATGATCGCCTCCGCGAAGGAACCTGTCATTGCGATATACCATGACCACCTGCAGGTTATCTACATACCGCTCACCGGTCTCTTTCACATACCGGGCCAGCTGCCGGGCCTTGCCATCATTCTCCAGCCCCAGCTGACGGATCGTCTTTGCCTGCTTGTCCAGGTCATAAAAAGGAAGGCCTTCGCTGAAAACGCGCACCTGGGTATTATTGATGATATTGGTCTGGTTGCTGTTATTGCTGCCCATAATATCGTTATTCAGGACAGCCTCGATATTCCAGTTGGCGGCTTTGGCTTTTTTAGCCATATAGGTCGAGCCAAGCAATCCCTGCTCCTCGCCGCTCACTGTCACAAAAATGATTGTGGCGGGGAAGGAATGCCGGCTCAGGATCCGGGCGCATTCCAGGACGGCGGCGCTGCCGCTGCCGTCGTCATTGGCGCCGGGCGCATCCGCCGTCCCATCCATGACATCGGTACGCCGGCTATCCAGGTGACCGCTGATGATAAAGATCCGGTTATCCTTCGGGTCCGTGCCCTTCAAGGTAGCCACGGTATTCCCCAGGTTGATGGTATGCTGTACTCTCTTCCCATCACCTGCATACGTAGTGGTATCCACAAAAGCAGTGAGACGGCCTCCCGAGGCAGCGGCAAATTGATTGAATTTATACAGGACCCAGTTCCTGGCGGCGCCGATCCCTTTTTTCGGATCCGAGGTCGAACTCACGGTACTACGGGTCCCAAAAGACAGCATCGCTTTAATATAAGATTGAAGCGAGTCCGCATTAACCTCTTTTACCATAGCTGCGATCTCAGGATCTCTTTCTATAATCGTTTGTGCATGCAGGAGGGTAACCAATCCGATGAAGGCCAATACAAGGAAGGAGCTTTTCATTATTTTCTCATTTATCCCCATAATATAGAGAATAAATAATTAAAAACGACGCTGTTTATTTAAAGCTCAGGCTGATCCTTCCGCCGCTGTTGTCTACCTTGACCGGTAATCCGCCTCCGTTAATGGCGCCGTCAATATGTTTGCCATCCAGCTGACCTTTGAAATTGTTCAGGGAGCTGGCTTTTACTTCCTCTCCGTATAATTGCAGGTCCATTCCCTTGCCTTGTGGTAACTGTATAGAAATATTGCCGCCGGAGGTGGAAAGATTCAGGTATTTGCCCGCATCGTTCATCTCCACATCGATATTGCCGGCGCTGGTAGAAGCGGACAGGCTACAGGACATATCCCTCATCCGGATATTGCCGCCGGAAGTCCGGGTTTGCAGCTCGCCCGTAATGGCTTCACCGACCACCGTGCCCCCGGAAGTAGTAGCCCGGACAGTGCCTTTCAGGAGGCGCAGGGTCAGGTTGCCTCCGGAAGTGCCCAATTTGATATTGCCCTGGCAATTAACAGCCTGTATATTTCCGCCGCTCGTCTGCAGGTCGATCTCATCTTTGGAATCCGTCAAAGAGATATTGCCGCCGGAAGTCCTTCCGGTCAGTTTGCCGCTGACCATGTCGACATCCAGGTTACCCCCGCTGGTATGGAACTCCTGGGTGGTTCCGCTGAGACTCTTCAGGCTGATATTCCCGCCGCTGGTCTGCAGATTGGAGGAGACGGTCTGCGGAACATAGGCTTTGAAGGAAATGCTCAGGCCTTTCCGCCAGTTCATGTTCCTTGATTTGGCTTTGGCAATAGCGGTCAGCTTATGGTCATTCACCGAAATAGTCAGATCATATTGCTCGTTCAGCCTTTTTTCGATCTCTTCTTTGGATAACTCGCCGTTCCCCTCATGATTACCCCAGATATAAACTTCCAGCCTGGCTTCGGCAGCAGGCACCCCAAAGAGGGCAATATTGCCTCCTGTCGTCTGCAGTTCTACCTGTTGTATGGACTCTCCGGACAGGGATTTTTGCAAATAAGGAGGATGTCCTGAAGACTGCGCTTCTGCCGCCCCGATCTGTAAGCCTGCCAATAAGAGTAAAAGTATCTTTCGCATAATGGAATCTTTTATTTCCATTATAGACACCGGGACGGGCAGAATGTTGCATCCTCACCCCGGTAAGCGACTGCTTTTCTGCTTTTATTATCCGGAGGACTCCCTTACCGGCTGATTTACCTTGAGTCCCTGGAATAAGTAACGCGGTAACCGCCCTTTATCCCGGTATTTTCCAGGATTTTCTTTTTCGTAGCGTCGGATTGCTGTTTGTCGTTGATGAAAAACCCGTCTTCATCCAGCGAGAGGGAATGCAGGCTTTTTTCATCCGGCACCAGGCCTTCCCTGATGATCTCGCTGATCAGCTTTTTCAGGATCGCCCGGTCTTCGGCGGCCTGTTTGCGGTCTCTATCGGCTTGCTTTCTATCCTCCACGGCCTGTGCCCGGTCGGTTACAGCCTGTGCCCGGTCTCTTTCCGCCTGTTTCCTGTCTTCAACTGCCTGAGCCTGGTCCCTGGCGGCCTGTTCCCTATCCTGGGCCATTTCCCTGGCTTCGGCCTCTCTCTCCTGCTCCGCGGCTGCTTTTTCGATTCTCGCCTCTACCTGATCCCTCTCTGCCTGCTGTTTATCGCGGATCGCCTGTTCCACATCCAGTTTTTCCTGCTGCAGGTCCCTTTCCGCCTGTACCCGATCCTCTTTCGTTTGCAGCTCGTCCTTCTCTGCCTGGATCGTGTCTTTCTCCGCCTGCTCCTTGTCCAGTTTTGCCTGGGACTTATCCGCTTTTATCTGTAAAGCCAGTTTTTTCGTCAGGTTATCATACACATAAAAGCTGTCGGCCGGTATTTTGCGGTCATTCACCAACAGCTCGATCACCTTATCATCCACCATACGGATATGATAGGTGGGTCCATTTTTATACGTGATGACGGTCTGTACCGGGCTGACCGAAGAGTCTTCTTCCGACTGAAGGTAACTATTCGCAGAATACGTTGCCCTGTAGTGGGTGGAAGTTGCGGAGCGGGCATTGGGTGCCGGGTTGGCGGGGAGGGTCTGCGCCTGGGTTGTTACCGACAGGGCGCAGCAGATCCCTCCCATAAGGGCTGTGCTCAAAAAGTTCTTGTTCATGTTTGTTTTTTTTCTGATTAAATAATAGGCAATACTATCCCCGTTCACGGGACCGTGATTTTTTTTACGCCGCAATGGCCATTACGGGCTCGTATTAATTATCGGGGATTCGCTGTTCTATCGACTCTGGGCTGGGTTACTGTCGTTCGGGTTACTGTCGTCCGGGTTATCGCTACGCTTACCTGTACCCTGTCTTTCTCTGCCTGCAACTTATCAAACTGTGCCTGTTTCAGGTCCTTCACGGCCTGCAGCTTATCAAACTGCTCCTGTTGCCGGTCCATGTCCGCCTGCAATTTGTCGCGCCGGGCCTGCTCCCGGGCCTGTTCGGCTTCCTGGCGGTCTTCCGCTTCCTGCAGCCGGTCTTTTTCGGCTTGCACCCTATCTTGTTCTGCCTGCGCCGCATCCTGTTCCGCCTGCGTTCTATCTTGTTCCGCCTGCTGTGCCCGTTCTTCCTGTTCCTTTTCCTGTACTGTCTGTTCCGTCTGCTGCGACTGTTCCGCCTGCTGTACATTTCCGACAGCTTCCAGATCCAGACGATCCTTTTCCTCTTTGGCCACCAGGCTGCCGGCAGCCAGAGGCCCATTGGTTCTTTCCTCTCCGACCAGGTTATATCGGCTATCCACCGGTCTTACCATCGGATGGGTGGAGGCAGCCAGCAAGAGGGCGATGATAAAAAAGCTGGCAATAAAAAAGATCCTCTCCGCCTTGTTTAAAGACTTATTCTTATTGTCGACAATCCTTTTGACCCGATGCAGCAGCTGATGTCTGCCGGCGGGGAATGCGACGGCAGCTCCGGATAGTCGCAGATCATATTCCCTGAAATGAATGAGGGCGCGGATGAATGCTGCTTTATTTTTTGTCCGGTCGATAGCCATATCGTCGCAGCAGTTCTCCCGCTCCTCCCGTAGCAGGGAGGAGACCCATAACAGGCCCGGGTTGAAGAAAAAGAGGCTCTCTCCGATGTTCTGCAAGAAATTCATACAAACATCGTTGCGGCGGATATGGGCCAGCTCATGAAACAGGACCGCTTCTATTTCTCCTTCCGGTAATTTCGTCAGCAGCCCCAGCGGAATAAAGATCACCGGCTTCCAATGCCCGGTTACAAAAGGCATTTTCACCAGTGTGGATTCCTGCAGCAGGACCGTTCTCTTTATTTGTAATGTCTGGCAAAAAGATTGCACTTTATCCTTCCAATAAGCCGGAGGCTCCGCCACACCGTAATTCCTGACCCTCTGTGTATATACGATGGCGGCTGTCATCCGCACGCATTTAAAAAGGAAAATAAAACACCAACCCATCACGATCAGCGAAGCGTGTTCCGAAAGATAGTCATTCAAGATCCCAACAAAAGATAAAAACCCGTTTCCCAAAGAACCATCAGGTCCATTTACCCCCTCATTCCCCGGTCCGGGATTATTCCATTCCCGGATAAAAGTCAGCGCGCAGCCTGTCAGGAACAAAAAGAACAAGCCGCTTAACAGGTTATACCGTACGGCGGCGGCAGCCTTCTTTGTATAGACCAGGACGATGCCCGTAAGGAACGTCAGGAGCAATCCCTGCCAGAGGGAGTGGATCAGCGTCCAGCAAATGGCTTGTATCATGCTAGTTTTTTTTGTGTTCCGTATCCATCTTATCCAACAGTTCCTTCACCTTCTGCAGGTCTTCCGCAGATGTCTTTTCATTCCCTAGCAATGCGACCATCATATTGCTGACAGAACCATGGTACATGGAGTCGATGAATTTGTTTAACAGAGATCCCTTCGTTGTCCGCTCCTCCATGGCCGCACTGTAAATATGCTTCATATTCGTCTCATCCCGGGTCAGCATTCCTTTCTCCGCCATTACCTGCATCAGCTTCAGCGTCGAGGTATATTGTACCGCATCTTTCGTCTCGTTGAGGGTATCGTGCACAAATCGAACCGTGGAAGGGCCATGCTGCCATAATACCTGCAAGATGGCCAACTCTGTTCGGGTAGGTTCCGCATCGCCCTTACCGGTGCCTTTAAATCGTTTCATAGCTCCAAGGTACGAATAAAAACGTACGTTCAAAATATTAGGCCACTTTTTTTTATGGCTATGTAAAACACTCTTTTAATTTCAGGTGTTTTTACTCTTTTTTCATAGCCCCGGCTATTCTATCTTGCTATTCTACTTTACCACCTCCACCGAACCCTTCGGGATCTGTTGCAAGAACGATAGTCTACACCCTCTGGACAATTTGTCCCGGCTTTCTATTGCTAACTTTTAAAATTGCTTTCATGAGCACAATTAATGTATTGGTGGTAACCGATGGAAGTCCCACTCACCTTGGATTTAATTATGCATCGTCAGACACCACTGATGATACCTTCACGATCGCGGCTTTCCTCGACACGCTCCGGAATAGTACCAGCCCGGTCATTAACGTGACTACGGCGCACCGCCAAAATGATCCGGCTGCTCATTTTCTTAATTTTAATTTTGCCACCACTGTCTCCGATCTTTCCGTCTATGATGTACTATGCCTGATCGGATATGAAGGATCTAATTTTGGCGGCTCCGGCACTTTGACTTTTATCAGCGATGATGAGCTGATCGCGCTGTCGGAATTTATGAAAGGAGGCGGGGGCATCCTGGCAACGGGGGACCATGATGGTCTTGGTTCCCTGATGTGCGGAAAGATACCCCGGGTGCGTTCTATGCGAAAATGGTTCTCTCCCACGGACAATGACTCCAGCATCCCGGCGTTGGCCCCGAGAAACTGGCCCGGCGGGGGTCCCGATCGTGCAGACACGCTCCAGCCGGATCATAACGGGCATTGGAATTTTGACAACCAGTCGGACGACGTTCCGCAACCGCTCAGTTTTCCGGGAGGGGTCGCTCATCCCATATTACAAGGGCCCCATGGTCCGCTCACCGGTTTTCCGGATCATATGCATGAGGGGGAGGTGATCACTCCCTGGACGCTTACGGATACACTCACTTTCACAGATCATTCTTCCATCATGCATGCTTACCCCGAGTATCCTCTTATGGGAAGCCACCTGGAGCAACCCGTTATTATTGCTACCGGCAATGTCATCGCCGGTCACCCGACGCCTACTGAAGGCGCCGCCTGCGAAATAAATAATTTCTTTAATGAAACACACAATACGATCGCCAAGACCATTAATACACTTTGCGTCTATGATGGCCACAATGCAGGTATAGGGAGGATTGTGACGGATTCATCCTTCCATCATTACACAGATCTCAACCTGACCGGCGATCCCTGTGGAGTGGATTACAAACAGCTGGGTTTCTCCGCAAGCCCTTTCTGGGCGCAGATGCAAGCCTTCTTTATCAATACGATCGTGTGGTTGAACCGGCTGGTAAAGGAATGCATCGTGACGACGGATCGGAGCACTTTTGGCAGGGACGAGATCAATGCGGGATTACACCAGGCCAGCCCGATGATTATTCAAAAGGCATTTTATGTAGTGGTGGACGGTTTTGTTCATGAAGAATTGAATATCTCGACAGCCACCCTCACCGGTCCGCCGGATGTCGTTCCCGCGATCAGCTTCAATCCTTCCCTGAACCCCGCTCCTCCGGGGCAGGCAAGAGTGGTAGCCACGAATTGTGCCGTGGATGGAGGCGTACTGCTCGATGTCCCGCAGCGATTTACCTGGACTTTCAGCTTACAATTCTTCGATGATGGCGATTTCACCGCGGAAATCGAGCAAATTCTCCTGAATGCATCGATAACCAACACGACCGGAACCACGGTCAGCGGGCAGGGAGTGATCACGTTGACCACCCAGCCCAACCCTTACGAGACCGATGGTCCTACGTCCTGGTTATCGGTGGATCTCCAGGTATTTCATTTGAGGCAGCATGAATCGCTACCCCATACGCCTTCGGTACAACTCTCCGGGAGTCCGAATGATTTTATAGCCCAATTGCTCAGCAATACAGGAGGAGGATATAATGATCCCGGCCTGGCCCGTGCGCCACTGCATCCTTTCGACCTGGACCTGGTGGCCAACCAGGCAAGTTCTACCGTGGAATGGGCGGGCAGCATTCCTTCCTCCACTTTTCCTTTTCTTCCGGTACCGGTGTATAACTTTGCCGTCGCCAGGGTTCGCTACCGGGCGCTGACCACTCCTGCAGCGAACGTACGGGTGTTCTTCCGCATGTTCCAGGCTTCTACTACCGCCACTGATTTTCAGCCCACCACGACTTATAGCACGGGGGGGCTGGGCGGGGCAAAGATTCCGGTATTAGGGGTCGTGAACGGGGAAGTGGTCACCATCCCATTTTTTGCCGCATCCAGGGTAAATCCTGCCAATTCGCAAGGGCTCGATGCCCAGCACGACCCGGTGAACGTGGGACCTGTCAGTGAAGTCATTCCTTCGGATGCTTCCGGAGCAGAAGTGCAGGTATACTTCGGGTGCTGGCTGGATATCAATCAGAATGTTCCCCAACTGCCGGATCCCAATCACCCGGCATCCGCAACGGGTCCCTTCACCCCCGTGCAGTCTATCCAGCAAGCTATCATGGGCAAACACCAATGCCTGGTGGCCGAGATCAACCTGGACCCGCCCGAGCCGCAAATAGCCGTCGGCGTTACCCCGGGCAATTCAGACAAACTGGCCCAACGCAATCTCACGATTGTAGGAGCCGCATCACCGCACCGGATCCCATTGACCTTCGATATCAAGCCTACTGCCACCACCCTTCCCCTCAATAAAAAGCCGGATGAGCTGATGATTAACTGGGGGAATCTGCCCCTGGGCAGTACAGCCAGTATTTATCTGCCGGGCGCCAATGCGGATAAGATCCTTTCCGAAGCGGATCAGCTCTATGCCAGTCACGATCTGTCACGCATCGACCCCCATACCCTGGGATGTAAGGCGAGGGGGATCACTTATTTACCCATCCCACAGGGTATCGGGTCCAATTATGCCGGTCTGCTGACCGTCGATCTGCCCCCTACTGTCAGCCGGGGACAAAACTTTTCCGTTATCGCACAGCAAATCACCAATGTCTCCGGCAAAAGGCCTCTTCCGTATTCTGTCAACGTCGAGTTACACCGGAAAATTCCCAGGGAAGAACTGATAAACTATGCCGATAAGTTTAAGGTGATCGAATGGAGGGGAGTCGTCGGTTCGTTCCAGCTTAATATACCGGTCACTACCAAAGAAGCGCTCCGCGATCCGGAAGAACGGCTTTTAGCGGTAGCACGCTGGGTGGAAAAAACCCTGCCCGCCGGCAATCGCTGGTACCCGGTACTTTCCCGATATATCGACCTGATCGCCGGCAGGGTTAAGGCATTGAACGGGGATCCCTCCCTCATCCTTCCATCCTCCTCAGGCTATAATCCAGATAAACATCATCATCCTGGTAAACATCACCACCACCCTGGCGGGCATCACGGCGGTCATGAGGGAGGAGATTTGGTTTTCTCCGGAAAGGTTAGCGGTATCCTCTTCGACCGATTTGGCGATTTCGAAGGTTTTATTCTCCGAACGGCTTTGGGAGAGCATTCTTTCTTCAGCAGGGAACAGGCGATAGAAGAGCTGGCAAAATATGCATGGCGTGAGAGAATAGCGGTCACCATCTCTGTAGAGCACTCTGAGGAGCATATTCCGGTGTCGATCATTTTTCGGCATGGGCCGGGACATTTTTGATGAGTCGGATTGCATGGACAAGTAAGCCGGAAACGCTATTTTAGCGTCCGAATGAACAGAAGGCTGACAGAACGGGATATTTTACGGTGCATAGCGATTCTCCTCGCTCTTTTTTGTATGCTGCCGGGTCGGGCATCGCCCTTGCGAATGAAGGCATCCGAGGACTCCGTGGTGACATCCAGCAAAGAGGAGGCGCTGCGCTTTTTAGAAAAAATCCCTCCTCTTGATTCCAGCGCCTGGTGGCCCAATGTGCGGCCGGGGTGGTTTATGGATAACCTGCTGGCGAATGTCAATACGCCGCTGGTCCTATACCAGGGCAGCAATACCAATTTTTGTGGCTATGCGGCCCTATCCTATCTGCCTTTGCATGACGATCCGCTCGGTTATGTGAAATTTATGCTGCAATTATACCGGGAAGGGCATGCCCGGTGGGGAAAAATAACATTCGATCCTTCTCCCGCCGTGAAGCTGGCCGCCGGCAATCTGCATTTTAAGGGGATCCTGGATATACGGCCTGCCGATCAAATGTGGTTCCTGATCCTGGCCGATCGCTTTAAAGGCTATCTGAATTGGTTCTGGCCTCATTTTCATCCCGGCTCCGAAAATACTTTCTGGGCGGCGGTCAATTTTGGGAAGTTCAACCGTATCATTCGTCAGCTGCTGGGTTATGAGGTGCGCTCCGTGGGGTCTGATCTGATCCGCCCCCATTTCCATGACCTCTTCGGTTATCTGAGCGAGTCCGTGAGGGCCGGCACCACTTTTCTCTATGTCAATAACCTGTACCTGCACAAAAAAAATCACAATAAGTCAAGGGCCAGCTTTCCCACTCATTTCATCGTATTGACGGAAATATGGAAGACGGGGGAAGATTTCACCATCGTCTATTGGGATTATGGAGGCAGGACCCTGCGCCAGGTGCGTCCTTCCTTTCTGAAAAAAATACTTTTCGGGGTATCCCGCTGTACAAAAAATGTCTATGCCGACTAAACTATCATACCACGGCGGCAGCCCCAGGATCCGGCCTGGCCAGGCCCTGATTTTTATCGTGCTGCTGTATAGCTGCATCGGGGCTATCTCCTGCACGAGCCTCAACATTACCAACTACTATCATAAACACCAGTCCACCCTGGACAGCATCGGGTCGGACTTTAAGAAGGCATATCAGGAGAAACCTTTTTCCATCGAATTCACCGACAGGCCTTTTAATCATGTATCCCTGGAACTGATGACGGATAGCCTGACCTATATTTATGAATTTGGGGTGGGTGAACGACGTATGGACGACTCCCTGAGAAAATATGGATTCGATGTCCCTGCCATCGACGCGCTGATCACTAAGATGCGTTCCGTCGAATGTACCTGGGTGAACAACCTGGACTATTACAACGATGAGAAGAAACAGTCCCTTATTTATATCTCGTTATGGCCCCGGATCTTCAATTCTCCCTTCGTCAATAAGAAATATTATATCCTTACCTATTTTTCCCTGCCGCAATATTTCGACAGTGAAGGCAACCTGCTGGTCCGGCGCAGGCTGAAAAGGGTCCGCAAAATAAATGGCGAGACCTTTAAGAAGATTAATGCCAAAGTATGCTATACCCTGTCGGACAGGTTCCGCTAGATGCGCCGGATTCCGCTAATCCGTCTTCAGACTTTTCACCGGGTTGGCCAAGGCTGTTCTAATACTTTGTAAACTGATAGTGATCAAAGAGATTGCCAGCAACAGTACCGGGGGGATTACAAAAATCAGCCAGCTCAGCTGAATGTGAAAAGCATAATTGCCAAGCCATCGGTTGACCATAAAATAAATGACCGGAAGGGCTATTATCGTTGCGAAAAAAACCAGTTTGACAAAATCTCTGGTAAATAAGATCAATAAGCTGGCGATAGAAGCTCCCAGGACTTTGCGGATACCGATCTCCTTCGTACGCAACCTGACGACAAAGCTGGATAATCCCAATAAGCCAAGGCAGGCAACAAAAATGGCAAGGACGGTAAATAACCCGAAGACTTTGCCGAATTGCTGATCCGACGCATATTGCCGGTCAAAGTATTCGTTGAGGAAAAAATATTCGAACGGGTTGCCGGAGAAAACGCCCTTATACAAATCCTGAATGGAGCTCATGTTCTGCTGAAGGTGATCGGTCTTGACGTTAATGGAAAAATAGGTCCAGTTATTGGAGCTGGGATAAACATAAAGTATAGGATCATAGGCTTCTTTCAGGGATCGCTGATGATAGTTTTTGAGCACGCCGATAATTTCGCCGTTAACTTCGCCCGGACCGTAGCCAAAGATAATGTTCTGGTGGAGAGCCGCTTCGTCGTTCTTATAGCCAAGTGCCTTCACGATCCTTTCATTGACAAGGACCCTGGTCTTGTTTCCTGCCCTGTAAGTATCTGAAGTATCCTGGCGTACAAAGTTTCTGCCGGCAGCCAGGGGCATCTGATAGGTCTGTGTAAAATGCTCATCCACTTCTGTGATATACGTTATGAAATTATGCGTTTTATCTTCGCTGGCTTTGCGCACGCTGTTTCTTCCGGTCATTGTCTTGCCGGGGATGTCGGAAGAGGTCGCTACATCGATAATGAAGGGGTTATTGAGAAGCCGGGTTTTGAAGGAATTGATTTTATAGGCAAAGGTGGAATCAAAGACCGGCGGCGCTTTTACGACTACTATCTGATCCTTATTATAACCCAATGATTCCTTTTGCATAAAGGAGAGCTGGCGATAAACCGTTATAGTCCCGGCAATCAGCAAGATGGATAAAACGAACTGAAAGCCAACGAGCGTTTTTCTCAAAAAGATCCCTTTGTCAGACCGGAAGAAATTTCCTTTTAATACGAGGGAGGGCTTGTAGGCGGATAGCACCAGTGCGGGATAGGAGCCCACGGCGAATGCCCCCGCCAGGAAAATACCGACCAGGGCCAGCCAGAACCCCGGTGTATGTTCCAGCCCGGAAGACAGCGTACCCTGGCTTATGTTCTTACCTATGTAGGAGCCGAAATAAGGAAAGCAGACGACGACGATGAGCATGGCAAGCGCCAGGGCCAGGAAATTGATGATAACTGACTCTATGATAAATTGCACAGTCAGTTGAATTCGCATGGCCCCCACTACTTTTCTGAGTCCGACTTCTTTGGCGCGCTCAACGGATTTAGCCGTTGATAAGTTTATATAGTTGATCCAGGCAATTACGAGAATGAAGATCCCGATAATAGACAGGAAATAAACCTCCCTTTCACTTCCGGTGGCCTCCGGACCTTTGATCTTGTCGGATTTAAGGTGAATGTCCGCTATGGGCTGCAGATGAAAAAAAGTACGAAAGTTCAATTCTTTCATTTTGTCGCCCAGGTACTTGTCTATGAAGGGCGGAAGCTTTGCTTCCAGCTTTTTAGGGTCTGTGCCCGGCGCCAGCATAACATAAGTATAAAATTCAGGCCAGCCCCAGTTGTCATCGCCCCATTTGTCCCCCATCGTCTTAAAGGAAACGAGCATGTCGAATTTAATATGCGAGTTCTCGGGTACATCCCGGAAAATACCGGTCACTTTCAACGGCAGTCGGCGATTGAGAGATACCGTCTTACCCAGGGGATTTTCTTTTCCAAAATATTTATGGGCCATCGTTTGGGAGATCACGATGGATTTTCCCTCGGACAGGGCTTGTGCAGGGTCTCCGGCTACAAAGGGAAAGGAGAACATGGTGAGGAAGGAAGCGTCGGCTACGTAGAGTTTTTCCTGGTTGAATGTGATCGTATTCGATTGGGAGTCGGTATAGGACACCGTCGATGCGGACATAAAAATGGACGGACTTACCACCCGCGCAAAATCGACCACTTCCGGAAAATCCGCTTTCATGGCGGGGCCTGTGGCCGGGTGATTGGTGCTCATGCCTGCATTACTGCCAAAGCTGCCGGCAAAGGAGATATTGACCCGGTAGAGATCCGCTACCTTCTTATGGAAACGATCATAGCTTGATTCAAAACGTACATACTCGTAAATAAAAAAACAGGCCGCCATTCCGATGGCAAGCCCAAAAATATTCACGAAGGAAAAAACCTTGTTTTTCAGTAAGTTCCTGTAGGCTATTTTAAAATAGTTTCTGAGCATAGCGGTAGATTGATTCAATCTAGCGCACCAAGGAAAATGCCAGTTTTGCAACTAATTGACAATCAATAAATTTGATATCTATCACCAGGCTGGGCTGACCGGTTTTGACGCGGGAGGTGTTCGTTTTAGCTCTTCAAATCCACGATCACATTGATGGTCAGGGCCACGATCACGGTATTGAACAGAAAGGAGATCATTCCATGCAGCAAGGCTACCCGGCGTATCTTGCGGGAGGAGATCTCGATATCCGACACCTGGAAGGTCATACCGATGACAAAGGCGAAATAGGCGAAATCCAGGTAATCGGGCCATAGCTCATGGGGTATCTGCAATCCCACATTACTTTCACTCGGGTTGACAGGATGATCGCCATAATAGAGGAGGGCGTAACGGTAGGTAAAGATCGAATGCAGCAGGAACCAGGAGCAGGTCACGCCGCTGATATAGATAAAAGTTTCCAATCCCTTGCTAAGGATCCATCCGCTCCGGTTCCCTAACAAGACCATGATGCCCGCCAGGCTGCCGATCGTGGCAATCAGCACGATGACAAAGACGACGATCCGACCGGCATCCTCCGTTTTGGCCAGCACGCGGATCTCTTTGGGATGCATGCTGGTAAAAAGAAGCGCACTAATGATCAGCATACAAAGGCTAAAACTATCCCAGCCGATCATGATACGGGTCATATTCTCCATCCGGAAAGGCAGCAAGGCCACCGAGACAACCGTTGCGGCCGCAAAGCTTATTACCAGTTTATAAATGGAAGGCATCCTGTGAAACCAGGAGGGGCACTTGATATATTCAGTCATTCATGCAAGTTAACCAGTCCGCCGAACTACGCAAAAAATTAGTAGGGTCATCGGATATTCTTATTTTTACCGAAATGCTTAAAGCCGATATAACTCCCTTGTTATGAATAGAACACGCTTCCGCGCCCTGTCGCTACATCTCTTACTGTCCTTCGTTGTATGCATACCCTGCTCCCCAGTCCTGGCACAGGTCTATAACCCCAATATCGATGTATTGCACTATGCCTTCTCGCTGCGCGTCAACGACGTCAGCAATAACATCAAAGGCGTAGCGGAAGTCACGGTATTATTCAGGAAGGACGCCGAAGAATGGGCCCTCGACCTGGTTAAAAAGAACAGTACCGGCAAGGGCATGATCGTCACTGCAGTGAAAGAAGGCGGCCGATCCGTCCACTTTACCCAGGACAGTGACCGGATGATCCTGCACGCCGCCAGCCATCAGGGCGAGCAGCATACTTATCGCATTAGCTATGAAGGCATCCCCGCAGACGGTCTTATTATCTCCAACAACAAATACGGGCATCGGGGCTTCTTCGGAGACAACTGGCCCAACCGCGCTCATAACTGGCTGCCCTGCGTAGACCATCCCTCCGACAAGGCCACCGTAGATTTCCATATCACGGCCCCTGATCATTACCATGTAGTGGCCAACGGCGCCAAACAGGAAGAGAAAATGCTGCCCGGTCACCAAAAGCTCACCTCCTGGAAAGAATCTGTTCCTCTCTCGCCTAAGGTCATGGTGGTCGGAATAGCGGATTTCTCGATCGATCACCCCGGCGACGCCATGGGCGTTCCCGTCTATAATTATGTCTTCCCGGAAAATAAAGAGGTCGGTTTCCGCAGCTATGCTTTCGCGTTACAGATCCTCCCTTTCTATATCAACCATATCGGCCCCTACCCTTTTGAAAAATGTGGTAACGTACAGTCCAAAACGCGCTTCGGGGGATTGGAAAATGCCAGCGCCATCTTTTATTTCGAGAACTCGGTCACCTCCCCGGGTGTAGAATCGCTGATGGCGCACGAGATCGCCCACCAATGGTTCGGCGACGCCGCCACCGAGACGGAGTGGCAGTACCTGTGGCTTAGTGAAGGATTCGCCACCTACATGACCCACTGTTACCTGGAGAGTAAATACGGGCCGGACACCTTGAAGAAAGGATTGGAAAAAGACCGGGCAAAAGTGTTTGCCTTTGAGAAAAAGAGGAAGACGGCCGTGGTAGACAGCACCGTAAAAGGGGATTATATGCAGCTCCTCAATCCCAATAGTTACGAGAAGGGCGGCTGGGCGCTGCACATGCTCCGCAGAAAGCTCGGCGATGAAATTTTCTGGAAAGGCGTTTCCACCTATTATGCCAGCTACCGGAACAAGAATGCCAGCAGCGATGATTTCGAAAAAGTAATGGAAGCCGTCAGCGGACAGAATCTGCAATCCTTCTTTCATCAATGGTTAAATCAGTACGGTCATCCGCATATAATCATCGACTGGAAATACGATCCCGACAAAAAAGAGCTTGTCATTGATTTCCGGCAGACAGGCGCGGCGGGCTATACTTTCTCCCTGGAATTCGCTGTTGACGGAATACCGCATCAAGTGGAGATCTCAGGCGGTCCCATCCAGCTGCGGCTGCCCTGTCCTGAAAAACCGGCAGCCCTGCTACCGGATCCGAATGTGAATCTCTTAGCCTCTTTCGAGGTCAACGCGCTCTAAGAGCAGCCAGGACGGCGTGCAGCAGAGGGGCTCGATCTTCGGGCCTCACCAGGAGTAGTAGAAAGAGATATTGCCATATTGGTTGCCGTACAACCCTTTCATCCAGGCGCTGGCTACCGTTTGGGTAGCGCTCATACTAAAATTGCCGAGGCTCAGGACCGGCCCATAAGCAAAAGAGGGAACAACATGGTTCAGCGGATGGTATTCTTCCGGTTGACCGCCTTCTTTTACATCTACGGGATGGCTTCTCTTTGGTAAGACACCGCCTTCCAGCAGGGAGTTGCTTAATACCCATTCCAATTGAGGCTTGACAATAAAATAGAATTGCACCTTCTGTTTTTTCGACCGGGTATACTGGCTTATATAACCTTTAAAATAAGGGGTCATTTTACCAATCCGGATAATCGGGTAAACAGCCAGTTCATTGATCATCGTTCCGGCAGCAGCATGTACCCCGGCAATTACTTCGATGGAATTCCCATATTGCGCGACCTGCTTCTCCCCGGTTATGTTGATATTGAGCAGCAGGTTATTCCGGTATTGATTATCCCAGCCCATCGGTTTTATGTAATGAATCATGTGATGAACCATGGTTTGCATTTGTCCGGCCATTGCCCAGGGGCCCATGACGCCCAGCACCAGTTCCGTCTGAATGTCCATCTTCTTCTTTTCGTTGTAGGAGTACAGCGTATGCGAAGCGAACAAGGCTCCGGACCAGGGATAATCATTCGGCTGAAAGCTGGCTTTCGAAATATTGTTGGGCGTAAACATTAATTGGGTGATGCTCCAGCTGTATAAGTTGATGCTACTATCACCGGCTTCCGGCATGATCCTGTCTAATAAAAACGCCGGCGTTTTTTGTTTTGCCTCAATGAGTTCTAACCGGGTGCCATCTGTATAAGCCCTGTCCGTCCCCTTGCCGTAAAAGTTGAAATAATCATCGTCCCAGGATGCCCTGAAAAGATGAGTTGGGGCACCGGTCTGCGAATAGGATTGTGTTATTGTACTTAAAAGAATCAGGAACAAAAGAAGGATAAAATGTAAAATTTGTTTCATAACAATCTCATTTTTAGTCTGTTGAATAATACCTGTCCAATTTTATGTATAGACAATAATTGTATATACATATATCAAAACAAAAAAAATTGCACCTGTCTTAGAAAAAACGCCTTAGTCGCTCAAAAGTTAAGACCTGGTGAAAATTTAGGTGAATTGCTCCAACAAAATTCCTGAAAATGCCTTGGGAAACAGATACCTTTCCCGGACATATAATTGCGATTTTCAGACAAAAAAAAGCCGCGCGGGATGGTCTGATACGCTGCCCGCAGCGAAGGTTTTTACAGATGACTCTTTTTTCGTATATTTAGTAACTGCCATCAAAGTCAGTTTGTTATGCCAATGGAAGCTCATATCAAGACCATTTTACAAGACTATCTGAATCTTGAATCAGCCTTAAAAGACTATTCTGAGGCAAAAGAAGAAGCCTCGAAAAAGTATGACCATCTTTTAAATGCACATACTTCTCCGGGGCATAATTATACTACTCATACAGCAGCTCCCATATTAAGCGCCTATGAAGAAATAAAAAAATTAGACAAGTGTGAGCAGGAGACAAATCATAAGCTAAATGAAACGGGCGAAAAAATAAAAGAATATATTCATGCTTTAAATGGAAGTTCCCTGGATATCCGTTTTACGTTTGACAGCCTCAATCACCGGGCAGGAATTCATACCTTCTACTTAGAAAATGAAGAATTAAAAACCAGCCATTTGCCGGCCTCTTAATGTTGTTTTGTTTAAGAAATAACGGTGGAGGGCAGTAACCTCAGCTGCCCCAGGTGATAAGAGATATGATTGGTCCTGTTGATCAGGATATTGATTCGGTTACGATGAGGTTCTTTTAGAAAATCTTCTTCGGAAATAGTCCGATGCTTCCGGAACCAATCATTTCTATCTGTCGACCGGAAATGAGCGCCCAGGGTGGCATTCACTTCTTTCCAGTATTCCAGCAGCTGCGGGATGGGAGGCTTTTCCAGGGCCTTATCGGGATTGCGGACAAAGATCTCGTCCAGTTCAGGATGCAGCCGCTCCCCAAAATACAATAGAGGTAACATGCTATCATTTACTGCGGTGAGGTGCCCCAGCAGGTAAACACCGGTATTCCTGTTAGCCGCCACTTCCAACTGCAACGGGCCGGTTGAAAGGGCTTCAAATAAGCCGGTTGCCCTGCTTATTTGAAGATCCCAGTTGGAAAAGACGATCTGTAGCAACAGGTCTTGTTGATTTTCCATTAGTTACTGTATTTAGCCAGCCATTTGCTTTTGATATCCGCTCTTGCCTGGATGAACTCCTTATCGGTGCCCTGTGCGATGGCATCCAGCGGATAACGCAGGGGGCGGGTTCCAGCCGGCAGGTTGACCAGGGTAAGGATCCCGTCGGCGATGGTTTGCGGGTTCATCTTGAACTCGGCCATTTTACCGAATAGGGCGCCTCCGATAGCATTGAACTTTTGCGTGGCGGCATCCCCATATTCAGCCGCTACGTCTGCTTTATCGGCGTTAAAACCGGCTTTGCTGCCATTGTTCATTTCGGTGGGATATACACCTGGCTGTATGCTTACATTCTCGATGCCATAATCGGCCAGCTCATCCTGCGAACCTTCCGTGATGCTCTCCACGCCGAATTTGGAGGCTAAATAAGGGATCATGAACGGTAGGGTATGACCGCTGGCGCCGGAGGTAATGTTGATGATCAGGCCGCTTTTGGCTTTTCGCATAGAAGGCAGAACGGCCTGATAGGTACGCAGCACCCCATAAAAATTCACTTCGAAAAGCTGTCTTATCTGATCGATCGAATAGGCTTCCAACAGGCCGAATCCGGCGGCGGCGGCGTTATTCACCAGTACGTCGATCCTGCCATAGGTCGACAATACCTGTTCGAAAGCCTTCTTCACGGAGCTGTCGTTCGTTACATCGATCTCTACCACCTTGATATTGGGATATGCCGCCAGCTCTTTAGCGACGGCGTCGTTCTTTCCTGTCGTACCGCGCATACCTGCGATAACGGTGTTTCCTGCTTGTGCCAGGGTTATAGCAGTCAGTTTGCCAAACCCCGTGCTTGTTCCGGTAATGAAAATAGTCTTTGCCATTTTGTATCTTTTTTAATTGTTTGATTGGGATACAAAATTGCTCCTATTAGCACGCCGCTCCATTGACAAATGCTACAAAAGAACTTGATAAATATCAAGGCTTCTTAGCCGCCTGGTTCCGGATGCGGCTCAGCGTTTCGGGGGTCATGCCCAGGTAGGATGCCAGCATATGCCGGGGCACCCGGTTGGCGAGGTGAGGGAAGGACTGGATAAAATGCAGGTATTTTTCTTCCGCGGAAAGGCTGATGGCAGCGAGGATCCGCTCCTGGGAAGCATTCAGGCTTCGCTGCAGGATAGTATTGGTGAGTTCGTTAAAAGCCGGAATTTTTTTACAGAGCATTTCAAAGTCTTCATTCCTGATCAGCAGCACGACGGAATCCTCTATCGCATCTATATTGTATTTGGAAGGGGTGCCGTTCATGAGGCTTTCCCGGTCTCCGGTCCACCAGTTCCCGGGCGTGAATTGAATGGTGTGTTCGACGCCCTTGTCATCGATGCGATACCGGCGGAGGCATCCCGCACAGACAAATGCGTGATAGCGCCATATATCCCCTTCCTGCAGAAGATATTGGTGCCTGCGTATTTTTTTGATGACACTGACGCTCCGGATCAACTCCATCTCTTCAGGCGCCAGGGTCGCTTTAGCGGTCAGATAGGCTTTGAAGATGTCGAACATAGATGTCTGGATGGTATATGGGGCAAAGATAAAGACTTTTTGCGGGCCTACCCTTTGCAGGAGCGTGAGTTTTATGATAAGAGACCAATGAAAGAACCTATGATAAAAAGGAAATTTATTGTAATTTTGAGCTTAAAGTGATCAATATGAGTGAGACACCCAGAGCACCCATTTTACTGCGATACGGAGGAGCGAAAAAATCTAGTTTTGATATGAATAAGGACGAGTTGGAGCAAGCGTCTTTATCTATCCTCCGCAGAGCAAAGGAAAGGGCTTTTTCCAAAGGCTTGCCCATCTATTTTAGTAAAGATGATATCTTAATGGCTGAATACTCCGACGGTCGTATAGAAAGGGTCAAAGAAGGGTAATGAGTTCTCCTATTTTATATGTTATTGCCGGTCCCAATGGAATCGGGAAAACCACTTCTGATTTTGATCTCGTTGCCAATAATATCCCTGTTATTAATTCCGATGAAATAGCCGCTGAAATTAAGGGTTCTGGCCTATTACAAGTAAGCACCCAGGAATATGCAAACCGGGAGGCCTTACGCCTGATGAATGAACATTTACAAAAACGATCCTCCTTCGCGATAGAAACGAATCTTGCAGACCTGGATACCTGGAAATTCTTACTGGAAGTACAAAGATCAGGATATTTACTGCATATAATTTATATCTCCACCAATAACCTGGATGTCTTAAACTCCCGGATTAAAGAAAGGCACCAATTAGGAGGGCATTTTGTAAGGCCGGATATAGTAAAAGAACGATACCTCGCAGGTCTAAACTTATTGAATCACTACCTGGAAAAGCCGGATCGACTTCAATTATTTGATAATTCGGTGAATATGCAATTAGTGGCGGAAATCAATAAAGGACAGATCGTACATGCTGCCAGGCAGCTACCTACCTGGATTACTCAATATTTGGTACAGCTATTTAATATTGATATTAAATTGGAGACCAAAGCAAGAGATCTAAACTCTATTGAAGAAGTCCGAAAGAGATATCTTGAAAATAAACAAAGATAGAAGCCGCCCCTTGTTGATTAAACAGTGGGGCGGCTTCTTTTATGATACGCATACGTTAAACTGCATCGGACAGCGAGGTGAACGTAAAGTCCCTCACTTTCATCGGCGGCACGAGATAGCTCCGGTAAGATTCCACGCTGATGCTTCTTTCCGGTTTACCCAGGGTCTCCACATTATTCAGCATGATCACCGGGCTCTCATTGAAGCGGAAATTCTTTACGGGGAATTTCACTTCGCCGTTCTCGATATAGAATGTGCCGTCCCGGGTGAGTCCCGTCAGCAACAGGGTCTGGGGATCCACCATCCGGATATACCAGAGACGGGAGACCAGGATGCCTTTCTCCGTGCTTTTGATCATTTCTTCCAGGGAGGCAGTTCCGCCTTCCATGATGATATTCCCGGGGGGAGGAACAGGTTTTACATTTTTCTTGTCGGCCCAGAACCTGGAATAGCTGAGGTTCTTTACGACTCCTTTATCGATCCAGCTCATTTTTTCCAGGGGCTGTCCCTCTCTGCTCCAGGTAGACGAAGGCAGCTCGGGGTTGAAGGGATCGGAATAGATACTCACTTTGTTGTCCATCAATTGTTCTCCGAGGCGATTGCCTCCCCCGGCCTTGCTCATGAAGCTCCTACCCTCGTCTGCATTACGGGCATCCAGTCCGAAGAACATATTTTCCAGCATATAGGCTACGGCAACGGGCTCCAGGATCACCGTATACTTGCCGGGTTCGATCGCTTTGGCCCCTATCGAACCATTGGCCTTGGAAGCCGACACCTTCGTAGCAGCATAGGTATCCAGCTTGCTGACGTCATGGTATCCACGGGCGGCATATCCTGAACCGGTACCGTCTTCGTTACGGGTGGTAATGGTAAAGACGACATCCGTGTCTTTATTGTAGGCGAACAATCCTTTTGAATTCATGATCGCATTGAAGCCGGTGCTGTTTTCCAGGTAACCGGCCGCCAGCAGCTTGGCCTCTCTGGAGACCGCGATGCTTTTTCCCACGGCCTCTGCCCGGGTGTCCGGGGTGATGGCCTCAGTAGCGGGCACATAGGTAATGGATTCGGCGAAGGTCTGAGGCCCCAGCAGGGGCATGTGTTCCGGATTGTCCGGGGACAATTGCGCCAGTTCTTCGGACCTCCGTACTACTTTTTCCAGGGAGGCCTCATCGAATTCATCGATGGTGGCCGTGCCCGTCTTCTTACCGAAGGTGGAGCTGACGATAAGGCTCAGTCTGCTGATCTCGCCGGCGGTGGATACGGCGTTGCGGGCATAGCGTATATTGCCTCCTTCGGAGCCGTTGAGGCCTACCTCGCATTCTTCCGCTTTGGAAAAGCTGAGCACTTTTTTTAAAAGCTTCTGTGCTTCTTCTTTGCTTAAAATTGCCATATTATAAATTGGTAATAGTTAGGATAATTAATTAGATCTTTCTCGCCGTATTGATCACATTCACGCCGTTAAAGCGGGCCGTGGAGCTACCGTGCGAGACGGCATTCGACTGGGAAGGCTGTCCTTTTCCATCGTTGAAGGCTCCGCCCAACCGGTAATCCCGCTCGTCAGCCACCGCCACGCAGGAATTCCAGAACTCCCGGGTATTGGCCTGATAAGCTACGTCCTTCAACATGCCCACGATCTTCCCGTCTTTGATCTCATAGAAGGTCTGTCCGCCGAACTGGAAATTATATCGCTGCTGGTCGATGGAGAAGGAACCGTTCCCGATGATATAGATACCTTTCTGAACATTCCTGATCATATCGTCCACGCTTAAGGGGTCTTTTCCCGGGCGCAAAGAGACATTGGGCATGCGCTGGAACTGGACATCCGCCCAGCTCTGCGAGTAACAGCAGCCCTGAGACTCTTTCAGCCCGATGATATGCGCCTGGTCGCGGATAGCCTGGTAGTTCACCAGCACTCCTTCTTTGATCAGGTCCCACTGCTTGCATTTCACGCCTTCGTCATCATATCCTACGGCGCCCAGGCTGCCGGGTTGTAGTTTGTCGGCGACAATATTCACCAGCTTGCTGCCGAACTGAAAATTCCCCGCTTTCCATTTATCGAGGGTAAGGAAGCTCGTTCCTGCATAATTCGCCTCATAGCCCAGGACCCGGTCCAGTTCGGTAGGATGCGCGACGGACTCGTGAATGGTCAGCCAGAGATGGGAGGGGTCAAGCACCAGGTCGTACTTACCCGGCTCCACGCTTTTGGCGACTATTTTCTGGGAGACATCGGCCGCGGCGTTCTTAACGTCTTCCAGCATATCGTACCGGTTCTTATAGCGGGTAACGATGCCCGGGACTTTATCTTCGGGCGCTGCCGTCAGGTATTCATAGCCCATCCCTACCGGCGAGCTGAGCGCCTGCCGGGTCTGAAACTTTCCGGAAGCCTTGTCTATTTTAGTAACATTGAAGGTCGGATAGATACGATGAATATCCTGGTCGATATAGGAGCCATCCGTCGAAGCAAAATATTTCTGCTCGTTCACGGCCAGGATGGCCGAGTTGATGAAATTAGCGCCGCCCTGCATAGCGATTCCGTTCACGGATAATAACAGGTCTACTTTTTCCTTAATGGGAACTTCGAAAACACTTTTTACGATCGGCGTCTTCCAGCTTACTTCTCCATAACCTTGCTGGGGGGCCAGCTGCACTGGTTCGGTAATGATCTTCGAGTTGGCTTTGGCTACCGCCACGGCCCGCTCAGCAGTCCGGGCCACGCCGGCGCTGGAGACATCATTGGAAGCGGCAAAACCCCAGGAGCCATTGGCGATGACGCGGATCCCCACCCCGAAGGATTCGGTATTGGCGATATTCTGTATCCTGTTCTCCCGGGTGACGATGAACTGGTTCAGATACCTGCCGATACGGACATCCGCATAGCTGGCGCCTTTCGAGCGGGCTGTGTTCAGGGCGATGTCTGCCAGCTGCTTCTTCGTGGAGACATCCATTCCTCCCTGGAGGGCCGCAGAGGGATCGATGATCCGGGAGCCAAAGGGAAGCTTGGGCAGCACTAATGAGCCGAGCCCCATTCCTGCCATGTTAATAAAGTCTTTTCTTTTCAAGTTGAATCTCTTTGTGTAGTTAGTTGAATAGTTATCCTGAGCAATCTAGAAAACTTTCATTTAATTATTCTTCCGTTCATCCTCTCAAATCTTCCGCTCTACCCATAGAAAAAGGCAGGAGAAGATAAAGAGGGCATAGAACCAGGTTGGGGAGACTGGCACCCGCTCGCTGTCGGCGTCCTGAGCAGCTGTTGTGCGGTTGGCAGCGGCCTGGCCAGCCGGGGTAGGGCCCGGATTGGTTGTTGCCAGATCCCGATCTGTCGCGGCCAGATTGGCCGCCTGCTCCGCGATATATTCCCGGGTCTCCTCCCTCCTTTGTCTCCGATGGACATTGCGCCAGTCTGCCTCCGGCCATACATACCACCAGCAGGGCTCCCCCTGCGGGGTTGCAGCCGACTGCCAGCCGGCCACGGCCGGCCACCAGGTCCCCTGCCATTGGAAGGGCAGCAGCGGGGCCTGGGCGAGGTATAGTGTGTGAGCGCCGAATTGCCCTTGCGGCAGCCCGCTTTTATTCGTTTGGAGCAGGGCAGCCACCGGTTCGTTCACTCTTGGCAGATCCGGCGTGAACAGCCATTCCTCTCCGGGTTCCGCATCCCGGGTTGCTTTCTGCAGGAGCTGCGACCAGTAAGCGGCATACGCTTTCTTCTCCCCCGACAGCATCCGGGAGTAGGTGTTATTCAGGGTAGTGAATACCAGCTTACCGGAACCATAAAGTCCGCTGCTTACCAGTATCCGGGAGGAGCTGTCCCTCAGCAATGCCTGGGTGCCGGGCCGTTCCTTTATATAAGTCCGCTGCGTGGAATCCTTTACCGTTTCCAGGGGGAAAATGTTTTTATAAAATGTTGCAGCTCCTGAGCCGCCGGGATCGCTGGAAACAGTGGCCGCGCTGTCCGCCCTGATGATCAGCCCCATTCCTTTTTCTGCTACCTGCCGGCGAAGGCTGGATCCCTCAGCGGCGTTGCCGGAAGAAAGAGCCGCCGCATCGGCGATCACCAGATCGAATTTATCCAGCACGGAGGGAGTCAGGGGATCCAATGTCGTTTCCGGCATGTTGAGGAAGGCCTTATCCGATTTGCCTTTACTGATGGCCGTACGGGTAGCCACGGCATGCCCGCTGCGGGAAAGCCAGTTCACCAGGAACGTATTTTCAAAATCCGGGGAGGAGGCCAGCAGCAATATTTTCAGTTTTTGCGCCGGCAGTACCTCTATGGGGAGGGATTCCTGTTCCAGAGTGTCCACGTGCCCCTCATTGTCCCGGGAACCACCGCTAAGGGTACCGTCCTTGCCGTTCGCATGCTCCTTGCCAGCGCCTTCCCCTCCAAGCACCCAAAGCCGATATACCGATCTCCCGCTCTGTGCGGGAATCGTAGTTAATTCAAAGTCTGTTTGACCGGCAGACGCGGGGGCGCCATGCTGTTTTCCTGAAGAAGCGCGATCAGCAGCCCGATCCTGCTTCCCGGAAGACGTGGCGGCGACATCCTGCTTCCCGGAAGGAGTACGATCCTGCCCGGCGGCGATCACAACGGAATCCAATGGCAGGCCCATTCCCGTTAGAAGCAGCTTCACCGGCTTACCCGGCACAAGAGATACCCGTCCCTGGATGCGACATCGCTCGCCCGGCGCTAATTTTTCCTTCCAGCTGACGGACAGAATGCCGGCCGAAAAAGGCGAAGGATGAAAGACCAGCGGAGGCGGCCGCAGGGCAGCCCATTCCTTCCGGGTCAAACCATATCCCAATACGTGCAGCTTTGACAGCCGGTGAATCCCGGTCGCGCCGGTATCGATAAATACATCCGGAAAACCCCCACCCGCACGCGCTGTCTGCAGCAACTGCCGGAGGCTATCGGGGTCATATCCCTCCGTGAGCAGCACCCCTTCTTTACCGGAAGAAGCCGGCCCTTTTTTTGCCGTATAGGTAATGGGCAGCGCCAGGCAAGCCAGGCTGATGACGGCCACTACAGAGGCCGCTACCCGGGCCGGCAGGCGTAACCGGTTAATCCGCCGGAATTCCTTCCACAGCAGCCATCCGAGCAGCACCAGGCAAAGACCGATGATCATATCGTTCCAAAGCGTCATTGTTTTCGGACGGGGTCGTTTACATTCCTGAAATAAAATTGTGATAAGCCTGCATCTGCAGCCACCTGGCCCTTTGAGGGAATAGCTTCCCTCTCCGGTAGCATCTTTTTGATGGCTTGCTGCGCGAGAAGGATATCTGCCGCAGCGATGGAGCCGCTGCCCAGGATCCTCCGCATCGCCTGGTAGCCTGCCAGATATTCTGTCGGATGAGCAGCCGCTTCCTTACCCAGATCCCGTCCGGCCCGTTGCAACACTTCGACAGCCCCTCTGCTGCGGATCGTCCCTTGCCTCCATTCTTCCAGCAAACCCAGGGCAATTCTGAGAAAATCCGCCGGCGCAGGCTCCCCGGAAGCCGGGGTAAGCTGTATAGGGCTGCCAATGGTCTCCAGTTTACCGGACAGGCGTTTGGCCGGATCCAACGGCGTGGTACGCACTCCTGTCCTGGCTACATAGGCCCTCGATTTTTGTTGCAGGTCTTTTAACAAGCGCAGGGCTTTATAAGCGTAGGGCAATGCCTCGGCAGGCCGGTAGGTCCGCAGCTTTAATTCGGCATTCCACATCTCGGTCAGCGTGGCCTTCAGCTGCTCTTTGATCGCCGGTTCAAAATAAGTGGCGTCTTCTGCATTATCGTGTTTGTCCGTGTAGACGTCCAGGATCTTAGCGGCATTTCCGAAATCCTCCGGCGTATATCCATCACCGGCACGACCTTCTCCGGGTTTGCCGGCTCCCGGGCCTCCTTCTTCCGCCTCTTCCCCCAGAAACTTCCCATACCGTAGCCGCAGCAATTTCTGATCAAAGCCGAGGTCATTGCTTCGGTTATTAAAAGCCGGCACGGCAATGGTATCTTTCTCTTTCAGCAGCTGCTCCGTCTCCAAAATGATCTGCCGCTCGCTGCGGAAATATTCCGGTTTGATATCGACTCCCGTCGTCAGCCCCTCCAGGCTCATCAGCTGTGCCGTATCCGGCAGCGAAATAATATACATATCCGACCGGGATTCCTGTTCATGGTTGTCTTTCGCCCGGCAATAAAAATACAGTTCATCCCCCGGCTTCAGGCCAAGGGCGGAAAGGTCAAGGGTCTTTTGCAGTTCGTAAGCCGCCTGATACCCGGTGAAGGCGCGATCCCACCGGAGGGTCTGTTCTTTAAATTTTACGGCTTCGCCGCTGCCGCTGGCAATTGTAGCGACGATGCCGGCATCAGCGATCCCATAATCGTCCTGCAGCCTGACCACCAGCGATACTTTTTTCGACTCGCCGAAGTCGATCACCGTATACGGTTTGGGGGTCCGGATGAAAATATGCGGGGGCTCATCTTTGATCACTTCTATTTGATACAGATCCGAAAGCCTGTTCTCCACCTTGACCTGGTAAAATCCCGGGTGTCTGACCGGCCTGGAAAGCCCCCAGAGCGTATGCTCCCTGTTCCTGGAAGAGAGTGCGAGCCGAACCGTGTCATTAAAAATGAGCTGCAGCGAGTCCACCGGAGAACTGGTCTGTACCTCCCAGTTCAATACGGCCCCTTCTTCGACCTGCAGGTTCCACTCCCGCTGCTGACGTTGCGTCCTGCCCGTGTAAGCCGGCGGGGTGATCCGAACGAGTACCGACCGGATGCCAGGAGCCGGTTTCTCTATGACAGGCGTGGTTCCTGCTATGGTGGTGCGTTCCACGTCAACGAACGGGAAGCTTTTTCCGACGGTCATTGCTATTCCGGCGCATAGGAGTGCCGAGGCAGCCAGCAAGCAGGTCGCCAGCAGCAGCTTTTTTTGCAGGGGCCGGGGCACACGGGAGGGGACCTGGACGGCTTGGGTCAGGAC
The DNA here is from genome assembly GCA_035555335.1 of Puia sp. Classification (GTDB taxonomy): domain Bacteria; phylum Bacteroidota; class Bacteroidia; order Chitinophagales; family Chitinophagaceae; genus Puia. Next base: position 656,539 of record DATMGS010000014.1, read on the forward strand.
GGATTCCGTTCGGGCAACTTGTAATTTCTCCAGGGGGCCTAGTTCTTCGGCGGATTTCAATAACAACCCGCAGCTTTCTTCCAGCCCGGGCAGCCGGCTATCCAGAAAACGGGCAATGTCGGACAGGGGGATCCGCCAATAGGGGAACAGCCACAGGGCCAGTCCCAAAAGGATCGTGAAAATAACCGGGCCTGTCCATAAAGGCCAGTGCCAGTATTGATGCGCGAACAGGGTAAGGAGCAAGGTGACGGACAGTGCAAGAAAAAGGCAATAGATTATGCCCTGCATTCTCCACCGTCTTTGCAGCGACTCCAGTATATTTTTTCCCCGCCGCTCAGCCATCTGTTCTTATTTTAGGTGAGCGGAAGGAAAGTATTCTCTCGGCAACAAAAAGTAAGAAGATCAGGAGCCAGCAGGCAGAAGCCAGGTCGGTCGCATGCAGAGGGATGCCACTCTGCGCGGAAACGCTGCTTCCGTCCGGAAATCCGGCTGTCTCTTCCCGCGGATGATCGCTTGTGCCCGCCAACCCCGTTTGGGGGACGACCTGTTCCGGATCCAACACCCGAAGATCGTGCCCGCCCAAGGAGGCAAAACGTGGGCTCTCCCTGGCTGAGGCAACGCTGCCGTTGAAATCGCTGCCGGCAAAAGAAGCCGGATTGTCCAGCAGTTCCTGCAGCAGGACCGGGAAGCGGGGACTCCATACCAACCCATTCCAGGCCGGATCGAAATGACTGAAGAAATGAAATATCCGCCTGCCGGAGCTTGTCTCCAATGACAGGAGGGGATGGCCAAACCCATCTTTCCATAGGACGGTAGCGCCGCTGGCGGAATCCGGTTCGATCCGTCGGCTAACCGCTACTCCGGTTATACCCTGCATCCAGGTATCGACAGAGATCTCCCTGCCCGGCTCATAGCATACTATATTAGGCACAGGCAGGCCGGAGGGGTCGGAGGGGACAGGGACGGCAGAAAGCCAAAAAATCCAATCAGCGGATGGCTTCGGAGAGGAAATGCCACCGCCAACGGTCACCTGTATGTGACGCCGGGTAAATTGCTGCAAGGCATGGAGGGCGGCCACCAGATAACGGCTGTCATTAGTATATTTATCGTCTATATAAATCCATACGCGTAGAGCGGTCGTATCCACGGTCACCGGAGGCTGGCTATCCAATGCCACGGACAAATGTCCGTTGGTGAGCCCGATGTGGTAGGTTTCCGGATCCGGGTGAATAGCGGCCTTCACCGGCAATAGCTGGAAAGAATACGAAGTGCCGGTCGATCGACTGTTACCCGTGACTACCTGTATGCTATCCGGAGAGTAAAGCCAGGCCTGTTCGATCCATTGGCTGGCAGCATCTGTGGAAGGCGTACCGATAAACCAATACACTATCCGGTCCGAAACCGGCCGCTTGCCTGTGAAGCCGGAGCGGCGACCGCTGGTGAAAATAAAAAAGGGTATTCCTGCCGGAGCCTCGTTGTCAGCCGCTCTGAACAGGTCCCAATAAGACGGAGACGGCGATGCTCCATTCCCCCACTCATGCCGCTCGTATCCGGCCTTCAACAGGGAGTCGATCAGGGGTTTGTATGCCGGCGTCAGAGCGTCTTCTTTCACCCCCAATATCCATCCCTTTGCCTTCACTCCTTTAGAAGAGTTCCGCCAGAAAGGCCCGGACAAGAGCAGGGCCAGCAGCAGGAGTAACAGACAACGAAGCAGCAAGAGCCACCATTCGGATAGCCGGCGGCTACGGGCCTGTCTGCGCGATCCCTTTTCCAGCAAAGCGATGCTTCCGATATGGAGCACTTTCCCCTGCTTGTTATTCCACAAATGAAGGAGAACCGGGAGCGCGATCCCCGCCATCGATAATAACCATATAGGGTGAAGCAGCTGCAGCAAAGTTTATCCGGTGGTTTGTTGTCTTTGTTTGAGAAAATCCCGTATCGCCTGGTCCAAAGGCTGGTCCATGCGGACAAGGCAATAGGCGATCTGTTTATCCAATAGCTGCATGCGCACGTCTTCCAGCCAGTGCTGCAGCTTATCCTGGTAATCCTTTTGCGACTGAGCGCCGCCCACGGGGATCTGCTCCCCGGTCTCCAGATCTTCCACCCGTTGAAATCCCTGGAAATCCCTTTCCAGTTCATTCTTTCCTATCAGCTGGAAGACGATGATCTCATGGCGAAGGGAGGCCAGTAGTTCCAGGAGCCGGCTGATCTCTCCGTCCTGCTCATACATATCCGTGATAAAGACCAGCAGCTCCCGTTTCTGATCGCCGGTGAAAAGATGTTTGTATTGAGTGGGATTGCCCATGCTGCCTTCCGGCTGAATATGTTCCAACTGGTAGAAGAACCGGGCCAGATGCTGCGGGTCTTTGCGCGAAGGGAGTGAAAAAATGTCCCCGCCCCGAAAAATATATAACCCGAAAGAGTCTCCCTGTGCATGTGCCAGCCAGCCCAGCGAAGCAGCCAGGTGTTTCGCATAGTCCATCTTCGTGAAATTCCCGTCGCGATGATCCATGGAACGGCTGGCGTCGATGAGGAACCGGATGGAAATGCTCGTTTCGATCTCCGACTCGCGGATATAGTATCTGTCCGAGCGGGCATATCGTTTCCAGTCCAGCCAGCGCAGGTCGTCTCCCGGCTGGTAGCTCCGGTATTGGCTGAATTCCAGCCCGGGGCCCTTCACCTTGCTTTTATTGATGCCCGCCATAAATCCGTCGATGGTCCGCCGGGCGGCCAGTGACAGGTCTTTAATGGCCATCAGTAGTTGGTGATCGGGTAATTGGCTCATGTGAATTAAGATGGTTTATACGGCAGTAAGATTGTTGTCAACATTGGGGCTGGTGCTATGACTCAAGACAGGCGCGTCGCGGGCCGTTCAACGGCTTTCAACAATACAGTCGTTACATCGTCCGAAGTGATATTCTCCGCCTCTGCCTTGAAGTTCATCAGGATGCGGTGACGCAATACGGGATAGGCCATCGCATGGATATCTTCCGGAGTGACGGCATAGCGTTGTGAAAAGAGGGCCCTGGCTTTGGCGGTGAGGATGAGCGCCTGACCGGCACGGGGTCCGGCTCCCCAGCGCACCCATTCCTTTACATAGGGCTGGGTACTGGTATCGGGCCTTGTCGCCCGGATAAGCTCTGCTACGTATTGTACCATATCCGGGCTAATGCTCACTTCCCTTACCAGGCGCTGCAGTTGCAGGATCTCTTCTCCGTTCACGACGGGATTGATAACGACCTTTTTACTGCCGGTCGTATTGCTCAGGATAGCCGTTTCTTCGGCAGCCGTAGGATATCCAATTTTAATATATAAGAGGAAGCGGTCCAGCTGAGCTTCCGGCAATGGATAGGTACCGGCCTGTTCGATAGGGTTTTGCGTGGCCAGGATAAAGAAAGGGCGGTCCAGCGTATACGTCTGCCCTCCATAGGTGATCTCGAACTCCTGCATGGCTTCCAGGAGAGCGGACTGCGTTTTCGGGGGCGTACGGTTGATCTCGTCGGCCAGGACGATATTGGCGAAGAGGGGGCCCTTATTGAATTTGAAGAAACGCCGGCCCGTAGCATGATCTTCTTCCAGGATCTCCGTCCCCAGAATATCGGTAGGCATCAGGTCCGGTGTGAACTGTATGCGGCGGAAGGAAAGATGCAGCGCCTGGGACAGCGTCCTCACCATGAGGGTCTTTGCCAGACCGGGCACCCCTTCCAGAAGGCAGTGACCGCCGGCGAGTAAGGCTACCAGCATTTCTTCCACGATAGCATCCTGCCCGACAATGGTCTTCTGAATTTCTTTTTTGAGGTCTGACAATTTTCCCAATAGTGACTGTACGGTGCCTTCTCCAATTTCCAAACTGATGCATTTAAAAGTTAACAAAAACGCTTCTTATTATTCATCTGGCATGATCGGCAATGTCGTTCCTTTAGTACCATCCATCAAATTCCAGGCACTAAAGCAGGAAATTAAAGATAAAATTGGCAACTTTAAAAAAATTACATGACCGGCGAATCGATTGGAGATACCGATTAAAACACATTATGGACCATATCGCGAGGGATAAGTTTACATTTACGCGGTTGAGATACCGGTCCGGAGACTGGGATACGGACCAGCGGATGCCGTCCAACCTGCTGAATTCGCTGATCGAATATACCACGCTGCCGGTAAACCTGCAGGAGAAGGTGATCGATCTGGACAGTGCAGCGCTCTTCCAATACCCATTCTGTTATATAAGCGGGCATAAGCTGGTACAGTTCAATGAACAGGAGGCGGCTAATTTTCATAAATACGTTCTGAACGGAGGTTTTATATTTGCGGATGATTGCAACCATGATATCGACGGGCTCTTCGCCCGTTCGTTCGAAGCGCAGATGAGCGCCCTCTTCGGCCCTGCCGCCTTGCAAAAGATCCCTAATCATCACCCGCTCTATCATTCCTTTTTCCCTTTTGAGAAAGGTCCGCCCAACACTTCTTTCGAGCTGAATGGCTGGGGCGACGATCTCGTCCATGATTATCTCAAAGCGGTCACCATCAACGGCCGCATCGGGGTCCTCTACAGCAATAAGGATTATGGCTGCGAATGGGATTATGACTTCCGGAACAAGCGGTTCCTGGCGGAGGATAATACCAAGTTTGGAGTGAATATTATTATGTATGCGCTGAATGCGGTGGGGAAAGTTTGAGGTCGCAAATTGCGACCTCAAACTTTCCCTCTGGATATCTTCTTCGGACTTTTTTATCCGGGAGTTTTGTTTCATCATCTTCTTTTCCATTTGCTCCAGCTTGATCAGGATATCCTTGTTCGTTAATAGCAATTCCCGCATCCGGGTAAATATTCGGATGATCTGGATATTTACCTCGATAGCTGTTTTACTGTTCAATACACTGGATAACATTGCTACTCCCTGCTCGGTGAAAGCCATTGGCTCGTATTTGCTATGTTCCCCTCTCTTTAAGGTGCCAATTTGGCTCCTTAAAGAATCATATTCCTGTAATGTTAATTCATACATAAAATCGGCAGGAAATCTCTCTATATTACGTCTCACCTGCCTTTTAAGTTGTTTTGTATCAACCCCATACATCTCCGCAAGATCATAATCCAGCATTACTTTTTTACCCCGGATCATATAGATCTTATTAATAATCGCTTCTTCAGCCAGTGCTATTGATTTCGTTGCCGTTGCCATAAGACAGGTTTATCGTTTTATCCAATACAATAGATAAAATTATTTATTCCGTCCGTTAAAATCGGGAGAAGTTTTTCACATCGCCGCCGGCACCGAATTTATTAGAGGACGCAAATTGCGTCCTCTAATATTCCAATTGGAAATCACAATTTGTGACTTCCAATAAATTCAAGGTGTCGCAAAATGCGACACCTTGATTCCACCCGACTTGATATCACAAAATGTGATATCAAGTCGGGGCAAAAAAAACGACCCTGCCGCTGGCAGGGTCGCGTAATCCGACAAAATCCTAATAGAATAAGTGTACCCAATGTCCGTATCCGTGATCCTACTATTTTTATTGTCCGGACGTTCCGGTTCCGGTCGTACCGGTCGACTGACTATTTTCATATTCCGGCTGATCCGTGCTGTTGGCAGGTTTCTGGTCCTTGCCATTAGAAGGCTGCTGATTGTCATTGGAAGGCTGTTGCTGCCCATTTCCGTTATAAGGCTGCGGCTGGTTATTATTATTCCTTCTGGAATTATAATAATAGTCCCTTCTGGCCTGGATGATGGCGGCATCCCTGTCATGCTTCAGCTGGTTGACTTTCGCCCTCCTGTCTTTACGGGTGAGCGATTTATCATCCTTCACATCTTTGATCTGTGCATTATAGTCATTCTTGATATCATCTATCTGCAGTGCTAACCGGGAAGGCATAGCTCCATAACCATAATAGTAAGGAGGATAAGGATAACCCCAGGGGCCATAAAACCCTCCATAAGGATAATAACCGAAACCGAACCCTACTCCCACATAAGTACGTGGGTAAAAGGCAACACCGCCGCCATGATAACCGCCGGCGTAGTGTCCGCCTCTTTGAGCGGAAGCGCCAAAGGCGAGACCTAATGAAAAGAGCACGATCAACAATTTCTTGCCGGGATTCCAATTGCTCCTGTTTGTGTATTTTAAATTCGTCGTTTCCATAATTTTAATTTTTAGCTACCTATGATATGATAGAACGCAAAAATCATTCAAGGTTAAATGCATATTTTACTTATAACTTATCTATAACAATCCTTTTACCAATCGTTAGGATAAGGAATTGTTAAAACAACCGATTTGGGCTATCTTTTGAGTCAGACCAATCAATAAAGGCCGTCAATAGGCCATCAACAAGACCAATAAACTATACTGATTATGACAAGGACTATTCTTGCAGGCGCCCTGTTACTGCTGGCTCTTACAGCCAGAAGCCAATCTTCTTCTGTGAGCTTTGAAAAATGGCTGAGCCTGCGACAGGCAGGCGCTGCCATCCTGTCCCCCAATGGCGCCTATATAGCATATACTGTCACTTCGACGGATTGGAAAGAGAATGCTTATGATGTAGAGATCTGGGTAGCAAAAAAAGGCCTGCCGCCCTTCCAGCTTACCCGCACCGGCAAAGGAAGCAGTACCTCTCCCAAATGGAGCCCGGATAGCAAATGGATCGCTTTTTTGGCAGATCGCGGTGATAAATCGCAGATCTACCTGATCTCCATCGACGGAGGAGAAGCTTTCCCCCTGACAAAAGAAGAAGAAGGTATTAATGATTTTGCATGGAGTCCCGATGGCAAACAAATCGCTTTCACCAGGAATGATCCGGAAAGCAAATCCCTGAAATCCACTAAAGACCGTTACGGAGCATTCGGGGAAGAAGGCCTGGAATATAAACTAGCCCATCTGTGGCGCGTGCCCTTCGACTATGATTCCCTGCAAACCCTGGGCCTGCTACCCTGTTATCCGGTCTCCCCCGCGGACAGCGCCCATAAAACATCCGCCGATAGCATGGCCGCAGCAAGTTCGGGGGGTATACCGAAGGCTAATTCCGGGGATTGCATTTCCCTTCCCAAACCCGCCCGTCTTACCGAAGGCAATTTCACGGTGACGGGTTTTGACTGGAGCCCGGACGGGAGCAGGATCGTTTATACCCGGCAACCCGATCCGCTGATCAATTCTTCCATCCACGCGGATATCGCCGTCCTGGAACTGGCTTCCCGAAAGTCCGTTACCGTAATAGCCAACCCGGCAGGAGATGCATTTATCGCCTGGAGCCCGGAAGGCGACCGTCTCCTGTACGGCAGCTCCGTTACCGACACCATCTCCCAGTTTTATAAGAATAACCGGCTCTTCGTTTACAGCTTCACCAATGATCGCTCTACGGAAATAGCCGCTGGTTTTGACGAGAACAAATCGGTATTCGACTGGAATAAAAAAGGGATCTTTTTCGGCGCCTCCCAAAAAACAAGATCGTCCCTTTTTCAACTGGATCCGGCAACAGGCATGATCCGCCCTGTCTCCCTTCCCCTGGATATTGTCGGTTTCGCCAGCTTCAGCAAAGACGGCAGTACCATAGCCTTTAATGCCAGGAGTTTTACGGGCCTTCCTGAAGTGTATACGGCAGCTACGGTCATCGGTCAAGGTGGAGGCAGTCAAACCGGGCAGCCTGTGCAAGGCGATCAAACTGCGCAGCCCGAAAAGATCACCCGTTTCTCCGACCAGATCCGCGGGTGGAATACCCCCGTGAATGAAGTCATCCAGTGGAAGAGCAGGGACGGCGCCCTCATCGAAGGCATCCTGTTAAAACCCAGGGATTACGATGAAAAGAAGAAATATCCTTTATTGGTAGTCATTCATGGAGGTCCCACGGGAATCGATCGTCCCGAACCCGTTCCAACCTATGTCTATCCCATTATGCAATGGTGTGAGAGAGGGGCCCTGGTGTTGCGGGTAAACTATCGGGGCTCGGCCGGCTATGGAGAGAAGTTCCGCGCGCTGAATGTACGCAACCTGGGTGTAGGCGATATGTGGGATGTACTGAGCGGTGTCGAATACCTGCAGAAAAAAGGAATGATCGACACTTCCCGGATGGGCTGTATGGGATGGAGTCAGGGAGGATATATCTCGGCCTTTCTTACCACCCATACGGCTGTATTCAAAGCCATTTCCGTGGGGGCCGGTATTTCCGACTGGGCTACGTATTATGTCAGCACCGATATCACTCCTTTCACCCGGCAATACCTGAAAGCGACTCCCTGGGAGGATAAGGCTATTTATGAAAAGACCTCCCCCATCGCCGCCATCAATAATGCGCGGACTCCTACCCTTATCCAGCATGGAGAACTGGATAAACGGGTCCCCATTTCCGATGCCTATGAATTATACCGGGGACTGCAGGACAGGAATATTCCATCCAGGTTGATCGTATACAAAGGATTCGGCCACGGCATCACCAAACCCAAAGAGAGGCTGGCCGCTATCTGGCATAACTGGCAATGGTTCAGTAAGTATATCTGGGGAGAAGAGATTGCCCTTCCGGTAGAAGGCCCTTAATGGCTATCCACGATCAGCCCCTGTCCGGGTATCCATTTATCGTATTCCATATAGGCAGCCACGTCCTTGGCCGCGGCATCTCCTTTCAATTTGGCGACCAGGTGCAGGGCCCCATCGATGCCTGCGGAGATGCCCGCCGTGGTAATCACTTTACCGTTATCCACGAACCGCACATTCGACAAGACTTTGGTGGAGGGCTGGGCTTTGCGGAGCGCCTCGATACTCGAATGAAAAGTAGTAGCGGTGAGGCTATCCAATAGCCCCGCCTTGCCGATTATAAAGGCGCCGGTACAGACGGAAAAATAATACTGTGTGGCTTCTTTCCGGGATTGTATCCAGGAGATCACGGCCGGGTCGCCTGATGCCGTCCCTGAATTACCGCCGAAGAAAGCCAGGATATCTGACGGTGGCGCATCTTCGATACTATAGTCCGGCATTATTTTCAGAATGCCCTGTGCAAGGATGGGCTCTTTTTTCCGGGAAACGGTGAAGACCTGGAAACCGGCATTGGAGAATACTTCCATCGGGCCGGCAAAATCCAGCACTTCAACGCCATCCTGTAAGTAAAAACAAATGCTCATTTTTTTTTGTAGTTTATTCATAAGTTGTTTTCTTTCTGCAAGAGTCATCCGGGTCAGGGTCATCCCGCAATGAGTACAGGTCCCTGCTTTCATAAAGACCAGGTTATCACATTCGCCTCCGCAGGGGCTGCAAAAGAAGGCGACGCTGTCCTGCGCTTGCGGGGAGGATGCCTGCGCATGGACTGTTCCCATCCACATAAGGAGGATTGCCGTCAGTAAAATAAAATTTTTATACATGCTCATAATTACTTCGTTTTTAAATGTGAATTTCCGGTTCGTTGAGACAGGATCAAAGATAAGCGCCGCCTGATCCGGGAGGAAGGACAGTGATGCGCAGTATCAGGACAAAGCCCCCAAACTGAAGGCAAACTGCCGGAGAGGACGCTGAGCCGGCTGGCAAATTTTTAATTCCTTATTGCCCGGGGAATTTAGTAAATTACAAGTAGAAAGGTGCAGGCCTGAATGACCCGGATCCCGAATTCTTAAACCTTGCTCCGATGAAGCTCATTTCTATCCCGCTGCTATTGCTCTTGCCATTGCTGCTCTCCGCGCAAACTGTCATTTTTATTACCCTTGATAGAACTATAAATCCGGCTACAGCAGAATTTATTCATCGCAGTATCGAAAAAGCCACCCGGGAAAAATCGGAATGCCTGGTCATCCAACTCAACACTCCCGGAGGGCTATTGGAATCAACGCGGAGGATCGTCGGCGATATGCTTGAGTCTCCTGTACCGGTGGTTGTTTTCGTTTCACCCGGGGGAGCACATGCGGGCTCGGCCGGGGTGTTCATAACATTAGCGGCCCAGATTGCCGCCATGGCTCCCGGCACCAATCTGGGGGCAGCTCATCCTGTAGACCTCCAGGGACAAGTAGATACGGTCATGAATGATAAGATCACCAATGATGCAGCGGCATTTATCCGGACCATCGCGGAAAAAAGACATCGCAATGGAGGATGGGCCGAGCTGGCAGTACGCAAAAGCGTCTCCCTTACAGAGAGTGAAGCGCTTGCACAAAATGTTATAGACCTGGTTGCCAAAAACCTGGAAGACCTGCTCAGGCAGATTGACGGGAAAAATGCCGTATCCGGCACAGGGTCCGTGATCCTGCATACCCGGTCGGCCCGTATCGAATCCCTGGAAATGGGATTCACGGAAAAGATCCTTGACCTGATCAGTAATCCTACTATCACATATATCTTATTGATGCTGGGTTTATATGGTCTGTTATTCGAATTTTATAACCCCGGATCGATCCTTCCCGGTATCGTGGGGGTGATATCCCTCATTCTTGCATTTTATTCCATGCAGACGCTCCCTGTTAATTATGCCGGGCTGGCCCTGATCATTTTTGCCATCATTCTTTTTTTGCTGGATGTCAAACTGGCGAGCCATGGTCTGCTGGCGATCGGGGGAATCGTGTCATTGTTGCTTGGTTCTATCATGCTGATCCGGCCCGGCTCCGGGTCGGATTTCGGCGGGATCTCCCGGGTAGTTATTATTGTTTCTACGGCTATTACCGCTTTATTCTTTCTAACGATCATTGGTCTGGGATTGAAAGCTCAGAGGGGGAAGCCGGTCACAGGTCCGGAAGGGTTGATCGGGGAAATCGGAGAAACATTGGAGGCGCTCACTCCCGACGGTTCAATAAGGGTACATGGAGAACACTGGAAGGCTGAATCCGTTGCCGGAAATATCGAGCCGGGGAAAAAGGTGCGGGTGATCAGGATGCAGGATTGGAAACTCTATGTTGAGCGGTTGATTGCGCCCTAACACTCAAATAAAAAACCAACTTTTATGCAAACAGTTCCCGTTGCGCTGATTGTTATTATTCTTTTTGTAATCCTTATCCTGGCGAATGCGATCCGGATCTTACGTGAATATGAGCGGGGTGTCGTTTTCCGGCTTGGACGGCTGGTGCCTCCCGACGGAGTAAAAGGTCCCGGGATCATTCTTCTCATTCCCGTTATCGATAAGATGGTGAAAGTGAGCTTACGTACCGTGGTAATGGACGTGCCGCCGCAAGATATCATCACCCAGGACAATGTTTCCATCAAAGTGAATGCGGTGGTCTATTTCCGCGTCCTTGAACCACAGAAAGCCATTGTCCAGGTGGAGAATTACCTGGTAGCTACTTCCCAGCTTTCACAGACAACGCTGCGAAGCGTATTAGGTCAATCAGAGCTGGATGATCTTCTTTCACAACGGGATAAGATCAACCAAAGATTACAGCAGATCATCGATGCGCATACAGAATCCTGGGGAATCAAAGTTTCCAATGTGGAAGTAAAGCAAATTGACCTTCCCCAGGAAATGCAGCGGGCCATGGCAAAGCAGGCGGAGGCAGAACGGGAGCGCCGATCAAAAGTGATTGCCGCAGAAGGAGAATTTCAGGCGTCTCAAAGGCTGGCTGATGCGGCAAGGATCCTGGCCGAAGAACCCAGCGCCATTACCCTGCGCTATCTTCAGACTTTGCGGGAGATTGCCACGGAAAAGAATTCAACCACCATATTCCCGGTGCCCATAGACCTGCTAAAGCCTTTTTTGACAAGGGGTCAAGACAAAGAGTAACACCCTTCTGTGCAGGTTCAGGGCAAAGCCCTGAGCTGAGAAGGCAGGCTGCCCGTATGTTTTTTCACGATATGCCGGAGTTGGTTGGCGCTTTGCAGGCCGCATTGTTGGGTAATGACTTCAATCTTATTTTGTTGATGCAGGAGATGAACGGCTTTTTCCACCCGCAGTTTTTCCAGGTATTGTCCAATGGTAATGCCCGTGGTCGTTTTGAACTGGCGGGTGAGATTTCTCGGGCTGGTATAGACGAGACCGGCCAATTGATCTACCGTGATCTTTTTTTGCAGGTTCTTTATGATCCAATCCTGTACGGTATGAATATCTTCATTGATATGCCGGCGGTATTGAAGATAAATACTTTCTTGTGATTCCCCTCCATCCCGGCGGATATAGACTACCAGCTCACGGGCCACCTGGTAGACGAAGGCCGCCCCATGCCGTTCTTCCAGCAGGTAGAGGACCATATCGATGCCCGTGGTCACGCCAGCGCTGGTATAAATATTATCGCTCTTTACGAACAGGCGGTTGGTCAGCACTTTCAGAGCAGGATATTCTTTTTGCAACCGGTCTGTATATTTCCAATGGGTGGTACATTCCCTATTCTCCAGGAGGCCGGACTCCGCCAGGCTAAAGGAGCCGGTACAGACGGAACAGATGGTCGCCTGTATCCCGGCGGCCTCTTTCAGCCAGCGATGAAATTTATTTTTCCGCGCGGACGGTAATTGCCGGAGGTCGAAGCCGGCAACGATGATGATATCCGAGGACCGGACCTTTATCGCCGAGTAATCTTTCAGCCCGGCCAGTTGCAGCTTCGCCGAACATACCTGTCCCGGGCTGTCGGATACATACACGATATCATAAGCATGGCCATAATAGCCTGCCTCATAAAATGCCTGAACGGCCCCGGCCAGGTCCAGTATATGCACTTCTTTATGGATGAAAAAGATTACCCTGTTCCTGTTCATGATGGCCAAGGTAAGAAAAGCGAAGTAATTAGTTCTTGCTGAGGGAGCTTTTTTTGAGGCTGGCGGCACCGGCCTTGGCGTTTTTTTTCGCTTTTATATGTTGGATAGTTCTTCTAATATCGTTTTTTATCTGGGCATCGGTTCTTTTATCCTGCGTCCCCAGAAATCCTATTTCATCCAATCCATAATATCGTTTTTTATCTTCCACCGAAGTAATTTTTATAATACGAATTTACCAATTTTTTTGCAGAATTTCCGGAAATACTCATTCGGTCTCTAAATATTAATTCTGCACCCAGCGTATCAATATAATGCTGAATCAACTTAGTTTTAGCCCTAAATGCTACAAATCCTTCAAAGCCTGAATCAAAGCTGGTTTTACAAGCAAAAGCCACTAAATTTCCAGGAACGCCAACATATTTTTTAGAACCGCCATAATTGTGTGGAGCCGTTTCGATAAGATGTAGTTCAATATAGTTTTCAACCGGTTGTAGACTTATTAATCCCTGTATCACACTATCCCCTCTGATTAATAATTTATACAATCGACGATCTGAATATTTCAGTTCCGTTTTCCAATTGAATCTCCATCCATTTTTTTTAATTACGGTTTTTAAATCAGAGGACATTACTGGTTGTACATCGGTATCATAATTCTTACCAGTAATAGCATCCTCAATACTATTAGTAATCTTATCGATATGAAATATGTTTTGTTTCATAGGGCAACAATTAATTTTTTCCAGAATTTGCAGAGTTCCCGAGCCTTACAAAAATACTAATTATTTTAGCATTTATCTTCCCAAAAATCTGTACATTCACAAGACAACATGCCGAAACATCCCATTTATACGATCGGTCACGGCACCCGGAAGATCAGTGAACTGCTGGGTCTCCTGAACAAGTTCTCCATCGATTTCCTGATCGATGTCCGGTCACGCCCCTATTCGGGATTCAATCCTCAATTCAACCGGGAAGCGCTGGCATCTACCCTGGAACAGGAGGGCATAAAATACGTTTACATGGGAGACAGCCTGGGAGGGCGCCCCTCCGATCCTTCGTGTTATAAGATCAATGGCAAAGTGGACTATGCCATCCTCCGGCAAAAGGCCATCTTCAAAAAAGGAATCGCGCGAATAAAGACAGCTTATGAAAAAGATCTGAGAGTAGCTCTGCTATGCAGCGAGAGCAAACCCGGGCAGTGCCATCGAAGCAAGCTGATCGGAAGTGTTCTTTACCAGGAAAAGATCTGTCTGCAGCATATCGATGAAAACGGGGAGCTCAAAGGCCAGGAACAGGTCAGCAATCCGGAATCCAGGTCATCGATCCCTCAATGCGTGCTATTCCTATAAAATTCGCTGCCGTTCACATAATTTTCTTCCGGCAATCTGAAATATTTTGGTAACTTAACGAGGGTGTCATCATACAGGTACCATCCTACAAGCCATACTACTAAATTTATTTCTATGCCTTCTTATAACCTGCTGATCAATGGGAAGAATATCCCGGTAGAAGCCGACTCCAAAATGCCCCTGCTCTGGGCCATCCGGGAACTGGCGGGTCTCACCGGAACAAAATACGGCTGTGGCATGGCTCAATGCGGAGCCTGCACCGTACACCTGAATGGCACCCCGGTCCGGTCCTGTTCCATCCCCGTCTCCGCCGTAGCAGGTCAGCCGATCACCACTATCGAAGGACTTTCGACGGATAATTCGCATCCCGTGCAAAAAGCCTGGATAGCAGAGCAGGTGCCTCAATGCGGCTATTGCCAGAGCGGGATGATCATGACGGCCACCGCCTTCCTGAAACGCAACCCTCATCCCACAGACAAAGATATCGACGCCGCCATGCAGGGACATATCTGCCGCTGCGGAACCTATACCCGCATTCGCAAAGCGATCAAAACAGCCGCACAATTGGCCGGCGCGCCAAACGGACATGCCGCCGCTGCACTTACCGATCCGGCTCTTTCCACCTATCACCAATCCTAATTTTTTTGCCATGCCGCATACTATTCAAAATGTATCCGATGCGTCCCGTACGTCCCGCCGTAATTTCATCCGCAGTACCGGGCTCTCCGGTATCGCCCTCACCCTGGGAGCCTGGCTGCCGGCCCTGGGTGCAAGGGACGGGAAAAATGCCGCGATCATCAACGCCGCAGCAACCGACAGCCATGAAGGCATCGAGCTGATGACCTGGATATCTATCGACCGGACGGGGAAGGTCACCATCTTCAATCACCGCTCGGAAATGGGGCAGGGTTCTTTCCAGGTAGTGCCGCAGATGATCGCCGAGGAGCTGGAAGTCGATCTCAACCAGGTGAACATCCTTTTCGCACCCGGCAACCAGAAAAAATACGGAAGCCAGATCACCGGCGGCAGCTCGACAGTCCGGGGTTCCTATAAGAACCTGCTGCGTATCGGCGCCACTGCCCGTGAAATGTTGATCGAAGTCGCCGCGAAAAGATGGAGTGTGCCGAAAGAAGAATGTTATGCGGAGAATGGTCAGGTGATCCATCGTCCCTCCGGCAAAAAGATCCCTTATGGCGACCTGGTAGAAGAAGCGTCCAAACTGGAGCCTCCGAAAACAGTGCGCTTAAAGGAACGTAAGGATTACAAGATCATCGGTAAATCCCTGCCCCGGCAGGATACGCCATCGAAGACCAATGGCGCCGCCGTCTTCGGACTGGATAAGAAATTGCCGGGTATGCTGTATGCCGTGGTGGAACGCAATCCCCGTTTCCTCGGGAAAGTGAAAAGCTTCGATGACTCGGCGTCCAAAGCTATCCCCGGCGTAAAACAGGTCTTTATAGTAAAGAGGACCGTATTCGCCAACCTGCAGGAAGGGGTGGCCGTGGTAGCCGATAGCCTCTGGGCAGCCATGCAAGGTAGAAAAGCCCTGAAAGTGGAATGGGACGACAGCGGATTCGAACACCTGGACACAGAACAGCTATTCGCCCGCATGCGGGAAGACCTGAATAAGCCGGCCCTCAACGATCGTACGGGCGGAAATTTTGAAACTGCTTTCCAGAAAGCCGATAAAAAAGTAGAAGCCGTCTACGAACTGCCCTATGAAGCTCATGCCTGCATGGAGCCTCTCAACTGTGTGGCGCATGTACATGATAATATGATCGAAGTTTGGGGGCCGATACAGGGACCCGACTGGGTACAGTCCGACCTGAGCGAAAGAATGGGAGTCCCCCTGGAGAATGTCATCGTAAATATGACCTTTCTCGGAGGCGGCTTCGGCCGCAAAGCATTCCTCGACTACCCGCACGAGGCCGTCGTGATCTCTAAAGAGGTCAAAGCTCCCGTCCAGGTGGTATGGACAAGGGAGGACGATATGACCCAGGGACCTTTCCGCCCGGGGGCCGTATATGGCTGCAAAGGAGGGCTGAATAAGGACGGCAGTATCCTCGCCTTCCAGACAAAGACGGCCACACAAAATATGAATCACGAAAATCCGGGGGCAGATCTCAGCTCTTACAATGGGGAAACGATCGACGGATTCCTGAAACCTTATTTCGAATCCATTCCTCACTACAGTTTTGCCGATATCCCCACTGTATCTCCCATACCGGTGATGTGGTGGCGCTCCGTCTATGCCTCCACAAACGGATTTGCCTACGAGAGCTTTATAGACGAGCTGGCGCAGGCAGCCGGCAAGGATCCCCTGGAATTCCGCAAACAGCATCTCGGAGACGACCGTTACCAGGCGCTTATCGATCAGCTCATCCAACTCTCCGGCTGGACATCCCGGGGTAAGAACACAGGCTGGGGAGTCGCCATCACCGAATGCTTCAGCAGCCTTGTCGGGGAAGTGGTGAAAGTATCTCATAAGCCGGACGGAAAGATCAGGATCGACAAAGTGATCGCCCTGATGGACTGCGGCTGGTACGTAAACCCGGATATCATCCGCGCCCAGGTGGAAGGAAGTATCGTAATGGCCCTGGGCGCCGCGATCACGCACGAAACACATTTCAAGGACGGTATGGCCGTAGAAAAAAACTTCAATACGTATAAAATGCCCCGTATCAGCGATATCCCGGAGATCGAAGTCCATATCATGGAAAACCAGGAAAAAGCGGGCGGCGTAGGCGAACCTGGTCTGCCCCCCCTGGCGCCGGCCCTTTGCAATGCCATTTTCGACCTGACCGGCAAGCGTATCCGTAAATTACCGTTCAACCTGGAAGAAGTATGAAGAAACCTCAAAGAAGCATGAAGATAAGGACGGTCAGCCCCTCCCGGGCATTATTCACTCTTATCCGCTAAAGGAAATAAGTAGAAACCCCTACGAATGCTAGAAAAAGCACGAATAGTAAAATAGTAAGTGTCCCCTACCGTTAAACCATTGGCCTTCAGGTGAAATCACCATTAGTTAAGCTCTGAAACCCTAGTCGATGCAGTCCAGATCCGTTAAACCAACATTCCTGGCTTGCCTGCTCCTGTTGCTATTGTACCTCCCGGCGACAGCTCAGCAGTCAACTCTCAAGTTCGAACACCTGGATATTAATGCCGGGCTTTCACAGAACAATGTACTTTGCGTACTACAGGACAGCCGTGGCTTTCTATGGTTCGGCACCCGTGACGGACTCAACAGATACGACGGATACCAGATCACCATCTACCGGAACGACCCCAAAAACAGGGGTAGCATCAGCAATAATTTCATTTCCGATATCATCGAAGACAGACAGGGCTCCATCTGGATCGCCACAAGAGGAGGCGGGCTCAATCGCTATGACAGGGAGAAAGATCAATTCATTGCTTATACGAATGGGCCGGGAGCCGACACTCCGGACAAAGGTCACCGGGCCGGCGAATCCGAAATTCCCAGCAATCTGCTTACCGGCATAGCCGCTGACAAAGCCGGCGATCTCTGGATCGGATCGGAAGACCAGGGGCTTATTTATTTCGAACCCGGCAAGAACCGGTTCACCCGGTATATCAATAAAAAAGACAGCCAAAGCCTCAGCGGCGATTATGTCCGGGCGGTACTGGTAGATAGCCGGCAAAATGTATGGGTCGGCACTTATGGCAATGGCCTCGACCTGCTGGACAAGGCTTCCGGCAACTTTACCCGTTTCCAGCACCGGGAAAAAGACAATTCCTCCCTCTGCAGCGATAATGTATGGACGCTGTTCGAAGACAGTCAGCACCGGCTATGGGTGGGTACGGATGGCGGAGGACTGGACATGATGGATAAACTCTCGGCTGCCGGGAGTTTTCGCCATTTTCAGGATATGACCGTTAAAGGCAGCCGCCTGCCTGGCAATACCGTATATGCCCTGGGTGAGGACGACAAGGATAACCTGTGGATAGGGCTGGAGAATGGGGGCCTGGGTATCTACAATCCAACCACGAATATTCTGCAGCGTTACCAGCACGATGATGTCGACCGATCCAGCCTGAGCGATAATTCCATCCATTCCGCCTATAAGGACAATATCGGAAATATGTGGATCGGGACTTTCTCCGGAGGAATGGATATCTACAAAAAGGACGCCACCCGGTTTACCCATTACAAACACAATTCGGATGAGAGTAGTCTTAGCAACAATCGTGTCCTGAGTATCGTGCAGAATACAAAGAAAAAATTATGGATCGGCACCGATGGCGGGGGACTGAACCTCTTCGATCCCCAGACGAAAAAATTCACGCATTTACTTCACCGGGAAGGCGATCAAAACAGTATTTGCGGCAACTATGTGTTATGCACCTGTGAAGATGGGAAAGGCAATACCTGGATCGGCACCTGGGGAACTGGTATCACGGTATTCAACCAGGAAAAAAATACCTACCGGCACTTCAAACACGACCCCGCCAATCCTTCCAGCCTCAGCGATAATAATGCTTATACGATCCTGCAGGACCGCGAGAAGAATATCTGGATCGGCACTTATGGTGGAGGGCTGGATCTCTATAATCCCGCCAACGGTCATTTCAGTCATTATCTGAATGACAATGAGAATCCGGCCAGCATCAGCAATAAAAAGATACATTCCATCTTTGAAGACAGCCAGGGTCAGCTGTGGCTGGGCACAGACGGGGGTGGTCTCCTCGCGTTCAACAAGCAGACAGGCCAGTTCACCCAGTTCCTGCACGACGACAACAAGAACAGCCTGAGTGACAATCGGGTCGGGAATATGTATGAGGATGAAAAAGGGGGGCTATGGATCGGCACTATGGTTGGTCTTAATTATTTCGACCGGCAGCAGCGTGTATTCCATACCTATACCACAGAGGATGGATTGCCCAACAATGTTATCTTCGGCATCCTTCCCGGGAAAAAGGACGAGTTGTGGATCAGTACCAACAAGGGGCTGGCCCTTTTCAATACCACTACCCAAAAATGCAGGAGCTTCAGCATATCGGATGGTCTGCAGTCCTATGAGTTCAAAGAGAATGCCTATTGCCGGAGCAGTAGCGGAGCGCTCTATTTCGGAGGGGTCAATGGCTTTAACGAGTTCTTCCCCGACAGCATCAAACCTCGTCCTTCTGAGCCACCCCTGCTGATAACCGGCTTCCAGGTATTCAATAAAGATCTTCCTATCGCCAAAGACAACCATGACCGGTCCCCGCTGAAAAGAGCCATTACAGAAACCCAGGAGATTACCCTGCCTTATAATAACTCCGTTATTTCCTTTGAATTTGCCTCCCTGAATTATACTTCCCGTGACAGGAAACAATATGCATATATCCTGGAAGGGTTCGATAAGACCTGGAATTATGTCAACAGTAAACGCACGGCAACCTACACCAACCTTGATCCTGGGGACTACATTTTCAAAGTAAAAGGGTTAGATTATGAAGGCAAATGGTCTGAACGTATGGCGACCATCCGGCTGACCATCACTCCGCCTTTCTGGCTTACCTGGTGGTTCCGGCTGGGAGTTCTCGGGTTGATCGCAGGAGTATGGATAACCCTCTACCGGCTTCGCATCAACCGCATCCGGGCGCATCAACGGAAACTGGAGCAGCTCGTGCAGCAGCGGACAGAGCAGCTGGGCGAAGCCATGGAAGAAGAGCGCAAGGCCCGTCTCAATGAGGCCAGGGCCCGGCAGGAAGCAGAGCGGGCCAACCGGGCTAAAAGTGAATTCCTGGCCAATATGAGCCATGAGATCCGTACGCCGATGAATGGTATGATCGGCATGGCTTCCTTATTAACGCAAACGTCTCTTAACGAAGAACAACACGGTTACGTCCGGACGATCCAGAACTGCGGGGAGACCCTGCTGATGGTGATCAACGATATTCTTGATTTTTCAAAGATCGAGTCGGGAAAGATGGAGCTGGATGAAAAAGAAATGGATCTGCGGCAATGCATGGAAGAGGTGCTGGACATATTCTCGGTCAAAGCTACACAGCTCGGTCTGAAACTGCATTGCCTGGTCGATGAAGCCATCCCCTCTCCTATCATAGCGGACAGAGACCGGCTGCGCCAGGTACTGCTCAACCTGATCGGCAACGCGATCAAGTTCACACATGAGGGAGAGATCCGGATCCGGGCATTTATTACCGGGAATGGACGTTCGGGGCTTTCAGCCGGAACATCGGGGGCGTCACTTGGCCGAAACAGAATATCCGGAAAAATGAGCGGACTGAAAGAAGGACAGCTGGAGATCGGGTTCGAAGTAAAAGATACGGGTATCGGTATCGCTTCGGACAAGCTGGACCATCTTTTCAAAGCTTTCTCGCAGGTGGATTCATCCATAACCCGCAGATATGGCGGCACCGGTCTGGGGCTGGTCATCTGCGACAAGCTGATCACCCTGATGGGCGGCCGGATCAAGGTGGAAAGCGCAGAAGGGAAAGGATCGACCTTCCGTTTTTCCATCCTCGCGCGGCCCGGCGTCGAAATAAAGAATTCGCCTGGTCCTCATGCCGAGAATTCTCCTTCCCCCCACTCGCAGCTTCCAACCCATCTGGCGCAAAAATATCCTTTACAGATCCTGGTCGCAGAAGACAATCCGATCAATCAACAGCTGGCCCTCATTATATTGACCAAAATGGGCTATAATCCCGAGTTCGTAGAGAATGGGAAAGAAGTCCTGAGCAAGCTAAAGGAGAAAAAGATCGACCTCATCCTGATGGACATACAAATGCCCGAGATGGACGGACTGGAAGCGACCAGGATCATCCGCAACACTTCCGGCGAGCAGCCTGTTATCGTAGCCATGACGGCCAATGTCCTGCAGGGGGACGAGGAGGAATGCCTGGCGGGGGGTATGAACGACTATCTCAGCAAACCCGTCGACCTGGCTGAACTGGTGCGCATCCTGGAGAAATGGGGAGAGAAGCTATTCCCGCTGCGGCATGATTCCATTTATCAATGATTTATTGGTATTTTCGATTTATCCAGCCTGATAAATTTACTATTTTACTTCGGGTAAATCATAGCGTCGTTCATATAAAGGTTTGCCAAATTCATCAGATGGTTTCTCCTGCGTCAACACGAACCCATATCGTTTATACAGGGAGGCTGCCGCTTCCAGCTCATGGGTCGTCCACAGGTACGAGCTACGGTAGCCTGCCTCCCGCAACCAATCCATGTAAAGGATCATCAGTCTTTTGCCAAGCCCAATGCCCCGGTACGCGGGTTCCAGGATAAAATACCGGAGCTGGGCCGCATCCTTCTCCCGGTGCATCAGCAGGAGGAAGCCGATGATGCGGTTGCCGTGCTCGCAAACCCAGACCCGGTCTTTTAAGGGGTCGTATTGCCGGTAGAATTCCACCAACCCGGAAGCGACATAAGTCTCGAATATTATTCCATAGTTATATTCGGCTGCGTATAAGCGGGCATGGAGGTGGATGATATAGCCGATGTCCCCGGCGCGGAGTTCGGTCCGGATAGAGATGGCATTCAGATCGATAGGCTGGTTCATATTAATTTCTGGGTCTTCGATAAGATCTGTTTTATGGCGGCCATGTGCAGCAGCAGTTTGTCACCATCTTCTTCCGGCAGCAACGCCAGCATATTTTTCATCTGGTCGCGGGAAGCCTGGTTAAGTTTTTCAAATTCCTTTTTCCCTTTGGCCGTGAGAGAAATATGTACCGAGCGTCCGTCCCGGGCGCTACGGTTCCTGGAGATCAGCCGCTTTTGATCGAAGGTATCCAGCATCCTGCTCAGATACCCTTTGTCCATGTTCAAAGTCGCAATGATCTCTCCCGCGAGGATAGCGTCATGGTGATAGATTTCATACAGGACCCTGGCTTCCGGCAGCGTAAATTCACTTTTCAGCAGATACTGGTCCAGCAAGCCGATGATACCCGTATAGAACCGGTTGAAAGCCCGGATCTCTTCCACTACTGTTGGCTTCATACCCGCAAGATAGGGCAATTAGTTGACAAAGTCAACTAAAAAAGACAAGCGCAAAAGAGATAGCCTGTCCGGGCGATCCGGAAGGGTTTCCTTATTTCTTCAGTAATTCCTTCACCGCCGCATCGATCTGCTGGTCATGTCCGGCGGACAGGGTATCAGGTGCATTGCGAACGAGTATATCCGGCTCCAGCTGATGACCTTCTTCAAATCGTCCGTCAGGGGCCCGCCAGCCGCCCATCGGCATACCAAAGTACAAGGTCGGGTCGATCTGATCTTCCCACCAGACGAAAGTACCCGTGCCCGGTACCGGCATTCCCAATGTCAATCCCACATTCTTCAGCTTATACGCCGCGGGAAACAGATGGGCGTCCGAATAATTGGATTCCCCGATGAGTACGATAGAGGGTTTTACCCATTTATCAAAGGGTTCCGAACCGACATACTGTCCGTGAGGGATGACATCGAAATATTTTTTCCCGTTGAGGAAGTCGGATAGCTGCTCATGGATATTGCCGCCCCCGTTGAAACGGGTGTCGACGATAATGGCCTGCTTGCCGATATTCCTTCCCAGGGCTTCTTCAAATACCGTACGCATGCTCTCGTCATCCATATCCCGAACATGGATATACCCGATCTTTCCCTGCGAGAGGGAATCGGTCTCCTTGCGCCGGAGCCTTACCCATCGTTTGTAGAGCAATTCATTCTCCAGGTCCAAAGAAATGGGTTTGGTCGTTTCTTCCCAGCGGCTATGGGTCGCCGGATCATATAAGGATAATAAGATCAGCTTGCCTTCTTTACGATTCAGGTACTGGTAATGGTCTACGGAATCCGTGATCGTTTCGCCGTCTATCTTTTCCAGGACGACGCCCTGCACGATCTTCGAATCCGACTTGTCCAGGGGACCGCCGGCAATCACCTCTGCAATCCTCAACCCGTCTCCCGTATAGCTGTAATCATAGAAGATCCCCAGGCTGGCGGTCCGGTCCGCTGTCGGTGGAGTATGTCCGACATAACCGGAGCCTGTATGAGAGGCATTCAGCTCTCCCAGCATCTCACTCAGCATCTCCGCAAAATCATAGTTGTTATTGATAGAGGGCAGAAATTTTTTGTATGCAGTATAATAGAAATCCCAATCCACTCCTCCCAGGTCTACGACATAAAATTTCTCTTTCAGCTGACGCCAGGCATGATCAAAAATATAATCTTTCTCCGCCGCCTGCTTCAGGACCATCTCTCCATTGATAGACACAGGCTCCGCCTTGCCGCTCTCGGCCTCGATCTTCGTGATCCGCCCTTCCGCCAGCACAAAGATGGACTTGCCATCGGCCGATAGTTCCATACCGGCATAACGGGCGCCCAGCTTGGCGAACAATTTCGTTTCCTTTGTACGCAACTCCGTCATCCACAGATCATATCCTTTCTCAAAACGGGTCAGGTAATATAGTTTCTCCCCATCCTTGGACAAAAGCCAGTCCGCGGCATCGGAAGTATGCGTCGTCAGCTTTAGCTTGCGGTCGGTGAGATGGTCCCAGTCGATCTTTATCTCTTTGATCGCAGAATCTTTCTTCGTCGAGTCTTTGGCTTTCTCCTCTTTCTTCCCCTTGCTTTTTTTAGACTCCGCCTCTTTGGCGTCCTTCTCCTTTTTCTCTTCCTGCTCTTTCAGCAAGGCCAGCTCTTCTTTGGAAAGCTTTGCCCGCTCGAAAGCATCTTTGGTAAAGTACATCCCAAAGACATCGGCCGTCACGGCATAGCCGGCCTGTTGGCGGGCGCCATCCCGGTCGGACCCCCAGATCATCATTTTCCCGTCCAGGGTCCACTTGGGGTATACATCATCATAACCGCTCAGGGTCAGGTTGATCACGGCCTCCTTACCGTTTGCGGAGACCAGCCCTACTTCCGGGGTCTGTACTCTTTCGGGAGGCCCGAATTGCACGAGGAACCATTTCCCATCCGGCGACCACTGGTAATATTGGTCCCCATCGGCATACGAATAGTTCTTATCGGCCGGCAGGATGGTGCGGGACTGCTTGCTGGCCAGGTTGATCACTTTCAGGGTGGTCCGGTTCTCCAGGTAGGCGACTTCCTTACCATCGGGAGAATAAGCCGGCTGAAATTCTTCTTCCGGCGTGGCTACTACGGTTGCTTCCTTCAATACGGTGCTCGCATAGAAATAAGGTTCTTCTTTCCGGCTGATGGATAAGGTATAAATATTCCAGTTGCTGTTCTTCTCTGCGGCAAAAAGCAGGGAACGTCCGTCGGGACTAAAGCTGACACTTCTCTCCTGCCAGGGAGTATTCGTGATCCGTTTGGTAAGGCCTCCTGTGACGCTGGTTACAAAGATCTCGCCCCGGAAAACAAAAGCGATCTCCTTGCCATTGGGGGATAATTTCATTTCCGTGACGCCTCCATTCACCGGGAGGATCTTTTCCAGAACGGACCGTCCGTCCTCCGCAATGCGGATATTCACTTTCTGCGGTTCACCCGTTCCTTTCCCCGATTCCTTCATGATATAGATCTCTCCGTCAAAACCGAAGCAGAGCGTATTGTCCCGCGCATGGGTGAGGAAACGCACGGGATGTTTGCTGAAATGAGTCAGGGCCGTCGAAGTGGAGGGTGCCTGTAAAGAGCTCCTGCAGACATTGAAAGACCCGCTCTGCTCACTGAGATAATAGTAATCCTGGTCATTGGAATCGAAGACAGGATTGCGGTCTTCCCCTTTAAAAGTAGTAAGGCGGCTATATTTTCCGGCTTTCAGATCATACAGCCAGATATCCCTTGCCACGGAGGAAGTATGATGTTTGCGCCAGTCATTCTCGTATCCTTTCAGGTCTTCATAGATCAGTTTGTCTCCCGTGGAGTTCACCGTCGCCTCCAATGCAGGCACGGGCAGCACCTGGCTGACATGGCCTCCGTCTACAGGGACACTGTATAACTCACTCATGAGGTTGATCGGGAACTGTGCATTGGTCACCAGGTCCTGCCGGGCAGCGGAAAACAGGACTCGTTTATCATCGCCGCTAAAGCTGCAGGGGATCTCCTTCGACGAGTGGAAGGTGAGGCGGCGGGCTTCTCCGCCGGTAGCCGGCATAATAAATACATCGAAATTGCCGTAACGGTCGGAAGCAAAAGCAATGGATTTTCCATCGTGCGACCATACCGGCGCAAATTCATAAGACTCGCTGATCGTAAGGGGAATGGCCGTTCCCCCGGCAGTGGGAACTTTATAGATATCCCCCTTATAGCTGAACAGGATAGTCTGGCCATCCGGAGAAATAGCAGGGTATCGCATCCAGAGGGCATTCTCCTGGGCCCGGGCTTTAGTCTGGATCAACAGACATATAAATAATAAGGTGCCTGCAACTATCAGTAATTTCTTCATAAAATAGGTTTGGGGGAAAATTATTCAAATTATGGAAAAAAACATGTTTGGTCAAAAAAGGGTTGGTCATCATTCAAAAGACGGATGTAATCTTCTTATTTACAGAAGATTAAGTCGCATCCATTCATGGTTGAGGTGATAAAAAACACCAAAACACGGCTTGTATGCCCCTATAATCAGGTTTATATTTGTATAAGAATTCAGATGATTGCTTCCCGCTCTGATAATCTGACAAATCGTCTAACCTCCTTGCTTCCGCCGTTATTGCTCGCCATTTGCCTACACGTATTGCCTGCTGTTCAACTTCGTAAAATATAAAATAATAATATGAACACTAATTTTGTAAGCACCCGTGTAGTAAAAGCAATTACTGTCGCAGTAGCAGCTATTGTTCTTTTCGTTAGCAATCCTTTGACCAGCCAGGCCAATGGTGGTAAAAAGACCGCAATCCTCAGCGAAGAGCAGGTAACTGTTCAATACGTTGGAACAAATGATAACAGCGTAGTTTTCCGTGTACAACTGGAAAATCCTACTGCTTCCAAATTCTGGTTGATCATTAAGAATGATAACGGAGAAGTGGTTTACCGCAAACAGTTCAGCGACGCTCATTTTGTAAAGTCTGTCTATTTCCAGAAAGAAGAAGCAGACATTCATCCTACTTTCGTTATCCGCAGCAGTGAAAATGAGATCGTTCGTCAGTTCGCAGTTAACAGAACGGTTACTGAGAATACCGTTGTAACAAAGTTGTAAGTTTACCTCGTAAATAGTTCTTGTACAAAATGAAAGAGGGCCGCAAAGTGCGGCCTCTTTTTATTTTGTACTTTTCTTTATTTTGTAGTTGTCGTGACCTTTATCCATTTCGTCCCGCTGAGCGAGCTATTCCTCCCTTCGCAGGGATCGCTTACCAAAAAGAAATTCAACGTGCCTCCGTTCTGGTCTACCTTGTAGATGCCTTCATCGCCTGGGCAGGCATATCGTCCTTCATAATCCTTCATACTGAGCGTATCCTTTACGGCTTTAAAAAGAGAACGGACCACTACCTCCCCCCCGCCATCGGTAACGAAGCTGGAGTCTTTCCCTATATGAAGGGTCAGCGTATCATGTAAAGCATCGAAATAGGTTTTCCAGGAAGTATTCTGCAGGGATTGGTCTTTGGATTGGGCCTTCAGGCCGGTGGCGGCGGCCATTAAAATGACAACAGTGATAAGGGCTAACTTTCGCATAAAAAAATTTATTATGAATGTAAGAAAAAGAGCCGGGATCCGGCCCTAATTCATTTTTTTCAGGTAGTCAAGCATGTCTCCCCCTCCCTCCTCTGGCTGGTTTTACCGCCCTAACCGGGGCGTTTACCGGCAATATGGACAAAATGACCGTGCAGGCGTTGCTGCTTCTTCTTCAAGGCCCTATCTTAGCGAAATGAACCAATCATCTAACGTCCCCGTGCTGCAGGTGGAAAACCTGAACGTCTCTTATGGCAATTTTCAAGCCGTACGCAATGTCAGCTTCGACGTACAGCCGGGAGAGATTTTCGGACTGCTGGGCCCCAACGGCGCAGGCAAGACCAGCACCCTCAGCGCCGTGGAAGGATTGCTGAAGCCAAAATCAGGCGCTATCAAAGTAGCCGGCTATTCCACCCGGGAGCAACCCATGCATGCCCGCGCCAGTATGGGCGTACAGTTACAGGCTACCAGCTTCCAGCCGGAGCTCACTGTGTCGGAGATCATTCAGTTATATGCCGGCATCTATGGGATCAACCTATCGAAAGGGCAGCTGGAGGCCGTTCTTTCCGGCATCAAATTACAGGACGCCGCGAATAAGCGCTACGGGCAGCTCTCCGGAGGTCAGCAACAGAGGGTGTCCCTGGTCATCGCCACGATCCACGATCCCCGACTGGTCTTACTGGATGAACCGACTACTGGACTGGATCCACAATCCCGCCGGCAGCTTTGGGAAAGAATAGAGGCCATGCGTGACAAGGGGCACGGCATCCTGCTTACTACCCACTCCATGGAGGAAGCGGAATCCGTATGTGACCGCATCGCTATCATCGACCATGGTCAGGTGATCACCATCGATACGCCCCAGGCGCTGATCGACAGCAATCGTGACCGGCCCGAAGTTGTCCGCGCTTCCCGCAAAGGAAGGATCACGCTGGAAGATGTATTCATCGGGCTCACCGGCGATACAGTGCGTTCGTAATTTTTGCAGGCTGATGTCGCCGTCAACCCCATCCGCCTGCTGCCTCCGTCAACCCGACTTCATTTCTAAAAGACTGCAATATGCAAACGAACATACCATCTATTTCCACCGTATTCACTTCCCTGCTTCGTGCCGACCTTACGACCCAGTGGCGTAATCGCCGGTCCTCGGTTCTCGTCGTCCTTGTGCCCGTGCTCATCCTCATTTCGTGGAAGCCATTGGTCGAAAAATTCGGCGGGGCTTTTGTCATTTCCAACTGCATCACCGTCGGCCTCACGGCCATCGGGCTGATGGGTTATTCCAATTCCATGGCCCGCGACCGGGACAAGGGCATCTTCCAACGGCTCCGCGTAGCGCCCGCTCCCTCCTGGTCTATTATCATGAGCCGTCTCATCGTGCAGCTGATCATGATCATCCTCATGGCCACGGTCATCTTTGTCGTTGGGTATAAATATGATAATATCATGATCAGCCCCGCGGGCTATGCTTTCGGTATGGCGATGGCCATTGTAGGCGGCGCCGTATACCTCAGTCTGGGGCAGGTGATCGTAGGGCTGATCAAAAATCCGGAGACGGTCAGCGCCACCACGCGGCTGGTTTATTTCGCTTTTATCATGATCGGCATGTTCGGTCAATTAGGCGTACTGGGTAAAGAGATCGGAGACCTCGTCAAATGGTCGCCTTATGGCGCCGTAAAAAATATTGTCGCCGCCGGACTGGAGCCCGCTACCTGGAATAACCAGACTTCCATGGCCCTGCTGATCACCCTGGGCTATTCAGTCCTGTTCACCACCCTGGGCATTAAGTGGTTCCGTTGGGACGGGAGACAGTAGGCGGACGAAGGCGGGCCACGAAAAAAAGGACCGCTCCAACATAGTTGGAAGCGGCCTTTGACTCATAGGGACTGGATTGAAAAACAAGAAGTTGAACTATCGAAAAAAAATTAAACTATCGAAAAGTTGCTTAGTGCAGGCGGACATAGCATGCCTGATAGAGCAATAGAATATCTCCTATAATTTCTTTTATTACGAAAAGTTTAGCAGGGTCGATCTTGGTTAATGTATGGCAAGGCAAGTTCGTTGCTACGGGTAGATGAAACCTGGTTAAGGGTTGAGTTTGAGAGGGTATTATTTCAATCTTCAGGGCGCAAGTTGGAAAGATTCGCCGACTTAATAAAATTCTTTTGTTCACATTTGGGTTAACCTTTAAGCAAATAAGCGTTTATACCTAATCAGTTGTTAATGGTTATCCATTTATACATCAAAGTTATACTAAAAAGAGGCTGGCAGCGCAATGCTGCCGGCCTCTTTATTTGATAGCTGACTACCCGAATGTCGGGTTACCAGCCAATACCATAGTCTTCTCCGTTATTGCTGCTGCCACCCCAGATCGTGCCATGTCTGGCATCGATATAGATCGCATTGATAGGTCCGCTCGTGCGGTCGCCATAGGTAGCCAGATATCCCATCTTTCGCAGATCCCTCCGCACATACGGCGGTGTCTCGTTGCCCAGCAGTATATGCCCGGGACGAGGCCGGCGGTCATCCGTCCGCTCCCCGCCCAGCGACAGCCACAGCTGATCGGAATTGATATTCGGCGCCTCTGTCGCCTCCTGTACTGTCATACCGAACTCGACGACATTCAGGAAGAACTGCAGTAAGTTCTGGTCCTGCGTATCGCCGCCCTGCACACTAAAGCAGAGGAAGGGCTTGCCATCCTTCAATGCCATGCTGGGTGTCAGGGTCACACGCGGTCTTTTATGCGGAGCTACTACATTAAATGGCTGGAGGACCGAGTCCAGTACGAAGCTCTGCATGCGCTGGCTCATACCCACTCCCGTATGCCCCGCCACACAGGCGGGAGTCCAGCCGCCGCTGGGAGTGATGGAAATCACCCACCCATCCTTATCGGCCGCTTCGATGCTGGTCGTGCCGCGCCACAGCCGGTCATGATACAGGTCTTCATTCATCGGGCCGCCGGGACTGGTATGATCGAAGGCGAGGTCGGGGTCGGCTGCCGTTGAAAACAGACGGAA
Organism: Puia sp.; assembly: GCA_035555335.1. Lineage (GTDB taxonomy): Bacteria > Bacteroidota > Bacteroidia > Chitinophagales > Chitinophagaceae > Puia. Next base: position 686,124 of record DATMGS010000014.1, read on the forward strand.
ATCGAGTGCCGCCCCGGACAAACGGGAATCGGTTGGCGCCCCGGACTGACGGGAATCGGCTGCCTTATCGGACAGGATTGAAGCAACCACCCTCTCGGATAGGCTCATCCCGGTGGTGTCATTGGCGGCGATGGTTGCTCCGGACAGATTTTCAGGAAGATTGCTGCCGGAAGCAACCGTCGTGCCAGGCAGGCCATTTGGGAAACCGCTAGAGGCATTCATAGCTCCGTTCGTGCTGGGGCCGTCTTTGCCGCCGCGGACAGGCGATTCGGTCATCCGCGCCCTTTCCTTCAGCAGTTCGGTAAAGGGATTGGTCTTCCCTTCGTACGGATAGGGATCGCCGGGAGCTGCCAGGGCATCGTTATGATCGTAACCGATGAGCTTAGCCCGGTCTTTTGCATACTCTTTGCTCAGCAGTCCCTTCATCGGCTGGTTTGTCGCAAAATAAGGATCTCCATAATAGAAGTCCCTGTCGGCAAAAGCCAGGCTCATCGCCTGGTATACCGTATGAATATAACGGGTACTATTATAGCCCATATCCTTCAGGTTAAAATTCTCCAGGATGTTGAGGCTCTGCAGCATGGCCGGCCCCTGCGTCCACTGCTGTAATTTATAAACGTCGATCCCCCGGTAGGTGGTGTGCGTCGGCTCTTCCTCGACAGGCTTCCAGGCAGCGAGATCCTCCATCGTGATCAATCCGCCCTGCTCCTGGCAGCCGCGGACAAACTCTTTTGCGATATCGCCTTTATAGAACCGGTCGTAGGCCGCATAGATAGCCTCTTTCCGTGTCTTTTTATGTTTCAGCGCATCCTGTTCCGCGTCTACCATTTTAGTCAGCGTCTCCAGCAGATCCTTCTGCACGAAGACTTCCCCGGCTTCCGGAGCTTCTCTTTTCTCGCCGGGATGCGTGAGGAATAAGGCCTTGCTGTAAGGCCATTCCTTCAGCCTCTTCTTCTGCCCCTCGAAACTATTGGCCGTCTGCGCCTCGATGGCATAACCCTTCGCCATTTCCATCGCCGGGGCCAATACTTCTTTCAGGCTCATCGTGCCGTATTCCGCCAGCATGTAACAAAGTCCGCCGGGCGTACCCGGCGTGACAGCCGCCAACGGACCATATTCCGGCGGAAAATTATAACCCTTGCTTTTGAAGAAGGCGGGGGTGGCGCCCGTGGGAGCGAAGCCCAGCGCATCGATGGAGATCACCTTACCGGTCCTGGGATTATAGATGATTGCCTGTGTTTCCCCACCCCAGCTCAAGACATCCCACATGGTACAGACGGCTCCCAGCATGGCGCAGGCCGCGTCGATTGCGTTGCCGCCCTTCTGGAAGATCTGCGCCCCGGCTTCGGCCGCAAGCGGTTTACCTGTAACCGCCATCCAGTGATTGCCGTGCAGCGGCGGCTTCTGTGTCGATTGGGCAGTACTTCTTAAAACGGGGCTGGTAAAAGCCGGTAACAGCAAAAGTATTCTGCTCCATTGCCGGGCAGCTTTTTGCAGGCATTGATAAATAGTAGATTCTGATCTCATGGACAGCATAGTTTTGATTCCTGAAGTTAACCCGTAATCCCTGCCCATTTTGAAAAAAAACGAGGGTAGCCGCCAAAAAAAACAGGGATGGCTGCTAATTTTTTGCGTAGTCAGAACCGGATGATGGCGAATCCATTTCTCCGGTAATTATTATCGTAAGGGATCACGACTTCCTCCTCCGAGATCTGCCGGGATTGCTGGAAATGCAAATTGGTCTTTTTGAATTTCCAGAACAACACCCCTGCTTCGGGAAGCAGTTCGCCACGATGATCCAGGATGGTAGTAGTGGCGTAGGGGTCCTCGCCCCTGAAAAAGCTATTGTATAAAAAAACGAGCTTATTTCTCACCGGTACCATCAGGTAGGACAGGTTGGGAGAGTTCAGCTCCGTCACCTGTTCCTTGCTGATCATCCCGCTCCAGGCGCTGTCACCCCGGCTGGAAGGAAAATAGAAAAGCCCCAGATCGCCCCGCTCATGACTGTCTCCCAAAGCGCCCAGGGTGCGGTATTTAGCATACCCATCCCGGAGGACCGGCAGGCGAATCCCCTTATCGGGGATATTCTCCGTGAATAGAAAAGCCGGATCCCATTGTTCGTCGGTATAAGTCGATTCCTCCTCATACCAATCCGTGAACGGACGGCCATATTCTTTCAGCAAGAGAAAGCCATTGCCCGGCACTGCTATAAAACTCTCCTTTACCACATTGTCCTCCTTTACCTTACCGGACACCAGGGTACTGAACCGGTAGGAAGAATCAAAGTCAAAGGATTTTCCGGACATCGAATAATGCACCACCCGTACATTTTTAAACACATCATAATGAAGGGTGGACAGGATCGCGGCAGAGGCTTCTTCCCGCTCGTTACTGATGGACAGGTCCACATCCTCCATGGAGGAGGAGGGCGGCAGGCTCATCTCCTTATAAGAGACACCGGTGTCCCCGGCATTGAAATGGAACAGCAGATAGTTCCGGTTGGTCCTGGAAGGCGCTGTCATTAACCACTGGCCGTTATTGGCCAGCTTCACCGGTCCCTTGTCATAATTTTCCAGTGGATAATTCGTATAATCGTCCTGTATCATCGGCTGGGTAATAAAAGGATGCCGATAGACCCTGTCATACAGGGTTCGCCAGTCCTGATCGAACAGGATAGCATGCAGCCGGGGCGCAGCCGCCGCCTGCGATTCAAATCCCAGCAGCAGGATCCGGCTCCGGTCGGCGGAGCGCACCAGCAGGAAACTATTCCCGGACTCGGTAAAAGGGAAGGAAGCGACTTTTCTGGCTTCCCCCCAGGTGCCGCCATCAGGGTCATAACGTTTTACCAGGACCTGGGTCGTCTTAGGCACGGGGCCGGCTACGAGCGCCAGCTGCTCAAAATAACTTTCGCTGAAAACCAGGTAGTCTTTGAGGGGGACATCCAAAAAGGAAAGAAAGGGAACGGTGTTCACCGGTTTCATCCGCTCATCATAAATTTCAAATTGCAGCTCTTCCCGGGAGCCTATTTTTTTGGCTGTTTGGACCCAATAAAAAGATCCGGCTCTTCCTGCCAGTTCAACCCGGAGCGTAAAACGGTCCTCAGCGGGAGCGCAGTACAATACTCTTTGGGAAGAAACGGAGGAGGCATTAAAGATCAGCAGGACGCTGACCGCTATGACTATCCTATATCTCATGTAAAAATCTTTCTATCACCTGCCAGTCGCATAAGGCTTACGGCATTCTTTCTTTGGATATGGGATCAGTCTATCTATCTAATATACCAACAATATTTTATATAACCATAAAAAAATAAACGCTGCAACATTTATCATATTTAATGCGCTTTTAACCAGCAAATAATGGAAACTCCCCAAAGACCTTAGCCAATTTTAAGTTAAATTCGTTCACCAGTCAACACTACTTATTTATGAGAAAATCACTCTACCTACTTGGGATTATTCTATTCCATTTTACGATCTTATTCGGGCAATCCAAACAAATTTACGGCAAGATCCTCGACGCAAAAGACCAGACTCCCCTGGCGGGAGTTACGATCAGCGCCAAAGGGGCCCGGGGCAATGCCATATCCGGGGCCGACGGCAATTTCTCCATCAAGGTAGGCCCCAAGGCCACCAGCCTGCGTTTTTCCTACATCGGTTATGAAGACCAGGATATTCGGATCGGATCATCTTCCGATCCGCTGGTCATTTCCCTGGCCGCCTCCCAAAAGGCGCTGAGTGAAGTGGTCGTGGTCGGTTACGGCAAAGCGTTGAAAAAAGACATTACCGGCTCCATTGCCCAGGTAAATGCCAAAGACATTGAAAATTTCCCGGCGCCCAGCTTCGAATCCGCCATCCAGGGGAAGGCCCCCGGCGTAGTGGTAACATCCGGCAGCGGTAAGCTGGGACAAGCCATCCAGATCAATATCCGGGGGATCTCTTCTATTTCGGCCAGCAGTCAACCGCTTTATGTGGTGGATGGTTTGCCAGTGAACTCCACCAGTGTTTCGGACGGGACCAATGACGATACCAATCCCCTGGCGGATATTAATCCTAACGATATCGAGTCGGTAGAGATCCTGAAGGATGCCAGCGCTGCCGCCATCTACGGCGCCCGTGCCGGTAATGGGGTCGTCCTGATCACCACTAAAAAGGGAAAGACAGGACAGAAGACGGTTATCGAGTTGAACACCAGCCACGGCATCAGCAACCCGGCGAGGAAGATGCATTTCATGAATGCCAAGCAATATGTCAATCTCCTCGAGCAGGAGGCTGTCGCCGACGGCACCTATGACTTCAATAACAATATCAGCGGTTATGCCACTTTACAGGATGCCATCACCGACTTCAAGACCAACGTCTACGAGCCCGTCCTGGATCAGTACTCCCTGGGCACCGACTGGCGTAATGCAAAGGTGAACAGCGATTGGCAGGCTGCCCTGTATCATAAGAACGCCCCGACCAACCAGGTCAACCTCTCTGCGACCGGAGGCAGCGATAAGACCCGGTTCTTTGTTTCCGGGTTTTATAATACCCAGGATGCGATCGTCATCAATAATAAATTCAGCAGGTATGGCAGCCGGTTCAATATCGACCATACGGCCTCGGATCGGCTCAATTTCGGCCTGAACCTGGCTGTTGACAGATCTCAACTGGACAAGGTCACCACGGACAATGCCTTTTCGACGCCGGGTCAGTTGGTGGCTCAATTGCCCATTTCACCGCTGATCGATCCGGCCACTGGTCTGCCGAATGCCCAGACCCTTTATCCCAGCGGCATTTACGATGCCTTATATGATTACGATAAGCAGGTGACCTTCCGGACCATCGGGAATGCCTACGGTAATCTTAAAATACTGCCTTCCTTATCTTTCCAGTCCGAGTTCGGCACAGATATCCTCAATCTCACCGAAAATGAATTTGCCGGTAAGGAATCCCAGGATGGCGGCGGCATCGGTAAAGGCAGTAGCGTGATATCCAGCAGCGTCACCTTCAACACTAACAACTATTTTACCTTCAATCCTAATCTTGGGGAAAAACATAAACTAACAGCTGTTCTCGGGCTTAGCTACCTGCAAAATGATTATGAGCATATCTATGCGCAGGGAGAAAATTATCCCTCGGATGCGGTCAAGAATCTCAACGGAGCCACCAGCATTACCGGGGCCGCCACGACCGATACCAGATATACTTTCCTTTCTTACTTTTTAAGGGGCAACTACAGCTACCTGGATAAATATCTCTTCACCGTCAGCGACCGTATCGATGGTTCGTCGAGATTTGCGTCCGCGCACCGCTATGGGAATTTCCCGGCTGTTTCTGCGGGGTGGGTGCTGTCGGAGGAGGGTTTCCTTAAAGAGTCCAAAGTCATCAGCTTCCTGAAGTTGAGGGCCAGCTATGGGTTAACGGGTAACTCCGAGATCGGCCAGAACCAGTTCCAATCCCTGTACAGCGTCACCAACTATCCCGGGTTGCCGGGCTTCATCCCGTCCCAGTTACCGAATGAGGGTCTCCGCTGGGAAAAGAGTAATCAATTCGATATCGGCCTTAACTTCGGCGTGCTGAAGAATAGGATCACCGGTGAATTAGATTACTATCACAAACATACAACCGACCTGCTGTTAAGCACGAATATTCCGTCTACGACCGGATTGTATAATGGCGGATCCGCCTCCATCTACCAGAATCTGGGCATCATGAATAACCAGGGGGTTGAATTGTCCCTGAATTCCCAGAACCTGACAGGAGCTTTTAAATGGACGACGTCTTTCAATATCGCTTATAACAAGAACCGGGTAGGCGATATTCAGGGCCAGATCATCGAGAGCAGCGACGGGTTGTTAAGAGCTGTCGAGGGCCAGCCGATCGGAACCTTCTTCATGCGGAAGATGGTCGGGGTCGACCCGCAGAACGGGGATGCCTTATACGATGACGGAACCGGTAAAACCACGAATAACTATAATGCAGCCCCCCGGATGGCACTAGGTAAGTACACCCCGGATTATACCGGAGGGTTCACGAACACATTCTCTTACAAAGGATTCGACCTGAGCGTCTTTTTCTATTTTGTGACCGGGAATAAGGTCTACAATGCCGCCGGCCGCTACCAGAGCGATGGCAATTACAATGGCTTCGACAACCAGACTACGGAGATATTAAAAGCATGGACAAAGCCCGGAGATATAACCAATGTTCCAAGACCTGGTTATTATTACGGTTCCGGTACCAGCAATTCTTCGCGGTGGTTATACAAAGGGGATTACTTACGATTGAAGAACGTGACGTTCGGCTACAACATTCCAGGTTCCGCAGCCAAAACACTTGGCATCAAATCCGCCAGGCTTTATGTGAGCGGCGTCAATCTCCTGACCGCCACTAAATATATCGGAGATCCGGAAGTGAACACGAATGTGGTCAGCAATATTGCGGGCGGGGAAGATTTCTATACCATCCCACAGGCAAAAACCTTTACGTTCGGCTTAAATGTCAAGTTCTAAGTAATACACTTTCATCAAAAGACACACTGAAATGAAAAAACTATTATATATATCCATCATCGCCTTCTCCTTTTTTATGGCGTCGTCCTGCAATAAAAATCTGGACGTTCAACCCAAGAACAACGCGACACCTGACCAATTTAAGACCTCTGCCGATGTAGAAACTATATTGTTCGGAGCTTATGAGCAATTACAGAATTACGGCTCTTTTGGCGAGCAGTATATGTTGGTACCCGACCTGATCGCATCCGATAGCCAGGTGGCTTGGGTAGGTACTTATCCGGAATATAAGGACATCCAGCACAAGGCGGTCGTAGCCACCAATTATGTGATGGGAACTCTTTGGGGGAACTCTTACAAAATTGTAAATGCCGTCAATACGGTACTGGATAAATTAAGTATCGTAGACAGCGCGGATAAGGCCACCGTAGAGGGAGAATGTAAATTCATCCGGGCGA
>DATMGS010000015.1:0-31906 GCA_035555335.1 Puia sp.
ATATAAAATTGATTATCAAGGCGTTATATTACGGCAAAATTAAAACAAATTCAAATCGTTGCAGGGTAAAAATTCGATCAAACCCAATACAGACAAGACTTTCAAAGAACTTTATTATTCAACATCGAAACACTAATGTAACAATATCTACTATAATACCACCAATTCCAATCCTTTGGGCATAGGTTTAAACATCAATACAGGTAGCGGAAATATCAGCGCCAACCCGGATTTCGTAAACCTCGTTACCACCAGCATCAGTGTTACCAGGGCAGATAACTTTAACCTTCAGGTTGGCTCGCCGGGTATCGGCGCGGGTACAGACGGCAAAGACATAGGACCACATGGCGGCAGTATACCCATGCAATACCCTTATAGCGGCCAGCCTGCTATTCCGGCAATACAATCCATGAGTATTCCTAATCCTGTTATTCAGCCCAATTGGACACTGACTGTAAAATTCCAGGCAAATTCGAATAATTAAGTCTTCTGCCGGGATATCGACGGTTTTCAATTCAAGCTAACCCAACATGAATATGAAAAAGTTTATTAAGGTATTGATACCCTTTTTGGCATTCTTATGCTGTGTAGTAGAAAGTGAGGGCCAATTTATAACTGCCGCGGAATATTTTATAAACATCGACCCGGGGGCGGGGAATGGAACGGCTATCATTTTCATTCCCGGCATCACTGTGAATGCCAATTTTTCCATTCCGGCAAACAATCTTGTGCCGGGGTTTAACCAGCTCTTTATCCGGGTACAGAACCAAAACAATAATTGGAGTATTGCAGAGGAAAGAACCTTTTTTGTCGATAACACTTTACATACATCCCTACCGGCCATAAGCGCTGCGGAATATTTTATGGATACGGACCTTGGTGCCGGTAATGGTACTCCCTTTACTATTCAAAGCGGGGATAGCTTACGTACTTTGGTCAATATTAGTACTACGGGGCTGCGGTCAGGATTCCACCAACTATTCATCCGGGTGAAAGATCAAAATAATGAATGGAGTATTACGGAGGAAAGAACCTTTTTTGTCGATAACACTTTACATACATCCCTACCGGCCATAAGCGCTGCGGAATATTTTATGGATACCGATCCCGGGGCCGGTAATGGTACTCCCTTTACTATTCAAAGCGGGGATAGCTTACATACTTTGGTCAATATTAGCACTACGGGACTGCGGTCAGGCTTCCACCAACTGTTCATTCGGGTGAAAGATCAAGATAATGAATGGAGTATCGCAGAAGACAGAACCTTTTATATCGATGGAAAATTAAACAGCGGGCTTCCTCCTATTGTGGCAGCTGAGTATTATGTCGATACAGATTCCGGAGCCGGCAATAATACCCCTATCCCAATATTGAAAGGAAACCAGGTCGATACGAGCTATGATTATACGGCAACTAATCTTCCTCTGGGGGGACATACTATAAACCTGCGGGTAGAGGATTCAACAGGCAATTGGAGCCTTGTTGAGTCCCGGCCTTTTACCGTTGGAGGGGGACCATTGCCGGTCACCCTGTTAAATTTCAGCCTGAAGTGTGCCGGCAACAATGTCGTTTTGTCGTGGCAAACCACCCGTGAAGTAAACAGCGGCAGTTTTGAAATACAGAAATATAGCAATGGATCTACTGACTGGAGTACAATAGGAATTCTGAGCGCCGCCGGCAGCAGCACTCTCTTACAGGGATACCAATTTACAGATGAAAAAGGGGGCGGCATGTCCTTATACAGGCTGCGCGAAGTGGATATGGATGGGAATGCCACTTATTCGGAAACCATTCAGAGCGATTGCATCCTTGCAGGTGTACAGGTTCAGGTATACCCTGTGCCGGCAAAAAATACGGTTAACCTTCTTATTCATACCAACGATAATGACTTTGTGAATATTTTACTATTGGATGTTAATGGCAAAATGATTAAGCAATTGAACAGCGGTCTGCAAAAGGGAGCCAATAGTTTATCCATGGATATATCCGGGGTTGCGGCAGGGCACTACTTTCTAAAGATTCATGGGACATATATCATGGAGATAGAAAAGATTGTCATCATGCGATAAAAGGGGTAATATAAGGGAATACAGGCTGTTTACTGGGTATCATAGACCCTTACTTTATTGAATTTAAATTTACCCTCTTCACCCCGGCCAAGTTGCCAAAGAATAGTTCGGGTGCCTCCCGTAGGCTTATCCTTTTCATCGCCGGTCTTATAGATGGGGAATTTTTGCATAAGGTAGCTTTCCATCAACGAAAACTGGTCGTGGCCTTTATAGCCCGTGTTGATCTTTCCATCCAGCATGACGTCTGGTAATGCACAGGGGGTAACGGATTTATTGGCTTCCGATAAAAATGCATAGACCGTTCCAAATACGGCATTGGAGTCACTGTAGATATAGAGTACGAGATCAGGAAATCCATCGCTATTAAGATCGTCTATTTCTGCTTTGGCTATCCGGCCCATGATACCAAAATTCATTTCCCTCGCTCCGCTTTCGAACCCGACCGGCTTGATGGTTACCGGATTTTGGGTAACGCTCTTGTTTTTACAATCCACACGATAGCCTGCTTTACCCATTTTTAAGGTGGAGTCGATCTTGCCAAACGTGAACTGGGCATGGGCCGTGCCGAGGAATGCCAGGGCTGAAAATAAGAGGATAAATAGATGTTTCATTGGGGTAAAGATAATCTGAAAACAGATATTCTGATATAACTAACTGATTTTTAATCCAACCACGTTGTTTACAAAAAGGAGGCAGGGCTTTTCGAGAAATATTTTCGTAACTCAGAAGTTACTTATATATTTGTGTAACTTTAAAGTTACTTATTATGACAAAGAACATTCACCTGGTGCATTCCAGGAAAGAAACTGGAAACTCTTTTAAACAATAAAATCAAATAAAATGAAAACAAAAATGCAAACGCAGGATTATCATTCCAGCATTACTGCCCACACCGATGCCGAAAAGGCTTTTGACAGCATCAGCCGTGTTTCGGAATGGTGGGCAAAGAATTTTGAAGGCAAGTCTCAAAAGCCCGGAGATGAATTTACCGTTCGTTTCGGAGAGACATTTGTGACTTTTAAAGTTGTCGATGTTGTTGCCGGAAAAACAGTCACCTGGCAGGTTGTTGACTGCTACCTGCATTGGCTTACGGACAAAAAAGAATGGAATGGCACGAAAATAAAGTGGGAAATCTCCACCAGTGACAACGCTACGCAAATCGATTTCACACATATTGGGTTAGTGCCGGAAATCGAGTGTTACAATGATTGTTCAAAGGGCTGGAATTTCTTTGTAAAAGAAAGTCTGTTAAAATTGATCACTGAAGGCAAAGGGCTTCCAAACGCTCCTCAGAGTGCCAGGAATTAAAGAGTCGTCGATGACTGGTGGTTCCTCAGTTGAGCGGGATCTTATATTGCCCTACCTGGCTCCTGTTCTTTTCCGATACTTCGAGGTTGCCGTTGTAGACCGAGGCGCTATTACTGAGGCTGGTGGCCTGTAAGACATAGTTGCCCGGAACAAGGTATACTTTCAGCGACTTTCCCGCTTCTAATTTACCGTAGTCCTCCTGGTTGATCTTTACCACGCAGCTTTGGGTCGTGGTCAGGATCAATACATATTTCTGATTGCTGCTATTGGCGGCGGGGGCATCCTGTTCCTCTGTATTGGCGGCGGTCTTCCGCGGCTTCTTTTCTGCTGCGGTGGATGGCTGATTCGAGGCGGATGATTGCGTGGCCGGTGGCTGGTTTACGGTGGATGGATTGGTTTTGGTCGTGACAGGCGGCTGGGTATTTGTGCCGGTCGTGCGGCTGGCGCTGTTGTCGCTTGTTGCGTCCGTGGTGCTGGCTGGTGTTTGTGCCGGTACTTTGGCCGGGGGCGTCAATGGGGTTGTGGTCGAATCCGCTTTTTTAACGGCGTTGTTCGATAGGTCTTCTTTCTTGTTTCCTTTGGTGAGAAAATAGAGGGTGATGGCCAGAAAAATAACTACAAACGAGATAATACTAACAAGCCTGACTCTTTTTTCCCGAGCTTCTTTTTCTTTCGATTGTGGGTTGGAAAGGGTGTTCTTCTTTCCGACCGACTTCGTGGAGGTTGTTTCTTCATTATCGTTGTCAACCAGGAAGGATGCTTTTGTCCGGGAGGATGCTTTGTTATCGCTGGCAGCCTTGTTTTCGGGGAGGATCCTTGTATCGGATGCGTTTCCGGCGCCAGCAAGCGGCAGGGCAGCGGCGGTGTCATAGTTGCTATGCAGGAGCACGATCAGCTCCTCGGCCTTCTGGGCGCGGTCCTTAGCGTCTTTGACAATACAATGGGCCACAATGTCCCTGAATGGCTGTCCTAATTCCTGGATCTTTTCGGGTAGCTCCGGCGCCATGATATTCGTCATGATCTGTTCGGAACTGTCCTGTTCGCTATTCTTGAAGAGGACTTTGCCGGTAACGATCTCATAGATCGTCACCCCGAGGGACCAGAGGTCCAGGTTGTAGGAGATCTTTTCGTTGACGCCGTATTTCTTCACATTCAATTGTTCGGGCGCCATATACGGGATGGATACGATCAGGGCCGAGGAGCTGTTGTTATTAACGGAATCCGAGATCTTGCTGATCCCAAAATCGGTGATTTTTGCCACGGGGCCGTCGAGGGTCTCTTTGATGAGAATATTGGCCGGCTTGATATCCCGGTGTATGATGCCGTTCTTATGAAGATAGGAGAGACCGTTCAATACATCGTTCAGAAGCTTCTTCAGCACTTTGTCATCCTTGTGGGCGTTATAGTACTGCGCGAAATTACCTCCGTCCAGCAGCTCCATGACACAGATCTGGGTAACTTCTTTTTCGCCAAAAGAGTTCTCTTTTTCGATTTCTTCGATATCGAGATAGCGGCAAATATTGGAGTGATCCAGGTTTACCACCCGGCGTATTTCAGCAATCGCACTGTAGCGGTCGCCGAATTCTCCTCCCTTATAGATTTTAAGGGCTACCCACCGGTTTAGTTTTTTGTCGAAGGCTTTGTAGACTCGCGAGAAGCCGCCTTTGCCGATGAGGCCGGAAGTGGGGTTGTATTCATAGCGGGAAAAGAGGGACAGTGTCTCTTCTTTTCGGGGGGGGAGTATTTGGGTATCGTCGGAAGACGGTGTTGACCTGGATTTGGGATTCAGGATTTGGGTGTCGTCCGAAGAGACCGGAGCGGGCTTTTGTTTGGAAGGTAAGATCTGCGTATCGTCAGTTGATGCAGGGATGGTCTTTGATTGGGCAGGGAGTATTTGGGTATCGTCGGACTGGGCTGCTGACGGCGTTGGTTTTGCCGGTAATATTTGGGTATCGTCAAAGGTGGCAGGCGACGGCTTGGGTTTGGGTGTTAGGATCTGGGTGTCGTCGGACTGAGTTGGGGTGAGGGCATGCGTTGGCGACGGTTTCGGGATCAGCACCTGGGTATCGTCGGCCGATGCTGCGGGGGGCAGTGGGAGGGTTACCGCGGAGGTCAATGGGGCGGTGGCTGCAGATGCTAATGGAGCGGTTGCTGCGGTTTCTTCACTGCGGTTGAATAGGATGTCACGGAAAGGCTGCGGCAACCGCTGGAGCTTGTCTGCTGCTCCTGGCAACAGGAGGGCTTCTCCCGGCATCAAAAGGGTTTCCCCGGTGAGCAGCTCATAAAAGACGGCGGCCAGTGACTGGAAGTCGGCTTCATACGCTGCCTTGTCCTCAGCAGCCTTGTCCCCAGCTGTCTTATCCTCCATGACGGGATTCCTGACAGCTCCGAAGTCGGCGATCTTTCCCAGGGGGCCTTCGGCCGTCTCCTTTATCAAAATATTGGAAGCTTTGATATTCTGATGGGCCACTCCATTCGTATGCAGGTAGGTAAGTCCGTTAACCAGTCCGGACAATATTTTTTGCAGGAAGGCGGGGTTGTCAGGCGGGGTGGCCTGGTTTTTAGGGGTGGCGCAGTATTGTGTGATCGATCCTCGATCGAGCCATTCCAGCGCACAGACCTGGATCGTTTCCGTTTCCCCGAAAGCATCCTCCTTTTCCAGTTCCTCAATAGCGAGATAGCGAACAATATTGGGATGCGACAGGCTGATCAGCGCCGGTCTGTCTGCTGCCTGGATATAGGGAACGGAGGGATCTCCGCCGGTCTTCCAGATTTTGAGCGCCAGGGTGGTGTTCAGGTCCTTATCCAGGGCTTTGTAGACCCTTGCCCATCTTCCCTTGCCGATCAGGTCGGTTTGGGGACTGTATTCATATCGGTTAAAGAGTAACATAATCAGATCAGTTTATATGACTTCCGGAAGTATCCGTTTTAGGAATAGGTTTTAGGTGTTTGCCAGCGCTATCTGCTTTAGGAATGGTTTTTACATGTTTGGCAGTACTGTCCGGCGGAATAGGGACGATCTTTGCCACCGGCGTATCAGAGTGGGGGGACAGCGAATCGTGGGACGCGGCATTTTCCTGGAGGGCGGTTTTCTCATGGAGCAGGGAATCTGCCTTATCGAGAGAGTCCTTATTGATATTGGTGGGGATCACGACATTCATAACCTTTTGGGGCATGAAGTATTTCTCTTTGATGGCAAAGGCGGCGGCGGCCAGCACGAGGATCAGGAGCAGGACCCACCAGCGTAAGGGAGTTTTCTTTTTTGCAGAGATGCTGATTTCTTCCGTCTTCACTTTGACGAGGTACATGGAGTAGTTGTCCCGGGTCTTATCGTAGCAGAATTTTTGCATGGATTGCACCAGGTCGATCGAACCCCGGTCATTTTGTTCCAGCAGGAATTTAATGTCCCTGTCGCCGATATTTTCCAGCAACCCGTCCGTACACAGCATAAAGTAATCGCCGTCCAGTACTTCTTCGATCCAGTGTCCTTCAGCTTCCGGATCCGCTTCGTCGGCATTGACCGCTTTGAGGAGCATGTTTTTCTGCGGATGGGTCTGGGCTTCTTCCTTTGTTATCTCGCCGCTCTTGACTAAAGAACTAACCAGGGAATGGTCGTCTGTCTTGAACAGGATCTCCCCGTTACGGATATGGTATACCCTGCTGTCTCCGCACCAGGATATGAAGGCCCTCTCACCGATGAAGACCAGCAGGGAGAAAGTGGTAGCCATATTGGTGCTCAGCTGGTGCTGCCGGGCATAATCGATTAGTTTTTGTTTGGCATCGCTCAGCAGCTGGTTGATGAAAGGGGTATCGATTTCCTGCATAGCGGTCTTTAAGAGGGTTGTGCCCACCGATTGCGCCACTATTTTACTGGCTATTTCCCCATTTTCCGAACCTCCGACCCCATCGCAAACAATGAAGATCTTGTCATCCGGCGAAGCCGTTCCGGGCACGGGCCAGATATAATCCTCATTGTTCTTTTTTCCGCCTATTTCATGCAGATAATAGATTTCGGTAAGATTCATGATCAATAATATTTTTTCAATAATGCCTTGAATTTTTTGTCGTCCCGGATGTTGGCGATGAGCTTATCCTTTTTGATCTCGCTATAGCCAACGGCTTTTGTCTGAAAAGATTTGTCGAACCAGGTCAGCGATTCCTCATTCTTTCCCTTTTGCACGAGGGTGGCTGCGATGCCATAAGTCGCCAGTCCATTGGTGCTGTCTTTCTGATAGATCTTGTCATAAAAGAGATAGGCGGAATCATATTTGCCGGTATTCAGGTAGACATTGCCCATTTCGATGTTGAAGGAGCTGACGGCTGTGTCGAGCTGTAAAGACAGGGCGCGGGAATAAGCCGGCAGCGCTGCCGTATAATTTTGCGCCAGGTAATAACAATGTCCTTCGTAATAGATGGCATCCTGAAACCTGGAGAGCGTGTCCAGCCGGATGCACTTGCTGTAATTGGCGGATGCATTGGTATAATCTTTCTTGTCCTGGTAGGCTTTGCCTGTTATATAATGCCATTGGGCATGCTCTTCCCCGAACGAGCCGGATTTTGTCAGGTCTTCGATGGCATTGGACAATTGCCCCATCTTGTAATAGGTATGGCCCCTGTTGAAATAAGCCTCTACGAGGTTCTTGTTGTCGCCGATGGCTTTTTTGAAATTCTCCAGGGCTTTCTCCAGGTCGCCTTTTTCGAAATAGGATTTCCCCAGGGAATTATAGATTTCTGCCAGGGTGATGGGATTCAGGGCATTTTTCTGGGCGGCACTGGTTTTCAGGCAGACCTCATAGTTATTGGCGGCATTGCTGTAATCGTTCAGGGCGAAATAAGCGTCCGCCTTGCCTTTGAGCGCCATCAGGTCCTGGTTGTTTAAATTCAGCACGCTGGTAAAGTTGTCGATGGCATGCGGATAGTCCTTTAGATTATAATAGGCCAGCCCCCGTTTGTAGAAGGCGGCGTTATATTTCGAATTCAACAGCACGGCCTTGTCGCAGGAAACGATGGCTTCCTTGTTATTCTGCAGGGCATAATAATATTCGCCCCTGCTGAATTGATACAGGCTGGAGGAGGGGTCGATGGAAATGGCATAGTCGACCAGTACGATGGCGGAATCCGTTTTATTGCTGTTGAATTTAGCTGCCGCGCGCTGGTAAAATGCTTCCGCATACACCTGGATGTTCCTGATATCGTCGCTGTCGATCCCATTTTTCCGGGCATTCTCGAAGTCGGAAGCCGCATTGGCCACGTTATTGAAATCGAGCTGGCATTTGCCCCGGTGATACCAGGCAGGGGCATTGTTGCTCTCAATGCGCAGGGTGGTGGTGAAATTCTCGTTGGCGTCTTTATAGTCTTTCTTCTGGTAGAGTAAGAGTCCTTTGCTATAATAGACATGGGAGGCTTTGGGGTTAATGGCCAGGGCTTCGTCGAGGTCTGCTATCGCGTCGTCATTTTTCTGTAGCAGCGTATGCAGCTGCGCTTTGCGCTCATAGATATCGATATTCTCCTTGTCGATGGTTAGAAAGATCTTGTAATCGGTCAGGGCTTTGAAGTAATCATTGTTATGGGTGTAATATTCCGCTCTGTATTTCAGGGCTTCCAGGTTATTGGGGTCCAGTGCGCAGGCCCGGTTATAATCTTCCAGGACCTTGGCGCGGCTTCTGGATCCATCCGCCAGCTTTTCTTCGCAGCGGGCCCTTCCGAGGTAATAATCGGAATTGTTGGGATCGGCTTTGATGGCGTCGGTATATTCTTTGATGGCTTCTTTATAAAGACCGGAGCGGTATTTTTCGTTCAGCTCATCGTATTTGCCGTAACGGACGTTGAGCTCCACGATATGTGTTTTATAGCTGGCTTCGATAGTCGGATCGTATTTGAAGGCCTGCTGGTAGTTTTCGAGCGCCTCTTTATACTGGCGGTTCTTCTCCTTCAGCTGGGCTTTGCCAATGAATTCCTTCGAGAGCTCAGTAGCTTTCATGGCGGATTGCTGCATGGCATCCCGGGTCCGTTTGATCTTGACGACGGGCTCGGGGTTATAAGGGCTTAGTTCCCGGGCCTGGCTATAGAACTTCAGCGAATTGGGATAGTCGTTGTTCTCATAGGCTTTATCGCCCTGGCTGATCATTTTCCTGTACTGATCCTGGTCATATTTTTCCTGTTCGATCATTCTTTTGGTTTCCTTCTCCGCGATCTCATCGTCAAAGCTCTGCTGTTTGACTGCAACCGTCGCACTGTCGGGAGAGCCGGCCAGCTGTTGGATCTGCTGGCTGATCTCATGTTTAAGCGGAATATTGTTGACGACGTCGTTTACGGTATCGGAGGGGGCAAAGAAGGCCAGCCGGACGATGTACAACTGCCATTGATTTCCATTCTTATCCACCTTGATCTCCGCAACCCGGTTGTTCTCGCTATATGGGGCATCGCTGATGGCGTTCTTATTTTTAAAAAGGGAGTTGAAATAGACCTTGATATAGATATTGTCCTTTTTTTTGATGCTGGAGCAGCGGGTATTCCGGAAGTCGATAGAGGCGGTGTCGCTTTTTTTATACATCAGGTCGAAATCCTTGAGGTATTTTTCCAATACTTCTTCCCGGGACTGGCCGGAACTTTTGAAGGCCGGGTTAATATCGTCCTCTACGAGAATCATGGAGTCCCGGAAGATCTTGTTCCGGGTACCCGAATAGGAGGAATGCAGGGTCTCTTCGATTTCCGTGGACTCGAAGGAGGTGCTGGAAAGGGAGTTCAACAATTCATTGAGCTCTTTTTTGATCAGGGATTCCGCTTTGTGGCGGATTTCGGAGGCATCTCTGATGGAGAGGGAGTCCTGGGCAATGGCTTGCTGAGCGCACAGGGCGCTTAGGAAAAGGGCGAGGAGGGGGGCTGATACTTTCATATACAGGAGTTAATGCAATTTGGTAATGGGTATTCGGGTGTTCCGGTTATTCTTCCAGTAAATTCTTTATATACAATTGTTTATCTGATTCAGTGGCGCTTTTCAGGTGGTTGATCAGCCATCCCGAATTCAACGCTTTGCGCTGAAAGTTCTCAACGGTGAAGATCCATTGGTCTATTTGCAGGTAATGATATTTGATATCTTTTACCGCAATGAACCGGATCTGGTTTTTCTGTAGTGCATGGTAGAACCCGATGGAGTTGGCCCTTTTGAAAAAGCCGTCCTCGAAATAGTCCGACAAATGCGCCCTGTCTTCAAAAGCCCTGGCCAGTTCGATAAAACCGCTGGCGTGGCTGGCAGGGTTGATGAATTTACTTTTTTTCATAGTGTCTGCGGCGACCGTGACCTGTACTTCCTGCCGCATGGAATTGTGTTTGACGGCGGCGATCATCCATTTGGATCTTTTACTGGCATCGGCCTCTATGCGGAGGATGATGGGTATTTCGATGACCGTGGCATTGTATTCAAATTTGCAGTTAGCCTCGGCGAACCAGCCCTGTCTATAAAAGTCCAGCAGCAGGGGTTTATTGACATTGATCACGGTGCCCACGAATTCATCGAGCTGAGTGCTGTCCCAGGAGTGTGTTTCATAATTGAAAAGACTTCTGACCAACTGCTCCCGGGTGAGATTGAATTGCCTATGATAGGAGTCGTATTCTTTCCGGATAAAGGAATTAGGGTCGTCATTAAAACGCTCAAAGAACTCGTCAATTTGCTTGACTTCATATACAAAATGCCGCTCACGGGCGCCTGCATTATTCTCAAATACCTGTGCGGATACCTGATCGAAAGCCAAAAAAAGAAGACATGCCCAGCCTGTTTTTAGGATTAAAGAGCTCATAGTGATTAATTGGATTATAATGATTTCGTAGAGATGACGCCTACATCGGATAAGAGGACGTCCCAGATGCTCCTGGTTGTTCCTTCGACACTCTTCTGGTATGTTTTTAAGACTACGGTTGCGTTCTTACGGGTTATGTCGCTATAGACGAGCTTCCCGTCGCGATAGCCTCTGAACACCTGTTCGAAACTGACGACTCCATAAAAATTTCCATCGGGGCCGGGTTTGAGGTCGCTGACATATTGGACATGGGTCCATTCGATCTCGATCCTGTCATATTGGATCCTTTTGACCTTATTGAGATAATCCCTGATCTTCAGGCGGGAAACGGTATTGCGGTTATTGGAAGAGGTTTCTATCATCGCCCCTTCATTGACAAAAAGGGTGACGGCCTGGCCGATGGCTTTATTGATATCTTCGTAATTGGCTGTTTTGTCACAGAGGATCTTAAGGTATTCGGTGAATTGAGTGGTCTTTTTTTCCGCCTTCTCCTCGAATTCTTTTTTCGGTACGTTGGGGGCCACGGTGGCGAAGTTCAGGGCTTTGGAGCTATCAGCTGGATTGGCTACCGCAGTGGTATCGGGCAGGGTAGACGTCGTTACGGCGGGTGATGCGGATGAGGGGACCGGCGTGGGCGATGAGGTGGAGGCGGTTGATGTGGTTGAGGCGGCTAAAGCGTGTGCCTGAATGGACTCCTGCTGGAAGCTATCGAACAACACCGCTGCCTGGTCCGTGGGTCCATAGATCATGGATTGCCCGTTGCGATAGACGATGGCTACCAGGGTCTTTTTATCGACTTTGGTTCCGTCGGACAGGTAGATAAAGTATTTATCTTCTTTGGTGATGGTGCCTTCGGTCTTGTTCCGGGGAAGGGTGAAGAGCTGATCTTTCTGAAGGCGATTGGTGTCCGGGGATAAGAAGCCGGCAACCAGATCCTTCATTGGTTGATTGTCGGATACTTGTTTGTCAGGGATCAGGATCATGCCTTTGCCATTTATCAGGATCAAGGCTTTATTGAGGGGCAGCATGAGTGTCGTGCCGGCCTTTTCCAATGGCAAATATTTTATTTCTGTAGCGCTTATTTCTGTTATTTTACCTTGAATGATGCTGTTCTGCAAGAAGATCTTGTCCTGTGAGTATAGGAGGGTGGAGTATAGAAGAGTGGAAACAAACAAAAGTAAACATCTAGTCATAATTCAGATTCTAAGAGATAATAAAGCGTTAGCAATGAATCTATTACTGAATGGGAAGGATTTTCATTCGGCTTTCCTGGAACTGGATTAGACAGGGGATGGTAATATATAAAAAAAACAGTAATCTTTTAAGGCTAAACCCCTATGTTAATGGGTATATTCAAATAATTACCGGAAAGTAGTAGTTGTGAGGTCAAACTTATATTTTTTTAATTTGTTGATAATGAGTCATTTAGTATTTTTAGTAATAAAAGGGCCCAGGGAATGAATTTATTAGAAGTATCGGCGATCCGTAAGGGAGAGGGGGAGAATGCGATATTAAAGGAGACTTCCTTTGTCCAGCAAAGATTTCGGAAGATCGCTATTGCCGGGGAGTCCGGTTCGGGTAAGAGTACGCTCCTGAAAATTATTGGCGGATTGGTGCAGTCCGATGCGGGTGAAGTACTGTTCGAAGGAGAGCGGGTGAAGGGTCCGTATGAGCGATTGATACCGGGGCAGCCGGGCATGGCTTATTTATCCCAGCATTATGAGCTGCGTAATTCCTATCGGGTGGAAGAGGTGCTGGAATATGCGAACCTGTTGTCAGCAGGAGAAGCCGGCGCTTTATATGAAGTGTGCCGGATCGGTCATTTGTTAAAGCGAAGAACGGATCAGTTATCGGGAGGGGAGCGGCAGCGGATCGCGCTGGCCAGGCTGCTTATTACTTCTCCCCGGCTTCTGCTATTGGATGAACCTTATTCCAACCTGGACCTTATTCATAAAGGGATTTTGAAGTCCGTCATCGAGGATATCGGCGAACAGCTGAAGATCACTTGCCTGCTGGTATCGCATGATCCGCTGGATACCCTGTCCTGGGCCGATGAGATCCTGGTCATGAGAGACGGGCAGGTCCTTCAGCGGGGGACGCCCACGGAGATCTACCGGCGACCCCTAAACACCTATATTGGCGGTTTGTTTGGAACTTATAGCCTGATAGGCCCTGCCCAGGCCGCGCCTTTCTTTCGGCTGATGGGGGTCGAAGCGAACGGGAAAAGTTTCTTCTACCGCCCGGAAGATTTTAAGATTGTTTCCAGGGGGCCGGGTGTCTCGCCGGTGACGATCAAGGCGGTGGTGAATAAGGTGACTTTTTTAGGAAGTTCTTTTGAATTGGAAGTTTCGTTTGCCGGAAACAATGTAAAGGTGCGAACGGGAGAACGCCATTTTGAAAAGGGGGATACGGTCGATATTGTCCCGCCTTCCCAGTTGCACTACATTACAGAATGATAACATATAGTAGAGGAATATATCTTTTAAATTGTTAAGTTTGTTCGATATGAAAATAGGAAAAGTTCATCCCGCAACGATCACCATTTTTGGCGCAAAAGGCGATCTGACTAAACGCAAACTGATACCGGCACTCTATAACCTATATACGGGCGATCACCTGCCTGCCGTCTTCTCGATCTACTGTGTCGATTTTCTGGCGGTGGATACGGAAGTCTTTAAAGAGGACCTTCTATCGGGGATCAATGAATTCAGCCGCAACGGGGTTGCCGATAAGGCTAAATGGAGTGCCTTCGCCGCCCGGCTTTTTTATATACAGGGAGATTTCATGAAGGCGGAGACCTATATCGATCTGAAGGGGCAACTGGATGTCTTCGAAAAGAAGGCCGGGGAGAAGGCGACGCGGCTGTATTATTTTGCTACTGCGCCTAAGTTTATCGAGATCATTGCGGAGGCGCTGTACAAGCATAAGCTTTGCAGCCGGGAGGCGTTGGACCGGATCATCGTGGAGAAGCCCTTTGGGACTGACCTGGACACTGCCAGGAAGCTCAACCGGTTTCTGGGCAAGCGATTTGCAGAAAAACAGATCTACCGGATCGATCATTACCTGGGTAAGGAAACCGTGCAGAATATCATGGCTTTCCGGTTTGCCAATTATGTCTTCGAACCATTGTGGAACAAGAAATATATCGATCATATCCAGATCAGCGTGGCGGAGGAGGTAGGGGTCGGCAAACGGGGCGGCTACTACGATAATAGCGGCGCATTGCGGGATATGATCCAGAATCACCTCATGCAGTTGCTTTGCATTATTGCCATGGACTGTCCCACCGCCTATAACGCCGAGTTCGTCCGGGACGCCAAGACAAAGGTGATGAAAAGTGTAAGGAAGTATTCGATACCCGAGGTATTTAAGAACGTAGTACGCGGGCAATATACCGCAGGGAAGGTCAACGATATGCCAAGGCCGGCCTACCGGAATGAAGAGCAGGTGCTGACGGAGTCCACTACCGAAACGTTTACGGCGCTCAAATTGTTTATTGACAATGAGCGTTGGCAGGGAGTGCCGTTCTTTCTCCGCACGGGTAAATCCATGCCCCGGCAATCCTCGGTAATCGTGATACAGTTTAAAGATTCCCCCCACAAGATCTTCCGGGATGATATTGTACCCAACCGGCTTATCATGAGCATCCAGCCGGAACTGGAGATAAGTTTGCTGTTCGAGAGCAAGGTTCCGGGGCTCCAGATGAAATTGCAGCCGGTAGAAATGGACTTTTTGTACCAGGACGCTTATACGGAAGGCATTCCGGAAGCTTATGAGGCCCTGCTGCTGGACGTCCTGCTCGGCGACGCCACTTTATTTATGCGGGCGGACCAGGTGGAAGCCGCCTGGAAGGTGGTGATGCCGATCGTAGACGCCTGGAGGAAGTCTCCTGCCAAACAA
Source organism: Puia sp. (assembly GCA_035555335.1). Classification (GTDB taxonomy): domain Bacteria; phylum Bacteroidota; class Bacteroidia; order Chitinophagales; family Chitinophagaceae; genus Puia. Next base: position 15,074 of record DATMGS010000015.1, read on the forward strand.
TTGCATTTTTATCCGGCCGGCGGCTGGGGGCCGGAGGCAGCCAACGCTATGTTGAAGCCCTATGCCAAGGAATGGTTTCGTTTGCCTGAAAGAAATCATACTACCTAAGATTTATACAATCATTTATGCAGGATTTTAAGAAAGAAGCTGCAAGGGCTGCTGTACGGTTGATCCGGCCCGGCAGCACTATTGGCTTTGGCGCCGGGAGCACGATCGCTCACCTGGTCGGTTTTATAAAGGAAGATGCGATGTTGGCGTCTTCTATTATCCATACAGTGACTTCCTCTTTTACTACGCGGCTATTACTGGAGAAATCGGGGCTGCCTGTGCGGGAGATGGGTTCGACGGTGCGGATCGATCAGTATTTCGATGGCTGTGACCAGTTCGATGCGGGGCTGAATGCCTTGAAAAGCGGCGGCGGGATCCATACCCGGGAAAAGATTGTGGCTGCGATGGCCCATGAATTTATTCTTATTGGAGACGAGTCGAAATATGCGGAGCGATTGGATGGGAAATATCCGTTGGTGATCGAGGTGATTCCGGATGCTCTTTCGTTTGTATTGGCCCGGCTACCTGAAATTTTTGAGGGGGCGGCGCCGGTGATCCGGATGAATGATAAAACGGATGGGGCGGCTATCAGCGGGAATGGCAATTTCCTGATCGACTGCCGGTTTACTCCTTTTCCCGAGCCGGGGTTGTTGAATGAGAAGGTTGGGATGCTGCCCGGGGTGCTGGAACATTCGTTGTTCTATGGGATGGCGCATAAGGCTATTGTTGCCGGGGATAAGGGAACGATCATCAAAACGCCCTGATTTTTTTGAATGATTTTTTCGTAACTTCAATATTCACCAAAGAAAAGGAGGTATTCATGCAATCTACAGATCAATCATGGAAACCTTCGGTTAATATCGCTTAACCGGGTTACTCCAAAAAATAATCTGCTGACCGCAGAGGTCAGAGGGGCTGTCTCAATGAGACGGCCCCTTATATTTATGCGCTGTCTCGATGAGACGGCCCCTTATATTTATGCGCTGTCTCAATGAGGCGGCCCCTTTTCATTTTAAATATTTGAATACGTTCTTTTTGTATTCTTCCAGGTCGGGGAGGGTGGTGAATTCTTCGAATTTATATTCTTCTCCGGAAGGCTGGACCCTTGTCAGGGCAATGGAGCCGCCGCCAACGAGGACTCTTTTCGCCCGTGCGAATAATTCGTCGAGCGCGGCGGTATCATTGATAGTTTGTAATTCTTCGATCTTATTGACTTTGATGATCAGGTCTTGCATTTTATGAAAGTACAAAGATAACAGCAATCGGGAAAAATGGTTTAATTTGAGGTATGCAAATACAACAATTTCCTGTCAGCGAGCGGGGCAAAAAAGATATCGGATGGTTAAAAAGCAATTTCGTTTTTAGCTTTAGCGATTATTATCATCCGCTGAAGAGCGCCTTTGGCACTTTACAGGCTTTCAACGATGACTATGTAGAAAAGGGAAAGGGGTTTGGTATTCATCCGCATGTGAATATGGAAATTATTTCCGTGCTGCTGAAGGGGAAGATGAATCATAAGGACACGATGGGTTATAGTACGGTGATCGAAGAGGGGGGCGTGCAGATCATGAGTGCCGGGAGCGGATTACGGCATGAGGAATACAATATCGGGGAGGAGGACGTGAATTTTCTCCAGATCTGGATCCAGCCCAAGTTGCAGAATATCGATCCCAGGTATCAGCTGCGCCATTTTCCGAAAGCGAAAAGAAAGAATGAGCTCAAGGTCATCGTATCGAATGAAGAGGGGTTGGGTCATTGCTGGATCAACCAGAACGCACGGCTTTCCCTCGGCTATTTCGAAGCGGGTAAAAAGCTGTCTTATACCTTTAACCCGGTGAACAAATGCCTGTTTTTTTTCGGGATGGAAGGGCGGATCTCCGTAAATGGTGTAGTTGTGCCGGAAAGGGATGCGCTGGGTGTCTGGGATACGAATGAAGTGTCGATTACCTGTGAGACGGAGGCGCATTTTTTGATCATTGAGACGCCGGTAAACCAAAAGTAAATTGTCGTACTTTTGCAAAAATAACTATATGGGTATAACAGATAAATTATTTCAGCTGAAGAATGAAAAAGCCGCGGCCAATTTGAAAGCCGGAGAGGATTTCCTGGCTGCTAATAAGAACAAACCCGGAGTGACGGCCTTGCCGAGCGGGTTGCAGTATGAAGTCATTACGGAAGGGACGGGCGTCAAGCCGTTGGCTATCAATAATGTCACCTGCCATTATCATGGCACGCTGATCGATGGTACGGTGTTTGACAGTTCGGTTAAACGTGGTCAGCCGGCAACATTCCCCCTAAATGCAGTCATCAAAGGCTGGACGGAAGGGCTGCAGTTGATGCCCACCGGCAGTAAATGGCGTTTCTTTATCCCTCCTCATTTAGGATATGGGGACAGGCAGGTAAGCGCCCAGATCGGTCCGAACAGCACACTGGTATTCGAGGTAGAGTTACTGGGGGTGAAATAAATATAAGATCAGCGCTCCCGCTGCTGTTGTGACGCCCATGATCGCTATCATGGGCGTTGCTGTTCCATATTGGGGTTGACGAATCCCAGGCAGGCGAGGAAAAGAAAGATGAAAAAGATGGTTTGCGGTAAACCGAGCCTGCCGGTGACGCTGCCTGCCAGGAAAGCCGCCATTACGAGCACCTGCCCGGTTATTGCCACCCGTGCGATCTGCTGGCTGGTATATCTCTTCAGCAGGAGAGTGTTGAACTGACTTAGACCGATAAAAGCTACGGAAAGGAAGGCGAAGATCCAGCCATATACTTTCTTGTCTACATGGTAAATATCCATGAACAGCATGGGGGAGCCGGAGACATAGGTGAGGAGGCCGGCAAATGCCAGGGAGCCTGTCAGGGCGTAGACGAGGAATTGCCGGTTTTGAAGGACTGATACGAAATTGATATCTTTTACCACGAGGCAGGATGCCGAAGAAAGAATGTAGAGTACTAATCCCGCATAGAGGGGGTTTTTTCTTCCGTGCCGGTCGAGCAGGGGGCCATACAGCAATTGCCCTGCCGAAATACCTATAAAATAACTGGATAAAGAGAGGGCGACGGTAGCGACCGAAGATGGTGGAAGACTGTTTGGCGGCCATAGGGGCAAAGATCATTTAAAATCCGGAAATTTTTTTGCTATCTTAAACGCGGTAAAATATTTGCTCCCGTCTAAAACCAGACTTCATGTCCCATAAATCAGGCATTATTCTATTCCTGGCGCTTATTCTGATCACTTTCCTTTCTATCCGGCTGGCAACGACTCCTTCTTCGGAGAAAACAACGACCACGGATACCAGCTTCTCGGTGAACCGGGCTTATAGCCATCTTCAGCAAATTGCCAGAGCGCCTCATAGTCTCGGCACCCCTGAAAATGCCCGGGTACGCGCTTATATAGAAGCAACCTGCAGGGAACTGGGAATGTCGGTGGAAATTCAGCATACGACGGCCAGGATAACCCGTGGGGGTACCGCTATTGCAGGGAATGTTTATAATATTATCGCAAGAATAAAAGGCCAGGATAACAGCAAAGTGGTATTGCTGACAGCCCATTATGACTCGCAACCCAATGCGGTAGGCGCAGGAGATGACGGGGCCGGGGTGGCGGCGATGCTGGAGACCGCGCGGGTGCTGAAGTTTTCCAAGCCTTTGAAGAACGATGTGGTGTTCCTGTTTACAGACGGGGAAGAAGACGGATTGCTGGGAGCCGAAGGGTTCGTACAGAACAGTCCGATCCTGAAAGAAGTGGGGGTGGTCATTAATTTCGAGGGCCGGGGAAATTCGGGAATTACCAATATGTTTGAGACCAACCCGGGCAATGGGTGGGTGATCAGTATGTATTCCCGGGCAGCGGCGCATCCTCATGCTAATTCTCTAAGTTACGAGGTCTATAAGAATCTCCCCAATAGTACGGACTATACGGTCTTCAAAGCGGCGGGGATTGCCGGTCTGAACAATGCTTTTATTGAAGGGGCTGTCAATTATCACAGTATGACGGACAAGCCGGAGAACCTGGACCGCAATACTTTTCAAGAAGATGGCGACAATATGGTGAGCCTGGTGAAGTACCTGGGCGATAGCAATATCAGGGAGACAAAAAGAGGAGATGCCGCTTATTTCAATGTCATAGGGACCTGGATGGTGCGGTATCCTGCCTCTCTGAATATCATTATCCTGGCCCTGGCCAATCTGCTGCTGGTTGCCTATGTGATAACGGGTGTTCGTGCGGGAAAGATCAGGGGCGGGGGATTCCTCTGGGGGATCCTTATTTTCCTGGTGACGCTGGTCCTTCTCTTCGGGCTCAATTATTTTCTCCTGCGGGTGATATGGGCGGCTTATCCTTTGTACGATCATTTTTATGCGGCTAACTCTTACAACGTTTACTATTACTTTTTTGCCATGGCCGCATTGGGGGTGACTGTCTTTAGCCTGATCTATCAGTGGGCTTTGCGGAAATTCAACCTGTCTTCCCTATTGGGGAGCATCCTGCTGGTGGCGGTCATCGCTACGGACCTGCTTTATGTGGTGGCTCCTACCGCGATATACTTTCTTTGTTTTCCGCTGATTTCTTTATTGGTGGGGCATCTGCTGATTTATAAGAAGAAGCTCTACGACGGTGAGCGGCCCTGGGCGACGGGCATCCTGAATATAATATTCCTGGCGCCTGCTATTTTGTTGTTGTCGCCGGTTGTTTATTTACTATTTACGGCATTTGGCTTAAGCGATCAGTCTTCTGCGGTACTGATCTTACTGGGTTTGTTTGCGGGGTTATTGCTGCCGCTTTTCGCGGGTGTTTTTACCGCTAACCGCGGGCTCATACCGGGAGTCGCTTTTGCCTGTCTTTTGATTGCCCTGGTGATGGCGCATCTGAAGTCGGGGTATACGGAGCAGCATCCGCTGCAGACGAATCTTCGTTACCTGGTGGATGCGGATAAAGGGAAGGCTTACTGGACTTCGGATTTTGCGGCTAAAGATTCCTGGAACCGGCAATTTTTTACTAAGAAGGAAGGAGGGAGATCAGGGGCCGCTTTGGCGAAGATCCCGAAGGGTTTTCACCCGGCCCTGATCAATGAGGCACCTTTATTGGATATTCCTGTACCCGTGCTGAGCTTGCAAAAGGATACTCTGGAAGATGGCAAGCGAAAGGTCTGGCTGCATTGCGAGGCGAGAGCCGGTGCTATCGCTACGCAAATACTATTTTCAGATTCCTCTCCTGTTCACCGGATCGTGGTGGATGGGAAAGATCTGCCGGCAACAAGCAACAGAACGGCTGAATATAGTTTTTTTAGTTATAAGGGATTGGGCAAGGAAGGCTTTGACTTTATGGTGGAGGTCCCTGCAACCTCGCCCCTGGATCTTACGCTCGTCGATCGTTCCCTGGGACTGCCTGTTATCAAAGGGTTCAATATGGCCTATCCGGCTGATATTATACCGGGCCCGGGTTATAACAGTAATACGGTTCAGGTGATAAAGCATTATCGGTTTTGAGACGGGAGGCTTCGGGGTTAAAACATCTGCACCATTTTACTTAATTCAACCACGTTGGAGACTCCCAGCTTGTGCATGATCTTTGCCTTATGTGTGCTTATTGTTGAAATATGTACGCACAGAACATCCGCAATTTCCGAAACGTTTTTCCCCTCAATTAAGTGATTCATGATTTCCAGTTCCCTGGGGGACAGGGTCTCGAATGGGTTTTGAGTCCTTCCTTCAAGGACGTCTCTGGTCAGGCTGTCTTGCATACTGGGGCTCAGGTATCTTTGGTTGTTCAGGATGCTTACTATGGCTTTACGGATCTCGGATGGATCGGCCTCTTTGTTAATAAACCCTTTTGTGCCCAGGTGCAGGTATTTTTTTGCATATACCTCTTCGCTGCTCATAGTCAGGATCAGGATTTTCTGATTCGGTCTCAGGGTAAATATTTTTTTTAGCAGGCTGAATGAGTCAGTGAGGGGCATGGATATATCCAGGATTGCCAGATCGTAAGCGTTGGCTTGTATTTTCTTCCAGACGCTGTCACCATCCCGGCATTCATCTATTTCCACCTGCGTAAATTCTTCTCTTATAAGAACACAGAGACCGGTTCTTACAATAAAATGGTCGTCGGCGATTAAGATTTTTTTCATAAAAGCATAAGGGTATAATGATAAAGATATCGGTATAATTGTTGAATTAACAGTTATAATATAAAAATATATGAAAACACTTATCGAAAATCCAACTATTACTAGGCTCACCCGGTCCTGAAAAGCAGGGTTATCCGGTTGCCTGTATTGCCCGGAGTATCTATAGTCAGTTGTCCCTGTATCCTGGCTAATAATTCCAGAATGATCTTATAGCCAAAGCCATGACTGTCATCCTCTGCCTGATAAGTATTGTTAAGGATCTCGGCTACCAGGTCTTTTTCCATGCTTCTGCCGGTATCGGTTATAATGATGCGGACAGTTGCCTTATCCTGCACTGCTTCGATCTTTATTTCCCCGTTCACCGTGTATTTATTGGCGTTATCCACCAAATTTCGGATAAGCAGCTTTAATATATGGGTATCGGAAACCAGTGTAATAGCTGCAGGGGCCAGGTTAAGCACGATATTGTTGCGGATATTGGCGCCCGGTTCATATAGCGAGACAATTTCTCCGACGATCTCCCGCAGTATTATTTTTTCCTGCCGCACGACAAACCCTTCTTTCTGCGCATTGGTCCAGACGAGGAAATCCTGCGCGAATTCGTAGAGTTCATGCGTCGCATTGCGGAACTTCAGCAGCATCTCAGCCAGCTCCGGCCTGGTTACCTTTTGATAATTCTCAGAAATATGGATGGCCAGCATGTGCAGGAAGCGAAGAGGCGAACGCAGATCATGCAGGATGATGGCGATCATTTTTTCTTTTACCTGGTTGCTTTCGGACAGCGCCTGCGTTCTTTCTGCGACTTTATGTTCGAGTTGCTCCGCCCTTTTTACCTGGCGGGTATACCGCAGCCAAAAAATAAAGGGGAGGATACTGATGGCCACAACGGCGACAAGGAGCCTGAACCAGGTCCTCTCATACCAATAAGGGAGTATGGTCCACCGGGCCGTTTGGTAGCTATACCGGGCGTATGGCTCCTGCTTCCGGATGGTCAGCGTATACCGGCCTTTGTGCAACCCTGTCAGCACCAGTTTGCCATCATCATTCACCGGATGCCATCTGTTGTCCAGTTCGGGTATGGAATATTCCAGGTGCAGGTTGACCTGGTTGCCAAAATAAGGGGAAGAAATGGCAAAGACCAATGGACCGGAGTCTTGTCCGTGCTCAAAACGATCACTGGGCGCTGCCTTCTTATCGTCTGTGATAAAGCGGTCTATAAATATAGGTTGATCGGGGAAGGCAACAGGTATGCTGTCCGGATTGAATAGCACCAACCCATCCAGGGAGGGCAGGGAAAAATGACCGTCCCGGGTGACAATGCCGCAGGGGGTGCACCCTCCATTGAATTCATTACTGGTATATCCAAAGGACTTGTCGAAATAATAGTAAAAGACACTTTTCGTATTGCCGGATGCATAACTGTCCAACTCTTTTTTCGCTACCCTGAATAACCCCTTGTTCGTTGGCAACCAGAAATACCCCTGTTTATCCTCCATAAAGCAATGGACGGAGCTCAGGTTGCTTCTGGGATCCATCGGCATTTTGAGGAAGCGCCCCTTCACATATTTATAAAAGCCCTGCCCGTAGGTGCCGATCCAGATACTCTCATCCCGGGCTTTGTAGATCGCCCTTACGGAAGCCGATTCAAGTTCCGGCAGGCGGCTGAGCGCACCGCTGGTCAGGTCATACGAAAATAATCCCGATGCAGTTCCGATCCATAGATCGTTGGAGCTGACTTTCCTGATAATCTGTATATTCGCATCATGCAGCAATGCCGGGTGATTCAGTAAAGTGGTTACCTCCTTCCCCCTCATGGAGAATAGCTGGTGCTCACCGCTGTACAGGATACTTTTATTATCGGCCTCGGTAATCGAGGTAAGCTCGCTGCCCATGTAGGTCACGGTAACAGAACGATGCAGGCCGGTGTCGATCTTTTTTAAGGAATCATAGGAAGAATACCAGATATAGCCGTCCGAAGATCGCAGAAAAGCCGGCCGGTCATAGATACCCGGTGACGGGTTATTCACCTTGCTATGCCGGTCCAGGATACCGGATGAGGTCAATATCCTGCCATCCGGTAATTCCACCTGCGCATACAGGCTATTGATGGCATAGTTGTCGCTGGTAAAAAGAAGCTGCCCGAATTCATGTTTTTTGAGAATGTATAATCCACTGGTCGCCGTGCCTACATATAGAACCCGGTATCCCTCGTCGTAGATCAGGCAGTTGATACTCCTGATGGAAGTATTGGCGGCTAATACCTCGAAATCCAACTGCCCGTCCCGTATATGTAACAGCAGGATATTCCCTTTGTTAACAAGGAAGGTGTGGGTGGTATCTCTTATGGCTTTTAAATTAGCCTGCATTGGATAGGGGCCCGTCACTTCGGTCTGGCTAAGGAATTCCCGGAGCCGGGTGCTGGCGGTGATCTCTTTTTGCAGGCGGCCCGCTTTATAAGCATAGAGACGATTCTGCCTGTCTACAAAGATATAGACATCTCCCACCATGAATTGGATCTTGAATACATGCCCGGTAATTTCGGAAAGAAGATGGATGCCGGCAGTACTTTCATCCAGGTAATAGTAGCTTGAATCTTTTCGTACATAGGCTTGCCTTTCATTGACAGTGACCAGGTCGCCATTGACTTCCAGCGTGTTGAGAAGCTCCTTGAAGGGGGAGGGTGAAGGGCCACCCGCCCATTTTTTATAGATCCTGGCAAAAGAAAATAGCCGGTTATCACTTCGGTTGTGTTGATGGGGGTTAGCGGAAAGAACGCTATCCTCCTTCAACTGGTAATCGGCTGTCACCGTCAGGATCCGGTGGCTGCCAAACCAGGTCTCAAAGAGTATCTGGCCTGATCCTTCCGCTAGGTTGATCAGGGAACACCTGTTGGACGATAAGGCGGGCGAGTTCCTCGTATTGTACTCCCGGAAGTTCCTACCATCAAAACGGACGAACCCCATTTCCGTAGCCAGCCAGAGAAAGCCGTTCCTGTCGAAGTCCATATCATTGATGCTGTTTTGCGGAAGGGCGTTATCGCTATTGTAATTGATAACACTATATCCGGGAAGGCTTGTTTGTTCTTTTGATAGCAGGAATTGCAATAGATAAAAGAAGAGCAGTATAAGTGATCTTAAGCGCTGAGACATTATCTTTAAATATTATACAAAATACGGCCCGGCAAGCGAAAAAGTGCTTTTATTAGTGATAATATGACATGCTATTTAATGACGGATAAGCATTTTTATCTTTTCATGGTTTTCGCCATCATATAGCTGCAACATATAAACCCCATTGGGCAGTTCCTGCAAATGGTCGAGTTGCAGCGTATTCATCCCGGACCCGGCCTGGTATTGTTTGTTCCAGATGGTATGGCCGGTCATATCGATCAGGCGGATGGATACGCCGGTGTTGTGATCGCTCATAAAGCTAAGCGCGGCGGACTGCGCGGCAGGATTGGGTATTACCATTAATTTAACGATGTGTATGGGTTGATTTACCAGGATGATATTGCTGAATAGGTAGCGTCCGTTAATATCCGTTTCTTTGATACGGTAGTAGATCACCCTGGAACGGTCACCGGCCTGCGCATCGGTGTAACTATAGTTGTCGGGGGCGTTCCCGGATGACTTCGGGGCAACAGTTGCGATGGCTGAAAAAACGGTGCCGTCGAAACTTCTTTCCACGGTGTATTCCTGCATATCTTTTTCCGTGGCGACTTGCCAACTGACGGTAATATTTCCATTGTCGCTGATGGCGGAAGCTGACAGGGACTCCAATGTCAGCACAGCATTACAGATTAGGGGGAATCCCGGTGTCTGGTTTATGGCAATGGCTTGTGACGATATGCCGGCTGCACCGGCTGCGGCGCCATAATTCACTGCACCGGCCGTAACGCCTGCCGCGCCTGCCGTAACGGAGACGGCGCCCAGGGTCTTATTGCTATACACGATGCCGCCACCGCCGCCGCCGCCGGGTCCATGCATGGCGCCGGCGCCCGTATTGCTGGCGCCGGCACTCCCGTTGGCATTTACGGTGAGACCGGGTGCAGCGGCCCCTGTTATGATGAGTACGCTGCCGCCTGCGCCACCGCCGCCGCTGCCATCATTTGCCAGGGTGGTATTGGGAGGGGCGCCGTTTACCAGGATAGTGCCGGTGCCGGTGATCGAGCCGGCAGTGACAATCACGATCCCGCCCCCGGGCGCGCCGCTGCTGGCAAAACCGCCTGCGGGAGTACCTGTCCCGCCATCGGAGCTTCCCGCCCCACCTCCGCCCCCCATCACCAGCCGGGAAGGAGTTTGCTGTGCAAATACGGCACCCGGCCTTCCGCCTACAGGAAGATTGGAAGACCAGCTATTCCCACCGATGCCACCGGTCCCCCCATTGCCGCCCCCTCCACCGCCGGCGTTATTGCTATTGCTTGGATTGGGTGCGCCGTCCGTTGCGCCTCCTCCGGCATTGCCTGGTGCGCCCCTGTCATAGCTGCCTCCGGGGTAACCTTCTGCGCTGGTGACTACTAATGCGGTGCTGTTCAATGAGTCAAGGTACAGGGGTGTCCCCGCAATACCTTCTCCTTTGGACCCGCCGGCTTTATTCGCCGACGGGGCGGTATAATACGTATTTGCCCCCGAACCTACGCCGGAGTAAGCCACGCCGCCGCCGCCGCGGAACCCCGCCGATGAAGCGTCGATCGTGTGCCCGTTCATGTTAAGAGTATAGGAGACATATAAGGCGAAGATCCCGCCCGCCGCCCCGTTCCACCCGGGCGGTTTAATGTTAGCTCCCAATGTAGCATTGTAATAGACGGGTATCCGGATGACCTGGTAACGGTATTGCCCATCCGTACCGAAATTGACATTCTTATAACTATGGGTAAGACCCGATTGAACGGTTAGCGTTCCGCCTGTTAAAGGCACTGCACTGGCGGCTACCGCATATTCCATTTGTCCGGCTATCAACTGGGCATTGTTCAGGTATCCGCTGCCCGTGCCCGACCCGTCACCATAGGTAGTTCCGTTGGTGGAGTTGATCTGCGCGCCCTGCATCTGGATGATCAATACGATATCATATGCGCTGATGGGGATGGTCCCGTATCCTGATGTACTGGCATTACCCAATAAAATGGTAGTGGCGCCTGCAGTCACGGAAGCCTGGGAGCCGGGGTAATACGTATTGACATTGGCATAGGTATTGATAGTCGTAGTCGAAGAGCCGGGGCAGCTTTGTGCTTCTGAGGCCGAATGGGCCAAGAGTGCGATTATTATCAGGATACAGGTAGGTACACGTGCCTTGTTGTTTTTGGGTGAAGAATACTTTTTCATTTAGGATGGGATTTTAGGGGTAATGAACTACTATACTCTAAGAGTATTTAAAGCAAAATTAAACGCTTCTTCGGGCAATGGAAGCATTTAAGGGTAAGAGCCTATATGCCGCTCCAACTATTACGAGGGGGAGGGAACTTTATAATTTATTGTTTATAAGGATGGGTTTGAGTAATTTAGGATGAACAGCAGTAAATATTACAATCAAACACCATAATGAAATCAAGTACCCTGGCTACGAAACCGCATTATCCGATTCTGGATGGTTTGCGGGGTGTGGCAGCCCTCCTTGTTGTCGCTTTTCACATTTTTGAGGCGCATTCTACCAGTCATCTGGATCAGATTATTAACCATGGCTATCTTGCTGTCGACTTTTTCTTTATGCTTTCGGGTTTTGTCATCGGTTATGCCTATGATGACCGCTGGGGCAGCCTGACTATCGGAGGTTTTTTTAAGCGACGCCTGATAAGGCTGCAACCTATGGTCGTTATGGGAATGGTGATTGGGGCCCTGTGTTTTTATTTCCAGGACTCCACTATGTTTCCTGCGATCCATACCATACCGCTTTGGAAATTGCTTTTAATCATGCTGATCGGGTTCACGCTCATTCCGGTATTGCCCTCCATGGACATAAGAGGCTGGCAGGAGATGCATCCGTTGGATGGCCCCGGATGGTCGCTCTTTTTTGAATATATCGCTAATATTCTGTATGCCCTTTTCGTCCGGAAGTTTTCCAAAACGGCCCTGTCCATCCTGGTGATCCTGGCAGGAGCCCTGCTCATCCAATACGCTGTGACAAGTGCCGGCGGGGATGTAATCGGCGGCTGGTCAGTCGACGCCCTGCAACTTCGCATTGGTTTTACACGTATGCTATACCCCTTCTTTGCCGGTTTATTGTTATCCCGTATCGTGAAGCCGCCCCGGATCAGGAATTCTTTTCTATGGAGCAGCTTATTGCTGGTGATCACTTTAGCTATGCCAAGGATAGGCGGGGCGCAACATTTATGGATGAATGGTCTTTATGACTCGCTGACGATCATTTTGCTGTTTCCGGTAATTGTCTATATGGGCGCAAGCGGTGAAGTGACCGGAAAGTTGGCCTCCCGGGTGTGTAAATTTTTCGGCGACATCTCCTACCCGATCTATATCACGCATTACCCGTTGATCTATATTTATACCGGATGGGCCAGTGACCATCGCAGCGCTACATTCCTGCAGGCATTGCCTTATGCACTGGCCACTTTTGTGTCTGCTGTGGCAATTGCTTACGGTTGCCTGAAACTGTATGATGAGCCGGTAAGGCGCTGGTTGCAGCGGCGCTGAAGAAATGCGTCCCAGGACTGCTGGACTTTATAATTAGTTGTTTTTAAGTATGAGTTTGAGTAATTTACTATGAATAGCATGAAATTGTTTAAGCATGGCCGATTATCGTCAACTGCTTTACGATATTGAAGTCCACTCCATCGAGGGTATCCGCCGTTATTTCGAAGAAGGCGGTAATCCGAATGAAGTGCATGACGGCATGCCGCTTTTTACGACCATGGTGGAAATGTATATGCGCTCTCCGCGATTCAACCAATGCGTCTTGGTTTTTATTGAGTATGGCCTTGTATTCGATGACCCAGCTCTTTTGGCCGTTTTGTCCAATGATGCCGATCGGTTGGAGGTGTTGATTAGGGTGGATCCCGGGATTGTGTATAAAACCTATTCACGGTTCAGGAATGCCTTTACTCCACTGACCGGCGGTACCCTGCTGCATCATTGTGCAGAGTATAATCATGTTGCAGCCGCAAAGGTTCTTGTAAGGTATGGCGCGGATATTAATGCCCGGGCCGGCGTGGATGAGCATGGTTTTGGGGGGCATACACCTATTTTCCATACCGTCTGCCAGCTTTTGCATAATTCCGGGGAGATGCTGCATTATCTTTTGGAGCTTGGCGCCGGCCTGGACCTGACGGTGAAGGGGTTAGTCTGGGGCAAAGGCTATGAGTGGGAGACCTTCATTCCGTCCGTTAATCCGGTGAGCTATGCGATGATGGGGCTTTTGCCCCAGATGCACCGGGCTCCGCTGACTGTTGCAAAAGTTGTTTCGCTGTTGATGAAGTATGCCTATGGGATCGATTATATTCCGCCGAATGTGCCGAATGCTTATTTGAGGGGGTAGAGGGTATTTCCCAAGTATTTTTTCAATCATTTCCTATGCCTTTTATAAAATCCTTTTCAATTGATCGGTGGTTTTATCGGTTCCTCCGCCGGCTTTGAAGCGGCAAGATTGCTGAAGCCATATCTGGAAATAGAGTGGGGCAGAAAAGTCAGCAAAGGGTTCTTTTTCCGGGCGGAGGATTTCAGTCATTTTATAAATGCGGTAGAAAGGGGGAAAAGTAAAATAGAAAAGGACCTAAGCGAACTAAGGGGGCAGGTAGACGATTCGATCATTGAAAAGATGAGCGAAAGCATGAACTACTCCCTTTCTCCGCTGAAGCAGTTGTCATTAATTGCTTTAGTACTGGAAGTATTAAAAAAGGGTAATACCCAGTTCATTATAGCCACCCATTCACCTATTTTAATGGGAATGCCGGATGCAACTCTTTATGAAGTACAGGAAGATGGCATGCAGCAGGTTAAATACAAGGAAACTGACCACTATAGAATCACTAAGACTTTTTTGGATAATCCGGAATACTATTTACGACATTTGAAATGAATGTGTGATAATCTATTGGTCAGTTCGGTGCAATGGGATGAAAGAATGGCTATCCGTAAGACTGCCAGCTTTGGGAACGGGCGTTATGGGAGTGGGTCCAAATGAATATCCTTTCCTGGAGGATTTGGCCCGGCTTTATAGATTAAGGGCCATTTTGGCCGGTGATTATACCTGAAATCTATTTTAAAGCGTATTTTGTACAAATAGTAACATAATTGACTCTTATTTTGGTGCAAAAAGCTTTTATTTGCATAAAAACTGCAAATACCCATAATGATTCTTGATTTTTCCATAGGAAACTACCGATCTGTAAACAAGGTTCAAACTCTCAATTTCAGAGCGACTACCTTGGTGTCTGAAGATAAAATAGTCGATCAAAACAATATAATAGACACCGATGGCCTCCAAGTTCTGAAAACAGTCGGTCTGTATGGACCTAACGGTAGTGGTAAATCCAATTTAGTGAGGGCTTTCAACCTTTTCCGGCAACTGATAGAACGGTCATTGGAATCGGAAGTGGTTATGGATAATGCGGCTGATCCATTTATACTGAGCAGCGAACAGTCGGATAATGCAGGATTTTTCCAAATACAATTGATGGTTGACCATAAGAAATACCGGTATGGATTCACTTTGCACCCACAGGGAAGTGTTTTACAGGAATGGTTATTTGGTCCGGCAGAAAAAAAAGAAACATGGTATTTTAAGCGGACGGGAGATACCATCGAAACAAATAGAGAATGGTTTGATGAAGCGCACAGTCTTCCCTTTGAAAATTTACGACGTAACACTTTGTTTTTGACGTTCGTTTCCGCCTATAACGGAATGGTAGCACAAACAATCCGCAATTTCATTGTTAAACGGTTCTCGTTTGAGAATATAGGTAGCAGAAGAGCAAGTGTAGTCGTCACCAGTAATGGGACCAAAAGGGCAGAGCCGAGCCCCAAGGGACTTACGAATCAATTAATTAAAGAAGGCAAAGGCACCATTGTTTTAGATTGGCTTAAGAGTGCCGGTCTTCAATATACAGAAATTGATGTTAGGAACGTGGGAAATGTACCAGAAAAAGTGTTATTAACAAAAAGTAGATATGATAGGGAAGGAAATTTCGCTGGATCTGTAATCTTAGACCTGGACAGAAATGAATCTGCTGGAACTAGAAAATTTTATTCTTTTATTGGCCTATTATATGATTTGTTTAACAATGGCGGGCTCTTGGTATCTGATGAGATTGACAATAACTTTCATCCCTTCTTGTTACAGCAATTCATTCGATTTTTCAATGATCCAACAATCAACAAAGCTGGCGCCCAACTACTGTTCACCAGCCATGACACCAATCTATTACAACCGGAAATACTGCGCAGGGATCAGATATTTTTCACGGAAAAATCCCTGAGTGACGAAACGATACTATATTCGTTGGCCGATTTGAAAGGTATCCGGAATAACGCTGATTTCGCTCGTCAATATTTAGCCGGCTTTTACGGGGCCCTACCGATATTGGAAAACTATAAACACGATTGATCTATGCCTGATGCTTGGGATCTCGTACCTGATACCGAGAGAAAGCCCGATAGTTTTACGACTTTCATCTTATTTTGTGAGGATGAGGTGAACGAACCATCTTATTTCCGAAGTTTTGAAATACCCGGTAAGGTCAAGGTCAATGCTATAGAAGATCAGTTGAGCAGGTTCAAAAATATTTCCAACACCTTACATTATTGCGAAACTACCGGTTTGCTTGATCACACCGACGGGCGTTATCAGCTCAAGCCGGGTACGACCACTCATGTTTGGAGCGTGTTTGATCGGGATGTGGAGGTGGCGGATATCGCAAATCTAAATCCCAGGGACAATTTGGATTTCTCACTTAGTATTCAATCTGCCCTCAGCGCTGGCTTACAGGTTGCTTGGAGTAATGATGTTTTTGAATTGTGGATTCTTTTGCATTTCGAGGACGTGGATCCAGGTGTCTGGCGTCACAGAACTTACATTTACGATAAACTGACTGAGATTTTCAAAAACTTGCCTAACCAACCAGCGGAAATGGTGGCGGTGACAGGACGGGATGATTTTCATTATAAATTCTTTCTAAAAAAGAAAAGATACTTCGTAGCATTCGTCTTGCCGTATTTAGCAGCACGAAATCAGTTGGCTATCGAACGGGCTAAAGGATTGGAAGCTGCTTTTACGGCAGGCCAGCGCTACCATGAGTGCAATCCCTGCACCAAAGTTCATCATCTGGTACAAAGCCTTATGTCCTTCGCAGAATGACAATTTCTCGTTCTCAAAAAAAATATATTTGAGAAAAATGTAAGGGAATTAAAAATTGATGAGGATGAAGTTGGTCGTATACTTATATAGGGTTTCCTTGTTCACCGCATGGTTTACCATAGGGATACACGTTGTCAGATCTTCTTTAATAAGTCCTATTACTGCTTTGAAAGAAAGGCAATATTTAACCAGCGCTATGAGTTAATGGTAAAAGATCAAAATTGTAAAGAATGGGTATCTTTACCTGACAAAATTCATGGCAACTATGAAATCATATGTTTTATTATTCCTTTTATTTGGTTGCTTTTCAGGCCATTCGCAGACTTCACTTAACAACTACAAATATGTTGTGGTGCCTGAA
>DATMGS010000016.1:0-48130 GCA_035555335.1 Puia sp.
GACCACCTGGTCTTCAATGCTGAAGCTGGTGGAGAAGACCACTTCTCCGGGAAAACGTACCGCCAGCAGGCTCAGCGCTTCTTCCAGGTCCAGGCCTTCTGTAAGCTCCGCCAGCACGGACATCTGCTCCTTTAACCCACCATTTTGGTAGGGTATTGTTGCGTGGTGTTCTTTTAGCTGTATTGTATTGTCCATAAATCAGGTGGTTAATTTCGAACGAATAAAATTCGGGGAGGGTAGGCAAGTATCAGCAGCAACAACAACAGGTGTTGTAACGGGAGTGTGTCATATACTTTATGGACGCTGCGGTTCTCATACTTGTTTTTAAGTCTACCATTATGATGGACAAAGATATAGTAGAAATATGATTTAAAAAAGAATATTTTGCGCCATCCGTCTGGGGCCAAACCCTTTGCCGGGTCACCCTATCCCGAATCGCACACCCCGATCCCGCACCCGGATCCCGCCTCTTGCATAACCCGTCCGCTTATGTTATCTTTGCCCCAAATCAATTGAATATGAAAAAGTTAGCGCTATGTTTTCTCCTGGCGGCTGGCGCCCTTGCACAATCCGCTTCCGCACAGGTCAAAGTCAACCTCGATATCAATATCGGCACGCAGCCGGTCTGGGGACCCACCGGGTACAATCATGCCGAATATTATTATTTACCTGAATATGATGTTTATTATGATGTCCCCAGACGCCGCTACGTCTATTGGGAAGGCGGACGCCGCATATTTGCCCCTTCTTTGCCCGACCGCTATCATGCCGACATGTACCATACCTATAAGGTCGTCCTGAACGAACCCCGGCCTTATTTGCACCACGACGACCATATCCGTCAGTATGCCTCCTATAGAGATCATCGCGACCAGGTCGTGATCCGCGACAGCCACGAACCCAAATACTGGGAAAACAAAGACCATCCCGAACATAGTAAATGGCAGGGCCGCGACCACCGTGATCATGACGATCACCACTAGAATTATTCTTATTGCTGATTTATTACGGGAAGGAGGTGAAGATATTAGGTCTTCACCTCCTTCCTTTTTTTATAAATTTGCTTAACCGGAGGATTGTTTATGAAATATGATTTACATTCCAATGAGAGTGAAGTTTTGCCCAATCTTTTAAAGCTTACGGATCCTAAAGCGATCGGAGAAGCTGAATTTGAAGGCTTTTTGACCTGTCAACTTGCCCTGGCAGAGAATTTAACGAAAACAACCATCTTTAATACTACTTACATTAAGCAGATACACTATTTAGCATTAAGCCACTTATATGAATTTGCAGGAAAATTCCGAAACGTAAATTTATCGAAAGGAGGTTTTGCATTTCCGGCAGCCCGGTTTCTGGATGCTTCCATGGCTACATTTGATCAGGACGTTTTAACCAAAATGCCTCATAAATACGTATCCAGCGAATCACTAATAAAAGATGTGGCAATAGTTCACGCCGAATTGCTCTTCATTCACCCCTTCCGCGAAGGCAACGGCCGTACAGCGCGTATTCTGGCAAATCTGATGGTGCGGAAACAGGGCTGTAATCCGATAGATTTTAAAGATGTAGATTTTGATTTGTACGTTAAAGCCGTACAGATGGCGGCAGGTAAAAAATATAAACTAATGGAAGATTTGATAAAACCTATTTGCTTTTGCTAAGCTCCACTTTTTCTAATATAGCCCTGGCGCGTTCTTCAGAGATAGAAATATTTTCTACCTGGAAGGAGCCTATCAATGATTGAAGGAGCAACTCCTTTTCCACATTGGTTACATTACCTACTAAATCACTCATATCCATACCTCAAATGTACTAATTTTTTCTGGCCCCATAAACATTTTAATTTCACTCAAGTGTCTGATAATCAATTGATAATATAATAAAGGGGCCATCCGGCCCCTTTATTATATCGTATCGTCGTATCAATATCTTACTTCAACCCCTGCAGCGTTCCCGGAGCCGGAGTTCCTTTTGAATATTGCTTCTCCCAATCCCCCATCTGCATCATCATCTGATAGGTAGAAAGGATATCCTGCGCAAACTGCGCCTGCTTATCCGTCAGATTTCCCCCCTTGCCCTGCAATAGCATCTGCGCATTGATCGCCAGCTGCTCGTCCGTCATATTATCTCCGAAAGACTTATAATAACGCATCTGCTGCTCCAGGTCTTTTTTCACCGACGCATTCACCTTTTTGGCCAGCGCCCAGTCCTCGGAGACATAACAGGCTTCCAGGAACCGGAAAGAGAAATAATCATGCAGATTATTCTGGTTGGAAGTCATGCCATACGGGAAATTCGATTCCAGCACATTCTTGTCATAATGCTCCAGCAGCTTGCGGGCGGAATCCTTTTGCCCCGCCGACGCCAGGCTCAAAGCCACCTGCGCATGCGCATACTTGATACTGTTCAGATGGCGGCGGTTCTCCTCATCATAGTAGACGCCAGGCTTGTCAGCGCCTCCGTAGGCGAACTTTTCCATGATCGTCTTATATGCCGTCTCATTGTCCACATTTCCATTCTCTACCGGCGTCAGCTGATACGATAGACCCTTCAGCCGCGCATATTTCGCCAGCCCCAGATCCCCCAGTTCCTGCGGGGACGAGAAGCAAATAGGCCTCTTCCATTTGTTAGCCGCAATAATCGCCAGGATAGCCAGATCATTCTTCAGCAGGTAATGCTTCTGCGCGGGAATATCCAGGTGCAGCTCGCTCACCACACTGTCTCCCGCATGCACCGTACCATTTTCCCTCACCGTATTCAGATCCACCGGCACGGAGAACTTCTGGACCGGCACCAGGTTGATCTCACCGCCATTCTCCGTCGGACTGGTATATTTGGGATCGTCACTGGCGACCACATTCTTTAAGATGTCGTAGAGATCATAATATTTATGCTGGTCGAAGCCAGGTATCTTGTCGGTAAAATAAGCGACATTCCGCTTCTCACCCATGATCTGCTCCGGGGTGAAAATGACGTCGAATGGCGCACTCTGGTTGATCTTATACCGCAGCTGGTTCATATACCAGTCCGTACCCAGCAGCGTATTGACCATTACCCTTACATCGGGGCGGATGCCTTCCACTTCCTGCGCATACCAGAGCGGATAGGTGTCATTATCGCCAAAAGAAAATAAGATGGCATTCGGAGGACAGCTCTCCAGGTAATCCTTCGCCAGATCCCTTGCCAGCGTCTTTTTGCTGCGATCATGATCATCCCACTCCTGGCTGCCCATCAGCACCGGCACAGTCAGGAAACAAAGACCGGCCGCGGCATAATTGGCCATGGCCGCCTTACCCTTGAAGGCGTACTTTTCCAGCAATTCCTTTATCCAAATGACACCCAGCCCGATCCAGATGGCAAAGGCGTAACAACTACCGGCATAAGCATAATCCCGTTCACGGGGCTGCTGACCGGCCTGGTTGAGATACACCACGATGGCGAACCCGGTAAAGAAGAACAGCAGTCCCGTCACCAGGAAATCCTTGCGCCCCCGGCGGAACTGGAAGATCAGCCCGACAAATCCCAGGATCAGGGGCAGCATGTACATCCTGTTATAAGACTTGTTATTGGTATGAATGCTGTCGGGCATCTTGCTCTGGTCACCCAAAAAGTAATTGTCGATAAAAGAAATACCGGTAATGGCATTGCCATCCCGGGGATTCCCAAAACCCTCCAGGTCATTCTGCTTGCCGGAAAAATTCCACATGAAATAACGGCCGAACATCCACCAGTTCTGGTACGTGATAAAATACTTGATATTATTGGCCATCGTAGGCTGATCGCCTTCCCCTATGTCCGCATACCTTCGGTACATATCCACTTCATGCCGCTCGTTGCTGCTGTTCCACATACGGGGGAAAACGTGCGCGGAAGGGGTATTGCCCCAATCCTGTCCCACTACCTTTCCGGCGACTTCATATCTCTCTTTTCCTTTTACATACAGATCGCCGCCGTCTGCCGCAGGAGGCTGATCGGTAAAGTCCGGTCCGTAAAGGATGGGCCAGTCGCCATATTGGTCACGGCTGAGATAACCCACCAGGCTCACCGGATTGTCCACATTGTACATATCCACGGCCGGATCGGCATTGGAACGGATGATGGTAGTGAAATAGGTGGAATAACCCAGCAGCATGAACGCTACACACCAAAGCCCCATTTTGACATAATAATATTGTTTGCGGACCGACCAGCGGATGGCAAATACCAGGGCCGCCGTCAGCAGCACAAAGAAAGTGGCAAACCCGACGAAGAAAGGCAGGTGCCACGAATTGACGAAGAAAATATCAAAGGCGCCTGCTCCCTTGATGGTATACTGGATAACAAACTTCTGCACCACGCCCGTGATCCCGCAGCCGATGACAAAGGCGATCACCGTACCCCAGGCCGTCGGCTTGTACCGCTTGAAGTAATAGACCATGACAATGGCCGGAATAGTCAGCAGGTTCAGCAGATGCACCCCGATGGAAAGCCCCATCATATAAAAAATAAAGATGATCCATTTGTCGGCGCCCGGCTTATCGGCATTATGTTCCCATTTCAGAATGGCCCAGAAGACCAGGGCGGTGAAGAAGGCCGAAGACGCATACACTTCCCCCTCGACGGCGCTGTACCAGAAAGAATCGCAGAACGTATAGGCCAGGGCCCCTACGACACCCGCGCTCATGATGGTAAAAAGCTGCTGACTATCGGGTTCGGTACTGGTATCATTCTTTTGGACCAACTTCCGGGCGAAATGCGTGATGCTCCAGAAGAGGAAGAGAATGGACAGACCGCTGGCGATCGCGCTCATGAAATTGACACCGCGGGCCGCCGTAGCAGGATTATCGCCAAACAGGATGATGAAGAACCGGCCCATGAGGACAAACAAAGGGGCGCCGGGAGGGTGGGGGATCTGTAACTTATAACAGCTGGAAACGAACTCACCGCAATCCCAGAAACTGCCGGTGGGCTCCATGGTCATTACAAATACCGTACAGGCAATCAATCCTATGATCCAGCCCACGATATTGTTCACTCGGTTAAACCTCATATAAAATTGGCTTTTTAATGTTCAAAACCGGGCGGAGCCCGGTCACACGCTACGCGGGATATTGGCCGCGAGTGACAAATATAAGGAGGTTACCGATATAGCCTATACCTATTTAACAAAAACCTTGATCACCTTCCTCCCCGCATCCGTATCCACCTGCACAAAATAAACGCCTCTGGCAATATTGCCCGGATACAGCGTATTGAAGAACCCATGGGCTTCGGTGCTTAATATGATCTTTCCCGAGACATCTACCAGCCGGATGCTTTGACAGTTAACAGAACTGGTGATGTATAGAAGGCCGCCGCCCTGCCCGACGGGATTGGGATACACCGTTACCACCAGCCCACCGCCCGTACCGTCGATAACACGCACGGGAGAATAGACGAAGGACCCATCGGCCCCCACTATTCTCAGCCGGTAATAGGTAGCCCCGCTCAGCAGCTTGCTGTCCGTATAGGAATACGCATTCACCGTATCCCTGTTGCCAACAGCCTGCACGGAATCCAGCGCATAAAAATTCATGCTATCCCTGCTTTTCTCTATGACAAACCGGCTGGTCGCGGTCTCCTCGATCGTATTCCATTGCAGCAACGCCTGGCTCCCCGTTTTGACAGCGGTAAATGATAGCAGCAGCTGATCCGAAGACTGGACCTGTCCCGCTACACCGCTATCGAAGACATGAATGCCGTCAATTCCCACCCCCTCATACGTAGTGTCGGCATCACTGCTCAGTACGAAACGGAACCGTGTATCGGCAGCCCTGACAGGAATGACATACCGCGATACATGCCAGACCGGATCGGACAGCTTCCAGGCCTGGGTGACCACATCGTCATACCAGTTGGTCCCATTGCCGGCCACTCCCAGTTTTGTCCAGCTCACCCCATCCGTACTGTATTCGACCCAATGCTGATCGCACTGGCAATCGTCCTGGGTCCGGAAGATATGACTGAAGGAAAGTACCGGGTTCGCCAGCCCGCTGAGGTCAAAACAGGGAGAATATAAATAGGATAATTCGTTGTCATTATAATTGCCGGTCAGGTTCGTGACCCAGGCCTTCGTACCATTGGCAGCCCTGTTGATGATCGTCTTGGCAGGCACGCCCCATTGCCAGCTGTCATTGATCCCGCCGCTATACCAGTAGCCATTATTGTGCTCGAATCCTTCCACATAAGGGAAGGCCGCAATCACCGGCGAAGTCTGAAAATCAACGGGAGGCAGGCTGTCATTGGCAGGATTGCTGTCCGCCCCGTAGCTAACCCACGCATTCAGCGTATAATGCTGGTAGGCCGACAGGTCCGCCGTCTGCGTGAACGTATAAATAACGGAATCCGATGCCGCAATGGAAGGGATCGTATCCGTAACGGTCACCCCATTGATGGAATAACTGACGGGAATATTGGTCAGCTCATACGAACTGTAATTTTTTACCTTGACCTGCACCGTTTCCGCATTGGACAACCCGCAGATAGAAGACACGACCGGCGCCACCAGGGCCGCCATGCCCACATCGGTGACAGGCTTGCCAAAGATCCAGAACTCGGAGAACCGGCTCACCTGGTACTCCGCATAATAGCCCTGGTCATAAGGAATGACGCTGACCTCCTGGTGAGGGGCCAGGTAATGAGAGACACCGCTTACATCGTCACTCAGCACTCCGTTCTCTTCCGCTGGTACCGAACTGTATTGCAGCACCCCGGACTGATAAGCATCGGCAATCGTCGTACAGCCGGCGCAGCCCGTTGCCTGGATCAGCTTGCCCGCTTCGCTGTCCAGGAAATAATAACGTACCGAAACTTTTCCCGTGGGGGGATTCGCCGGCTCTATGACGATATTCCTGTCCAGGTAATATTGCGATCCGTTATTGCGTACCGCCCCGGTATTGATAAACACCTTTACGGCCGTATTTCCCAGATCCTGCCCGTTGGGATTGATCGATACGACTCTGCCAGCTCCCATATCGAAGTTGATCCAGCTGCTGCCGCTGACCGCCTGCGTGAACCCGCTGCTGATATCAGGCCCGCTGTAGATAGCGGCCTTATCGAATACATGGATATCATCTATTCCCACACCTTCATAATTAGTTCCCTGATCGCTGTACATGGCTATGCGGAACTTCACCCGGGCCGCCGTCACTGGTATATCATAGCTGGATACATGCCACCTGGTGTTGGATAACTGCCAGGCTTGCCGGACCGTATTGTCATACCAGTTCGTACCGCTTCCCACAGCGCCTAACTTTATCCAGTTCACCCCGTCCGTACTATATTCGGCCCAATGATAATCACAATCGCAATTGTCTTCCGTCTGGAAGATATGGCTGAAGGACAGTACCGGACTGCTGAGACCGCTCAGGTCAAAACATGGCGAATATAAATAGGACAGTTCATTGTTATTATAATTCCCGGTCAGGTTGGTGACCCAGCACTTTGCGCCATTGGCCGCCTTGTTGATGATTGTCTTGGCCGGAGCGCCCCATTGCCAGCTATCGTTCACCCCATCCGTATACCAGTACCCATTTCCGCTCTCGAAACCCTCTAAATAAGGGAAGCTGGAAATAAGCGGCGTCGTCTGAAAAGACAGGGCCGCGAGCGTATCGTTACTATGATAATTGTCGCCGGCTGCGCTCACCCAGGCCCTTAGCGTATATTGCTGGTAAGCCGACAGGTCGGCCGTTTTGGTAAAAAGATATACAACGGAATCAAAGGCATTGATGGACGGAATACTCTCCGTAACCGTCACCCCGTTGATGGAATAGTTCACCGGTGTGTTGATGGCAGGGGCAGCGCTGTAGTTTTTTACTTTCAGGCTGATCGTCTCCGCATTGGACAGCCCGCAGATGCCGGATAAGTTGGGCGTCACCAGGGACGCAATGGCCAGATCGTTCGTAGCCCTGGTAAGCGTGATATCGTCGAAAGAATAACCATTGTCCAGGGCGCCATCCGGCGTCACCGAATTGGTGGACGTATATCCCTGCTCTCCGAATTTCACCTGGAAGCTGCTACTGACAGCCTGCGCGGGAGAAGCTCCCTTGAGGGTCCCGGTCACATCGATAGACGCCGAGGGCTGATAGACGCCGATCAGGGTATTGCTGCTGTCCAGCGCATACACGGGCAGCCAGGCCGCCTGGTCATTCCCCCGGATCCAGACCTGGTTACCGGGAAGGCTGAAATTGATGCCCGCATTCCGGTAATAAAAATTCAGCCAGATCTGGTCACTGGAAGTATAGCCGGATAAATTGAAGGTCGTTATCAGACTATCGGAAGTCGCTGCTCCGCTATAATGACTCAGATCCAGGGTGGCGCAGCGCGATCCTGTCCTGGCAAAACCCGTATTGATAAAAGTACGGAGCCTCCCATTGGCATTGCTGGCCCTGAAATCACTCCGGTCTATTCCCGTAAGCCCCGCTATGGGCCGGGTATAGACCGTATCCGTTGCCGTCTCGAATCCTTCCGTAAAAACAGGACTCAGTGTGACAGGGTCATTCTGCAATTGCTTGATAACGGTCGTGAGCGTGTCATTTCCCGATTGTGGGTCCCCTGGATAGCTTACCCATGTCTGTAGCGTGTAGGATCCCGGAGCAGAAAAATCATACTGCTGGGTGAATGTATAGCTATAGACGCTATTGGAAGCGACGACGGCACTCGTACTCTCCGTAACGACGGGACCGCCATTCACCCGGTAAGACAGGGTAAAGGAAGACCCCGAAGGAATCGTTCCCAGGTTCTTCAGCTCCACCTGTATGGGCAGGCTGCTGCCCAGCTGGGAAGAAGTGAATTGCCGCCCCGTCAGCGGGGCGATCAGCGAATCGATCGTATAATCGTTATCCAGGGCCGTCAGCGTGCAGGCTCCGCCGGACGGTATAATATTGGCCGCCAGGGATCTTCTGCCCGCCCCCGGGCCATTGACGGCGCGTACGGCCAGCCAGTAGCTGCTGTCCCGGCTCAGATTGCCCAATAAAAAAGAAGTGCCCGTTGTGGAAGCGATCTTCTGCATCGTATCGCCCCTCAATTGCATAATATCATAACCCGTCGCTGAAGCAATGCTGCCCCAGCTTAGCTGCGCATATCCCTGACAGGGATTCGTAGCCGTGAGGACAGGCTGCCCCAAAACGATAATATCATTGTCGCTTACATCGCTGTAGCCGGTACCATTGCGGGTGACCCGGACAAGCGCCTGGTTGGTGGCGGCAGCAGGCACGGTCCAGGCAAATAGCCGGCTGGCGGCAGGCACGGCATTATTGATAGTCGTCCAGGTGCTTCCATTATCCGCAGAATATTCCAGCGTGAACGTATTAGGCTCTCCGCCATAAGCGCTCCATCGGATCGTCTCCGCCTCTCCCGGCACCCAGGTCTCCCCCCCGGCAGGATATTCCACCGTCACCGAAGGCCGGATCGTCTGCCAGGTCACCACATAATTCTGCGGGCCGACAGGGACATTGCTGCCCTTCACGGTGATCGTGAAATTTCCGCCCGGAGGATTGTTGATCACTACCTGCTCGATATTATTAAGATTATCCACCCCTTCCACCGCCACATCCGTTACATGGCCCACCGCAGGATTTAAGATCAGCGGCTGGTGTACCGTGGCGTCGGGGGCCGTAACCGTGAGATCCAGGTTATTGACCAGGGCCGTGGCGGCGTCGGGAGCTCCCGGGTAGTCCGGCCAGTAGAGCATGACCTTCAATTGCTGCAGCCCGGCAGGAACGCCGGACAAAGGAATGGTTACCATCCCGGAATTATTGACCGACCCCGTATTATATTGATGGTTCTCCAGAACCTCTGCCGCCGTACGGACATTGAGACTTCCAAACCCATATATGAAATCGGGTCCCGGATTGCCCAGATCCGTGGCGCTGTTGCAGGTGACCGCCTTCAGCAGGGCGGCCGGAGGATCTCCCCCCTGCAGCTGCCGGTACCGTTGTACGAGCAAGGCCAACCCCCCGGTAACCGTAGGAGCAGCCATACTGGTGCCGGAGCTGGATCCATAGGTGTTATAAGGCATGGTGGAGAGAATATTCGTGCCGCCGGCAACGATCTCCGGCTTGAGACGGCCATCGTTAACCGGACCGCCGCTCGAACCAATATTAATAATATAGCTGCTATTGTCCAGGCAGCCGACCGTCAGCACATTCTTGGCGCACTGATAACCGGATTTGATCGTAGCATAAGGGGCCGAATAAGGACTACAGGAAAGCGCCCCGTCGTTGCCTGCCGCAAAAACATGCTGCAGATACGGATAGCCGTATAGCTGGGCATCCAGGTAATAAGCGAGGACATCATATTCTCCCTCCGCCTGACAACCGGGATTATAAGCCGTATAAGAATTATTGGTGAGCACCATATCATAGTCGGTGATATAGGTTGGCGCATTGGAGAGGATATCGCTGAAATACTGGCTGATGATCGTCGAATGGGGCGCCATCCCCTTATTCCGGGGGTTCAGGATCCCGCCGCCGCCCACCGTTCCGGAAGTATGTGTGCCATGTGTGCTGCTCGCCGGGGCAAACCGCTCTATCAGCCTGCCCGTAAAATCCACATGGGTATACGGGTCGGAATTATCGCCGACCCCTACCGTTACCCCATCTCCCTGCAGGTTCCTGCCGGATGGATTGCCAAGGGCGTCCATGCCATGAGCGGCCCGGTTATTATAGTTGAGCGCCTGATCTTTTAACGATTGAGGAGCCAGATAGCCTATATAAGGAAGCCCGGCGATCTTTTGCAACACAGCCGCGCCGGCCTGGATGAACAGTACCCGCGCCGGCTGAATCTTCGTGGGAACGATAGTGGCCCCTGCCTGCTGCAGCGCCGCACTCACCTCTTCGGCGGTGATCGTCCCGAAATAGCTGACGGCAATTAAAGAAGAGGAAACCCCTCGGCTGTATTCATCCCCGTTTAGCGCCAGCTTCCGGGAAATCTTCGACGTCCCCGGCAGTTGGTACATTCCACTCACCCCATACCGCTTCAGATCGCTGACGGCAAAGTTCTCCGGCACCTCCGCCTGAAAAGAATGATCGGGGATATAATTGAATAAATGAATCC
The DNA here is from genome assembly GCA_035555335.1 of Puia sp. Lineage (GTDB taxonomy): Bacteria > Bacteroidota > Bacteroidia > Chitinophagales > Chitinophagaceae > Puia. Next base: position 11,074 of record DATMGS010000016.1, read on the forward strand.
CGAGTCCGGCCAGCTCCTTTCTTTCTGCCACACCCGGTAATTGGTCGAACTGTAGCAGCGTATAATAATTTTTTTTGTAGTGGACAGGTCCCAGCGAGTCTTTGGAAAGTGAGCCATCCAGCATATTCTTTTCTGCCCTGAAAAGACCATTTTTGAAAAGGACGGCTCTCTTTTGTTGAGCCCACCCGGTAGAAGGGGAAAAGATAATGAACAGGAATACAAGGAAAAAAAAAGATCTGGCAGCTTCTTGAAAAGGAAGTATTCGGCCGAGCGAGCAAAGAATGACGGTTTTCAACGGTTTTGGAGAGGATTTTGGGGACCAAGATACATTGACTCTTTACTAAAACGCTGCGATTTGGGAAATATTATCTAAATTTCTGCTTAGTATGTCCCCGGACCGATACCATCTGCATGAGGATAAATTGTTATTAGCATTGCTCCGACAGGGTGATCAGCACGCCTTTGACATGATCTATACCCGCTATGCCCGGGAACTGCGTCTATGATCCCGTGAAGAAGACATTTACGCTTAATTATGCGTATGTGAACGCTTATGGGAACACGGATAGCCTGCATGAAGTATTAGTTTGGAAACCTTTACCCCAATAGCCGGCCACTGGGCCGGCTGGCCGAAGGCCCATCATGAGATTCGAGCGGAGGCGGGACCCGTCCCGCCCCGCTCGCTAAATACACTAACAACACAAAGAATGACACAATCCCCCGCGATGACAGTATCCGCTCCGACGAACCGATCCCTGGCCCTTGACATCTTCAGGGGAATGACCGTGTGTTTTATGATCATCGTAAATACACCCGGCACCGAGGTCTTTGTCTATTCCCCCTTGCGACATGCCCATTGGAACGGATGCACCCCGACGGACCTGGTCTTCCCCTCCTTCCTGTTTGCCGTAGGCAATGCCATGAGCTTTGCCATGAAAAAGTATCAGCTGCCGGGCGATGGGGCCTTTCTGAAAAAAATATTCAAAAGGACGATCCTGATCTTTTTGATCGGGTACCTGCTCTACTGGTTTCCCTTTTTCCATCAGTCCGACAGCGGGAGCTGGGGACTCAGCCCCATTAGCCATACCAGGATCTTCGGCGTGCTGGAAAGGATTGCTTTATGTTATTGCTTTGCGTCCCTGCTCATTCATTATTGCGCCCCCAGGACGGTCTTCATCATTGCCGGAATCTTACTAATCGGCTATTGGGTCATTTTGCTGCTTTTCCCGGTGCCCGGCGCCGATCCCTTCAGCATGACGGGTAATGCCGGTTACCGGCTCGATAAGTGGATCCTGGGCGAGAATCATATGTATCATGGAGAAGGGGTCGCCTTCGAGCCGGAAGGCATCCTCAGCACTTTGCCGGCGATCGTCAACGTGATCGTAGGATACTTCACCGGTCTGTTCATCCAGCAAAAGGGCAAGACCTATGAGGGACTGGCTAAGATCCTGCTGATGGGAACTTTGCTGATGGCGATAGCGGTAGGGTGGGGCCTCCTCTTCCCGATCAATAAGAAAATATGGACCAGCTCTTATGTCCTGTACACCGTAGGGATCGATATGATCTTTCTGTCCTTCCTCATCTATATCATCGAATTCAGGCAAAAGACCCGCTGGACTTCCTTTTTCTCCGTTTTCGGGAAGAATGCGCTCGCCATTTATATGCTCTCTGAATTGTTGGTGGTCATTTTGACGACGATTCCCGCTTCTCCCAATGAGAGTATCTTCGAATGGGTCAACCGGGTCTTTTATCAGCGATTCATTCCCGGAGCCTTTGGCTCCCTGTTATTTGCCCTCTCCTACATGCTGCTCTGCTGGCTGGTAGGGAAATGGCTGGATAGTAAGAAAATTTATATCCGTGTATAGTTGGGCGGAAGGCACCCGGATCTTCCTCCCGGGGCTTTTGCAAAGAAAATGTATTACATTGCGCAACCATTTGACATTGGCCGGCGCGCCGCAAATGTGCCGGCCAATGTCTTTCCTCATTGTGAAACGTAATAGTAAAGAATGTACAAAGCTGTATTCCTTGACATGGATGGCACCCTGCTGAAGTCGGACCATTCCGTTAGTGACCTCACCAAGCAAACGATCCGTAAGTTAATAGCCAAAGGAATTCCCGTCACCCTGGTGTCCGCCAGACCCCTGAATGCGATCCTGCCCATGTTCCGGGAGATCGGCATACCGGAGCATTATCCCCTGGTGAGCCTCAACGGAGGATATATCGTAGAAGCGGAACAGCCCATTTTTCAGGCTATGATTAACCCCGCTACCGCCGCTGCCGTGGCGGAACAGGTCCGCCCCTTCAAAGCGACAATCGCCTATTACCTGCAACGGGAATGGTATGCCGAGACCAGTGACTCCTGGACCGAACACGAACAAAAGATCATGGATGTGAAGATCAAAATAGGTGTCCTGCCGGAATTCGTGAAAGACTGGTCGGCAAGGGGGATCGGGCCCAATAAGATGATGGTCATGAGCGACCCGGCCTCCATCACCTCTATCCAGCAGCACCTGCGAACTATCTACAATGGCAATCTGAATATTTATCCCTCCAAGCCTACCTACCTGGAAGTAATGGATCCCAAAGGCTCCAAGTCCAATGCCGTCCGCTTCCTGATCGAACGAATGAAGCTCGATCGGACAGAGATCGTCTGCATGGGCGACAATTACAACGATAAGGAAATGATCCAGTTCGCCGGAATGGGAGTCGCCATGGGCAACGCCCCCGACGAGATCAAAGCCGTCGCGGACTATGTGACGGATACCAATAACAACGATGGCGTCCGCCTGGCATTGGAACATCTGTTCCCGGAGATTTTATAGATGGTAGCTCCGCTCCTCCGCCGGAAGATCCTCCATGAAATTCCATTTTTTATATATCTTCCCGACTAACTACCTATAAACAAGCTCCTGTTTATGAACAAATTTGTAAAAATAATTTTGACGGCAGGGGTACTATTGATTGCTTATGGCTTTTTGTGCAAAGCCACCAATATCCGTTTTTTCTGGGAGAGTAGCGCTTTGGGCTGGGATCTGGGTTTTATAGGCGTGCTTTTTTTACTGGCGCAGCAACAAAAGAAAAGAAAGAGTATTGGAAAAAATACTGTTTTAATAAAGGTGGGAATAGGTTTACTGGTCTTTATATTAGTAATCCAGGTTGTCCTTAGCATCGTCGTATCGAATTCCGATGCTTACATTGCCGCAAAAAATTACCTGTTGAAAAACGATTCTCTAAAAAATGAGTTGGGGAACATCAATGGGTTTGGTCTTATCCCTACCGGAGGTATGAGCGTATCTTCGGATTCTGCAGGAGAAGAAGGCAATGCCCAAATAAACATAATTATCAAGGGGAGTAAAAAATTCAAAGCGGTAACCATTTTTTTAGAAAAAGAAAAGAAAACGAATTGGGAAGTCAAGTCCGTGGAATGATTTGTATTTATAAGTTTTTGATGACCCTGATCGTTACGAACTCGTGTTAACCTTTAATTCTCTCTACACCGCGGAGTTCACGATAATGCTCAACGGTCTTGACCATACCGTTAAAGAAATCGGGCATTATGTCGAGCTCTTCAGGCAAAAGATAGCAATTATTCAATGAACCTATGCTGGCGTCAAATCCAATGCCCGCACAAACGCATCTTTAAGTCGATTCTTACTTTTATAGCCGGCTTGCAGAGCAAAACAGGGAAAACCGAAGATTATCAAAAGACCTGCGAGCCACCCAATTATAGAAGAACTATGGTCGAGAATGATCAGGAGTCCTATAAAAAAAAGGACCTATACATCATGGTTTTTCCTTTTCCAGTTGTAGTGGACGCATCCCGCTCCCATTTGCGCGTTATTTCAAACTGATCGTCTGAAAGGAACCTGCCAGTTATATTCGTGGAAAGATATTCCTTAAAGCTCTTTCTCTCAAATAACTGATCCAGCTCATTTTTAATGGCAGCAGGAGCTTTATCACTGGAGTAATGGAACACCTCAACGAATGTTTTTTTTATGGTTCCTATATAGCTATTCATTAAATAATCTCATACAACCTCGCCAGGTTGATCAGCTCCACCGTATTGGAGATCTTCAATTTGTCAAGTATACGGGTCTTGTGCGTACCCACAGTGGATTTGTGAAGGCTCAGCGTATTGGCGATCTCCGAGACGCTGCTGCCCTTCAGCATTTGTAAAACGACTTCGAACTCCCTATCGGAAAGGTCTTCGAAGGGATTGTCCTTTAGCTTCTTGGTCAGCTCGCCGGAGAGGATCTCGGCCAGGTTATCGCTGATATATCTTTTGCCACCCAGCACTTTCTGAATCGCATATTTGATTTCCGATTCTTTCGAGTATTTGTTGAGGTAGCCATGCGCCCCGATCTTCAGGAACCGCTTGGCAAAAAAGACCTCCTGGTTCATGGTGAAGATGATGATCTTGAGAGTGGGGTATTCTTTTAAGAGGTAGGTGGTCAGGCTGAACGATTCCGTATGAGGCATGTTAATATCCAATATCAGCAGATCAAAACTGGCGGATCTCATTTTTTTGATCACCGTCTCTCCATCTTCGGCTTCATCGATCACTACGTCCCGGATACAACTATTGATCAATAATTTTAGTCCTGCCCTGACAATGGAATGGTCATCGGCGATTAAGATATTATGCATGGGTCTAGATTTGAATAGGGTTGTTATTGGCCCAAATATAAACGATATAACTTATATTGATAGGCTCCGGGCGCCTGATTTCATTTTTTTTGTGATTTAGCGCCAATCTCCTCCCTGTACATTTTGACCGCCGTCAGCAGTTTTTTATATTTTGGAATGACCGATTGCAGAAAAAGGATATAAAAAGAAATAGATAGGAAAATAACGATCAACCACTTATAAAACCCATTTTCGCTAATCCGGGTATAAGCGCCACTGTTCAGCCAGGATAGCGCCTTCTCAAAAAGAGCCAGCAGATAGAATCCGGCCAGCACACTGACAACCCCGAAGGAAAGGATATATTTATCCAGTACCGTCTCGATTTTACTGAGAAAAGGCACCAGCTTCAGGGAAAGCAACGAGGGGTAGTTGGCAAAAAGCAGCAGCCGGATATGAAAATAAATGAAATAGGTTAGCACGAAAAACAATGCCCCCTGCTGATACAGGTCATTCCCGTTGGTCTTGTACTCGGCCCTCCACTGATAGATATTTAAAAACCACAGGATGCCGGCGATCAGGATCCTCCCAAGGATCTGAGGCTTCAGATAGAATGCTCCTGTCAAAGGATTGTTTACGACCATTTTTTCCAGGTCGGGGGACAGAACAGGCCGCTCTTCCATAGATAGCTCCGGGAAGCTGTTCCAGTCCTGCTGTACCTTCTTTAATTCCATATCAGCTTCTCCTTTAGATAAGGAATAAAACTCTTCTTTGGCTGTTCTTTAACCGATGCCTGTTTCCGGGCAGGTATGAATCCCGTCAGCTCAGCAATATCGGCAGGAGCTACCTTCTCAAACTCCAGGAACAGAAGGATCTTCTCGTAATCCGATATTTCTCCCACCGAATCCCGGAATTTTAACATGGACCGTTGATAATCAGGAGATTTGAATTGTATGGTCCGGTCAGTATCCGGCCCCACGCGACGGGAAATGGCATGCAGGGCCGTCATATTCAGACAGGCCCTCAAAAGCAGCGTATGCTTTTCTTCCCCCGCTTTCTTATGTTGTATGCTTTGGGAGGCGGCAGCAATGATATCCGCAAAAAGACGCTGATGTTCCTTGTAAGTATTGGCGAAAAGCCGGCAGATCGAATAGACCTTCTTGTGCTGATGCTTGAGATGGGACCGGACGATCTCACTCGCGCCGCCCTTTTTTTTCGGATTATTCATGTGGGTATGGATTTTTGATCATAGGGATGGATTCGGATTCTCCCATAAATATTTCAATAAAAGAACACTTTCGATAACTGCTTTAACGTTTTCGGATACGAGAGAGGACAAGACATTAAAAAGCCGTAAAATCCGAACCTTTTTTTAGTGAAAGCACTATATATATCTGTTTGTTTAAATGCGTCAAGTATTGCGCTGTTTTGTAGTTAAAAAACTACGTCCAATTAAATTTTGTACTACATAAACACGGACGCCTAATTAATAACTTGTTGCATATTCCAGGGGTAAGATTTTAGAAGTTTGTTTAGTCAGGGAATGCAGACGCCGGGTTCCACCCGGTCAGAAAAAAGAATTTAAACAGCTTATATGGATTAGTAGCCTGTATAAGTTCTTACTATGGCTGAATAAATTTAATTCAATGGGTTATGTATCTCTTGAAAATTCAGAACCTTTTCTGAAATGTTTTGAGGTGATCGCAGAAGACAAGTCTTGTATCGTAACGGATTCGGTGCTTTATTTTTCAGGAAAGACAGGAAAAGGCTTTATCACCGTTGCAGGTGTTTCGACCGGGATAGAAGTCCTGGCCGTAAACGTCTCCATGCTCACGGATGATCTCACCTTTAGCTTCTTACCTTCTCCCGATGCCTCCTCCTATATTTTAAGTATTGAAGAGATCGGTATACCGGGCAAACCGGAAAATGAGCTGTCCTTATCCCTTGCCAGCACCCCCACAGACAAAGCCCACTCTTCAGTATCCATCACCGATGCGGAATATGGTAAGCTGATCACCTACCCGAAAGAAAGGATTATCCGCTCTCTCATCGTAAGAGTCCAAAAGTCAAGCCTCGGACACCTTATCCATGATTTTGACGCAGGCGCCATCGCAACGATCCTCCAGTCCGCCAACAGGGTCTCGTCCATCAGCTGGCCGATTACCTTCAAATACCGCCTCCTGATCAATGATTTTATGGCAGAGATCGTGCAACACCCCTTCCGCGAACTCTTCACTATCAGAAATATCTCCATCCTGGTCGAATACCTGCTGCAACAATTCTTTGTAATGGACAAACTGGCGGGCGAGGGAAATTACCTGAGCTCCCAGGACACCGTCAATTTATCCAAAGTAGAACAGCACCTCTGTGTACATTATAAGAAGGAGTTCCCTGGGATCGAGAAGCTATCCCGGATCTCGGCAATGAGCCCCACAAGTCTGAAAACAAAATTCAAAAAATACTATGGAGAAACACTGTTCGGGTACTATCAGAAAAACAAATTAGAGCATGCCAGAAAATTACTGGATAATAAGGTGCCTGTAAAAGTGGTTGCAACGGAGATCGGGTATTCCAACCCCTCTCATTTTACCCTGGCCTTTAAGAAAGAATATGGATTTTCCCCCTGGCATTACCTCAATCCCCACTAAACAAATAACCCGACTATATTGATAGCCCCCTAATACTAACCGGAAACGAATAACTATGAAGCCCCTTACAACCCCTTTATCTAACCAGAAAGCCGCTGCCTCCTATCGGCTTTCAGAAAGACTTCCCGTTGGATTGACCATCCATCGCTGGAAAGAATCCGCTGATCAATTGAATATCTCTTTGCCCGTTTTCGATGAACAGGACCTTGTTCTGACCTTTATTAACTACAAAGGAGACCTGCATATCGCTACCGGAAACCCACCCGATAACGGGCAGCCGGCAAGCCCTGGCCTGGGACTGCTGTCCACCGGCAACAAAGAATTCCAGCTCAAATCCTTTTCCCCTATTCATCTTTCGGTCATCGTCCTGCTCATCCCCCGGGATTGGATCGGCTTGTTCCTGAAAGACAACCCCAATTTTTCAAAGATAGAACAGGCGCTGGAAACGGAATCGAATATCATTACCTGCCGGCTTGGCCGCAGACAGCTTTCCCTTTTCTCCTCGATAATGAACCTGGAAGCAAAAGGAAGGGACAACCTCCTGGAAATCCAGAATCATGCACTCTCGCTGCTGGAATTCTTTTTATGCAGCCGCCACCGGAACCTGTCGGCCGTCCATGCCGCCGCCGGCATCGACAACGAAGATGACCTCAGCCTGATAAAAGAAGTGGAATCCTACATTTCCGAATACTACTGTTCCGATACTTTTACCGTGGATTCCATCCTGAAAAAGACCTATACCAGCTATCATAAGCTCAACTTCCTGTTCAAGTCCACCCATGGCATGACGATCTCGGAATACATACGGAACAAGCGGATTGAAAAGTCCAAAGAGATGATCGCCGACAACGCTAAGTCGATCAGCCAGATCGCCTATGAAATCGGCTATTCCAGCATCAGCAACTATATCCTGGCCTTTAAGAAAATTTACCAGATCACTCCCGGTAAATATAAAAAACAGATGGATAGTTTAGCCTGATGGATCGATAGGGAATCGGAGCCTTACCGTTGTTCCCTCCGCCTCCCGGCTCTCGATCGAGATCGTACCCTGCATCCTTTTGGTAAGGTCGAAAATGAATTTATGCCCCAGCTGGCTGCCCGACTTCACGTCATCCAGGCTCTCGTTCTGCAAAAATCGCTCTATCTGATCCGGGCTCATTCCCTTCCCCGTATCCGAAACGGAAACGATGATATGGTCATCCTCCTTATACCCGCTGATAAGGATCTTACCCTTGTCGGTATATTTATTGGCATTGTCGACCAGGTTACGAATGACCGTAATAAGGATATGCGGATCTGAATAAATGGCCAACCCCCCGGGAGCCTCATAAAAGATGCTATTGCCTTTCTGCTGTACCTGCTCCAGGAAAAAATCATAGATCTCCTGGAATAAAGGCTCCAATGGAAACAGGCGCCTGGCGATACTGAAATTATTCTTCTGACTGGTCACCCACAACAGGAAATCCTCCGAAAAATTATAGATATCATTCGTACCCTTCTTCACCCAATACGTACGCTCCTTCATTTCTTCCGCAGACATATCAGCCAGGTTATCATGCAGGTTGCCCGCCAGCATAGTGAGGAAACGAAGAGGTGACCGGAGATCATGGATCACCAGCGAGATCAGCTTTTCCCGGACCTTACTGGTCTGCAGCTGGGCTTTTTCAGATTCCTGTAATTTTTTCACGGTCTTTTCCAACGCCACGACCGTCCCTTTTAATTTCTCCGCCTTGACCCGCACTTCCTTTTGCTTTTCCACCAGTTTCAATCGCAGCTGCACCAGCGCTGCCAGTAATAATAAAAGCAGCAGCCCCGACAAAAGCTTAAACCAGGTCTTCCGGTAAAAATGAGCCTTGACCACAATACTCCATTCCCGAAACGAATAGTTATTTTTACCAAACCCATTGACCTTCCTCACCCGGAGCGTATAACTGCCCGGCCCGAGCCTGCTGAGGTTCAGGTAACCGTCTTCCGGCACGTCTTTCCACTCGTCATTCAACCCCTTTAAACAATATTCCAGGTACAGGTTATTCCTGTTGCCCAGGTAGGGACAGGATATTTCCAGCTGCAAACTGTTATAATCAGGAGGAAGTACGATGCAATCCGTTTTGTGGCCCCATTTTCCATCGATCTCGATATTAGCAATATCGATGTGGCCCTGAGGAAAGTCGGATCGCAAAGAGTCCGTATAAAAACACACCATTCCTTTCATGGAAAGCAGCGTGACAAATCCATCCCGGGTAATCACTCCGGAAGCATTGAAACCTCCGTTGAACTCATTGGTCCGCAGACCATCCTGCCGGCCAAAATAGTAATAATAGATCTGCGTGCTCTGCGAATCGCACCAGGCATTCAGGTCCGCCTTGGGGATTTTGAACAACCCCTTGTTGCAGGAGATCCAGATATTATTCTTATTATCTTCCAGGAAGCAATGGGCCGTGATTAGAAACCCGTTTTTACCCAGGGGCATCCGGAAGAACCGGTCATGATAATAATAATAATAGCCCTGCCCGTAAGTCCCCACCAGGACCCTACCATCCCCGCAGGCATGGATTGCCCGTACATGAGCGCCGGAAAGAAGAGGGATCATTTTGGCTTCATTATTCCGTAGATCATACCGGATAAGGCCGGAGTAACCGCCAATCCAGAACTGATGCGGCCCTGCCAGGCACAAAGACTCATTGGCCCCTCTCGCGGCAACCTGCTCATTGTTGAAAATACGCCGGAAGCTGTCCGTCTCCAGGCGCCAGAGACTCCTCTCCGTCAAACAATAGAGCTGTCCCTGTTCGTCCTCCTCATAGTCGATGATTGGCCCGTCAAGCGCCGGAAAGATCTGCAGTACTTTCCTTTCCGTGGTCAACTTCCGGGGACGATCATAAATAGCGCTCCACAGATGCTCCTTCCTGTCGATGTAAAGCCCCCTTTGCCTGGGAGGAGTGCTGTCCTTGAACAACCCGATTTTTCCGGTAGCGTCGAAGCTGAACTTATCCGTCAGGATCGTCGATCCGTGAAGGAGCGTAAGAGCCCCGAAAAGATAACCGGACAACCGGTCCTGCAGGGCAGGGGAGAAGCTGCTTCCCTGAAACCTGCTTTTACGAAGGGAATAGAACCCCTCCGTTTCCGTTGCGACCAGGAGCAGGTCAAGCTCCGGATTATACTCCATCCCGCTGATATTCGTGGCAAAACCCAGGTCCAGCAAAAAACGGGTGGTCAACTCCCCGTTGGGCCCCCGGTCGATCCTGTATAACCGGCTTCCTGCCAGTAAGTGGCTGATCTCCCCGGAAGAAAATAACCGGAAGTTGCTTGCCCGCAATCCCGCCCCTGCCGCTCCCGGACCAGCACCGTACCGATCCTCCCGTCCCCGTCTCAGCTCCCTGGCGCCCGCAGCGACCCGTCCGCCGATATCCGCCAGCAGGTCCCCCCCGATAGGGGCCGCTCCCTTCACCCTTCTCCCCTCCTCATATACCCCCATCATGGAATCCTTTTTAAGGACATACAGCTTTCTTTCCAACACCAGGTACTGATCCCTGGCGCTGACGCCTGACAGCTGCAGCAGTTCCTTTTCATTATAATAATAGAGGGTATCCCTGTAAAGAAAATAGACATGCGCCGTATCGACTACAAAGAAATTCCGGTTCTGCTCAAAAAGGTCCCCGAAGATCAGCTTTCTCTTCCCCGTCCCGCCCTCCCCCGGTACAGCACTATTGAGAAAATGCGTAAAATCAAAAATCCGCTTCCCCCCGCTGAGAAGCCGGGGATTTTGCTGGGGAGCAGTATTGACCGGACTCAGCAAATGGCTGTTGTTGCCCGCATAACAATAAAGGTTATGGTCATTGGTCTGAAAATAGATAGGCCCCTTGTCATTTTTACCCAGCATAATCACATCCGACTCCATCATCGGCTTGTCGTCCGGATAATATAATTTGAAGGAATAACCGTTAAAACGCACCAGACCCACCTGCGATCCCAGCCACAGATAACCCTCATTGTCAAAAAGAAGGTCATTGATGCTATTTTGCGGCAACCCATTTTCATCGGTGAAATGTTGAACGAAATATCCATTGTAGGAGTCTGGCTGAGCCAGCACCGGTATTACAGACACTAAGAGGATAGTAAAAATGGAGAACGTGATAAGCCTTGTTATCATGCCTTAACCTTGAAGGCTAAATATAGCAGAAATAAAACGATATAGCCAGGATAACGCATCTGTATTTTTTGGATAACGATTTTGTGCTATATGATGCGAGGGACCTCCCAAAAAGGAGGCTGCCCCGTTTTCCGGCCCGGCCATAAAAAAATAAGACTCCCATAATGAGAGTCTTACTAACTTATCCGAAGTTCGTTGATCTTTTTTGTGAAAGCCTTCGGATATCGGATCAATTCTTCAACAGGATATTGTGTTTTTTCGCGGGATATTGGATCTGATCTTTGTTTGTGTAATAAAGATAATCCATGACTTTACAAAACTTTAACGATTTATTGCCAATTGATTGTCAGGAAAGACATAACTGTCGATTCTACATTAATCCAAGCCACCTCCTCCAATTGTCCGCTCGCGGCAGTTAATTGAATAGAATGATTAAAGAGGGGGGGGAGTGCGGGGTATTTTTATAGGCAACTAAAATCGGTATTCTATGAATAAACTTTACACTACGGGACATCCCTGCGTACGCGCCAGTTTTCTTATCTCCCTTTCTTACTGGTAATAGATGGAAAGTAAGCTGATCTCTGTACTTAACTTTTCCATTTAAATTAATCCGTTATGCCCTTATTCGACCTTTCCTTTAACATCGATATACTCACGCTGTTGGCGATCATCGGATTATCTGTACTTATTGGGTTCTTTTTGAGATATTATAAGATCAGTAAGAAAAACCGGCGCATTGCAGAGCTTGAACAGGAGATGATGAGGGCGCACGCCGAGGTATTGGCAGTCCAGAAAGAATATTGTGATCTGGAATCCAGGATGAAAGATATGCCCATTCCTGTGATCCCCATGAAACATTCAGTCAAAGAAGAAGAAGAAAAGGAACAAGACCAATCGCCGGATGGATCACCCCTGCGGAAAAAAAGACCGAACCGAACTGCCTGAAAAAAACCTTAATTGTCCTATCGGGTATGCTCATTTAAATTTAAGAGCATAAAGGCGTCTTATATTTTGTTTTTTTTACATACACGAGATATTTCTATCGATGCCTGTATATTAAAGCGTTCATTTTCACGGATATTGGTATCACTGAAATTTCTTGCCCTAAAACCAATAAACCTGGAGACAATGCCATACCCATTCTCCCGAAAAGACAAGTTCTTGTCTTCCCTCGCCGTAGCGTTATTGATAACTGTCGGAACCAACGCCGGGCCTGCTCATATTTTTTTACAATCTTCCTTTCACCGCCCTCATATTTCTTTAAAAAATTCGTTGTATAATAATGAAGAAGCTGGATGGATGAAAAACCCTGACACTCCCGGAATTAAACATACGAATGGCGTTTTATCAAGATATATCCGGAGAGAAAGGAATAGTGACCTGGTCATTGCAGTGCCGGACGCACAAAGCGGAAAATATAAAGTCCGGTTCTTTGATGAAAATGACAAACTTTTATTTGAGATCAAACAAATACGGGATTCCTTGCTGATCGTTGAAAAATTAAATTTCCAGCACGCCGGCATATTTCAATATGAATTGTATAAAGGAGATCTGCTGGTGGAAAGAAATACTTTCCTGATCAAACAAGACTAAAACGAACAAAAATGCTTAATCCAATACTCTTCATTTTAAAATCCAAATTCCATGCGAGTCCTTACAAACCTTTTATTTAAGGTTACTCTCTCTTCTATGATCGTCTCGGCTCCTGCTATGATATCCAATAAGGATGCCAAATCCGGAAGCTCTTCTGAAAAAGATATTTTGCTTCCATCCTATTCTTCGACGATCATAAAGAAATTCGTCAACCATACCAGCATCACCGCTGCCCCCCTATACCTGGAGGAGAAAAGCGTGAACCCGGTAAACACCTATTCGGTAAACACCAGCTCGATAAATGCTAATTCGGCGGAAGCCATGGCCAAAGCCGTCGAAACGAAGATGGTCGTCAGCGAAGCCGTGATCCTCTACGATTATATGTCCCTGAAACGGTCCGGACTGAATGAAAAAGCCTTTGAATATGCCTGGCGGGGATACCACAATCTTTTGAAAAAGGGCCTTATCCGCAAGAAGAGCGTACTGTCTATTGTTGATTTCAGCCAGTCCTCCTGCAGCAAACGGATGTATGTGATCGACGTACGCCACAAGAAATTACTGTATCGCACCTTTGTCGCCCATGGCCAGAACTCAGGCGCCGAATACGCCGATTCCTTTTCCAACGAACCGGATTCCTATAAAAGCAGCCTGGGCTTCTATATCACCAAAAAAACCTATTACGGACGTAACGGGCTGTCCTTACGCATTGATGGCGTAGACTCCGGTTATAACGACCTGGCTGGAAAGAGGAATATCGTGCTGCATGGCTCTACCTATGTGAGCGTTAAGTACATGAATAACAACGGAGCTATCGGCACCAGCCAGGGATGTCCGGCACTGCCCAAGACGATGAGCCCTAAGATCATCCGCATCGTCAAGAACGGTAGCTGCCTTTTTATCTACCATCCCACACAGAAGTATCTGCAGGAGTCTTCCGTTATCAACGGTTGACGAACGAACGAGTGATTTTGCCTTACGGCTGTATAACAATAAACCTTACCCCCTAAACCTCAATCCGCCTATTCTATGGAAACCGTAGAAAATACCACCCATTCTCTTCCGTTCGTAGGAAAAGTACCCCGTAAAACGGCATGGGAAACAGGTTCGCAGAAGAGTGTGAAGGTGAAGGTTTTCAAAAGTTTTGTAGCTCTTTTACTTTGTTTTCTGGCAGGTGTAGCCACTGCAGCCCTGCTTTTATATACCTTTTTTTAAACTTAATGCATAGCAGCTTGTCGCAAAACTGCTAACCCCTAACAACCCAACCCCTAAATCTTGAACCGCAAGATTGCAACCCGAAGCCGATCGAAAGATCGGCTTTTTTGCGTATAGCGCACCACGGGTGCGCTGCCCGAAGGGCCATCATGAGAGCCGGAAAGGGCCTATATTCATATAGGCCCGGGGAAGAACAGGGAGTAAGTGTCGCTCCCGCGCAGGCGCGCGGGAAAGATACTGGCCCCCTCAGAGGGGCCGGGAGACCTGACGGTCTCCCTTTCCGGCTCTCATGATTGGCCTTACGGTACAAATAGCCGCCCCTGGCGTCTATTGTACCGTAAGGCGGATAGTCACCTGCGTCCCCTTCCCCTTCTCACTCCGGATCGACAGATTCCCCCGGATGATCTTCAACAGATCCTTAATGATCAGATACCCAAGCCCATTGCCCTTACGCCGGTCCACATTGGCCGAAGAAATGATAAAATGATCCGCCATGATATTATTGATCTGCTCCTGCGTCATGCCCACTCCCGTATCCTCGATCGTAATCGCTATCCCCTCCGCAGTAGGCGCACTGCTGACAAGAATATGCCCCTCAGACGTAAAATTGATGCCATTCAGCACCAGATTATAGACCACGATCTTTACCGGCTCAATGAACTGGTAAAGAATCAGGTTGTCATCCACCGCATTGATCAGCCGGATCTGCTTTTGCTTGGCCATGGAATAGAAAATGCCAAACAGCTGCGTCACCAGCTGATCCATGTTGAAGCTCTCCTTGGCAAGCCGCCTATCCTCATTCTTATACTTGATCCAGTTCAGAATATTGGTAGATAACAACTCCAGCTCCTTGGACGTATTCATGATCTCCGTGATCGTCTCCCGCTGTAATTCCTCCGACAGCTGGTCTTTCTTCTCGATCAGGCTCTTACCCGCCAGATGCAGGAATTTCAATGGGGTCACCAGATCATGACTGATGATCGAAATCAGCCTTGTTTTAATATGATCGGTCTTTTCCAGCTCCTCATTCTTTTGCTTCAGCTCCTTCGTTTTCTCCATGATCTGCCTTTGCAGCCTGTTCTGCCTGATCTGGAACTGACGGGTGCGCAAGCTCACGATCCCAATGACCCCCGCAGTAAGAAAACAGATCCCCAGCAACCATATCAGGGGCTCCTGGTACCAACGCTCATCGATATGGAAACTCGTCTCCGCATACGTGTAATTCCCCGCGCCAAACCCACTTAGCTTCCGGACCAGGAGCCGGTAATCGCCGGAAGGCAGATTGCTGAACCGTATCTGGGGATTATTCTGAATCTCCAGCAACTCCCAGTTTTTCGAGTAAGGCTGCAGCTGATACTCTATATAGATATTTTCTCTGTTGGCCCAGGCCGGAAATCCCAGGCTAAAAGCCAGCTCGCGGGTGCCGGAAGACAGATGCAGCTTGAATAAAGAACCTTTATTCATCTTCCGGCCATCTGCATAGAATTCATCGATGTAGATATCCCCTTCCTGTAAAGAACGAAGAGGCCGTGACAGATCCACCCACACCAATCCATCCATAGAAGGAAAAGACAGCAGACTGTCATTCAACGCCAATGCACAGGGACTGCAACCTCCATTCAGCTCCGTAATGGCCATGCCATCACCCCGTCCATAATACTGGTAATAGACTGCCGGCATATCTTTTTCGAAGGCATCGACCATATCTTCCGGCATGGCCCGGAAAAGCCCCTTATTCGTACTGATCCAGCAATACCCCCTCTTATCCGGCAGGAAGCAATGCGCGTATTGGAGATAATTGTTCTTGTCCAATGGGAGAGGCTTCAATACCCCGTTTTTCAAAAGATAGATACCTTTGCCATAAGTTCCGATAAAAAGGTAATCCTTATATTTCCACAAGGCCCGGACACAGGTCCCCGGCGGTTGCAACAAGGTATCCAGCATATGCGTATGCACATCGAAACCGAACAGACCATTACAGGTAGCAATAGCCAATACCCCCGGCTTCAACTCCAGCATGGAGAAAGGAGCATTACTGTTGATATCCGGTCTCGGATACCGGTATAAATAATCGAACCGCCCGCCTTGAAAAATACCGACGCCGATAGCATTGGCTATGTATAACCCGTCACCGGATAAGGCAAACCCATCCGTGATCGACCCGGAACCCGCAAAAAAAGCAGCCGTCTGCCCCGTCCGGTAAGAATAACGGTAAACGGTATCCTCATGGCTATACCATAAAAGACTATCCGCCGTAAGAAGCGTAAAATTATTAAAAGTCGTCTTCACCGGAAGCCGGGAAGGAGGGGGGCCGCCGAGCACATCACCTCCCGAAGTCAATACCGACCCATTCGATAACGCAACCTGACTATAGGTGGAGGTGATCTGATCCGGGACCGGAGGATCTCTTTTAACGGAACGCACCCTGTCTTCCCGGATCACAATAATTCCCCTTGAATGAGTTCCCAGGAACAGGATCCCACTCTTCTCGTCATACTCCGCATAGGAAAGCAGGGCATCCGTAGGAACAACCGTACAGATAGGCCTCGCAACAAGACCGTCTTTCCCGTATTCCAGCTTCCAGGCCATCGATCCCTCGATCAGGATAGGGTTCTTCATACCATTCTCCCAAAAAAGCCGTTTGTATACACCCGCAGAAGGAGTGACAGGGTCTATGATCTTTATCGGCATGGGCATTGTCCGGAAAGTATCTACATTCAGTCGCGCAAATCCGGATGACCTGTTAAAAACGAAGAAGGCTCCCCCCAGCCGGAATACTTTGGCATTCGGCTCAAAAGAAGTGATAAAGGCCGGCTCCCGTTGACCCAGCCTGTAATCGTACAGGGAATCTTTATGGAAAAGGATGATACGGCTGCTGCTTACCGGGATCCCCAGCTCTTTGTTGAAATTAAACCCAAAATCAGCCGCAGGCAGCGTATTGGATTGCCGGAATAGTGTGCCGGATGCTGCCAGCCCCACCAGCCTGAAGGTGGATGGACGGGTGTCCAGCTGCACCTGCCCCATGTATTGCAGCCTGCTGCCCAGAACGAAGAAAATATTTCCCGACTCATCCGAAGTATAGATCCTCCCTTCCTGGTTCTTCAGCATGAACAACATTCTCTCAGAGAATAATTCAGGCGTATTGGCCTTCGAAAAAATAACGAAATCGCTGCCGTTATAACGGGTCACGCCCGCCTCCGTGGCAACCCATAGAAATCCTGTTCCCGCCTCCCATTTCAAGCCCTTGATGCCATTGGAAGGAAGACCGTTGTCCGTAGTAAATCGTTGTACCTGGTAATTATTCTGCGCCGGTAGTAAAAAAGAAGATCCCCCAAAAAAGATTAACAGTAAGAATGACCGGTAAAATGCCATAATACAGATGGTTCTCTTCTCGCCAAGATACACCCGTTATCTTAATATCTCTTAATAATTGACATTATATAAGGTCGCTAATTCTATCAGCTCCTTCAGATTGGCCGTCAGTGTCTTTTCAAATATCCTGTTCTTAACGGTGGAAATAGTATTCATTTTTACATTCAGGGTCTCGGCAATTTCCTTGGTCCCCAGCCCCTTCAGGACATAATGCAATATTTCTAATTCTCTGGGCGCCAATGCGGAAAATGGATTATTGGGATATTTTATGCTGGAAGGATCCCGCAGCGCCTGCTCATTTTGAAGGAACCGCCGCAGCAGCCGGATCGTCTCCTCCTCCGGCGTGATCTTGGGAAGATAATGATCGATCCCATATTGCTTCAGCGCCTTTCCATAAACCTCGGCAGGCTGCATGGAAAATACCATGATCCGCAAATCCGGATAAACTTTCCGGATATTGGGCAGGATCTCCAGCGTGCTCCCATCCGACAGAATTATATCCAGGACCATATGCGTATACTTCTTTTTGGCCAGCTCCTTCATCAGCTCATTACAGCTTACCACTTCATGAACGTCCGTAAACCCCAGATGCAATTGTAACAACAATTTGAGCCCCTTCCGGATCATACTGTGATCGTCTGCCAATAATATTTGTGGTTGCATATTGTTGTTTGATCCGCTTGAGCGGTAAGTGTTTTCTCTTATCGTCGGAGCCCATGCTAAATTCAGTAATAAAAAAGAATGCTTTGTAGAATTAATTCTACAGCATCTTGAAGGAAAGCAATTAATATTGCTTATTCGAATGATCGCATACACGCGGTCAGCCATCGCCAATAAATCAACCTGTGTCCTTGTAATATCCCGGTGTTTACGCATGACCCACGTGCTTCAGGGATTACAAACATTGTATATTAGACCATCATCATTGTAATCATTTAAATTTTTACTATGTCTGGTTTTCGGCTAAAACTCAACAGGTTAAGAAATATCCCCTACGCGTCCTCGATCCAGGAATCATTGCCCTTCGAAAGTTCCTTTGAAGTGGAATACTTCTTCAACGGACAATGGGATCTGATCCTCGTCAAGCCCATCCTGATCAATAAAGTAGTGATCTTTCTCGTCAACTTTCCGGAGAAAGACCAGGAGCCGATAGCCCTGGTATATAATAAAAGAGATACCTGGTCGGATATCGAAAAAGAATCTACCGGCCTCACGGAAGCCCTCGGCGCCGCCATCGAAAATTATTACTCCACCCGTTACCTGCCCTGGTCCAACAGCCATGATGGATACCCTGACATAGAATGGGATAGCCATTTGTTGAATTAATCGGGAAATACTTAATTTTTGATTATGGACGAGCAGGACGAGCATGCTGTTAGCATTAACGATCTGAGGGAAGGCTCTCCCCAGGCCTTTAAGGAGCTTTTCTTTCAATATTACCCAGAATTCTTCTCCTTCGCCTATTCCTTGCTGGGAGATCAGGTCTCCGCCAGGAGCCGCACTATGGACACCTTTTTTCTGCTTTGGAAAAAACGAGCGCATTTCGATAACGAGAAAGATGGTAAGGCTTTTCTATATAATACCCTTCGTAACAGCTGTATCAACTACCTCAATTACCTGCAGAAGAATCCCGGCGTGACAAAATATTTCCCGGAAATTAAAATGGATACCGACTTTCCCGATAGCACTCTCCGGGAATTACTGGCTTATGTAGCCAAAGTGACATAACGTTCAGCGCTTACTTGCCGTATTGCCAACCATAACGCCAGGATCGCCCCGTAACTGCCTCCCCGCTCCACCCATTCAAACGGCTCATAGTGGGGATAAAAGAGCTCACTCGACATTTTCCATATGAACAGCCCCAGCAGGACAGGGCGCAAAGGCCGGATCAGCACAGCGCAGGCGGCGACGATCTCGAACAGACCGACATACAGGGCCACCGTATCCGGAGAAGAAATTCCCAGCGACGCATATTGACCGAGCAACCCCTTCTTCTGTAGTATATTAAGCCAGCCATGGCCGAGCAGCAAAAGGAATACGACAATGCGCAGGCAAAGGGTCAGTTTGGCCAGGGTCTCCCTGGAAATCCCGTTGTCAGCAGCATACTGGCTGCCGCGGAGCTCTCTGGTAGAAGACCTGCTCTCTGGTACCCGGGCTATCCAGCCCCTGATCCCCTTCCCACCGCTGCCGGAAAGAATCAAAAAGGCAAGAGGCGCCCCGAAATTGCCCGCCCGCTCGATCAGTTCGGCAAAAGGCTCTCCCGACAAAGGACGCAATGCCGCCGTCAGGACCCCCCAGATCACCAGCCATAAAGGAATGATCCGCATGGGATAGACCAGCATGATGAGCCCCAGCAGAATATCGAAAGAACCCAGTACAGGCATCAGCCGATAGGCGAGATCCTTACCGATCCCAAAGACGGCAAAGTAATTGCACCAGATAGGTTTGGTAATAATGCCAAAAGCTCCATGACCGATAAAACACATAGCGATCGCTATGCGCAGGGTATAGTGGATCTTTTGTTCCGTAGTGAGAGAGCGCATGGTCAGGGTTGGCTTTTAGCTTAGGTCCGAAGATAGGAAAAAACGAGAAATATATGCCCCATCCGGAAATACTCCCCAATGTACTTCGTGATGCGACTCCCGCTCAGCTGGAACGCGCCGCCGCCCTCAATCATATAACGCTCTTCGGCATGGATGCCGTCGCCCTCGGCGGAGAGCTGCGGCAAAAAGATGGACTCTCCTGGACCTGGACCGGCCCGAACGGGGAATCCATCATCCCCTTCCCGGCCCTCGACGAAGAGAAGGCCGGCGGCCAGCTGGATGACCTGATTGAACAATACCGGCAACATCCGCCCAAAGGCGCAGGCTGCTGGTCCCTGAATCCCCCGCAACCCCGGGACCTGGGAGTAAGACTGCTCGCAAGAGGCTTTCAACCAGGGTGGCGACCCTGCTGGATGTCCCTCGACCTGGAAACAATGGCCCCTCCTTACCCAACCCCTAAGGAACTGCGGGTCGTAGCCGACAACCTGACATCGCTGTTGAAAGTGGAAGGCCTGCCCTATGCCCGCGCCATCATCCCTCCTCCCTCCCCGGACCAGGGGACCATCGATCAGTTCCCTTCCGGGTTCCCATCCCCCGGACAGCCTGCCGGGATTCACCGATATATCGCTTTCCTGGATAAGAAAGTAGCAGGACATTGCGGTGTTTTATTGACGACAGGCCCTTACGGCGTGGCTGGCATCTATCATGTAGGCGTCGTGCCCCAAGCCCGCAAACGGGGGATCGGCAAAGCCCTCGTAATGGCCGCCTGCCTGTATGCGAAAGAAAGAGGATACCGCTATGCCGTGCTCAATGCCACCGGCCGCCGCATGTACGAACAAATAGGCTTTACCTGGATCGGGGACGGCTGGACCTGGTGGCTCAAAACAGATCGTCTGCTCGCCCATCCTCCCGGGAAAGAACAGGTGCAGCTGGCAGAAGCCATCGGCAGAGGCGACCTTCCTACCCTGCAGAACCCGCCCAGCTCTTTTCGGGAAGAAGACCTGCACCGGCCCCTGACCAACGGCATGACCCTCATGCAGCTCGCCGTACATTGCCAGCAGCCCGCCTCCGGAGAATGGCTCCTGGCACAGGGCTGCTCCTTTCAGGTACTCGATGCCTGGGACCTCGGCTGGAAAGACCGGGCCGCCCGGCTGCTCAGCGAATTTCCCCAACAAGCCAACCAGCTATATGGCGAATGGGATAAAACGCTCCTCCATATAGCCGCCGAACGAAATGATGCAGAACTGGCAAAACTGGTCCTCTCCGCCCGCCCCAACCTCAAAGTAAGGGACAAAGCCTATCAATCCACCGCCCTGGACTGGGCCCTGCATTTCGGACATGAAGAAATAGTTCGCCTCCTCCGGTAACCATTTTATCTTTCCGGAGTAATCAATGAAGAAAAGCTTAATTATAGTAATTGGTGACTGAACTATCTGATGAAAAAATAATGCTCCGGGTCAAGGAAGGGCTCCTCTCCGAACTGTCAGAACTGTTCGAACGGTACCATGAAAAATTATACAATTTCTTCCTCAAGCTCACCTTCGATCCCGCTGCCAGCGAAGATCTGACACAAAATCTGTTCTATCGGATCATCCGGTACCGGCACACATTTGACGGGACCGCAGGAACCTATAGGTCCTGGATGTACCAGATGGCCCGTAATGTCCATATCGACTTCTGCCGTCAGCAACGGAAATATTCCGATCGCTTCTCCATGAACGGAGAGGAGCCCCCGGATCTTTCCCCCGGCCACGAAGACGCCTGGCAGGAAGAAGACTTTATCCGATTGGACCAGGCCCTTAGCCAACTGCCGCCCGACCAACGGGAAGTGCTCGTACTAAGCCGTTACCAGGGATTGAAATATGGAGAAATATCGAAGATCCGGAATAGCTCGGTGGCCGCTATAAAAGTGCAGGTCCACAGAGCCATCCGACAGCTCAGAAACCTTTATTTTAAACAACAACAGGAGGAAGGAATATGACCTGCGAAGAAATACAATCGGCCTTAATAGAAATGGATCCCTCCCGGCGCGAAGAAATAGAACGGCACCTGCTCACCTGTGAGCAATGCGCCCGGGATGCAAAGGAACTGAATACCCTTTTGCAATTGATAGAGGCCAGCCCAAAAGCTATACCGGGAGCGGCACTGAAGGACAACTTTGACCGCATGCTCCGGTCTGAATCCGAAAAACTGGCCGCAGCGGGGTTATTAAAGGAAGCGCCGGGACGCCTTTCCTCCTGGTGGAAGATCGCCGCCATTTTCCTCGTGCTGGCCGTCGGAATCTGGATCGGAACGCTGCTTCCCGCCTCTTCACGGGGACGCACAACCGCAACGGCTTCCGCCGGACAAATCCCGGACTCCTCCCGGGGAGAGATCACCGGGTTGAAGAACGAAGTGAGAGATATGAAAGAAGCGCTGCTTTTTACGCTGTTGAAGCAAGAGTCAGCCAGTCAACGGATCCAGGCGGTCAGCTATACGGAAGATATCAGTAACCCCGACCAGCCCATCATCAATGCCCTGGTAAATACGCTGAACCATGACAAAAATGTGAACGTCCGGCTCGCTTCCCTCTATTCCCTGGCCCGATTCCCCAACAACACCGCCGTGCGCGACTCATTGGTTAAATCCCTGAGCATGCAGACGGAACCCATCGTTCAGATCGTACTGATAAACTTACTGACGGAAATGAAAGAAACAAAAGCCATCAAACCCATCCGGGATATTATTTCCGATGAGAAGACCCTGCCGGATGTCAAAACGATCGCGGAGAAAGGTCTCCGGACATTATAGCAGTAGTTCGCCTGCACTTATTTCAATCAATTAAATAAAGAAAATGAAACGTATACATTCCATCCATCTGTTTATGGCCCTCTTATTCACCGCGGGTACCCTGAGCGCCCAGGAGTATAAGACCGCCATAGAGAATTCAAAAGAAGCCAAACTTACCCTCATTGATTTTGTAGGCGACCTGCCCATCGAAGGCTACGCAGGCAATGAAATTATTGTCACCAGCACCTCTGACCACTCTATTACGCCCCCCGAC
Source organism: Puia sp. (assembly GCA_035555335.1). Lineage (GTDB taxonomy): Bacteria > Bacteroidota > Bacteroidia > Chitinophagales > Chitinophagaceae > Puia. The sequence goes on from DATMGS010000016.1 coordinate 34,255, forward strand.
CGGGCCAAAGGGCTCAAACCGGTCTATGCGGGAGCTACCGATAATACCGGAATAGGGCTCTCCGTGGAAAAGAACGGTAAGGAGATCACCATACAATGTTTGTTGCCCTTCACCCGCGAAGGCGGGTATAAGATAAGGGTCCCGGATAACCTTTCCTTAAAAATCCAGAGCGGCTGCGAGCGGCGCAGCGCCGTCACGGTAGAGAACATGAAAAATGAAGTGGAAGTAAATGTCTGTCAGGCCATAAAGATACGAAATTCGACCGGCCCCCTGGTGCTATCCAATATTTCCGGAGCCATCGATGTGGTCTTCAACGAGGTCAATAAGGACAAACCCATTTCCATTGCAACCATCAGCGGTGAAATAGATGTAACCATCCCGGCTAAGACCCCCGTCGACCTGGAAATGAAAACGATGTCAGGAAGCATCTATTCCGATTTCGACTTCCCCTCCGATGACAAACAAATGAAACGCATCGGCGGGTCCATAATGAATACCCGCCTCAATGGGGGAGGAGTGGACCTGAAGCTTACTACGATCACCGGTGCTATCTTCCTTAGGAAAAAATAACGTCCCCGCCCATTCATTCATCTTATTGTCCCAACATCAAATTGATCGGTTATGAAATATACTATAGGACTGCTCCTCTGCTGGATCGGGCTATCTCCCGCCAGCGCCCAAAAGACCGTCGAAAAACATATTGACTTCTCTCAAAAGAACCTGGTGGCCCTGAATATCCAGATTGCGGACTCCATTCAGGTACACACCTGGAATAAGAACGAAGTCTATGTGAAGGCTTCGATCGATGTCAATGACAACAAAGACAACGATCTTTACAATATGGTGTTCGGTGATTCCGGGAATGCGGTGGCCGTGGTCGCCAAGCTGGATTTTGAGAAAGCAAGGAGAAGGAGTGATTCCTGCGACTGCTGCAATGGAGTCCATATCTATGGCAATTATAACTGTACCCGGGCTCATGTCTCCTGTGAGGTATATCTTCCGGAGAATGCCGATTTGTCGATCGAAACCATCAACGCGAATATTATCATAACAGGCAGGACCGCTGCGGTCAGGGCCCATACCATCAGCGGCTTCGTCGACCTCACCGTCGCCCCTGAACGTAAGGCAGATCTGAAGCTCAATACCGTCACCGGGACCGTCTACACGAATATAGCTATGAATGTCCCTCCCAGGAATAATCACACCCCCGCTACACACATCACGGACCTGATCAATGGAGGCGGTAAGCCGATCAACCTGGAGAGCATCAGCGGAAATATCTTTCTCCGGAAATCCGAATGAGAGCCCGGCCGGCATACGGCCCGTCGGTCCTCACCGGCCCGCCCCTATAATTTATAGAACATCGCCAGCCCCTGGCTCCTCCCGGCAAACGGGACAATGCTCAGCTTTTGATTTTTGATCAGTTTAGTCTGGTGGAGCCTGGGGGTCAGCAGTCCGGACATCGTGCCTACGACCGTTCCCACCAGGATATCGGAGGGGAAGTGCTCCCCGGCCCGGGACCTTAAATAGCCGGTGGCAAGCGTAGCGGCGCCGGCTGCTCCATACATCACCCATTTGAATTTGGAATCAGGATGATAATCGGCGTATGCGCTGGCGACAAAGAAAGTAGAAGTGGCTACCAATGCTACATGCCCCGCAAAAAAAGCATTCCTTGCATTGCTTGAAGTCCGAACATTCATAGGACTTTCAGAACTATAGACCAGGGGACGGTAACGGCTTAAGTAATGAGTGGCCGAAGTATACAAGGCCCCCGTTATCGCCATGGCCTCGGCATATAAAAAGGTAAGCTTTAGATAATCCTTTCTCATTTTTTTATCCAACGCACAGAAGATGAGAGGGTAGGGCATGGCAGCATCAAAAGGCACATAGCTCAGCTTGTCGACACTTCTGTTATAGGGGCGCTGGGCCCAGCGGTCATACCAGGGAATGTTGCTTTTTGACAGGTTCGTCACGGTCGCCTGACTGGAACCGCCCTTTTTAGATATCTGCGCAAACCCATAAAAGGTCCAGCCGGCAGTCGCTGCAAAGAGCGGGATGTCGACCTTGGGCTTAATGGTATAAACGGGGATTTTGGAATCAGCCCCGGACCCGGAGCTATGCATGGTAAGACTGTCCTGGCTGCGAGCCGACAGCGCCGTCATTAAGGCGGCTAAAAATAGGAGTTGTTTTGGTTTCATGTCGTTGCAAACTTAATAAAAATGTAATAATATTTGCTCATTGCTACCGTCTATCGGATCAACAATACCGTTCCTTTTCTATAGGCTACCCCACAGGTCGTAGTGGCCCTGATCTGGTAGACATAGGCTCCCGCAGGCTGCGCTGTCCCTTTGTAATTGCCATCCCAGCAATCAGCAGGGTTATTCGTGAAAAAGACCCGCTGCCCCCATCTGTTAAAGACTTCCATATCAAGGCTGGTTACATGTCCCCAATATTTCAACCCCCAGCAGTCGTTCCTGCCATCATTATTGGGCGTGAAGGCCGATGGGATCGGATAATGGCTCGGGTCTGCCGTAAAATCAACCCCCACGGTGATCGAGTCCTTGGCCGAACAGCCTTTGCTATCCGTAACCTTTACATGATATACCGTTGTCTGCAAAGGAGTCACGACAGGATTGTACGAAGTAAGGTTCTGGATACCTGCTGCACTGTCCCATAAATAACTGACGCCCCCGCTGGCTTGCAGCAGGGCTTGCCCCAGTGTACAGTCAATGTCATTTGACTTTGAGATGCCAACGGTCGGCAGATCTTTTACCACCACACGCACATTCAACGTCCCGGTAAGCTGACAAATATTGTCGGTAATTTGTACCTGGTAACTTTCCGTCTCAGCAGGCTCCGCCTTTAGAGTGGGGCCAAGGCCTGCAAAGCCGCCCGCTCCCGATGACCAGGAATAGAGGTCCCCTCCGCCTGCCGTAAGCAGAATGCTGTCGTTCTTACAGATCGCTGCATAAGGAGGGAAAACAGAAAAAACAGGTATAGGATGAACATTGACGGTTATCGAATCCCTGCTGGAACAGCCATTACTACCCGTCACGAGGACATAATAGCGGGTAGTGTTCACCGGCGATACCGTAAGAGCGGACCCAATTGCATTGACGGGGTTATCGGATGAACTCCAGGCATAGCTGGTGCCCCCGCCAGCTAACAGATTGACCGTCTTACCCTGGCAAATGGTCGTGTCATCGGATTTCGTAACGATAGGGCCCGGCAATACAGCGATCGTAAGACTGGCGCTGGCCTGGCAGCCCTGCGGGGTAGACCCCGTGACCGTATAAGTAGTCGTAACCCCGGGGGTAGCCACCGGATTGGCAATGGAGGCATCGGAGAGGCCGACGGTGGTGCTCCAGCTATATTGGACGCCGCCGGTAGCGCTTAAGGGAACCGGCTGCCCGGCGCAGACCGATGTATCAGGCCGGGTGCTAACAGTCATAGGTGCGCATAAATCGACGGAATTGACAAAATAATCCTCTACCTCTCCATCCCTGGCATTGCCGGTTGCATGTTGGGTGGCGGGCTGATCCGAGGATATCCTGAACCGGAAACCGTATCCTGCTACCGTTCCTTTCGGCAAATAAGTGGGTAATCCTGTCCAGGAGAGGATTACCGAAGGGGTATTAGCAGGAATGACAGCTGTCACGGATTCTCCATTATCAAAGGCGCCATTCCTGTTATAGTCGAACCATCCGGTTAAATAAGCATTGCTGCCCGTCGTATTGCCGGTATTTACGTTTATACTGTAGGTACCACTGCCATCGTAAACAGGAAAAACATTGACCCCCTCCTCATCTACACCGATGGCATTGTCGTCCGTATACTGGATAGGGTCGGGATCCCCTGCAACGGCGCCTATTTTTAAGGTCTCCACCTGGTCGATAGAAGGGAACGGCGGTTGGTAACTGCAGCTATTACTGATATTATAAAGCAATTGATGTTGCGCCGTCCCGTAGGAGAGCGGTAAGTCCCCCCGGTCCACCGCTTCGAGAATGCCGAAAGCAAGCCCCATGCCCCCGGTAGTACCGCCATGGTCCATTTTCACATTGACTTGCAGGGGCGTCGTAGCGGCAGCACGGGTCAATAGAACAGGATTCTGGCCTGTCTGCGAAAATCCCCCGTAGGTATCCACGATGCCAACCGTCTGCGTACCACATCCGGTAATAGGATTGTCGGTTTGTGACGAATTCCGGAAGAAATCGATGGTCTGCCAGTTTTCGCCGCTGGTCTGCAGGGTGGTGACTTCTCCAAAAGCGCTGGCTTCTGCATCCGCGGTGATCAGGGAGAAGTTAACCGGCGCACCATCCCTGGTAGCCGTGACACTCATCGCAAAACTGCAGGTGGCTGTGCCAAGAGGCCCATCGTACAGGGCCGGTTGAATAGCCGGATCCGTAAAATCATACAATAAATGCAGGATGGCCCCGGACCAGGTGTTCATCACAGAAGGTTGAGGCTCATGCGCTGTTACATTGGAAAATTTGATAGTTACCGTTAATCCGTTGTTGGTGAGAAAAGTACGGGAAGCGCCTTCCGTAATAGCAAAACCAGCCCAGTCAAACCACCAGATCTGATTCCTCAGGTTGCCTGTTCCGGTGGTCGCATATTGAGCTGATGCACTTGTGTTTATAAAGTGTAATAGGAGGGATAAGGAGAACAGCCTTTTCATTCAATACAATAATACAAAATAAATGGTCGCATTTTCCCGGCGTGCCCTGTAAGATTCCAAACAGGCTTTTTAGCTTTTCTGCCGGAAATATCCGATCTTTATGGGTTACTAAAAAAACACGGAAAAAATATGTCGAAATCTCAGGAAACGTTTGGTAAAAAAGAAAAAGAGAAAAAAAGAGCCAAGCAACGGCAGGACAAGGCGGAGAAAATGGAAGAACGCCGCCAGAATGCCAAAAAAGGCAAATCTCTTGACGAAATGATGGCTTATCTTGATGAGAATGGGAATATCTCATCCACGCCACCGGATCCCAAGAAAAAGAAGGTCTTTAAGCTGGAAGACATGCAGATTGGCGCTCCCAAACATGTCCCCGGAGAAGAGGAAGATCCGGTCAGAACGGGAACCGTCACTTTCTTCAATGACGCGAAGGGTTTCGGGTTCATCAAGGATTCGCAAACACAGGAAAGCGTTTTTATCCATGTCAATCAACTGTCGGAAAGGATAGCGGAGAACGATAAGGTCAGCTTTGAAGTGCAGATGGGTCCCAAAGGTCCTAATGCCGTCAATGTTAAAAAGATCTAGCTAATACCAGCTAACACAGGATGAAAAGGTTTGAAAAAAAGGTTATTTGGATCACCGGCGCCTCCTCAGGCATCGGTGAAGCCTTAGCCTGCGCCTTTTCCGCCGAAGGCGCCCGGCTCATCTTATCCAGCAGACGGGTGGAGGAGCTGGAAAGAGTAAAGAAGACCTGCGCCCATCCCGATCAGGTAGCGATCATCCCCCTCGACTTACTAGACACGGCCGGATTGGAATCCAGGACCGCTCAGGCCATCGCTGCCTTCGGACATATAGACATCATGGTGCACAATGGAGGCATCAGCCAGCGCTCGCTGGTGATCGAGACAGGTCTGGACGTACATCGCCGGGTAATGGAATTGGATTATTTCAGCTACATCGCTCTTACCAACCAGCTGCTGCCCCATTTTGCCGCTCGAAAAGCAGGGCATTTCGTAGTAACAAGCAGCGTCATGGGTAAACTGGGCACCCCCATGCGATCATCCTACGCCGCCGCCAAACATGCCTTACATGGATTCTTCGATTGCCTGCGGGCAGAAGTGGCTTCCAGTAACATCAAAGTGACCCTGCTGACCCCCGGATACATCCGTACCAATATTTCTCAGAATGCCCTCACCAAGGATGGCACCCGGCTAGGCAGTCCTTCGGAGAATATCGAAAAAGGACTCGCCCCCGACCTCGCTGCCGGGCAGATCCTGAAAGCTATTTCCAAAGACCGTTTCGAATCCTATATAGGCAAATTCGGTATGGAAAAAATAGCCCTCTGGCTCAACCGGTTCTTCCCCTCCTTCGTAATCCGCCAGGCCTCCAAATTCGCCCCGAAATAAGTTCGGCGTTCTACGGTCACCTCCGGATTTCGACCGCCGCGTATCGCCCATTCCACCGCCGGCTCTAAATATTATTCTAAAATAGACTTTTTGGTCTATATTTGTACCCGAAAACGGGGCGCCTTCTTAAATTTTAAATCAAAAAAACAATTCAGATGAACATTTCAGACAAAACGGTATTGATTACCGGCGGCGGCTCGGGCATTGGCTTTGAAACAGCCCGGTTATTGAGTGAAAAAGGAAATAGGGTGATCATTACCGGCAGGAACAAGGCCCGGCTGGAAAAAGCTGCCGCCCGGCTGACCAACACCACGGCCATTGCCTGTGATATCACCGCCGAAGCAGATGTGAAAAAACTCGTCGGGCAGGTACAGGAGAAATTCAGCGACCTGAGCCTCCTGGTCAATAACGCAGGGACAGCCCATGCGTACCAGCTGGCTGCCGGCGCCAACGCCTTTGACAAAGCAGCAGAAGAGATCTCCACCAATTATCTATCCCTGATCCGTCTGACAGAGCTCCTTCTTCCGGTATTAAGCAAACAAAAAGAAGCGGCTATCGTCAACGTGTCTTCGATTGTCGTCTTTGCGGCCGGAGCGTCCATACCTACCTATTCGGCCAGCAAAGCCGCCGTGCATTCCTATACCCAGTCCCTGAGACATAGCCTTTCAAAAAACACAGGTATCAAGGTTTTTGAATTAATGCCCCCACTGGTGAATACCGATTTCTCCAAAGAGATAGGCGGCGAAAAGGGTATTCCCCCCCTCGAAGTGGCAGAAGGCCTCCTTGCCGGCCTGTATAAAGACGAATATGAAATTCATATCGGCGGAACGGCCCAACTATATCAGCTCTTTCTTTCCTCTCCGCAAAATGCCTTTAACGCGCTCAATCAATAAGAGCCCGGCCTCTTATGTCCCTTTTCCCTAACGCATGCCCCCCGAAGCGAACACCACTTCGCCCGTTACCCATTTCGCATCTTCGGAGGCCAGGAATACGGCGATGGGAGCGATATCGTCCGGCTGTCCCATTCTTCCCAGCGGTGTCTGTGACACGATATAGTCCTTCATTCCGCTGCCGGCAGCTCCCAGGGCTTGCAATCCTTCCGTTTCGACGCCCCCCGGAGCAATGGCATTGACCCGGATGTTTTTCGGGGCCAGCTCTTTGGCGAGAATTCTTGTAGTAGCCGTCACCGCGCTCTTGGTGGCTGTATACAAGGCCGTCATCGGCGAGCTCAGCGAAGTGCCCGCCGTAGTAATGTTGATAATCGACCCGCCCCCGGCGCTTACCTGTTTATCAAACTCCTGTATGGTCAGGAATACACCCAGCACATTGGTATCGAATTGACGATGATACTCCTCCTCGGTGATGGATGCCAGCGGACCAAAAGAATAGACGCCCGCATTATTCACCAGCACGTCGACAACCCCATACACAGCCTTCGCTTCTGTAAAAAGCCTTTTTACATCGGCCGGTTTTGACACATTGCCCTGTATGGCAACAGCCCTTCCGCCAGCACCCGTGATTGCCGAAACGACCCGGTCCGCGTCAGTTTTGTTGGATACATAATTTACGATCACCGAAGCCCCTTCGGCCGCCAGGCCTTTGGCGATACCGGTGCCGATCCCTTTCGAAGCGCCTGTTACCAGCGCTACCTTACCCGTTAATCTGTTCATTGTTCTTTTTTTTGTTGAAACAAAGTTCCGGGGTATGGTCGGGTATATGCTTGTATATCGTTAGCTTTTATCTGTATAAGTCGGTCTAAGCTCGTCGTTCACCATACAGGCTGACAATTCCTGTCCTGAGGCCGGTCCTGCCCGCGGGTTCATTTACTCTTTTCCGGCGGGATCCAGCTGCTGTTTTTCCCGGCGGTACTGGGTGGGGTTGGAGCCGTGCTGTTTCTTAAAGAATTTCGTGAGATGACTTTCGTCCGTAAACCCCAGTTCATCGGCGATCTCCGATATCCGCATCTTGCTGTATTGGAGCCTGTTTTCTATTAGTTTGGTTTTATAATGGGAGATATAGTCCTGCATGGTCTTGCCCGTCTGCTTTTTAAAGTACCGGCTTAAATAGGTGATCGAGATCCCAAAGGTCTTCCCCAGCCTCTCCGCTTTGATCAGCTCCGGGGAATAGATATTAGCCTGAATGTACTGAAGAATGTCCAGCGCCTTCTCTTCCTGTCTGTCACTAAATGGCGAGGGCAGGGTATTGATGAGGCTTCGCCCTACGATGACCAGCAGGGAATTGACCAGGTGCAGCGTCAGCTTATCCCAACAGACATCCCTGTTCACCTGTTCCCGGATCAGCGTGTCGACAATATGCCCGACCAGCGGGCCGTCGGTATCGCTCTGCAGGATGGAGCAGGGACGTTGATTGGCATTGTGCAGCACCGCCTCCAGCCGTTGCAGGTTGTCTTTGAGACTATGCTGCGACTTCAGACAGATATTGTTGAACCGGAGGAAAAAGAATTGGGTGGTGGTTTCTATTTGGAAACAATGCGTATCCTGCGGGGTGACCAGGAATAAGACTCCCGCTTTATAATCGAGCGCCTGCCCGTTGATCATCTTCTTTCCCGTGCCGGACAGGATATATACCAGCTCGAAGAAGGCCGTTTGCCGCCTGCCCTTATACTCATTCAGCGTTTCCACGCTAATGCTGAATGGCTCGTACAACTGTTCCTTTATCATGGTGTAAAATTACCGAAAAGGTGATAATTTGTAATTGAATCACCAGGCAAATGATATAAATTACCCGTCAGTACCAACAGACTTACCATGTTATACAAAGAAACGCTCGAACCCGGAACGCTGGACCTGATTATCCGCCTGATCCGGGATGAAATGTTCGCTTCGTTTGACCTGGCTGGGGACACCGCCCTGTCCCTGCAAATCGGACATCGTATATCGGGCGATATAGACTTATTCAGCACCAGCAGCTTTGATGTTGCGCAGCTGTCAGATCATTTGGCGATAAAATATAAAGCCCAAAATAGCAAGGCACTGGCGAACGGCCTGTCCTGCCTGGTCGCAGCCGTGAAAGTGGGCATACAGTCGTATCCAGCCCCCTTGGTTCAGGCTCCTGTTATAATCGAAGAAATAAGAATGGCATCGCTGGAAGATATCTCTGCGATAAAATTGAAGGCAATCGTGGAGGGGAGTAATCAATTCATCGACTTTGCAGATCTTTATAGTCTTTTAGAACATTATTCCCTGGAGGAATTGATTGAAGCCTATGAAAAGAAGTACCCGGATGCTCGTCGTTCTATGGTGCCTAAAGCGTTAATGAATCACGGCGAACCCGTCGCTGCGGCATCCGTCCGCTTTACCGGCCAGGAGACTACCCTGAAGGATCTCGCTTACCGGTTTAAAAAAGCCACCCAGGAACCCAAAAGGATTTTCGAAACGGTGCCCTGGCAGCGACAGACGGTAAAAAAAGCCAAAGGCGATAAAGCTTCACCGGATAAGAGCCGCGGGAAAGGATGGCGGCTATAAATCTGTTAATATGAGCAATTGTATCGATTTAATTAAACAGCTTGACAAAAAGTCAAATGATAAAAGACGGCAGATCATTGTTGATTGCCTGAAGGAATACGGTGTTGATTACCGGGTGCAGGAATATGCAACCGGGACTAACCTGGTGGTTGATCTGGGCGAGGGAGACAGGAGAATTGGAGTAGGTTCGCATTTTGACAGGGTCCCGGAAGCGCCTGGCGCTAATGATAATGGTTCTGCCATCGCCGTCTGCATTGAAATAATCAAGACTTTTCAGGAGAGGGGAAATAAAGAGATGGGACTGCGTATCTTCTTTTTTGATGAAGAAGAGACGGGATTAAAAGGATCGTCTGCGTTTACACGCCAATATGGCGTCGACGATATGGCCGGCCTCATAAACCTGGAATTGGTGGGGATAGGAGATAAGATCGCTATATGGCCGGTGGATCAGGACTTCCCCGGCAAACTCCTGGAGACCTTTGAGCAATGCGCCAAAAATAAAAATATCTGGACAAGACGGTTTGATAAAATAATCGCCAATACGGCCGACCACTTGTCATTTCGGAGAGCCGGATTGGCGGATGCCTTTACCCTTACCTGTATCTCCGATAAAGATATAGAAGCAGCCGGTCGTTATTATGAAGCAATGGCAAGGGGAGCAGATACCGCAACATTATCGATGATCTTATCGCAAGCCCCGGTCTTTAAAAATTATCATCAGGCAGGCGATAGCTATGATAAAATAGAGGAAAGAGCTATTTTAATGACATCATCGGTCGTATGGGATACCATCATTACCGGATAAGCATCACGGTACCTTTTTTACTGATCGCCTTCCCTTCTGCCGTGGTAATCATAATCATATATACATATGCCCCTGTTCCTGCCTGACTGCCATTCAGGGTGCCATCCCAGCCGGTATTGATATCGGTGCTGGAAAATACCCTTTCTCCGTAGCGATTAAAAACCTGCATATTGAAAGATTTAGGCACGTTGTAAATATGTACGCGGAACAGATCATTATGCCCGTCGCCATTGGGGGTGAAGGCTGAGGGCAGTGAGTAGGCGTCGCAGTTGTCGCTTACCTGTAAATCTACCTGCGCCATGGCCTTACAACCATTGTCATCCGTGCCAATCACCGTATAGGCGACTTCCTGCACAAAAAGGGCCTGTGGATTGCTGACCGCGGAACTGGAAAGATTTGTCGCGGGACTCCATTGGTAAGTAGTAGCTCCGGAAGCTTCCAGCTGAACGGAACTGCCGGGGCAGTATGGCCTGTCCAGGGGATCGATACTGACTTTCGGCAGCGCGTTCACTATGACCGTCACTGCTTTGCGCTCGCTTTCACAGGAACCATTATCAGACTGTGTCACATACCAGGTCGTATTACCGCTGGCGGTCGTGACAGGCAGCGGTGCATTGGTAGCGCCTATGCCGCCGGAGGCAGTAGTATACCACAGCAAATCTTTACCGGATGCTATTAGTGCTGCGGCCGGGTCATTCATGCAATAGGTGGCGCCGGTCGCATCCGGCACAGGCAGCTTGGTTTCTACCGTAATACTGATGTCTGTACGCGGACTTTCACAGCCGGACACGGTTTGGCTCACATAATAATTTTGTGTACCGGGAGTGGCGGTGGATGGCTGCGGTGCGGAAGGCAATAGATTACCGCCTGTCAGCGCATCGTACCATTGCAGGTCATTACCGGTAGCAGTTAGATTGGCAGCGGTCACTCCCTGGCAATACATAAGCGAAGCATTGTTTGTCGTTGGTGCACCCGGTCTGTTAGTTGTAATGACCGCTATAGCTGACCGCGGACCTTCACATCCCAGGGTCTGGCTTACATAATAAGTCTGTGTGCCGCCGCTAGCCGTAGAGGGCTGTGGCGTAGAAGGCAATGCCGGACCGCCGGTAGGGGCAGCATACCAGGTCAGAGACGCACCAATATCTTTTGTGACGCTGTTGTCCAGATCACCGGGAATATCCTGTTGGCAATATTTCAAAGGGCTGGTTACAGCGGGTGCTCCAGGCGCACTTTTTACGGTAACAACAATGTTGGTACGCGGGCTTTCACAGCCGGCTACCGTCTGGCTCACATAATAATTTTGCGTGCCGGTCGTGCTGGTGGATGGGGTGGGTATGGTAGTCAGTACTGTGCCGGAGCCGCCGCTGACCGCCGTATACCATAAGAGGGCGGTGCCGGTAACATCCAGTATATTGGCAGTGGCGCCCTGGCAATAAGAGGGCAAAGGATCGTTGGTTGCCGGTGCATTTGTTTCCTTCACCGGAACGTCGATCGTTAGAATCTGGCTTTCGCAACCAGCCGTCGTCTTCTGGGTAACGTAAAAATATTGATCACCGGCAGTAGCGGTAGATATCACCGGCGTAGCGGGCAATACCGTGCTACCAGTGGCGTCTGTGTACCATTTAAGTGTATAGGAAGGATTCGCCTTGGTAATACTTAGGTTCAGGGAGGCGGGCGTTGCGTTCAGGCAATAAGACAAGGAGGGATCTGCCAGCATGGCCGGCGCTGCTTTGACGGTCGCCGTAATCTGGGTTTTCGAACTTTCACAGCTTGTGCCTGATGACTGAGAAACGTAATAAATGGTAGAGGCGGCACTACTGGTAGAGGGTGTTGGCGCGGCCGGCAGCAGGGCGTTAGTCGCATCATACCAAATGAGCGTACCGACAGGTGCGACTACCAGGCCCGACAAATCACTGGTAACTGCTACGCCCTGGCAATAGGTAGGATTGGAAGAAGATACCGTTGGCGCCGCCAGGGCGGTAGCTTTCGGTGTTTCATAAGCGCCCAGGTCCACACCCAGGCCCTGTACGCGTGGATTTCCGTCCAGGTCTACATTCCATGCGCTATAGGTCATAGGACCGCCGTAATCGATTACCGGTGAACAGGGGGAAACATGGAAATCACCCCCCGGCGCATTGACAAACAGCGGATCGAAATTGACATTGGTGGTAGGAACAGCAGCCTGGTCTATATCGCAAGAATGATATTTGATGTCACCCGCATTTACAAAACTGTTGGCGGGAACGGTGGTTGCGTTCCAGAAAATAGAATACCAGAAATCTATATTACTTATTTGTCCGCCCTGCTCGACGTTGGTGATTGCCGGTAAGGGGTTATTATAAAACACACAATTGTAAGCCGTCGTGCCCATCGCATACATGTTGCCGTTTACATAAGAGGCGAGGGCCGATCCTGCCCCACTGGTTGACGTGTTATTGGTAAAGACACAGCTTAGCAAACTGGTGCCCACTACCTGCCCACCGATGGATACCGTTGCGAACGCGCCGCCGCCCATGACGGCGGTATTGTGATCGAATACACAGGTCCAGGCAGATGCATAACAAACGGTATTGCCTCCGGACGAATAGCTTGAATAGGCGCCGCCATAGACGGCAAAGTTGTTGAGGAAGGTACAGTTCTCGACATTGGCATAAGCATAGCTATAAGTACTAACCAGATTGGCGTACAACAGCACCCCGCCCCCCTGGTTGTATTCCGAAGGCGTGGTGGAACCCGGATAACCAGCATTCGCATTGCCATCCCGGATGGTGAAACCGTTAAAAACGCTGCTGCCATTGCTACCGGCATTAAAGCGCACCACGTTATAGGAGTTATCGCTGGCATCCCCTGCCACGCCGATATCTCCGCTCAGGATGGTGGGATTACTTTTATAGTTCCGCTGCGTCAGCAGGGTTTCATTACCCACAAAACCGCCGTATATCAGTACATACTTCGGCGGCTCGAAGGCTATCGTCCTGTCGGTGGTTGTCGTAGGCCGGTACGTCCCCTGCGCTACCCAGATATTGGCTCCATAGGGAGCCGCGGCCAGGGCCGCATTAAAATCAGTATAGGCCGTCGCCCAGGAAGTGCCGGCCCCGGGAGTGGGATTATTCACATTGACATAAATGGTGGTAGCTGCAAAGCAAAGATGAAATTGCAATAGCAATAGGGTCGCAAGGGTTGCACGGCCATAAGACAGGGTCATAGGAACAGCATCGGTTTTGTGAATAGAATACCAGGATACGCCAAACTTATATATTTTTTAGCTACTTACTCATATTAGCTCGTAAAAATATAATAACTGAACGTAATTTTCGAGTATTTGGTGTCCATAGCAGGAATATCTCTGTATTCCTTATACGCCATTGTAAAGAATGGGTATCTTTACCTGACAAAATTCATGGCAACTATGAAATCATATGTTTTATTATTCCTTTTATTTGGTTGCTTTTCAGGCCATTCGCAGACTTCACTTAACAACTACAAATATGTTGTGGTGCCTGAA
>DATMGS010000017.1:0-81635 GCA_035555335.1 Puia sp.
AGCCTGAAACAACCCTATTTATTCGCTCACTGGACCATTGGCGCACTGCCATCGGTTGGATAATAGGAGCCGGATGAGGCGTGAGCCTCACGTCCGGTTCTGTGAGAACTTCAGGCTGAAATGCTTGGATTTACTCGTTGATTTCGCCGTGCTTTCCGTTGGAAAGTGCCGCACTGCGAAATCAATATCTTTGCGTTGCGCTGCAGGTCTTTAGGGACCTGCAGGGAGGTTAGCATGCTTTCTTTGAAAATAAGCAATCGTTGATGGTTATAGCAGGAAGGGCGCCCCGGGACAAAAACCTTGCGGGCGCCCTTTATTTGATTCGAGAAATAATAGCATATAAATGAAACATTCCTATTTTGCTTTTTCTTTCTTGCTGACAGCCTCCCTTTTTTATGGCTGCGGTCAGCCACCGATTCAGTCCGATATCTCTGCGTTGAAAGAAGGTTTCTTAAATCCTCCTGATTCCGCCAAACCCGGTGTCTATTGGTATTTTATGGATGGCAATATGTCTAAGACGGGGATGACCAAAGACCTGGAGTCCATGAAAATGGCCGGTATCGCTAACGTCCTGTTCCTGGAAGTAAATGTGGGGGTGCCTCAGGGGCCCGTGGATTTCTTAAGCAGGGAATGGCAGGACCTCTTTAAACACGCCGTTCAGGAATGCGAACGGTTAGGCATCCGGATGACCCTGGGAATAGGACCCGGCTGGACCGGAAGCGGGGGACCCTGGGTTACTCCCGCGGAGTCCATGCAACACCTGGTTTCCAGCACTCTCCAGGTCTCCGGTGGACAAAAGGGTGTGCTTAGGCTTCCCTTGCCCCTGCCCAAAAGACCTTATTTTGGTGAAGGGTCTTTTACCCCCGAACTAAAGAAGAAATGGGATGATTTCTACAAGGATGTCGCAGTACTGGCCTTTCCGACTCCGGCGAAGTCCGGGAAAATTGATAATATCGATGAGAAGGCGCTGTACTACCGCGAACCTTATAGCTCCAAGCCGGGAGTCAAACCTGCCTTACCTTCTTTCAGCGAGTATGCCGACACGCCGGCTGCCGATATACAAAAGGATAAAATAATCGATCTTACCGATAAGCTTCAGCCCGATGGAACCTTGAACTGGGTCGTACCCCAGGGCAACTGGACGATCATGCGGTTTGGCAGCCGCAACAATGGCGCCGTTACCCGCCCCGCTCCCATCCAGGGGCTGGGCTTCGAATCCGATAAGTTCGATACCATTGCCCTGGATCACCACCTGGACGCCTATGTAGGCAAGATCCTTCAGGCTAGCGGGTATCCCCATGCGCCCACAGCCGGCGGATTAAAAATGCTCCACATGGATAGCTGGGAGATGGGGGCGCAGAACTGGACGGCCCAATTCCGGCAGGAGTTTATTAAACGCAGAGGATATGACCCCTTGCCTTTCTATCCCGTCTACTCGGGCAACATCGTCGAAAACCTCAGCATCAGCGAACGGTTCTTATGGGATCTTAGGCAGACAAGCCAGGAACTGGTGATCGCCTATCATGCCACACAGGTAAAAAAATATGCCCACAACCTTGGGTTGGGTTTATCCATCGAACCTTATGATCTCAATCCCACCGCCGACCTGGAGCTTGGACTGGTGGCGGATATCCCGATGGGTGAGTTCTGGAGCAAAGGATATGGATTTCATACCTCCTTCAGTATTATCGAAGCGGCTTCCCTGGCGCATACCATGGGCGTGCCGGTCGTGCAGGCCGAAGCGTTTACGGCAGATGCGCCGGAAGCCTGGAAACAACATCCGGGATCTATGAAGGATCAGGGAGACTGGGCTTTTGCAGCAGGGATCAACCGATTCTTTTATCACACGTTTGAACACAAACCTTTCGATGACTCTTTGCGGCCTGGTATGAATATGGGGCCTTATGGGGTGCATTGGGACCGGATGCAGACCTGGTGGCCGATGGTGGAGGCTTATCATCGCTATGTTGCCCGGTGCCAGTTCCTGTTGCAACAAGGCCGGACGGTGGCAGATATCCTGTACCTGACACCAGAAGGGGCCCCTCATGTATTTCTTCCGCCTCCATCAGCCATGGACGGAGACACTTTGATTCCCGACAGGAAAGGATATAATTTCGATGGCTGCGCTCCGGGACAATTGGCTCAGGCCAGCGTAGTAAATAATCAAATCGTTTTTCCGGGGGGAGCTTCATACCGCTTGCTGGTTTTACCCGCGGTCGAGACCATGACACCCGGCTTACTGGAAAAGATCCGGTCATTAGTAGAAGCGGGCGCTATGGTAATAGGAGCCCCGCCCAAAAGATCGACCAGTCTGTCGGGCTATCCTCAATGCGATGAGAAGGTGCTTGAAATCGGCAAACAGCTCTGGGGCAGTCTGGAAGTTCCTGCTACGCAGTCCGAACACGTATATGGTAAAGGGAAAATTAGCTGGGGGGGAAAACTCGCTCTCTGCGATCGGGCGTCCGTTTACCCGGATTATGACCTGACAGCCGGTATACTTACTGATAGGGGAGTGAAAAAAGATTTCGAGTCTTCCGGATCGCTTCGTTACACGCACCGGACAACAAAAGAAGGCGAAATCTATTTTGTATCTAACCGTACGGATCAGAAGGTCCAGGTAAGCTGCACCTTTAATACCACCAACGGAACCCCCGAACTTTGGGACCCCCTCACCGGAAAGACAAGAGCACTACCTGAATTTTCTGCTGTAGAAGGGCACACCACTTTGCCGTTGCAATTCGATGCTTACCAAAGTTGGTTTATCATATTCTCAAAAGAAACCAAGGTTTCCCCGGATGAAAAGAAGAATTTTCCGGAGACGGCAAAGGTGACGACCCTGGAGAAGGACTGGCTGGTATCCTTCGATCCAAAATGGGGAGGACCGGCACAAGCTAAATTCGACTCTTTGACAGACTGGGCAACGAATACCGACAAGGGAATTCAATACTATTCGGGAATAGCGGTCTATCACAAGCGCTTTGACCTGCCCACAGCGTCCGATACCGGTAAAAACCAGCGGCTTTATATCGATCTGGGCAAAGTGAAAAATCTGGCGCGTATACGTCTGAACGGGCAGGATCTGGGCGTGGTCTGGACGGCACCCTGGAAAGTCGATATCACGGGAATCGTAAGACAGAAAGACAACCAATTGGAGATATCCGTAGCCAATCTATGGCCCAACCGTCTTATCGGTGACGATCACCTGCCGCAGGATGGAATAAAGGATAACAAATTCCCCGAATGGCTCTTAAAAGGCCAGCCACGGACCAGCGGACGATATACGTTCTCCACCTACGATCCCTATAACAAGGACTCACCCTTATTGGAATCCGGGCTGTTGGGACCTGTGAGTATTCAAAAAGAAGTATTCTAAAAACCAGGGCATGAATTAGTTAACCAAATGAAGTGCCTACGCAAACCAATATACGTTCTCCTGTTCCTCAATCGCAGCCCGGAAAACAAAGGCGTTGTGGACGATCGGGGTAATAGACTGGCGGTAGTGGCCGGTTTAGCCGGGCCGGACAAGTTTGAAGCGATTAAAAAGGTATTGGGGACGGAGTTCCACGCCAGCCCCTATATGGAAAAATATATTTTAGAGTCATTCTTTTTTAACAAAGAATACACGTATTATGAAAGTCTGTAAAGGAATTACTTTGCTGCTGTTTGTGCTGTTGATCGGTCAAAGCCCCCTGTTTTCTCAAAAGATCATTCCGATCCTCCAGGATAAAAAGGCAGAAACCGTGATGCTGTCGGATAGTAGCGGAGACCTCCAGATCCATCTTACTTATTCCGGCGGCTGCAGCCTGGATAAAATGGCCGTCAAAGGGGTGGAGGTCACCGGAAATGGAAAGGCCGTTTATTCGGGTATCCGGTTAGCCGACCAGTCGTATACGTCCATGCACAGCCGCACAAAACCGGTAATGGCCATCAACGGAAATAGGGTAACGATCAGCGCCCTGAAATTTGGGGAACCGGCATTGGCCATCGAAGAAGAATGGATCTTTACTATCCATAAAAACGATATCGAATGGAGGATTAACCGGAAATATCTAAACGATGGCGTGTTGGATGAAAATAATTTTCCCTGCTGGCAGTTCAATTCCATGCAAACCTGGGATGGCGCCCTGCTCGATAATGGAGGTGTTGCCTGGAACCGTTTCCTGGATCAGCCCGGGGATGCCTATGGCGTGCAGGCCGGTACACTGACTTTCTGGAACAAAACCGATAATCACTGCCTCCGGATCTCCCCGAAGGAAGACCCTGCGATTTTCAGAACGGCTACTTTTACGCATCAAAAGGATCATGTCTTAGCCGTTGTTCAGTCTTCTTCGAAAGAAGCGGTTGGCACAAAGGTTGGACTGCGACGTTTTTTACAGACGGGTCAGTATGTTTTTGCTCCCATTGCCGTCAAAAAATCGGAAACCAGCGTTGAATATACTCTCCAGGCGCTCTCTTATGACCGCGAATATGATCGGGGCAATTTGAAAGGGATCAAAGTAAAGGCTGTCAACGAGATGCTTAATACCATCGGCCGATACGGCGTGGTGGATAAAAATCTTTATGGATCGAACGGCTGGCGTACCGGATGGGTCGTCACCCAGGAGCCCTGGCTCGCCTTGTTCGGACTGGCCATCGATGCCCCCGATTTTATCAATGGATTTTCTCAGGCCCTCGACTATGAAAGAAAGGAGGCGATCCTGCCGGATGGAAGGGTGCTGCCGCGCTGGCACCACGATTCGACGGATGCCATGCCCAATACATTCCGGGAGAATGGTTTCTATGAATGTGTTTGGGGATATATGCTGGATGCCCAGCCCGCCTATGCGATCGATGTGGCCGAGCAGTTCGATATGACCGGGGATATCGGATGGCTTCGGAAATTCAAACCTGCCTGCGAAAAAGTGCTGGATTATATGATTAAACGGGATTCCGATGGTAATGGGCTCTTTGAAGTGATTCAGCAAACACATAAGGAAAATAAAGGCACGGATTGGATGGATGTCGTATGGGCCTCGTACGAAGTTTCCAGCGTCAATGCGTATATGTATAAGGCATTGATCCGATGGTCGGAACTGGAAGAATTGCTGGGCGATGAGAAGATGTCCGGGGAATATCAGCGCCTGGCTTTGAAATTAAAAGCAACTTTTAACAAGGACATAAGCGACGGTGGGTTCTGGAACCCGGAAAAGCAATGTTATGTTCATTGGCGGGAGAAAGACGGTTCGGTCTACGGCAACAATCTTGGCTGTATGACCAACTTCCTTGCCATTGGTTATGGTTTATGTGATGATCCGGGCCGCAAGGACATCATTTTGAGCAGGATGGAAGAGTTGATGCAAAAGGAAAAGCTGTTCATCTGGCCATCGTGTTTTTTCCCTTATGAGGACAGCGTTGGCTTGCGAAATGTAAATTACCCCTACCCGAATTATGAAAACGGAGATCTCTTTCTGTCCTGGGCTGAACTGGGGACCCGCTGTTATGCGGAGAAGCATCCGGACATCGCGCTGAAATACATTCGCAATGTCATCGACCGGTATGAGTCCGATGGGTTGGGCCACCAGCGTTACACCCGATTGAAGCAGGCTGGTGCCGGCGACGACATTCTATCCAATAATATCATGGCGGTAGTCGGGCTTTATCGTAATATTTATGGGATTCGCCCTCAATACAACCGGCTGTACCTGGAACCTCATCTGTCGGCGGAACTGAATGGTACACAAGTAAAATACTGGCTGCGGGGGCAGGACTATGTGATCGGCCTGTCCAAAGATGAATATACGATCAACGTAAACCATTTCTCCGTTTCGGACTGGCATCCTTTTGCCGTCAATTCCAGGGGTGATACATTGGAATACTTTAATGGGAATAAGAGCCACCCTGCTTTAACCATTTCCGGCGGAGGTCCCTGTGCGGTGAGAATCGTTGATTGGCGGGATGAGTCCATAGTATGGACGGAAACCGGTAAGGGAGCAGGGCATCGTATGCATTCTATACGAAATCTTGCCGCTAACAAGGACTACATGGTTATTATAAAAGAGGGGCCTGTAAATATTATAGACGACAGGTCTGCAAAAAAGATGAAGGCTGATAGAACAGGAACGATTCAATTGGAGACGACCGGGAGCAGCAATTCTTTCTACCTGTTTAAAGGGGCCAGATTACCGGGAAATAAAGGTGTCTGCATGGCACAAGAGCCACAGGGGGCAATCGTGAAAGTCGCGGTATTTGTCAAATCCTATGCCGATGGCCGTCCTTCCGCCAAATACCGTCTCGATGCGAAAGACCAGGGGGTGGTCCTGAAATACGGGGCCGGTCCTGACAGCTGCGACTACCTGGGGGCGAGGGACATCTTTGTATTTGAAGATCATGGGACTTATTATATGCATTATGATGGGGCGGGACCCAAGGGCTGGCTTGCCTGTCTGGCTACCAGCAAAGATTTGGTGAACTGGAAGGTAAAAGGCCCAATCCTGCATTATGGAAAGCCGGGCAGTGATGATTCAAGGTCTGCCTCTTATGGCAGTGTCTATTATGATGGGGTGAAGTGGCATATGTTTTATCTGGGTACACCTCATGTATCCCCGGCGCCGGATAATATCCCTGCCTTTCCTTATCTCACCAAAAAGGCGGAGAGCAATTCGCCCGGAGGTCCCTGGAAAAAGCGGTATGATATTAAAACCTTCCGGACGGAGCCCGGTACTTATTATGCCGGATCGGTCAGCCCGGGCAATATTATTAAGTATGGAGACGAATACCGGATGCTCTTTGCCGCATCGACGGATGTCCCGGTGATAAAACGTACGTTGAGCTATGCCCGGACAAAGAATCTGGATAGCGCCTGGACGCCGGATGCTGCTCCCTTCCTTCCCCAAAAAGAGCAGGTGGAGAATTCGGCCGTTTACTATGAGCCCGCGAACAAGACCTGGTTTGTCTTTACCAATCATGTGGGCATACGGGATAACCTGGAATATACCGATGCGATATGGGTCTACTGGACAAAGGATCCCGATAAATGGGATCCTGAAAATAAAGCCATCGTGCTGGATTCTGTTAATTGCAGCTGGAGCAAACATATCATCGGGCTACCGTCCGTGGTTAAAAAGGGCAACCGGTTGGCCATCTTCTATGACGGCAACAGCGAGGCGGAAATGCCCCGGGGCAACAAGAGCCACATGCGTCGTAATGTAGGGCTGGCCTGGCTGGAATTGCCCTTGGGGCTGCCGGTGAAATAAATTTAGCCGCATGGACGGGTCAACACGCGAAAGCATTGTGAAGCCGGCTCAGAGCGCGAATTTTATCTCGTAAATATTGGGCCATAGTTTTCCGGTGACGTATATTTTTCCGGTTGCGGAGTCATAGGCGATGCCATTGAGGGTATCGCTGGTGCCATATTTGTTATGCGCTTCGTTTACGAGGGAGGTGAGGTCCAGTCTGCCTACTACTTTGCCGCTGGAGGGGTCGATCTTCAGGATGTAGTTGGTTTGCCATTGGTTGGCATAGAGGAATCCGTTGATCAGCTCCAGTTCGTTGATATTGCTTACGGGGCCGTTGTTATCCGTTACGCCTACGATCTTTACCAGCCGGAAGGTGGCTGGGTCTACGTAGCTTATATTGCTGGTGCCGTCACTCATGATCAGGTTGGTCCCGTCGGTTGTCATTCCCCAGCCTTCCTTGACGGGAATGTTGAATTCCCCTGTTTTTTTAAAGGTTTTGGCATCGTAGATGAAGCCTGTTTTGGTGGTCCAGGTCAGCTGGTAGACTTTGTCTTTCAGGAAGGCGATACCTTCTCCGAAGTATTTATTCCTGTCGAGTTCGGCTTTGGCGCTGATCTTCCCGGTTTTGGGATCTACGACTCCGAAGAGGGATTTGCGGCTTATGGGCATGCCGGGTTCCGTTCCAGTGCTCTCATATATTTGGCCGTCGTGGACCAGCAGTCCTTCTGTAAAGGAGGAGGTGTCATGAGGCAGGGCCTGTACGACGCTGTAATTGATGAGCGGAGGGGTATTATCGGTTGTTTTTTCTGCTTCTGTGGCGGGTGTATCCGGGTGGGACGCGTTGTTGCAGGAAGCGAAAAAGGCCAGTAGTATAATGAATGGGATCTTCTTAATCATAGAAAACTGATGATAAAGGACAAAAATAAGCTTCAGGACCCTTAATAGTGAACCTGGCAGTGTAAATTTTCCGGTAAAAGTTTTGATTTACGGCAAAAAATGTATTGTTTTACAGTCGCTTACCCATTCTCCTTCCTGATCAACCCTCCAATACATCTTTCAAACTGCCAATACCGATGAACTACCCTCCGTAAAAGAAGGTATAATGAGACTATTTTTACTCTTGTCGGTTTTATTGTCGCTCAGTTTATGCTCCGATGCTCAACGGGAATGCCGTTCGGTTGAGTATAAGCTGGATATGATCCGGAATGATCAGGAGCTGGCGGTTAAAATACAGCAGATTGAGGCCTTTACGCGCCAGCGGCTACAACCTTCTACGGTGGCCGTGACGGGGACGGAGCCCACCACCGGCAGGGGCGTGAGCGTGATCAGGATCCCTGTTGTGGTTCATATTGTCTATAACTCTTCTCAGCAGAATATAAGTGACGCGCAGGTACGATCCCAGATCGATGTCCTGAACCGGGATTATGGCAAGCAAAATCCTGATACCGCAAAAATCCCCGGTTATTATAGTGCGCTGGCAGCCGATTGCGGCTTTCAGTTCGTATTAGCTAATATCGATACGAATGGCAATGCTACTACGGGCATCGTTCGCAAGCATACCAATATGCTTTCCTTCCAGATCGACGATGCCATTAAGTTTACGGCGAGGGGGGGAGATGATGCCTGGGACAGGGATCGTTATCTGAATATCTGGGTGGGTAACCTGACAGGCGGGATTCTTGGTTATTCCAGCATTCCGGGCGCTGGTAAAGCGACGGATGGGGTCAGCATCCTTTATACGGCTTTCGGGACGACAGGGACGGCGACTGCTCCTTTCAATCTTGGACGGACGGCGACGCATGAGATCGGGCATTGGCTGAACCTGATACATGTCTGGGGGGATGCGGATTGCGGGAATGATGAAGTCGATGATACTCCTCAGCAGCAGGCGGCTACCCGGGGAAATCCCAGCGGTATGATCTTTTCCTGCGGGAATACTCCTTATGGTAATTTATACATGGACTATATGGATTTTACCGATGATATCGGTATGCATTTGTTCACCTATGGACAGCGCAGCCGCATGCGGACTTTGTTTGCAGCGGGCGGCTTTCGCGATGCCCTGCTTACTTCCAATGCGTTGAGCGGGAGTCCTGTAACCAGCGGGCCTACGGCTACCGGGCCTGCCGCCGGTGTCGATGAGGCGCTTGTTTTCCATATCTATCCTAATCCGGCCGTTAATACCGTATCGGTCAACATCAGCGAGCCATCCTATATCGGCTCTCTGCTGGAAGTCTATGACCAGGTGGGGCAGAGGCTGATGGTTACGAGGATCACCGGAACTTCTTTCCAGCTGAATATCTCTTCTCTTCCCAGGGGCCTTTATTTCATCCGGGTGAATGGGGGCGGGATGAAAAGCTGCCGGCTGGTAAAGATATAGGGGCCGCCCGGCTCCCGGGAGCGGGTGTCTGTCGCCGCTGTCAGTGATTTTTCCTCAGCACCTGGACGGCTCCGTTATAGGATGCCGCTACGATGAATTCTTCTTTTTTCCCTTTCAGGCCGATGAGGCTCCGCACATCGCCGGGAATCAATAATCCTGTTTGATCATAGGGCTGGCTGATAAAATGCCGTTGTTCGTCCATTTGCAGGACCAGGCCGATGCCTGCATCCAGGGGACCGAGCTGGGCGCGGAAGGGATAAAAATTGCCGGCCAGCACGAGGGATTCCTTCCCGTTGATTGTCGACGGCACCAGTCCGTTGATCATGCTGATCTGTGCCTGTTCGGGGAGGGGTTGGAGTGTCCAGCGCCGTCCTCCATCGTTATGCAGGTAGAGGGAAGAAAGCATGCGGATCTCTTTTACTCCTGCCGCGGCCACTTGTTCGGGGGTGAACATATCTTCTATCTGCGCATCGGCATAGGCTTCGTAACGACTGAATTTTTTCTGACTGGCAGGAAGTTCCCGAAGCAGTTCGTCCCGGGAAGCATACGGGTAGCTTTTACCCTGGATATAGTAGGTGAGGATGGGATCGAACGTTTTGTTACCGCTGAAATCACCGTAGTAGATCCGCATGGGTTCGGCTGCGGAGGCTTTGAACTGGATATTGGTACCCAGGTTGCCGATCACCAGGTCGGTATTTCCGTCGTGATCGAAGTCTTCTGCCAGTATGCTGGTCCACCAGCCCTGGGTATGGTCGAGGCCATAGGCTTTGGTCTGGTCGACGAGTCTGCCTGCTTTGTTTTCGAAGATGGTGATGGGCATAAAAGAACCTGCCAGGACCAGGTCGGGCCAGCCATCTTTGTTAAGGTCGATCCAGCAGGCGTCCGATACCATGCCGGGGCCGGCGCCCTTGTGCGCCAGCAGGCTGTCTTGACCCGTACTGTCTCTCTCGAACCGGATATGACCGGGACTGCTGATATTCTTCAGGAGGAAGCTTTCGGGTGTCGACGGGAAGAGCCCGGGCACGAGCTTGCCTCCCACGAAGAGGTCGGGGCGTCCATCTTTATTATAATCGGCGGCTCTTGCGCAGGCGCCGCTAAAGGTCTCTGCCGGCAGTGCGTCGGCAACCAGGGTGAAGTTGCCTTTGCCGTCATTTTCAAAGAGGCGGTCCTGGTAGTTGCGGCTATCGGGGGGATAATCGGCTCCTCCGCTGACCAGGTAGAGGTCCAGGTCGCCGTCGCCGTCGGCATCGAAGAACAGGGCGCCGGTATTGGTATGGTCCTTCTCTGCATTCCAGGGTTGGAGGGCGGCTGGCCGGAAGACTCCATCTGCTATTTGCAGGTAGAGCTTACTTTCCTGGCCGGAGCTGCCTCCGATGAAGAGGTCTTCCAGTCCGTCGCCGTTGACATCTCCTTTTGCCAGGCAGGGGCCTACTCTGGATACCTGGTAGGGCAATAAGGGATAGACTTTAAAGTCGACGAAGCCGGAGCCCTGGTGGGTGTAGCTGATGCCGGAGGCGGCGGTGATATCGGTGAAGAGGGGGGAAGGCTGCGCCAGTGTTTTTATGTCTTCAGATATCAGCGCTTCTTTTTCCGCGATGGTGAGCAGGGTATCGGCTTTGCAGTTATTGACCCGGGAGATCTTGCCGGTGGGCCAGACCACGGTGACGGATTGGATCAGGGAGTCGGCGCCGGCGCCGATATGCATGACGGGGTCGACGGAAGATTGAAATCCCCGGGAAAGGTATTGTTCCTGGAATTGAGTGCCCCGGGAAGTAGTCACATATACTTTCGCCCCGATACCGAGTGTGTTGGGCGATAGTCCTTGCAGGCGGATGCGCAGGTAATGCCCTTTGTGTTGTTCAGAGGCATTGTTGCGGTAGATGATGGGGCCGTCGTTGAGGGTATTGATCACGAGGTCCAGGTCTCCGTCATTGTCCAGGTCCGCATAGGCGGCTCCGTTACTGATGGCTTTTCGGCTCAGTCCCCATTCGGCGGAGGTATTGGTGAAGGTGAGATCATGATTGTTGTGGAAGAGGTAGTTGGTCATTTTGGTAGAAGGCATTGACTGCACCAGCTTCCACATTTCGAATTTGTCGCCGTTTTTTTCCGCCTGCCCTACTGAATAACCGGAGGTATATTTTACGAAATCCAGGTTGGTGATGTCCCGGAGGATACCGTTGGAGATGAACAGGTCTTTCCATCCGTCATTATCGAAATCCGCCAGCAGGGGGGACCAGCTCCAGTCCGTGTTGGACATGCCGGCCAGCTGTCCTACTTCGCTGAAATGGGGAATGCTGTCGGGGCCGTTGCCGTTGTTCAGCTGGAGGGTATTGCGCATCTGCTGGTGATGGAAGCCATGTTCTGCGCGAAGGGTATATTTGTCATAGTTGTCGGCGCCCCGGAGCAGCTTTTGGCGATGGTTGTCTTCCGGCAGCATGTCCAGTACGACGATATCGGGTTTGCCGTCATTGTTGTAGTCGGCGATATCGGAGCCCATTGCGAATTCGGAAATATGGCTGGCCGCTTTGGTCAGCACTTCCCGGAAAGTGCCGTCATGGTTGTTGAGGTAAAGAAAATCGCGTTCATCGTAATCATTGGTGACATAGATGTCCGGCCATCCGTCTCCGTTGATATCGCTGGTAGCCACGCTGAGCCCGAAGTTTAGGCCGCTCCCGTCGATGTGGGCCTGCTCGCTGATGTCCGTGAAATGCCCGCCGTCATTGCGGTACAGCCGGTTGCCGAATTGCGGGTGTCTTTTTGCCCGCAGCTTATCCGTATTGAAGAAGGGGTTGAAGAACATGTCGGCGTGGTTGACCATGAACATATCCAGGTCTCCGTCATGGTCGAAGTCAAAAAAGGAGACGGTCGTGGTATAGGTTCCCGGGGCGTCCAGGCCGTATTTTTTCGCGCTCTCGGTGAAGGTGGGGATACCGTCCTTTACTCCGTTGTTGATATAGAGTTCGTCGGCCCTGTCCGCATCGGAGCCCGGTCCGGAGTAACATACAAAGATATCGAGCAGGCCATCTCCGTTGACGTCCGCCATCACGGCCCCTGTCTTCCAGCGGTCACGTCCGCGGACTCCTGCTTTGCCGGTGACATCTTCGAACTGGAAATTTCCTTTGTTCAGGTAGAGTTTATCCGGGGTCATGTTACCGGTGAAATAAATGTCGGGAAGGCCGTCTCCGTTAACGTCGCCGACTGCTACTCCGGCGCCATTGTACAGATATTCATAGGTGAGGATGTTGTAATTTTCATTCTCCTTGATATCATTACGGAAATCAATATGCGTAATGGAAGAGGGCATTTCCGTGAAGAGCGTATCGGGGCTCTCTTTTTGGCGGCAGGAGGCAAAAAGAAAGAGTGTAATAATCAGGAACCTTAATAAATTCATAAAATGAAATTATTACATATTTAATAATTTCTGCTAACTTTAATCCGGAGTATCGAACGCGAGAACCAAACTAACTGGGCGGAGTCGGTACTAAACTTAGTAGCAACTTTAGGAATAACTATGGTCTCTTTACCCTCCGATAGTGATTATAAGGCTTTGTTTGAAAACATTGCAATGGGAGACGAAGCAGCTTTCGGGGCTTTGTTCCATCAATGCAGGGGGAGGGTATATACACTGGCGTTTAAATGGACGAAATCGGCCTTTGCCGCGGAAGAAATAACACAAGATGTATTTATCAGCGTCTGGACGGGGCGGGGGCATCTCTCCGGTGTCAAAGATGCCAGGGCTTATTTCTACACGATCTTGTATAATAAGGTCAGCCGGTATTTAAAAAATGAGGCCAATAAGGCGAGGATCCTTAAGCTGTCTTTGTGGAATGCCCGGGAGTCCAGCAATGAGACGGAGGAAACTATCTATGCGAATGAAGGTCAGAAGTTTATAAATAAGGCCATTGGGCAGCTGTCCCCTCAGAAAAAGCTCATTTACGAGCTGAACCGCCGGGAGGGGAAGAGCACGAATGAAATTGCAAAAACGCTGAAATTATCTCCTCATACGGTGAAAAGTCATTTGATACAAGCGATGAAACTGATTCGCAACTATATGAAAGATAACACCTTATCTATTTTAGGCATCATTTTGGGCCTCTTTTCCTGAAATTGTTAAAAAAAATTCCTTTTTCTTCTCATCCTTTTTCTTCTCAGCTGACTCTATAGTGATGGATCTTATTTAATAAGCTATGGGGAAAGACAGGATTTCTTATTTATTGCAGCAATATAGCAGTGGTCAGGCGACGAAGGGGGAAGTGGAGGAGCTGTTCGGGCTGCTGTCATCGGAGGAGAGCCAGGTATTGCTGAAAGACCTTATTCTCGATCAGAATGATGAGGAGGAAGCTGAAATCGCCCTCCCGCTCAGGAATTGGGACCGGATGTGGTATGCGATCCGGTCGGCTGCGCTGTCGCCTGCCCGGAAGGGGGTCTTCTCCCTGGGCTGGGTACGGGTTGCTGCCGCGGTGATCGTGGTGGTAACGGGCGCGGCTGTATACCTGGGCCTTCATAAAAGCAATATTAACAACAAGACAATTCCCCTCGCAACTGTGCATACCAGCAACGATATACGCGATATACGTCCCGGTGGTAATAAGGCGGTCCTTACGCTGGCCAATGGCGCTACCATTGTACTGGATAGTGCGCATGACGGGCTGATCGGGCAGCAAGGAAATACGAGCATTGTGAAAGTGGATGCGGGTGCGCTGGCCTACGATACGAAAAGTAAACATACGGGGGAAGTGTTGTACAATGCTATCTCCACTCCCCGTGGGGGCCAGTACCAGGTGATATTGCCCGATGGCAGCAAAGTGTGGCTGAATGCGGCTTCTTCTCTTCGTTTTCCGACTTCTTTTGTCGGAAAGGAGCGGCTGGTCGAGTTAACGGGGGAGGCTTACTTTGAAATAGCTAAAAATGCGGCGATGCCTTTCCG
This sequence comes from Puia sp., assembly GCA_035555335.1. Lineage (GTDB taxonomy): Bacteria > Bacteroidota > Bacteroidia > Chitinophagales > Chitinophagaceae > Puia. The sequence goes on from DATMGS010000017.1 coordinate 14,522, forward strand.
GGTTTTTGTGGTCCCTCCATTGGGGAGCGGGCGGGAGGGGATGAATGTCCAGGTATTGGGTACTCATTTCAACATCAAGGCATATGAGAATGAGCAAAGCATCCGTACTACTTTATTGGAAGGGGCGGTGAAGGTAGGGATCCCTGCTCTTTCAGGAGTGTGGAGGGACGGGGGGCAAGAGGTGACTCTTGTACCGGGGCGACAGGCGATAGCCGATAATGCGGCCCGCTCGCTCCAGGTGGCGGATGCCAATACGGAGCAGGTTGTAGCCTGGAAGAATGGTATGTTCCGGTTTAAGGAGACGAGTATCCGGGAGTTGATGAGGGAGGTGGAAAGGTGGTATAATGTGGATGTAATCTATAATACGGTGAAAACGGACCAGGATTTTACGGGGATCGTTCCGCGGACGCGGAATATATCGGAGCTATTGCATACGCTGGAGCTGACCGGAACGGTGCATTTTCAGATCGAAGGAAAGAAGATTATTGTGTTGCCCTAGGAGGGCGGGCGAGCGCCACACTGACGATATTATACGGAAAACCATAAATATTTAAGGAGAACCCAATAAAAAACCAGGAGCGATTGGAGCCGCCCCTGGCCAATAGAGTGGTTGTCCTAAACAGGCCAAAGCGAAATGACACTGTATTGTTAAACCAAACTTCACAAAAGTATGAAGGTAACTGCAAATGGCAAAGCCATGCCTGAACGGCGGCTTTTGTCATCCCAAATGCTAATGATTATGAGATTAACTGCCATTCTCCTGCTAACTGTCTCATTACATGTTAGCGCCACCGGACTCTCTCAAACGGTGACCATTTACAAAAGCCAGGCCCCTCTCGAGCAGATCTTCGAGATCTTGCAGAAACAGACCGGTTACAGCTTTATGTTCAACAGCCATATGCTGGATAAGGCTAAGAGGGTGACGGTCCGGATCAGCAATGGAACGGTGGAAGAGGTGTTGGCAAAATGTTTTAAAGACCAGCCTTTCACGTACGTCATTCATGACAAGATCATTGTGGTAAAGGAAAAGGAGGAGAAGAAGCCGCTTATTTCTCCTGAGGCTCCTCCTGCGCAGGTTACCGGAACGGTGAAGGATGAGAACAATGCTCCTATCGAGGGGGCGGCGGTGACGGTGAAGAGCCTGGGTACCGGGACGGTTACGAATAAGCAGGGGAAATTCCAGCTCAATCTTCCCAATGGCAATTATGAGATTGAGATTTCTTTTGTAGGGTATAAGACTGTGCTGAAAAGCGTGACGGTCAGCAATGATCAGCCCGTGAATATATCTATAACCCTGCAGGTTTCTGCTACGGGGCTGACGGATATGGTGGTAGTGGGTTATGGGTCTCAGCGGAAAAGGGATCTGACGGGTTCGGTGAGCAGCGTGAAAGGGGAGGATATCAAGAACCTGCCGGTCAGCAATGTAGCGGATGCCTTACAGGGAAGGGCTACCGGCGTGGATATCGTACATGATGACGGCAGTCCCGGGAACGTACCAAGTATCCGGATACTGGGTACAGGTACGATTAACAATTCCGATCCCCTGATCGTCATCGACGGAGTCCCTTCGGGCGGGTTGAATGACGTGAATACCAATGATATTGCCAGCATTGAAATTCTCAAGGATGCCTCTGCTTCCGCTATCTATGGTTCCCGGGCCGCCAACGGGGTGGTACTGATCACCACGAAAAAGGGCAATTATGGGGAAGCGCTGAAGACATCGGTCAATGTATATACCGGCACCAAGAAAGCATCGAAATATATTTCTATGTTGTCGGCTCCCGACCTGGCGAGCCTGAAGACGGAAGCCTATACGAATGACGGGCTCTCCGTACCTACGGTCTGGAGCAATTCTTATTATGCCACCCAGCGTACGGATTGGCAGCGGGCCTTATTTGGCACCGGTAATGTGCAGAATGCGGATGTCGCTTTGCGGGGAGGGAATGCCAGTAGCAATTACAGTCTTTCCGGGAACTATTACAAAGAGAAGGGGATGATCCCGAATTCTTATTTTAAGCGCTATAGCTTTCGTCTCAATTCGGAGCATAAGATAGGAAAGCGTCTCAAGGTGGGAGAAAATATCGTGTATTCGAATACGGATGGGGCTGCGCCCAATACCAAATCTTCCCAGACCGGCCTGGTATGGAGCGCGATCCGCTTCAACCCGGCTATCCCGGTAAAGAATGCCGATGGAAGTTGGGGATCTTCGCAGGCCGATGGTCAGCTGGGTGATATCAACAATCCCCTGGCTACGGCCAATGAGGTCCAGAAATCCAGCAAGACGAACCGGTTGCTGGCGAATGCCTATATCGAACTGGAGATCCTGAAAGGGCTGAAGGTCCGGGCCAATTACGGCTATGATTATAGCAGCAATGACTATTATGAATATGATAATGCGATGCCGGATCAGACCCGCGGGCCTTCGATCGCCACGCTGACCCAGTCTTTTTATAAGACCAGGTCACCGTTGGAGGAGTATTATCTTACTTATAATCACCTCTTTGGAGGAGTGCATGCGCTGACGTTGACGGGTGGATATTCCGCTCAGACCTTTGATGGCAATTTCTTCGGGGCTGCCCGGTCCGGGTTTTCGGACACCAGCACGGATCAGCGGGTGCTCAACCTGGGCAGCAACAGCTCCGCCTCCAATTATGGCGGTAACTATCCCAGCTGGGGGTTGCAGTCTTATTTTGTCCGCGGCAACTATGCCTATAAGAATAAGTATCTGCTGACGGCTACCTTTAGAGCGGATGGTTCCAGTAAGTTTGCTCCAGGCAAGCGTTGGGGTTATTTCCCGGCTTTCTCCGCGGGCTGGCATCTTTCTGATGAGAAGTTCTATGGAGAGGGCATCAAGAATGTGATCAATTCCATAAAGCTCACCGGGGGCTGGGGGCAGCTGGGTAATCAGAATGTAGGGGACTTTCAATACCTGAGCATTATCCGCGTCGGTAGCGGCGGCGGCACGGGCGGGGGCGGCTATGGCTATAACCTGGGAACGACGACCACGAACTATAACGGGGCGTATATTACCAGCCTGGCCAATCCGAATATCAGCTGGGAGCGGGCCGTGACGACCAATGTAGCGGCGGAACTGGCTGCTTTGAATAACCACCTGACGGCGACGATCACTTACTTTAATAAGAATACTACCGATATGCTGATCCCTTATCAGCTGGTGGAGACTTTTGGTGCGCAGACCAATCTGCCGGATGATGGCGGTAATATTATATTACCCGACTATAACCTGGGCAGCCTGAACAATCACGGTCTGGAAATCGAATTGAATTACCAGAACACGGTAGGAAAGCTGGCTTATTCATTAGGTGTGAACGGGTCTTTCTTGCGTAATAAGGTCACTAAGCTATACGGTAATTCCACCTATCTGGGGTCGACGCCTTATGGCAGGGAAAATACCGATATCTCCCGGACCTATGAGGGACAGCCGATTGCCTCCTTCTTCGGGTTCCGCACGGGCGGTCTTTACCAGTCGCAAAGCGATATCGACAAGGATGCCGGCGTTGCAAACGATCCCAATAAGGCGAATATCAAGCCCGGGGATGTACGGTTCCTGGATATCAATGGCGATGGGATCATCGACGATAAGGACCGGGTACGGCTTGGGGATCCTAATCCGAAGTTTGTATTCGGGTTCCATGGGTCGGCCAACTACGGACATTTCGATCTTGCTTTCAATTTCACGGGGGCGACGGGCTTTAAGTTATACGATGCCGATCGTCTTTCCGGGTTGGATGCCACGCAGGTGTACAACTGGTATGCCGATCAGAAGAACCGCTGGCATGGTGCCGGTACGAGTAACAGCATACCCCGGCTCAGCATCGATAACCTGAATAATAACTACCGGTCTTCTGACCTCTGGGTTAAAAATGGCGCTTATGTTTCTTTGAAGAGCCTCTCGTTGGGGTATACGGTTTCCAAATTAATGATCGACGATTGGCAGGTACCCGATATCCGCATTTATGCCACCGGGTACAACCTGTTCACGATCACCAAATATCCTGGCTATACGCCGGAGCTGGGTTATACTGGTACAGCTTCGCCTTATGCCAACAATCCTTCTAACGCGAGTTCCGGTTCTTCCTTTTCCTCTGCTACGGGCCTTCAGAGAGGGGTGGATCTGGCGCAATACCCGCCGACCCGGAATTTCATGATCGGTGCAACAATCAATTTTTAGGCTTTAAACCATTCGGTATATGAAACGATTATTCAATAACAGGAACTATATATTATTCTCTCTGCTGGCGGTGTTGTCCATCTGCCTGCTTTACGGATGTATTAAGAAGCCCCTGGAGCAGACTCCTACCGGGGAATATACGACCAGTAATTATTGGCGCAACCAGGATGATGTGATTGCCGGCGTATTAGGGATTTATAATATACTTTTTACGGAAGACTGGGTTGGTCATGACCTATATGTGTATGATGACCAGTCGGATGATATTGCGGTGGATGGGGATCATCCGGATTTCAAGGCTATCGAGCGATTCAATATCGATCCTACGCTGCAATTGATCTATATCACCTGGCCTTTTGCCTATGAGCAGATCGCCCGTGCGAACAATGCGATCATTTATATTCCCAAGGTTCCGGTGATGGACAGTGCGATCCGCAACCGTTCTTTGGGGGAAGCTTATTTTTTAAGGGCGCATGCTTATTTCGTGCTGAGCCAGATCTATGGAGAGGTGCCGATGATCCTGGAGAGTAACGTACAGTCTGCCAGCTATAATGTCGCCAAGTCTTCCGTGGATACGATCCGGGCGCAGGTGGAGTCGGATCTGCTGAAAGCGGCCAGTCTGCTGCCGGATGCCATTTATGCGGATGCCGACAAGGGCAGGGTGAGCAGGGGCGCTGCGTGGGGGATGTTGTGCAAGCTGTATATGTTCGAGGATAAATTTTCCCAGGCTATCCAGTATGGGTCGAATGTGATCAATGATGCGAACTATGCATTGGCTACCAACTATACGGATAATTTCACGCTGGGTCAGCAGGAGAGCAATACGGAGATTCTCTTTGGCGTCTGGAATAAGAATCAGGAGATCTCGAATGTCCCTGCTTCGGCGATCAGCACCTATTTCACGCCAAGGTCCTGGCAGGGTTGGGGATTTCACCATCCTTCGCAGAATTTTGCCGATGAGTTCGAAACGGGTGATACGATCCGTAAAAGAGCTACGCTGGTCTCGGTGGGGGATACTATTCCCAATCAGACGAATATGGTGACGATCGCGAGCGGAGATGCTTACCAGATGTTTACGGGAATGACGGGCCAGTCTACGGGCCGTATGTTGCCCAGCATGTCGACTACGGGGTATACCATCCGTAAGTATACGGCTTTTATGCCCAGCGGCGATGGTGGTGTGGATTATGACCTGAAGCAGCCTATTTTAAGAACGGCCGATGTGTACCTGCTGGTGGCGGAAGCGAAGATACGTTTGAATGGGGCGGGCAGCGGCGATGCGGAGATCAATGCCATACGTACCCGGGCCCATTTGTTGCCGGTGTCGGGCGCCGGAATGGGGCAGCTGATCCATGAGCGCAGGGTAGAGTTGGGGGGTGAGAATACCCGCTGGCAGGACCTGCTGCGTTGGGATAAGGATAATATCATCAACCTGGATACGATCGTCAGTAAGCCCAAGGCGGCTTCACCACTGCCTCCTTACAATGGGTCGGTTATTATTCCTGCCCGTACTTTTACGAGACCTAAAAATTATTATATGCCTCTTCCGCAGGAGATCATCGATGAAAGTAAGGGGGTGATCCTGCAGAATAAAAATTATTAATCCCTGCCCAATGGGGACTCTATAGAAATGTGAGTTTTGGATATTTCTGGAGTAATTTGCAAAGGAACCTATAGAAGGTGAAATCTTTTATAGGTTCCTTTTTTAAAATTGGTATGAACATGAAAGGAATGAAATGGATTTTAGCCGCCGGGATGGTATTCCTGGGCCAGGTAAGCTTTTCGCAGAAGGATGGTCTGGACAGGGGGGCGTTGGTTGCTTTTCTGCAGCGGATCGTCGGGGAGAAGGCGGGCCGGTTTGAGATAGGGTATATCGCACCGGAAAAAGGGAAGGATGTCTTTGAGGTAGAGAGCTCCGGGGGAAGCGGAAAGGATGCGGGTAAGGCCGGCGGGGCTGGCAGTTCCGGGGGGGCGGGTAAGATCCTGCTTCGCGGAAGCAATGGGGTTAGTGTGGCTTCGGCGCTCAACTATTATCTGAAAGAATATTGTCATTGTCTTATCACCTGGAACGGGACAAATCTCCGGTTGCCGGCGGCATTGCCCCGGGTGGGTAAAAAGGTCCATAAGACAACGCCTTATCAGTACCGGTATTATTTAAATTATTGCACGTTCAATTATTCCATGGCCTGGTGGGATTGGGCCCGTTGGCAGCGGGAGATCGACTGGATGGCCCTGAACGGGATCAATATGCCGCTGGCCCTCACGGGGGAAGAAGCCATCTGGCAGGAGGTATATCGTTCTTTGGGATTTTCCACGGAGGAGCTCGACCGTTTCTTTAGCGGCCCCGCTTATTTTTCCTGGTTATGGATGGGAAATATCGATGCCTGGGGTGGTCCGTTGCCTGCGCATTGGAAGGATAGTCATGCGGCATTGCAGAAAAAGATACTCAGCGCCGAAAGGGCTTTCGGGATGAAGCCGGTATTGCCTGCTTTTACGGGGCATGTGCCGCCCTCCTTTTCGGATCGCTATCCGTCTGCCAGGGTAAAGAAGACCAATTGGGATGCGGGTTTTCCCGATGTATATATTCTGGATCCATCCGATCCTTTGTTTGAGGAGATCGGCAAAAAGTTCCTGGAAGCGCAGACCCGGGCATTTGGAACGGACCATCTGTATTCGGCGGATACTTTCAATGAGAATGTGCCGCCTACCAGTGATTCTTCTTACCTGGATGGGATGAGCAAAAAGGTATTTGCTTCGATGGCCCTGGCCGACCCGAAGGCGGTATGGGTGATGCAGGGGTGGATGTTCCATTACAATGCGGCTTATTGGAAGCCTACACAGATCAAGGCTTTACTGAATGCGGTACCCAATGATCATATGATCCTGCTGGATCTTTATAGTGAAAGTCATCCCGTCTGGAACAGGACGGATGCCTACTATGGCAAACCCTGGATCTGGAATATGCTGCACAATTTCGGCGGCAATATCTCCTTGTGGGGGCGTATGGGCCATGTGGCCGAGGACCCTTCGCAGGCGCTGCATGATCCGGCCTCCGGTAAGATGATTGGGATCGGCCTTACCCCGGAGGGGATCGAACAAAACCCCGCACTTTACCAGCTGATGCTGGAGAATGTATGGAATGACAGCCCGGTGGATGTGGACGGCTGGCTGCGGACCTATGCAAGGCAACGTTATGGCGATGCAGCCACCACCGGAGCGGGCAAGGCGACTACCGGAATGGGTAAGACGACGGTTGCTTCGTTGACGGACAGGCATGCTGCCGACTCGGCGATCGATCAGGCCTGGCGGATTTTGGAAGCCAGTGTTTATAGCGGCGGCCTTGGTGAGGGGGGCAACGAGTCCATTATAGTCGCGCGGCCTACTTTTGAAAAGAAGGTGGACCGGGTTTTGACGGGGCTCGATTATGATCCGGCGAAGCTGGTGAGCGCCTGGGATCTTTTTGTAAAAAATGTGTCGGTTTTCGGGAGCAGCGATGGATTTCGCTATGACCTGGTGGATATCAGCCGGCAGGTGCTGGCCAATTATGCCAGCCCGTTGCAGCAGAAGATAGCGGAAGCCTGGCGGCTGAAAGAGGTGGCTGCTTACCGGGAATATAAGAAAGAGTTCCTGGAGCTGCTGGATGATATGGACCGTCTCCTGGCTACGCGGCATGATTTCCTTTTGGGTAAGTGGATAAAGGAAGCCCGGGATAATGGTATTACTCCGGCCGAGAAGGATTTGTACGAATTGAATGCCCGGGATATCATTACGCTCTGGGGCGATAAGGAGAGCGGGTTACGGGAGTATTCCTGCCGGCAATGGTCGGGACTGATTGCAGGCTACTATAAGCCTCGCTGGGAATTGTTCTTCCATACGTTGGATGGCTCGCTGGCGACTGGTACGGAGCCTGATTGGAAGGTCTTCGATGCGGCCGTTAAGGATTGGGAGTGGAAATGGGTAAACAGCCATGACAGCTATGATGCGGTGGAGAAAGGGGATGCGGTGTCGGTGGTGGTGGAATTATATAATAAATACCGGAAAAATTTATGAGGTTAATTACGTTATTAATCTTGTGCTGCCTGTTTTTTAGGGCGGCGGATGGTCAGCCGGGGGCGGGGAAGGTGCCCGGAGCCGATGGCCGGGTTGGATTTGATCCGCCGGGGTCCAATGATCATATTTTTCCTCCTGCTGTTGCTGCAAAACCTTTTATCGATTTTGATGCGAAGGGGTTTTTGGTGGGGGGCAAGCGAGTCTTTTTGGTTTCGGCGGGGATGGAATATGCGCGGGTACCCCGTGCCTTGTGGCAGGACCGGTTGCTCCGGCTCAAGCGGGCGGGTTTTAATTGCATAGAGGTCTATACTTTCTGGAATTTTCATGAGCCCAGGGAGGGGCAGTTTGACTTCAGCGGCGATCATGATCTGGAGGCTTTCCTGCGACTTGTCCGGAATATGGGGTTGTATGCTATCGTTCGGGTGGGACCTTATTACTGTGCGGAATGGGATAATGGAGGTTATCCGTTGTGGCTGCGGTTTAAGCCGGGGGTTCGGGTGCGGGAGGATAATGCGGAATTTGAAAAATATGTAGACCGGTATTTCGATAAGCTGCTGCCGATCGTAACCCGGCAACAGATCCATCATGGAGGCGCCGTGGTGTTGGTGCAGCTGGAGAATGAGCATCCGAAGGGATGGGGTACGGTGATGCCGGACGGATATTTCCGGAATTTGCGGGACAAGGCTTTGTCGATGGGGCTGGAAGTGCCTTATTTTTTCAGCGGGCTGCATCATGCCACTGATCCGGCGGGGGACGCGGCGTCTTTGGATGATCCTTCGAGGCCCAATCCCTGGCTATCGACGGAATTCTGGAGTGTATGGTATTCCGGTTATGGATCGACAATTAAGGATGCCCGTGAATACGAGCGGCGGACCTGGAAGATCATTGCTCATGGAGGGAATGGGTATAATTATTATATGGCTTATGGGGGCACCAATTTCGGGTATACGAATAACGATGAAGATGCCGCTTCCTATGATTATGGCGCTGCCGTGGGGCAGACCGGGGATCTGCGGCCTATCTATTATAGTTTTAAGCGGATGGGATGGTGGGCGCGGAGTTTTGCGGATATCCTGGAGAACAGTGAGGATGCGACGGAGAAATGGATGACTCCGGTTTCCGTCTCGGACACTTCCCCAATCCTTACGGCCAGACATAGCCCTGCCGGCGATGTTATTTTCCTGGACAACCCTTCCGGGAAGGGGATAGCGGCCAACATGCCGATTAGGCCAGACGTCCAATTTCCTGCAGGGGCAAGACTCCCTTTGGGCGGTTCGCTATCGCTGGCTCCTGGCGAGATCATGCCGGTGGTTCGTCATTTTGCTTTGGACTCGCTGGTGACGCTGGAATGGGCGCCGGTGAGGATATTGGGTATTAACGGACAGGATGCCGTTACGACGATGGTGATTTATGGGGACGCAGGGAGTCCGGCGGAATTGTATTTTTCGGTGCGGGGCAAAGCCACCGTTGCAAAAGGCGGAAGCGGGCTTGCGGTGAAAGAAGGATCGGTGGTGTTGCAAACTAAATTTTCAGATGGGCGGGAACCTGTGGAATACGTATTCAGTATCGGAGGAAAGAAATGGAGAATCCTGGCGGTGAATTCCCGGACGGTCGATCGTACCTGGTTGGTGGAGGCTGGGGGTAAATCCGTTGTTGTTTGCGGACCGGATTATGTAGAGGATATCCGGTTGCAAAATGGAAAAGTTGTCCTAACGACGGAGTCACGTTGGGATGATAGTAGTCAATACCCTGTATGGGTTTATGGCGATGAGGCTTTGCTGCTGTCCAGGAAGGCGGGGTCGGCTGGTGATTCTGCCGGTAGGAAAAGAAAGCTGCTCCTTACTCCCTGGCAGTTTCGGAATGGCGCTGCACCTGCCGGACGAGGGTATTATGACAACGACTGGAAATATAGCCAGCAACCTTTGCAGATGGGGGCGGATGGTGACGGTACGGCGGATGCCTGGTATCGTACGACGGTATACACCGATACGGCCGGCCTATATACGTTACAGGTAGAGGGGAGCGACCGGGCGACGGCTTTCGTGGATGGCGTACCATCTGGTACGGGGGCTATCCGGGATGGAGAAATTACTTTTAATCTTTCGAAGGGACAGCATGTGTTAGCTTTTTTTATGGCGCATGACGGGCGTGATAAACTGGCGGCTTACCTGGGTGGGATGGATTCGGTAGACCGGAAGGGGCTTTTTGGAAAAGCTATTTTGCGGAAAGGAGGGCCTTCGATCGTCGTGCTGGGGGGATGGAAGTTTTTAAAGGCCCGGGACGCCAGCGAGGGCGCCCGTGAAGAAGGCGCTGCAGGCTCCGCGGCGGGTGCGTTTCCAGCGACCGGAACGACAATGGCTGCGGGCTGGAAGGATTATACGATCGGGCAGGATGCCTTTGGCGGGAAGGAAGGCTTTGGCTGGTTTCGTACGGTCCTGGCGGAGCCTGGGGCCGGTGTTTCACAGATCGTGCTGAATTTTAAGAGTGTGGATGAGAATGTCACGGTATTTATCAATGGCCGGAAGATAGGCCGGCATGAGGGATGGAATCAACCTTTCGAGGTTATCATCGGCGGCCTGGATACCTTGCGGAGACCTCTGGTGCTGACGCTGTTCATGGAGAATTATTCCAATGAAGGGGGGATTGACAAGCCGGTAAGGGCGAATTATACCGGGCCCGGGAAAGAGGTAACAGGGTGGCTTATGCGGGGAGGGCTTGGGAGCCCGGTGGCGGAGGGTTGGAAAATTTGGAAGGCGAAGCCTCAGGATGCGAACGCTCCGGACAGGACGATAAAAAATGGATCTGCCGGGATGGCCGCGGGGCCTTGCTTTTATCGAAGTTCGTTCGTGGCTCCTGTTTATGGCGCTATGGGTAGTCATCCGATCTGGCGGGTGCATACGGAAGGGTTAGGGCATGGGTCTGTCTGGGTCAACGGGCATAACCTGGGGCGTTACCCGGAAAAGACACCGGCGCCGGGTTTATATATTCCGGAATGCTGGTTGAAGGCGGGCGCGAATAGCCTGGTGATTTTCGAGGAGGACGGCAAGGAGCCGGGGCAGGTTGCTGTGCAGGCGGAGAAGGCTGCCAGCCGTGATCGGGTTATTTTTTCTAATTTTTAAAAACCAACGATGTCTGATTCCAAACGTTCTCTTTCGCTCGATCTGTTCCGGGGGCTTACTATTTGTTTTATGATCATTGTCAACGCGCCCGGTTCGGGTTCCGATCCGTATGTGCCGTTGGATCATGCGCCCTGGTTTGGTTTTACGCCTACAGATCTCGTATTTCCCTCTTTTCTTTTTGCGGTAGGGAACGCGCTTAGCTTTTCAAAAGGCAAGTACGAACGGGAGGGAGATTTCCTGCGTAAACTTTTTAAAAGGACCGTTCTGATTTTTCTATTGGGATACCTGATGTATTGGTTCCCTTTTTTCCACCGGGTGGATGGCGGGGGCTGGGCTTTTAACCCTTTGGGTCATACCCGTATCATGGGTGTGCTGCAAAGAATAGCGCTTTGTTATGGCGCGGGGGCCCTGATCGTCCATTACCTGTCCAGGAAGGCGAGTCTGTGGCTGGCCGCATTCCTGCTGCTGGGATATTGGGCAGCGTTGTATATATTCGGGCCGCATGGGCAGGAACTGACCATGACCCATAATGCGGGAACCTTGTTCGATAGCTGGCTTTTAGGAGCGAACCATCTATATCATGACAAGGGGGGACCGATCGCATTTGACCCGGAGGGTGTGTTGAGTACTTTGCCGGCTATCGTAAATGTGATCGCGGGATACCAGGCGGGGGTATTTCTACGGGAAAAGGGAAAGAATTATGAGGCTGTTGCCAAATTGTTGATGACCGGCGCCTTGCTGGTGTTGATCGCTTTGTTCTGGGGGCAGTTTTTTCCGGTAGCCAAAAAATTGTGGACCAGTCCTTTTGTGCTGCTTACCGTGGGGATCGACCTGGTCCTTTTGGGGTTGCTGATCTTTGGCATCGAGATCAAGCAGTGGCGGAAGGGTATTTATTTCTTCCAGGTGTTTGGGAAGAACCCTTTGGCTATCTATTTATTATCGGAGCTGCTATTGACCAGTTTGCAATTGATATGGGTTCGGCCGGGGTTGGATTTTTATACCTGGATCAACCAGGTCTTTTTTCAGGTCCTGTTCCCCGGACCTTTTGGTACGCTGGTATTCGCTATCTGTTATATGTTGCTTTGCTGGTCGGTGGGTTGGGTGTTGGATAAAAAGAAGATCTATATTAAAATATAAAAGGACACGCGGATGAAGTTGGCAAAAAAGATGGGCTGGTGTGCGCTGATAGGGGTGATGCTATCGGCGGGGAAGGGTTTTGGGCAGGGGAATCCCGGATCGGCCGTGAGAAGCCCTGCATCGCGTGGTAACGCAGGGACTCAATCGACGGAAGGAGTGGATCCTGTATCTTATGTAGATCCGTTTATCGGGACGGGTAAGAGTAATGTGTTCACCCGGTGGGGAAGTGAGGGCGGAACTTATCCGGGGGCGGTGGCTCCCTGGGGAATGATGCAGCTGACACCGGAGACAAGGGCGAATGGGGGATATGATCATGGAGATAGTACGCTGTATTTTTTTAGCTGTTTCCATCACCTGAGCGGTTATCCGGGCGGGTCGGCGGGGCAGATAAAGATTATGCCGCTGGCGGGTGGGGTGGTACCTATTGAGACTTCCGCTGCATGGTCTGTACCTGGAAGACCTTTTTTGCATCAGGACGAGAAAGCCAGCCCTGGTTATTATAAGGTAACGTTTACAGATGATCATAGTATGACGGAGGTAACAGCTTCCGGAAGGGTGGGGTGGTTTCGGTTTACTTTTCCCGAGCATGTGGTCCCAAGGATTTTTGTCGGGGGGATGGGAACGCTCACCCGAACCGGCTCACATAGCCTGCAAGGGGCTGCTTTACCGGTGGTCCTTCGTTATGACCGGAACGATAGCGGAGAGGATTCAGTGAAGGAAGGGAAGGTACTAAGGTTTACGCCTGCGGCTGAAGGGCCTACGGTAATTGTATTTCAGATAAGTGTCTCGACGGTTAGCCCGGAGAGCGCGAAAAAAAACATCGATGCGGAGACGGCCGGACTGGGATTCGACCAGGTGAAAAAAAGGACCGAGGGGTTATGGAGGAAGGAATTATCGGTGGTTGGGATCGCGGATAGCAATGAAGAAAAGAAGAAGATCTTTTATACGGCGCTCTATCACTCCTTGTTATTACCCTGGGTCATTTCAGATGTGGAGGGAAAGTACAGGGGCCGTGACGGGAAGGTTCATAGTGCCTCGGGAAAAAATGAGTACGGGCAATTTTCTCCCTGGGATACTTTTCGGTCTTTGCATCCGCTCCTCTGTCTTTTGTTTCCGGAGCGGCAGCAGGATATGATCTTGTCGATGCTGGATATCTACCGGCAGACGGGTCATCTTCCCACAGATCCGATGACGGGGAATCATGCGGTACCGGTCATCGTGGATTCCTGGCTGAAGGGCATTCGTGGATTCGATCCTGTTCTTGCCTATAATGCTATGAAAAAGAGCCTGGTGGAAGCACCCTTTCTTCAATCCGATATGGAAGTGTATCATCGGCAGGGCTATATTCCTTTCACGTATCCCGAATCGGTCACCCGGACGGTGGAATATGCTTATGATGACTGGACGTTGGGGCAGTTTGTGGACCTTGTCCTGCATAGGAAGGAAGAAGCGGAGATATTTCTTAAAAGAAGCTACAGTTATAGAAATTTATTCAATCCTGCCGACTTGTTTTTATTACCCCGTGACGGGAGCCGGTTTAACTTACAACCCGGCACGACTGGTTATAAGGAAGGAGATAAATGGGTGTATTCTTTTTTTGTACCTCAGCATGTCAGGGATCTGATCAACCTGATGGGGGGAGAGGATGCTTTTGCGGTCCGGCTGGATTCCGCGCTCGCGGATCAATCCATTGTTTTTGATAATGAGACGGTCTTTCATATCCCTTATCTTTTTAATGATGCCGGCAGACCAGACCGGACGCAATATTGGATACGAACAATTATGGATAAACGATTCTCGACATCTCCGGGCGGATTGCCTGGTAATGATGATCTGGGATCCGTCTCCAGCTGGTATGTGTTGAGTGCGATGGGGATCTTCCCGGTATGTCCGGGGAGACCTGTGTATGCGATCGGCTCTCCTCTTTTCCGGGAGATGACCCTTCATTTGCGGAATGGAAAGCAATTTATCATAAGGCGCCGGGGAGCGGGTTCGGGAAACGGAGTGGGCTCAGGGGTGCAGAGTGCTGAAAACATCTATGTAAAATCCTTGTGGGTTAATAATAAAAAGGTGGATGGGTTGCTACTGCCGCATGCGGTGATCGGGCAGGGGGGAGAAATGGTATTTGAGATGAGTCCTACGCCGGTAAAGGCAGGGGCAGTCGGGAAGGAGGGTGATTCTGCCCGGCAGGGAAGTTTCGGCGGGAGGGCTTATCCCCGGGAAGAGGCGGGCGTGGCCGATCCGGAATTCCGGCTACGGGATCTCTCTTTGTCGAAGAAGGAAGTGGCGCCTCATGAATTATTCTGGATACGATTCTCCCTGAGCAATCAGGGCGGCCTTGGTACGAAGATCGTAAAGCTGTTGGTGAATGGCCGGGAGGTGGGGCATAAGAATTGCCTGATGGCTGCGGGCGCAGAAAGGACGGATTCGATCGGCTGCCGTCTTTATCCGTATGGGATGGCGGAGGTGCGGATCGAAGGGATACCGGCGGTGGGGGTGAAAGTAGTACGAACGGGAAAAGGGCCGGAAGGCGACAATAAGACCGGAGAAAGCGCCGGGCTGGTGGAAATAACCGGGCTGGCTGTCCGGCCGATGCTCAGAAAGGGGGAGGGGCAGAAAATTTCTTTTACGGCGCAGAATATCGGGGGGGATCCTCATTCCTTTTATATCCCGGTAGGGCTTAATGATTCTGTGGTCCGGAGAGATACGCTGTTGCTGGAGCCGGGAGAAAAGAGAAGGGTCTCGCAGGAGCTGGCTGTTACAGGGGAAGGGATGCAGACGATCGGCGTCATGGGGATGCGGGGACGGTTTTCGGTATATAGCCGTAATGAAGGATCGATATTGTTGGATCTGTCGCCGGGCGCGGCTGCCGGAGACAGTGTGGTGCCGGATCAGTCAGGGTTTGATAATCTGGGAAGGGTGATCCCGGCGGGAGGGGTTACACAGGGTAAGGATGGACAGGCGCGGAGTGGGGAGGATGGCGGGCACTCGCGGGGGGAAAACGGGGCCGGTGCAGGTGATAGCTTGCATAGGCGCGGAGCGGGCCGATTGTTGCTGGGAAAGGATTGTTATGTGGAAGTGTCTAATTCCGCCAGCCTGGATAGCATGGGGGAGACGCTTACCATGATGGCCTGGGTCTATCCGGCAGAGGGAGGAGGGGACCTGGTGGATTTGTTTGCGAAGGGGGATAATCATGTCCTGCAGGTCGTCGATAATAAAAGCCTTAGTTTTTTTGCCGGAGGATGGGGACGGGGTGACTGTACGGTGGATCTGCCGGCTGACTGGCTGGGGCATTGGCATCATATCGCCGGGGTCTGTGAAGGCAATACCTTAAGATTGTATATCGACGGGCAGCAGAAAGGGGCTACGCGGGTGGAAGGCAGGGTGAACCTGTCGAATACTCATAGATGGACGTTGGGGAGGAATGAAGAATTCCCCCTCCAAAGGATATTCAACGGATATATTGATAAGGTGAAGGTATTTGAAGCGCCGCTGACCGGGGAGGAGATAAAGGGTATTGTGGATAAGGAAAGATTATCTGTTTTCTGAATTGGAAATGGATCCTTTGAAAATTTTATTTCGCAGAGAGGGTGCACCTGGTCCCGCTGGGCTAAATGCATGAAAATATTATTGATTTAGCCCGAAGTATAGGTTAGTTTGGGCTAAATCTTCTTTTTTTTGACAGTTTTAGCCCGATACGGCTCTGCTGGCTATAAATCAGGGGATTAGCAATCTTTTGAAAGCCCTTCCTTACGAAAATATTTTATCAATATAAATGATTGATAATAAAATAGTTGTGAATTATCGGCAAGGCCATGCGGGCTATTTTCTCAAAAATCCAGCAATTAACCAAGCATTCTTTTCCAGCCGCTAATAAGAGTTGGTAGCTTAAATTTTGTTCATTATTTTTGTCTGTTCATTTAAAATGAACAGACAAAAATAATGAACAGACTTTTGAAAAATGAGCAAGATATACTTAAGGAGGCAGTTAGCAAGTTAAAGGAGTTTTCAGGGCTTCCCATCGAAATAAAACATGGTAAGTTAAAAAACGATACTAACCTGGTAATAGCTAATATCAGTTTCGTTGTAAATATCAAATCGGGTATTACTAAGGGAAACAAGGTTGCGGCTTTCTCCTTGCTTAATAACGATTCTGCTGAAGGTGGGTTACCTGCTATTGTTGTCACCGGATATATACCTACCGAAATTGCAAAAGAATATGTTGCCAAAGGCATAAATTACCTGGACATAGCCGGTAATTGCAGTATCAGGTATAAAGACCTGATTATACAAATAGAGGGGAAAAAAAGAGAAAGAATAGCCAAAACCAATCAGTCAAGGGCTTTTCAGGAAGCAGGCATTAAAATAATTTTCAACCTGTTAACCAATCCTGGAAATATTCAATTGACATACCGGGAATTAGCGCGGCGGGCAGATGTTTCATTGGGATCGGTAGGAAGTGTAATGCAGGAATTGATTGAACTGAATTTTATTCTGGTAGCAAATAACAAGAAAATCCTCAAAAATAAGCCAGTACTTTTGGAGAGATGGGTAACTGCTTATCATGATGTACTTAGGCCGAGAATACTTCTAAAGAAGATGCGTTTTACAAACGTGGAACAGTTCAATCATTGGGATACCCATCCTATTCAGGATAGTGAAGGTGTAGTACTATGGGGTGGTGAGCCCGCTGCTTCCCTACTGACTAATTACCTTTCACCCGAAAAGTTCACAATTTACACCAATGAATCCTGGCAGGACCTTATACCGGATTTAAAACTGGCGCCTGCTGAAAATGGTGATATAGAGATACTTAAAATGTTTTGGCAGGAAGAGGAAAAATACAGGGAAAAATACATTGTGCCACCGTTGCTCATTTATGCAGATTTAATGGGTAGTGGCATTGGCAGGAATATAGAAACCGGAAAAATGATCTTGGAAAATGAGTTACCAGATATCAAGTAATCGGTTTGACAATCCCCTTTTGAAGGAATTACTTAAGCAATTAAAAGGATTTTTTCAATCGATTGACGCTGAATTTTACGTCATTGGAGCAGCTGCAAGAGATATTGTATTAAGTGGGATTCATCATCAAAAACCTGGCAGAAGAACAAGAGACCTGGATATCGCCATAATGATACCAGACTGGAATGCCTTTGAACAAATAGCTGTAGGACTATGTAGTATGGCTGAGTTCAAAAAGTCGGATAGGCAAAAGCAACGGTTTTTTTACAAAGAGGATTTAATACTGGATATTGTTCCTTTTGGTGAAATAGCTCAATCTGATAAAAATATTTACTGGCCACCGGACGAAACGCATGCAATGTCCGTAGCAGGATTTACTGAAATGGCGAAAAAAGCGCTTTCAGTAACAATTGATGGAGAATTTACAGTACTGGTGGCATCATTACCAGGCATTTTTATTTTGAAATTGGCTGCCTGGCGGGACAGGAGCCGAAAAACGAATAAGGACGCAGATGATATCACTTTAATCATCGATGAGTATCTGGACATCAATGTAAATAGAGTTGTGGAAGAACATTATGATATTTATGAGGTAGAAGATTTTTAAAAATTTTGTAGCAGGGGCAATACTGATGGGCCGGGATATTAAAACGATATTGACTGGCAGTGATGAAATGCTGGTTGAATTCTCGGGGATAATTGAAAATGAGATTATTAAGGAAGAAGAAAGTCTGCTGATTAATCAGGTTCTGGAAACCCATCCATCAAAAAGCTATGGGGAGGTATACGAAGCATTTAAAGGAATAGTATACGAATTAAGAAAATAGCTCTTTCCCATTAATTGGGGCTAAATGTGCATTTTCTTTGTGGTTTTAGCCGTGTAAAGAACCGCTGGACCTATCGCCGGAGGGAGCTTCTGAAGATAACCTGCCTGGTACCGGGCAGGTCAGGGTTTGCGAACCAGGGAAAGATAATGCGGGCGGAACCCGCAGAGGTGGGAGAAATGAAGAATTTCCCCGGTAAGCGAATATTCAACGATTATATGGATCGGGTAAAGGTATTTGAGGAGCCCCTGACCGGGGAGGAGATAAGGGGTATTGTGGGTAAGGAGGCAGGCCAAAATGAGGGCGGGTAAAGCAGGGGTGGATTTTTTTTAATTTTATTCCCTACTAATTTGGTAGACTAGTGTTTTTTTATATACATTTGTACCGTCTTTAACCAGCAACGCCAATAATTGTTTTATGGGAACTATTTTCTCTTCTATTATCTCCGGTCGTAAACCGATCTCTCAGAAAGGTAAGTATAGCGGTATTCTGTTAAAAGAATGCTGTTGTTGTTTCTAATAAATATTGCATAAAAAAACCGGTAAGAATGATCTTACCGGCCGGAGATGAAATCAGCCCAGTAACGCCAATCACTTACTGATCTCATCCTGATTAGATTAACGATAAAATATCATTAAAATGAATCTGTTTCAAAGGTATAGAAAATATACCAGTGTCCTGCTATTCGCTATTTTTCTTACCGGGATATCTTCCCTTTCAGTCTTTGCGCAAAACAATAATGTCTCTCTTTACGGAAGGGTGGTCGATGAGAAAACGAAGGACCCTCTGGCCGGCGCTGTCGTGCATATCAAGGGCACGACCCATGAAGTCGTTGCGGATCAGAATGGCGAATTTAAATTCATAACGGGGCAGCGGGTCCCGGTCGTTTATATCGTCAGTTTTGTAGGGTACAAAACGCGCGAGGTACCTATTAATAGTTATGGGCATGCGGATATTGACCTGCAGGGCGGCAATTCGGTCCTGAGTGATGTCGTCGTGGTGGGTTATGGTACGCAAAGAAGGAGTGATATTACGGGTTCTGTGGCCAGTGTCAACAAAAACCTTCTCAGCCAACCTGCGGTATCCTTTGATAATCTGCTGCAAGGCAGTGTACCCGGTGTAGCGGTGACCCAGAGTTCCGGACAGCCCGGAAGCACGGCTACCATCCGGGTCCGTGGGGGTAATTCCATTAATTTCGGCAATGCCCCCCTTTATGTCATTGACGGGTTCATTATTTATAACAATAATGATTATGTGAATACCGGCGCTTCGACGGGGGCCAGTGTCAACGCTCTGTCCACTATTAACCCCAGTGATATCGAATCCATCGAAATACTGAAAGACGCTTCTGCTACTGCCATTTATGGTTCCCATGGCGCCAATGGCGTGGTGATCATCACTACCCGCAGGGGAAAAAAAGGGACTGATGAAATCAATTACAGCGGTTATTTCGGTACCCAGCAGGTCACCAAAAAACTTTCTTTGCTGAATGCCAGCCAGTGGGCGTCCCTGGTGAATGATCTCAACGTGAGTACCGGGAGCGCTAAGACTTTTAGCGATTCAGCCATAGCTGCCCTGGGGGCCGGTTCAGACTGGCAGAATTCCGCTCTCCGAAAGGGGAATGTGCAGAATCATGAACTGTCTATTGCAGGTGGTGATGACCGGTCGAAGTATCTTATTTCCGGGAATTATTTTAACCAGGATGGAACTATTCTGAATACCGGCTTTAAAAGATATTCAGCACGGGTAAACTATGAAAGAAACGTGTCTTCCCGGTTTAAAGTATCTACTAATGTCTTCGGAAGCCAGTCCCAGGAGAACTCGCTGTTCGGGAGCGCCTATAACAGTATTAATTTCAGCGGTGCTTATCCTTCTTTATTATTGACTTCTCCCGTAGCCAAAATAAAGAATGCGGATGGCAGCTATAATATCAGCAGTCCTTATTCTACCACGCCCACGAATCCTTTGCAGGATATTACGGCCACCACTAATGCCAGTAAGCTGACCCGTGTCCTGGGAACGATTGCGGGAGAATACAAACTACTGAAAGAGCTAACATTGAAAGTTTCAGCGGGAGCCGATCTGATCAATACCAAGCAAAATTATTATGCGCCGTCTTATACCACCAATGGCTATTCTACCAGTGGGTCTGCTTCCATCGGTTCGGCTACGGTAGTGACCTGGCTGAATGAGAATACCCTTACCTATGACCACGCTTTTGGGAATACCCATTTTTTAAATGTACTGGCGGGATACACCACCCAGTTTGAAAAGGATGAGTTTGCGGTGGCCAGCGCACAGAAGTTCCCGAATGACCTGACGGGCTATAATAATCTTTCTTATGCCGGGACGGCCGTGCTGTCTACGTCCAATGGGCACAGCTCCGCTATCAATTCCTGGTTGGGAAGGATCACTTATTCCTATCTCCATAAATATAACCTGACCCTTTCCGAAAGGGCGGATGGGTCCTCCAAATTAGGCGCCAACAATAAATGGGGCTTTTTCCCTGCCATCGGTTTGTCCTGGAATGTAGACAAGGAAGGATTTTTCGAGCAGGTGCGTAAGACGGTCAGCAACCTGAAATTACGATTTACCGCCGGGCAAACAGGTAATTCGGAAGTTCCTCCCTATAGTTCGCTCGCTACCCTGACGCCTACCAATTATTATTTCAGCAACACCCTGGTAACCGGTATCGCCCCTTCCCAGTTAGCCAATCCGAATCTGAAATGGGAAACAACTACCCAGTATGATGCGGGATTTGACCTGGGATTGTTCAATAACCGGGTGAACCTGGTCGCCGACGCGTATTACAAAAAGACATCGGATCTGCTGCTGTATGTTCCCTTTCCACTCTATACTGGCTATGCCAGTGAACTGGAGAATGTAGGCAGTGTGGAAAA
Source organism: Puia sp. (assembly GCA_035555335.1). Classification (GTDB taxonomy): domain Bacteria; phylum Bacteroidota; class Bacteroidia; order Chitinophagales; family Chitinophagaceae; genus Puia. The sequence goes on from DATMGS010000017.1 coordinate 35,709, forward strand.
CAAAGGTTTTGAGCTGGGGCTCAATACGGATAATCTGAGGGGCAGCAGTCTGAGCTGGAAATCCACTGTTGTATTTGCCGTCAACAGGAATAAAATATTAAGCCTGGGACAGGGCACCAGCAGCTATTTCCCCCTGGCGCCTACCGGCCAGGTATCTCCTGTGATTGTTAAGGTAGGTCTCCCGGTGGGGACTTTCTGGGGTTATAATACCAAGGGGCTTTTAACGGCCGATGATATCGCCAAGGGCGTCCCGGTGCTGGCGGGTGTATCGCAACAGGCAGGGGATCAGAAATATGTGGATTATAACGGGGATGGGACCGTCACTACCGCGGATAAACATGATCTGGGCAGTTCCCAGCCCAAGTTCACTTTTGGATTCTCCAATACCCTGAATTACAAAAACTTCGACCTGTCCTTTTTCTTCCAGGGTTCTTACGGGAACAGGATCTTCAATCTCTTACAGCAAAAGTTAGAGGTAACGACGACCACTCTCAATGCCTCTGCCACTTTGCTGAACCGGTGGAATGCCAGCACCAATCCCAACGGGACCTTCCCTAAGGCCGTGAATGCCCCTGTGCCGCAGGTGATAGACCGGTATATCGAAGACGGATCGTATGTCAAGCTGAAGAATATTACGTTGGGGTATAGTTTCTCCCGGGGCCTTATTTCAAAGATTCATGCCAAACAGATCCGGTTGTATGTGTCCGCGCAGAATCCCATTGTCTGGACAAAATATACCGGTTATGACCCCGAAGTAAATTTCTATGACAACGATAACACCAAACAGGGGATCGACTACGGGATCTATCCTTCGAATAAGACTTTTTTGGCAGGGCTGAATGTGACTTTTTAACGGATCGAAGGAAAAATCAGGAAAGACAAACAATGAGATTTTTAAAATCAAAGTAATTACCATGCAACGCATATCGATATCAGTATTATCTTTTTTATTACCGGCCCTGATCTTACTATCCTGCAATAAATTGAAGGAGACGCCGAATTCCATCATTGTCGCGTCACAGTTCTATAAAACACAGGCCGATGCTACTGCCGCGGTGAATGCTGTGTATAGCACCTTAAACAGTGATCCGGCAGCCGACTTTCCTATCTATGGTCGCGACCTCAACCTGTTGACGGGAAATGGCAGTGACGACCAGGTCTATGCGCCTTCCAATACCAACCCGGATGTGCGGGCATTGGGTACGACAACGTATGTGGCTGCGAATGACAGGGTGCATAAGGTCTGGCAGCAGCATTATTATGGGATCAGCAGGGCTAATGTGGCGATTGACAATATTCCGAACATCAATTTTGATACCACGCTTCGTTCCCGCCTGGTAAGGGAGGCAAAGTTCATACGGGCGCTTCTATACTTCAACATCGTTCGTTTCTGGGGGGATGCGCCCCTGGTGCTCCATGATCCGACTACCGTGGATGTAAATAGCCTTAAAACCGGCAGGACTTCCAAAGACAGTATTTATCGCCAGATCATAGCAGATCTTAACGATGCGACGAATTTGCCAAAATTATACTCCGGTGGGGATATCGGAAGGGTGACGAGCGGCGCCGCCCATGCGCTGCTGGCCAAAGTATATGTTACGCGCAGGGACTGGACGGATGCGCTTACGGAGTTGCAGCAGGTAATCACAACGGGAACATTCGCCGGAACTACGGGGACTTATGGTTACGATCTGTTTGCCAAATTCCTGGACGTTTTCCAGCAGGCTACCAAGAATGGTAAGGAACATATTTTCTCCGTTCAGTTCGGAACCAACCTGGGCGCGATCAACAGCACGCAGAGTTTGAGCAGCGCTAATTTTAGTTCCTTTAATACGGCCGTATACCCGGGGGATATCCCGGCAGACAGTACGCTTTGGAAATTGTTTGATTCTACGGATAGCCGTCGTTCTGTGACGTTCTATACATCCATCTATAATGCGGCTACGGGTAAAACGGTGGTATATCCCGGTGCGCCCCGGTTTGCCAAATTCATCGATTACAGCTTGTCTCCGCTGACCAGTCAGGGCGTAAGCGGCATCAATTATCCGGTGATCCGCTATGCGGATGTCCTGCTGCTGTATGCAGAGACGTTGAATGAGATCAATGGAGCGCCCACGGGCGATGCTTATGCAGCCATTAACAGGGTTAGGGCCCGGGCGGGTGTTGCGAACCTGACCGCGGGCCTGGGCCAATCGGATTTCAGGGATTCCGTTTTCCTGGAGAGAAGAAAGGAGTTCATACAGGAAGGGAACCGGTGGTTTGACCTGGTCAGAAGAGGAGGGACTTATTTGTATGATGCTTTGAAACAAATACCGGCTAAAACAGGAGTGGCGCTTAAGGATACGCTGTATCCGATCCCCCAGACGGAGATTGACCTGGTGGGAGCAAAATTGCTGACACAGAATCCCGGTTGGTGAGGGCCGCAAAATATAATTAATCACATAAATAATATATAGGCTTTATGAATAAACTATTGTTAGCCCTTTCGTTGTCATTGCCAATTATGCTGGTTGGAGGGCAGGTGTCCGCACAGGCTCCTCAGCAACCTTATAAGGGGGTGGAAGGCAAAACGCTGGCCGATTCGAAAGAATGGTGGCCTGAGCCGGTAAAAGCGCCGGCCGGCGCTCCCAATGTAGTCTGGATCTTATTGGATGATGTCGGTTTTGGAGCGGCCCATCCTTTTGGCGGCCTGATCAGTACCCCGGTTTTTGATAGTCTGGCAGGTAATGGTCTCCGCTATACGAACTTCCATACGGCGGGGATCTGTGCGCCCACCCGTGCCGCCCTGCTGACGGGCCGCAATCATCATTCCGTGCATGAGGGTGGTTTTTCCCACACGATCCTTTCGGCGGGCTTCCCGGGTTATGACGGTCGTGTCCCTTCCAGCAAGGGTACGATTGCCGAGATCCTGCGGGAGAGCGGCTATAATACTTTCGCCGTGGGAAAATATGGGGTGACGCCGGATGAAGAGGCCACCGATGCGGGGCCTTTTGACCACTGGCCCAGTGGAAAAGGGTTCGATCATTTTTTCGGCTTTTTGGGTTCACAGACCGATCAGTACAAGCCTGACCTGGTAGAGGACAATGCCCATGTGACGCCGGACGGCCGTCATCTGAACGAGCAAATTACCGATAAGGCCATCAGCTATATCGGCCGGCAGAAAAAAGCAGCTCCGGACAAACCTTTTTTCCTGTATTATGCCCCCGGCGCTACGCATGCGCCGCACCAGGTGGATACTTTCTGGAGCAACAAATATAAAGGACAGTTCGATGAGGGCTGGGATGTATACAGGGAGAAGGTCATTGCCAACCAGAAGAAGCTGGGTATCATTCCCGCCAATGCGCAACTGCCTGCCCGTAATGCGAATATCCAGGCCTGGAATACGCTTACTGCTGCTCAGAAGCGATTATATGCCCGCTTTATGGAGGTCTATGCCGGCTACCTGACCTATACCGACTACCAGGTAGGGCGCCTGATCGATTACCTGAAACAGATCCATCAGCTGGAGAATACGATCGTCTTTGTGGTCATCGGTGACAATGGGGCGAGTAAGGAGGGTACTCTTCATGGGGATATCGACCGGAGCCTCTTTTCCAAACCTTTGACGGACGAGCAAGCTATCCAGTACAACCTGGATAAGATCGGAGAGATCGGCACTCCTGCCGGTATAGAAGCCAATTACCCTTTGGGTTGGGCCCAGGCCGCCAATACTCCTTTCAAATTCTGGAAGCAGGATGCCAATGCGGAGGGGGGGACCCGGAATCCCCTGATCGTCTTTTATCCCAAAGGCATTACCGACAAAGGTGGCATCCGCAGCCAGTACGGGCATGTGATCGATCTTCTCCCGACGACTGCGGAATTCGTGGGCATCAAGCTCCCGGACTATATACGGGGGATTCAACAGGATTCGGTGCAGGGCACTTCCCTGGTCTATTCCTTTAACGATGCCCGGGCGGCATCCAGGCATACGGACCAGTATTATTACATTTTCGGTTCCCGGTCTATTTACAAGGACGGGTGGAAAGCCGAGACCTATCATCATCCTGATTTCCTCGATGAGGCCGGGGTATTGACCGGTAAGACCGCTCCTGTGGTAAGGGATTTCGACAAAGATGTCTGGGAGCTGTATAATCTGAATGAGGACTTCAACGAACGGATCGATCTGGCAAAAAAGTACCCGGAAAAGCTGGAAGCATTAAAAGCGCTGTTCGACCAGGAAGCGAAGGCATATCATATTTATCCTTTCATCGATTGGGACGATGTTCTCAAAAGACGGATCCACACGAGCGCCAAAACGGTATTGCCTGGCCAATAATCAACTTATTAATAATTATAACACATCATACAATGAAACATAAAAGATTGCTGATCTTTTCGCTGTCTGCCGGCATTAGCCTGTTTACGGGTAAGACTCAGGCCCAGGAAGCGCCGCCACCTTCTTACCAGGGGGTAGTCGGCAAGACGCTCGCCGATTCGAAAGAATGGTGGCCCGATCCTGTTAAGGCTCCGTCCGGGGCTCCTAATATTATCTGGATATTGCTGGATGATGTGGGGTATGGCGCGGCTGGTGCATTCGGGGGCGTGATCCGTACGCCAACGCTTGACAGTCTGGCCAATAATGGTCTCCGGTATACGAACTTCCATACGGCGGCTATCTGTGCGCCTACCCGTTCGGCCTTGCTTACCGGCCGCAATAGCCATTTTGTACATGAAGGAGGGTTCTCTCATATCGCTTTATCAGCAGGGTTTCCAGGATATGATGGCAGGATACCTTCCAGTGCCGGGACCATCGCAGAAATACTGCGGGAAAACGGGTACAATACGTTTACCGTCGGGAAGTACGGGCTGACGCCTGATGAAGAAGCAACGGATGTAGGTCCTTTTGACCATTGGCCGAGTGGGAAAGGTTTTGATCACAACTTCGGGTTCTTAGGTTCGGCGACCGATCAGTATAAGCCTGACCTGGTAGAAGACAATGCGCATGTCACTCCTGACGGAAGGCATTTGAATGAACAAATAACGGACAAAGCGATCAGTTATATTACCCGCCAGGAGAAAGTGGCTCCGGGCAAGCCGTTCTTTTTATATTATGCTCCCGGCGCGACGCATGCGCCGCACCAGGTCGATAAATACTGGAGCGATCAATATAAAGGCAGGTTCGACGAAGGCTGGGATGCATTCCGGGAAAAAGTATTAACCAACCAGAAGAAATTGGGGGTTGTTCCCGCCGATGCCCAGCTGCCTCCCCGCAACCCGCGGATCCAGGCATGGAACTCGCTGACCGCGGATCAGAAGAAGCTTTTTGCCCGATTTATGGAAGTGTATGCCGGTTATCTTACCTATACGGACTTCCAGATAGGCCGGCTGATCAATCACCTGAAAGAAAACAATCTTTTGGAGAATACGCTGGTATTCGTCATCATCGGGGACAACGGCGCCAGTAAGGAAGGTACTTTGGAAGGCACCATCGAACCAAAGAAAAATTCCGCCCGGAAAAAAACGGAAACGGATTATCTGAAGACCAACCTGGAAGATATCGATTCCATCGGCACTGCCGCTGCTGCTACCAATTATCCTTTAGGCTGGGCGCAGGCTGCCAATACGCCATTCAGGGAATGGAAGCAGGATGCCGACGCTGAAGGGGGAACTCATAATCCTCTCATTGCTTTTTACCCCAAAGGTATTAAAGACAAAGGCGGCATTCGCAATCAGTATGGATATGTGATAGATCTTCTGCCGACCACGATAGAATTGGCAGGGCTCAAAACTCCGAAAACGATCAAAGGCATCGCGCAGGATAGCATACAGGGTACTTCATTGGCGTATTCTTTTAATGATGCCAGGGCTTCTTCAAGACACCTGGTCCAGCATTATTATATTTTCGGTTCCCGCTCGATCTACTATAATGGCTGGAAGGCGGAAGCGGCCCATCACCCGGATAATATCGACTTCGATTTTAAACCGGGCGAAACGGTAGCTGACAAAAGCTTTGACGACGATGTATGGGAGTTGTACGACCTGACCAATGACTTCAATGAGCGGGTCGATCTGGCGAAGAAATATCCGGAGAAATTAGCCGAGCTGAAAAAGATATTCGATGAGCAGGCTCAAAAGAATCATCTCTATCCGTTGATCGATTGGTATGACGTGAACAATAAACGAATACATCATCCGAACGGCAGCGATACACAGGGGCCGATAAAATGATAATCTCTAAAAATAAACAGCTATGACTTTTCGGGATATTATTTTATTAGCTAAAAAAATTCTGGTGGGGATCATAGTATTCCTGATCCCTCTCCTGATCTTTTATTATGGGTTGAAATTTGTTCAACATGATTTGTTGCCAATGGGAGGCAACCGTTAAATCAGAAAATCTACATTCATGACTATACAAAAGGAGACTGCCGTAAAAATTTTCAGGGACGCTACGATCAGTCTGTTCCTGTATGCGCTTCCTGTCCTGTTATTATTCCTTTTCATACCTGATATAGGGCAGCAACCGTGGAGAAATAAGGGTGCTGAAGGGGTCTTTAAGAACCTGGGCACCTGGGGGCTGCCGGCCATCATGGTGGTGGTGGGTATTGTCGAATTCGCGTTCCGGCTATATGAAAACAAATGGAATAAGAACGAGCGGGTCCTTGATATCGTTTGTTTCGTGATCCCCAAGGTCATCATACGTCCGCTGATCACTTTTTTCACGTTGAAGCTGTTGCCGGTCATTCTGCCGGGGGCGAAGGATATTTTTTCCTGGGTACCTTTTGGCTGGGCTTTTTTGATCATTGCGGTAGCGGATGACCTGACGCAATACTGGTATCATCGTCTTCATCACCAGGTACCCTGGCTGTGGAGGTTTCATCGTACGCATCATTCCGCTCCTTATATGGGGATGGCGATGGCCAGTCGTCAGAATGTCATTTATACCGTTTTTTTCTCACAGATCTATCTGACGGCTGCGCTGACGTATCTGGGACTGGGTTATGCCGCCTTATTCGTCACGGGCATCAAATCCCTGATAACCCTGGGGGCGCATTCGAGCATTCCCTGGGATAAGCCTTTTTATAAATACAGGGTATTACATCCTGTGGCCTGGGTGCTGGAGAGACTGATCTCGACGCCTGCCACGCATCATGCCCATCATGCGGATACGGCGGACGATGGGGTGGGCAACTATAAAGGTAATTTCGGGAATATGTTCTTTATATGGGATGTGATCTTTGGCACGGGGATCATTACCCGCAAGTATCCTTCAAGTTTTGGGATCAAACATTACAAGCAGGAAGAATGGTATGCCCAGTTCCTGTGGCCTGTTTTCAAATCGAAGAAGGCGGGGAGTGAGCTGGCTGTGAATGGTCCGATGGTGGGGGATGACGTGGCTGTCCAGAGGAAGGATGAATGGGAAGAGGAGGATTTTGTAAAACTTGGATCTTTAGCATGAGAACCATAATACTCCAGCGTATGGGCGTTGTATTCGGATTCTTTCCGGCCCTGTTGTTCTTTTCTCAACCCGTCTTTGCGCAAAAGATCCCGGGTGGGAAACCGAATATCATCATCATTTTAGCCGATGATATGGGCTTTTCCGACCTGGGAAGTTTTGGTTCGGAAATCCATACGCCGAATATTGACCGGCTGGCTAAAGAGGGGTTGATCATGAGTCAATTTTATAATTGTGGTAGATGTTGTCCTTCACGGGCCGCCTTGCTGACAGGATTATATCCTCACCAGGCCGGGGTGGGGGATATGGTCCAGGACAAGGGGTATCCGGCTTACCAGGGCTATCTGAATGATAGCTGCGCCACCATCGCCGAATGGCTGAGGGAAGCCGGATATGCCACGATCGTTGCCGGCAAGTGGCATGTTGGCCTTGTTCCGTCAGCCTGGGCAAGCCATAGGGGCTTCGACAGGTCATTTACGTTGCAAAATAACGGAAGCAGTTATTTCAATTCGAAGCCCCTCTATAACGATGGCAGGAAAATAACATTCTTGTCAGGTAATAAAGAGGTGATACGGGAAGACAGTTCTACTTATTTGACGAAGGCTTTTACGGACTTCGCTTTAGGTGCGCTGGAGGAACAAAGGAATAAGAGTAATCCTTTTTTTCTGTACCTGGCGTACAATGCTCCGCATTGGCCTCTGCAGGCGCTGCCGGAGGATATCGCAAAATATAAAGGAACCTGTCTTCCGGGTTGGGATATCTTCCGGAAAAAGAGATATAAAAAATTGTTAGCGGCCGGTCTTATCAGCAAACAATGGGAATTATCAGACCGGTTTGATAAAGTACCGGATTGGGACTCCTTAACGGAAAAAGAAAAAGACGTCTGGGATACCAGGATGGCTATTTATTCCGCCATGATAGACCGGATGGATATTTCGATCGGTGAAATCCTGGATAAACTAAAAGAGATTAAAAAGGATAAAAATACCCTGATCCTTTTCCTTTCCGACAATGGAGGGAGTGCGGATGATGTAAAAAACTGGAAGGAGGTCATTCAAAAATCGGGAACGCCGGGTAGCGTGGAATCCATAGATAGTTATCAGACTCCCTGGGGAAACGTGAGTAATACTCCTTTCCGGGGGTTCAAAAAAAATACCCACGAAGGGGGGATTGCTACTCCTTTTATTGCCTGGTGGCCTGGTGTTATCCAGGCGGGCAGGGTAAATGACCAGATTGCGCATGTTATTGATATACTGCCTACCTGCCTTAACCTGGCAGGCATCCATTACTCCGGGGTATTGAATGGCAGGAGACTGAAACCACTGGAGGGCCTTAGCCTGATAAATATATTCAATAACCAACCTTTTAAAGGGCATGAAGCTATTTTTTGGGAGCATGAGGGGAGCCGTGCCGTACGAAAAGGCAAGTGGAAATTGGTGGCGGAAAATGGCGCTGGCTGGGAACTGTATGATATGAATAAGGATAGGTCTGAAACGAATGATCTGGCTTCCTATTATCCTGAGGTCGTATCGGATTTGCAAAAAGAATACGGGGCCTGGGCTACCAGGGTCGGGGTCCTGGAATGGAACAAAATAAAATAAACTAATATGAGAAAATACATTTTTGCGGCTGTTGCCGGTCTGTTTATCTTTATATCAGCCTTTGCACAAACTGAAAAAAGGGAGGGTATATTTATCGTGACGGCGGATTCATTTGCCGCGAAGATCAACAGGCAATCAGCGCCTCAGATAATCGATTTACGGACTCCGGAGGAATTTGCCTTGAATCACTTGAAGGGAGCTATTAATATCGATCTGAGAGGAGCTAATGATCAGGAGATCCTGCCAAAATTCAATAAAGAGCAGCCTGTGTTCCTTTATGCCATACAGCACAGCAGGCCTGATATACTGGCTAAACAGCTACGGGAGAAGGGGTATAAAGAAGTGTATGAGCTGCAGGCCGGTATTGCCAGTTGGATCGGAGCTGGTTATCCTTATTATACGACGGTAAGCAGCGAATTGACGCCGGCCGCTTATAAAAAGATAATTACCGCCAACAGGCTTGTATTGGTAGACATTGGCACGCGCTATTGCGGTCTCTGCGTAAAAGTAAAAGAGCTGGTTGATTCACTGAAAAGGAAGAATGATCTTTCTTACGATATCGTCGAATTGGAATTATATAAAAATACTCAGTTGGTAGCCGATCTTAAAGAGATCCGGGCGGTGCCGACTGTCATTTTATATAAGGATGGGAAGCCTGTCTGGGAAAGGACGGGGCTTAGCTTTACCAAAGAAGATATCGAGGCGGAATTGGCAAAGGCCAGATAAATTAAAGAGCTACCATGCAAATAAGAATGAAAATATTCAGGTTTTGGCCGGTGGGCAGTTACTGGCGGGCGCTGGTGTTCGGCGCCAGTCTGTTCGTGGGGGTAGCCGCCTGTAAAGGTCCCGGGGCGAAGGATGGGGGAGAAGCCGTGCCGGCTGTGAATCCGGCGCCTACGGTTGTAGCCGCTAAGAAAAAAGCGATTTCCTGCGAGTCGAATCTTCCGTCCCGATGGGCGTCAGCGGCTGTGGCGGCGCCGGCTTATGCGGCGTTGAAGATGCCGGGTGGAAAGGGGGGCGGGGCTGTGTCGGGGCCGACTGCTGCGGAGCGGGCGGCACATCCGGGGATGGTATGGGTAAAGGGGGGCACTTTTGGAATGGGGGCCGATAATAAACAGGGTTCGGAAGATGAATATCCTAAACATACGGTAACAGTGAGTGGATTCTGGATCGATGTTACCGAGGTCAGCAACAGGCAGTTTGCTGCATTTGTAAAAGCGACGGGTTATGTGACGACGGCGGAGCGCAAGCCTGATTGGGAGGAGTTGAAGAAACAGCTTCCTCCCGGCACGGCGAAGCCTGATGAAAGTCTGTTAGCGCCGGCATCGTTGGTATTTTCCCAGCCGGATCATGCTGTTTCATTGTTGGATTATTCCCAGTGGTGGGCCTGGCAGAAGGGCGCCAGCTGGAAACATCCGCATGGACCGGGCAGTACTATCAAGGGGAAGGATGATTATCCGGTAGTGCATGTTTCCTGGTATGACGCCCAGGCTTATTGCAAATGGGCCGGCAAGCGGCTTCCGACGGAAGCGGAATGGGAATTTGCGGCGAGGGGCGGGCTGGAGGGGAATATTTATCCATGGGGGAATGAGGGGGTGAATACCGGGAAGACGAAAGGCAATTTCTGGGAAGGGCATTTCCCGGATAAGAATACGGAAGCGGATCATTTTTTTTATGCGGCGCCTGTGCGGTCTTTTTCTCCGAATGGGTATGGGTTGTATAATATGGCCGGGAATGTATGGGAGTGGTGTGCGGATTATTATAACAATACTTATTATAAAGAGACGGACCGGCCTGGCGGCGTGCGGGATCCGAAGGGGCCGGCGAAGGCTTACGATCCCGATGAGCCGTATGCGCGTAAGCGGGTGATCCGCGGAGGGTCGTTCTTATGTAATGAGAGTTATTGCACGGGGTACCGGGTTGCGCGAAGGATGAAGAGTACGGAGGATAGTGGGATGGAGCATGTGGGGTTTCGGTGTGTGGAGTGAGGGGGAGTTATTTTTCTCCTGCCCTTTCGTTTAATTCATTGTAGGCGAGTACAATTTCCGGCCAATGTTTATTTGACTTATGAACCAGCAAGGAATTGTAAATGGGAGTTCCTTCAATAACTGCGATGCCATCCTCCTTTAATAAGGATCCATCATTAAATTTCCAGAACCAGATATCAAATTTTCTTTTTCTTGCCAGGTGCCTTTCATCAAGCGTATCACAAACATATACCGCTACATTATCTATCCTCCCGAAGAAAAGCCTGAAGACATTAAAAACCGTATAACCAATTTTATCATCCGCAATCGTTTCATCTGGAATACCTGAGATTACGTCAATATTGAAAGTGAAAACATTTTGAGCAATATTGGGGTAGTCGGAAAACATGTAACTATAGTCTAAGAAATAAATTGCATATTTTATTCCCTGATCAGTTATAAACTCATAAGAGTATGCATCATTTTCCTGAAGTGGATATGGGCTTGACAAAATTGAATTTTTCTTTTAAATCCTCAATTTTTCCTCCCTTGCAGATATGATCATGGATAGCCTTCTTATCCTCAAGCATTTTCTTAAAGATAGAAGCTCCTTTGGAGTTTTCTGTAATTGCTATAGTAGTGCTTTTCTGCATTGCTGTACAAAGATAACAAAATTTCAATAGGGTGTTTTATCATTGTTTACTAAGCAATGGATGATTTTCTTTTATTAAATGGGTTATAATCAGTCGATTGCGCTTTTGCTATTGAGAGTCTGTGAATTCGCTGGCGCCGCCGGTCATGAGGGCGGCTATCTTTTCTCCGATCATGGGGGCGAGGGCCACGCCCATGCCGCCCATGCGGACGGCGCAGAAGACATGGTCGTTAATGGGGCGGATGATGGGTTGTTTGTCGCCGCCCAGTCCCATGATGCCGCTCCAGCGATGTTCGATATGATAGTCGCGGCCGGGCAGGATCACTTCCCGGAGGAAGCGTTCGAGCGCTGACTGGATCGTGTCCGTCACGGTCATCTCATCTGTCTGTTCGGCGGCAAAGTCCTTGTTACGGGCTCCACCCAGGAGTACGCGGTCTCCCAGGTCCCGGAAATAATAATAGCCTTCCTCGAAATGAAAAGTGCCTTTGAAGGGAAGTTGTTCGATCGGCGAGGTAACCAGGATCTGGCCTCGTGCCGGCTCTATGTCCAGCTGGGGCAAGAGCTGCCGTGCAAAGGCGTTGGTACAAACCAACAGCTGGGAGGTCATCAGGGTAAAGGGTTGATCGGTATGCAGGACGAGATGCCCGTTCATTTTCTCAAACCCTGTTATTTCTATATTATTCAGTACGTTGACACCCATGGATTGGACCAGTCTTAAGAGGGCCTGGCATAGTTTCCCGGAATGCAGCTGGGCTTCCGCTTTGTTGGCGATAAGATGCTGAACACCGGCGAATCCGAATTCCGGTATTTTATCATTCTGGAGCTGGAAGACTTTCTGTTGTTTGACGATCTTTTTCAGCTTACGGTTGAGCCAGTCGATATTGCTGCGGAGCTCGTTTACATCGGTGAACGGGCTGGGTTGGCTGCCGGAGGGGGCTTCGGCGGAAGACTGACTTTCGGCGATCAGCTCATAACCTCCGTGGCGTTCGAAGCCGGTGTCTTTATCCGAAAAGAGTTTGGCGATCCTTTTGAGTCCTTTATAGCGCATTTCCACCAGTTCGAGCATGGCCTCTTCGCCCATTTTTTGGGAATCCGCGACCAGTTCGGTAAGGCTGCCGAAGCAGGCAAAGCCGGCATTGCGGGTGCTGGCTCCCGTGGGGATGATACCCCGGTCGACGATGGTAACCGACAAGTGGGGGGCTGACTTTTTCAGGTAGTAAGCGCTCCATAAACCTACAAAACCGCTGCCTGCGATGACGATATCGGCGGGTGCAAAAAAACTTTCTCTTTCCCAGACTGACAAAACTGACAAGGGCGTCGTTGACATGCCGGAAAATTAAGAAATATCCGGGTACAATCCCTTGGCTTAAATATCTATTTTTGCGGGATGCCGGCGACGAGAAAGACCATACCGATACATAAGCTGGAAGAGAGCACGGATCAGGGCTTTCAGATAGAAAAGGTAGATAGTTCCAATGAGGCCACGAATGACGCTAAGCTGATGGGGGCCCATCGGGACGATCATTACATTTTCCTGTTACAGGAGAGGGGCCGAAGTAAGTGCATGGTGGACTTCCAGGTTTTTACCCTGCAAAAGAATACGCTGTTATTTGTCCTGCCGGGCCAGGTGCATCGGTATATCGATTCGGACAAAGCTATGGAGGGCTGGTTTGTTGCGCTGGATGCCGGGCTGGTGCCGGAGCCGTTCCGGTCGACCCTGGGAGACCCCTTATTATCCAAAAAGCCGCTTTCCCCTGATGTCTCTACGCTGGAGCCTTTGCTGCAATGTCTCCGGCTGATCTATGGAATTACCCGTCAGCAGCCTGCTCTTCCTTATTCCAGGCAGATCGTCCATGGCCTATTGACCTCCTTTGTCGCTTTGGTGGCGGCCGTCTATACCCAACAATCGGGATGTCCGTCCGAAGATCGGTCTAAAGACCTCTGGGAGAAAGTTCCCCGGTCGCTGGCGATCACCCAGTCTTTTCGCAAGTCGCTAAGCCTCCGGTATAAAACCTGCAAGAACCCGGCGGAGTATGCGGCGGCGCTCAATCTCTCGCTGTCCTACCTGAATGAAGTGGTAAAAGCTACGACGGGCTTCCCCGTCAGCTATTGGATACAGCAGGAAATAGTATTGGAGGCCAAGCGCCTGCTGTATTACAGTGACTGCAGCGTGAAGGAGATCGCCCATGAGCTGGGCTATGAGGATCACACGTATTTCTCCCGGCTTTTTAAGAAAACGGTCTCTTTGACACCGGGGGAGTTCCGCCGGCGTTACCGCGAATAACTTATTCATGCCCGGGTCGTTTCTGCAACGGCACCGTGAATAGTCCAATCTTTACCGTTCTTTATCTATTGGTCGGCCGGAAATGTTGTCGTTGATTTGCGTATGAATACGATAACACAAAAAGCAATTGCTTTATTGGAGAATAAATTGGTGAAAATGGCCACTGTATTGGCTGTGCGGGTATGGGAGCCGGCCACTTTCCGGGAGATCGACCTGCATATGCCTGGTTGTGATATGCGTAAATGGAATCAGGCGCAACACATGAAATGTAAAGTAGGGCCTCTTACTTACCGCGATTATACTCCTTCCGGCTGGGATGCGGAAACCCAAACCTGTACCTTATTTATCGATGCGGCGCACGATGGCCCGGGCAGCCGGTGGGTGAAGTCGCTCAAACCGGGAGACAGCCTGGCTTATCTGGGGATCGCCTCGTCCCATCAGCAGCCTGTTGCCAATAAACGCCTGGTATTATTGGGGGATGAGACGGCCATCGGTCATTTCTTCGCTTTGCAGCAGCTGGCGGATAAGCACACTGCTATTTGCGGTGCTGTAGCTATTGCCGAGAAGCATCACCGGGATGAGTTTGCCGAGTATTTTTCCCGGCTGGGGCTTATCCCTTTGGATAAAGGTGTCTCCGGCGACTACCGTGCCCTGGAAGATTGGGTGTCGGGGCTTACGGCAGCAGATGCGTCCGATACGATCTTTTATCTGGCTGGTTATACGCCTGCCGTGGCCCGGTTGCGGAAGCTATTGAAGCAAAGAGGATATGAGGGGAGCCAGATAAGGGCGCAGGGGTTCTGGAATTGACCTGGCCGGTTCGCCGATAAGAAGCCCATGAGAAGAGCCGATAAGAAGAAAAATAGGGCGATACGCTATTCCATTCTAAGTATTATCGGATTGAAGGCTTTGGACGCCACCATCACTTTCTGACCTGTGCGCAGTCCGGCTGCTTCTTCGGTGGTCGCTATGACTTTGACGACGGTGTTGGCGCACAGCACGCTTACGATAAATACGATATCGCTTTTTACGATGTCGATGATCTCCCCGGTGACCTTGAATTTGCTGCTTATTTTTTCTTCCAGGAAAATATCCGAAGGTTTGCCGCGCCGCTCTATGCGGCCTTTGTCGAGGCAGATCACTTCATCGGATAGCCGAAAGATCTCCGGCAGGTGATGGCTGACCAGGATGGTCGTCAGGTTATAATCCCGATGGGCCTTGATGATGGTGTCCTGCAGCTTCCATCGCATGTTGTCGTCAAGGGCGGATAGGGGCTCGTCCAGGAGCAGGATCCTGGGTTTTCGGGCAATGGCGCGGGCAAGGGCTACTCTTTGCTGCTGTCCTCCGGATAGTTGATTCGGGCGTTGATCCCGGAGAGCCGTCAGTTCCATCCATTCTATTAATTCAGGTACTATTTTGGCGCTGCCTCCCTTTGGTATCGCGTATTCCAGGTTCTCCTTTACCGTGAGGTGGGGGAAGAGGGCAAAGTCCTGGAATACGAATCCGACCGATCTTTTGCGGGCGGGCCAGTTTATTTTTTGCGTTGTATCGACCCATACTTCCCCGTCTGCTTCTATAAATCCTTCGTCTATATCCGTCAGGCCTGCCAGGATCCGCAGGATGGTCGTCTTTCCCGCCCCGGAAGGCCCATAGATAGTAAGGAGCCTGCCCCGGGCCAGTTCGAAGGAGATATCCAGCGTCGACTTACCATGAGCGGTGTTCAGCACTTTGGCGGCTTTGAACCGGAGGATATCCTTTTCGGGCGGATCGGTCGTATGAGGGTGCGTGTAGTTGGTCATGGCAATGGGTTGGCCTTACTGAAATGATGGTTGATGAGGTATACCAGCAGGAGGATGCTGAAAGAGAGGATCAGCAGGATCAGGGAGTACAGGTTAGCTCCCCGGGGGTTAAACTGCATTTCATCGTAGATAGCCATAGAGGCCACCCTTGTTTGTCCGGGTATGTTACCGCCGATCATCAGCACGACTCCGAATTCGCCGATGGTATGGGCGAAGCTCAGTACGATACCGGTGAGCAGGGAGGGGCGTATATTAGGGAGGAGGATTTTTATCAGGGTGGTGAAAGCCGATTTGCCCAACGTATGTGAAGCCTCTTTTAAGGAGGGGGAGAGACTTTTGAACCCGGAGAGGATGGGATTGACCATAAAGGGCAGGCTATAGAACAGGGAGGCGATGACCAGCCCTGGAAAAGTAAAGACGAGGCGGATGTCCAGGTATTGATCCAGGAATTTTCCAAAGCCGTGGGAAGGACTGAAAGCCAGTAAAAGATAGAAGCCCAGCACGGTGGGGGGTAATACCATGGGAAGGCTTACGATCGCCTCTACTATTACCTTCCCCCGATAGCGGCTATAGGCGAGCCAGTAGGCCAGGGGCAGGGCAAGCAGGAGCAGTAGGCCTGTTGTGACCAGGGATAGCCGGAGGCTGAGCCATAAAGGTTGCAGGTCAATCATGGGCGGACAGGCTTACTTCATTCGTTTTTATCAATGCGGTTACTTTATGGCCGGTTTGCAGGGACAGTTGCTCACAGGCATTGCGGGTAATGATAGACCGGATTTCCTTATCGCTGCCTTCCAGGCCCAGGGTCAGCTCACAGAGCAGCTTACCGGTATGAATCTTTTTGATAAGGCATGCGATCCTGTTCTGCACGCTGATGGCCAGGGGGGACGTGGTGGTGATGATCACCTCGGTCTCTTTGAACAGGAGCCGGACAGGATGTCCGGGTTTGAGATAAGCGGATTTCTCCGGAGTGTCGATGACGATAGCGGTGAAAATGTTCTTTGCTGCGTCGACTTTTACCAGAGAGATCTCCTCTTCGGTGGTGATCTCTATTATATGACCGGATAGAACGTTCATAAATTTTTTTGAGGCCGTCCACTAATTTGGGAAGGCGGTCTATTTATTTTTGAAGCCAAAGTATGACAAAACCGCCAGCGCTTTTGCCGAGGCGATAAAGGCGGCGAATTTTTCCCCGCCGCTATTGTCTTTGGCATGTTGCAAGAGTACGTATGCCTGTTGCAGGGGCTGGTGTGTTTCGGCGGGGATCAGCCAATATTTGCCTCCTTCCTGTTGTAGGGCGGGCGACAGGGCCAGGGAGAGGGCGATGATGCCGATGTCTGCCGCGCCGCTCTTCACGAACTGGGCTGTCTGTGAGATATTCTCGCCAAATACCAGCTTGTCTTTCACCTGGTCGTATAGTTTATAATATTGAAGGCTCTCCTCTGCTCTTTTTCCATAGGGTGCATGTGCGGGGTTGGCGATAGCTATTTTGACGATGCCGGGCTGAAGGAGCGAGTTCATTTTAGCGGGTGCCGGATCGATCTTTTTGCTCCAGAGGACGATCTGCCCGGTGCCATAGAGCTGTGGGGCACCCAGGGTTTTGTTCTGCTCCTGCAATTTCCGGGGATAGTCCAGGTCGGCGGAGAAGAACAGGTCGAAGGGGGCGCCGTTCGTTATCTGTTCGAAAAAATTACCGGATGAGCCGTATACTGCTTTTACGGTTATAGCGGGGGATTCTTTGGAAAAGACCGTTATGAGAGAGTCCATGGCGAATTTCAGATCGGCTGCAGCGGCTACGAGGACTTCTTTTTGAGCGGGGAGAACCTCTTTGGGGTGCGGAGCATCAGACGGTTTACCGGTATGATTAAAAGAAGTCAGCAGGATCATACCCGAAAGCAACACCAAGGTCCCGGTGGATATTTTCATGATAGTGTAAAAATTAGTTAATAAAAATAAGCAATTATATACGGTGAAAGGGATTCGCCGCAACATTTCCCTTGTTCATCTCTAATCTTTGTTACATAAGGGCCGGCGATCTAATTTACCCTGATAAATTTATTACTATGTCACCGAGAAAATCACGAAAATGCCTGTTTCCGGCTGTGTCGTTCTCTTTAGCGCTGACGGCATTCCTGGTTACGGGTCCTTATTTACCCGGTAGCTGTCAGGTGTCGAACCCGATGGAGAAGGTCATGCCTGCCGGCGACTCCTCCCGGATGCAAAGACCGGTACCGGAGATGTCTTATGACGAGGATACGAAGACGGCTTATGCTGCTTACAATACCGGACAATCCTTTTATGTGCATCTGGAGATCACTGATCCGGCGCAGCAGCGAAAGATCGTACAGAATGGCCTTGAGCTATGGATTGATGTGAAGGGGAAGAAGAATAAGAAAACGGGTA
The DNA here is from genome assembly GCA_035555335.1 of Puia sp. Lineage (GTDB taxonomy): Bacteria > Bacteroidota > Bacteroidia > Chitinophagales > Chitinophagaceae > Puia. The sequence continues at coordinate 53,844 of DATMGS010000017.1, forward strand.
TCGCCTTCCCGTTGCCTGACAAAGAGAGGGCTTTTACTCCGCCCGGGGACAAAGGAAGTGATCCGGCGGAAAAGCTTTCTGTAAGGAAAGCGATAGAACCTATACTGGCGCGGAAAAAGGAAATGACGGTAACGGGATTTGTGAAGGAGGTGAACGGAACGCAGCCTGCTCATCTGCGGGATGGTTTCCAGGTCGTCCTTCATTTTAAGAATGACACTTTAATCTACGATGCCGAGATCCCTTTTACTGTATTTGCCAAAGCCCTTCCACCGGATAAAACTATTAGCATTGGCATTATTGAAAAGGGGTTGCTGCCGGGCTTAAATGACGGAGGGATGCCCGGAGAGGGCGGAGGTGGTCCAGGTGGTGGTGAGAATGGTCCTCCTCCCGGCGGGGGTGGCGGTTCTCCTCCTGATGGCGGCGGTCCTCCGGATGGCATGCCGCCGGGCGGTGAGGAAATGCAGAAGGCGTTCCGGGATAATGTTATCTGGTTTAGGTTTAGTTTTTCACAGGGCATCTCAAAGAGCATTGGGCCTGTTCGGTGATGTCCTATTGATTTTGTTATACTCCTGGTAAGGGTCGCGATTATTTTTATCGCGACCCTTTTTTTTGTGACCTTCGTGTGTCAAAAAAAATAAAATATTCAATTAATTGATGATATGTCTAATTTATTTACGTCTCTTGCCATCAGGGATATTTATTTGAAGAACAGGATCGTGGTTTCTCCCATGTGTCAATATTCTGCAGTGGATGGGTTTGCCAATGACTGGCACCTGGTTCACCTGGGCAGCCGGGCGGTTGGGGGGGCGGGATTGGTCTTTACAGAGGCTACGGCTGTATCTCCGGAGGGGAGGATCTCTCCTGAGGACCTGGGTATCTGGAAGGATGAGCATATTCCTATGCTGCGTAAAATAGTTCAGTTTGTCCGGGCTCAGGGAAGCGAAATCGGTATTCAGCTGGCTCATGCCGGCCGGAAAGCGAGTATGCCTGCCCCCTGGAATGGCGCTAAGGTGATAAAGGAAGAGGATGGAGGATGGTCCATGGTGGGGCCCAGCGCAGTGCCTTTCAATGAGCACTATGGCATGCCCGTTGCATTGACTAAGGAGGGAATAGCGCAGGTGATCGCCGATTTCCGGGCTGCTGCGCACAGGGCTATGCTGGCAGGTTTCAAGATAGTGGAGATCCATGCGGCCCATGGGTATCTGGTGCACCAGTTTCTCTCCCCGTTGAGCAATCAGCGACAGGACGAATATGGGGGAAGTTGGGAGAACAGGGTACGGCTGCTGCTGCAGATTGTCGAGGCGGTGAGGGCGGTCTGGCCGGTTGGTTATCCTTTATTCGTACGTCTTTCTGTCACGGATTGGGCGGAAGGTGGGTGGAATGAGACAGAATCGCAGCAATTAGCTGGTCTGCTGAAGGGTCGTGGGGTGGATCTGATCGACTGTTCGTCGGGGGGATTGATACCTTCGGCCAAGATCCCGGTTGGACCTGGTTACCAGGTTCCTTTTTCGGAGGGTATCCGTACCGCTGCGGGGATGCTGACCGGTGCGGTGGGAATGATTACGGATGCAGCACAGGCGGAGGCAATATTGTCAAGTGGGAAGGCGGATCTGGTAATTATGGCCAGGGAGATGCTGAGAGATCCTTATTTCCCGTTACATGCAGCTAATGAGCTGGATTATAAAGAAATGTATTGGCCTATTCAATATGTGAGAGCGAAAAAGGGATAATAAGCTGAAAATATTTTGAACTTTAATTAAGGAGCGTTGTTGTTACTGGACTTTTAAAAGAAGGGTTTAAAACTTTGTACGGATGAAATTAACATTTTACGGGCATGGCACCCATTTGATCGAAGCCGGGGGCAAAAAGATCCTTTTCGATCCTTTTTTTATGGGTAATCCTGCTGCGAGGGAAGTGGATTTGGATAATATTACCGCAGATTATATTTTTGTTACGCATGGGCATGGGGATCATACGACTGATGTGGTCGCCATGGCCAAAAAGACGGGCGCTCTCTGTGTCGCGTCTTTCGAAATAGCCAGCTGGCTGGGAAAAAAGGGGATTGAGAAGGTGCATGGAATGAATCATGGAGGGTTTATACCTTTTGATTTCGGGAAGGTAAAGGGGGTGAATGCGATCCATTCTTCTTCTTTTGGGGATGGGACTTATGCCGGTAATCCGATGGGGTTCGTTTTCAATACCCCTGAAGGTGATTTTTATGTTGCGGGTGACACGGCTCTTACCATGGATATGCAATTGATCCCTTTGTGGGGAAAAATGGCTTTTTCCGTGCTGCCGATAGGAAGTAATTTTACCATGGACCCTCAGGATGCGCTTCGGGCGGCGGATTTTGCAAAGTGCAATACTATTGTGGGGGTACATTATAATACCTGGCCTGTTATTTCGATCGATACGGAGAAGGCAAAGGCTGATTTTGCTGCGGCGGGTAAGAAACTGTTATTACCGGCTGTCGGAGAAACGATCGATCTGTAATTTTCTACTCCTCCTGATTGTTTGATGTTTGTTTGCCAAGGTGTTGCTAAGCATTACCTATAGATTATATACGATAGAACCTGGAATTGTTACAAATTTATTTTATGCACATTAGCAGATATTTAGAACGGATAAAATACGATGGGGTTGTTTATAACGATTTGTCTACTTTACAATCGCTTTACCACAATCATGTTTTTGCGATCCCTTTTGAGACCCTGGATATTTACAACCATGTCCCTATCAGCCTGCAGATCGAATCCTTGTACGAGAAAGTGATCCTTGGGAACAGGGGTGGATATTGCTATGAGCTGAATGTATTGTTTCACCACCTGCTCGCTGTATGCGGTTTTAAGGTATCTATGATAGCGGGGCGTCTGCTGCATGGCCATGGCTTTGGCCGGCCCTTTGAACATATGGCGCTGCTCGTCGAGCTGGAAGGTAAGAAGTGGCTGGTGGATGTAGGGTACGGGGATTTCTCGTTAAAACCGCTGGCTATCACTCCCGGAGAGGTGCAAAGCGATGGCCGGACTACTTACCAGATCCTGGAAAAGGTGGTAGATGGAGAGGAGTACCTCGCGGTGGCAAAATGGAAACCTTCGAAAAAAACATTTAGGATTGAATATATTTTTACGTTAACTCCACGGGTATTACAAGAGTTTGCTGCTATGAATCATTTCCATCAGACTTCTCCCGAGTCCCATTTTGCCCGCAGTCTGATCTGTAGCCTGCCTACTCCCGAAGGCCGGATCAGCATTGTCAACAATAAATTCATGCGGACGGAGAATGGCAACCGGCTGTTAATGGCCATCGAGAATGAGGCGCACCGCAGCGAGATCCTGAAAGAATATTTTTATGGGGCTGGTCTTCCGCAAGAAGTGGGTGTTTTGAGGGATCGTTAAGGGCTATCTTTGAGTATGCCTGACGAGAAAAGAATAGTGATCCCATTTCCGGCCGATTTCAGCTTTCGCGAATGCTGCTGGTTCCTGGACAGGGGCTATGACGACTGTATGCATGCGGTGAAAGGCAATGCGATCCTGAAGGCTCTTCGGGTGGAAGGGCGGGCGGTGCTGATCCGGATTACTGCAGGCGCAGATTGTCTGCTGGTGGAGATCCTGCGGGGGGGCGCTGACCGGCGCGGGGCGGCGGCTGATGCGGTCGGGCGGCATGCCGGCGTTGAAGACGCCCGCGATGAATTTATCAAAAACTACCTTATTGGATGGCTGGACCTGGAAAGGGATCTGACTCCCTTCTACCGGTTATTGGACAAGGACAAGCGGTTAAGCTATATGAGCGCTGCATTCAGGGGGCTGAGGCTGATCGGAATTGTCGATTTGTTCGAAGCGCTGTGCTGGTCTGTTATCGGGCAGCAGATCAACCTGACTTTTGCCCATACCCTGAAAAGAAGGCTGGTAGAGAAATATGGGGAGAAGCTGGCGTTCGAAGGGCGGGACTATTATCTTTTTCCTGCCTGCGAGGTGCTGGCCGGAGTGACGGTTGCGGAGTTAAGGGAGATGCAACTTTCGCAGAGCAAGGCGAATTATCTTATCGGGTTGGCCTCCGTTTGTGCGAAAGGAGAGCTGAGCAGGGAGATGCTCCAGGAATTACCTGACCTGGAGAGCCGTCAAAAGGCTTTGATCGCGCTGAAGGGTATTGGGATCTGGACGGCTAATTATACGTTGATGAAGACGCTACGGGAGCCTTCATGTATACCGCATGGGGATACAGGGCTGCTGACGGCGCTGGCTAATCATGCTATTATTAAGGAGCGTAGTGAGACCGTTAAAATAGAGCGATTTTTTAAGAAATACAGGGGATGGGAGAGTTACCTGGTGTTTTATTTGTGGAGGAGTTTGGCGGAGCCTGCTCCTGTCTCCTGAACCGGTAGAGCCGAAAATATGAAATAGGGGGGATTTATGGAGAATCTAAAGTATAAAAAGGTGCTGTTTATCAATGTGTTATGAAAAATATGGAGAATGAGGACTATTTTATGGAGAATCTGTACCCTGACCATATATTTCTTGTAATTTAGAAACGACCTGATTAATAAGAGCATCTCCGTATAAAGGTGCAAACTCGGAATTCAATCTATATTTGGTCCCTTTCCGGATACCTTCAGAAATTATAATGCCATCTTCGTAAAGTTTACCGATCAGATATTTAATCTGATTTCTATTTATTGCCTCCTGCAAAAGGGTTTCCAATTCACCAATAGAAATAGTGCTGCCCTGAATTGCTAATAAAAGCCGTTTTACTTCCGGGATGATATAGCGTGATCCAATATGTTGTTCCTGATTCGATAATTTATTATAAAATTGGGACAATTTATATCTGATGGAGTGCCTCCCTTCTTTTACTATCAGACCTTCTTTACTTAAATTATTCAGTAGCTCAGGTTCCATATTTGCAAATAGACCCATTTTTATTTTTTGCAAGGCTATAAGTTGCTCTACATCCAGAGGATTATCCACTCCTCTGGATGCTTGTACTTCTTTAATAAACAGATGAAATGCTTTATCCTCTAAAGTACCTGAAAGCTTCAATGAAACCTGGAACATATCCGAGTCCTTATAAGAGGGAAGCGGTTTCCCTTCAGAGAGTGTAAAAGAAAAAATTTTGTCGACTCCTTGACCTGATCGTTCTACCAGACCTGTTTTTTCCATTATCTCAGCCATTAAACGACTGCGGGGAGTACTGCTGACGGTTAATAAGTTATCTATAGTTACCCCTTTGGGGAATCCTCCAGGATTATTTATCAAAATCTTTTTGGGATACTGTTTTACAACAACTTGGTAATATATGCATCGGTTCTTACCTGTAAACTTGCGTTTTTGCTATTAATAATATTCCAAGCATACTCAATTCCCGTAAACAAGGGTAGGCAAATATCTTCCCGGAAGTCATGATTGATTTGTCCTTCATTAAATCTAAATTCCCAGATTATTCTTGCTTGTGGTAAATAATGAATAATTGCCTTCTTTTTCCCTAATAAAATTAGGGCTGCATAAGTTAATTTTCCTCTATTTGTTAATCTAAGGTCTTTCAGGACTTGGTCGGTATTCTTGTTATTGAAAGAGGGATTTCTTTGTTTGATAGCATACTTCTCTTTCATTCTTTCAATAGCGCCTTTATCCAAATCTCCAACTTGTAAACCTTCGCAAATTTTAGCTGAAAAATCAGGCTCTTGTTCTTGTAATATATTAAATAATTGCTCATCACTCATTGGATGCAACTCTTCACCAACACGCATGAGGGGAACATCTTCCAATTTCAAGGTTTTGCCAACCGGCCGGGAGGGGATATGTATAATTAATATTCTATTAGAACTTTCCCATAAAATTTCGATTTCAACCCTGATTTGCTTATCACGATATATGTCTTCGGCTAATTTCCCTTCCTGCCCTTGCCAAGCTGCCGAACCTGTAACTATGTGAGTCCCGGATTTACTTTCTTTAATGCCAAGAATTAGTCTTCCACCACCTTCATTTGCCAGTGCAACGATATAACCAATAATGCTTCTTCGACCATTATTATAGTTATATTGATATAATGCTTCTTTAAATTCAACTTTATCTTCAGACTCCTTCAGAGTCTTTATTTCCTCTATAGTCATAGAGTGGTATTTTAAAAAGAATTTTAATTTTTAAAATTTACATTTTACCGCTATCGTCGGGTAAACCTGGAAGAGATTGTCGGTGGTGTTGACATGATAGTACATGTTGATCTTTGAGCCGAGCGAAAGTTTTTTGCCTATATTATACCAGACCTGGGGCTCGGCAAAGAAAAAGAATCTCTTTCCTCTCAGATTGGCTGTATAGGCATCACCGTGATCTTTGTTCTCCGTCCAGATCGAGAAATCGCCGGATAATTCCAGCTTATAATGCAGGAGTCCTTTCCACCAGTAAAGCGTATACAGGAAGTCATGGCTGGGCCGGGTATAGGGGACATATTTATAGTCCAGCACGGAGCTGAACCAGGTCTCTTTCCAGTGAAAGGGAAGATCGACTCCTGCGGAGAAAGTATTATTGATATAATAGCTGTATTGTTTGGGTTCGGTGACGCCGAGGCCGCCGCTGTATTGCAGGGATAGATAGATCTTAGGTTTCCAGCATCTGAAGGATTGGGTCACCTGCATATAGAATTTTCCGATATTGTTCTGTGCTCCTGACAGGTCGGCCTGGGTTTTGAATAAGAAAGAGCCGGGCTGTATGAAAAGAGAGGTTGGTTTCCGGGATGACTTCTGGCCCCTGGTTGAGTCGGGGCCGGTTAGTTTTCTGGATGACCCGGTATCCTGGGCTTTGAAATATTCGAAATAAACCGTGGGTAAATTGTGCGGGTTATGGGCAGGATCTGTCGAATGCCTGAGATCATAATGTAACTGGAGGTTCTGGGCCAGCAGGGGGCAGGAAAAAAGCAGGGAGGCAAATAAAAGGTATTTCATATAATAAATATCCGTGGAAGGAAAAAGGAGGGCCGTAATTGCCGCGGAAATCTCCCGGAATTCTATATTTTGCAGCCGGGCAATTGCCATTACGATTCTAAATGAATGATTAATATTCTTTTATGAATAGCCAGGATTTTTTAGCCTTCGTTGAGCTTTTTAAAGAAGCCTGTTTGAAATGCTATGGCTATCCGCTAAAAAACTCTCTTACCGAGACAGAAAGTAAATTGCTGTACAACCAGGTCTTCGAGTATACGGGCCTTACCGTGGGATGGAAGAGCCTCAAAAATTATTCATTTTTCATTTTGTCCGATCCTCCGGGCAAGCAGGAGAATCCCTCTGTATCGACGCTGGACACTTTGGCCCGTTATGTACTCGATGCGCCTTATACCACTGAAACCGAAAGGAAGAAGAAGGAGGGGCATTACCCTTATTGGTACCGTTACAGGGAACAGTTCTACCGGTCGGGGACGGGTCGGGAGGTTGGAGATGCCGGGGCGGCGGTGACGAATAGATCGGAAGGGGGGAATGGGCCGGCGGGGACGAAGAGCCGGCGGAGGACGCTTTGGGCGGGATCGGTATTTATACTGCTGGCCCTGGTCATTATTGGGCTGACTTTTTTTTTCCGGAGCGGGGCATCAGGCTCTTTCACAGAGAATTTTCATTCCGTGCGGGAGGACTCCCTGGAGGCCAGGGGCTGGCTGGTGAAAGCAAAAGATACTGGTTATTGGAGCAGGAGGGGAGAGATGCCGGGATGTCTGACCTTATTCACCTTAAGAGGGGATAACTGGCCGGATCCGGTGCAGGCGCCTTTTATCCGGAACCTGGTCCTGCGGAAAATACCTTGTGATCATTTTACCCTGGAGATACACCTGAAAAATTTTATTCCCCGCCAGAACTGGCAACAGGCCGGTATTCTTTTGCTGGAAGATACCGGCCTCACGGGGAAGAGCATACGAATCTCCCTTGCTTACAATGATTATACCGGAGGGTATCCTAAATACCGGTCGATCCTCATCCAGGCCATCACTTCTCTGGGCAATGGTTTTGATAAACCGGAAGAAATTGCGCATTTCCCGCTATTCAATGTCGACAGCCTGGACAAATCCCCCATCCTTTACCGGAACCTGGAAAATTCGGCGATACGGATCGAAAAGGAAGGCAATCGCTTCCGGCTGCTATATGCCAATGGTAGCTTGAAAAATACTTCTTTCAAGGAGATCGTGAGCCATGAATTCGGCATGAGGCCCCGGTATGTTGGGCTGTTCGCCCTGAAAGGGTTCGTCGAGGAGGCGGATAATATGCCGGTCTGCTTTACATTTTTCAGTCTTGACTGTGCGCCTTGAGGGATGTCTTTGCCGCTTCCCAGCCGATCATTGCCGTCTTGCGGGTGCTGCCCCAGTGGTATTCGCCCGTTTCTCCGGTGGATCGGATCACCCGGTGACAGGGGATCAGGAAGGCTACCGGGTTGCTGCCGACTGCGGAGCCTACGGCTCTGGAGGCGGCAGGTTGACCGATCTTCTCCGAGATTAGGGAATAAGAAGAAAGGCTGCCCATCGGGATATTGAGCAGGGCTTCCCATACTTTGATCTGGAAGGGTGTGCCTTTCAGGTGCAGCTTTATATCGGACAGGCTGCTCCAGTCCTGCGAGAAAATGTACAGGGCGTTTTGCTGGATGAGGTCTACCGTTTGCCGGTAGGTCGCATTGGGGTAGCGTTCCCGGAGGGTTGAAAAAGCGGCTTTTTCGTCGGTGGTGGATATTTTCCCGGATGCGGGAGCGACAGACGATGAAGCAGAGACGTCGGCGGCGAAGGCCAGGTGGCAGATCCCTTTGGGGGTAGAGGCTACAATGATCTCCCCGAACGGGCTTTCGGCAAAACTGTAGTTAATGGAGAGGGCTTCCCCGCCATTCTTATATTCTCCCGGCGTCATGCCTTCGATGCCGATGAAGAGGTCGTGCAGCCGGCCGGTGCCGGAAAGTCCTGTTTCAAACGCGGTATCGAAAAGGGTAGCGCCCTTATCCTGCAACAGGGATTTGGCATATCCGATGCTGAGATACTGAAGGAATTTCTTCGGGCTTACTCCTGCCCATTCGCTGAACATGCGTTGGAAATGAAAGGGGCTCAGGTGTACTTTTTCCGCTATTTCGTTGAGGTCGGGCTGCTCCTTGAAATGAGCTTTCATATATTCGATCGCCGTAGCGATCCGATCGTAATTGGTTAAATCTGACATGGTATTTTTTTTTATTACGATACAAAACTAGACCGAACCGGGGGGAATAAAAACCCGGAACTTGCTAATCCTGCAGACTGGCCAGCTCCTCAAAGTCTTCGAATAATTTATAGCTGAGCCTTTCAAAGATCCTGAAATATTTCATGTAAGTCTCATGATCTTTTTTGTTGGGTTTGTACATGGCGGGTACTTCGACGGTCCGGGAAGCTTCTTCCAGGTTAGTGTGTACGCCCATTTCTGTAAGGGTCAATAAAAAGGCGCCCAGTCCGATGCTATCGAAGTTGTTTTTTACATGTACCGGTTTATTGAAGATATCTGCTATCATTTGTGCCCATAGCGGATAGGAGGTAAAGCTGCCATTCACTGAGAGGGTGTTGATGGCCCGGTGTTCTTCCAGGGTTTTCCCGATGCTATAGATCTCGAATAAAATACCTTCGATGGTGGCGCGTGTAAAATGCTGTTGCCGGTGTTGCATGTTCAATCCGAAATAGAGGCCTCTGGCATTGGCATTCCAGATGGGGGCCCTTTCTCCCAGCAGATAGGGAAGAAATAGCAGCCCGTCGGAGCCGACAGGGATTTTGGAAGCTTCATTGATCAGGTCACTCATGGAGTCTTCCAGGTCAAAAGCATTTTTAAAAGATCCGAACTCTTTGGTAAACCATTCGAATATTACGCCTCCGTTATTGGTGGGGCCTCCGGAAACGTAATAGTTTTCCGTGAGCACATAATTGAAGAAACGTTGTTTCTCATCTTTCAGGACTTGTTTACCTGCTACCCTGACCGCTCCGCTTTGTTCGACGGTGATGGTAGCTTTGCCTTCTCCCCAGACCCCGGCCCCCAGTGTCGCCAGGGCGCCGTCACTGGCGCCGACAATGATCTTTGTGCCGGGTGACAGCCCCAGAGAGGTTTGGTATTCCTTTCGCAGCTTACCTGGCGAATAGAACACCGGGACCAGGTCCGGGAGCCTGGCGGCGGATATGCCTGCATAATCCAGGGCGTTCTGTTCCCAGGTGAATTTATGGATATTGAATAAGCCCGTGGCCGAGGCAAGGCTGTAGTCGATAACGATCTCGCCTGTCAATTGCTGAATGATATAGCTTTTGATGGAGAGGAATTTGTCTGTCCGGTGGAAACGTTCTTTATCATGATCTTTCATCCAGGTGATCTTGATCAGGGGCGACATAGGGTGTATGGGTGTGCCGGTGGCATCATAGAGGGTCTTGCTCAGGGCCAGGCTTTTTAATGCCTGGGCTTCTTTTTTACCCCTGTTGTCCGACCAGGTGATGGCATTGCCGAGGGGGATGCCTTTTTTGTCGACAGGCAGGACGCTATGCATGGCGGCGCTGAAGCAGATGGCGATGACCTTATGCTTACCGGGATGGATCTTCTCGTTCAATAAGTTTTTCAGTACGTAGAGGACGGTAATAAAGATCTGTTCCGGGTCCTGCTCGCTATAGTCAGGTTCTCTATGGAAAGTGGGATAGGAGCCTTTCATGGCGCCGATGATGCTCCCGTTGCTATCGAAAGCGAAGATCCTGACTGCGCTGGTTCCCAGGTCGATCGTCAGTATACAATCCGTAGTGTTCATGTGTTTGGAATTAGGCATTGCTTGAATTATTTTTTCTAAACTGGCTGGGCGTATAGCCTGTCAGTTTCTTAAAGGTGGTCGAAAAATGCTGTGACGAATAAAACCCTGTGTCCAATGCCACATCGGTGAGATTGGTATCTGTTCCTTTCAGGAGCCGGATGGCTTCCGAGATCCGGATATTGATAAGATAGTTCAGAGGAGAAAAGCCGGTATAGTTTTTTACTTTCTCCGTAAAGGCGGTGGTGCCTAATCCTACCAGGGCTGCCATTTCTTCTACTGTCCATTGGTGTGAAAGATGGCCCCGAAGCTCCTGTTCCAGTTTCATGAAGGTCTGGGGGAAGTCCCTTTGAGAGTTGTTCTGTTTGGTGAGCTGTCTTGCAATGAGGATCAGGAGCCCATCCAATAAGTGGTTGATCCTGGTCGAGAAGCCTATTTCCTGTTGCTGTAATTCTTTACTGACGGTTTGGATAAGGGAGCCTCCTTCTTTAAAGCCACTCACTACCTGCATCTGGGCCAATGACAATATTTTCCAGATCGACTTGCTTTCCGTGGGTGAGAGCCCGTTCCATTGGCCAAGGTCTGTGTCCAGGGTGATCCAGGCCAGGGCGCCTATGTCCAGGAATTCCTTTGCGCCCCCGAAGGGCTGGCCGGGCAGGACGATGGCGAGATCGGAGGGATAGAGCCGGCAGATATTTCCGTTGATGGACCATTCGAATTTTCCATCCAGCACATAATAGAGATGGAGTCCTGTCAGCTTTTTTACAGGGAAAGACCGGAGCTGGATGGTCTGGACCTTTTTCATTCCCAGTTCAATGATATGGGGAAAGAGCTCCAACTCTTCCGACCTGCCTTGTTGCAATAAAAACTGGTTCATGATGGCATCATTGGTTCTCTTTCGGTTGCAATCTTTATTAAATGTGCGGGAGATGCGCTTTAAAAAAATTAGCGCATCTCCCGCAAAGGTCTAATGTCGGTCCTTCGGACAAAGACGCTTCCAGCGTCTTTATTAAATGTATATAAGATACTTATTAAAATGGTATAAAATTCACCACTGTTCTTTATTGGAAGTTTTTGAGGGGAAACTTATAATACTTTGTAGGGTGATGAGCTCCTGGCTGTCACTGCTAACGATCTATTTAACTCACCAAACAACTTGCCATTATGGAAAAAATGAAACTGGCGTTATTGCCAGCTTTGAGCAGGGTCCTCCTGCTCTTCTTCCTCCTTTTGTATTGGACCATTCAAACTATAGCTCAAACCCGCAGCGGCACGGTATCCGACGCTGCGGGCAAAGGCCTGGCCGGGGTCACTGTCCAGGTAAGGGGGAGTGGCAAGGCCACGACTACCGATTCGCTGGGCCGTTACCGGATCGAAGTGGGGGCGGATGCCATTCTGCTATTTAGTTCTGTTGGTTTTGGCGTTCGGGAAATGCCTGTTTCCGGAAAGACGGTGTTGGACGTTGTTCTGGTGAATGAGACGCGCAATCTCAATGAGGTTGTCGTTACTGCTCTGGGCATTCGTAAGGAGGCCAGGAGGCTGGGATATTCCGCCGCCACTGTGAATACGGAGCTCCTGACGACGAACCGGACGACTAATTTCGGAAACAGCCTGGAGGGAAAGGTCCCCGGGTTGAATGTATCGCCTCCTGCCAGCGGGCCGGGTGGGACTTCCAAGATCCGTATACGGGGGCAATCTTCGTTCAAAGGGGACAATTCGCCGTTGATTGTCGTAAATGGTATTCCTATTAATAATACCAGTATTTCGGCAGGGGGCTCGGCGGGTAACGGGACGGGTAATCCAACGGGTGGATCTTCCGACCAGGGGGATGGGCTGCAAAGCATCAACCAGGATGACATCGAGTCCATGACTGTTCTGAAAGGGGCGGCGGCTGCGGCGTTGTATGGCTTCCGGGCTAAGGACGGCGCCATTATCATTACTACGAAGAGCGGCGCCCGGAGCCGGGATATCGGGGTGGAGCTTAATTCCAATTTCCAGGCTTCCCGGGCACTGGACTATACAGATTTTCAATATGTGTACGGGCAGGGAGAAAACGGGGTGCGTCCTGCCTCCGTCAGCGATGCGCAGAGCTCAGGTGTCCATGCTTTTGGGGAGAAGCTGGATGGCAAGCTCACGCCTCAGTTTGATGGTTCTTCAAGGCCTTATCTGGCTAACAAGAACCGTATCAGGGATTTCTATCGTACGGGGACCGGCTTCACCAATTCCGTAGCTCTTTCCGGGGGCAATGACAAGGGGTACTTCCGCCTTTCTTTTTCCAATACGGATGCCAGTGCGATCATTCCCAATTCGGATTATCATAAGAAGATCCTTAATCTGGGGTTGAATTATAAGTTCACTCCCCGGTTCTCGGTGCAGCTGAATGCGAATTATTCCAATGAGTACAATCACAACCCGCCACAGATCGGCCTTCAGGATATGAATGCGAATACCACCATTTATACGATGGCCAACAGCATCGATGTACATTGGCTGAAGGCTACTTATATGACGCCGGGTGGCGACGAGCAGCCTTTATCGCGTTTGACAAATAGGAATAATCCTTACTGGGTGGCTTTAAAACGGTTTGAAAATGTGCGGCGCGACCGCATTATCGGAAACGCATCGCTGCGTTACCAGCTGACGGATTGGATGTATGTGCAGGGCCGTATCGGGCAGGATTATTACACCCGCCCTTATAATTATGATCGTCCTACGGGTACGCGTTCGATCGGGGCCGTCACTTCCGGGTTTAACGGCTATTATTATCAGGACGAGACCACGTATCGGGAGAGGAATATGGACTTCCTGGTGGGAGGCAATCATAACTTCGGGAAATTCGGGATCGATGTGACATTGGGCGGGAACCAGATGGAGCAGGTGTATGACGATATCGGTACGGCCGTCACTAATTTTTATGTGCGGGATCTTTATACGATCGGTAATGGCCAGACCAAGAGCCCTTTTTATAATTATACCAAGAAGGAAGTGAATTCTATCTATGGGGCGGCTGAGTTCGCCTACAATAACTATTTGTTTTTGAATGTAACGGCCCGCAATGACTGGTTCAGCACGCTGAACCCTAACTCCAATCATTATTTATATCCGTCTGCCAGTCTCAGTTTTATATTTACGGATGCCTGGCGGTCTTCTTTGCCGTCCTGGCTGAATTATGGCAAGCTTCGGGCTGCCTATGCCGAAGTGGGAGGAGATACGGACCCTTATGCCAGCAGTCTGTATTATTACGTAAATGCCAACCAATTCAATGGGGTAGCCTTAGGTTCGATCCAGAGCAATGTCAGTCCTAACCCTGACCTGCGTCCGCTGAAAGTAAAGGAAACGGAACTTGGGTTGGAGATTAAGGCTTTCGACAGCCGGCTTACCCTCGATGGCTCTGTATACCGCAAGAATACGGTCGACGAGATCCTGAATGTGAATGTATCCAATGCATCGGGATATAGTTCTACCAAGGTGAACCTGGGCAAATTACGCAACCAGGGGGTGGAGTTCCTGTTGTCCGTGATCCCTGTCCGTACGCGGGAATTTAGCTGGGAGACGGGCTTTAACGGAAGCTATAATATCAGTAAGGTATTGTCACTGGCGAATGGTCAGCAGAGGTTTGACGTCGGTACCGGAGAATTTTTCGGTACGGTGTCGCATGAAGTAGGGATGCCACTGGCTTCGTTGCGGGGATTTGATTACAAGCGGGACGTAAAAGGGAATATCATCACTAACGGCGGCTTATTCGCGCAGGGGAGCATGAAGACATATGGCAGTGCGATCCCCAAATGGGTAGGCGGCTGGCAGAATACCTTTACTTTTAAGGGCTTTCGGGTGATGGCCCAGATAGATTTCAAGGCGGGGGCGAAATTACTTTCCAATTCAAATCTGAATTTCTTACGGGAGGGGCTTTCACAATCTTCCCTGGTGGGCCGGGAAGGCGGGGTGACGTTTGCCGCGGTAAATGCAGACGGATCTCAGAATACAACCAGCGTGCCTGTGGAGACTTTTTATACAACGTACCGGTCTACGAGCGTGGCAACGCCTTTTGTTTATGATGCCGGTTTTGTCCGGTGGAGGACGCTGTCTGTCGGGTATGATCTGTCGAAGTTTGTGAAGAAGTCCTTTATCCGGTCGGTGACTGTTTCCGCCCTGGTGTACAATGTCCTGATGATCAAAAAATATGTACCCAATATCGATCCGGAAGCGCAGGTATCGGCTTCTGACAATCTGCAGGGGATTGAGACACATACGCTGCCTACGACGCGGAGCTTTGGTTTAAACCTGAATTGTAAGTTTTAAGATCAACCTAACAATAATTTTATGCGAAAGACATATAGTTACCTCCTCCTACTCTTTTTGATGGCAGGTATGAGCGCCTGCGATAAGAATTTTGTCGCGGTCAATACGAACCCTGTCCAGCCGCTCTCGCTGGACCCTATTTATCTTTTCTCCAATGCGCAGGCCAGTTCGGCGATTCCGGTATACTACTACCAGATCCCGCTGGTGCAGCAGGTTATACACCCTTTTACGGGCATAGCAGAAGGAGGAAACCACAATGTGGTATTTGATGCCAATGCCAGCATCACTTTCGATATTTTATTCAATGGTACGGGCAATGGGATCACGGTGACCGGCCCCGGCAGTGGGGTGAATGGCCCGGTAGCGCTGCTCGTCAATGTGATCGATCAGACAAAGAATAATGCAGCCCGCAGTAATCTTTACAATATGGCCCGGATCTGGAAGGCATATGTATTTATGGTCCTGGTGGATACTTATGGAGATGTTCCTTATTCGGAGGCCGGACTGGGTTACCTGGAAGGGATCAACCTGCCTAAGTATGACGATCAGGCAGCCATTTACGATAGTATCCTGAATGAGCTGAATGTGGCTACGCAGGCCCTGGATGCGGGTAAAGCGACTGAATCCGGAGACCTGTTCTATAAAGGTAATATCGTTCAGTGGAAGAAGCTGGGTTATTCTTTATTGCTGAGGGCAGGCATGAGGTTGAGCAAGTCCGATCCAACCAGGGCGCAGCAGGTCGTGGCGGCGGCTTATGCGGGAGGTGTCATGCAGTCTAATGCCGACAATGCCTATATATCCTTCAGCAGTACGTTCAACAGTCCTACGGGAAGCTGGTTTCAGGGCACGGAGAAGGCAAATATGTATCTGGGCAAGCCTTTTGTGGACTCTCTTGTGAGGACGAATGATCCCCGGCTGTCAGTCATCGCTGTAAAATATACGAATCCGGGAGGCGTTATTTCATCCGGGACTACCGGTACGGAGGATACAGCCCCGGCCGATCAGATAGGGATGCCGTTCGGCTATAATGATGCTACGATCGCCACAGAACCAAATTATCCGGGCAAAGCGACGACGGGTTGGAAATATTCGCAGGTCAATCGCCGTACCCTGGGCCGGATCGATATACCGGAATTTTTTATTACGAATGCGCAAACGCAATTGTTGCTGGCCGAGGCGGCTCAGCGGGGCTGGATCGCGGGGGATCCTGCAACGTTCTATGGTGCGGGGGTACAGGCGCATATGGACCAGATGAAAGTCTATGATCCTTCCGCTACGATCCCGGCAACCAGCCAAACCGCCTGGCTTGCGGCCAATCCTTTTGATCCGGCTAATGCGTTGCAGCAGATCAATACGCAATACTGGATCGCCTCTTTTCTGAATGGAACGGAAGCCTGGGCTAATTTCCGGAGAAGCGGTTATCCCTCGCTGGCCCCTAATCCCTATCCAGGCGCCGACCCGGCTGTGAAGGGAGCTTTTGTTCACCGGCTTACCTATCCCGTGAGGGAGGCTTCTGTGAATACGGCCAATTATAATGCGGCTGTCAGTCATATGGGACCGGACAACCTGGCAACACATGTATTCTGGGATAAATAGCTGTTACATGAAGTATTATATGGGAGTGGATATTGGTACGACGTCGGTGAAAGTGGTGGCTTTTTCTGTGGAGGGGGAGATCGTAGGCCGGCAGCAGGCCTCTTATCCGATGCAGCATCCTGAGCCGGACCGGAGTGAGCTGGATCCTGAGGAAATCATCCGGGCTGTATGCGGATGTATTAACAGGGCGGCGGCGGAGCTGCTGCCTTCTGTGCCGGCATTGATCTCTTTCAGTTCGGCCATGCATAGTTTTCTGGCGGTGGATGTGTCGGGCCACCCTCTTACGGCTTGTATGATCTGGGCTGACAACCGGGCCGGGGCCATTGCGGAGCAATTGCGTGACAGTGCGAGGGGCATGGCATTGTACCAGGCGACCGGGGTGCCCATTCATGCGATGACGCCCTTGTGCAAGCTTCTCTGGCTTAGGTCAGCCGAACCGGAGATCTTTCGGAAGGCGGATAAATTTATGGGGATCAAAGAGTATATTTTTTATAAATTGTTCGGGGAGCTGGTGGTAGATACGTCCATTGCGTCGGCGACCGGAATGTTGGATATCAGGACTTTGGAATGGGATGGGGGGATCCTTGATTTTCTTTCGATCCTTCCTGCACAATTATCAAGAGTGGTATCTCCCGGTCACACTTTGTATTATGATGGGGCAGGAGCGGAGGCTGCTGTCCGGCTGCGTCTTCCTTCCGGTACGCCGGTGGTGGCCGGCAGCAGTGACGGGGCTTCGGCTAACCTGGCGACAGGGGCTATCGGCGACCATATCATGGCTATTACCATTGGCACCAGCGGGGCTGCCAGGATGGTGATACCGGGTGTGCAAATGGACCCGCATATGCGGACTTTCTGTTATCATGTCCGGGGCAGCTCTTATATCTCAGGAGGGGCTACCAATAATGGGGCGGTGGTGATCCAATGGCTGAAGGAAGATATCCTGCAAACGGAGGAGGATTTCAGTCAGTTGTTCGCAATGGCGGAGAAGGTAGCGCCGGGCGCGGAGGGGTTGTTATTCATTCCTTACATTCTGGGAGAGAGGGCCCCGGTATGGAATTCGAAAGCAAGGGGTCTTTTCTTCGGCCTGGGGATCGGGCATACGAATGCCCATCTGATAAGGGCTGCCATGGAGGGCGTCATTTATTGTCTATACAGTATCGGGAAGATACTGGTGGAAGATAAGGAGGTCCGGGAGCTGCATGCTACCGGAGGGTTTGCCCGTAGCCCGCTCTGGCTGCAGGTATTGGCGAATGTATTCAATACAAGGGTGCTGGTATTCGGGGATGATGAAGGGTCGGCATTGGGAGCGGTGGTGATCGGGTTGGAGGCGTCGGGTATTCCTTTTTCTTTTCCCAAAAAGGAATTGACCGTATATGAGCCGGATCTGTCCGTTCATGCTGTATATAGGAAGGGCTTTGAGAAGTTTACCCGTATCTATCAGCTGGTCAAAGAGGAGTTCAATGATTAAACCAATGATTGCCGGCCGGATCAGGTCCCGGCATCAATATTTTTTCACTGTTTTAAAAACCTTAAAGTATGACACCCGCACAAAAGTATTTAGCAAAAATCGGTTTGCCGGAGAATGATCCGGAGCCCGTTGGAAAGAAATCACCTGATGGCAGCCGGCGTTCTTTTCTGAAGAAATCTGCTTTAGGGGGGCTGTCCCTGGGCGGCTTCCTGTTCGGCTCGCTGGAAGATACTTTAGCGCATAGTACTTCGCGTGTAAATCGGCATTCGGGGCCTTCGGATCTTAAGATCACCGATATGCGATATACTACTGTGATGAATACGACCGGGCGTTGTACGATCATACGCATCGATACGAACCAGGGCATTTATGGTTATGGGGAGGTGCGGGATGGGGCAGACTGGCGATATGCTCTTTTTTTAAAGAGCCGGATCATGGGGATGAATCCGTGCAGCGTGGAGCAGGTCTTTAAGCGGATCAAACAATTCGGCTTTCATGGCCGTCAGGGTGGGGGTGTATGTGCGGTTGAGATGGCGTTGTGGGATTTAGCGGGGAAGGCCTATCATACTCCTGCCTACCAGCTGCTTGGAGGTAAATACCGGGATAAGGTCCGGTTGTATGCGGATACGCCGGAGGAAGAGGATCCCGATGTATTCGTGGCCAAATTAAAGGACCGGCTGGAAGGGAAGGGGTTCACTTTTTTGAAAATGGACCTGGGGATCGAGATGATCCGGAAGATTCCTGGAACGATCGTCAATTCGAATTTCTGGGATGTGGGAAGGCAGTGGAATATGGCTCCCATGACGTATGGGGCTACGGAGCATCCGTTTACACAGATACAGGTAACGCCCAAGGGATTGGAGGAGATGGCCAAGTATGTGGCGAAGGTGCGGGATGTGATCGGGTATGATGTGCCGCTGGCTTCCGATCACTTCGGTCATTTCGATATGAACAATGCGATTCGTCTGGGCAAGGCGCTGGATCAATACCGGCTGGCCTGGCTGGAGGATCTTATTCCCTGGCAGTTCACCGATCAATGGAAGGAAATTACCCGTGCGATCGATACGCCGACGAATACGGGAGAAGATATTTATTTAAAAGAAGAATTCATTAAGCTGATCGATCAGCATGCCACGGATCTTATCCATCCTGATCTTGCTACGGCCGGAGGGCTGCTGGAGACTAAGAAGATAGGGGATTATGCGGAGGAGAGGGGAGTTGCCATGGCGATGCATTTTGCGGGGCTGCCGGTCTCTTTTATGGCGAATGTGCATTGTGCGGCGGCTACTCAGAATTTTGTGGCGCTGGAGCATCATTCGCTGGATCTGCCTTACTGGGCTGATTTTGTGAAGACGGCGGATGGGAAGCCTTTGTTTGAGAAGGGTTTTGCGAATGTGCCGGATACGCCGGGGCTGGGAGTCGAGCTGAATGAGGAGATGATAAAGAAGCACCTGGACCCGGAGAATAAAAATTATTTCGGGCCGACCCCGGAATGGGACAATGTGCGGTCCTGGGATAGATTGTGGAGCTGAAAACGCCACAGGCGTTTTGCCCCCGAAGGGGCCATCATTAGACCCGCGCCCCCGGAAGTTCATCTTCCGGGGGCGCGCTTGTTGGGCTACGCCTGGTTGAGGCCCTATTTAAAATAAGACAACGGGATCGTCTTCCACATATCATGGGAAAGGTGCCCTGTCAATAGTTCGTACAGGAGGTAGACCGGCCAGAATATATAATGGATAATCAACAAGATAAGGGAATGGTTGTAATACCAGCTGACCAGGAGGGAGTAGATCCCCAGGATGCCATAAACGATACTTTTGTCCTTGTTATCCATATATTAAATCTACGCAAAAAAAGGCGGGAGGTTAAAAAAAGTTTGGTGATATGGGAAACGTTGTTACCTTTGCTAACGCTGTTAGGTTATTTTAATGAAAGAACATGGGAAGTATAGAACGTAAGCAAAGGCAGAAGACCGAGATCCGGTCTGCCATCCTCCAGGCTGCCTGGCAGATGGTAAAGAAGGAAGGTTGGCAGGCGCTGGCCATCCGGAAGATCGCAGATGCCATTGAATACAGTGCGCCGGTTATATATGATCATTTTGAGAATAAGGAGGCCATTCTCTACGAGTTTGCGATGGAAGGGTTTCTGATATTATCGAAAAAGATAATGATAGCGAAAAAGAAGTATTCCGACCCTTCGGAGCAGCTGGAAGCGATGGCGAAAGCATACTGGAGTTTTGCCATTAGTCATGAGGAGCATTACCAGCTGATGTATGGATTGGGAATGCCTTCGTGCGAGGTGGAATCCAGGCCGGTGGAGTGTGAATGTTATGATACGATGATGCTGGAGGTGATTAAGGAAATCATCGCTCAGAGCAAGAATCCCGGGGCCGACGCCACTTTGAAGTATTATACCCTCTGGTCCATGCTGCATGGGCTGGTGGCTATCAACAGAATGAAAAAAGCGCCTGCATCCAATAATATGAATCAACTGATCTTAAAAGATGCGTTAACCAGCTTCATCCTGGGATTAAAGGGATGATGCTGAATCAATCCTCCCTACTCTTTACGATTGCCAAACCATTGTCAGACAATTACCGTTCACCCTGCCCTAAACCGCCGGTGAAATGATTGCCTTATCGGGCGATTAGAGGTATATATTGTCGCATTCGACCCTGAATTTGTCGCGATTGAACATCTCGCTTACGGAAGGATCAAACTAAGTTTGTATCCGGACGTTGAATGAGATCAGGACAGGTTTGTCCGGTCATGAATTTGTCCGGTCATGGATGTGTGACGGGGGAAATGAATAAAAAACACAAAAATCAGGAGCTGCTGACATAGGGCTGTCAACAGGGACTCTTTTCTTTGTAATAGAAACAAACAAATAATATGAAACCATTAAAAATAACGCTTATGAAAAAAACAACGATCTATTCAGAATCATCCGGACCGGACTTAATCAGCAAAAATTTTAAAAAACACTTTACAATGAGATCTTTAAGAGAAACCGTTATGCAACAACGGAACACATTATTCATAGTGATGATTGCAGCATTGGCTTTATATGGCTGCAACAGCTCGGAAGGCGCTCCCGGCGGGGGGGGAATGACCATGCCGCCTCCTGCTTTGCCGGTGCTCACCATCAACAACGCGCCAGTCACTACTTACCAGGAGTTTACCGCTTCGCTGGAAGGGACGCAGAATGTAGATATCCATCCGCAGGTAGAAGGGTACCTGGACAAGATATATGTAGAAGAAGGCGCTTTCGTGACGAAAGGTCAGCCTTTATTCGCTATCAATTCCCGTCCTTTCGACGAACAATTGAATAATGCGCAGGCAAACCTGCTGGCGGCGAAAGCAAATCTGGCCAATGCCCAGATCAATGTCAACAAAGTGGAGCCACTGGTAAAGAACAATGTGGTTTCCGATGTGCAGCTGAAGACGGCACAGGCATCCTATGATGCCGCGAAAGCCAGTGTCGCACAGGCAGAGGCTGTAGTAAGCAATGCTAAGATCAATCTGGGTTATGCCCTTTTGAGAGCTCCGGTGAGCGGTTATGTCGGACGTATTCCTTTCAAAACCGGAAGCCTGGTGGGTAAAGCAGAAACCACTCCTTTGACGGTGATTTCAGATGTTAAGGAAGTCTACGCTTATTTCTCGATGAGCGAGAGCGATTTCCTGCATTTTACCAACCAATCGACCGGCAAGACCATCAAGGACAAGATCCATGGATTACCTCCGGTGGAATTGCAACTGGCCGATAAAAGCATTTATGCTTCCAGGGGCAGGATCGAGCTGATGAACGGTCAGTTCGACAAGACGATGGGAACGATCAGTTTCCGTGCGATATTTCCGAATGCGGAAGGTCTGCTCCGGACCGGCAGCACGGGCAGGATTCGCATTCCCCAGACCAGCTCTGTGTTGTTGCCTGTGCCGCAGACGGCTACTTACGAAATACAGGACAGGGTCTTTGTGTACGCAGTAGGTGACAGCAATAAGGTGATCAGCAGGCCCTTGCACATCGTTCAAAAAACGACCGACTACTATTTGGTGGATAAGGGTGTACAGGCTGGCGACAAGATCGTATTCGCCGGTATGGACCGTCTGCAGGATGGTGCGGTGATCAATCCGCAGCTGCTGTCGGCAGATAGCGTCCGCAAGACAATGCCCCTTTAAGGAATGGGATTGATACCATGATTGTCTAACCAAACCCGCAGAAAGGATTTGAACAATTAACAAAGAGAACTATTTATGCTAAAGAAATTTATTGAAAGACCGGTGTTATCAACGGTCGTTTCCATCATATTGCTTATACTGGGCGGGCTGTCGATATTTACGCTCCCCATTTCCCTCTTCCCGGATATTGCGCCGCCCAGCATATTGGTTACGGCCACCTATCCCGGCGCCAACGCGGAAGTTGTGGCACGCAGTGTCGCCACCCCGCTGGAAGAAGCCATCAATGGGGTGGAGAACATGACTTACATGACTTCCAACTCCAGTAATGACGGCTCTATGTCGTTGACGGTCTATTTCAGACAAGGGACCAATGCGGATATTGCGGCGGTGAACGTACAGAATCGCGTATCCAAGGCTACCAGCCAGATACCGGCTGAGGTTATCCAGGCCGGCATCTCTACACAGAAACAGCAGAACAGTATCATCATGTTTATCGGTCTTTACTCTACCGACACCAGCTATGATGAAACTTTCCTGCAAAACTATGCGAAGATCAACCTGATCCCGAAGCTGCAGCGTATCCCTGGGGTAGCTGATGCACAGCCTTTCGGCACCAAGGACTATTCGATGCGTATATGGCTGAAACCCGATCGCCTGGTGGCCTATAACCTTTCTCCGATAGAGGTGACCAGCGCCATCAAGGATCAGAGCCTGGAAGCAGCTCCCGGCCGTTTTGGCCAGAGCAGCAAGGAAGTGTATGAATATGTATTGAAATACAAGGGCAAGCTGAACAAGAATGAAGATTATGAGAATGTCATCGTTAAATCCAACAGCGATGGTTCCGTGATCCGGCTGAAGGATGTGGCCCGTGTGGAATTCGGTTCCTATACTTATTCTTCGAACAGCAGTCTGAACGGCAATCCTACTACGGGTATCGCGATACAGCAGGTTGCCGGCTCCAATGCCAATGACATCCTCACGGAAGCCGAGAAGCTGGTAGCCAAGTTCGACAAGCAACTGCCAAAAGGACTGCACACCACGATCATGTTCAATTCCAAGGAATTCCTGGATGCTTCGATAGAGCAGGTGCTACACACATTGGTAGAAGCTTTTATCCTGGTATTCATCGTAGTGTTCATTTTCCTGCAGGATTTCAGGTCAACGCTGATCCCGGCCATCGCAGTACCGGTAGCCATCATCGGGACTTTCTTCTTCCTCCAGGTATTTGGGTTTACGATCAACCTACTGACGCTCTTCGCCCTGGTGCTGGCGATAGGCATCGTGGTGGATGACGCCATTGTGGTGGTGGAGGCTGTACACGCGAAAATGGAAAATACGGGTCTGCCGGTGAAGGTAGCGACGTTAAAATCGATGAGTGAGATCTCCGGCGCCATTGTATCGATCACCCTTGTGATGATGGCTGTGTTCATCCCGGTAGGCTTTATGAAAGGTCCGACGGGGGTATTCTACCGGCAGTTTGGTTATACGCTGGCTATCGCCATCTTCATATCGGCTGTCAACGCGTTAACGCTGAGCCCGGCGCTCTGTGCCATCTTCCTGAAGAATGTGCATGTTGAGGGCCATGAGAAGAAGGGATTTAGCGCCCGTTTCTTTGCCGCCTTCAACGTCGGTTTCAAGAACATGACGGAAAAATACGTGGGCAGTCTGCGGTTCCTGTTCCGCCATAAGTGGGTGACTATCGCAGCGCTCATCTTCCTCGCCGGCAGTGCTTATTATATGATGCAAAGGACTCCCAGCGGATTTATCCCGACGGAGGACCAGGGATTCATTTTGTATGCGGTGAATACACCTCCCGGCAGCAGCCTGGACAAAACGCACAAGGCTATTGCCGAGATAGACAGCATCATCAAGGCTGATCCCATCGCAGACAGAAGGTATAATGTGGAAGGTCTGAACTTCATCACCAACGCCAATGCCGCCCCTTATGGAGCCGGTTTCGTTCGGATGAAGAACGTCGACGAACGGGGAGCGTTAAAAGACATCAATGCCATCAGCAACAATCTGACGATGAAGGTCGCCATGAACGTTAAAGACGCACATGCCTTCTTCTTTACCTTCCCCACTATACAGGGTTTTGGTAATGTGGCCGGTTTTGAGTTCGCGCTGCAGGATCAGACCAACGGATCGATGGACAGGTTGAGCGCTATGTCCAATACCTTTATCGGGGCGCTGATGCAACGCAAGGAAATAGGATATGCTTTTACTACCTTTGCGTCTGGTAACCCGCAATATATGATAGATGTGGACAACAATAAGGCGAAGCAGATGGGCGTGTCCGTTGCCGAGCTGATGCAGACCATGCAGATCTATTATGGTAGCAGCTATGTCAGTGACTTCAACCGGTTCGGCAAGTACTACCGCGTCATGGCACAGGCCGACATTCCCTACCGGGCGAATGAAGAATCGCTTACCGGCATCTATGTCAAGAATAACCTGGCCCAAATGGTGCCCGTGAATCAGCTGGTCAAGCTGAGAAAGGTTTACGGTCCGGAAACAGTGAGCCACAATAACCTTTACAATTCGGCAACGATCAACGGGGTTCCCAAGCCCGGATTCAGTACGGGGGATGCGATCAAGGCCATTGAAGAAACGGCGGCCCAGGTGCTGCCGAAAGGATGGGGTTATGAATATACAGGGATCACCCGGGAAGAAAAGGCGGCTGGCTCCCAGATCATCTTTATCTTTATCCTGAGCCTGGTATTCATCTACTTCCTGCTGAGTGCGCAGTATGAAAGCTATATCCTTCCGTTTGCCATTGTATTGTCCATACCGGCGGGTGTATTCGGGGTATTTGCCTTCCTGCAGATCTTTGGAATAGACAACAACATTTATGTTCAGGTGAGCCTGGTCATGCTGGTGGGTCTGTTGGCGAAGAATGCCATCCTGATCGTCGAGTTTGCGGTGCAAAGGCGGCATGCGGGCCTGGACTTGTGGACCTCGGCGATGGAAGCAGCGCGTCTTCGTCTTCGTCCCATCCTGATGACCTCTTTTGCCTTTATCGTAGGTCTGCTGCCGCTGATGCGTGCAAAGGGCGCTGCGGCGCTTGGCAACAGGAGCATTGGGACCGGCGCCGTTGGCGGGATGCTGACAGGGGTGCTCCTCGGTGTATTTATTGTACCGGTGTTGTTCGTTATCTTCCAGTACCTGCATGAAAAATTCTTTGGTGTAAAGGAAATAACGCCGGCTTTGGCAGAATAATATCGGGACACTTAGCAACAGAAAAAATTATACAATATGATATCATCAATTATAAAAACAACGGCTTTTGCCCTTCTACTAGAGTTGGGAGCTTGTAAAGTATCAAAAGACACGGCTACTCCGCAACCCGAGTTACCGGGTCAGTTCAGAAATGAGGCGCAGGCGGATAGCACCAGTGTGGCCGACCTGCCCTGGAAGAGTTTTTTTGCGGACACGACCTTACAGCGGCTGATCGACAGCGCTATTGTCCGGAACTATGACATGCAGGTTGCGTTGAAGAATATTGAGTCCGCTCAATTGACGCTCAAACAAGCGAAGCTGGGGTATTATCCTGATCTGACGCTGGGAATAACGGCGAACAGGAACCGCCCTGCGGATAACAGTGTGAATGGCGCGTTCGTTCCCCAGATCTCAGGACATAAATACGTTGACGATTTTAATGCGAATGTGGGCCTGTCCTGGGAGGCTGATATCTGGGGAAAGATCAAGAACCAGAAAGCGAGCGCCCTGGCTGCGTACCTGCAGACGACGGAAGCAAAAAAAGCCTTGCAGACAACGGTGGTGGCTAACGTTTCCGATGGATATTATAACCTGCTGATGCTGGATGCGCAGCTGGCTATTGCCCGGAAGAATGTCGCATTGAATGACAGTACGCTGCGGATCATCCGCCTGCAATTCGATGCGGGGGATGTGACGGCACTGGCCGTGCAACAGTCCGAAGCTCAGCGGCTGGCGGCTACGGAGCTGGTTCCGCAACTGGAACAAAGCATCCTGCTGCAGGAGAATGCCCTGAGCATTCTGACCGGCAGCTTACCCGATAAGATAACCCGGAATGCTACTCTGGAGGGAACTCCTGCGCGTGACACGCTATCGGCCGGAGTGCCGGCAGTACTGGTCAGCCGTCGCCCCGATGTGAGGAGTGCAGAACTGGCTCTTACGATCGCCAATGCCAATGTTGGTATTACCAAAGCAAGTATGTATCCTTCGCTGGTGATTACGGCGCAGGGCGGGTTGAATACTTTTACGGCCAGTAACTGGTTCAATATCCCGGGCTCTCTTTTCGGACTGGTGGCAGGCGGGATCACCCAACCGCTCTTTCAGCGTAAAAAGCTGAAGACGCAATTTGAGGTGGCAAAGGTAGACCGTGAGAAAACGGTCATCCAGTTCCGTCAGTCGGTGCTGGTGGCTGTCGGTGAAGTATCGGATGCATTGGGGAAGATTGTGAAGCTGAAAGAATATCAGACGGTGGCTGCATCCCGGACGAATACCCTGGAGCAGGCGATCGTTAACGCCAATAGTCTCTTCCGGAATGGTATGGCCAATTACCTGGAAGTGATCACGGCTCAGAGCAATGTGTTGCAGAGTGAGCTGGAGCTGGCTTCTATACAAAAAGAAAGGCTAAGCGCTGAAGTGGAATTATACAGATCGTTAGGAGGAGGATGGAAGTAAGGAAGTAGGAATCAACAGAAGAATAAAAAAAGGGCTCGTCTTACGACGGGCCCTTTTTTTGTGAGCTTGATATATTATAAATGGATTGCTTCGCCGTAAGCTGCTTCGATCGCATCTTTGACCCCTTCGCTGATGGTCGGATGAGGGTGGATGCTGTTCAGGACTTCATGGTAGGTCGTCTCCAGTTTGCGGCCGACTACCGTCTCAGCGATCACTTCCGTTACGTTGTAACCGATCATGTGGGTGCCCAGCCATTCGCCGTATTTGGCGTCAAAAATGACTTTCACGAATCCTTCCGTATGGCTGACCCCAACTGCCTTACCGGAAGCGGTCAGCGGGAATTTCCCCACTTTTACTTCGTAACCGGCATCCCGTGCCTGTTTCTCCGTCAGACCGACAGAGGCGATCTCCGGGGTACAATAGGTACAGCCGGGGACATTGTTATAATCCAGGGCTTCCGGCTGATGGGCGAATTTCTTTTCATTGTAAGCAATGTTCTCCACACAGATGATGGCTTCTTTGGAAGCGACATGCGCCAGGGCCTGTCCGGGAGCGCAGTCACCGAAGGAATAGAGGCCGGGAACATTGGTCTGGTAGAATTTGTCGACGGTGATCTTTCCTTTATCGGTCTTTACCCCCAGGGTCTCCAAACCGATATTCTCGATGTTGGCGGCGATTCCGACAGCGCTCAAAAGGATATCGGCTTCCAGGGTGACTTCACCGGTGGGAGTCTTTACTTTTGCCTTTACGCCGTTACCGCCGGTATCCACGCTGGTGACTTCACTGTTCGTGAGTATTTCTATACCGTATTTCTTATAGATCTTCTCCAGTT
>DATMGS010000018.1:0-226703 GCA_035555335.1 Puia sp.
ACAGAAAACTGTTCAATTACGCCACATTGAGAAACGTATAGGGGCTCTTCAGCTAAATATGGATGAACTTAAAAATTTATTTACAAGAACCTCATTACTAACAACTTAAAAGTTAGTTGTACAGAAATAGCTATACAGGTGAGCCAGAATGGGACAGCATGCGTATCGAAACCGGACAGTTCAGCCAGGAGGGCAACTATAAATCATTAATTAGTAACGATAAAGAAACCCGGCATTTATCTTGGAAGCAAACAGGCATGACTCTATACACGGAACAGAAACGCTTCAGCCGCATCAACAACATAGTAGGCTGGATAGTGGGCTTAATCGCCTGCACCGTCTATATTTTGACGATGGAGCCCACCGGTAGCTTCTGGGATTGCGGGGAATTCATATCCAGCTGCTATAAGCTCCAGATACCTCATCCGCCCGGCGCGCCCCTCTTCATTCTGATGGGCCGGTTCTTTATCATCCTGTTTGGTAACAATCCCCATACCGCCGCCCGCGCCGTGAACGCCCTAAGCGCGATTGCCAGTGGCCTCTCCATTTTATTCCTGTTCTGGTCTATTACGCATATCGCCCGTAAGATCGTTCAGAAGAACGCCCCCCGTCAGAGCAATCAGCAGCTCTTCACCATCATGAGCGCCGGCGTTATCGGCGCCCTGGCCTACACCTTTTGCGACTCTTTCTGGTACAGCGCCGTCGAAGGCGAAGTCTATGCCACTTCCGCCTTTTTCACTGCCCTGGTTTTCTGGGCCATCCTCAAGTGGGAGAATCGCGCCGACCAGCCCGGCGCTGATAAATGGATCATCTTTATCTTTTTCATGATAGGCCTGTCCATCGGCGTCCACCTGCTTAATTTGCTCACCATCCCGGCCATCGTCATGGTCTACTATTTCCGGCGCTATAAACCCACTATTGGCGGCACTATCCTGGCCCTTCTCATCGGTTGCACGATCACGGGGCTGGTACTGAAATTCGTCATTCAATACAGCATCAAAGGCGCCGGAGCCCTCGATATCTTTTTTGTAAATTCCCTGGGCATGCCCTTCTTTGTTGGATTCGCCGTTTTCTTCGTCCTGCTGGCCGGCCTCCTGGTAGCTGGCATTCGATACGCTGTCCGCAAGCGATATTATTATCTCCGGATAGGGATCTGGTGCATTGCCTTCATGCTGCTGGGTTATTCCACGTACTTCACCACGCTCATCCGCTCCAATGCCGACCCGGCCGTGGATATGTTTAATGTCGATAATCCCGTAAGCCTGGTGAGCTACCTCGGCCGGGAAAATTACGGCGACTGGCCCATTCTATACGGCCCTGACTTCCAGGACCAGCCACCGGTTGCGGAAGCCGGCGACCTCTATGTGCGAAGCGATAAAAAATACGAAGTAGCCGGGAAAAAATACGCACAGGATTGGGGTAATACACCTTCCGCCCATGTTTTCCCCCGGATGTGGAATAACAGCAATGCACGCAGTGAAATAGACACCTACCGGAAATTTTCGGGCATGGAGGAAAGTGATCAGCCTGCCATGGCTGACAATATCAAATATTTCCTCCGTTACCAGGTAGGTTGGATGTACCTGCGCTATTTCATGTGGAATTTTTCCGGCAAACAGAATGACGGGCAGGGATACGGAAACATAAGAGACAGCAACTGGATCAGTGGCATCCCTGTCCTGGATAATATGCTGTATGGCGACCAACATGCATTACCCGATAGCATTCATAACAACAATAAATCCTATAACCGGATGTATATGCTTCCCCTGATCCTGGGATTGATCGGCCTGGTTTTTCTATACAGGCGCAACAGGCGGGATTGGCTGGTCACGGGATTGCTCTTCTTCTTCACCGGGTTGGCTATCGTTCTCTATCTCAACCAGGCAGGGCTCCAGCCCCGGGAACGGGACTACGCATTTGCAGGCTCTTTCTATGTCTTTGCAATCTGGATTGGATTGGGCGTGATGGCAATACAGCAGCAGTTGGAGAAGTTCATCAAGGGCCCCGTCGCCGGTTATGCTGCCGCCGGGATCTGTGTACTCGCCGTGCCTGTATTGATGGCCAGCCAGGAATGGGATGATCACGACCGTAGTAAAAAAACCCTTGCCCGCGACCTCGCGATAGATTACCTGGAAAGCTGCCCGCCCAATGCGGTTCTGTTTTCGATTGGAGACAATGACACCTACCCCCTCTGGTATGCCCAGGAAGTAGAAGGCATCCGGCCCGATGTACGGATCGTGATCAGGAGCCTGCTCAGCTCGGATTGGTATATCAATCAATTGAGATATAAAATAAACCGGAGCGACCCCTTTGATGTGATCTTCACACCCGATCAGATCATGGGAGATCGACGGAGTGTCGTTTATTTTTCAGACAAAATACCCGGATTCGGGAAAAACACCTACTACGATCTATACGACACGTTCAGAACAGTAGTGGCGAAGGATGATCCAAGATACACGGCCCAGGCCGAAAGTGGAACGACCATCAACCTCCTGCCCGCAAAACAGTTTTCCGTACCCGTCGACCTGAACAGGGTCAGAGGTAATGGCACCGTTCATGCGGAGGATAATATAGTCAGGGAATTGCATCTCGATATTCCCGCACAAAAACAATTTTTGGACAGGGGCGAGCTCGCCATGCTGGCCATCATCGCGGCCAATCAATGGAAAAGACCTATCTGCTTTACTTCTCCCCTGGACCTGCAAGACCTGGGATTGACTAAATACGTGCGCAGGAGGGGCTTGTCCTATCAATTGGTACCGGTTGAGAATGGTAGGGTGGACAATGAAGTAGCCTATAGGACGGTCATGGAAAAATTCAGGTATGGCAATGCAGGCACACCGGGGATTTATTATGATGAGGCAAACCGCCAGCGCCTGAATGACATCAAATTTGCACATATTGATATAGCACAGAGCCTGATCGCAGCCGGTCGTAAAGCAGAGGCCCGGAACATCCTGGAACATTTTGATCAAAATGTAAGCGAAGCCAATTTGCCCTATGGCATGACCAGCAGCCAGGGTAATCTCGACGATCGCTACTCTGCCTGGTTCCTGGAGATGTGCTTTGCGTCCGGGGATATGACCCTCGCCCGGAAAGTATCCGCCTCCCTGAAGAAAGACCTGCAACAGCAAATGCATTACTATCGGTCGCTGGGAGAACCCATGACGGATGAGCAATTAGCCGGCAATGCCCAACAGCTGGAGCAAGGCCGGGGCGGCTCTCTTTCGGACAGGCAGGTGGCATTCGTGTCGGATATCCTTTCCTCCTGGCAACTGCTGACCCAAATAAACGAATTGGAAAAACAATAGCCGCTTCTACAAATAGTTCACGGCCGGAGAACCTCCGGGTATGTCGGAGAGTCTCCCCGGCTTGCCGGGTTTGCCCGGTGAAGGCAGATAAAACAGGTGATAAAACCCGTATACATAAAGGTATTGGCCACTATGGCATACGACACAGAGTACTGCCACGGTATTTTCTTTATAAAACTCATTACGGTAAGTTCCATCGAGAATATGCTGCAATAAAAGAGCATGCCGGCCGCCATCCAGAAGAGAGGCTGGCGGCCCACGGGTGTATCCGACTTATTCAGAACAAGGTCAATCAAAAAAGAACAAGCAGCTGTCAGTTCTAAAAAAAGATAAAAGAGTGCGGCAAATTCGCCAATCCGCAGAACGGCAGGATGCAGACCATAGATCACCCCGATGCCTGCCGGCAGGATAACCAGCAACACGATATTCAGGCGTTTAATGGCGGGACGCATCGATGCCCTGTGCAATATATATAGTATGAAAACGCATTCCACAGGAGCAAAAAGATTATGCACCCAATGACCATCGATCCGAAGAGTAGCATATAGGTACGCGCCCGTCTCGGCCAATAAGGTCAGGCCGGACAATATGACCAGCAGCTTATATTCTAAAGACCAGCTTTTCCGAACGAACAGGCAGCCGGTAAGAAAACAGGAAAGTAAAAGACCAAGGTAGTAATACGCGAATATGATATATAGTAGGGGCATAACTGGTCTTTTTGTATTATCGGATCCTGAAACCAGATAAAACGGCGATAATCCTTCACCACATTGCTTCAAAAATAGTAAAAAAAACATACTATTATTTCACCCCCCATTCTTACAGCTTTACCCGATTTTTTTACGTATAAACGATTGGCAAGCATTATATTGCTTACATGAATGCAGCCACCCATCGCAAGCTGTTCCTCTACAGCTCCCTATTCATCACCCTGACGATGAATATGCCCAGGCTCCTGGCCCTGCGTAAGAATGGACTGGTAGCGCATTTCTGGCACTTCGACCTCACTCAGCTATTATTCGATCTGTTGATGACCTTCCTGTTTTGCCTGGCGATCTTTTATTTCAACAAAGACAGGATTAAAATCTTTTTGAGTAACGGGCAGCTTCCAAAACAACTCCTCTACACCCTTATCAATCTCCTCATCCTGGGCGTTTTCATTGCCATCAGCTTTGCCGCCCAATCAGCCTTTTTTCAGCAGGGAATATTCCCCGCCGGCGGCAGCGGATTCCGCCTTACGGTAAGCCTCCTGCTGGCAGCTATCGAACTCCGCGTCATCCTGATGCTCGAAGAGTCCCGAGCCAGGGAAATAGAGAACCAGCAACTGCGAAATGCTTACCTGAAAGCGGAATTAGAGATCCTGAAAGGGCAATTAAACCCTCATTTCTTCTTCAACTCCCTGAGCAGCCTCTCGGCAGTGGTTCGCGAGGATCCCCCCAAAGCACAGCAATACATCAATCACCTGTCCAGGGTATTCCGCTATTCCCTGCAACGCAACGACGAGGATTTGATAAGCTTGAAGGAAGAGCTGAACGTAGTGCGATCCTACGCAGAACTGCTAAAAATGAGATATGAAGAGGGCTTTGACCTGCAGATAACCATCGATGAAAGTCAATATGCTTCCCGGGTTCCTCATATGTCGCTGCAGCTGTTGATAGAAAACGCCCTGAAGCATAATATAGCCTCGGCCGCTAAACCTCTGAAAATAGAAATAAGCATACTCGGAACTCCGGAAGGCCGAAAAGAAGACCAGCTCCTCCAGGTAAAGAACAACCTGCAGCCCGTCCATTTCCCCGAGCCGGGAGCAGGCATCGGACTGGCCAACCTGAATGAACGTTATAAGATCCTGATGCATCGGGAGATCGAAATAAATAAAACCGCAACATCCTTTATTGTCAAACTACCACTAAACTGAACATGGCACTACGTATCGTACTTATCGAGGACGAACCGGCTACGGCAAGAAACCTCAAATTTTTATTGCAGGAGACAGACCCGGCCATAGAAGTCATAACGATGCTCACCGGCATAGCCGACTCCGTCGAATGGCTGGGCAAAAATACCGGCAACTATGATCTTATCTTTTCGGATATCAGGCTCAATGACGGACTGTCATTCGAGATCTTCGATAAGTTGACCATCGAAGTCCCCGTAATTTTTGTTACCGCCTATAACGACTATGCACTACAGGCATTCAAAACCAATGGCATCGATTATATCCTCAAACCCTTTGATGACAAGGAGCTGACACAGGCACTGGCCAAATTCAAACGCCTCGCGGGCAATCCCCCGCCTGCAGACGACAGCTATGCCAGACTACAGAAGCTCGCCGAAAGCCTCAAAGGAAACACCGCCGTATACAAACAGTCCTTCCTGGTTCATTTCCGCGATAAGATGATTCCCCTCACCGTAAAGGAAATTGCCTGGTTTTACACTACCAATGAAATAGTGCAGGCACAAACCACCGATAATAAGAATTTCGCCATCGACTTTACGATGGAACAACTGCAAAACCAATTGGATCCCACACTCTTCTTCCGGGTCAACCGCCAATTCATCGTTCACCGCAGCGCTATCCGGGAAGTCGTCTTTTATTTTAATGGAAGACTGCTGGTAAAAACCGCTCCGGAATCGAATGAAAAAATGCTGATCAGCAAGGCCCGCGTTCCCGAATTCAAAGCCTGGATGAATACCTGATAATTCACCCCCCGCTTTTACAGCTTCACCCCGATTGACGTTATCCCGCCGCTTTTTACGGATCATATTTGTACTGTAAACTAAAACAGGCAATTATGAAACATTATAAAGCAGAAATTTTGCTGCCGCTCCTGCTGCTGATCCTCGCAGAGATCATCTGGAGCTGGCGTAAAGACAAAAAGGTCTATAACATAAAAGAGACCTTCTCCAACCTGGTCATCTTAGCAGGGTTCCAGTTTTCCAAACTGATCTTCGCCGGTTACCAATTGTCCCTGCTGGGATGGGCATCGGACTTTTCGTTGCCCCCCCTGCCGCAAAATGGTTGGGTGTTCGCCATCTGTTTCCTGCTGGCGGACTTTATTTACTATTGGTTTCATCGGGTCTCCCATAGCTGGAAACCCCTGTGGGCCTTCCATCTTATCCACCACTCCAGCATGACGATGAACCTTACGACAGCTTACCGTCTCAATTGGTTCGGAGCCCTTATCAGCCCCCTCTTCTTTATCCCCCTGGCGCTGGCAGGCTTCCCGCCCAACTTCATCGTGGCCTCCTATGCATTGAACCTGCTCTACCAGTTCTTTTTACATACGGAGGCAGTGGGTAGACTGGGAGTGCTGGAAGGAATCATCGATACGCCCTCGGCACATCGCGTACACCACGGCAGTAACCCGACCTATATAGATAAGAACTTCGGCGGGGTCCTGATAATCTGGGATAAGCTGTTCAAAACCTACCAGCCGGAAACAGAAAAAGTGAAATATGGCATCACCACCGGGTTCATCAGCTACAACCCTTTCAAACTCGTATTTAAAGGATTCATCGACCTCTTTACCAACAAAATGAAATACAAAGGATGACCTCCTTATCACCCGTTTTTTTCGATCTACTCATTTTAAATAAAAGACTATGCTTCTTAACGTAAAAAAGACTTTCACCCTGCTCTTATTCTGTATAAGCGCCCTGACATTCGGAGCCAAAGCTCAAAAACCTTCCTATGCGGATACGCTGGCTAAACTAAAAACGGCACCCCCCGCGCAAAGGGCACAGATACAGACTGACCTCATGAAGTCAAAGCTCATGCTGAATGATGCCCAGTACAAACAAGTGTCGGCGATCAATCTGGAATATGCCAAAAAGATCGAACCGATCCTCAGGAGCGACGATAACCAGTTCAGCAAGTACGGACAGATCTCCCCCCTACTGGAAGAGAAAGACGGAAAGCTGAAACCAATTCTTACAGCAGAGCAGTTTAAAAAATACGAAGAGGTCAAAAAAGAGATGATGGCCCAGGCCAGAGAAGCGAATAAGAGCAACTAACCGCCCCCATCATCTACCCGGTCTTACCCTTATTATTCAGCTGGCGGCTTGTCGTCTTGCAACACCACGTCTTGTGGCTTGTCGTCGGCTGAATAATTCCGGTCGTTGACTGAAAGTCGCATACGGGCAAACAATTAGTCCGTATATTATTTAATAATATAGTATGAAGAATTTTACCCTTGTTACTTTCCTGCTCGTTTTATTCGCTCAGCCCCTTTTTTCGCAGGCCATTTTCCAGAGCGCCGGCAGCGGCAACTGGAGCAGCCCCACAAGCTGGACCCTGGTATCCGGCTCCAGCTCGACAAATTATCCCGTAGCAGGCGACACCGCCACCATCAACAGCGCCAATAACATTACCGTCGATGTCAACTCTCAATGCAACCAATTGACGATAAATGGCGGATCGTCCTTACTACTGAACTCCTCTACCAGCATCCTCACCGTCAGCAACGGGCTCAGTCTGTCCGGAACTTCAACGATCAGCCTTAACCCGGGTTTATTGACCATCAGCGGGACCTTGTCCATCACACAGGCATCCACCGTGACCGTCACCCAGGGGGCCCTGACCGTGGTCGGCGCCACCACCCTCAATTCGGTTGGCTCCGCTTCGGGGACTACGACCCTCCTGGATGTGGAAGGAGGCGCCTTCAGCTGCGCCGGCATCACATCGATCACAGCGACTACCAGGGTGGCCGAACTAAGGATCGGCGGCAGCGCCGTCACCCTGGCCGGCGGTGTAGTCACCACTTCCGCCAATGCCCGTATCAACTTCACGGGGTCAGGAGCCCTAACCCTCGCTGGGATCATTACCATTCCCAACGCCAGCAGCTTTATCCCCGGTACCGGAAGGGTGGTTTACTTCGGCATTCCCGGCTCTAACCAGACCGTTGCTCCCCTCTCCTATTATCGGCTCGTAATTACGGGTCTGGGCTCCGGTATAAAAGAGATCAACGGAGCAGTGACAGTGACTGATACCCTTACGCTGTTGACGGACACCCTGCTGGTCAATTCCGGAGGATCGCTCACCCTTAGCAATGGGATCACGATCGTGCGCACTGCCGGCCAGCTGATCTCCGCGCCGACTTTTGCAGGGACTGCCAATATCGTCTATAACGATGTAGCCCACGATACGACCGGCCTGGAAATTCCTTCAGCAGCCGGTGTCCTCCAGGATCTGACCGTCAGCGATATCGCCGGCATCGCGTTGGGAAGCAATGTGACTGTCAACGATAACCTTAACCTTCAACAAGGCCCCCTTCTCACCAATAATTATACGCTCGCGATTACGAATACCGCCGGCGGCTCAGGATCAGACCCGGCTATCTCCCGTACGAATGGCTATGTGATCGGAACGATCACCCGCTCCATCGGAACCACCACCGGACTGCGGATCTTCCCTTTGGGCGTCGGAATCGGATCCGGCCAGAACTACCGGGAATTCGATCTGGATTATACCACAGCCCCCTCCGTTGCAGGAATCATTGCCGCACAGGCCATCGACAGCGCAGCTCCGGCTCAAAGCGGACTGCCATTGACAGACAATACCGAGGTGATCAATAAAACAGCGCCGATGTATTGGCAGGCGGATGCCTCGGGCGGGCTCTCCGGCGGGGCTTATACTCTGAGTCTCACCGCTACAGGAGCGCCTGGTGTCAGCGACCTCACTACCTTGCGGATCGTCAAACGCCCCTCAGCTGGTGGGCCCTGGATCCTGGACGGAACAGCCGGCGTCAATGCCGGCACTACCAGTGCCCCGGTGATCGTTCGCACCGGTATGTCAGGTTTTTCCCAATTTACTTTTGGAAGCGATAACAGCAATACCCTGCCCATTACCCTCTTGTCTTTCACTGGTATCACCGCCGGCAACAACGTCCTTTTGGAATGGACGACGGCCAGCGAGAACAATAACCTTCTTTTTACGGTTGAACATAGTATCGACGGCCATAGTTTCACCGCCATCGGCACACTGCCGGGAGCAGGCTCTACCGTAGAACAGCATTCTTATAGCTTTACACATACCAATGCACCCACAGGCATCAATTATTACCGGCTGAAACAAACCGATGCAGACGGTAAAGAGACGTATAGTAATACCATCACCTGCAGCGTCCTAAACACCACCGCCGGTTTGTCTGTCTTTCCTAACCCTGCCTCCGGTGTCATCACCATCCAGACAGTTCCCAACACGGTTCTGAAACTCTTTAATGCAGGTGGGCAATTCATCAGATCCCTGTCTGTCGGAACCAATGATATTAGTGCGCTATCAAAAGGGATGTATTATATAAAGGCACAGGGAAGCGCGGTGCTATTGGAGAAAAAGTAATGTGGCTTCAAGGGCAAACAACTGGAATTACGTATACTAAGCCGTTATTCATCCTCAGCCCGCGCAACCCAACCCGGTGCATCATTTATTCCTTGCCGTAAAAGCAAATTCAATTGTGCCGCATGATGCTGAACATGTCTCATGTTATAAAGCAGTATTTCCAGAACAGAATAATTCATAGCCCCCGACTCCTCTACCTCTATCCATCTATCTTTCAATGTCTCCTCCGTCAGGCCTGCGATTACCTGATGGCACTTTTCACGGCTTGATTGCAGATAGTCAAGCAACTCCTTTTTACTATACACCCTGTCCGGTATCAGATCGTCAACTGCATCTACTATTACTTTGTCGGGTTCAGCAATGGTGAAGGGTAGTGGTGAGGTAAAGTTTTTGGGCGGAATGGTCAGGTAGTAATCCAGAAATATCAAGCAATGATAAGCATTATAAAAAAACTTTCTCTTGGTATTCCAGTACTCTTCCGGCCATAGTATTATAGCATTTTTAAGCATGTCGATACTTGCTCCGAATTGTTTCCACAGACTTTCCTTTAAATCATTAATCATAACGGCTTATATTTTATCCGGGACCTCCTGAAATGAGCCTCCCGCTCCTGACACCATATATTTGAAATATACAAATAATAGATTGATATTTATAAACAACAGGTCTGTATTTTGCTGAACTTTGACCATTAAATGCACAGCCCGCTTATTTAATATAAACCCCAGCAGCATGAAAGTTATCAGTGGAATACTAATTTTAATAACCGCCTTTTTAAGCTTTAAACATGGATGGGACGGATTGCACATGGCAGCGCATCCCGAACAGGCTAAAATGATGGAGAGCCTTGGCATCGGTAAAAAAAGCGCCCTTGTTTTTAGCGTGATCACCCTTCTCGTCGGTATAATGGTACTGTTCCCGCAAACATTTTTCCTGGCCAACCTGATTAATGCCCTTTCTATATTGGTGATCATGGCATTGTCGCTAAATGCAGGAAATAGCAGAACAGCATTGATAGAGGTCCCTTTTCTATTAATCCCATTGGTCCTGATCTACCTGGGACATCCATTTAAAAAATAATTTCCTTCAATTCCTCCCCCCAAACCTCAACCGCTCATCCGCAAAATCCATATACCTCCCCCAATCATAAGAAGTAATATCATGTTTCCCGGTCCGGATATGATACCGTATCCACTCCCCAACCGGATGCCCCACCGCAGGCATACTATCCACACCTACCCCCTTCTCTTTAAAAAGCTTATAAACAGATCCTGCCAGCCTGGCGCTGAGGAACTCTCCCCGGGGATCACTGAATTGATCGCCTTCCGCACTGGCCACATACAACGGCCGGGGAGCAATCAGCGAAAGAAGCATATGCTGATCCAAAGGCAGGTCAGCCGTATTGTTGCCATATTGTTTATAGGCAGGAGCAAACCACCAGGGAAACTTCGCATTGATGATCGCTACCGTCTCGCCATAATCCCTTTTGGATAAGGCAGCGCCCCCCTCCCCCGATTCATTGGAGACAACCAGCGCCCATCGCGGATCGCCAGCTCCTGCCCATACCGCCGTCTTACCCAGACGCGAATGGCCGATCACGATCAACTTACGGGGATCCACGGATCGGTCGGTACGCAGATAATCCGCCATCCTTTCCAGCCCCCAGGCCCAGGCGCCGATAGCGCTCCATTCATAAGGCTCGATCCCTAACACATCCGATAGCCGCGTACGGATTCCCGTTTGCCAGCCATCGGCCCGATCCGGCTCGATATCCCAATACCAGGCTGTCGCCACCCCATAGCCACGGGCAACGATTTCTTTGAGCGGCCACTGGGAAGACGCTACTACACCCGCATTACCGCCAAAATTATAGCCTGCAAAGACCGGCGCCCGGGCAGGGCCTCTGCGTGGCAGATAAAGCACCACCTCCAGCTTCGCAGCCGTATCGGTGGCAGAAAAATACAAGGTCAGCTCTTTACGGATAGCCATCCCATCCAGCGCCGAAGAATCGATCTTCCGGATAACGCTGGTCACAGCCACCGACCCCGTCGGCATGCGGCCATAAACATTTTTTTCAAATAGCTGGTAGAGATAAGGCCGCTGCAACCGCTCCCACTCTTTTACCGTAGTCACCCGGTGGCCAGCAGTCGTCTTTCGGGGATTAGCATCAGCCGCAGCCCGGGAATCAGTATCAGTCATAGATCGACCAGCCGCGGTCTTCCCCGGATCAGTTTCAGTCATCAACGGATCAGCCTCCTCATAAGGCGGCACTTTCGATTCATCCAGGTTGGCAGCCCCCGGCGGCGCCAGCTGGTATATTTCACTGCCCGCGAGCAACAGGCACCCCAGACCATAGTCTTCGAAATCAGGGATCTTATCATATCCCACAGGCTGCCCGTCCTTGGGTTCCTTACCCGTTCCCTGCACATATCCCAGCATACCGTTGTCATGCAATGCATCTTTTACCATCGCATTCCATGCCCTCGCCACCACCGGCAAAAAGATCTTCTTATCCAGGTATCCCTGACGGATCCCCCAGGCAATCCCATACGTGAACAAGGCCGTCCCCGTCAGCTCCTTTCCCCCGAAATGCGTGGAGTCATGAAGACTCACATTCCAGAAACCATCCGCACGCTGCAGCGGGACCAGGGCTTTCACCATGTCGAGATAGTTCTGCAGATATTCCGGCCGGTGAGACTCTTTCTGCGGCAGCAAAGAGAGCACCCGCACCAATGCGGCCAATACCCAACCATTCCCCCGGCTCCAATAACAGTTCTCCCCGTCGGGCTCCTTATAAGGCGGCACAAAATCCTTGTCCCTCCACCAGAGATGCTCGTCGGCATTGTATAACCCATGCCCGCCCTGTATCTCTTTGGTATAATGATACAAGTCATACATCTTACGGAAATAGGCCGTGTCCTTATAGAGCACCCCCAGCCCGGTAAACACCGGCATCGCCATCTGCAGGGCGTCTACCCAATGCCAGTCATCACATTTGTCCCCGGGCAGCATATGGTCAACCGTAGATTTGATGGCAGCAACCCATTCCTCCCTTCCAGAGCCTACATCCATCCTGAACAGATCGATAAAAGTCTGCCCGCAGCATAGATCGTCGGCATTCCTCCCATTCACACCATTGCGCGGAGTCCATTGATGCTTCCTCCCCCAATCCACAGCATAGTCATAATAATCTTTCCGCCGATCGATGGAATACAACGCCATCAGTCCCTCATAGTACACCGCCCGGGTCCAGATATGACTCGGCCGGGCGATATTGGTCACAATCTCCTTACCCGGGTCCGGCCACTTATTCATAAAAGCGGCATTCGCCAAACGCATCGACTTCAAAACATCTTTTTGCCCCGGCAAGGGAGAACCGACCTTATCGGTTGAAGAGGGGTTCACCATCCAATCCTTCAGCTTTAGTCCATCCAGCCTCCGAAGCCCCTCCACAACAGCTCTCTCATTCAGCCGCGCCCCCGCCTCATTCGTATGGGTATGATCCCCGGGAAAAAACTCCTTTACCTTATCAGGTCCCAGCTGATCGTACTCATCCGCAAGGAGAGTATTCAGATCCACAAAATAAGTGCCCGTCTCCACGGCAATATCCCTGGCCCATTTACCATAATCGGTAGAACGAACCACCTTCCCGTCTACAAAAATATTCCGGGGGATGGGTGAGCAGATAATAGGTATGGCCCCTTTAGCCTTTGCATCGTTTACATATTTGCGCATATACCAGCCATAACTATACACCGTCTCCGGCTTCTTTAGAATAGGGTTGTAAATATCCTTCGTCTCCTCCCCCGTCCCTTTGATCGTACCGCGGGCACGGGCTGTATCGTCAAGAGGCGCCCCATCCAGGAAACTGCCCCATCCCCATAGATTGCCATCCCCTTTCCCCTTCCCGTTCTTTACCGTGCTATCCCCGATAATATACAGCGTAGGCCGGCTGTCGATGGCGGCCAGAAGGGGAATAGATGCGCAGGCGACCAATAGAAAAGTCTTGATTATCTTTTTCATTGTTTGGGTATATCTATTCTCGTATTGTCCTTGGTGTTAATAATGACATTTTTAAAGTCCCAATCCTTTGTATAGCTGATGGCCCCCGCAGTCGCGGCGGAGATCTCAGAGTTTGCTATATGAACGCCCGTGATCAGCGAACCATCCAGCCCGGTAGCCGAGATCGCTTTTTTAGCATTGGCCGCCTTCAACCCCGAGACATAGATCTCCTTGAAATGCGGAATGCCCCGTTCCTCAGGCTCCACTTTATGCAACATCGTTTTCCAATGCGCCGGAATGCTATCCGGGTTATACTCCTTCGGTAAGGTAGAATAGCTGTAAGCCGGGTTCCAGTTCATCGTAAAAAGGATTGCATTGCCCACACTGTCCATCCTGATATTGCGGATATGAATATCTTCCACCGTGCCACCCCGGGTAGTCGCCGATTTGATATGGAAGCCATTACCCGTTCCCTTAGCCGTCAGATCCGTCGCCAGGACATGCCGGATACCGCCGGAAGTCTCACTGCCGATCGTCAGCAAGCCGCCGCCCTTTCTGGCGGTGCAATTCCGGATCACCACATATTCCGTCGGCCGGTCCACCCGTAACCCATCCCAGTCCCTGCCCGCCTTCAGACAAAAATCATCGTCATTACAATCGATATCGCAATGCTCCACCAATACCCAGGAAGAAGAATCGATATCCACCCCATCCGTACTGGGCCCATGCCCGTCTTCATTATTGCGCACCACGATCCCGTCTACAGTAACATATTTCGAATATAATACCTGCACCGTCCAGAAACCCGCATCCACGAACCGGACATTCCTGATCGTGATATCGACCGCATCCTGTATCAGCAGCGTGCGGACCCTTTGCGCATCGTAATCGACGATCCATCTTAACCCCTTGGGATCATATTCCTTACGCATAGCCCAGTATTTATCCCAGCAGAACTTTCCCTGCGCATTCACTTTACCCGCCCCTGTTATAGCCGCTTTTTTTACACCGATGATATTCAATAAAGCAGCCGGCCATTTCATCTCGATGCCCGCAATCCGGGTATCGATCAGCGGATAGTCCTCAAAATGCTGACTGCCCTTCAACTCTACACCCTGATCAATCCGCAGCTCCACCCCCTCTTTCACAAACAGGGCCCCGCTCAGATAGCTGCCCGGCTCAAACATCACCACACCGCCGCCCTTCGCGGCACAATCATCGATAGCCGATTGGATAGCATGCGTCGCCAGCGTGGCCCCATCTCCGACCGCGCCATACGCATTCACCGTATAACTCTTCGTAGCAGCCGGAAAAACCCGGGCGCCTACCTCCTTCGTCCAGGCCGGATCACCCCCATCACCCTGCGGCACTCCCGCTTCCACCGCCGTAAGCGTCACCGGCCCAGACAACCCCGAATCAAACGGCTTCCAGGCACCCGCATCGAACAACCCATTGGCATTCCTGTTCTCTCGCACATGAGCCGGAAAATTGTAATTATAAAACTTCTTCCAGACCACACCCCTCCTATCCATATCTTCAATCCGGTTCTCCATCCCATTGGATACCCGGATCTCCAGTTCATTTTTAGCACGTATATCCGCCGCCGGTATAAATACCCGGTAATAAGGCCCGATCAGCATAGCGATCTTATTGCCATTTAAAAAGACCTGCGCCGTCACATCCACCTTACCCAGATCCAGCATCCAGCCCCGCGCCTTAGCAGCCGGCTTCTCAAACATAATAGTGTACTTCGCCGTCCCCGAAAAGCTCTTGACAGCGTCTCCATCCAACGCCGTCCAGCTGCCCAACTGACTCACCCGCACCGAAGCAGGAAGACCAGGTCCTCCCTCTATAAAATCCAGCTTCCATTCCCCTTTTAGGGCAACAGGCTCGCCCGCCACCCGGTAATATGGATAAAGCGCCGATGTCAACGCCGAATGAGACGTCTCCACGATCACACTTTCTCCCGGCAGCAATTGCAGATAAACTTCCCGCCCCCCGGAGCCCGTCTTACCAGCACGGTCATCCGTCTTACCCATTCCGCCCGTCTTACCAACATCGGCCCCGCCCATCTTAGCCCTCCCGCGCCTTCCATCCATCGGGTTAAACAAAGCCGCATCCCGGAAATCAGCCGCCAACGGCACAAAGCCCTCCCACTTATTATGACTCTTATTGACAATAAAATAATAGTTCCCCTGCCCATACGCCCGACGCACAAACTCCAGACTGTCCTCCACCATCGTCTCCCGGCGGACCTTCGCCGCCGCCAGCAAGACAGCCAGGTCATCCCCCATCAAAAAAGCGCCCTTCCCAATGCCAGCCTTCTGAATACCATCTGCCGCTGGCGCAAAATGCAGCCGCCCCAGCAATTGCCGAAACTCATTCCTGCGCGCTTCCTGTATCCCCCATCCCGGTATATCGGAAGGAAGCTCTTTATAAACGAGGATCGTAGCGCCGCTCTCCGCCAGTCCGATCAGCTTCCTCAACGCCCCCGCAGATATATAACGACAATCCGGCAAGAGCAAAGTCTGATACAAACCGCCTCCCGACGTACGGATCGCCCCCGAACCGGCAGCAACGCCCGCACCAGCATCCGTCTGCTGCACCTGCCTGTCAGAAATATAATCATACCCATACCCCAGCCGCTGCAGCGTCTCCGCATTCGCCTTAAAGCCAGTCCCGCTGAACTCCGGCTCCATCCTGTCATAATGTTTCAGCAGATCATGACCAGGCTCCGACCAGCTATCATAGATCGGATAATACAACAGCACATCATTGTCCGAAACACCCTGCTGCAAAAAAGACTGACTCCGCGCCACATACTGATTCAAGACCCCAAAACTCCCCCACGAAGGATCATCAGGCGTAAAATGAACCGAAGCATAAAATAACCAGCCCGGCCACGGATCGCTCTGCGGAGAATACGCCGTACCATGATAAAAAATATGATTGACACCTCCCAGCAGATAACCGTCCAGCGCCTTTTTAACATCGGCCAGCGTACTGAGAAAATGTTCATTGAGCCAGGTGACACTTTCCGAAGAAACCAGCTTCTTCCCCGTAGTATGCGCTACCGAAGTGGCAAACTTA
Organism: Puia sp.; assembly: GCA_035555335.1. Taxonomy (GTDB): domain Bacteria; phylum Bacteroidota; class Bacteroidia; order Chitinophagales; family Chitinophagaceae; genus Puia. The sequence continues at coordinate 16,747 of DATMGS010000018.1, forward strand.
TACCGGTAGATGTCCTGCCCCTCCGTCTCGGGAATGTCGCTGGCAGCATACAGATCGAGGATATTGGCCGGCGACCCATGCGCCTGGTTGCGGATAACCGCCCCCTTGCCCTGTGCCCATCTCCTCCAGCCCCGCGTAAATTTATCCAGCAGCAGGTCCGAGATCGTCTCCCGGTAATCACACAACACCCGCTCATTATTCTCTTTCACATCACCCCCGAATAATGCGGGCAAATGCTCCCGCAGATCATACCCCCGGTACTGACGGAACAACGCAAAAAAATCCGGCGTCCAGTTGCTCTGTCCCCGGGCATCGTCAACCTCATAACTATCGTTAAAGAAAGCTCTCAACCCAGACAGGTTACGCCCCTTAAAAGCCGTATCGAAACGACTGAGATATTTTTTCAAAGCAGCCGACGAAAAATGATCTATCACATTCCCCTCCGCACCCGGCGCGGCACGCTCCACCATCTTGCCATGCCATCCCTGAAAAACGGCATACAGATTCCAGTCACCCCCACCCGAAGGCGCCGTCCATTGCAAATGCCCCGCTGCATCCACCTTACCCGTCAGATCCAGTATCTTACCATCCGTCGAATAAGCCATCAACGCCTGCAACGGCAGCCATTTCTCAAATCTTACCTGGAACAAGGCCAACGCCTGCAGATCCTTATTCGCAAACACAGGCTCTACCAGTTGCCCGATGGCAGGCTTCAGGCTACCATCCGTGTGGACTAATGCCTCCTGCAAAAAGCGAACAGCCCCGCCCCCGGCAGCCCCATCCTTGCCAGCGCTCCCGTCATCCCCCAGCGTTCCCCCCGCTTTCACTACCCAGCTCTTATAAACAAAATTTTTACAGGCATACGTCGAATCAATCAACGGCCCACCGCCGAAAGGCCAGCCCGTCCCCGTAGACATATCCAGCCCCAAACCCAGCCGCCGGGCAGCTGACAGCGTATAGGACAACCGGTCCATCCATCTCGGCGAAAGATAATCGATGAAGACGGACTCATATCCTTTGACACCATAGATCGGGGTAAGCTCCAGCCCCCCAAGTCCCGCATCCTTGTATTTTTCCATATTGGCCGCCAGGTCCTGCGGATTCACTGCACTCCCCATCCACCACCAGCGGGTCCAGGGCCGCGTCTGAGAAGTGATGGCAGGCCATTGCAATTGAGAGACGGCAGGCTGTACCAGGCACAACAGAGCTAACATCGTACTATAAAAGGCTCGTTTCATTTATTTCTTTTTATTTCAACGGCATACACCTCTTCCTTCCCTTCAAAATTAGCGCGGAAGATCACCCACTTGCCATCAGGAGAGAAATGGACATTTGGTTCGAGCTTATAATACTGATCTTTCATATTGACCAGCTTTTCCGATACGAACTGATCCCCCTCCGGACGAAACAGATAAATCCACCTCCCGTCCTTCGCATGAGCCACCTGCCCGGAATCACCTCCATCCCCGGCAAATATCCGCTGATCAGGAGAGGTGGCGAAATGGATCGACCACTCATTTCGCAGCATGCCGATCTTTTTTTCGGCGCCGGTAGCCACATCCACATTACCCAGATAAAAGGTCTGCCCCTTCGGGATCTGCCAGTCAAACCAGATACGCCGACCGTCCGGACTGAAGAACTCATGCCCCGCAATTTCATTTTCCACAGTCCTTTTATGCATCAGCTTCACGGCATTCGTCCGGACATCGATCGTCCAGATACGGTCTACCTTCTGCCAGGGCCCTTCATGGCAGAACATCAGCAACCCCGGGTCCGTAGGCGAGAATTGTACATGGCCGATCCAGGTATCCTCCCGGTGGATTTTCTTCAATTCCTTTGTCCGCAGATCGATCGTAAACAATGTATGCGGAATGTGCGCATCGTAGATCCGGTTGAAATAATCCCTTTTTTCCGGATACTTCTTCAGGAGTTCCTTCTCCTCATCCCCGCTCTGAACCCCTCCCAGCAAAGTCTCGTCCGCATTCAGCGTAGCCACATTCCCCTTAAAGTCCGCAGGAAAAACAAACAGCAGCTCCGTCCGCCGATCATCGGTATTCGTAGCAAAAACACTATCCTTTATCTGGTAAAAGACCCTCCGGCTGCCCGCCGCGACGATCTCTCCCCCCATCGGCGACGACTGGTCCGTTACCTGCCGTATCTCCAGCGTCTTCAGGTCCACCGTATAAATTTGCTTCCCCTTGCTATCATCCGTACTATAAAACACCATCTTATCCCCGACAAAAGGATTGTTGTGAAAGTAGAAGCTTCCGTTATTTCCATCCTTCCTCGACAATTTCACGATCTTATGATGTGTATCTGCATCGACCCATTCATCAGGCATCGGTTTTTGGGGTCCTGTCTGCAGCAGCGGCTGCGCATTGACGGCTACCTGCACCAACAGGCAACCCAGTAAAAGGAGATAGCGGGAGATCATCATCCAGCAGGCAAATACCAGGAGATTCTTATTATTTTTCATATGTGCAATCCTTATTTTAAATATAAATCAACCCTCCCTTCCGATCATCCTGCACCATCCTGCTGACAGCCTCCCGCTACAAAAGATGGGTAACGCCCTCGCTTATTACAATTCTTTCAATATCATGGGAAACCAGTTGTAGCGGGAGCCCCGTAGCCTTCTTTCTTTTTTAACCGTCACCCAGACATTTCCGGGAACGATTGCACAAATTCCCTATTATTAGAAGATTTTTGTATATTGATTAAAATCCTCACCTGCTATGGCCCTAAGTATAAAAAAACCCCTGAGGGTTCTTCTGTTTCAGCTACTATTCTCCTTTTTGGTAACAATGGGTTTAAGTTTTCTTTCGACCGTCATTGATGGTGACTGGCGCTATTTTATGCCATTAAAGGCAGCCATATTCGTGCTGGCTACCCTCATTGTTTGTCTTTTGATCGGACTTCCCATCAGGCTCAATACAAAAATCAATACCTGGTGGACCGGCCACCAGTTGGTTTCCCTCATAGGAACGATAGTTGGAATCCTGTTGCTGTCTCTTTCCTACCTTCCTTGTTTCAGGGAAAGCTATATACATTATGATATGGTGATAAGAAACATCAATATCGCCTTACCCATAGCAGGATGGCTCTTAACGACATTTTGTTTATTGCATTGGTATCCCAGACCGCGCACCATTTAACGTTGCATTTCCCGTTAATAAAAAGGCCAACCCGCTCGGGTTGGCCTTTTATATCATTGCTACTAAAAAGTTAGAATTAATTCAACGAGAAAGGCGGCAAATTGATAGAAGTATTAACAGAAGGTTCCAACATCAACATACGTTGTATACGCTGATATCTTTTAGCGTTGAATACAGCCTCCACATTATCTTCCAACTCCTTTTCGGTTTCCCCCTGATAAGTCAATAGGGTGGCATCCTCTTGTAAAATAGGTAATACCGCATTCAACTTTTTGTGATCGATATTACCGTCGGTACAATCAACCACGACCATATCAAAATCCTGTTTGTGAAACAATTCAATAGCTGCCTCATCAGTCGACGCAATATCCAGGTGAAACGGATGGGGTACACCGGTCCAATTACTAAGGGCACTTTCTTTATTATCCTGTTGAGTTGAAACAACCAGAATACTTCTCTTGCTCATATTGTTTGTTTCGTACTCAACGTCAAATCATATGCCGCTACCCTTTTAATGCCGGAACGACAGTTTTCCCTTCACCTCCCGCCAAAATGCCAATTAACACAATATTAATTGACAATTTACATAGACATTATTGACAGTTTACACATATCTTATTTACAATTTACATTCCCGTTTTTCTATTTTGCATCTTCAGGCATTTCTTAAGCACTAATAATCAATCAATTATCAATATCCAGAACTCTGCGTATAAAGCCCCGGCGCAGCATCCAGCTGCGATTGCGGCACCGGATAAATAATATAATTCGCCACCACCTGATTGATCCTTTTCTGAACATCCTCCGCCGTGATCCAGTTATTCATGATCGTCACCAGATTACCGCTCCGCTGCAAGTCGAACCAGCGCGACCCTTCATCGGCAAACTCCTTCCTCCGTTCATCATACAGCTGCGCCAGCGTCACCCCGCTGATAGACGCCAGCCCGGCCCTCCCCCTCACCTGGTTGACAATCCCATCCACATCGCTCTGCGAACCCGTCGCCCCATTCAGGATACACTCCGCCTTTAGCAGAAGCACATCCGTATATCGCAGCGCAATAAAATTGATCCCCCAGTCAAACCGGCTCGTCGTAGGGATCTTCGTGATATCCACGTATTTTTTAAAGAAAGGCCGTATCTCTGTGCCCCCGTTTACAGTATACCCCGCCGTATAGATAGTGGCAGGCAGACGAAGGTCCCCCGCCTCATAATCACTCACCAGGTTATTCGAAACCGGAATGATCTCCAGGCTGCCATTCGACTTCGTATCCTTCAACGATGAAAAATAGCCATTCGGAGTGAGCTGCCAGGGGAAATCAGCACCATAAGTGCCTACCAAAGTAGTCGGAGCGCCACTGATCCCCGTGAGATACATGACATCGAACACCGCCTCCTTATTGACGGCAGGACTCTGATTCGAATAAGAAAATATATTCGTGTAACTGCTATTGAATGTAAAAAGACCGCTGTTGATGATATCCTGCAGCAACGGCAGCGCCAGCGCCCACTCATTAGAAGCCATCCCCGGCCCGGCAATACCATAATCCGGCCCCGAACGCGCCATATACACCTGCGCCAGGATGCCCTCTGCCGCATACTTCGTAGCCCTTCCCACATCCACCCCCGTATAAGAAGCAGGAAGATTGGCGATAGCATATTGCAGATCCGCAATAATAAATTTATAAACATCAGCCACCGCGCTCTGTTTAATGGAATTCGCCTCATCTACCGTCACCGGATGATCGATAACAGGCAGCCTCCCATAATACCGCACCAGGTCGAAATAATAAAAGGCACGGAGATACCTCGCCTCAGCCTGCAACCGCGTAGCCAAAACGGCCGAACCCACATTGCTTCCATTCTTCGTCAATTGATCCAGCACCGTATTGGCCCGGAATACCCCGTTAAAATCCGTATTCCAGCCTTCTTCCACATACGTATTGGGCGCAATCCCCGGCGAAAAATCATTGATCGGATCCCAGTCCCGCACCGTCACCGATACCCCATAGATATTGTCCGACCGGATCTCCGAAAGATAGAGCAGCCGGTCCGGGTATCCCCGGAGATCCGCATAGATCGCATTGACCCCCTGAATAAAATCACTGGGGGACTTATAGAAGGTCACCGTCGTACCCGATGAGATAGGCACCTGGTTGAGATCCTTATTACAGGCCGATCCCAGGATCGCCATCCCTATAGCTAACAGGAAAAATATCTTTTTCATTTTTTTCTGGATTGTTGTGATCAATCTGTGTGATCAATCTGGGTTGTTAGATTCAAAATGTAATATTCAGGCCGACGATCAGCGATTTTGCCAGCGGCAGACCACCATAATCCCCCGCTTCCGGATAAGCCGAATTAGTACTGATGGTTGTATTCGCCGCTTCCGGGTTCAGCCCCCCATAATATTTATCATGCCCGAAGAAATTTTCCGCCGTGATATAGATCCGCGCCCCCTGAATAGCGGAAGTCCTGACTACCTCCTTCAAATTATAGCCCAGCGTGATATTCCTCACCCGTATATAATCGGAAGAATACAGCCAGTCCGTATTAGCCACAAAGCCGAACGTCGAATAGGCCTTGCTCACCCTCCCCGCCCCGGGATTGGAAGGCGACTCCCATCGCTTGGTATAGAACTCCGGAGCATTATCCGTAAAGCCCTGGCCTGTGCGGGTAATAGCCCGCCCCAGCAAAGAATAGATAGAGCCGCCCGCCTGCCCCTGCACCAGCACACTCAGGTCCCAGCCTTTGTAATGGAATTGATTGGAAATACCATAGGTATAATTCGGGTTCGGATGCCCTACGATCTGCTTGTCCGCCTCCGTAATAACCCCGTCGCCATTCAGATCCTGGTATTTGGGATCGCCCACCGTCTCACCCGTACCATACAACGCCACCCCCTTGTTGATATCGTCCTGCGTCAGGATCCCGATCTGCCGAACCACATAGATACTGTTCAGCGGTTGACCCACCCGCAGGATATTGTCCGTAACGTCAAAAGCATTGGGGATGATGATCTGACTCTGCTTGCCATACAACGCCACGATCTTATTGCCGTTATGGCTCACATTGATACTGGTGCTCCACTCGAACTTGCCAACCAGATTGCGCGTCGTCAGCTCGATCTCTTCCCCAATATTGCGCACCGAACCCGCATTCCGCAAAGCAGACTGCTGCCCCGTCACTTCAGGGACCGGTACATTTAATAACAATTGCGTGTTCAGCTTATTATAATAATCGAAAGAGCCCGTAATCCGGTTGTTCAGGAACCCGAAATCCAGCCCAACGTCATAAGTCTGCGATTTTTCCCATTTCAGATCGGGATTGGAAATGACATTCGGCGCCTGTCCGATCGCAGCGCCGGGCGTAGCGCCCAGCACATAACCATAAGAACCCAACGTAGGGACATTATAATCCCCGATATTATTGTTGCCATTCACGCCATAGCTGGCGCGCAGTTTCAGATCGCTGAGCATCGGCAGCTTCAGGAATTTCTCCTCGATGATCCTCCATGCCAGCGAAGCAGACGGGAACACCCCATACTGATTGTTGACCCCGAACCTCGAAGACCCATCGGTACGAAGGCTGGCCGATAACAGGTATTTATGCTGATACGCATATTGTACCCGGCTGAAATAAGAAAGCAGGACATTCTGCGAAGAGCTATTATTACCACTGAGCGCCACAGCCGCCGCACCATTGATCGTTTGTATGCTGCTGCTGGTGAAGCCACCTACCGAGGTGATCCCCGCCTGGTCCAGCCGGTCGATATTGTAAGCCTGCCCCACCAATACATTCAGACTGTGGTCCTCATGGATCACCGTATTGTAGGTCAGCGTATTCTCATTCACAAAAGTCAGCCTCCGGTAATTGGAATAACTGCCACTGGTGGCAGCCGTAAGATTGGAATTAGTGGCCGCATTGAAAGTGCGGGTAGCCTGGGTACCAGTCGTGATATAAGGAGTATAAGCGCTCGTATTGCTGTTGGTATTATCGAGGTTCACCGTGCTCCGGAAACTCAGCCCCTTAAAGATCTGCAGCTCTCCATACAGACTGGATAAAGTGCGGAATCGCTTCGTCTGATTGATGTTGTATTGCAGCTTGCCCAACACCCCATTGGTCGTGTTGCTCCAGATATACTGCGCATTCTTACCAATATTGGGATAGACACCCACCGTGTCCTCCTGTACAGGCGACATGCTCAACGCCTGATGGAAAATATTATCCTTCCCCTCCACACCGGGGTCGTCCGTAATGGAATAAGAAGGAGCCACGGCAATGCCAAACTTCAGATGCTTACTGGCAGTTATATCCACATTCGCCCTGGCGGAATAAGCCTTGTAATCCACCCCTTTAATGAACCCATCCTGCCGGGCATAATTCCCGGAAACAAAATATTTCACGGCTTCCGTGCCTCCGCTGGCCGAAACCTCGCCATTCTGCATAAGCCCCTTCCGTTCTATCACACTTTGCCAATCCTCGAATTCCAGCCCGGGATGACCAGGCATCGCCCAACGGGGATCGATCATATACCCCACATTCACCTGCCCCGGAGCCAGGCCGATCAGCGCGGCACGGGTAGCAGGAGCGTCGCTCGCAGTGGCGCCGGCACTGCCGTATTTCAATACATAGGCCGCATTGATCATCTCCGTAGCCCGGTCGATCCATTGCTGCCCATTCAGCATCTTTAGCTTCTTACTGGCCTCGTTATAGCCGGTGTACCCATTCACGCTGATCCTTGGCTTTCCATTCTGCCCATGTTTGGTCGTGATCAACACGACCCCGTTCGACGCCCTTGAGCCGTAAATGGCAGCCGCAGCGGCATCCTTCAATACCTCGATGCTTTCTATGTCATTCGGATTGATATTATCCATCGGGTTACCGCCTACAAATGTGCCATTGGCCGTGTTGGAGGAATTATTGGTCAACGGCATGCCATCGATGACATACAAAGGCTCATTGCCCGCACTGATAGACCCCGAACCCCGCACCTGGATACTGAATGCCTTCCCCGGCACCCCCGTATTCTGCTTTACGGTCACCCCCGCCAGCTGCCCGACCAATGCCTGGTCGATACGGGTGATCGGCCGCTCGTCAAAATGATCGTTCTTCAGCAAGGCCACAGCACCGGAAATATTGCCCCTTTTCTGGGTGCCGTAACCGATGACCACGACATCATCCATCGATTTATTGGAAGACGAAAGGGAAATGAGCAGGTTCTTCCTGTCAACGAGAACCTCTTTATTCTGATAGCCCACATAGGAGACTACCAATACATCTTTCCCCAAATGGACGCGGATAAGGAAATCCCCGTTCGCATCCGTGGAGGTGGCCGTTCCGGAACCCTTGATCATAAGACTGGCGCCGGCAACGCCCTGCCCCTTCTCATCCACCACTCTTCCCGTCACGGGAGCTACTCCTGCGGTGTCGCCTTGCTGAGCCGGCGGCGCCTTCTGTGCAAATAGCTCACCGCTTCCGGAGAGGCAAAGTAAGATCCAGCAAAGGAAATGAGGGAAGACCCTTTTTTTTGTGATAGTCAATAGGTTCGAGAGAACATAGGTGTGAGTAGGGCGCATGGCAAGAATCGTTTAGGACTTTCCTAAAGTAGAAAAATACCTCCCCACAACTGTCCTGCCGCATCCTGCTTTCCGCCCGAAATCTACGCAATCGTTCCCGTAAATGTCATCTCGACATTTATTAAGTAGTAAGTATTTTCATTTAAAGGAATCCCAGTTCCAGCCTGGCTTCTTCGGTCATCATCTCCTTTGTCCAGGGCGGATCAAAGGTCAGTTGGACATGGCAGTCCAGCACGCCATCAAGCGCTTCGATCTTTTGCTGTACATCATGTACGATCTCTCCCGCAGCAGGGCAGGCCGGCGCCGTCAGCGTCATCGTGATCTTCACATCCCCCTTGTCCCCGATCTTCACTTCATAAACCAGACCCAGGTCAAAAATGTTAACGGGAATTTCCGGGTCGTATACATTATGCAATACCTCTTCCACTTTATCGCGTAAGCTTACTGTTGGAATAGCAGCATCTGGACTCACCGAAGGCGCAGCTTCACTGTTCGTCGAAGAAGTTATTTCATTATTGGTCGAGGATGTACTTTCGTTCATGACTGAAGAGATTTAGCCTGGTACGCCAGGGCGTACAATTTTATTTGTTTCACCATCGATAGCAGCCCGTTGCTGCGGGTGGGAGAAAGATGACTGCTCAGCCCGATGGCATCGATAAAATACAGGTCGGCATCCGCGATCTCCTTCGGACTATGCCCCGATAACACCAGGATCACCAGGCTCACCAGCCCCTTGGTGATCACCGCATCGCTGTCGGCCGTAAAAAACAGGCGACCGTCCTTATAGTCCGCATGCAGCCAGACCCGCGACTGACAGCCCCGGATGAGATTCTCATCCACCTTATATTGCGCATCGATCAAAGGCAGATCCTTCCCCAGCTGAATAATATATTCATACTTGTCCATCCAGTCCCCGAATAGCTCGAAGTCCGCTATAATCTCATCCTGTTGTTCTTTGATGGTCATGATCATTCTTTTTTCATCCTCCGGTCCAGCTCAGGTCTTCAGGCCCCGGGCTCATCCTCCGGTCATACCCGAATCGCAAGGGTCCCGGGTCCTACCCCAGCAAGCTCACAGCCTTCCGGATGCCGGCCGCCAGCCTGTCCATTTCCGCAGGAGTATTATAAAAAGCCAGCGAAGCCCTGACCGTACCCGGTATACAATACCGGTCCATGACAGGTTGCGCGCAATGATGCCCCGTACGAACGGCAATCCCCTGCTTGTCCAGGATCTCTCCCATATCGAAAGGGTGAATATCCCCTACGAGGAATGACAGCACACCCGCCCTGTTCCGTACGTTGCCGTAGAACCGCAGCCCTTCGATCTGCTGCAGCGCTTCGGTCGCATAGGCCATCAACTCATTCTCCGCTTCCCGGATGGCAGGGAAACCCAGCCCCTGCAGATAATCGAGCGCAGCACTCAATCCGATAGCGCCGGCCATATCCGGAGTACCGGCTTCAAATTTATAAGGAAGATCGTTGTAGACAGTCTTTTCAAAACTTACGGTCTTGATCATCTCACCCCCACCCTGGTAGGGCGGCAGCTTGTTCAGCCACTCCTCTTTTCCATAGAGCACGCCAAAACCCGTCGGTCCATAAATCTTATGGCTGGAGAAGGCGAGGAAATCCACATCCAGCTCCTGCACATCTATTTCCATATGCTGGACCGCCTGCGCGGCATCCAGTAAGACAGGAATTCCATATTGATGCGCCGCCGCGACGATCTCCCGCACGGGATTCACGCTTCCCAACGCATTGCTGACATAGTTGAAAGCCACCAGCTTTACCCCGCTCTTCAACAGATTATCCAGGTTATCCAGCACCAGCTCCCCCCGCTCATTGACAGGGATCACCTTGAGCGTAGCATTCTTTTCCTCACAAGCCAGCTGCCAGGGGACAATATTGGAATGGTGCTCCATACCGGAGACCAATATGCTATCACCTTCTTTCAGGAATTTCTTGCCAAAGGAAGAAGCGACCAGGTTGATAGATTCGGTAGTACCCTTGGTGAAAATGACCTCATGGGCATGTCTGGCGCCAATGAATTCCGCCACCTTTTTACGGGCAAGCTCAAAAGCATCGGTAGCCAGCTGACTGAGATGATGTACGCCCCGATGTACATTGCTGTTGATCGTGGCATAATAGTCGTCCATGGCTTTCAGCACAGCCAGAGGCTTCTGCGTCGTAGCTGCATTATCCAGGTATACCAGGGGATAGCCGTACACGCTCGTCTCCAGGATAGGAAAATCTTTCCTTATCTTTTCAATATCCAACTTACGCTTTCCTTTTATGGTAAGAGTGTCATCCATGAGCTATGGGAATATGTAAACTGATCAATTCATTAATATGCGTCTCTACCGCAGCATTCCTGATCTTCTCCGTTACGTCGAAAGCAAACGCATTGATCAGAAGCCCCTTCGCAGTCTCCTCTCCAATGCCCCTCGCCTGTAAGTAGAACAACGCTTCCTCGCTGAACTGCCCCACCGTCGTACCATGACTGCATTTCACGTCGTCCGCAAATATCTCCAGCTGAGGCTTGGAATCGATCGTAGCTTTCTTACTAATGACCAGGTTATTATTTTGCTGGAAGGCATTCGTCTTCTGCGCATCCTTATGTACATAGACCTTCCCGTTAAAGACCCCGGTACTCTGTTCCAGCAGGACGCCTTTGTACAGCTCATTGCTGAGACAGTTAGGCTTCTGGTGATCGACCAGCGTATGGTTATCCACCAGTTGCTGCCCGGCCGTCAGATACAATCCATACAGATGACTCTCCGTACGCTCTTCCTCTAATCTGGCCTGCAGATCGTTCCGAACGAGCTCCGCTCCTGGCAACGTAAACGTATAATTATTGTAGAGACTCTGCTTTTTCTGTCTGACCGTGGTATGCTGCACCAGACGAACACCCGCTCCTGCCGTCTGGATGACGGTATGGTCCAGCTTCGCATCCTGATGCACAATGATCTCCCCGAGACTATTGACCCATATCTTCGCGTCTTTGTTAGTGGAAACCACCGACTCGATCACGGAAAATTCTGCCTGCTTGTTCACCACCCATACATGACGGGGCTGGACCAGCAGGTTGCGCCCGGCCGTATAGACATGAATGATATGCAACGGTTTCTCCGCCACCGCGCCTGCATCGACCCGTATGAAAAGACCATCGGCAAACAAGGCGGCATTCAAAACGGCAAAATGCTGACCATTCCATTCGGCCGTACGCTCGAAATATCCCGACAAAGCAGGATCCAGACTCGCTTCCGCTACCGTATGTAAATGAACGCCGGCGGGAAGAGGCCCGCCTTTTATTTCTCCGTTCCACACACCATTCACCAAAACTATCTGGTAACAATCCAGGGACTTGATCGAGGCCTTCTCCAGGAAAGCCGCATCAGGATAAGCTCCTGCCGCCAGTCCGGGCTTAGCCTCCTCCCCTTCAGGGGGGCTAGGGGGATCAAGAATGAATTCATCCTTTAAGAAACGGGCAATATTCGTATACTTCCAGTCTTCATTTTTAATGGAAGGGAACCCCAGCTCCCTGAATGTAGAAAAGGCCGATTGCCGGGCCCGGCGCAGATCATTGCTCTCCTTCCGGAAAAAACCCGGAACCGACAGGATCTTATTAAACCCATTCTCCAATTCCTCGTATAAGGGAATACCTATTTCTTTCGTCATGATCATTTTTATTGAACTATCCACCGGTTATCGTCCCGGCATTTACCAACATCGCTCTCTTCGTCCTGGATCCTATCTCCGGTCACCAATCCGGCATCCGGCGCCGATGGGGCCCCGACCCTTACCGGGCATCACTACACAGCCTCTTTTTCCCTCGCCTCTTTCTGATAATGCTCTTCCTTCAGCCAGTCATATCCCTTCTCTTCCAGTTCCAAAGCCAGTTCCTTCGTACCCGACTTCACGATCCGCCCGTCATACAATACATGCACGAAATCAGGAACGATATATTCAAGGAGCCGCTGATAGTGCGTGATGATGATGAACGCATTCTTCTCCGAACGCAACTTATTCACGCCCTTCGAAACGATACGCAGCGCATCGATATCCAACCCGGAATCCGTCTCGTCCAGGATCGACAAGGCAGGCTCCAGCATCGCCAGCTGGAAAATTTCATTTCTTTTCTTCTCTCCGCCGGAGAACCCCTCGTTCAGCGAACGGTTAACCAGTTTCGCATCGAACTCCACCAGGTTTTGCTTTTCTCTCGACAGGCGCAAAAATTCCTTTGCATCCAGCGGAGGTAAATTCTTATAAGCCCGTATTTCAGATAAAGCCGTCTTTAAAAAATTGATATTCGACACACCCGGAATCTCTATCGGGTATTGGAAAGCCAGAAATACCCCTTCCCTCGCCCGGTTCTCAGGACTCATTTCCAGCAGATTGGCGCCCTGAAAAGTCACTTCACCTTCCGTTACATGATAGCTTGCCCTACCAGCCAGCACAGACGCCAGCGAACTTTTCCCCGCTCCGTTCGGCCCCATGATCGCATGGACTTCTCCGGCATTTACTGTCAGATTCAGCCCTTTCAGGATCTGTTTCTCTTCAACTTCAGCATGTAGATTTTTAATAATCAGCATTGGTCTTTATTATATTTGTATATTTTAGCCCACACTCCCTTCCAGCGTGATCGACAACAACTTCTGCGCTTCCACGGCAAATTCCATCGGCAGCTGATTCAGCACCTCCTTGGCATAACCGTTAATGATCAGCGCCACCGCCTTTTCCGAATCGATCCCCCGCTGGTTGAGATAGAAGATCTGATCCTCTCCGATCTTGGAAGTCGTCGCCTCATGCTCCACCGTCGCCGTATTATTCTTCGACTCGATATACGGGAAAGTATGGGCGCCGCAGCGATCCCCTATCAGCAACGAATCACATTGCGTAAAATTCCTGGCCTGATCCGCTTTGGAACCCATCTGTACCAGTCCGCGATAACTGTTATGCCCCTCTCCCGCAGAAATCCCCTTCGAGATGATACGGCTCCGGGTATTACGACCGATATGGTACATCTTGGTACCCGTATCGGCAATTTGTTTGTTCTTCGTTACGGCTACAGAATAGAACTCCCCGGTAGAATAGTCGCCCTGCAGGATCACACTGGGATATTTCCAGGTAATGGCCGATCCCGTCTCTACCTGTGTCCAGGAAATCTTGGCGTGAGCCCCCTTACAGATCCCTCTCTTGGTGACAAAATTATAGATGCCCCCCTTCCCGTCCTTGTCGCCGGGATACCAGTTCTGCACCGTAGAATATTTTATTTCTGCATTCTCCAGGGCAATCAGCTCCACCACGGCGGCATGTAGTTGATTTTCATCCCGCATCGGCGCCGTACACCCTTCCAGGTAGCTCACATAGCTGCCTTCATCCGCAATGATCAATGTCCTTTCAAACTGACCCGTATTCTCCGTATTTATCCGGAAATAGGTGGAAAGCTCCATCGGACAACGAACCCCCTTCGGGATATACACGAAAGAACCATCCGAAAAAGCAGCGGCATTCAGCGCGGCAAAAATATTATCGGAATGAGGCACTACCGAACCCACATACTTTTGTACCAGGTCAGGATGCTCCCGCACGGCTTCCCCGAATGAACAAAAGATAATTCCCAGCTCCTTCAGCTTCTCTTTATAAGTAGTCGTAACCGAGACACTGTCAAAAACCACGTCCACGGCTACCCCGGCCAGTGTCTTCTGCTCGGACAAAGGAATACCCAGCTTTGCAAACGTCGCCAGCAGCTCAGGGTCTACCTGGTCCAGACTATCGTATTTCTTTTTGCTTTTCGGCGCAGCATAATAAGAGATCTTCTGAAAATCGATCGGAGGCATCTTGAAATTCTGCCATTCAGGCAGCTTTTGCTTCATAAAGGAATGGAATCCCTTCAATCGCCAGTTCAGCAGCCATTCAGGCTCCCCCTTTTTTTCCGAAATATAGCGGATCACATCCTCATTGAGCCCGGCCGGCGCGATATCCATTTCGATATCCGTCACAAAGCCAAACTCATATTCCTTATTGGCTATATTATCAATTATTTCACTGTCGTTTGGCATAATTCTTTCGTTTAGTAGACTTCCCGGTGCAAGATACTTTAATATCCGCTCTTTTCGTGGTCTGGCTGTCGTCCACCCTCGTCCGTCAGCCTGGCTCCTCCCAATCGGCCGACGTTGACATCCTACCCGCCCCCTTCGGTCCTAAACAGCGAAGCTTTCGCCGCAGCTGCAGGTCCTGGAAGCATTTGGATTGTTGAAAAACAAGCCTTTACCATTCAATCCGCCCGAATAATCCAGCTCGGTGCCATAGAGGTACAGCAGACTTTTCAGGTCCACCACCACCTTGACCCCCTTGTCCTCGAACTCCTGATCCCCCTCTTTACGGGCGGTATCGAAATCGAGCTTATATTCCAGACCGGAACAACCCCCGCTCTTGACGCCTACCCGGACAAAAGTCTCGGGGGCGGAATGCTGATCGGCCATTAACCGGTCAATATATTCTTTTGCTGTAGGTGATACTGTAATCATATTATTATTGTTATACTAATAATCAGAACAAAAAACGAACCATAGGGTTGTACAAATCACTTTCGATTTGTGGAAAAAATTGGTTCCCCTGGCCCCAAATGCAAAAGTCCGGGAAAATCCCGAACTTTTCTTATTAAACGGACTAAGTTTTTAGCCTATTTGCTGCTTTCAGCCCTAAAATTACCAATCTCGTAAAGGTTTCCCCATCATCCGCCATCCTCGCTCCAGCCCACCCCTATTTCTTTATCACCGCCTCAATCGGCTTGCCCACACACCCATTCGGCATCTGAATATGCAGCAAGGCCGCCACCGTAGGGGCGATATCTGTCATATTGACAGGCGCATTGCTATGCCCCTGCTCGATACCCCAGCCCATGAACAACAGCGGAATATGCGTATCATAAGGATTCCAGGTCCCATGCGTAGTCCCCGTCTTACCATGCGCCTCGAACCATCCGGAATTGAGTATCAATTGAATAACGCCGCTCCGCCGGGAATTATACCCATTGATGACCATGCTCTTTATCGGCTCAGGAACCACCGCCTGGTCGATATTCGTCATATCGATGGCATAATTGATCCCCGGCTGCTGCCGGATATATTCCAGGCTTGTCTTTTTAATCGCATCAAAATCAAGATGATGCGCCTCGATCGTCTTCATGGCAAAGTCGATCTGGTAATTCGTGCAGGTATCCACCAGGTTGTCCACCGCGAATTTTTTGGACAGCTCCTTATTCAGATTCTCTACCAGCGGCTTCGAATCCCAGAAATCCGCCGGAATATCATGATTCTGCATAAAAGTGATCGCATGAGCCGCTCCATGATCGGCCGTCAGAAACACCGTATATTCCCCCTTCCCCACTTTTTCATCCAGGAAATCAAAGAAAGAAGCCAGTTCCCGGTCCAGACGCAGATAAGTATCCTCCGTCTCGATCGCATTGATCCCGAACATATGCCCCACATAATCCGTACTGGCACAGTTGATCGTCAGAAAATCCGTAAAACCCCTTTTTCCCAGCTGGTAACCGTCGACCGCAGCTTTTGCAAAATCCAGCGTAAGCGTATTGCCAAAAGGAGTCGAGCGGAAGCTGTTCTTTCCCTTCTTATAGGATTCCACCAGGTTATGAGGAAAAGCCGTAGTCGTATCCCCCTTGAACTTGCCCTCATAAAGCTGATCATCCGTGTCACTCTCCCCATAAGTGCCAATGGGATACAAAGTCTTCCAGCCATCCTTGATCAGGCTCCCGATCTCGTCTTTTTTATTAAAGCTATCCGCCCAATCCGGAAGTTTGGTCATATAATAATTGCTGGTAATAAAATGCCCGGTGGAATCATCCATCCAGAAGGCAGCATTGGCCGCATGCCCGGCAGGCAGAATGGCGGCCCGGTCCTTCAGTGACACCCCTACCACCCTCGACCGGAAATTGCTGGCGATCATCAGCTCATCCGTAACGGTGGACACCAGGAGATTACGCGGAGACATCTTCCCCTCCTTCGACTCCGGATCCTCCGCCCCTACGCTCTTGACAGTGCTGTCATCCGTACAATACACCCGTTTCCCCGTCGCCTGCTCGATCCAGTCATTCCCGCTGATCCCACTAAACGCCGGCACCGACCCCGTGAAGACAGTACTATGCCCCACCGCCGTAAAGGACGGCAGATAATTGATCTTTGTATTATCGCAGCTATACCCCTTCTTCAGCAACCGCTTGAATCCCCCTTCCCCATATCGCTCATAGTAGCGGTACAGATAGTCCCAGCGCATCTGGTCAACGACGATACCTACCACCAGCTTGGGACGGGCTACCTTATCGGCATGCCGGCGCTCACATGCTGTCAACGCCAAAAGGACCAGGAAAAGAATAGGGATAACTTGCTTGTTCATGAGGGGAAAAATTTGCGCAAAAGTATTAGAAATGCAGCATTCCGGCGTTAAAAGATCATTAATATAATGCCCCCGGCAGCCCTTCCGTAGAAGATCAATTGCCTATTAAAGCAAATAGTCTAAATTTGCCGCAAATTTGAACTTTAATAATTTCATAATATGGCAGATATTTTCGAAAAATTAATGAAGCACAGCGGGCCCATCGGTCAACACCGGGAAAGAGCCCATGGATATTTTGCCTTTCCTAAACTGGAAGGGGAGATCGGAAGCCGCATGATCTTTCGCGGTAAGGAAAAAATCGTCTGGAGCCTGAATAACTACCTGGGACTCGCCAACCATCCCGAAATCCGTAAAATAGACGGCGAAGCAGCCGTTCAGTTCGGAATGGCCGCCCCCATGGGAGCCCGTATGATGAGCGGGAACAGCAACTATCACGAAAAACTGGAAAAAGAGCTGGCTGCCTTCGAAAGCAAAGAAGACGCCACCCTGTTTAATTATGGTTATCAGGGGATCATGAGCGCCATCGACGCCATCTGCGGCCGCCACGACGTCATCGTCTACGACGCCGAAAGCCATGCCTGTATCATCGATGGACTCCGCCTTCATCCCGGCCACCGCTACGTATTCAAACATAATGATGTAGAAGACTGCGAGAAGCAGCTGCAACGCGCCGCCGCGCTGATCGAAAAACAGAACACCGGGGGAATCATCGTCATTACCGAAGGCGTCTTCGGCATGGCAGGAGACCAGGGTAAGCTGAAAGAGATCGCCGCCCTGAAAAAGACTTATGAATTCCGCCTGCTGGTGGACGACGCTCACGGCTTTGGTACCCTGGGAAAAACAGGCGCCGGAGCCGGCGAAGAACAAGGCGTACAGGACGAGATCGACCTCTATTTCTCCACTTTTGCCAAATCGATGGCCTCCATCGGCGCCTTCATGGCCGGAGACAAAGCGATCATCGATTATATCCGATACAACACCCGCTCCCAGATTTTCGCCAAAAGCCTGCCGATGCCCATCACGATCGGCAACCTGAAAAGACTGGAACTGCTGAAGACCAAACCCGAACTCCGTAAGAAACTCTGGGATGTGGTCGGTAAGCTGCAAAAAGGGTTAAAAGAGAGCGGGTTCGATATCGGCCGCACCGACTCCCCTGTTACACCCGTATATATGAAAGGAGACGTTCCCGAAGCCACCGCCATGGTAATGGACCTGCGGGAAAATTATAACATCTTCTGCTCTATCGTAGTATACCCGGTCATCCCCAAGGGACATATCATCTACCGCCTGGTGCCGACCGCCGTCCATACCGACGAGGATATCGAACTGACCCTGCAGGCATTCCGGGAAACCAAAAAGAAACTGGACGCCGGGGATTATAAAGTACAAGCCATCCCGGATATGGCAGAAGCATCAGCTTAAAGCGGTTTTGCGCAATTTTCCCCTTTTACATACTTAGCCCCCTTCTTATAGGGGGCTTTTCGCGCCCCCGCACTAAAGGTCCTACCCCCAACCCTCTACAGCCATCTAACTATTTACTTCCCTACCTTCCAAGGGAGAACCCTTAGCAAAAGACAAAAAAAGCCCCGTTCTGGCGGGGCGGGAGCAAAAAAAAAGCCCCGCCGAAGCGGGGCTGCACTAATCAAATACCATTAACCATTAAACCTTATCCTATGAAAAAACAAAGATAAGACCTTAACGCGTAAAGAGTGGGGGTGAGCCCTAGTTTTTTTTTACCCACTTACCATTATCTTGATCTTGATCAAGTCGTTTTTGGAAGTATGATCCTTTGTAGCTATTTGTTTAGCTTCTTCGAGCTAAAACGTTATAGTAAATCTTATGGTTCTCCTCTAGGAGGATCCTATCACCTCACCACGAAGGACGGAACGTCTTCTGAAAATCATCAAAAGAGACTTTGTCATATTTACCCTCCCCGAAATACTTCACCAGTAATTCCAGTTCCTTTGGTTCCATATAGCCAGGGATGGCCTGAGGCTCTCCGTCCGGAGGAATAATGATCGTAGTAGGAAATTCCAGCTGCCCATGCGTCAGGTAAACGGCAAATTCATTGGAGCGATAGCTGGCATTGAAACGGTACTCCTTCCCCTTCCAGCTGAGGACAGCCCGGGTCTCCGCATCCAGCTTTACAGGATAGAACTTCTCCTGAAGGTAGGCGGCCACCTGCTTATTGGAATAGGTCTTTTTATCCATTTGCCTGCACCAGCCGCACCAGGTCGTATACAGATCGATCAGGACAGGCCGCCGCTCCTTTTGCAGCTTGCCGGCAGCCTCCTCCAGGTTCATCCAGCCGATAGCCGGTTCCGTCGTCGTAGCAGCCTTCACATCAGTCCGGCGCATCGCCGCCCTTTGCCCCGCCGAACCCAGGCTCCCCGTCATAACCGGGTTCCACCCGGTTATAGTCAGCACCAGCCCTAAAACCAGCGCTCTTTTCAATAAAAACAACCCTTTCGATTTTTGCATAGTACTTTTGTATTCTTCCGTTTAAAAGGAACGTATCATCATGCACAAAATTGTCGTCGCCATCACAGGCGCCAGCGGATCCATCTATGCCCGGCTCTTATTAGATAAATTGACTGCCCTCAAAGACCAATGGCAGGCCCTTTCGATAGTCATGACCGACAATGCCAAAGAAGTGTGGCGTACAGAGCTGGAAAATGAATCCTACGGGAGCTATCCCCATCCCGTCTTCTCCCAGCGCGACTTTACAGCCCCCTTCGCCTCCGGTTCGGGAAAATATGATATCATGATCATCATCCCCTGCTCCATGGGCACCCTGGGCCGCATCGCAACAGGCATATCGTCCGACCTGATCACCCGGGCCGCCGATGTCGTCCTGAAAGAAAGAAGAAAACTCATCTGTGTGGTACGGGATACGCCCTATAACCTGGTGCATATCCGCAATATGGAGACCGTAACCCTCGCCGGCGGCATCATCTGCCCCGCTACCCCCTCCTTCTACAGCCTGCCGAAAACCATCGAAGAAGTCGCCGCCACCGTAGTAGACCGCGTGCTGGACCTCGCAGGCCTGGACATCAGCACCTTCCGCTGGGGATCGAAGTAGTCCACCAGGAATCAGCGCAGCTCACCGGATCGCCAAAAGGCTAATTCCTCAGATCCACCTCTTCCGCACCGGGGTATTTCGCTTTATTATAGACCAACTGGGCGTCAGTCAACGGAGCATTGCCATTCAGCTTGCTCGTATCGAGGCTATAGCGGTTGCCGTTCTTATCGAACCATTTGACGCTGACCAGCGTATGCTGAGCCTTGTCGATATACAGGAGAGCCTTGAAAAAAGACTTCGTCTTGTCAATCGGCGTCAGCTCGATTTCCTGCACCATACGGGCGCCCAGCTTGGTCTCCCCGTTCAGCTTATACAGGAAATCCTTATCGTAGAAATTAGTGAAGATTTTATCAGGACTGATCGTCTGGCTACCGGGATCCGATTTATTGATCGTCACCTCATTGCTCGATTTATCATAGGTCCAGGTGTCCTTCCCATCGCTGAACACATCCTGCCCGCCCACGATGCTGAGATGATATTTGCTTCCTTTTAAATAGACAACCCCGCTCTTGCTGCCCTGTATCTTCCCCTTCGAATCCTCCACTTTCAGGGTAAAATTAGCCTGCACCGCCTTAAAAGACTTCAATTTAGCGCTCAGACCATCCAATACCTTCTTCGCTTCCGGATCATTCTTACCCAGGCTATTATTCTGCGCCTGCGCCAGCATAAACCATCCACCCAATAATACACAGGTCAGCAATCCTTTTTTATTCAGCTCCATGGTTGTTTAATTTTGCAATTCACAATTTCTTCGATCCAATATCGCTCTCCGGGTTTAATCCATCCGTTTCGCGCCGCAAATATACATCATTTGTCCCGGGGTGTGGTTATTTACGGATTCAAATAACTCTCCAGCTCATGCTCCGACTTGATCAGCACATCCCGGGGCTTACTACCCTGCCCCGGCCCGACTACCCCAAACGCCTCCAGCTGATCCATCAGCCGCCCGGCCCGGTTATACCCCAGCTTCATCCGCCGCTGTATCAAAGAAGTCGAGCCGATCTGGTTCTGCACGATCAGACGGGCAGCCTCCCCGAACAACGGATCCCGTTCCCCCAGGTCCAGCTCCTTGCTGTCGGGATCCTTTTCATCCACATATTCCGGCAACTTGTATGCCTCCGGATATCCCCGCTGCTTCCCGATGAATTCCGTAATCTCTTCCACCTCCGGCGTATCCACAAAAGCACACTGCACCCGCGTGATCTCCCCGTTATAGCTCACCAGCATATCCCCCTTCCCGATCAGCTGATCGGCCCCCCCCGCATCCAGGATGGTACGCGAATCGATCTTGGAAGACACCTTAAAGCCGATACGGGCCGGAAAGTTGGCCTTGATCGTACCCGTAATGATATTGACAGAAGGACGCTGCGTGGCGATGATCAGGTGAATCCCCACCGCACGGGCCAGCTGGGCCAGCCGCGCAATCGGCATCTCCACCTCCTTACCCGCCGTCATGATCAGATCCGCAAACTCATCCACTACCAGCACGATAAAAGGCAGGTACTGATGCCCCTTCTGCGGATTCAGGCGGCGCTTGATGAACTTTTCGTTGTATTCTTTGATATTACGGGCGCTGGCCTCTTTCAACAGATCATACCGGTTATCCATCTCGATACACAAGGCATTCAGCGTATGCACCACTTTTTTCGTATCCGTGATAATCGCCTCCTCCTCTCCCGGCAGTTTCGCGAGGAAGTGTTTCTCTATAGTCCTGTAAATACTCAATTCTACCTTCTTAGGATCCACCAGCACCAGCTTCAACTGCGATGGATGCTTCTTATAGAGCAAAGAAACCAGGATCGCATTCAACCCCACGGACTTCCCCTGACCCGTAGCCCCCGCCATCAGCAAGTGCGGCATCGACGCCAGGTCCACGATGAAATTCTCATTATCGATCTTCTTCCCGATCGCAATCGGCAAACTGAAATTGTTGTGCTGGAATTTTTCGGAGCCAATCAGCGAACGCATGCTCACGATCGTCTTTTTTACATTGGGCACCTCGATCCCGATCGTACCCTTCCCCGGAATCGGAGCGATGATACGGATCCCCAACGCCGCCAGGCTCAACGCAATATCATCTTCCAGGTTCTTGATCCGCGAGATCCGGACCCCCGCCGCCGGCACGATCTCATACAGCGTAACCGTAGGACCTACCGTAGCGCTGATCTTCTGGATCGCGATATCATAATTCTTCAGCGTATTGATGATCTGGTTCTTATTCGCTTCCAGCTCCCCCGCATCCTGTACGATCTTCTCGCTGCCATGCGCTTCCAGCAGGTCCAGGGGAGGATATTTATAGTCCCGGAGGTCCAGCGTAGGCTCATAATCCGGTAACGGCAGCTGCACCCCATCCCCTTCTCCTGTCAGGTCGCCGCCGGCTGTAGCCAGTTCTTCCGCCGGATCCGGCACCGATTTGATCTCCAGCTCCAGCTCCGGCCCCCCTACCTTCTGTTCGATAGGAGGGATCGTGATAAGCGGTATTTCTTCCGCGACTATCGCGACGCCCTCCTTGCCCTTCCCTTTAACAGGCCGGACAGGAGCTTCCTCCTCCTCTACCTCGAACGGCGGCTCTTCCTCTCTCTCTATAATGGTAAAATCGATCCCGGATTCATCTTCCTCCTCTTCATGCGGGCCAAGCACCACGACACCCCCGTCGTCTTTCAGCACATTGCCATTGCCCTTCATATTGCTGAACCCCTCGTCCACAAATAACTTAGCCCCTGCCCCCTCTTTCGCTTTACCCGCATCGCCTTTCGCAGCATCGGCTTTGCCCTTATTCACTTTCCCCGCCGTCTCGCCTTCCGCATCTACCTCCACCGGTGACAGCCCCTTGTCCCTGACCGGTAACGAGGGCATCTTAAAGACGGGGTTGAAGCGCCATATAAAATATGCCAGCCCGGCCACCAGCAGCAAAGCTGCCGTTCCCACCCAGCCCAGCCACATCGTAAGCCGGTCGCTGATCATATCCCCCACAGCGCCGCCCCAGGGAAATCCCCTCCCCCTGGTAACAAAAGCCAATGCGACGGAAAAGAACAGCAACCCCGTTATTACATACCGCAGGTTACGCCCAATCGAAAAAACTCTCCTTGCGAACAGTAAATTCACCCCCACTATAAAGAAGATCGAGCAGAAAAGATAGGACGCCAGCCCGAACCCATTGTAGAAAAACTGGTGCGCAATGAGAGCCCCCAGATTACCCAGCAAATTGGTTACTTTTACGGCAGAAGAAGGCAACAGGATAGAGGCCCCGTGGAACACCTTGTCCTGGTCTTCCTTCCAGGTAAACAGGTAGGAGGTGAATGCGATAAAAAGAAAGATGGCCAGCAATAGCAGAACGGCCCCCGTGATCTTATGGGTCCGTTCATCTTTGACGATCTGTTTGACAGTAACCTGTGATTCCTTTTCAGGTCTCAGCTTATCGGACTTATCGGATGCAGGTGGCTGGCTCTTCTTTGACTTCAGTCGGTTTGCCATGTGCACAAAGATAGGGATGTGGCGGAATTTCGCTTTTCAAAATTTAGCCACATAAGTTAATTTACTTTACCTTTAAAAAAATCGCCAATAGCCTCCCATGTACGGGCAAGCCCAATCTAACTCATTCATCTACACCAGGATATTACTGGCAGGACTGCTGATCCTGCTGGCCGGGCAATACACACGAGCCCAATCCCTTCAGGAACCGCCGGCCGCCGACCTGGCCAGGACAGGTATCCTCGACGATCTGTCCGCAGGCACCCTGCTGTACTTTTCCCCCACAAAAACAATCCCGGCCGGACAGCTGCCCTTTCTCCCCTATTCCAGGGGAACCAAAAAATTCGAGCACTTCATCCCCGCTCCCCTCGTCAACAAAAAAGCCATCCTGAAATTCACGCTCACCAATAGCAGCGATCAGGAAGAGAACGTCTTCCTCTGCCCCGGTTTTTACTATGACTCTATCCAGCTCTATAAATTAAATAATAAGGTCGCCGACAACCTCGCCGCAGGCCAGTCCGGTTCCCAACCAATCAGCCAGGGAACTACCCAGTCCGCAACCCAACCAATCAGCCAGTCCGCCAGCCTCGTCGACAACCTTCCCAACATCCTGCCCGACGACCCCGACAGCCTCGGCTATCGCAAAATAAGCCTCTCCCCCCACGAAACCGGCACCTTCTTCGTGGCCCTGACCTTTATCAAGTCGCCGACCAACTCCATCAACCCCACCCTCACCCGCGATAGCCTTATCCGGCAAGGCATCATCGTCAACCATAAAAACAAAACGAGCATCGACATCATCACCAACCTCTTCGCAGGCATCATGCTCATGATGATCTTCTACTCGATCAGCGAATACCTCCAGACCGGCAAACCCCACTTCCTTTACTACGTAGGCTACGCCGTCTGTACCAGTACCCTGCTCTTTCTGAAATCCACCCTCCACAACAGCACCACCTCCTTCAACTTTTTTTTCGAAAGTTTCTTTGACAATATCATATTCTGCCTGGGTAACCTCTGTTATGTTCTTTTTCACCGGAAATTCCTGGAAACAAAAAAGAATTACCCCGGCCTCGACCGCTACCTCTTCTGGGGTGCGGTCGGCATCACCACCCTGACCATCCTGTACATCCTATTCTTTTTCAGGTCCTCCAACTTCCTCATCGCCAACTTTATCGAGGACAGCACCAAGATCCTGCTGATGGTCATCCTCGTCATCTTCATCATCAAAGGCCTGCAATTCCGCAACCAGCTGATGAACTATATCGTTTGCGGCAATATCTCCCTCTGCCTGCTGGCCATCATCTCGCAGGTCATGATCTCGACCAACTTCAAGATCGTAAAAGGAGTCTCCGTCCTCAACCTGGCCCTGTTCCACTACGAGGTCGGCATCACCATCGAACTCTTATTCTTCCTCTTCGCCCTCACCTATAAGAATAAACGCGAACTCATCATCTCCGTCCAGAAAGAAGAGAAGCTCAAGCTGGAAACCGAACGCAAGGAACTGGAAAAACAGGTCGCCGTACTGGCCGCCACCCAGGACGAACGCAACCGCATCTCCGCCGATATGCACGACGAGCTGGGATCCGGCGTCACCGCCATCCGCCTGATGAGCGAGATCGTAAAAAGCAAAATGAAGGAGCAGACCCTCCCGGAAATAGAAAAGATCTCCCATTCCGCCAACGAGCTGCTCAACAAGATGAATACCATCATCTGGACCATGACCAGCTCCAACGACTCCGTGGAGAACCTCGTGGCCTATATCCGGTCCTATGCCGTGGAATTTTTCGAGAGCACCTCCATCGACTGCTATTTCAGCATGCCCGCCTCCATCACACCCCGGGAGATCAGCGGCGAAAAAAGAAGGAATATGTTCCTCGCCGTGAAAGAATCCCTGAACAACGTGCTCAAACACTCGCAGAGCTCCGTCGTCAAGATCAACGTCACCGTGGGCGACAAACTGATCATCGAGATCCAGGACGATGGCGTCGGCATCAATATGGAAAAACTGCGGAAATTCGGCAACGGCCTCAACAACATGAAGAAAAGAATGGCCTCCATCAACGGCGAATTCGACATCTGCAACCACGAAGGCACCCGCACCATTTTTGGGTTGGTACTCTAGGGCGTGACCCTGCGGTCAGCTTTCCAGCGAATGCCGAACGGATGAACCGTTCAGCATTCGGGTCTAATGTCGCCCCTTCGGGGGGCGGCCCCGTGGGCCGCTCACGCCTACCCACAAAAAGATCCATCCGGCAATAAAGAACAGTCCGCCAACCGGCGTCACCGCCCCGATATAGTTCAGGTGATCATTTTCCGCGATCTTCAGCGCCGTGAGCATATATAAGGAACCCGAGAATAAAATGATCCCGGCTATAAAACAATTGCCCGCCCAATTCATCCACTTATTCGGAAATTTATCCGTCAGCAAGGCGACCAGCAGCAAGGCAAAAACATGATAAAATTGATACCGTACCCCCGTCTCGAACACCGCCACGGCATCCGGCGGCACGATCTGGCGCAACTTATGAGCGGCAAAGGCGCCCAGCGCCACCGATAAGGCTCCCAGCAAAGCAGCAATGGAAATAAAACTCCTGTTCATATTCGTCTGAAAGTTTCGTAAATTTCCCCAACCATCATCCGGCTACCCGGTCGTCTCATCATCCACCAATCCCGTCACCAGTCGCGTCACAAATCATCGTCCCGCATCCGGTCCCGCTCCTTCTCCTCTTCGAATAACAAAGGGATCAGCTGCTCCATAGACACACTCTCCTCATTCACCATCACATCCGCCTGCTCATAATACATCTTCCGCTCACTCAGCTTCCGGGCGATATAACGCCGTAACTCGTCATCCCCGATGTCCCGGATCAGCGGACGGCTCATCCGCTCCTTCAGCAGGCGCTCCTGCAACACATCGATCGCCGTATTCAGCCAGATCACCTTCCCGCTCTTCTTCATCAGCTCGATATTGTTGAAGAAACAAGGCGTCCCCCCGCCACAGGATAAGATAAAGCTTTCCTGAGAACCTATTATCTCCTCCAGCACCTCTTTTTCCCGGGTGCGGAAATACTCCTCCCCCTTCTCCGAAAAAAGCTCCGACACCGTTCGCTTCTCCTTTTCCACGATCACCGTATCCAGATCGCTGAAAGACAGCCGCAGCTTCGCCGAAAGCAATCTGCCCCAGTGCGTCTTGCCCGAACCCATAAAACCAATCAGAAAAATTTTCATACCCTCTATTTAAACGCATTCAGTCCCGTAACATCCATGCCCGTGATCAGCAAATGTACGTCGTGCGTACCTTCATAGGTAATAACACTTTCGATATTCATCATATGCCGCATGATCGGATACTCACCGGTGATCCCCATGCCGCCTAACATCTGCCGGGCATCCCGGGCAATCTGCGCCGCAATCTCACAACCATTCCTTTTGGCCATCGATACCTGCCCCGGCGTAGCCTTTCCCGCGCTCATCAATACACCCAGCCGCCAGTTCAGCAGCTGCGCCTTGGTGATCTCCGTGATCATTTCAGCCAGCTTCTTCTGCTGTAGCTGGAATCCGCCGATCGGACGGTCAAACTGTACCCGCTCCTTGCTATAGCGCAGCGCCGTGTCATAACAATCCATGGCCGCCCCCACCGTCCCCCAGGCAATTCCATACCGCGCCTTCGTCAGACAGCTCAACGGCCCCTTCAGCCCCTTGATATTGGGAAGTATATTCTCTTTGGGCACTTTCACATGATCGAATACCAGCTCCCCTGTCGCAGAAGCCCGGAGACTCCATTTATTGTGGGTGGTGGGGGTGGTGAAACCCTCCATACCCCTTTCGAGTATCATACCCCTTACATCCCCCTGCTCATCCTTTGCCCAGACCACCGCAACCTGCGAAAAAGGAGCGTTACTGATCCACATCTTACTCCCGTTCAGAACCACATGGTCCCCCGCATCTTTAATATTGCTCAGCATACCGCTCGGATCGCTGCCATGGTTGGGCTCCGTCAACCCAAAACATCCCAGCCATTCCCCGCTGGCCAGCTTGGGCAGGTATTTCTTTCGCTGCGCTTCACTGCCATATTCATAGATGGGGAACATCACCAGCGACCCCTGCACCGAGGCCGTGGATCGCACCCCGCTGTCCCCCCTTTCCAATTCCTGCATCATCAGCCCATAACTGATATAATCCAACCCGCCCCCGCCATATTCCTCCGGAACCGTAGGGCCAAAACAACCCAATTCCCCCAGCTGCCGGACGATTTGCTGCGGGAACTCCGCCTTTTGCGCACACTCCTCTATAATAGGAGAAATCTCCTTTTTTACATAGTTTCGTACCGATTCCCGGATCAATTTATGCTCATCTGTCAGCAATTCGTCCAATTGAAAGTAATCCGGACTCTGAAAAAGGTCTGTTTGAAAAGCTGGAGCCATGACAATCGTTTTAAAAATGTCTTGCGAATGTAAGCAAAAGACGCTCATACACGCACCTGTTTAGCTCAAAAATCCGCTTTTATGGATCTTTTCCCGCCCCCCGTGCAACATGCGGAAAGAGTCGGTGTATTTAATAGTGAAAAGGGTAAAGAGGCGCCAGAGACATTAAGATCAGGAACAAATGAATGCTAAAATAGCTGAATTGGAACTAACAGAACCAATACTACACGATGAATTGGTCGAGCGATGCAAACGAGGGGACTCCCGTGGTTTCGCAGAGCTGTACCATAAATATTCCAAGGCTATGTACAACACCAGCCTGCGCATCGTCAACCATACCGGAGACGCGGAAGACGTATTGCAGGAAGCATTCACCGACGCATTTAGATCTTTGGAGGATTTTCATTACAAATCGACCTTCGGGGCCTGGCTGAAGAAGATCGTCATCAATAAGTCGATCAACCAGCTGCGCAAACGGAAAATAGACATGATCGATATAGAAAAGACCAATATCGGCCACTTACCGGAAGAAGAGACCCTGGATGAAAAAGAGATCCAGCTCAAGGTCGAGGATATAAAGAAGGCGGTCCGCCTCCTGCCCAATGGCTACAGGACCGTACTGACCCTGTACCTTTTCGAAGGATACGACCAGGAAGAGATAGCGGAGATCCTGCGGGTATCCCATGCTACGGTCCGGACCCAGTACATGCGCGCCAAACAAAAATTATTGACGATTATAAAACAAGGAGAATTATCATGAATAACCGGCTAGAACAATTCGTCCGGGACCATCGCGGAGAATTTGATGACGAGGAGCCAGGCAAGCAAGTCTGGGAAGATATCCGGTTCCAGATCGAACCCGGAAAACAACGGCCCGTCGATAACACGTCGAAGAACACCGATCCATCGGACAATACCCGGTCAAAGAGTGACCAGGGGATCATCCGGCTCAACAGCGTCCGGTGGAGCGCAGCGGCAGCGATCATTTTAGTCATGGCCGGAAGCATCTGGTTCTTCAAACATAAAGACGATAACCAGTCCGTCCTGGCAGCGAGGCAGAACCCGACGGCCACGCCAGCCCAAAACCAGGGCCGGCAGCCAGCAGCCCCCGACACCCTTTCCGCCGCCCCCCACACGTCCCCCTCATCAGGAGGCACCCGGGAATCCCTGGCAGCTACGGAGTCCAGGGATAGCAAAGAGCCCGCCAATGCAACGGCCTCTGGCGACGCCGATGCCAATATAAACGAAGAAATGTATCACTATGCCAGACTGGTGGAACTAAAGCACAAAGAACTAAAAACCATCGAAAAAGACGAACCGCTGCTCTACAAGCAGTTTGCCGCGGACGTACATGACCTGGATAGCGTATATCAGTCCTTACAAAAGGAATTACCCAAAAACCCCAACCGGGAACAACTCCTGGAAGCGATGTTACAGAATCTTCAGCTGCAGATGGGACTCTTGAATCATCAATTGGATATTATCAAACAAATCAATCATTCTAAAAAAACAGCATATGAAAAAGCATATAAAACTGCTTAGTTCTATATCCCTTTTTCTCGTCCTGTCTGCCCCGGTATTCAGCCTGGCCGCCAATGGAGATGAAGAAGTAAGAAAGAAAAGAACCATCAATAAATCCTATAACGTCAGCGCCGACGACAAGCTCGAAATAGAGAACTCATTCGGTAACGTCATGATCACCACCTGGGATAAAAAAGAGATCACCGTGGACATCGAGATCGTAGCCAATTCCTCCTCGGAAGAAAAAGCCCAGGATATCATGAACGAGATCGACGTGAAAGAGATCCACGAAGACCATATCATTTCCTTCAAGACCAAGGTCGGAGAGATCCACAATGGCGGAGACGGCAGGCGCAACAAGAACAACAATGACGAAGACCGCGCTTTTTATATCGACTATGTCATCCACATGCCTGCCGGCAATCGCCTGCAGCTGGAAAATAGCTTCGGAAAGATCGCCGTACCCGACTTCGACGGACTGGTCAACCTCACCAGCAAATTCGGCAGCCTCACCGCCGGGAAACTAAAGAACGTGGATGAGATCGACGTGGAATTCGGCAAAGTCGCCATCGACGAGATCAGCAACGGGAAAATATCCTTCAAATACAATAAGGAATCCAGGATCGGCGCCGTGAACGGAAACGTACGAATCAACAGCGAATTCTCCCACAACGTCCAGTTCAGCGTATCGGATAATATAAAAGAACTCTCTCTCTCCGAATCCTATTCGGGCATCCGGATGATCGTCACCAAAGCCCTGTCGGCGGATATCGATGTCCACACCAGCTTCGGACACTTCCTGAATGACAGCGAGTTCAGCATAAGAGAACGCAGAGAGGACGATAACGACTATGGCCCCCACTTCGACAAAGACTACAGAGGCAAAGCCGGAGACGGCAACGCAAAAATAAAGATCAAGAGCAGCTTCGGAACCGTACGCCTCACCCACAGCGCCACCGGCGGCGGCAAAGACTCAACATCTATCTAAAAACATAGGGGGTGGGCGTCAGCCCGCCCCCTATGTTTTTATTATCTTGCGTCAAAACACGCAAGATGCCCTCCACCTTCGAATCTACGATAGCGTTTGCCCGGCAGAAAGACCAGCAGGATCCCCTCCAATCCTTTCGTTCACGGTTTCATTTCCCGCCCCATCCTGCCAACGGATCATCCGGCGACGCCGCCCCCCGCGACGCCATCTATTTCTGCGGCAACTCCCTGGGCCTGCAGCCCAAAGACGCCCAGGCCGCCATCCAACAAGAGCTCGATGACTGGAAAGAAATGGCCATCGGCGGTTACCTGCACGCCCAAAACCCCTGGCTGACCTACCACGATAATTTCAGGCGCCCCCTGTCAAAGATCGTCGGCTGCCTGGAAGATGAAGTAACGGTCATGAACGCTCTCACCGTCAACCTTCACCTGCTGCTCCTCTCCTTCTACCACCCGGATACGACAAGATATAAGATCATCATGGAAGCCGGCGCCTTCCCCTCCGACCAATACGCCCTGGAGACCCAGGCAAGGATCCATGGATTCGACCCCGACGACGTCATTATAGAGATCAGCCCCCGCAGCGGAGAAAAGACGATCCGGGAAGAAGATATCCTCACCGCCATCGAACAGAACAAGGACGCCCTCGCCCTCGTCCTGCTGGGAGGTATCAACTATTATACAGGCCAGCTCTTCGATATGCAGATGATAACGGCAGCCACCCACCAGGCGGGCGCTTTCGCCGGATTCGACCTGGCCCATGCCGTAGGCAACGTTCCCTTACGGCTGCATGACTGGGAAGTGGACTTCGCCGTATGGTGCTCCTACAAATACCTTAACGGCGGTCCCGGAGCCGTAGGCGGAGCCTATCTGCACGAAAGATATGCCCGCAACAAAGAGATGGTGCGGCTGGGCGGATGGTGGGGCAATGACGAAGCCACCCGCTTTAAAATGGAGAAAGGATTCATCCCCAAACCCAATGCCGGCGGATGGAGCCTCAGCACCGCCCAGGTCTTCAATATGGTCGCCCTCAAGGCCTCCCTTCCCCTGTTCGAAGAAGCCGGCATGGAAAAGATCCGCGCCAAAAGCCTTGAATTGACCGATTACCTCGCGTACCTGTTGCAGCAGCTAAGTAACCTCTCTTTCGAGATCATCACCCCCATGGAGCCCCAACGCAGAGGCGCCCAGCTATCCCTCTATTTTTCAGTAAGAGGTAAAGAGATTCATCAAAAAATGACCGAAGCCGGCATCATCGTGGATTACCGCGAGCCCGGGGTCATCCGGGTAGCCCCCGCCCCCCTCTACAATTCATTCGAAGATGTCTACCGCTTTTATCTTATATTGAAACAATTTCAATGAGATCCATGAACTTAATGTCCTCCAGCTCACCGGCGGGCTCCATGCAGCAACGCCCTCTCCTGATCCGTCTTTTCACCAATCTCACCTTTCTGGTACTGGTGGCCCTGGTAGCCGCCGTCCTGCTCGGCTATTTCTATCCCGCCGAAGCCATCAAAACAGAGAAGCTGGGAGTCTGGTTCATAACCGTGATCAAATGGTTCATCCCCCCCATCGTTTTCCTGACCATCGTATCGGGGATCAGCGGCATGAGCAACCTGAAAAAAGTAGGCCGTATCGGGATCAAATCCCTTCTCTACTTCGAAGTGGTCTCCACCCTCTCCCTGGCCATCGGCATTTTGATGGCACTTCTTGTCAAACCCGGCAGGATCGACAAAACAGGACTGCCCGTACAGGAAGTCGCCAAAAAAACGGCGGCCGGTTATGTTCAACGGGGAGCCTCCGGTGTAAACTGGTGGGAATTTTTCCGCTCCAACCTGATCCTGCAGGTACTTCTGGCAGCCATCGTCGTTGGCATCATCGTAAGCCTCAGCAAACATCGGGAAAAAGTCCTCTCCTTCCTGGAACCCCTTACCAAATTCGTCTTCCGTCTCCTTAAATATGTCATGTACCTGGCCCCCATCGGCGCCTTTGGCGGCATGGCCTTCACCATCGGCAAATTCGGGATCCGGACACTCATCCCCCTGGCCAAGCTTATGGGGACCATGTACCTTACCATGGCCTTATTTATTTTGGTGGTATTGGGGATGATCCTCCGCTATTACAAGCTCAATATCCTCACCTATCTGAAGAATATCAAAGAAGAAGTGCTGATTGTGCTGGGTACCTCTTCCTCCGAAGCAGCCCTGCCCTCCCTGATGAACAAGCTGGAACAAATGGGTTGCAGCAAACCCGTCGTGGGACTGGTAGTTCCCACCGGTTACTCCTTCAACCTGGATGGGACCTCCATCTACCTCTCCATGGCCACGATCTTCTTAGCACAGCTTTACAATGTATCCCTCAGCATCGGCGAGATGATCTCTATCCTGGGGATCCTGATGCTGACCTCCAAGGGCGCCGCCGGCGTTACCGGCAGCGGCTTTATCGTACTGGCTTCCACCCTGACGGCTATTCAGAAGATCCCCGTAGAAGGACTGGCATTCTTATTTGCAGTGGATAAATTTATGAGCGAGGCAAGAGCCATCACCAATATCATCGGCAATGGAGTCGCGACCCTGGTGATCGCTAAAAGTGAAGGTGATTTCCACGTCCCGGCGCCCGCCGCCACAACGTCCGCAGCGCTTCAGCCGCCCGCCGCCTAAAGAAATTTCTCCATCTCATCCCGATACGCCCGCGCCTTAGCGCCGGCCGCCTCCGCAAAACCCTCCCCTTTCCCCGCATAGATGATATCCCGGCTGGAATTCACCAGCAGGCCAATATCTTTATTCATCGCCTTGCGGGAAATCTCCTCCAGGCTGCCCCCCTGCGATCCCACGCCGGGCACCAGGTAAAAATGATCGGGCGTCAGCCGGCGAATGCTGTCGAACCATTCCGGTTTGGTAGCGCCGATCACGAACATGAGATTCTCCGGAGTACCCCAGGTAGACACCGTCGTCAGCACCTTCTCATATAAATAACCGTCTCCGGCAGGCTGTAATTCAAAATCACGCGCTCCAGGGTTAGAAGTGAGCCCCAATACGATCGTCCACTTGTCCTTGTATTCCAGGAAAGGTTTCACGCTGTCCTCACCCATATAGGGAGCCACCGTCAGCGCGTCGAAGGCCAGCGTCTCGAAGAAGGCTTTCGCATACTGGCTGGCGGTATTACCGATATCTCCCCGCTTCGCATCGGCGATCTTCAGGTGCGTGGAAGGAATATAGTTAACCGCCCTTTCCATCGATTCCCATCCCCTGGCGCCGGCCGATTCATAAAAAGCGGTATTGATCTTGTAGGCGACACAATGATCCTTCGTAGCGTCGATGATCTGCCGGTTGAATTCAAAAAGAGGATCGGGAGCAGAAAGAAGATGGGGAGGAATTTTCGTGATATCCGTATCCAGGCCCACGCAGAGATACGATTTCCTTTCCCGGATCTGTCCCGTTAACTGTGCTCTTGTCATATTACAAATATCTTAACCTTCTTTCTTTTACTATAGCTGGAATAAATTTATTTTTTGCATCTTGTCCCTCAAAGCCTAGCCTTTTATAGACATCTCCTCCAATACCTGGGTCGACAAATCCATCTCGTGTCTTTTTATCATCTTCAGCAAAGTACAAATAGTTGAATTTTTGAGTAATAGTAGCATCAAACTCGCTTTCTAAATTGGCAATCGCGCCCTTCAATAAAACGGGAGCTACCACCAGAATTTGCTCAGGGTTTGATTCTTCAATCAACTTGGTAAGATTCGTCCTCACAACACAGGAGCTTGATATAATAGATTTTATTATGATCAGGACAGGTGCATCTATTTCTCTTTTTTCATGGAATTCTTTAATGATTGGAGCTACAGACAATTGATTTTCCTTGTTAGGATTAAATCTCTTGTTCCAAAAAACAGTCAAAAGCACCTTTTTACCATTTTCTTCTAATACATCAATAATCCCTTTTCCTAAAGAATCCGCATCTTCAACCGTACTCGCCAAAGCAATAGTTTTATAAGAACTCACCTTGGCAAGAATAAGACGACCAAACTCTTTACCTAATGCATACATTGCATTAGCGTATTCTTTACTTCCGGTTTCTTTATTAGTAAGCCTGTCGAGTAAATCGACTATATCTTGGTTCACATTTCTATCTTCAAAAATTCTTCCCATATTATGAGACTAAAAAGAGTTCTAAATCTTCAAATGTTTTAATGGTTGCATTAAAAATATCATTTTCCCATTGCTCATATTCCATGCTTCCAATACGATACTCTAAGATCCCATTATCGGTTCCATTGAAATCCCAAATTAAAAAACCATTTTCAACCTTATATTTGAACCGTTCTACAGACCTAAAAACGCTACTTAATTTCTCGGAAATTTTTGTCGACAACCCTTTTATAAAATGTGGGTTTTGAGCATAACTCTTATTTAACAATTCCTCTAATGAAACGGCTCTCTTATCCGTTGAGTCCCATGAACCTAGTAAAATAGCACCTAATGTTTCAAGTTTATCAGCTGATGGATTTTCAAGAGCGCACATTTTGATCAATTCATCTTTTATCAAAAAATTCTTTCTTATCAAATTATTTAAAGAGGATGCCGTTTCAAAATGAACCACCTCAACAAAATCCACAATTTCTGCCGGCATATTTGCAACTAGAGAATCATGAACTTCTTTATTGGAAATCACTAATGTCAGGTAAGGATCGATTCCCAATTTCACTGAGAATTCCCGTTGATTTCTGAAATCCTGTTCTATAGGATTTTTTCCGGTATTCCAACCTAAAGTAACAACGTCTTTAATTTGATAATGCCAATCTTTGTTATCATTCCTATCCTCTATTACAAGATCATCAATAAAACAAATTACTTGTGAAGAAAATAAGATGTCTTTGGGATTTGCATTATTATTAAATGATTTAGCTATTTGATATACTGTAAAAAAATTCTCAAAGATGTTACCTTTTGAGTTATTTACCCCTCCCTTGTTTTTGTTCCTTAAGTATTCAAAATGCCTACTACCCTTATCCCCAAAAGTGTCAGTTAACTGCTCTAAAGTAATCATTCTACAGCAAGTTAATTTATTGCAATAAATAATTTAATCGACCTAAGTTTCCACAATTGTGAACAACTTATTAAATTAAAAAAACATACGTTTTAAAGAAGAAAAACAAAGATGAGAAACAATAATTGGATGAAATTAATTATCTGGCTTGATTGTCCGAATGTGGATTACTTTTCTTCATCTCCTCAGCCACCCCTTTCGCCACATCATCTCCCTTATCCAGTTGGTCGATGACCTGTTGATGGCTTATAGCATCGCGGTTCTGGCTGAGCTTATAAGCAGCCTGTATCTCTTCGATCACAATCTCGAAACCGATAATGCCGCGAAAATCATCATTGAATGTCTTTTCAGGGATCTCCTCCAGCGTCACCGGGTGCGGCAAAGACTGTTCGTAATTATCGACCAGTCGGGACAAGGCCGCTTTCAGCGCCTCCCCTTCCACGATCCGGATCGTACCGTATACATGCACCGAGATATAATTCCAGGTGGGAACATTCATCTGCGTATACCAGCGGGGAGAAACATAGGCATGAGGCCCCGCAAAGATCGCCAGCACCTTCACCCCATCCGTCAGCGCAAACTTCTGTTCATTGCCTTTGGAGATATGCCCCATCAGGATATCGTTTCCCGCCCCGTCCTTTTCCAGCAGCAACGGGATATGCGTGCCGGCGGGCACGCCGTCTTTGACGCTGATCAGAATGCCAAAGGAATTCTCTTTTATGAAGGAATAGATCTTTTCTTTATCTTTCTCTTCGTAACGACGGGGAATATACATCCCGCTAAGTTACGATTTTTGAAAACAGCTCTTATGAACCGGTTACTCCTCACACTCCTTACTATTTTTTTCTTCCTGTCATCCGACAGGGTCTTTGCCGACCAGGCTCCCCGCAAAGACACCTCCGTCGCAGCCACCTCCACCCCGAATACTCCCGTTCCCCCGGATGATGAGTTCAATATGTTCCTGCTGGTCCTGGCAATCACCTTCTTTTCTGTCGTAATCGGCGCTGTTATCGTCGGCTCCTTCGCCGCAGTCCTTCTTTTATTCTTCCTGTTCGGCCTGGTGTCAGCAGGAATCCTCACTGCTTCCCTGATCGTCGGCCTCTACACAAGATCGTTTTCCGCAGGATTCAAGACCTTATTAGTTATCGTCTGCAGCCTGGGAGGAATAGCAGCAGGGAGCATCGCACTGCTGTTAGTTAACAGGATCTTCCGGCTTCATCTTTCCCACACTGCCGCCATCGGATCCGGCGCCGCCGGCGGCCTGGTAGGAGGCATCCTGCTGGGACTCTCCATATCCTTTATCGTCCGCCTTCTTACCGATTATTTCAGAAAAAAACTAGCCCCCGCATCCGCCTAAGCCACCACTTCCGCCACCTTCTCCACCCGTATATTCGCATTCAGCATCGCAATACTCCGGACCGTACTGCCGGCGAAATCCAAAAAAGCTTTCTTAGAGATTTCGTCATCCGACATCATGACCGGAACGCCATTATCTCCGCCTTCCCGTATACTCTGTACCAGCGGTATCTGTCCCAAAAAAGGAATATCATATTCTTCCGCCAAACGCTTCCCCCCGTCTTTCCCGAAGATGTAATATTTATTGTCAGGTAATTCAGCGGGCGTGAAATAGCTCATATTTTCCACCAGCCCGATAACAGGCACTTTCAGCTGCGCCTGGCCAAACATCGCAATACCCTTTTTGGCATCCGCCAGCGCCACATCCTGGGGAGTCGTAACGACGATCACCCCCGTTACCGGAGCCGTCTGCATCAGCGTCAGATGAATATCCCCCGTTCCGGGAGGCATATCGATCACCAGATAATCCAGCTCATCCCAGAATACATCGGTGACGAACTGCCGGACAGCGCTGCTGACCATCGGGCCCCTCCATACAACGGCATTCTTTTCATCCACCAGCAACCCGATACTCATTAATTTAATTCCGTATTTCTCCAAAGGCACAATCAGCCCTTTTCCGCCTTCCCCTCCCCCCATCATCATCGGACGTTCTCCCCGCACACCAAACATGATCGGTACGCTGGGACCATAGATATCGGCATCCATCAGCCCCACGGAAGCGCCCCCCCTGGCCAGGGCCAGGGCAAAATTGGCGGCTACCGTACTCTTACCCACTCCCCCCTTACCGCTTACCACCGCGATGATATTTTTCACCTTCGGCAGCACAGTCTGGGATTCCTTTCTTGTAGTCGTGGTATTGGAAGTGAACTTTACGTTAACAGTTGCTTCTTTATTGATCAGCAAGCGGATGGCATTGACACAGGCATTCTTGATCATATCCTTCATCGGACAGGCCGGTGTAGTCAGCACAACGGTGAAGGCAACATAATTCCCGTCTATCTCTATATCCTTCACCATATTCAGGGTAACGATATCCTTTCCAAGGTCCGGTTCCTGAACATTGCTCAATGCCTCTAAAACTTTTTCCGTTGTCATGCGTGTTAATTTCGTCGAAAAAATTGTGAAAATATAATTTTTTGCCGCAATACTATTAATTTCGGCAGCCATGGCCCCTGGCCTCATCTGCGAACTGAACGCCGTTCAGTTCAAGATTTTGTTAAAAACTCTAATTTGAGACAAAATTAACCATTGGTCACCTTACTTTGTTTACGATTTGCGGTTTAAAGTTTAATTTTGAAACTGAATGAAAAAATTTCTACTATATATCTTACTGTTGTCCGGCCCTTTTGCAGCAAATGCACAGTTTGACAAACTAAAAGATTCCGTGGTCCAGTTGTATGGTGTCATCATGACTGCCGACAGTTTAAAGGGCATTCCCGCAGTAAGCGTGGTAGTAAAAGGCCGCAATCAGGGCACCTATTCCAATGATCAGGGGGTCTTCTCCATCGTTGTGCTCAAGGGTGACCAGATCGAATTCAGCAGTGTGGGCTACAAGACCTATTTGCTCAACGTTCCAGATACCTTTAAAGGCAACCAGTATAGTATCATACAGCTGATGATCACGGACGCCCAGTACCTGCCGGCCACCATCATCAAGCCCCGTCCCACCCGCGAGCAGTTCGAACGGGATTTCGTGAACACCCCTGTGCCCGACGATGACATCGAAATAGCCCGTCAGAATACCGATGCCGCCAAACGCAGGGTCCTCATCCGATCCCTTCCCGCCAGCGCCGCGGAAGCCTCCAGTTATTACCTTAAGCAACAGGCCACCCGTTATTATTACCAGGGACAGGCCCCTCCCCAGAATATCTTTAACCCCCTCGCCTGGGCTGACTTCATACAGGCCTGGAAACGGGGTGATTTCCGGAATAATAATTAACCCCGGGATAGCAGTTCCAAATTTTAGCGATAATTTTAGCGATATGAACAACATTTCCGTGATCGGAGCCGGCACCATGGGCAATGGTATCGCCCATGTTTTCGCACAGAAAGGATTTATCGTCAACCTCGTGGATACCAATGCCGCCCAGCTGGACAAAGCCCTCCAAACCATCTCCGGCAATCTGGACCGGCAGATAACCAAAGGCCTCCTCACCGAAGAAGGTAAAAACACCACCCTGTCCGCCATCACTACCCATACCGACCTTGGAGCCGGCGTAGCCAAAGCGGAATTAGTCATAGAAGCCGCCACCGAGAATACCGCCCTCAAACTAAAAATATTCAGTCAGCTCGATGAGCTGGCGCCTGCCGGCTGCATCCTCGCTTCCAATACCTCCTCTATATCGATCACCAGGATCGCAGCAGCCACCAAACGCCCCCAGTCCGTCATCGGCCTTCATTTCATGAACCCCGTTCCCGTCATGAAGCTCATAGAGATCATCAACGGCTATGCGACCGACACAGCCGTAACCCGGCAAATGGTCGAAATCGCCGGACAACTGGGGAAAATACCCTGTGTCGTAAATGATTATCCGGGCTTCATCGCCAACCGGATCCTGATGCCGATGATCAACGAAGCCATTTTCAGCCTCTTCGAAGGCGTGGCGGGAGTACAGGAGATCGATACCGTAATGAAACTGGGCATGGCCCATCCCATGGGGCCCCTGCAATTAGCCGATTTTATCGGCCTGGACACCTGTCATTCCATCCTCAAAGTGCTGCACGATGGGTTCGGCAACCCTAAATACGCCCCCTGCCCTCTGCTGACCAATATGGTCACCGCCGGTTACCTGGGCATCAAG
This sequence comes from Puia sp., assembly GCA_035555335.1. Classification (GTDB taxonomy): domain Bacteria; phylum Bacteroidota; class Bacteroidia; order Chitinophagales; family Chitinophagaceae; genus Puia. The sequence continues at coordinate 56,583 of DATMGS010000018.1, forward strand.
AGCGGAGAAGGATTTTATAAATACACTCCCGGCAGCAAAGACCTGGTCGTCAGCGAGCGATTCAACTGATTTCCACATTCCGCAATTCCTGCAACTTATAACGCACTTCCTCCACCCTGTTCTTGGGAACCCCCAATTTCATATTACAGAAAAGTTGCATTTCCTGTTGGATAACCCGGCAATTATATTGCTTGACCAGGGTCATCACATCATTGATCTGGGTGTAGTCGAACTGCACGACAAACTCTTTTTCCACCTGTTTCTGCACCAGCGGCGTCATCTGCAATGCCAAAGCGGCCGCCGACTTATAGGCATTGATCAGACCAGGCACCCCCAGTAAAGTCCCTCCGAAATACCGGACCACCACCACCAGCGCATTGACCAGCTCCCGGCTATCGATCTGTCCCAGGATCGGCCGTCCGGCCGTACCCGATGGCTCCCCGTCATCGCTGACCCGGTGCGTATTTCCATCCAGCCCTATGCGATAGGCAAAGCAATGATGCGTCGCCTTGGGATGCTCCTTCTTAATTTCATTGAGCGTCTCTTTGAACTCCTCTACGCTCTTTAGAGGACAGGCATAGGCGATGAACTTGCTGCCCCTTTCCTTCAACTCCGCAGTCGCCATCTTTTCGATCGTGTAATAAAAATCCTGTTCAGCCATATATTATTTTTGCGCCCTCTGAAAGGCAGATCAGTCGGTTCTTCAAAGTGCCCCCATTAGCACCTCGCTTTGGGCTTCCGCACTGCTGAAAAAGGTTTTCTTACAGGAATAAAGGATTGTGGTAAGTTCGTATCGTATCGGATAGCAGCGTTTCCGCCGGCAAAACAGACGCATTTTTCAACACCGGAGCAGCAAGGCCATCGGCTATCTCCAGCTCATTATTAGTAATAACCCTCGCCTCATCCCAATACCCTTCGTCGATAAACGACTGCAACAGGGCCGCCCCTCCTTCCACCAGCACACTCAGGATCTTTAGTTCATATAGGGCGTTCACCAGTTGAGGGACCAGGCTGCTCTTCCCGATCAGCCTATTATCCCCGATCGGGCTTTCGCTCCTGTCTCCGGTTTCTCTCAGCCGGTAATACGTCAGGTTGCCTTTTTGTTCCTGCTTCACCGTATTAAAAACGATTGTACGCACCGTCCCGTCAAAAAGCCGCAGGGACGAAGGCAAACGCAGCTCCCTATCGATGACCAGCCGGATGGGATCCGGCCCCGTCCATAATCTGACCGTAAGCGCCGGGTCATCCGCCAAAGCCGTATTCGTCCCCACCAGGATCGCCGCTTCTTCCGAGCGCCATTTATGCACCAGCCGGTTCGAATATTCATTGGAAATCAACACCCGCGAACCACCGCCCGCCGCCCCGGCATCACCCGCCGTCGCCCCCCCTATCTTCCCATTAGCGCTCTGCGCCCATTTCAACAGAATATAAGGCCGGCGGCGCGTATGAAAAGTAAAAAATCGCTTATTCAGCAGCTTACACTCCTTTTCCTGTACCCCCACTACCACCTCAACGCCGGCAGCCCGCAACTTTTCGATCCCCTTCCCATCCACTTCCGGGAATGGATCCCGGCAGCCGACTACCACCCGCGGGATCTTTTTTGCGATAATCAGATCGGCGCAAGGCGGCGTCTTGCCATAATGCGCACAGGGCTCCAGGGATACATAGATCGTAGACCGGGAGATCAAAGGAATGTCCTCCTCTCTTACAGAGGCCAGGCAATTCACCTCCGCATGCGCCTTTCCATATAGTTCATGATACCCCTCCCCGATAATCCGCCCCTCATGCACCAGCACAGCCCCGACCATGGGGTTGGGAGCAGTATAGCCAGCCCCCAGCCGGGCCAGTTCCAGGCAACGTTGCATGTATATCTCCGGAGAGTCCAAGTGGACAAAGGTAAGAAATTAGGACGGAAGGATGCAGGGATACGCTTAAATGGTTCTAATTTTACGGATGAACTTGCAACAGGCCCAACAGGAAATGGTATCCCAATTACGCACACTCTATGAGGATAGAGAGGCCGCCACCATTACAGACTGGGTCATGGAAAAGATCACCGGTTGGAAGAAGCTGGATCGCATCATTCATAAGAACATGCCCCTCGCCGCGGAAGGAATGGAAATGTTCCGCCGGTATACCCGGGAATTACTAGCTCACCGGCCGGTACAATATGTGCTGCAGGAAGCCTGGTTCGCCGGTTTGAAATTCTTTGTGGACGAATCCGTCCTCATTCCCAGACCAGAGACAGAAGAACTGGTGGACTGGGTGGCCGAAGAGGCGGGAAGCCTCCCATTTCCCGACCAGGCCCCGGTCTCCAAAGCCCCGCACCGGGGAATATCTATCCTGGACGTAGGAACAGGCAGCGGCTGCATCGCCATTGCCCTGAAAAGGCGGTTACCCGGTAACCCCGTCTATGCCTGCGATCTCAGCGAAGCGGCGCTCGCCATCGCACAACACAATGCCGCCTCGAATAAGGCCGATATTCAATTCCTCCAGCTTGATTTCCTCGATAGCAGCGCATGGGCCTCCCTGCCGCCCATACAGGTATTGGTCAGCAATCCCCCCTATATCCCGGTCCGGGAAAAAGACAGCATGGCGCCCCATGTCGTCGGGTTCGAACCCCACCTCGCCCTCTTCGTACCCGATCAGGATCCCCTGGTCTTTTACAGGGCCCTGGCTCATGTCGGGCTGAAAAAACTATTGCCCGGCGGGCAGATCTTTGCCGAAATACACGAAGGGCTGGGCGCAGAAGTGGTCCGGGAATTTGAGGAAGCCGGTTTTCACCCGGTATCGTTAAAAAAAGATATGCAGGGAAAGGACCGGATGATAAAAGCAACAAGGTAACATTAAAATATTTTAATGTTTTGGGCAGGCAAGCTAGTTTTGCGCAACTTTTATTTATTTTATGATGCGTCGCTACCAACTTTTCCTGTTACCCTTGTGCTTTACAATGAACTGTCTGTGCACGTCTGCACAGCAAACTGCATCTTCGCAATCTTCAACAGTACAAATACCGTCTGCCCGGCTTTCGCCAGCCTGGCAAACGGAATCCCCCGATCCATCCCCGGCCCCGAAAAGCGATGCCCTGCTAACGGATTCCGGCTGGAGCTACCACTTCCAATTCACCGGCATCCTCCAGGGACACCCCAATTTCAGCTCCCCCTATAGCGGGCAAAACAGCCTGAGTGCCGGGCACGAACGCGCCTACTCCGTAACGACCACCCTCTACCTGGGCAGGAAGCTCTGGCAGGGAGCCGCATTGTATTTCAACCCGGAAATGGCCGGAGGCAAAGGCATCGGGAAGACACTGGGAATCGCCGGTTTTCCAAACGGAGAGACCTTTCGCATCGGCGACCCCGAACCCACCGTCTATGTCGCCCGCATCTTTTTACGGCAGCATATTTTCCTGGACAAAGACCATTTTGAAGAGATCGGCGACGGCAAGAACCAGGTCAAAGAGCGGGTATCCACGACCCGCTTAACCCTTTCCGCCGGTAAATTCTCCCTGGGCGACTTCTTCGATAACAGCAACGTGAGCCATGACCCCCGTTCCGATTTTATGAACTGGGCCCTGATGAATAACGGAGCCTATGACTATGCCGCCAATACCCGGGGATATACCTATGGATTTACGGCAGAATATGTCCGGCCCGGCTGGACCCTCCGCCTGGCGACAGCACTGGAACCCAAATTTGCCAACGGCCCCGAGCTGGACTGGAATTATGGCCACACCAACAGCGAAAACCTTGAACTGGAGAAGAGATATTCCATCCATGGCCATAAAGGAACCGTACGGCTGCTCAGCTTTCTCAATATCAACAAAGCCCCCAATTACAATGATGTCATAGCCGCCAAGCTCAGTGGCTCCGACACCAGCATGGATGTTCTCTACGGCAAAAAATACGGGAGTAAAAAATTAGGCTTTGGCATCAATGCCGAGCAGGAGTTCAGTAGTGCCATAAATGCCTTTTTACGCTTGGGCTGGAATGATGGCAAAACCGCCACCTGGGCCTTTGCCGAAATCGACAATACCATCAGCGGAGGCATACGCATCTCAGGCGCAAGCTGGAAAAGAACAGCCGATAATATCGGTATCGCCGCTTTATCCAATGGCCTTTCCAGCGGTCATCGCAACTTCCTGAATAATGGCGGTTATGGATTTATGATCGGGGACGGACAGCTCCCCCATTATGGACGCGAGGACATCGCGGAAGTCTTTTACGAGTGTAAACTATTCAATAACCTCTGGGCGACCCTGGACTACCAGTTCGTCGAACATCCTGCCTACAATAAAGACCGGGGACCAGTCAATGTTTTTGCAGCGCGACTCCATCTTGAATTTTGACCACATCCTCCGGCCAGGCGTCAGTTCCGGGACATCCGTCCGCAGGATCATCCTTATTGCACTCCGGTCTTGTCGACGGCCAGCACCGTACGGGCGCCCAGTTCCCGCGCCACCCGCATGACAGCTACGACATCATCGATAGGCACCGTCTTATCCGCATTGATCACAATCGAAGGCTGATCCGTCTCTTTTGCCAGAAAAGGCTGCAGCCTGGCTTTCAGCTCATCAAGGGTCACGCGGTTCGTGCCTACATAAAATTGCTTATTGGCATCGATGGAGACTACCACCGTCTGCTTGGACTTGGTATCGCTCTTGGACTTGGGCTGGGAAAGTTTGACCACGTTCGGATTGGCCAGCGTGGATACGATGAGAAAAAATAACAACAGGATGAACAGGATATCGTTCAGCGGTCCCGTATGCACTTCAGCCTCTTCCCTATGTCGTCTTTTTAAATTCATTTACAATGTTTAAATGTCCTGATCCTTTCGTTTATCGCCATTCGCCGGCCCCTTTCGTTTATCGGGTCGGCTCCTGTAAAATATCAATAAATTCCGCACTGGCAGCCTCCATCTTATGGGTCGACTTATCGATCTGCGAGTTTAGGTAACGATACGCTACATAGGCGATGATCCCGATGATCAGACCGGAAGCAGAAGAGATCATTTTCACATAGATCCCGCCCGCAATGGCAGAAATACTATACTCCCCCGTGGAAGCGATATTGTAGAACAGCTGGAACATACCGGCGATCGTCCCAAGAAACCCGAACAGAGGAGCTATATACCCTACCACCGAAAGCACCGAGGTATTCTTTTCCATTTTATACAGCTCCAGCTTACCGATATTCTCCATGCTGCGTTCGATGGCCTCGATGGGCTTGCCTACCCGCTGAAGTCCCTTATCGATCATACGGGCAATGGCCGTAGGCGTATTTTTCGCCAGGCTCCGGGCGGCAGTGATATTACCGGTCACGATATGATCCCGGATAATGCTCATAAAATTATCATCCGATTTCGAAGCCTTCTTGATAGCTATATACCGTTCGATAAAGACAAAAATGGCAACGATCAGCAGAATTGCCAGAGGGATCATAAGCGGCCCCCCTTTGATCAACACATCCCACAAATTCTCTTTTTGCTGGGCCGCTAACATGGCCACCTTTGCCAAACTGTCCTTGATCTTTGCCGAGTCTATCAAAACCTGCAGGAAAAATAAGCTCATCCAGTATGTTATTTAATTATTTAATATGGTAAAACTAGCATGATTTCAGGTCATTAACGCTTAGCGCCCCCTTCTATTTTTAACGAAATGCTAAAATTGAGCCAAAGCCTCCGGCGTAGCCATCGCAGCCTACCGCCCCGCCTGCTTAACCATAAGCGCCTGTATCTGCTGCATGGTCTTTTGCATACCTTCACTGCTTCCATCCAGGAAAATGATATTCCCTTTCCCAACCTCCGCAAAATTCTTGATCGCCTCCGTCCACATACTGAACAGGATCACATTCGTATCCAGGTTGGCCCGCTTCATCTGTTCCGCAGCCTCGCTCATCCCCCTTGCCACTTCTTCCCGGAACAACGCAACCCCCTGCCCCCGGAGACGGGCCGCTTCTCTCTCCGCTTGAGCCGATATCTTGATGGCATTCCCTTCCGCCTCTGCAGCCTTGGTCTTGGTGATCAGCAGGGCCTGACCCTCATTCTCAGCCGCCGCTTTTAAATTATTGCTCGCTACCACCTTGCTCATGGATTCTATGATAGCTTTGTCGAAAGTGATATCGTTGATCTGCAGATCGAGCAGGTGATACCCCCACTCTTCCAGCGAATGGTCAATCTGGTCTTTTACAAACTCTACGATCTCCTTTCTTAACCCCAGGATCTCAGCCTGCTTCTTCGTAGCCACAAAAGCACGGATGCTCCCCTCGATCGTACGGGTAAGGGCCTGCATAAGATCGCGGTCATTGATGAATTTGAAAGCCACCCTTTTTATGGTCTCTTCATCGGCATTCTGCACAGCATAGAGCAGCATGCTCTTAAAATAAACATTGGCCTGATCAGCCGTCACAGCCTGGAATTCCAGTTCCACGGAACGGTTCTGTATCGAAATCTTCTTAAACACCTGCTCCAGGACAGGGATCTTGAAATTCAGCCCCGGCCGCAGGATCCGCTGATATTTCCCGAACATGGTAACGACATTGATAAACCCCTGATTGACCGTGACCAGTCCGCTGAATACAAGAGCGATCAGCACGAGAACCCACCAAAAAGGTAAAAGGGAATCCATACGATAAATATTTAGAGGTGAATGTACACATTTTTGATGGTACCTTTGTCCGCTGGAAATAAAGCCTGGAAACAAAAAATGACTACCCATTACGACCTGATCATCGTAGGCGGAGGCCCTATCGGAATCGCCTGTGGGCTGGAAGCCCAAAAAGCCGGCCTGTCCTACCTCATCCTGGAAAAAGGATGCCTGGTGAATTCATTATATAATTACCCGGCTAATATGACGTTCTTCTCCACCTCGGAACGCATAGAGATCGGAGAGATCCCCTTTGTCAGCAATAATGTCAAACCCGTTCGCAGCGAAGCGCTCGAATACTATCGCCGGGTCGCCGTCTCCCGCCGGCTCAATCTCCACCTGCAGGAAGAAGTAAAAGAAATCCATCAGGTGTATGCCCCGCATCCGTCGCCCGTTCCGGCCCCCGATCCAAAATCCGCCGCCCCGCATCCATCTGCACCGGCTATCAACTTCGAAGTCATCACGGCTAAAAATACCTACTCAGCCACACATATCGTCCTGGCGACAGGCTTCTATGACATCCCCGTCCTGCTGGACATCCCCGGTGAATGTCTTCCCAAAGTCACCCATTACTACAAAGAGCCGCACTTCTATGCCATGCAGAAAGTAGTGGTGGTCGGAGCCAGCAACTCCTCCGTGGACGCCGCGCTGGAAACCTGGCGTAAAGGAGCGGAAGTCACCATGGTCATCCGGGGAGAAGGAATCGGCAGCCGGGTCAAATACTGGGTCAAACCCGATATCGAGAACCGCATCAAAGAAGGCAGCATCAAAGCCTATACCCATTCCTCCCTGTTAGCCATACGCGAAGGAGAAGTCGATATACAAACCCCCGATGGCCCCATCACCCTTCCCAACGACTATGTGATCGCCCTGACAGGCTATCAGCCCAATTTCGGTTTCCTCCGCAAAGCAGGCATCCAATTATCCGACGATGCCAAACTACAGCCTCTCTACAATCCGGCTACCATGGAGACCAATGTAAAGAACCTATACCTGGCAGGAGTCGTATGCGGAGGCATGAACACCCATATCTGGTTCATAGAAAATTCAAGGATTCACGCCATCACCATCGTAGAAGACATTCTGCGCAAAAGGTCTCAGGCTTAGCTGTTCTCTTCCCAGATACCGGCCAGATGCACGATCGTCTCCACAGCCTTCTGCATATCCTGAATGCTTACATATTCATGCTTGCCATGAAAAGCCATCTCCCCCGTAAAAAGGTTGGGACAAGGCAGCCCCATAAAAGAAAGACGCGACCCATCCGTTCCTCCCCGGGCACTCCCCCTATGCACCGTTACCCCGGCCCGTTCCATGGCCTCCACCGCATAATCCGATATCCGGGGATGATGCTCCAGCACCTCTTTCATATTACGATATTGCTCCACGACCTCGAAATCCGCCCGGACACCTGGAAATACTGCCAGCGATTCCTCCAGGATATTCCGAAGACTTTCCTCATACGCCGCCAGCCGGGCCGTGATAAAATCGCGGACAATAAACTCAACCACTACCTGTTCCGCCAACCCCGAAATCCGCACCGGATGAACAAAACCATAACGCCCCTCCGTCGTCTCCGGCGACCATCCATCCCTGGGCAGCAAATCCAGGAAACCCGCCGCAGCCTTAATAGCATTGACCAGCTTATCCTTCGCATAACCGGGATGCGCACTGACTCCATGAAAAGTGATCTTCACCCCATCGGCGGAAAAAGTCTCGTCCTCAAAAGAACCCCGCTCCCCCGCATCCAGCGTATAACCGAACTCAGCCCCCAGCCTTTCCAGATCCAGCCTATCCACCCCTCTTCCAATCTCCTCATCAGGCGTAAACAATATCCGGATCTTGCCATGCCTGACGGACGGATTCGACACCAGGTAATGGGCCATATCCATGATTACAGCCACCCCCGCCTTATCGTCGGCCCCCAGCAGGGTAGTTCCGGAAGCAGTAATGATATCCTCCCCCTTCTTTTCCAGCAGATAGGGATGCTCCCTGGGAGAAATAACCTGGGCCGGATCATCCGGCAGCACAAGGTCGCCGCCATCATAATTGGAGTGGACCAGCGGCTTAACCCCCTTTCCAGTGCAATCCGGAGCCGTATCCACATGCGAGCAAAAACAAATGACCGGAACGGATTTGTCCGTATTGGCCGGGATCGTGGCATAGACATAGCCATATTCGTCCAGCGCGGCATCGGTAATGCCCATTTCCTGCAACTCCTTCACCAGGAGCCTGCTAAGGTCTTTTTGCTTTTCCGTAGAGGGATAACTTCTGGATCCGGGGTCGCTTTGCGTGTCGATTTGCACATAACGGATAAATCTTTCCGCTACCGTAAATTTATAGTTGTCAAACATGTTCGTAAATTACGAATCAATATAATAAACTATGTCTGATCAGGCTATAAAAAATCCGTTGATAAAACAAGGTTGGCTTCGGGTGCTGTTGTTTGGCATTGCCTTCTGCCTCACCACCATTCTGATCGCTGTTCCGGCCGTGCTGATCATAGTGGGTGTGAAAAAAGACGACCTCCAGGCAGACCCCATCCATACCCTGGCGTCCCAGCTCACCGGCAGCTACCTCTGGCTGGTGCTCCTGCTGGAATGCCTTATTTCCCTCATCAGCGTCTGGATCTTCCGGGTATTCGTCGACAGAAAGTCTTTTTCAAGTCTGGGATGGGAGATGACAGGCTATGGAGCGGAATCGGCTGCCGGCCTTTTTATGGGCCCGGCCTTATTGGGCATCAGCGCGCTGCTGCTACTGCTCAGCGGACACCTGCAATGGACCGATATCAACTGGGATCCCCAATCGTTATTTATCTCCCTTGGATTGATGGGGCTGATCGCCTTTAGTGAAGAGCTGGTATTCCGGGGTTATATCCTTAATAATCTATTGGACACTTTCCCCAACAAATGGATAGCCCTGGGTATTTCCGCGGTGCTGTTCGCGGCCTTGCATATAACCAATCCCGGCATGAACTCCCTGGCTTTTGCCAATCTCTTTTTAGCCGGCCTGTTGCTGGGAATCAATTATATCTATACAAAAAATCTTTGGTATTCCCTTTTCTTCCACCTGAGCTGGAACTTTTTCCAGGGGCCTTTATTGGGTTTAAAGGTCAGTGGACATGATTTTCCTTCTTTACTGGTAGCAGAAACAAAGGGAGACCTGCTAGTGACGGGGGGTGATTTTGGACTGGAAGGATCTGTATTGAACATGGCCGCGTCCATTATAGCCATCCTGGTCCTGGCCTGGGCCTTCGAAAGAAAATACAATTCCGGCAAACAGATCATAGCAAAATGAATTCCTGCAAAGAATTAGGGAAAACGTAATTCTTTGCAGGAACATAGTTATGCTGAAAGATAAATATTAAGGCATGATAATGCGGGAAGGAGCACCTACGATCTCTACCAGCTCCAGATCGAATACCAGGTCTTCTCCGGCCAATGGATGATTGGCATCCAGGATCACGCTATCATCTTTTACATCTACGATAACAACAGGGATCTGCTGACCGCTGCCATTGGTCATATTCAACCGCATACCCGCTTCCGGCTTCATATCCGGAGGAAAACGGTCGATGGGAAAATCCATTAGCATCTGAGGGTCCTTCTCACCATAAGCATCTCCTACAGGGATCTCGATCGTCTTCTTTTCTCCTACCGTCATCCCCAATAAGCCATCATCAAATCCCTTGATCACCATACCACTGCCAACTTCAAATTCCAGGGGAGTGCGTCCTTCGGAAGAATCGAATGTAGTTCCATCCGTAAGGCGACCATGATAATGAACTTTCACAGTATCACCGGCTTTAACTTGTTGCATAAATTCAGCTTCTGTTTTAGATAATTCCCTGAATGAGGATTATGCCGCGAATTTAAGATTAAAAGTTAAATAATCGGAGAATGCGCCATGGATAATAGAAAGATTATAACAATCTTGCAGGGTGTCCGAAGTAAACCAAAAAAACATGAAAATCGCAATTATTTCCGGCGTATTCCTGCTCCTCAGCGCAGTGCTTTCCGGCCAGCCCTCCCCCACATCAATCAACCAGCCCGTCCTTGCATCCCCTATGCAAATGCCTCCCGCACCAATTCTCCCCGGCGCCGCCCAAATGGACCTCTACCTGCCCCTGCTCCAAGGCAAAACCATAGCCGTCTTCGCCAACCAAACCTCCACCATAGGCAATACCCATCTCGTGGATACCCTACTAAAAAAAGGCATCCATATTATAAAAATATTCGCCCCCGAACACGGCTTTCGGGGTGACGCCGACGCCGGAGAACACGTCAACAGTCAGGCAGACCCCAAAACAGGCATACCCATTATCTCCCTCTATGGCAGCAAGGACCAGCCCTCCGCCGCCGACCTCCGGGACGTAGATATCATGCTGTTTGATATCCAGGACGTGGGGGTCAGATTCTACACCTACATTTCCTCCCTGCAGAAATACCTCGAATCCGCCATCGTCAACCACCGCCCCGTGATCGTCCTCGACCGGCCGGATCCGAACGGATCGTATGTAGACGGACCGATTCTCGATCCCACATTCAAGTCCTTTGTCGGTATGCAGCCCATACCCGTCGTGTATGGCATGACGATCGGAGAATACGGCCGCATGCTGGTGGGCGAACGATGGCTCGACACTACCGCCCATGCCGCCCCGAATAACGCCGCCAACGCTACTGCACCACTCACTCAGTCTAACGAACAGCGCACGCAACATACCCCTCAGGGCAGCTTCCGCCTCACCGTCATCCCCTGCCGGAACTACACGCATAAAAGCAAATATGTGCTGCCGGTACAGCCCTCTCCCAACCTGCCCAATATGCAATCCGTTTACCTTTATCCCTCCATCTGCTTCTTCGAAGGAACAGCCATCAGCTTAGGCAGAGGTACGGACAAACCCTTTCAACAATACGGCAACCCCTCCTTTCCCAAGGACCTCTATCACTTTACCCCGCTCAGCTTGAGCGGCGCCAAAAATCCCCCTCTTTTGAACCAGATCTGCTATGGCTATGATCTCAGCACAATAGAAGTGGAAAAAGAAACAGGAAACAGGCTGTCCCTGAAATGGCTGCTAAATGCCTACCGTCTATTCCCCGATAAAGAGCATTTCTTCCCGGGAGAAGGCAAATTCTTCAACAAGCTGGCCGGCAGCGATCTCCTGCAACAACAAATTAAAGAAGGCAGGACCGAAGCAGAGATCCGCCAAAGCTGGACGCCCGCCCTCACCCGTTTCAAGGCCATCCGGAAAAAATATTTGCTATACGCAGATTAACAACTGAACTTCGATTTATCATTATGTCTGAAAATCAACAGCCCTCTCAACATACCAGCCCCCGGATCGTATTTATGGGCACCCCGGAATTTGCCGTGGCCTCCCTCGATGCCCTCGTACAGGCAGGCTATCCAATCGTAGGAGTGATCACCGCACCGGATAAACCGGCAGGCCGCGGTATGCAGTTGACCGAGAGCGCCGTAAAAAAATATGCACGCGAAAAAGAATTGAACATCCTGCAACCGGAGAAATTAAAGAACCCGCTCTTCCTCGAAGAACTCAAAGCTCTCCAGGCAGACCTCCAGGTCGTCGTAGCATTCCGCATGCTGCCGGAATTGGTCTGGAACATGCCCCCCATGGGCACCGTGAACCTCCACGGCTCCCTCCTGCCCCAGTACCGGGGCGCCGCCCCCATCAACTGGGCAGTGATCAACGGAGAAAAAGAGACAGGCGTCACCACATTTAAACTACAGCAGGATATAGACACCGGTAATATTCTCTTGCAAGAAAACTTTCCCATCGGCGAACAGGAGACGGCCGGAGAAGTCCATGACCGGATGAAAGAGATCGGAGCCCGCTTGCTGGTAAGAACCGTAGAAGGCCTCACCGCAGGCACATTGAAAGAAATACCCCAGGACCAGACCCAGGGAGCCCAGACAACTCCGTCCCAGCCCACGGGCATGCAGGGCTCCTCATCTCAGCCTACAAGCGTCCAGGGAAATCCATCTCAGCCCGCAGGCATTCCCGCCCTCCGTCACGCCCCCAAAATCTTCACCGACACCTGCAAAATAGACTGGAATACCCCCCTCTCTGACATTTACAACCTCATCAGAGGACTGTCCCCCTTCCCCGCAGCCTTCACCCATCTCGGTGGCAAACTCCTCAAAATCTACCACTCCGAAAAAGAAAGCACAACACCCTCCATCCCACCGGGCCAATACGCCACCGACCAAAAGACCTACCTGAAATTCGCCGCCCCCGATGGCTACATCCGGATAACCGAACTCCAGCTGGAAGGAAAAAAGAAAATGAAGACCGAAGATTTTCTGCGGGGTTATAAATTTTCCGTTTAACAAATACCCGAATAGCTATTACTCAATATGACGCAAAATAAACCCATAGTCATAGCTTATTCTGTTATGTTCGTCAATATTTTTTTTCCAGGCATCTTCATCATGGCTTGCATTAACAATTTGACTCGTTTTTAAATTCCCTAAACTTTCACAAACATCTTGAATTGACTCTCTTTCAATCTCTGTGAAAATCTCCATATTTGCCTCCCCATCAGGATTCAAAAATTTTTCACCACCAAAATCATCAAATTCGACTTCCTCTATATTGACAAAACCAAACTCAGATAATCTATCATAAATACCTCCATAATTCTTTGGCACCGGGCCGCGCGCAATCGCGATATAAGTTAGCCCGCTGATACTATAACCGGTTCGGCTATAATGAAGAAAATCAGCATAGAAAAGTAATTTGTTCATCTTGGTTTTGAACGGTTCGGTTTTTTGAGCAAAGTATTTCACGATTGTTCCTATCCGATCAATATCCGGAACCCGATAGCCATTGTAAATATTAGGCTCCTTTGTTCCAAAAAGCCTTTCATCTAGTTTATTGTCGATAAAATTCCATGATGTTAACTTACTTTCAACTTTCTTATTAATCCTTTCCATTTCATGCAGCTCAAGCTCATTTTGATTCAATGCAATCAACTTTCTAAACTCTTCAGGATCTTTGGCTAACTGAATTAACCTTCCTGTTGTAATGCTTGGAATTTCACCATTTTCATAATTTCGGTACACATTAGGCCCTAATCCCAATATCTCACTCATCTTTGATGCACTCAATCCATATTGTTCACGCGTGGATCTAATCTCATCCACAAACGGTATACAATATTTGTTTCTATATTGATTATGTACCTGAGCTAAATTCAGTTCATCCAGTTCTGTCGTGGTAAATTCTTCATCGTCATCCTGATCTACCCAGTTATGATAAAAAATATCAAACGACTCTTTTCTGAATTCAAAGGACTTGATTTGTCGTTTGAGCTTAATGTTTCCTTGTGGTTTATTTTTTTCCATACTAAATCCTCATTTAAAAGGCAATTTATTCTCGTTAAAAAGCACCCCATTTCATATTAAAGGCACTTCCATTTCATATTAAAGGCACCTCCATTTCATATTAAAAGGCACCCCATTTTATGTTAAACAGCAACACTATCTCCTGTTAAAAGGCAATTTTATTTCATGTTCAGCTTCATGAAAAGAAATGCATTTAACTTGACTGTTTGGCTTGCCAATAGATATTTTAATATAAACCATAATACCCTTTACAGTTTTTCCAAAAACCCAGAGGGGAGCACTAGCATTTAAGCTGTCCGGAAGAGGGCCTTCAGAATAATCGGCCACTGAAAGTTCTTCAATAACTTTTTTTCTCTGTATAGAGTTTATATCTAAACTCAACAGGGCTTGCGTATTTTTTTCCCGATCATCCTTACATCTGATTTCCCAGATTTTCATCTTTTGGTGAAACTCCAGTAAGAATGATTGTACTTCCTCTTTAGTTGCCATTGCCAATTTTTCACTCACACAAAAATACTACATTTTTTAGCAATCCCAAACACAAAGTGAAATATCACACAAATTTACCTCATTTTTCACTATAAAGATGATTTTTTAAACAACAGAAAGTGCAGAAAAATCGGGTTCGTGGCGGAACACTCGGAAATAAATAGGATGAACCCATTGACTGACAAGCAGTAACTGATAATAAATATCCTATTTGGAGCAAAACCTGATAACTTAATACCTCACCTCAACCGCAAACTTCCCCTCCCCCTCTCCCAACTCACTGGCAGCTGCATTGCTGATACGCACCGTCAATCCCCCGCTCTCTTTCATATCAGGCAATTGCCCCAGGATCTTGGCATAAACACTCTTACCCGTCGAAGGCACATTGATCTTCACGATCGTACCGACCGGCACATTATTCATCAGCGCATAATACTTGCCGTCCTGCCAGCCACTGGTGCTTTTAAAAATACCAGCCGGCCCGGTCGTCGATTTGCCGCCATCCGTAAAGTCATTCTTAAAATAGCCCCCGTTGAAGTGGATCGCCGGAGTGCCCGCAGTCGCCGCAGTCGGATTGGTATGCACCACCGGTTTGGGCTCTACCGGCTTCGGTTCTTCCTTAACCGCCGCACCGGTCGAAGCGCCAGTCACAGCAATGGTCTCCTTCATCGTCGCTCCCGTCGTAGCAGCATCTTTCGCAGGCGCCGCAGTCTCTTTCGTAACAGGAGGAGCCACCGTAGCAGTGATCACAGGAGGTTTGCTGGCCACAGGAGCAGCCGCCTTCGATCCGGCATCCGAAGCCATCGCCTTCGGCCTGGAAGCAGCCCCAGTCGTAGAAGCAGCCCCAGTCGTAGCAGTAGCGCCAGTCGCTCCCCCACCCGAAACACCCGGAGCCGCAGCTACCGTACCCCCGCCCCCGCCAGCCGCCAGCGCGGACAATGCTGTCTTCACTTTCAAATATCCGACAATCATATGCATCCCGGCTTTCACCTGGTCCTTATTGATATTATTCCATTTCTCCAGGTTGGCGATCGGAACCTTATTGTGATTCACACTGATCCGGTACATCCATTCCTTTTCCTGGATGACATGATACAAAGGGACCAGGGTCTCCGCAGGAGCTTTTACCCCATTCTGGGAAAAATTAGCAGCCGTCAACGGGATCTGCAGCTGCTGGCCAATAGTCAGCGGCTGCGCCATCGTCAGCTTGTTAAAAGGAGCTACCTCTTTGGGACTTATATTATAGAGCCTTCCAATGCTGTACCAGTTCTCTTTGGCTACCACCGTATGTTCCAGGTACAAATTACCCGTCTGACCCTGTATGAGAAGTTCATTGGATTGAGATTGGGCCAACTTTACAAAAAAAGAGCTAATCAACAAAAATACAAGGGCCTTTGATCGCATAGCGTTATTTTTTTACCGGATTCAAGGCAAAGATGCACAATAATTTGATAAATCGAATCCAATAAAAAAACCGCTGCGATCAGGCATGCAGCGGTTCGGAAAAACACGGGTCCAATTATTTCCCGCTCAATTCATTCAACACCACCCTCGCCCGCTGCAATTGGTCCGCCGCATCCATCGACCGCAAAGCCCCCATATCGAACGCTCCGATCAAAGCCTGCAATTTTTCCAGCGCAGCCGCCTGGTGCGTCTTCATCAAAAAAGCCCTAAGCAGTCTTATTTTTTCATAATCCTGGATACCCTCCCGGAGCCGTTCGAACCGTATCGAACTACCAGCCCCGGGATAAATGAAATAAGTGTCGCCTGCACTCCAGGTCCCGAACCGGGAATCCTGCAGCGGCTGCCGGGGCCAGCTGTTATAAGCCCACCTCAGATAACCATTGTAATGTTTGTTAGCTGCATACCATCCCAACCATTCAGCCTCAGCCGGAGATGAAAAAGTGAACGTATTGGGATGGCCTTCCACGCAGCAGGTATAATAGGTCGTCGGCCTCCCTTCCCCTATACGCCTTTGCAGGGTGACAGAATCGAAATGATCGGCCGAGCCTATAGAATAATCGTAGATATCCTTTTCAATCTCCGGGTGATAGCTACCGGCCAATGATAGCTTAAACGCAGTATCCACCCCCTTCACCAGCGCAATCACCTTTTGCATGTCTTCCAAAGCCCGCTCGTCCATAGCAATAGCCGTCTTCTCAAACCAGCCCTTTGCCTTCAGGTGGTTCCTGAAATCGATCAGCATCGGCCGCCAATGGGCCATATATTCCGGAGAGCCTATCGCAGCTATAAGCACGGTATCCTTCCCGTTAGCCTCGTCGTAATAATAAAATTTATTGTTCCAGGGGACCATCGTATAGCAGTTGATGAGGGAACCGATCCCCTGTTGCATCATAAAACCCACCCACTTGTCAAAGACAGTATAATCATATTCCCAGCTATTGTCCCTCTTCTTTATCCATTTTATCATCGACCCATAGATGTCATAGGTTTGCCCGCGCCAGGGATCGTAGATCATGCTCACCGTGATCGTCTTTTGCCCGGCCGCAGCCAGCATTTTCATATACGGCTTCATGGCCGCGAAATGCTCCTTGCTCCAGAGCGCAGTTCCATGTACCCGCGCTATCGCATAGGGGTTCTGCCAGAGGTCTATATGATAGGTCCATTTATCCGGAGACGGAAGCAAATGGTCTTTTACATCTACCCGGTAAGATAAGGTGCGGGACACCCCCTGACCAATCACCTGCAGCGTCCCTGAATAGACTCCCGCAGGCAGCGTCCGCGGCACCTCCAGGCTCACCCATATCGGCTGCACTGTATTAGGCGCCACATCTTTCGCCCTCCTGAAATCGATACCGTCCGCCACCAGGGAAGAATCCGACCCCGCAGCCGGCCCTATTCCACAGCCGCCGCCTTCCTTATTCAATCCATCCGTCATTACGTATCGGACAAACCCATAAGAGACCTGCGAAGCCGGCAAAACAACGCCGGTCTTGCTTCGAAGGGCCCCCGGGACCAGCCGGACACCGCCAAGGGCCTTGCTGCCCCATAACAATACCTGCGTACTCACTTTCTCGCCCTTCCAGGCGGCAACCGTCCATTGCATCTCAGGGACCCGGATAGCAGGAGCCTCACTCTTCTTATAGCGAATATCGGGACTGCCATAGCTCACCATCACCGGAACCGGCCATTCCTTCATCGGTTTTACCCTGATCAGCCTTACCCCATGGGGCGCCACCTTCGTAGTAAAAGAATCCCTGGAAAGCCCCGATTCCTTCTGCCTCCACAAGTCCCTCACCCTCTGCCCCCCGGATAACGCAAGCTGGCTCCATTTTACCACTATATTTTTATAGTCATCACCGGTATTAAAGATGCCGATAGCCCGGCTGCCATCCGCCAGCTCTTTCACCCATACCTGGTATCCGGCTTCTTGAACCACCCGCCGCGCCTGCTTCCCCATCGTATCCTGATCGATAGCCAGCACTTCGTCATTCGTCAAAAGCCCGATCGTAAAATCATCCAGCTTCGACAGATCACACCCGATCAACAAAGGCGCAGAAAGAAGACACCACAAGCTGATATGAGTATACTGCTCATCCGGCGTTAACCGGGTCGGATGCAGATTCGAACCCCAGCCCACCTGCCCCACGATCAACATATCGGGGTCATTCCAATGCCCGGGCTGCGCATAGGGATACAGCTTATCCTGCCCCTGGACAAAACCCGTGCTGAACAGACTTTCCCAGGTATCCGTAATATCCCCCGTCGTACGCCAGCTATTACCAGCCACCGACGGCCCCCATTTCCACACATCCCTCATCCCATACTGGCAGAGACTATAATAAATGTCCCGGTTTTGCGCCTGCAGCCCCTGCTGCATAATACGATAAGGTTTTATATACACATCCAAAGAGCTGTCATTGCCCGCAATCTCCCCATAGCTGCACCAATCGTATTTTAAATAGTCTACACCCCAATCCGCATAGGACCGGGCATCCTGCGCCTCATGTTGCCAGGAACCCGTATAATGCCCGCAGGTCAGGGGGCCCGGAGACGAATAAACGCCGAATTTCAGCCCCCGCACATGCAGCCAGTCCCCCAACGCCTTCATATCCGGAAACTTCTCATTGGCGACGATCCTACCATCCGCCGCCCGTTGCGGCGACTGCCACCCGTCGTCGATATTCATATACCCCCATCCATGCCCGACCAGCCCTTTATCGATCAGCGCCTGCGCGGAAGATTCTACCTTCTCCGCACTGACATTCACTCCCCAGCAATTCCAGCTATTCCAACCCATCGGAGGGGTAAGCGCCAGCCCCTGTCCAACCTTGATAGTAAGATTTCGTTCATCCATACCCAGGCTATTGGAGACGCTCAGCCGCAAGACATAAACCCCTTCTCCATCCAGCCGGCCCGAAATAATACCGGTGCTCTCATCAACCTGCAGTCCCACCGGTAACCCCTTCACTTCATAACGCAGCGGTTTCTTCCCGGTAGCAGGTATGCGAAATAGAAGGGGACTGCCAACCCGGACACCGAATACGATAGGACCATTTATACGCGGTTTCAAAGGAGCCGGCGGTGTTAAAATATAAGGCAGCACCATGGTATAGCCGATGGTCTTACCCGTGGTGGCCTGGGTGAACCGCGAAGATACCCCGACGATCTTTTCCCCCGGAGATACCAGCTCCCGTTGCATTGTCCGGAAAGCCGGCAACGATACAGGCTGTTCGATCGTCCTCAGTATCCCGCCCGTTTCAATATCTTTTACCTGAACCAGCAGCTTGCCTTTAATAGCAATGCTTCCCTTATTCTGCAGCGTTACAAAAGTATGGTTGCCTGGCTTGGTAGTAGAGGTTAGGCGCAGCGCATCGATCACATCGACCATATTCACATAAGCCGCTTTGCCGGACATACCTCCCCCTCCGCCGCCATCGTAGACCCTGATGGCCAGCACGTTTTCCTGATCCCATTGCAGGAGATTCCCCGACAGCGGCACATAATATTCCCTTTCCGTATAATAAGCGCCGGAATAACCACCCGCATCCGTAGGGAAGGCCCCCGTCTGCCCGATTTTATGATCGTTTAAGAAAGTCTCATCGACATCGTCGATCTTTCCCAGGTAAATACGAAGTGAGTCTTTTTTAAGAGCATTTTTTCGCAACGAAGAAGGTAGCTTAAAATGGATCCGGTACCAGGCATATCCATCATAATCGGGATACCCCTGCTCTTCCCAGGTCATGCCCGTTTGGATTGTTTTCCATCCCGTGTCATTGAAACTCCTCTCCTTCCACTGCGAATGGTCCCCCGTAGAAAAACGGGCCTTGCTCAATTCAATATTCTGCTGTGCAGTGGCTACAAATATTCTGAGACCGGCTACCAGGCAAAGCCCGACCCGGAGACTTACGGATTTCATGTCTGTTGTCCTTTGGTATATAAGACAACTAAACCAGAAAACGGGTGAATAAAAAAGGAGATTTTTAGCGATTTTTTTTAATTAATCCCTTTTCAGGATCCGCCATTCCTTCGGATAATAGTTATTGACCCGGTTGGGTAACACCTTCACCCAACCCAGGTTCTGCCCCTCATATTGCACCAGCGCCCAACCCCTGTGCGCCCCCTCTAACCGTATCTCCTCCTTCCGAAGATACTGGATCGCCTGTTCCCTCGTTAACGCAATAGCAGGTATCCCTTCAGGAAGCAGCGTGCTTAAAGCAAGATCATGCTCCGGTATAAATTCCTTCACCGCCAGCTGCCCCATCAACACCCCCGCCTTTTTTAAATAGCAAAAAGACTGGAGATAAGGCAGATCCCCCTCCAAACCCCGGGGCAGCCCATACACCCCCTCATGATGCCGGAAGAACAAAAGATCCTGTTTAACCCAGGGACGCATCCGCTCCTCCTCCTGCCGCGACAGCTTCCCCTGCACCTGCTTTTTGTTTCGGGGATAAGAGAATATACCCCCATCCACCTTCCGCATACAGCTTATAAAAAAACCCTCGCCTTTTACCTTATCCGGATAGAACCGGTATCCATATCCACCCCCCCGGCCCCTCGACTCCACAATATTCCATTCCTTTTCCAGGGCCAACCGACAGCTGACAACCTCCCGCTCCGCCATCATCCAATCCAGGATATCCTCATCCTCCTCCTTCGAATAGCTACAGGTCGAATAGATCAGCACCCCGCCCTGCCTGAGCGCCGGCCAGCAATCCGCCAGGATCCGCTGCTGACGCTGGTGACAAAGCTGCACATTCGCCCCGCTCCACTCCCCGATCGCCTCCGGCTCCCGCCGGAAAAGCCCGCTTCCGCTGCAGGGAGCATCGACCACGATCACATCGAAATAATCTTCCAGCCGGGAAAAATCACGCGGGTCATTGCTCGTAATGATCACATTGGCGCCGCCCCATTTCACCATATTCTCCTGCAGGACATTCACCCGCGTCTTGATCACCTCATTGCTCACCAGCAAACTGCCCGGAGATAACAGCGATTGCAGCAGCGTAGACTTCCCCCCCGGGGCCGCACACAAGTCCAATACCCGCAGCGGCCGCGCAAGATCCGCCGTCTGACGCAATGCCTGCTCCAGGAACATGCTGGACGCCTCCTGTACATAATAAGTGCCCGCATGAAACAAAGGATCGAACGTAAAAGAAGGCCGCTCCCCCAGGTAATACCCCCACGAAGACCACGGCACCCGCTCCCGCACTGCCGGGCCTGCCGCACCAGCCAAAACATCCGGCGCTCTCATCTCTCCCGGGCTTACCAGTCCCGCCGCCCCAGCCGCCCCGGCCGGTGGCTTCAACGGATTGACCCGGATGGAAGTCACCGGCTTTCTATCCGCATGCACCCTTTCAAAGGCCGCGGCATCATACCCTTCGATCCCTTCCAGGGAGGCAATAAAGTCTTTCGGTAACAACGAATCCACTGGCTTTATTGGTTGATGAATAAACGACAAAACTACTACTTTACGATGATAGATCTTGTCTGCGACGTATGCGCGCTGAAATACCCCAGCGCCCCGCCCACAATATTCGTAACCGGATTGGCCGCCAGGTTGCTGCCATTGCCCAAAGAAGATTGATCCATACTATACCAGTATAAGACAACCTACACGTTCTTTACCCCTATGCCTTTTAGAAAAAAATTCCGACGCAGCCCACCACTTAAAAACGAATGATAAAATCCTGTTTTACCTTGAATGTATCCCGAAAAAAAACAAGCCCTATAAAGAAAAGATCGACGGTCAGGTATACCCGGTTGTCCTTTTTGATCGACTCCCAGGCCTCTTCCATTTCGCGGCTCCAGTGAATATCGTCAAAGATCAGTACCGAAGACGAAGACAGACGCCCGTACAGCGCATCAAAATAACGAAGCGTCGGCTCCAGCCGGTGATTGCCATCCACAAAAGCCAGGTCGATCCTGCCCGCCCTGTCCAGCGTATCCCCCAGCACAGCATCAAAATTCCCGATCGTAAGATCTATATTTCCCAATCCCAGGGAACGAAAATTTCTCTCCGCCACCGCCCCCACGGCAGGCGCCCCCTCGATCGTGAACACCTTCGCACCCATTCTCTCATTCCCCGCCGCCGCACCCGCAGCCAGATAGGCAGTGGACAAACCCAGCGAAGTCCCCAGCTCCAGGATCGTACCCGACCGGTAATACCGGGCTATGCGAAAGAGCAGCTGCCCGAGTTTTTTGGATTTGGCCGCATGGCGGGCAATATCCGCAATACGACGCTGGCTCGTCGCCTTCAAAGCAGAACCAGCGCCCATATCCTCGATAGATAGGATGGCGTCATCTCCCTTTAGTTGCTGCCGCATTCTTTCAATAGCAGCATATTCAGAAAAATTCCGCGAGTCATTCAATACATTTTTTACGAGATCGAAAACAAAGGGAGAGTGGATACCATGTCCCCTTCTGTTGGAAGCGGTCAGGTAGTACTGTACGTACTTTTGAGCAAGCTGTAAGGAAGAGTATTTACCCCCTCCGTTTTGGTGGGTTACTTTCATTTTTTCTTTCATAGATCTTCCGGAGTATTAATTCCCCCTTTAGGGGGTTGGGGGTACTCGCTCCCAAACCTGGAAGCTATACGCATACGCATGCTTTTCATCGACCGGAAAGTCCAGGTTACTGGTCAGTTTCCACACCGTTTCATCGATAACGGGAAACCAAGCGTCCCCTTCGACCGTCGTATGTACCCGGGTCATATATATTCTATCGGCAATAGCCATGGCTTCCGAATAAATCTGGCCCCCACCGATCACAAACGTCTCTTTACAGTCGGTATCCCCCGCCGCCCTGATGGCGGCGGCCAAAGAATCTACCACCACCACTTTTGCATGGTGCGGATCCCAATCCCTGTTGCGGGTAATCACGAAGTTAAATCGCCCCGGCAAAGGCTGCCCCGCCAACGCCTCATAGGTCTTCCGCCCCATGACTACCGGCATGCCCCATGTCATATTCTTGAAAAACTTCATATCATTCGGCAGATTCCAGAGAAGCTGATTGTCCTTACCGATCACATTATTGGTGCTGGCGGCGGCGATTAAACTTATTATCATAATGGATCTAATGAATATTTATGCCCCCCTGTGGCTTGATCATCTATCTCCCGGCATCGGGCCTCCCGGTCATCCAGGTTTTAGCCCATCACTCGGTCGGTCGGGCCTCCCCCGGTCGCCCCGTCATCGGCTCACACCGCCACAGGCGCCTTGATGGCCGGATGGCTCTGGTAATTCTCCAGGGTAAAATCCTCAAACTGAAATCCGAAAATGTCCTTCACCGCCGGATTGAGCTTCATGACAGGCAAAGGATAAGGCGTCCGCGTCAATTGCAGCCGGGCCTGCTCCAGATGGTTATTATAAAGATGCACGTCGCCGAATGTATGAATGAACTCGCCCGGCTCCAACCCGCATACCTGCGCGATCATCAACGTCAGCAACGCATAAGAAGCAATATTGAAAGGCACTCCCAGGAAAGAATCGGCGCTGCGCTGGTACAGCTGGCAGCTCAGCCTTCCCTTACTTTCTCCGGGAGCCGGAGGAGCCACATAGAACTGAAAAACAATATGACAAGGCATCAGCGCCATCTCCGGAAGGTCCGCTACATTCCAGGCGCTCACAAGCAAACGACGGCTGTCCGGCGTCTTTTTGATCTGGTCGATCACCTGGGTGATCTGGTCCACCACCTTCCCATCCGCACCTTCCCAGCTACGCCACTGCTTCCCATAGACCGGCCCCAGATCGCCATTCGCATCCGCCCATTCATCCCAGATGCGGACCCCATGATCCTTCAGGTACTTTATATTCGTATCGCCCCGCAGAAACCAGAGCAACTCATACACAATGCTCTTCAGATGCAGCTTCTTAGTAGTCACCAGCGGAAACCCCTTCGCCAGATCATACCGCATCTGGTAGCCAAAACAACTAAGCGTACCCGTACCGGTCCGATCCGTCTTCGACGCCCCTTTTTCGAGGATATGCTGCAGTAGATCCAGATATTCTTGCATGGGGTGCAATTTACAGAAAAAACTACCGGAGATATTCCATCACTTTCCACATTTGCCCCTTACCCGCAGCCCACCTATCCACCCGGCTCCACCCGGCCCCTTACCCGGCCACCCCCAGGATTTAATTTCAATTACCCTTTTGAAGTTCTGCTAAACTTCTATAATTTGGCAGCACCCTAAATACCTCTATACCCTATAACCTTGAGACCCCTTATTATTGCCTGTCTGGTAGCCTGCCTTGTAATCCTCCTGTGGATTATTGGGAGAATTACCCTTGCCCTCCAGTTTTTCTCGGTGACCAACACCGCCAATCTCCCGACACTCAGGCCCGGTCGTTTCTTTTTTACCACCAACCTGCTAAAGCCCAAACGGTTTAAATACCTCTGCTACCGGACGATAACCCCTGAAGAAGGCCGTACCATCCGGACCCATCGCCTTTGCGGCCTTCCCGGAGATACCGTCGAGATCAAAGCCGGTATCCTGTACGTAAATGGGAAGAATGAAGATACGCGCCTGCCCCTGACACATATGTATAAGATCGATCAGAAAGATACCTTCGGCATCATCTACGACCGGCAACTTGCCTATACCATTCCACCCTATTCCGGAACTATCTATGCCCCCCTGGATGTTAAATACGTACAACGTTTTCAGCTGCCCTGCGTGAGATATATTCTGCCCCCCGGAGTGCGGGATGAGGCGATCTACCAGCTATATAAAAAGAATTGGAACCGTGACAACTTCGGCCCGCTCCGCGTACCGGCCGATAAGCTCTTCGTGCTGGGAGATAACCGTGAAAATACCGAAGATTCCCGGTACATGGGACTTATTGCACAATCAAAATACGTAGGAACAATTTTGTGGAAATAGGAGCATCTCCCGTCGTCTCAGATCGCCCGGGCATCCGGTCTCGATCGTCACCCATCGGATCACGCCCCCTATTCCCCCAGCAACCTGTCCACCGTCTGGTAGAACTCCTTCTTCTGCTCCTCATAATGCGCTCCCGTTCCAGGTCCGCTGAAACCGGTATGGATCAGCTCGATCAACCCTTTCTTACCCACAAAGATCGTGGTGGGAAAATTATTGATCCGCTCCAGCTGCGGCAAGGTCTTCTCCGTACGCTGCGGGTCCCCCACACTCACCCCCGTGATCAGCATCGGGTATTGAACGTGGAATCTTTGCTGGAAACTCCGTAAACTCCCCTGCGACCGGGCGAAATCGGTGCTGCGCTCATAAGCCAGCCCGATGATCTCCACCCCCCTGGGCTTATATTCATTGTAAAAACCGCTCAGGAACTGGGTCTCATCCATACAATTAGGACACCAGGAACCCATGATCTGGATCAAAACGACCTTCCCCTTGAAACGGGCGTCACTTAACGACACCGGCTGTCCATCGATATCCCGGAAGGTAAAATTCAGCGGCCCTGCGTCTTTATTCCATTTGGTGATGCTAAACTCATCGGGTAATTGTGCCCTGGCATCTTTATCCGCCGTCCAGGATTCATAACCACTGGCGCCAGCGAAGAACTGGCCTCCAGACAGCTGTGAATTACCCACGATACGGGCGGTGAAAAGATAGGCATGCCCCCCGTCAAAACAGGACAGCTTCAGGCTGTCGCCCGTCACCACCCCTTCCAGATAGCGCAGATCCCCACCCGCATCTAAGAAAGTTCCCGTCACCCGCGCCCCCTTCTGCTCAAATTCACCCACCCGCAGCGTCGTGTCTTTCCCATCCGGCGACAGGAATAAGGCCTTCCAGCGACCCGACACATTCGTGCCGGCAGGCTTCCCCGCCGGGAACCGGAACGATTCTTTCGGAGTTGCCTTAAAAGGAACGGAAACGTAAGCATCCTGCCCTCTTTTGAGCCAAACCCCTTCCAGGTCGCCATCCTTTGTCAGCACCGTCCTTAGCTGGGATTCAAAAAAAGGCAGACGGATCCATACCGAATCCCCCTGTATCGTAATATCATCTACTAATAATCGTTCCCCCGCATTGCGGATATACAGGATCTTTTTGCCCGCGCTGTCCTTCACCTCAAAAGTAAAGACAATGACATTGCCATCCTTTCGCTGCAAAGTCGCCCGCCACTGCCCGTTGCGGAACAAAGGCGCAGCCGGAGCCGTTCCATCCACCATAATAAATTGAAAAATCAGGATCGTCGCCACCGAAAGAATACGTAACATAAAAACCGGGATTGAAAATGAGAGAGCAATTTAACGAAAAAAACCGCCCCACCCACAAAGTCTATCAATAAAGTAGGCTATCCCGCCCCCTCGCGCAGAGCCTCAGCCCGCAAGGCCAGCGCCAGACGCCCCTACAAATTCTCCAGCATATCGGCCGTCATCCGCACAAGGTCAAATTCCGGCTTCCAGCCCCAGTCTGCCCGCGCCACCGAATCGTCGATGCTCTGCGGCCAGCTGTTAGCAATATTCTGCCGGTAATCAGGTTCATAGCTGATCGTAAATTCAGGGATGTGTTGCTGGATCTCGGCTGCTATTTCTTTAGGCGAGAAGCTCAAAGCAGCTACATTATACGCCGTCCTCACGGACAAATTGGCCGCAGGCGCCTCCATCAGTTCGATCGTCGCCCGGATAGCATCAGGCATATACATCATCGGAAGATAGGTGTCCTCCTTTAAGAAGCATTTGTATTTACGGTCGTCCAGGGCCTCATGGAAGATCTCCACGGCGTAGTCGGTCGTCCCGCCGCCCGGAGCGGATTTATAACTGATGAGTCCCGGATAGCGGATGCTCCGCACATCTACGCCATAACGTTCGAAAAAGTAATTACACCAGAACTCCCCCGCATATTTGCTGATCCCATAAACCGTACTGGGCTCAATGATCGTCCGCTGCGGACAATCCAGCTTGGGAGAAGTAGGACCGAAGACGGCAATGCTGCTCGGCCAGTAGACCTTGTGTATCTTCTCCTCCCGGGCGATATCCAGCACGTTCAGCAACCCCTGCATATTGAGATGCCAGGCCAGGTTGGGATTCTTCTCGCCGGTGGCCGACAAAATAGCCGCCAGCAAATAGATCTGGGTGATGTTCTGCCGGATCACCTGCACATGCAGCATCTCCTTGTTCATCACATCCATCGAAACATAGGGTCCCGTGCCCTTCAGCAAGTCGTTTTCCTCCCGCAGATCGGAAGCCACCACATTGGCATTCCCGTAGATCTTGCGTAACGCTAATGTCAGCTCCACCCCTATTTGCCCGCTCGCCCCGATGACCAGTACTTTTTCTTTTACCATTGGATCCGTTTAAGGGCGCAAATATAACGGCTCGGGGCTATCCCGCCAAAGCCGATCGTTCGACGCGCCCCGGAAATCGTTCATCCCGCCCCAAAACGCGTTTGTCCCGCAAAAAAAATTCCTTCGGGCGTGCCCCTTCGGGTCGGGCTTTACGTTTCAAGTCCTCGCCAGGGGCTCCGGGCTTTTCACTGCAATCCCATCACGCAATTTCACTTTTTAACGTAGTTTACTTCGGTTCACAATGTCTATCATTGGCCCTCAGTGAACTAGCGTCATTTTTTCTTTTTTTTGTGCTAGTTTCGCACCATGGAATTCCTACATCAACTATTCAAACATCAGTCCTACGACAAGAATAACTTTTTTCTCATAGCCGGCCCCTGCGTAGTGGAAAGCGAAGAGCTCGTCATGGAAGTGGCGGACAAAGTCTCCACCATCTGCCGCAACCTCGGTATCCCCTATGTCTTCAAGGCCTCCTACCGCAAAGCCAACCGCACCAGCGCCTCCTCCTTCACCGGCATCGGCGATGAGAACGGCCTGGCCCTCGTAAAAAAAGTCGGTGAAAAATACCAGCTACCCACCACCTCCGACATACACGCCCACGACGAAGCCGCCCCGGCCGCCAAATACGTGGACATCCTCCAGATCCCCGCCTTCCTCTGCCGGCAGACAGACCTGCTCGTCGCCGCCGCCCAGACAGGAAAAGTGGTCAACGTTAAAAAAGGCCAGTTTCTCAACGGCCCCTCCATGAAATTCGCAGTAGAAAAAATACGCAATGCGGGAAATGAAAACATTATGCTGACCGAGAGAGGCACCACCTTCGGTTATCAGGACCTCGTCGTAGACTATCGCAATATCCCCTGGATGCAGGAACACGGCACCCCCGTC
The DNA here is from genome assembly GCA_035555335.1 of Puia sp. Taxonomy (GTDB): domain Bacteria; phylum Bacteroidota; class Bacteroidia; order Chitinophagales; family Chitinophagaceae; genus Puia. The sequence continues at coordinate 84,690 of DATMGS010000018.1, forward strand.
ATAATGGATTGCACTCACTCCCTGCAGCAGCCCAACCAGACCAGCGGGGTGACCGGCGGCAATCCACAACTAATCGGCACGATAGCCAAAGCTGCCATTGCCACCGGTGCAAACGGCTTGTTCATCGAAACACACCCGAACCCAGCCTGCGCCATGAGCGACGGCGCCAACATGCTGCGACTGGACCTGCTTCAGGGGTTGCTGGAACAATTGGTAAAAATTCGTAAGGTAGTATCGACGTTTTAGTGTTTGCGGCAGATGTGCTGTTGAAATATAGCACATCTGCCGCAAACCTCTATTGGTCTGGTTCTGCGAACCAAAGCCGCGTCCTCTCGTCTTTATGAGATAGCGGATAGAAGGGTTGGTCTTTCTGGATTGGTACACGCCTGCCTTTGAACACCCGCGTACCACAACTGGACAAAATCCAGTTATTGAGGAATTAAAAACGGGATAACTTTTTTGAGGCATTAGCCTCAAATACTATGCAAAGGTATAGCTCAATCCACCCTTTCTCTAACTGAAAAGGGGCTAAGCATAGCTGCAAAAATTTTTTGTCAATAAGTGGTGAGTAATTTACTGGGCAGCAAACCGAACTCTTTCTTAAAAGCGATCGTAAAATTACTGAGGTTGGAGTAACCTAGCTCCATCGCTACTTCCTTCACGGAATGATCCCCCGACAACAGCTTATCCTTCGCTGCCTGCATGCGGATCTTCTGGAAGTACTCATACACCGGCACACCATAAATCAGCTTAAAGTCCTTTTTCAGCTTCGACTCGCTGATCGATACCATCCTGGACAGCTGGTTGATCGTAGGGGCCGGCTCGAAAATATTGCGGGTGAGAGAAGCCTCCACCTGCATCATCCTGTCTATATCCGCCTTTGATAACGGTACATCGAAGAAAGAATTCCTCTTCCGTTCGTAGATCCGCATGAAGAACCGCTCGATCAGCAGCATGATCCTGTTCTGTATGATGGCAAGCCGCATAGGGCTGTTATCGTCCACTTCCACGATCTCCTGCATCAACCGGCGGTATTCGCTGTCCAAAGGCTCCGTATGTACGTTCTCCACCTGCAGCGAAAGATAGGTCGATAAGACATCATCGATATTCTTGACCCCGAGATACCCCCCCAGCCACACCGCGTCGAACAGCACGTCGATCCCCTTGTAGATCGTTCCCTTGGCCCCCAGGTAGGACCAGTCGGACAAAGTATTGGTGAGATAAGCGATAGGCCGCGTCGTATTGGATTCCCTGAGACGTTCCTTGCCGATCCTGATTTCCAGCGTATCTGGGATGGTAAGCTCATGAAAACGGAGGATATAATACTCTTCGCGGATCTTCTTTCGGGAGAGCAGCCAGTCCTGGTTCATCCGGCAATTAATGATATTTACATGGATACCATTCGGCAGTTTTACAAAGGTCAGGCTCCCCGTGGCAATCTGTTCGGGAAACACCAGCCGGTTATTATTCACCGGTGCATTCAACCGCTGAGCAAGGTCGTTCATCAATTGCCCATAGTCAGTATAGGAGTAATCAAACTGGAACAAGGGAACAAGTAGTTTTATCCGTAAATATGTTTCGGTCAGATAGAGCCGGATAGCACTTACTCAGGTAAATCTCGTTTATAAAAAAACAGAATATGAAAAATCACCCTGATGGGTTCCCTCGTAAGTTACGTAAAAACAAGCAGGGAATATTTTGTCTGCTAAAGATATTTCAGGGGATTTCTGCGGGCAGATAAGATATATCTCTTGATATTCATCCAGAATGCCAGGATAAAATAGACGATCAGCGGAGACCCCATCGTAAGAAAAGAAATATAGATAAACCAGGTCCGGATCCTGGACGTGGCGATACCCATCTTCTCCCCAATGGCCGTACATACCCCGAATACCTGCCATTCTATGAAATTCTTCAGTCTGTTCATAATGCTAATTTAAAAAAAAACGGCAAAACCAACCCTATTAATGTTGATACAATAACGCATTTTTAGGTAAATTCGCATCCTCAAACACCGGATTCTATACGCCATCGCCTATGGCCCATGGTCTGTATCAACGGCTTACATCTAACATCTAAATAAATTCATCATGGTTTTTGATCTGGATCTTATTAAAAAGTTATATGGGGGAATGCCTTCCAAAGTGGATGCCGCCCGTAAACTGGTAGGGAAACCGCTGACTTTAGCTGAAAAAATACTGTACTCCCATCTTTTTGAAACACCCGTCCGCGCCTATGAGCGGGGAAAAGATTACGTGGATTTTGCGCCGGACCGCGTAGCCATGCAGGACGCAACCGCCCAGATGGCCCTGCTCCAATTCATGACCTGCGGCCGCGACAAGGTGGCGGTACCCTCCACCGTGCATTGTGATCACCTCATCCAGGCCAAGACAGGCGCGACATCCGACCTGGCAACCGCCCTGGACGTCAATAAAGAAGTATACGATTTCCTCGCATCCATCTCCAATAAATATGGCATCGGCTTCTGGAAAGCCGGCGCAGGCATCATCCACCAGGTAGTCCTGGAAAACTACGCCTTCCCCGGCGGCATGATGATCGGTACGGACTCCCATACCCCCAATGCAGGCGGTCTGGGCATGGTAGCGATCGGTGTCGGCGGCGCAGATGCCGTAGACGTCATGGCAGGCCTGGCCTGGGAACTGAAAATGCCCAAGCTCATCGGCGTCAGGCTGACCGGCAAGCTCAGCGGCTGGACCTCGGCCAAGGACATCATCCTCAAGGTAGCCGGCATCCTCACCGTAAAAGGCGGCACCGGAGCCATCGTGGAATATTTCGGAGAAGGCGCAGATAGCCTCAGCGCCACCGGGAAAGGCACCATCTGTAACATGGGAGCCGAGATCGGAGCCACCTGCTCCATCTTCGCCTACGACGAGAAAATGGCCGCCTACCTCAAAGGCACCGGCCGCGAAGAAGTAGCCGCCCTGGCAGATGGCATCAAAGACTACCTCCGCCCCGACAAAGAAGTCTACAGCAATCCCCAAAACTACTACGACCAGGTCATTGATATCGATCTGAACGAACTGGAACCCTATGTAAACGGACCATTCACCCCGGATCTGGCATGGCCCATCAGTAAATTCGCAGAAGCCGTAAAAGCCAACAACTGGCCCGAACGCCTGGAAGTAGCCCTGATCGGCTCCTGTACCAACTCTTCTTACGAAGATATCAGCCGCTCCGCCTCCCTCGCCCAACAGGCGATCGACAAGAACCTGAAGACCAAAGCGGAATTTACCATCACCCCCGGCTCCGAACTGGTACGCTATACCATTGAAAAAGACGGCTTTCTGAAAACTTTCGACCAAATCGGCGGAGTCGTGCTGGCCAACGCCTGCGGACCCTGTATCGGACAATGGGCCCGTCATATCGACGACCCCACCCGCAAGAACTCCATCATCACCTCCTTCAACAGGAACTTTGCCAAGCGCAACGACGGACTGGCAAGCACCCACGCCTTCGTAGCCTCCCCCGAGATCGTCACCGCCTTCGCCATCGCAGGCACCCTGACCTTCAACCCCCTGAAAGATACCCTGAAGAACGAGAAAGGAGAAGACGTCATGCTCGACGAACCCACCGGCGTGGAACTGCCCCCCAATGGTTTTTCCGTAGAAGACGCGGGCTACCAGGCCCCGGCTAAGGACGGGAAAGGCGTACAGGTGGTCGTCAAGGCCGACAGCCAGCGCCTCCAGCTCCTGGCCCCCTTCACCCCCTGGGAAGGTACCGACCTGAAAGGACTCAGACTCCTCATCAAGGCAAAAGGCAAATGTACCACCGACCATATCTCCATGGCAGGCCCCTGGCTCAAGTTCCGCGGCCACCTGGACAATATTTCCAATAACATGCTCATCGGCGCCGTCAACTTCTACAACGAGAAGACGGATTCCGTCAAGAATGAGCTCACCGGCGAATACGGACCCGTACCCGCTACGGCAAGAGCCTACAAAGCAGCCGGCATCGGCTCCGTAGTGGTAGGCGACGAGAATTACGGAGAAGGCTCCTCCCGCGAACATGCAGCCATGGAACCCCGCCACCTCGGCGTACGGGCCATCATCGTACGCAGCTTCGCCCGTATCCACGAGACAAACCTGAAGAAACAAGGCATGCTGGCCCTGACCTTCGCTAACAAAGAAGATTACGATAAGGTGCAAGAGGATGACAGCATCGATATCACAGGCCTCGGCACCTTCGCTCCCGGCAAACCCCTGACCATGGTCCTGAACCATAAGGACGGCAGCAAAGACCAGATCACCCTCAACCACACCTACAATGAACCCCAGATCGAATGGTTCAAAGCAGGTGGCGCCCTGAACGTGATCCGTGCCGAAGTCGCCAAATAAGCGCATCACCCTACATAAGGTTTTCAACTAGTGAGGCCGCCTGGAAGGGCGGCCTCACTAGTTGTATATGCAGGAATATAATTTATTGATTATAAATAACTTAACATCACCATTTAATTATTACTGCATTTTACATTTTTTATCCATAATTTGCAGGCTTAACCTCATACAGTTGTTTAATAGATTATTACAGAGCACTTTAGAAATTGATTTGCAACGCATGCCGGCAGTCGCCTTATTAGGACCCAGGCAAGTGGGAAAGACAACACTGGTAAAACAGATTGCAGCGGCTAACCCGGAAAATTTTATTTACCTGGACCTGGAATCGACTGCCGATCTCGCCAAATTACAGGATGCAGAATTATTCCTGACCAATTATGAAGATAAGACGGTGGTGATTGATGAAATACAGCACCTGCCGGAACTATTTCCGGTATTAAGATCTTTGATTGATAAAGACAGGAAGCCGGGACGTTTCCTTTTACTGGGATCTGCTTCACCCGAATTATTAAGGCAGAGCGCTGAATCGCTGGCCGGAAGGATCAGATATAGAGAGCTATATCCCTTTAATCTTATAGAAACTGAAAATAGTGCATTAAATACTTTATGGTACCGCGGCGGATTTCCCCAGGCTTTCCTGGCAGAAGATGATAAGGCCACAGTGGAATGGTTATCAGATTTTGTCAATAGTTATGTTACCCGTGATCTGGCGCAACTGGGGCTGGCGATGCCTTCGACGCAAATATTGCGATTACTGCAGATGCTTGCTCATTCACACGGACAGCTTGTTAATTACTCCAATCTTAGCAGGTCATTAGCTGTTACGCAAACGACCGTTACGAACGCGATGTACTACCTGGAAGAGAGTATGCTGATACGGACCTTGCAACCATGGCACTTTAATTCGAAAAAAAGATTAGTAAAAAGCCCCAAAATATACATCCGGGATTCAGGTATGTTGCATAATCTGCTTTTTTTGCCGAATTATAATCAATTGATGGGGCACCCTCAAGCCGGGAACTCCTGGGAGGGTTTTGTAATACAACAAATACTGTCCTTGCTTCCAAAAAATCGGCAAACCTGGTTTTACCGGACTCAGGATGGAGCTGAAACCGATCTCCTGATAACTGAAGGCAATAACATTACACACGCTATCGAAATAAAGTTAACCAATGCACCCGCTGTTAAAAGAGGCCATACCCAATCCCTGCTGGATTTGAAACCTCAACATGCCTTTATTATTACTCCCGGAAGTGATGAATTTATGACCAAGGACTGGGAAGTAATGAAGCTCGAAGCTTTCCTAAATAAGGTTCGGGAACTTCAATAATTGATCAGCACCCAGCTAAATAGCGCATCCCTCGCTCCCGCCTCAAAGACGCCTTCCCCCCGGAGGGATCTCCTACACCCACATAAACGGATCCCCCGAAGGCACATGCGAAATCTTTATCCCCGGCACCTTAGGCTGCAGCAAAGGAATCAGCCATTGCATACCCGGCTCCTCACTCACCGAATGCCCCAGCACCAGCAGCGACATTTTCAACCCCTGGTATCGGGCATCCCGGATATATTCACTCGTCTCCCATTCATTCAGCTCCCCGACGATCAGCAGGTCCGGACTGTATTTCCGCAGCTCCCCAATCTGCGCCCCTCCCCCCGCAGCCCCCGGAGAAAGCACAATCCGCTGGCAGGACTGCGACAGATCCCCCATCACCTTCATCTTGTCGATCCCCAACTGCTTTTTGGCCCTCTTGACCACCTCCCCCAGGGAAATAGCAGGCACAGTGATAATAGGAGGCTCCGCGGCATTATAGAACTTCTCCCAGCCCAACGCCGTCAACACCCCCACGAGAATACCATCCGGCCGGTGCGCATGCCAGTAATCGTGAAATCGCCACACAACAATCCCATGAGAGTCCAGCAGATCCTTCTTGAAAAGAAAGACACTGTCCTCCTTCAGCCAGTCCGTCTCATCCGCATGATTATAAAAAGTAGGCTCATGCGCTATTATAAAATTAGCGCCCAGCCCGATCGCCTTTTCAATGACCGCATCCGTAGCGAACATTGTCGTCACGATGCCTTTGACCGGCTGGTCGATATTCCCCGCCTTTATCGTATCCACCGTCTGTGAAAAAGGAGCGCCGGGAATATCAGCCAGGATCAGATCGATCACCTGGCGAACCGTGATCTCTCCCCCTTCCTGCGGCACAACCCCATCCGGCCGGACAGCATCCCCCTGCAAGGAACCACCTCCCAGCCTATCTTCAGCTGTTGCTGCCCCGGCAGCCGCATGAGGGATCGTCAACAGGGAAGAACCCGCTACTGTCGCCAGGGCGGCAGTCAGGAAATCTCTTCTCCGCCAGGTATAACCGGAAGAATTTTTGTCAAGGGGGGGACCAGGCATAGATGTGCGTTTAGCTATCCCTAAAAATAAAGCTTAAATATTACATCGGGTCGATCTTCGCCGGCAATTCTATATAAAAGATCGTTCCTCCTTCTCTTGCAGGCTCATACCAGATTTTCCCGCCGTGCGCCTCGACGATCTGTTTGGAAATACTCAACCCAAGTCCGAAAGATTCTTCGCCGGCGGTCCCCCGCCTTTTCGCTTCGGTGAACATATCGAATATCTTATCTTTCATTTCCTCCGGTATGCCGATGCCCCGGTCCTTCACCGATATCCGGAGCCGGTCTCCTGTTCGGGCCATGTCAATGTCAATATCGGTTCCTTCCGGACTGAATTTCATAGCATTCGTGATCAGGTTGCTGATAACCCTCCAGATCTTCTCTCGATTGACTAACATAGTCAACGGCTCGGTCTTCAGCAAAAGACGTTGTTTCTTGCTCTCTGCCTTGAACTGCAAGAGCTCTACACAATATGTAAGCGTGGTCTGCATATCCACCGGCTCTTTTTTTATTGCCTCCGGGTTGGTGTCTACATGCAGCAAGTCCGTGATCAGCTCCAGGGAATTCTGGCTCGCAGTGCGGATAAGCTCCAGCAGCTGCCGCTGGTCCCTGGGCAGATCTTCCTTCTTCAGCAGCATACCGGCAATAGTGCCACTGGCCCCGATCGGACTACGCAGATCATGCGCCACGATCTTCATCATGCGGGTATTCTCCCGCTGGCTCTGCTCCAGGGCGCTCAATGTTTTTTGCATGTGATCGTTCTGCATAACTATCCGTTGATTCAGATCGGTGAGCCCTGCCACATTCTTCCTGGACCTCTTCCAGTTCTGCACAACCAGCAGGATGATGGCGAGGGCCATAAAGAAGAAAACAATCGCGATAACCAGGTAGACAGTCTTCATCTCGTCCTGTTTTTTCAACAGGTCCAGCTCATACCCCTGCGCTATATGCTGCAACTCCTCGTTCAAATTCGCCGGCTGGTTACCCGCATCCATAGAATCCTTTAACCGGAGATAAGACTGCAGATAACGATAGGCCTGCGGAATCTGCCGCATACTATCGTTATAGCGCCACTCAAGCTGCCGCCATTGCATTTCGGCCCCATCACCCGGTAAAGAATCCAGCGACAGGCGCAATTGCCCCAGCACCATGCCCGCTTCTTTCAAACGCCCCGTCTCCAGATACACCCGTATCAACTTGCACCGGGTCAACTGGGCATCCTCATTGGCATGCTCTTTCTGAACATTGATCCGGACGCTTTTTAGGAACAATGCTTCCGCTGCGGCCAGATCGCCTTTTTTATAATAAACATCACCCTCGTTGCCATATACTACTCCTTCCGCCGTCTCGATAAAACGCCTGTGCGTCTCATCATTCAGGTACTGCGCTCCATTTCGCCCGATATAACGTAGGGTGCTGTCATAATAATACATAGCGCTGTCCATCAGCCCGGCTCCCCCATAACATAACGCAATATTGTCCAGGTTCCCCTGCTGGTAAACGAACCTGTTGAATGCGTCTTTCCCCGTACAATGACCGAGATCATCGAAAGCCTCCTTAAAATAACCCACGGCCTCCCGATACCGGCCCTGCCTGTAACAGACCACCCCCAGCCGGCCGCTGTAATCGCCAAATAGACAGGAATCCACGGTCTTTTCAATAGCCTGCTTTCCCTGGTAATAATTCAGAAAGGCTTCATTTTGTTTTCTTTCCGCCAGCAAAATATCTCCTTTTGAAAACAAGGCCCTGCCATAATCTTCTATGAACCCACTTTGACCGGCTTTGGCCCGGATGACCAATAATTGACTGTCAACATAGATCATCGCTTTCGGGTAATCCTTCCTGGTCTCATAGAAATAATGCCTCTTATAATCATATTTTTTGTAAAGGTCCCCAGGACCGGGACTGGGAAAAGTATTGTATACGGAATCCACGAAATCGAGCCCCCGCCCTTTATGATCCGGATCCAAGCTGTCCGCCTTGATGAATAGCGGATCAAAATGGTACAAATGGGCAGGTTCGGGGATAACAGGTGAATGACAGGAAGAAACTGACAACGCAAAAAGAAGAAGCACGAAAAAACAGGAAGGCCGGCAAAAAAATCTATCACAAATATACTTCATTACACTGGTTTTAGTCTTCATCGATAGGTTGCGGCAGAAGCCCCTTAAATTTAGCTAAAAATATTAAACAATAACACTTAGTAAATAAAACATAAAATTTACTTAAATCGTTTTGCCCGCAACAGACCTATGCGGGAAAAGGATAATTTGGCTGCTTGAAATTCCGCAAAACCATACGGCTCCTGCTGACCTTTTACAAAAACTTCTTCTTTTTCAGCTTCCTGATGACCCTGATCTGCATGGGCTTATTCCGGGAATACGGAATGAGCATCTTCAGCACCCTCTTCTGGCTCAAACTATCTACCCTCGGCCTGACCATTGTCGTCATAAAATCCTATAAAAACAAAGAGTTTTACTATTACCAGAACCTGGGCCTCACCAGGACCTTTCTGTGGGTGTCCACACTGGGTTTTGATTTCATCCTCTATCTCTTCTTACTCACCGGAATCCATCTCCTCAGCGCCCCGCATGGCATCAAAGAACCTTCTGCAGCCGGCACATCCTATGTAGTCGCGCATCCTGCAATCAGTCTCATTCATAACCTATATCCATGATCCATACACTGGAAGCCGATAGCATCACCCTGGAATTTGGCCCTCGCCTCATCCTGTCGGACATCCATATCCAATGCAGAACAGGCGAGATCACCGGACTCCTCGGCAGGAACGGACAAGGCAAGACCTGCCTCATGAGGATCCTGTTCGGAGACCTGGAAGCGGCCGGCCGTTCGGTCCGGTTCAATAACATCCCCGTTTTACGCGCCTATAAACACCCGGAATTGCTCACCTATCTGCCCCAATTCAATTTCATACCGGAATCCTTGACCCTGCAAAGAATCTTTTCCGACTTCGGCCTGGAATTCGAAGAGCTGGAACAAAGATTCCCCCAGTTCCGCGTCCGGCAAAAATCCCGCATTGGCGATCTCTCCGGCGGCGAAAGACGCCTGATCAGCATCTACCTCATCATCCGATCCAGATCCAGGTTTACCCTGCTGGATGAGCTATTCTCCCACCTCATGCCGATCCAGATAGATAAAATAAAGGAACTGTTGCAAGAAGAGCGGGCCAACAAAGGATTCCTGATAACCGACCACCTATACCGGCACATCACCGATATCTCCGATAAATTTTATATCCTGTCGGGTGGCCGCACCCACCTGGTTAAAGAGACCGAAGACATTGAAAAACTGGGATACGCCAGGCTATAGCCATACAGATGATGGGGCTGACCCTCAAGCCAGCCCCATGAAAGGAGTCATAGGGATAATTATTTTCCACCCCTCCCCCTATCATACGCACTATTATAATGAAAAGTTGCCTTAAAAAATACTTCTCCCCTTATCTTTGGGCAAACATTACAACTCATGCCCCGCCACCTCCTCGCATCGCTCGCCTTCCTCCTTTTCTCTTATACCAGCCAGGCGCAGCAACCAGCCCGGGGCGGAGACGGCCCCGCCGTCATCGGATACTATGCAGGAAAGAACGCTTTACTGGACAGCTTCCCCACCGGCAAGCTCACCCATATCATTTATAGCTTCTGCCACCTGAATGGCAACCTCCTTTTTGTCAACAACGCCAATGACAGCGCCACCATCCAACACATGGTCGCCCTCAAAGAAAAAAATCCCCGGCTGAAAGTGATCCTCTCCCTGGGAGGATGGGGAGGCTGCAAAACCTGCCCCGACGTATTTGCAACTGATCAGGGCCGCTCGGAATTCGCCCGGTCGGTAAAAGAGCTGACGGATTACTTCCACACCGACGGAATCGACCTGGACTGGGAATATCCCGGCCTGCCTAACGTTCCCGGATACCCGTACACCTCCGACGACAAAGACCATTTCACCGCCCTGATCGTACTCCTGCGCAAAGAGCTGGGCAAACAGCACGAGATCAGTTTCGCAGCCGGTGGGTTTACCAAATATCTCGTGAACTCCATCGATTGGAAAAAAGTAACACCCCTCGTGAACTATATCAACCTGATGACCTATGACCTAGTTAGCGGCTACGATACCATCACCGGCCACCATACGCCCCTCTACTCTACGCCGCAGCAGCTGGAATCCACCGACCATGCCGTCCGCTTCCTGGACTCCATCGGAGTGCCCCGCAAAAAAATAGCCATCGGCGTAGCCTTCTATGCCAGGATATGGGAAGGAGTTGATAGTGTGAACGACGGACTCTACCGCCACGGAACATTTAAAAGAGGCGTCTCCTATAAAGACCAGGCCCTCGTCCTCTCCAAAGACAGCGGTTACATCGCCCATTGGGATCCTATAGCAAAAGCACCCTATATGTACAATCCCCGCCAGCAGCTTTTTGTCACCTACGACGATACCGTATCCATCCGGTTAAAGAGCCGCTATGCCCTGGAAAAACACCTCGGCGGCATCATGTTCTGGCAACTGCCCGAAGACAAATTTAGCGGAGGATTGCTGGACGTCATCGATGCCACCAAAAACACCCCCCGATGACAAAGCTCGCAGCATTTTTCTTACTGACAGGAACCCTCTGCCTGGGCTCCTGCTCGCCCTCCAAAAAGCTCAGCACCCCGACGGTATCCATCCACCTGCCGGACAGCCTTCCGACCCTGCCCTCTTCCGAAATAGACCTTCCTTTCAAGGTCCCCGGCCGCCCCCTGCTGGCAATGGCAGACTCCATCGTACCCAAAGAATTCACATCGGAAGGCTGGCCCGCCTACCTGCAGCCCTCCTGCGATTTCCGTTATAAATATCGTTTTGTCCGGTCAGCCTTCGTCATTAGCTGTACCAACAACAAGCTAACCCTGCAGCTCAAAGGGAACTACCAGGTAGCAGGCGGCAAATGCTTCTGCGCGATGAATAAACCCGTCTCCCCCTGGATAGCAGGAAATTGCGGATTTGGCAACGAACCCATGCGGAGAGTAGAGATCAGCATCCAGTCCCAGCTGAGCTTCCTGCCCGACTACCGCGTTCAAACCAGCACCCATACCGACCCCATCCGGGCGCTGGATAAATGCATCATGTCGATGTTTTCCGTGGACATGACCCAGCAGATCATAGACAGTATCCGCTCCTCCCTGAACGGAATTTGTTCCTCGCTCGACCAGAACCTGGCCGGCATGAACGTTTCCACCTCCATCCGGCAGACCGCTGCCGGGACCTTGCAGAAGACCGCCATCGGTTCCTATGGTTACCTGTCAGTCCACCCAACAGAAATACGCACCGGATATCTCAACTATCAAAAAGACACCTTTTATCTGCCTGTAGGTATCTCCTGCAGACCAGAACTCTCCTCGGACAGCAGCCACCACAGCCCCATCCCCCCCTTGCCCCCGCTCCGGGCCGGCGCCAGGAAGAACGGTATTTTTCTCTACCTGCAGGCCAACTATGATTATGAATTTATCAGCAAGCTGATCAATGATTCCCTACGCAACCGCACCTTCCTGTTCAAAGGCAGGACCGTCATCGTCAAAGACGTGGCCATCAAAGGAATAGCCAACCACCAGGTAGAAATAAAAATCGACTTTGCCGGGGACCGCAAAGGCAGGGTCTATCTCAGAGGCACCCCCATACTGGATACCGCCAAACAGACCCTCACCGTACCCGACATATCCTATTCACTGGAAAGCAAGGACCTGGCGCTTAAAATGGCCAGAAGCCTCCTGCGCAATAAGATCCGCAAGTCCTTGCAAGGCAACTCCTACCTGGACCTGGCAGTCCTGCTGAAAGCCAACCTGCCCGCCCTCAACGCCCAGCTGAACAGACCACTGGGCTCCGGACTTTATAGCAGCGGTAATATCCAGGAATTAAAACTGATCGGATTACTCCCCGGCGAAAAGACCCTCCAGGCACAGCTTTATGTAAACGCCACCCTGGCTATTATCGGAACAGGCATTTCTCTGTAGAAATCCGTCCCAAATCCCGGCTTAATTTTCTGTCCTAACCCGGTCCAGTCCTGCCTTCCTCCCAAATTCACCCCTATATTTCCCGTATTCACCTCTTTAAAGCAACCATTAACATTTCATTTGCGTAATCTGTTAATAGGTAGAAGTAGTTTGCGCGTTTACATTATATAACGACTACACTTAATATCGCACTTTTTTGATCGCAGGAAACACGCAAATACATGCATTGATTGTGGGCTGCCGGTCCAATGACCGGGCAAGTCAAAAAGAGCTATACAATATGCTCAAGGATTATGCTATGAAAATATGTTACCGCTATCAAAATAACCTCGAACAAGTAGAGGAAATCATGAATGAAGGCTTTATAAAACTCTTTAAAAGCATTCATCAATTCGAGGAATCACGACATGCAGATATCCTGGCCTCCCTGAAAGGATGGTTCAAACGCATCCTCGTCAATACCTGCATCGACTACTATCGTAAGAATGCTTCCTCCATCAATGGGCAGATGCTCTCCGAAGACACAGAGAACATCGCCGATAAACAGGAGACCGGCATCGATATATTGTCTTACAAGGAGATCATAGATGCCATCCGGCTCCTGTCTCCGGCTTACCGCACCGTTTTCAACCTGTTCGTCATAGAAGGACTGACCCACGAAGAAATATCCAACCAATTGGGCATTTCCATCGGATCCTCCAAATCCAACCTCTCCAAAGCCAGGGAGAACCTCAGAAAAATCCTAACCAAAAAAACTGACCATCAAGTATATGAACCTATCCGATAAAGATTTGGACCGCTTGAGCCGGGAAGCTGCTAATCAGCATGATCCCGGGGACCTGGTCGGTTCCCGCTCATGGGAAAGGTTGGAATTACGCCTGGACAAGGAATTGGGCAAACTCCGCCCGAGTCCGCTACAAGGCATTCGGAGCATCCGGCGTATCCCCTTTTACTACGCGCCTGCAATTCTCTTTCTCGTAGGTGTCTCTTATTACCTTGTCAAACACGGTAAAGGCAATACGGCTAAAACAGAACCATCCGGCAGCCCACCCCTGACCGCGGTGAAACCCCTGTCACCAGCCCCCAATAACCCTGATTCATCAACTAAAACTCTTAAAAATAGCCCGAACTCTACTAGACCTGATAATGAACTAACTGTCCAATATCCGACCACCATCCCTGCAACAGGAACCACACCCGGAACAGGAACCACCCCTGCAACAGGAGCCACTCCTAACGCAGGGACCATCCCCGGAAGGGGCGCTGCAGCGTCTTCCAATAAAGGGATCACCCCCAACGCAGGAGCAATTCCGTCTGCGGGGACGAACCCTCCGGCCGGCACGGGCACCGCTTCCGGATCCACAACACCCGCCAACACAGGAGTCACCCCTGCGCCAGGCACCGACAACCGGACCGCAGCCTCTTCTGCCCCCCGGACCGGATCTCATCCATCGGTTACTCCGCATACCAATACCCTAACGGAATCCGCCACCACTGCCTCCCATACAAGCAGGAACCATAGAGTAAAAGACCGGTCAGGCCATCACGCCGCCACTGGCCAAATCCCCGATCAGAGATATGCCGCCACTGGCCAGAGCCTCAACCAGGAATACACAGCCAACAATCCATCCAATTCCTCGGGCTCCGATCCTAAAAAAGGCATTGTCCCCGATAGGAATAACCAAGCGGCCGTTACAGCCCCACGGGAAGCAGACATCTCCCTTATCCAGGCCCCCCATTCATTGGCTCAATCCGGTAGAATCGATGATTCAGCCCTGAGAGCCTTCGCAGCCAAAGGCGCCCCCGTAGCCACCCCTATCCGGCTCGGTAAAAAGAAAGATGCTTCCCTGCATATAAACAGGCCCCTGTCCATTGGATTTTCCCTGTCTCCGGATTTTGCCTCCGTCCATTCCATGACAGGCGACAGGCCCGGCAGCAGTATCGGCCTCACCATGGATTATGAGATCCTGAACAGGTTACACATCGGCACAGGTCTTTTTCTTACCCGTAAAAACTATGCCGCCAGCCCGGAGAATTACCATGTACCCAAAGATTACTACCAAATCAATAGCCCTTCGGCACATGATATCAACCTCGTCAAAGGCAGCTTCAATATGCTGGAGATCCCGTTGAACCTGCGCTATGACTTTAGCGTCAGCGGCAATACGGTGTTCTTTATCAGCGGAGGAGCCTCCTCCTACCTGCTGACCAGCGAGCACAGCCAGTATTACTTTAACTATTTCGGAAGACAGGCCTGCCTGAATTTTAACCCAACATTAGAAGCAGGCAGCAAGAACTACCTGTTCGCCTCCGTGGATCTGTCAGCGGGAGTGGAGACCGGCATTAGCAATAGCCTCTCCTTGCTCATAGCGCCTTATGTAAAACTACCAACCCGGGGAATGGGATTCGGCCAGATCCAGCTCACCAGCGTAGGGATCAATTTCGCCCTGAAGTTTAGCCCAGTGCTCGGCCGTAACAGAAAATAGATTTTCGGCATATAAAATCGGAGGGGCATACACAAACGTATGCCCCTCCGGTTTTTCACGGCTTTGTATCGAACCATACCGGAGTTGCATTATCCCAATCGCCATTGTAGTTGATATAAAGCTCTTCCCCGGCTTTAATAGCTCGCATGGTCTTGACCGTGATCAACTCCTGCTCATAGTCCATCTCATATTCGCAATTGGAATGATAAGCATGATTGTACAGCGGTATATAGCCCAGGGCCATACAGCACTGGTTGGTATCCTCCCCCCATTCGAAAATATAATCGTGCAACAAGGTCTGGTCCAGTAGCTTACGCTCATCCTGGCTCATGACAATTACCGGCGATATTTCTATGACCGTATCCCGGTCGATATCCGTCGTAGTGAACACGCCCCTCCCCTTCTGATCGGTAGGCGCAATAAAAAGAATCGGTAAGATCATCGGACAAATCCCATTTAACGGACCAAGTTACTATTTTTAAATGTCCCCTAACCCGCCCCATGGCAATATGCCCATTTTGATGTAGGTTTGACACATGTCTTTAGAGCAAGCAACGGATACAACAAAGGATCAATTCCTGGAGATTGTCCAGACGGAAGACGTATTGCAGATAAGAGAATTCCTCAATAATCAGAACATCAGCGATGTGGCCGAATTAATTGATGAATTACCGGATTATGAGTCCCAGATCATCGGCAATATGAGCACCCACCGGGCTGCCAGCACCTTCAAAATCCTCGATGTCCCCACCCAAAAAAGGATCATACAGGAATTGCCTGCTTTCAAAACAGCCGAACTATTGAACGACCTCTCCGCCGATGACCGGACCTCCTTCCTGGAAGAGCTCCCCAGCGAAGTGGTAAAAGAGCTCATCAAAACCCTCGACCCCGAAGAAAGAAAGATCACCCTCTCCCTGCTGGGCTACCCCGAAAGCAGCGTGGGCAGACTGATGACGCCCGACTACATAGCCGTAGAAAAAGACTGGACAGTAAAAGAAGTTATCGACCACATCCGGGAAGTAGGAAAAGACAGCGAAACCATCGATGTCATCTATGTCGTCGATGAAAAAGGCTACTTTATCGATGACATCCGTATCCGGGAGATCATCCTGGCCAACCCCGACAAAAAGATCGAAGATGTAATAGACAACCGCTACATCGCCCTCCATGTAAACGACGACCAGGAAACCGCCAGCGAAGCATTTAAAATGAACAACCGCGTGGCCCTCCCCGTACTCGATAACAATAATATATTATTGGGCATCATCACCATCGATGACGTACTGTGGGTGGCACAGGAAGAATTCACCGAAGACATCCAGAAGATCGGGGGTACCGAAGCATTGGACGAACCCTACCTGGAAATTCCCCTGATGAAACTTTTTAAGAAACGGATCGTCTGGCTCGTCGTTCTATTCCTCGGAGAAATGCTCACGGCCACTGCCATGGGCTATTTCGAAGATGAAATTGCCAAAGCCGTCGTACTCTCTCTATTCGTACCCCTCATCATCTCCAGCGGCGGTAACAGCGGTAGCCAGGCCTCTACCCTGATCATCCAGGCCATGGCCCTCGGAGAGATCACCATCGCCGATTGGTGGCGGGTCGTACGCAGAGAGATCCTTTCCGGACTTTTACTGGGCACGGTCCTGGGCATTATCGGCTTTGCCCGGATCATGCTCTGGAACCAGATCTTTCACACCTATGGTATTCATTCCGTGCTGATAGCTACCACGGTAGGATTCTCCCTGGTAGGAGTGGTGTTGTGGGGTACACTCGCAGGTAGCATGCTGCCGATCGTTTTGAAGAAGTTCGGCGCAGACCCCGCGACCTCCTCCGCCCCCTTCGTAGCCACCCTGGTAGACGTCACCGGACTGGTAATTTACTTTTCCGTAGCCTTCCTGTTCATGCGTGGAATTTTATTATAAAAATCACCCTTAATCTATATGTCATCCCCCATTCTTACAAAGGGAGCGCGTAGCTATTGCCTGCTCCTCCCCCTCTTATTCCTGGCCCGTACCAGTCACAGCCAACCCCTCCAGACCAGCCAGCCCCAGCCAGGCCATCTCACCGTCGAAAAGATCATGCAGGACCCGAAATGGATCGGCGCCTCCCCCTCCGAACCCTACTGGAGCCGCGATGGGAAATACCTCTTCTTCAACTGGAACCCAGACAAAGCGCTTAGCGACTCTACCTATTATATCACCAAAGAAGACCGACACCCGCAAAAAGCCCCCTTCTCCCTGCAACAAAACACCGTTGCGGCAGAATCCGCCCGCTACAATACCACACACACCGCCTTTACCTATACCAGGGATGGAGATATCTTCTGGGCAGATAGCCGGAGCGGCAAAGAAACAAGGATCACCAATACCCTTGATAAAGAGAGCGACCCCACCTTCTCCTTCCACAACCACAAGATCGTCTACACCCGGAACTCCAACTTATTCGCCTGGGACCCCGCAACCGGTCTTACCGAACAGCTGACCAACTTCCTGCGCACAGCCGAACCCTCCAAAGACGACAAAAAGGAACCCCTCAATGCCCAGGAGAAGTGGCTTAAAGACGATCAGCTGCAACAATTCGACGTTCTCAGAAACCGTAAGGCCAAAAAAGATCGGGCGGATTCGATTCTCAAAGCACGCCAGCCCAAAACCCTCAGGAGCATCTTCATCGATGATAAAATGCTGAACGACCTCAGCATCAGCCCGGACGGACGATTCATCACCTACCGGCTTATCAGAAGAGCCACCGGCCCCCACAATACCATCATTCCCGGCTACGTGACCGAATCAGGCTTCACCCAGGATATACCCGGCAGGAGTAAAGTAGGAGCGCCCCAGAGCAGCATCTCCTTCTTCGTTTTTGACACCGAAAAAGATACCGTGATCGCCGTCACCACAGACCAGATCCCCGGCATCGCCGACCTCCCCGACTACGTAAAGGATTACCCGTCAAAAACCCCTTCCGGCGCAAATGGCTCTTCCGGCACAAAAGAATCTCCCGGCTCAACTCCATCGACTGGCATAACAACATCTTCCAGCGTAACAGCATCCCCCGGCTCACCGGCCTCCTCCGGCGTCAAAACACCCCCCCGCGGCGTCATCTTCAACCGCCCCGACTGGTCCGAACAAAGCACCCACGCCGTAATCGATATCCGCTCACAGGATAACAAGGATCGCTGGCTGATGCTCCTCGATGCCGCCACCGGTAAGCTGAGATTGCTGGACAGACAACGGGACGAAGCCTGGATCGGCGGCCCCGGCATCGGCTCTTCCTTCGGAGGAGGCAGCTCCGGCTGGATCGATGAGAATACCTATTGGTTCCAGAGCGAAGTAACCGGCTACTCCCATCTCTACAAAGCAGATGTCATCTCCGGTGAAAAGCAGGCCCTCACCAGCGGTCACTACGAGATCCTACACACCGCCCTCTCCAAAGACAAAAAATATTTTTATATCACCACCAATGAAGTGGACCCCGAAGAACAGCAATTCTACCAGTTACCCCTTTCCGGCGGCAAAGCCGAACGGATCACAACCCTGACAGGTGCCAACCAGGTCGTCCTGTCTCCGGATGAGAAGCAGTTGGCCATTCTCTATTCCTATACCAACAAGCCCTGGGAATTATACCTGCAGGACAACAAACCCGGAAGCCAACCCCGGCAGATCACCTCCCTGGCCATGAGCGAACAATTCAAATCCTATCCCTGGCGGGATCCCGCCCTGATCACTTTCACAGCCCGGGACGGAGCCATCGTCCACGCCCGGCTCTACCGTCCCGCCGCAGGCACTCCATCCGCCGGAAACCCAGCCACCCAATCCAGCGTCCTATCCGGCGCCGCAACCGGGGCGGCCGTCATCTTCGTCCATGGAGCCGGCTACCTGCAGAACGCCCACAAATGGTGGAGCAGCTATTTCCGCGAATATATGTTCAACAACCTGCTGGCCGATAACGGCTATACCGTGCTCGACATCGATTACCGGGGCAGCGCCGGTTATGGCAGAGACTGGCGAACCGGCATCTATCGCCACATGGGCGGTAAAGACCTCAGCGATCAGGTGGACGGCGTCAAATACCTGGTGGAGCACGAAAGCATAGACCCCAAACGCATCGGCATCTATGGCGGCTCCTACGGAGGATTCATCACCCTGATGGCCCTGTTCACCGAGCCGGATGTATTTGCCGCTGGAGCCGGCCTCCGCTCCGTAACAGACTGGGCCCATTACAACCATGGCTACACCTCAGATATATTAAATGAACCATATAATGACAGTCTGGCTTATCGCAGAAGCTCCCCCATCTACTTCGCGGAAGGCCTTAAAGGACATTTGCTGATGTGTCACGGCATGGTAGACGAAAACGTCCATTTCCAGGACATCGTGCGACTGACACAACGACTGATAGAACTGGGTAAGAACAACTGGGAATTAGCCGTCTATCCCGTGGAAGATCATGGATTTGTAGAACCCAGCAGCTGGACGGATGAATACAAAAGAATTTTCCGCTTATTTGAAATGTACCTTAAACCTTAAGACCGGATTCCCTTCTAAGAAACGCTCCTGGCTCAGGCGGGCAATCAAGGCTGCGTCCCTTCCGGATCAGCCCCATCCGCCCAGGCCCGGACAATTGTTAAAAACCTGTGATCAGGGCCCAAAACCGCCCTTTTACAGGATTTTAATCGTAACTTTCATAGGACCGGAATGCGAACAGATCCGGCCCGTATCCAGATACTTTAAAAGAACGTATATGAACACGAAAAGAAGTTTATTCATCCCATTGATCATCCTTTTATTAATAGGCGCTGACAGCTTCGCCCAACGAAGCGGACGCGGCGGAGGCGGAGGTGGTGGCCGCAGCGGCGGCGGTTTCAGTGGCGGCGGCATGAGAAGCAGCGGTTTCAGCGGAGGCGGCGGTGTCCGCAGCTCCGGTTTTAGTCGTGGCGGCATGCGTAGTGCCGGCTACGGCGGCGTCCGTAGCGCCGGAGCAGGTAGTCGCGTAGCGACAGGTTATGGCGGCCGTACCGTCAGCGGTTACCGGAATGTCAACGGCACTCCCGCCCGGGGCGTAACGACCTCCGGATACCGCACCCCCGGCTATACAGGCTCGGGTGGCTACATCAATCATGGCGCCGGTTACGGCGGTCGTGGCTACTACGGCGGTCGCGGATATTATGGCGGCGGCTACTATGGAGGCGGATATGGCTGGGGCGGTTATGGCGGATGGGGTTGGGGACTGGGCCTTGGAATAGGATTCGGGTTTGGTTATCCCTACTATGGCTACGGTTACCCTTACGGTTATGGATACGGAGGCTATGGATATCCCTATGGTTATGGATATCCTGGTTACGCATCCCCCTATGGATACAGCGATCCATACCAGGACTCCTATGACGATCCCGAAGATCCCTATGGCGATAATCAGCAGCAGACACCCCCGCCTTCCAGGAAGGGTCAGGGCAACTCTTATAACGACACCCCTCCGGCATCCCGTAACAACGACTATAACAACAATTACAATAACAACAGCAGCGCAGATACCGTCCTGTCCAACAGACCAGGCACCAATAATCAGCCTTCTTCCTACTCCTCTTCCCCCGATAAAGTCTGGGTAAAAGCCCACTGGAAGAATACCAGCGACGGAAGAGTATGGATCGAAGGTTACTGGAAAAGCAATTATAATTAAACGCGTATAGCTTACACAGCATCTCAAAAGCCCTCCACAAAGAGGGCTTTTGCATTTGGCATCCCTCCCGCATCACTTCTCCCCATCTCCCGCTTGCTAAATTTTTGCTTCCAGCTCATTAGATGGAAATATTTATATAATATTGTTCGTTTATTCCAAAGTAAAAAAAATCCTATGTGCGGAATCGTCGCTTATATCGGTCCTCGTGAAGCTTATCCCATCATCTTAAAAGGTCTGAAACGCCTGGAATACCGGGGCTATGACAGCTCCGGCGTAGCTCTCCTCAATAATAAATTACAGGTTTATAAGAAGAAAGGCAAAGTGGCCGAGCTGGAAGAGAGCCTCGTTGGAAAAGA
Organism: Puia sp.; assembly: GCA_035555335.1. Taxonomy (GTDB): domain Bacteria; phylum Bacteroidota; class Bacteroidia; order Chitinophagales; family Chitinophagaceae; genus Puia. Next base: position 105,974 of record DATMGS010000018.1, read on the forward strand.
TCTGCACGCACACGCCGGCATCGGCCATACCCGTTGGGCCACCCACGGAGAACCAAGCGACCGCAACGCACACCCCCATAGCTCTGCCAGCGGCAAGCTGGCCATGATCCACAACGGCATCATCGAGAACTATACGCAGCTCAAAAGCGAACTGATCAAAAAAGGATATACGTTCAAAAGCGATACCGACACCGAAGTATTGCTCAACTTCATCGAAGACATTCAAAAGAACAACAGCTGCGGACTGGAAGAAGCCGTACGCATCGCCCTCAAAAGAGTCGTCGGCGCCTACGTCATCGTCCTGCTGGACAGAGATCAGCCCGATACCATCATCGCCGCCCGCAAAGGCAGCCCCCTGGTGATCGGCATCGGCAAAGGCGAACACTTCCTCGCTTCCGACGCCTCCCCCATGATCGAGTACACCAAAGAAGTCGTCTATGTGAATGACTATGAACTGGCCATCCTCAAAGCAGACGAGCTCATCCTCAAGAACCTGGGGAATGAAAAACTAACCCCCTACATCCAAATGCTCGACATGGAGATGACCGCCATCGAGAAAGGAGGTTACGATCATTTCATGCTCAAAGAAATATTCGAACAGCCCGATACGATCTTCGACTGCTTACGCGGCCGCCTCGACGCAGAGAAAGGCACCATCACCATGGCAGGCATCCAGCAGAATATAGAACAGCTGAAAAATGCCAGCCGCATCATCATCATCGCCTGCGGAACCAGCTGGCACGCCGGCCTCATAGCCGAATACATTATCGAAGAGCTCTGCCGCATACCCGTAGAAGTAGAATACGCCTCCGAATTCCGCTACCGCAACCCCGTTATCCATAAAGGAGATGTGATCATCGCCATCTCCCAAAGCGGAGAAACAGCCGATACCATCGTCGCCATTGAAAAAGCAAAGGAACACGGCGCATTCATCATGGGAGTCGTGAACGTCGTAGGATCCTCCATCGCCCGCATCTCCAACGCAGGCGCTTATACCCATGCCGGTCATGAGATCGGCGTGGCAAGTACCAAGGCCTTCACAGCGCAGCTGGCAGTACTGACCATGGTCGCCCTCAAGATCGCCCGGGAGAAAGGCGCCATCGACCAGACCCGCTACATGCACCTGCTGGCCGAATTGCACACCGTCCCGGACAAAGTAAAAGAAATACTAAAAAGCGCCACCCTCATCCAACAACTGGCCATAAAATATAAAGACGCCGCCAACGCCCTCTACCTGGGCCGCGGCTATAACTTCCCGGTAGCCCTGGAAGGCGCCCTGAAGCTAAAAGAGATCTCCTATATCCACGCAGAAGGCTATCCCGCTGCCGAAATGAAACATGGACCCATCGCCCTCGTAGACGACCAGCTGCCCGTCTTCTTCGTCGCTACCAAAGACACCTACTACGAAAAGATCGTCAGCAATATCCAGGAGATCAAGGCTCGTAAAGGAAAGGTAATCGCCGTCATTAGCCAGGGCGACGACATCATCAGCAAAATGGCGGATGACTACATCACCATTCCCGAAGCAGACGAACTGCTGGCCCCAATATTAAGCGTCATCCCCCTCCAGCTGCTGGCCTACTACATCGGCGTCGCCAAAGGCTGCGATGTAGATAAACCGAGAAACCTCGCCAAGAGCGTCACTGTAGAATAGGACTAACTAATCCAGGTTGCCATGAATGAAATCAAAAAAAGCCCGATCAACTCCTTAGGATATAACTTTATTGAGAGCCCCTACCTCCCTAAAGGAAAAGACGAATACTACTTACGGGACCTTCAGAACAGGAACGGCATCACCTATCGCCGGCTGACAGCTTATGAAATTGAGGTCTTGGTCAGAAACCGCAATACCTCCGCCGACTGGAACCATATCCTCGTATCGGACGCCTTCACCCCGGAACTGGTACAGAACTGCAAATTCTTCGGCCTGGTCCGCATCGGCAGACTGGACCCCTACTACCTGGAATTCCACAACCTCCGCCGGCCCGTCGGACTCTATAACAGCACCATCATCAGCTGCGACCTGGGAGACAACGTATGCGTTGACAATACCAACTACCTGTCCCACTATATCATCGGCAACGATGTGATGATTGTCAACACCAACGAACTGGCAACCACCGACCACGCCAAATTCGGCAACGGGATCCTCAAGGAAGGCGAAGACGAATCCATCCGCATCTGGATGGAAGTATGCAACGAGAACGGCGGCCGCAGCATCATCCCTTTCAACGGCATGCTGCCCGGTGACGCCTGGCTATGGAGCCGCTTCCGCGACGACGCCCCCCTCCAGGACAAATTCAAGCAGTTCACAGAAAAGAAATTCGATAACCGCCGCGGGTACTACGGCAAAATCGGAGACCGCACCGTCATCAAGAACTGTAAGATCATCAAAGACGTATGGATCGGCAGCGACGCCTATCTCAAAGGGGCCAATAAACTGAAGAACCTCACCATCAACTCCTCCCCGACCGCCAAATCCCAGATCGGAGAAGGATGCGAAATGGTCAACGGAATCGTAGGCTATGGCTGCCGCGTCTTCTATGGCGTGAAAGCCGTCCGCTTTATCATGGCCTCCCATTCCCAGTTAAAATACGGAGCCCGGCTGATCAACTCCTACCTCGGCAACAATGCGACCATCTCCTGTTGCGAAGTATTGAACTCGCTGATCTTTCCGGCACACGAACAACACCATAATAATTCATTCCTGTGCGCGGCATTGGTAATGGGGCAAAGCAATATGGCGGCGGGAGCTACCATCGGCTCCAATCATAACTCCCGAAGCCCGGACGGCGAGATCATTGCCGGACGCGGTTTCTGGCCCGGACTCTCCGTTAGTCTCAAACATAATTCCCGCTTCGCCTCCTTCACCATCCTCGCCAAAGGGGCCTATCCGGCAGAACTGGATATTCCGATTCCTTTTTCCCTGGTAAGCAATGACGAGAGTAAGGATATGCTGGTCATCATGCCGGCCTATTGGTTCCTGCACAACATGTACGCGCTCGCCCGTAACTCCTGGAAATATCCGGACAGGGACAAACGCATCGAGAAGATCCAACCCCTCGAATTCGATTTCCTGGCCCCAGATACCGTGGGCGAAATGATCGGAGCCCTCACCCTGCTGAAACGCTTTACCGGAAGGGCCGCTCTTCTTAGCGGAAAGAGCACAGCCACCACCCCGCTCTCCGGAAAAACCATTTCTCCCCTCTCCGGCAGGATCCCAAAACAGCCTACCCAAAAGGATCTTCTCAAAATGGACGCAGAGATCCTGGAAATCGGCCGCGCCATCCTCGAAGAAGGCACACAGGAGCAGGTAGATGAGCTGGAGATCCTGGCCGAAGGATGGGAGAATGGAGACCGCCCCGTGCGGCTCATCAAAGTATTCCAGGCATACCACCTTTTTAAAGAACTGATCGCCTTCCACGCCGCCAACCAGCTCATGGCCCTCATCCGCACCAAAAAGATTACCCAATACGAATCCCTCCTCGAAGCCATCCCTGCCACCCTGCCCCTTACTAAATGGGTCAACGCCGGCGGACAGCTGATCCGCGATAGCGAATTGCAGAAATTATTGCAGCAAATCCGCGGAGGCAAGGTCCGGGAATGGGAACAGGTCCATGAATTTTACGCCCGGCAGGGAGAGAATTATGCGCAGGACAAACTGGTCCACGCACTGGCCGCACTAAAGGAAATAAATGGAATTTCGTTAAAACGTGCAGGAAAAGCAGGGCTCCGGAAGCTATTCGATCGGGCCATCCTAACCAAAGAATGGATGACCAAAGGAATCTACGATTCCCGGGCCAAAGATTATACGAACCCATTCCGGAAAATGGTCTACGACTCCCCGGAAGAAATGGACGCCGTCGTAGGACCTTTGTCGGGCAACAGCTTCATCCGACAGGAAAAAGCCGCCCTCAAAAAATACCGCAGGGAAACGGAGGATATCCTCCGGCAGTTCAAATTATAAGGGAATCATTCCCGGCAGAATCATCGGTAGCGACGGCCGGCAATTTTATTTTTTGCGGAAGAAGAGCCGCAAAGGCACCCCCTTGAAATTGAAATTCTCTCTCAATTTATTTTCCAGGTAGTTTTTATACGGCTGCTTGACATCATCCGGATAATTACAGAAGAAAGCAAAGGAAGGTACATGCGTAGGCAGCTGCGTAATATATTTTATCTTCAGCGGATGGCCCCTGACGACAGGAGGATGATAGGCTTCCACCGCCTTTAACATCACCTCATTCAGCTCGGAAGTAGTCACCTTACGCTGCTTGTTCTCGTAAACCTCCAACGCGGATTCGATCGCTTTAAAAATACGGGTCTTATCGATCACGGAAATAAACAAAATAGGGAGATCCGTAAAAGGAGCCAGCCTGTTCTTCAGCTCTTTCTCATATTCCTTCGCCGTATTGGTTTCCTTCGCCACCAGGTCCCATTTATTGACAAGGACCACAATCCCCTTTCCCTTCTTTACCGCCAGGCTGAAAATACTCAGATCCTGTGCCGTGATGCCCTTGGCTGCATCGAGCATGATCATACAAACGTCCGCTTCATCCATCGCCCGGATAGCCCGGATCACGGAATAAAACTCCAGGTCCTCATGCACCTTCGTCTTGCGGCGGATCCCCGCCGTATCGATCAGCACGAAGTCCTTCTGGAATAAATTGTACCGCGTATGGATCGTATCCCGCGTAGTCCCGGCAATATCGCTTACGATAGTCCGCTCCTGCCCGATCAACGCATTCAATAAAGAAGACTTACCCACATTCGGCTGCCCGATAATGGCAAACTTCGGAAGATCGGCGTCCGCCGGATCCACTTCCTCCTCTTTTATCCGGCCGATAAGATCATCCAGCAACTCGCCCGTGCCGCTACCCGACATGGAAGAAAGAAAAAAGATATTGTCGAACCCAAGACTATAGAATTCTGCCGCTTCCAGCAGCCGGTCACTATTATCAACTTTATTGACAGCCAGCAGCACCGGCTTCGTGCTGCGACGCAACACATCCGCCATCGCCTCATCCAGCAAAGTAATGCCCGTAGAGGCATCCACCATGAAAATAAGCGCATTCGACTCTTCCATCGCGATCATCACCTGCTTCCTGATCTCCGTTTCGAAAACATCTACACTATCCGCTACGAACCCGCCCGTATCGATCAGGTTGAATGACTTGCCGCTCCATTCCGTAACACCATATTGCCGGTCGCGGGTCACCCCGCTGACATTATCCACAATAGCCTTCCGCTGCTCCAGCAGGCGGTTAAAAAAAGTACTCTTCCCCACATTCGGTCGGCCCACGATGGCCACAGTAAATCCACTCATATCGATGATTAATAAATATATTTTCTTCCCCCCCCTTTAGGGGTCGGGGGTTAATATCCGTATTCCCGTAAATAAAGCTCATTATCCCTCCACTTCGGCCTGACCTTCACAAACAGCTCCAAAAACACCTTCCGGTCAAGGAACGCCTCGATGTCCTTGCGGGCATCCGTCCCTAACTGCCGGATCATCTTCCCACCCTCACCCAGGATAATTCCTTTCTGCGTCTCCCGCTGAACGATTATCTCAGCCCTTATCTTCGTCAATGTCGTCTTCTCCTTGAACTCCTGCACCAGGACCGTCGCATGATAAGGGATCTCATCCCCGTAGAGATGGAATATCTTTTCCCGGATCATCTCTCCCACAAAGAATTTAGTGGGCAGATCGGTGAGATCATCTCCTTCAAAGAAAGGCTGCCCCTCCGGTAATATGCCCAGCACGGTATCCAGCAGGACGGCAATATTGCTCTTTTGCAAAGCAGAGATCGTAATGACTTCCTTGGAATAGGGCTTTCCGGAGAAAAAAGTCCGGGCTTCCTCCGTTTTGGTCGCCGCAACCTGATCCGTCTTATTGAGAACGACCAGCGCCGGTGACTTCAGATGCAAAGCCTGGAATAACTGGTCATTTTCCTCCCAGTTATCCTTTATATCCACCAATAGCAACGCCAGATCAGCATCCTCCAAAGAACTTTTCACGGCCTGCATCATTTTTTCATGCAATTTATAGCGCGGTTCGATGATCCCCGGCGTATCCGAGAAAATGATCTGGTACTCCTTTTCCGTCAGGATCCCCTTGATCCGATGCCGCGTAGTCTGCACCTTGGGAGATACAATAGCCAGTTTCTCCCCCATCAGGGCATTGAGCAAAGTGCTCTTTCCGGCATTCGGCTTACCAAATATGCTTACAAATCCAACCTTCATTCTATTATTATAATATATAAATGCTTTTTTGTGGCGATCCTATAAATACCCCATACGCGGCAAAGGTATAAAATAAAACAGCCCCTGTAAGCAGCCACTATCTAATCAGCCGCCCCGGAATCCTCCCCCTCTATAAACGAAAAAAGGCCCCTTAAAGAGGCCTCTAGTTGCGAAGGGTGGGATCGAACCACCGACCTTCGGGTTATGAGCCCGACGAGCTACCGCTGCTCTACTTCGCGATGTGGACGGCGAAATTAGGCCGAATATTATTCTCCACCAAATAAATGATGTTCTTTCAGCAGAAATCACCAATTTTCACCCCTTCCCGAAGTTTTCCGCATCCGGCATTTGCATTTCCCTATCGCGTAAAAGAATCTCCCCTCTTAACTTTTCTTTTGCAGAATGAAAAGAAACATAGCTGTCATGGCGCTTTTTCTGGCTGCCGCGACAAGGGGACAAGCTCAGCTACCTCAGAAGTATATTACTCCGGCTCAAAAACTAATGATCACCAGCGAGGATTCTCTGAACAATGGCGCCGCAAAGAACAAGACCGTCATTTCCGGATATGGTAGCGCCTTCTACCAGCGTAATTTCGACCTCCGGCAATCCACCGCGACCTTAGAGAGGGCCGTCCTCTTCGTAGGTCACCAGTTCAATGAAAAAATAGCCTTCTTCTCCGAACTGGAGTTCGAAAACGCCAAAGTCGCCGCCGGCGAGAGCGGCACCGGCGAGATCTCCATGGAACAGGCTTACCTTAAATTCAATTTAAACGCCCGTCAATACCTTGTCGCCGGCCTCTTCGTACCCCGGATCGGCATCCTGAACGAAAATCACCTGCCCTCCAACTTCAACGGCGTCGAACGACCGCTGGTAGAGACCTTCATCATCCCCGCCACCTGGAGAGAATTAGGGATCGGCTTTTATGGTTCTTCTGACCGGCTGCCCCTCAACTACTCCGTAGCCCTGGTAAACGGGCTGAACAGCGCCGGCTTCGAACATGGCACGGGCCTCATCGGAGGCAGGGCAGAAGGCAGCAGCGCCCTCGCCAACAACCTGGCCCTTACCGCTTCCGTACAATATTTATGGAAAGACTTCAAATTCCAGCTATCCGGTTACATGGGCGGAACCGTAGGCCTGAGCAAACGTAGCGCAGATAGCCTGGACGTCGGCCTGCAGACCGGCGCCTTCGGCACCCCTCTCTATCTGGGAGAATTCGATGTACAATACGCGAAGAACGGATTTGCCGCCAAAGCCCTGGCCACCTATATCGCCTACCCCGATGCCGACAAAATATACAGCGCCTATGCGAAGAATATCGCCAGCGGCATGTACGGCGCTTATGCAGAACTAGCTTATGACTGGTTATACCATAAGAAAAAAACAGAGCAGTTCATCACCTTCGCCCGGTTCGAAGCCCTGGACCTCAATTCGCAAATATCGACCCTGCAAAAAAGCGAGAACCAGTATGACGGCACCCTGAAACAAACCCATATCATAGCAGGTATAGGATACCTCCCGATCCCCAATGTGGTGATCAAAGTGGACGTACGCCTCCTGCATACCGGAGAACAAAACCCGGCGCTGGTCATCAACCCTCCGCCCAATGCATTGCCCTATAAACAAAACAACCAGTTCCTGAACATCGGTGTCGGGTACTCATTCTAAGAAGACCACAGGTCTTCTGTCCGCCCATTCGCCGCCCAAAAAATGAAATATGGAACGCAGAGCATTTTTAAAATCATCTTGTAATGTCTGTATGCTGCTCACAGCAGGACTGATCCTGCCCATGCTTCCCGGCTGCGGCCCGGCAGCCTACCAGGTCATCCATACGGACATTCACGACGACCTGATCGACATCCCCCTGACCGGCTTCGCCCAGTCGCCCCTGCAGCTGGTAAGACCCAAAGGATGGTTGTACGCGATCGCCGTTCGCAAAAAAGAAGATAATACCTACGCTGCCCTCCTGTTAAAATGCACCCACCAGGACAATCAGCTGACCGCATCCGGCAACGGCTTTACCTGCAGCCTGCACGGGAGCTCCTTTAACAACGAAGGCGCCGTAACCAGGGGACCGGCGGAAAGAGCCCTGAAACAATACACAGTCACCACGGATCAAACCAACCTGACCATACATCTTAAAGCATAACACCTTAAACATAGTCGCAAACAATTATTAAAAGAACATAAAAGATCAATATGAACACGACACGCATCTCACTTCTTATCTCAGCTACTTTCTTTGGCGGTCTAATCCTATCCGCCTGTAGTAAATCCTCCGGCTCGGTTTCCACGGAAAGCTTTACCACCGTTGAGACGGATGTCATCACTGGTTTTGTCAACAATACGGCCCTTCCTCAATACGACAGCCTGGTATCTGCCGGCACAGCGCTCAATACGAATATCGTTACACTGAACTCCAATCTTACAGATGCTAACCTGCGGGCTGCACAGGCTTCCTGGAAGGCCATGCGTGTCTTTTGGGAAGGGTCCGAAGGCTTTTTAATAGGACCAGTCGAAAGCCAGGATTATGACCCTAACTCCGACACCTGGCCTACAGACTACCATCAGATGGATTCCCTGCTGACCAGCAGCAACCCCCTCAGCGTAACGGATGTGCAGAACCTGCCCCAGACGCTCCGCGGCTATCACCCCATCGAATACCTGATCTTCGGCGAAGGCGGCAGCCGCACAGTCGCTGACCTCGACGCCAGGAAGCAACAATACCTCGCAAGCCTCTCCTCGGACATGCTGAACAACAACGTAAAACCTTTACTGGCAGACTGGACTTCCGGAATCAACTACGCACAATCCATCCTTACCGCCGGCGCTTCCGGAAACACGGTATACCCCTCTAAACAAGCGTTCTTTCTCGATATAGTAGGCGACAACGGTATGGCAGGGATCTGTAATGAAGTGGGAGAGCAGGATGAAAATGGCAAAATGTACAATCCCTATATCAGCAAAGACTCCACACTCGCCGAATCCCCTTATTCGGGCACGAGTTTGACCGACTTCAAAAACAACATCAAAAGCGTGCAACTGGTATACCTGGGCAGGAATGGCAACAAAGGGATCAAAGATCTGGTAGCAGCCAAAAATAAAGACCTCGATAACAAGATCCAGGCCGCCATCACCGCTGCCGTCAACTCCTTCGATAATATCAGCGGCGCCGACAATATGCGTTTTGAAGTAGCCATCTTCCAGCGTCGTACGCAGATCCTGGCCACCATGAACCTGTTAAACAGCCTGCAGAGCTTACTGGAGACAGACCTGACCAACTTTATCAAGCAGTACGTACAAGACTAACAAAGACATTTTTAAAGAGAGGACCCAGACGTGAAAAAGATTTATATAATTATTGCCTTGTGTGGATTTGTCATTGCATTCAGTATGTGCAATAAATCCGGAGCGTTCCCCGAAGACGGATACGATGACCGCCTCAGCGGTGGCTCCTTTACCACATTGGATGCATCGACACAGGCTTTCAAACAAGCCATCGACGGATTGACAGACCGGCAGCAAAAAGTACATACCATCGGAGACGGTACCTTCGACCAGGTATTCGTAGCCGCTCCGGCCCCTCACTTCGGCGGCCTGGGGCCTATCTTCAATAACCTCTCCTGCGTCAATTGCCACCGCAATGACGGAGGAGGATTCCCCAGCACCGGCAGCTCCAATTCAGGAATGTTGATGCGCATCAGCATTCCCGGCACGGACGAACACGGCGGCCCCCTGGCAGCGCCCGGCTTTGGCGTCCAGGTACAGGACCAGGCCTTACTGGGCACTTCCCCCGAAGCAAGCGTGCAGATCAGCTACGTCGACCTCCCGATAACCTATCCGGATGGCACGGCCATCACGTTAAGAAAACCGGCCTATTCCTTACTCAACCCTTACATCGCTTTACCCGCCGGTTATTTGTCGTCTCCCCGCCTGGCCCCCCGCCTCGTAGGCGAAGGCCTGCTGGAGAACATCCCCGAAAGCACCATCCTGTCTTTCGTAGACGCAGGAGATCAGAACGGTGACGGCATCACCGGCAAAGCCAACTATGCTTATGATAACTATACAAAGAAAACCGAGATCGGAAGATTTGGCCTGAAAGCCAATACCCCCACCTTGCTCATGCAGGTGGCTACCGCTTACCAGCAGGATATGGGAGTCACCAGCTATGCCCAACCGCTGGAAAGCGCCTTCGGCCAGTCGCAAATGAATTCCATCAGCAGCGGTGATACAGAACCCGAATTAGTGGACAGCCTCCTGAACTATGTAATTTTCTATGTACAGACACTCGCCGTACCCGCCCGCAGGAATGTACTGGACAGTGTCAATAAAAGAGGAGCCGTGCTTTTCAGCCAGGTCAATTGCTCCGGTTGTCACCGCCCCACCGTTCAGACAGGCGTCAATACAGCCATCAACTTAAGCAGCCAGCGAATCCACCCTTATACCGACCTCCTGCTCCATGATATGGGAGACGGCCTGGCAGACGGCAGACCCGATTGCCTCGCTACCGGCAATGAGTGGAAGACACCCGCGTTGTGGGGGTTGGGGTTGCTGGAGAAGACCAACGGAGGAACGGCCTATTTCTTACACGACGGCCGCGCCAGGACCATCGAAGAAGCTATCTTATGGCATGACGGAGAAGCCGCCAAATCCAAAACCCGGTTCATGCAGCTGAGTAAGGCCGACCGAAACGCCCTGCTGCAATTCCTGGGTTCATTGTAATTTTTAACTCTTCTTACTCACACTGCTCGCCCCGCTGGAATGCATTTCCCGGATCACCGCATCCCCTTTATAATAAAGGCTGCTGGCGCCCGAGGCACTGACATTTAATTCTTTATTGACAGTGATCCGTATATCCGAAGCGCCCGACAAATGGGCATTACAGCTCCCCGTCACCAGATCATACCCCTTTACATCACTGGCCCCGCTCGACTGGATAGTAGTCAGCCCATCCACCGTGCCGGTGATATGAGCGTCGGAAGCCCCGCTCTGGTCCAGCCGGAGCTCATTCACCTTGATAGCCCCTTTAAAATCACTGGCGCCGGAAAGCCTGATATCCAGGCTGCTACCCGAAATAACACCATCCACATACACATCGCTGGCCCCCGACGCCACCAGCTTATCCAAAGTGGTAAACGAAATATAGGCCTTCATCTTCTTATGACCGCCATTCCAGCTCCACCCTTTCGTATCAAGCCAGATCTTCAGGATACCACCGTCCACCTCCGTTCGGATCCGGTCCCGCCATTTGATCTCCGCAGCGCTGACCGCCACCGTCTCCTGGTCCCCCTGGCTCAAATAAAGATCGATGGCATTCGAGACCTCGATACCATGAAACCCTTTGACCGCCCGCACTTCCACATTCGGATCGTTGATAATGGTCTTTTGCGCCAGCACAGATACCAACGATAAACAACCAGCCAGAAAAAAAATGATTCGCTTCATAATTAGTCTTTTAAATTACTTCCTCGATATACTCCCACCGCTGCCGGTATGAACCTCCGTGATCACATCCGCCCCCTGGTAACTGACATGCCCCCCGCTATGCGCGGAAGCCGTCATAGCCTTCTCCACAGAAATATCGATCCTTCCCCCGCTGCTGACATTCACATCACATTGCTCTGCCTGCAGATCATATCCATGTATAACGCTTCCGCTGCTGGCTCCGGCCTTCAAATGACTGACTTTCCCGGAAATGGTAGAATGGGCGCCGCTGCCCTCCTCTACCCGCAGGTCTCCCGCCTCCACTTTCCCGGTAAACGACGACCCGCTGGATAAATCCACTGCTAAATTAGCGGATTTCAAAGTTCCATCCACTTCTACCTGCGCCCCCGAAGAAGCACGCAGCTCATCGAGACGGGTACAGGAAACATATACTTTTAACTCCTTCCGGTTGTTATCATGCCAGTTCCCCAACTCATTTTCATAATAAATATCCAACACCCCGTTCCTGACTTCCGTATGTATCCTGTTGCGGTAATAAAGATCCGCCGCGCTGACCACCACCACCTTCTCATTCCCCTGCGTCAGGTACAGGCGAATCCCCGTGGCTACCTTCAACGCATGAAAATCCCCCACGGAACGGACCTGCGCATTCGGGTCCTTTATGACTGTCTGCTGTGCCGCGAGAGCCGACAGAATAAAACAAGCCGCCAGCGTGAAAACGATTTTTTGCATAGTATTATGTTTTATAGTTAATCCATCTTTCCGGTTTATCGATCCGTCGGGTTTACCCGGCCATCGCCGGTTTATCGATCCGCCCCCCTACCCCTTATGGGTAATACTGCTCGACCCGCTCGCATGCTGATCCCTTACCTGCGCATCCCCCTTATAATAGACATCACTTCCACCACTGGCAGTCACACTCAGCTCCTTATTAGCCGTGATCTGAATATCGCTGCCGCCGCTGGCCTCCACACGACAATCCCCGGCAACCAGCTCATACCCGTGGAAATCACTCCCCCCGCTGGCATGTACCGACAGCCGCGTCACCTCTCCCCCCAGATAGATATCCGAACCACCGGACTGCTCGATCGTCAGTTCCCTCACCATCATCTTCCCTTTCAGATCGCTGCCGCCCGACAAGCCCAGATCCAGCTTATCCGACCGGAGAGCCGTTTCTATATAGACATCTGATCCGCCGGAAGCCTTTAAAGCATCCAGCTGCTTAACAGATATATAAGCCTTTAATTTACGGTCACCCCTGCTTCCCCAATGCATCTCCTCCTCCGGCAGGTGCACCTGCAAAACGCCATTCTCTACCTCTGTAATGATCCTGTCCCTGTCCGAAACGGAAGCAGCACTGACAGCCACAGCTTCCTCGCCCTGGCTGAGATAAAGATCGATGCCATTGGAAATCCGGATCGCATGAAACCCCGTTATAGCCCGCTTTTGCACGTTATTATCCCGGATCGTTTTTTCGTTTTGAGCAATGGAAGAAAGACTGGCCACCGTAAAGGCCGCGAATAGTAGAGCATTTTTCATAATCAGCTATTTTTTTTAAAAGACCCCTTTAATGAAATTATGTTGCATGGACCCCGGCCCTGCCAGTGGGACGAAGCAGGTAATCCCAATGTTACAACAGACACCAAAAAAATAGCCGCCCCTATACAATCCGTTCTTTCGTATCTTTGTGCCGGATTCCTCGGGGTGCTGTTCCGCGGCTAGCGGTACGGCTGAGAAAATACCCGTAGAACCTGATCAGGGTAATGCCTGCGCAGGGAAGGGTACAGTCCTCCAGTTCTCCCCCTCCTCGCATTCCCCCATTTTTAGACTTACTATCAATTAGTTATACATGAGAACAACCATTTCGGCTTTCTGCTTATGGGGTATCGCCCTATTCCTGAGCCATCCGTCCGCGACCGCCCAGACCGACAACCCTCCCCTATCATCCCGCGCCTCCCATTTCGAGGGCAGGGTCACCGATTCCCTCAACGGCAGCCCCGTCGCAGGAGCCACCGTCGAAATCAGCACAGCCGGCAACACACCAGCCACACCAACCGGATCAGGCACACTAACCACACAAAGCGCCCAGACCAATGACGCCGGCTACTTCGAATTCCGCCGCATCAAACCAGGCTCCTATACCATAAAAGTATCCAGCGTAGGATATACTTATTATGAAACCGTCCTCCCCCTCGGCGACAGAAGCCCGGCCAACCACTCCCCTATCAATATCACGCTCGCCCGCTTCCGGCTCTTCATGCAGCCCATAGAAGTCAAAGCCCTTCGCGCCGGAGACCGGGCCCCCTTCACCAAAACAGATCTCAACAAAAAACAGATCGAACAGACCAACCTGGGCCAGGACCTTCCCTTCCTCCTCGATCAAACCCCCTCCGTCGTCATCAACTCGGATGCAGGTAACGGAGTAGGATACACGGGAATACATATCCGCGGAACGGATGACTCCCGGATCAATATGACCCTCAACGGCATCCCCTACAATGACGCAGAAGAACAAGCCATCTTCTTCGTCGACCTTCCCGACTTCGCTTCCTCCGTCAACAGCATCCAGATCCAAAGAGGCGTCGGCACCTCCTCCAACGGAGCGGGAGCCTTCGGAGCGACCATCAACTTCTCCACCAATGAATTCAATGACAAGGCCTATGCAGAGATCAATAACAGCTACGGCTCTTTCAACACCTGGAAAAATACGGTAAAAGTGGGCTCCGGCCTGATCGACGGCCATTTCACCATCGACGCCCGCCTGTCCCGGATCAGCAGCGACGGATATATCGACCGCGCCACCAGCGACCTGAAATCATTCTATCTTTCAACCGCCTGGTATTCCAAAAATTCGTCCCTGCGCTTCAATATCATTCAAGGTTCAGAGAAGACCTACCAGGCCTGGAACGGAATCCCACAGGCCAAACTCGAAGGCAACCAGGCCGCCCTCGAACAACATTACCAGAACAATGTCGGATCGCTTTACTTTACGTCGCAGGACTCCGCCAACCTCTTTCATTCCAACAACAGGACCTATAACTACTTCACCTATAAAGACCAGACCGACAACTATAAGCAGAACCATTACCAGCTCTTCTTCAATCACCAGTTCAGCCAATCCCTTAGCCTGAATGCCGCCGCCTTCCTCACCAGGGGCCTGGGTTATTACCAGGAATATCATGACCAGGGCGACTCCTCCAATGCCAAATATACCAGCTACGGCCTGCCCCCCTATATCGTTGGCAACGACACCTTACAAAGCACCAGTCTCATCCGCCAGCGATGGCTGGACAACTATTTCTTCGGAGGCATCTTCTCCCTCCAATACAAAAAGAACAATACCCAGCTCACCCTGGGCGGCGGCTGGGACCGCTTTAACGGCAAACACTACGGGAATGTCATATGGTCGCAGAATGGCGGCTTCCCCGATGACTACCAGTATTATTATGAGCCCGCCCATAAGACGGATTTTAATGTCTATGCCAAGTGGCAGCAGCAGCTGGGCACACACTGGACAGGATTTGCCGACCTGCAATACCGGCATATCGATTACCAGATCGATGGCTTCGATGACAACCCCTCCATCTTCGTCAACCAGAAATACGACTTCTTCAACCCCAAAGCCGGCATCACCTACAACGACCATGACTGGGAAGCCTACCTGTCCTACTCCCTCTCCGGCCACGAACCCAATCGCGACGACTTCGAAGCCGGCATCAATGACCGCCCCAAAGCGGAAATGCTCCATGACTTCGAGCTGGGCCTGCAACGAAAAAATACCCGCTACTCCTGGGGCGCGACCGCCTATTACATGCTGTATCATAACCAGCTGACCCTGACCGGACAGATCAACGACGTCGGAAACTATACCCGCGTCAATATCCCGCAGAGCTATCGCCTGGGGATAGAATTACAGGGAGCCATCAAACCGGCAGACTGGTTCTCAGCAGAAGGCAACCTTGCCCTGAGCGAAAACAAAGTGCTCAACTATACCGAATACGACGACGATTATGACAACGGCGGACAGGTAAAATATGCCTACCGCAAAACGACGATCGCCTTTTCTCCCGCTGTCATAGGCGCCGCCACCCTGAATTTCTTCCCCCTTCAACATACGCAGCTGAGCCTCATCAGTAAATATGTGAGCAAAGAATACCTGGACAATGCCCAGAAAGAAGATCGTAAACTGGATGGCTACTATGTACAGCACCTTCGCGCCATTTATACTATCAAAACCAAAGTCGTAAAGGAAACCAACCTGATCTTCCAGCTGAACAACGTATTCAATAAAAAGTATGCCCCCAACGGCTATACCTATAGTTATCTCTATGGCGGTCAGCTGGTGACGGAAAACTTTTTATTCCCTATGGCAGGCACGAACTTTATGCTGGCCGTTAATATAAAAATATAAGGCCATCCGCATAAAATTGTAAATTGAGATTCAACCCAAAACTCAATTTCTCCCATGCTGCGATCAATCCTTGTATTCATAGCCGTACTGGACGCCGGCAGTACCATTTATGCGCAATCCACAGCGGCCCAACCCATACCCGCACAGCCCGTGCAAGCAGCGCAGCCCGCCACCAAACGGCCGATGCAGCCCTCCGACATCTACCGCCTTCCCGCCATCAGTGATCCGCAGGCATCTCCTGACGGTAAATGGATCTCCTATACCCTAACGAAGATCGATTCCATCAAAGACAGCCGTAATGCGGACATCTGGATGATCAGCTGGGATGGCACACAGGATATCCAGCTGACCAATAGCCCCGATGGAGAATCCAGGGCCCGATGGAGCCCGGACGGAAAATATTTATCTTTCCTCTCCTCCCGCCTGGAATCAAAAGGCAGCCAGGTCTGGTTGATGGACCGGCGGGGAGGCGAAGGCAAAAGACTGACGGAAATAAAAGGAGGGGTGAGCGACTACTCCTGGAGCCCGGATTCAAAGAAACTCCTGCTGACCCTGACCGACCCCGAACCGGAAGATACCGGCAAGGTCAAAACCACCCATCCCTATGTCATCGATCGATATCAGTACAAACAGGATATTGAAGGGTATCGCTATAAGAAAACGCATACCCATCTCTATCTCTTCGATATCGCGACAAAAAAAATGGATACCCTGACACGGGGAAACTATGACGAAGGCTCGGCCGTATGGAATCCCGATGGCTCCGCTATCGCTTTCGTGAGCAACCGGACGGAAGACCCCGATAAGAACGAAAACAACGACATCTATGTGATCGATATCAAAGCAGGAGCCCTTGATTCCAGGACGCCCGCCACCCTCAGACAGCTCACCGACTGGAAGGGCGCCGACAATTCCCCCCGCTGGAGCCCCGACGGAAAATGGATCGCGTATACGCGCTCCACCTCCGACGCGGATTATCACATGTATGACCAACCCATCTTATGCGTCCTCCCCTCCGCCGGCGGCAATCCCCGGCTCCTGAGCAAATCGCTGGATCGCCCGGTCTTGAGCCCCCAATGGTCGAAAGACGGAATGACGATCACTGCCCTGGTCGCCGACGACCGGCAGCAATACATAGCCTCCTTTTCCGCCGCCAATGGACAGATGACCAAAATAGCGGACGGAGAACGCAGCTTCGGCGCCCTCACCCCTACACCCGACGGCGACTGGCTGACAACGATAAGCGACCCGCAGCTACCCACGGAGATCTATGCACTGGAAAAAGGGACGGCCCGGCGCCTAACCCATCACATGGACGATTTCCTCGCGCCCCTGACGCTGGCTTCCGTAAAAGGCTTCACCTCGAAGAGCAGCGATGGCACCCTGGTATCGGGCCTGTTATTCCGGCCGGCCGGCGCCGCGGAAGGGCAGAAACTGCCCCTGATCCTCTTTATCCATGGCGGGCCGGTAGGGCAGGATGCTTTCGATTTCGACCTCTCCCGCCAGATGCTGGCAGCAGGCGGATACGCCGTGGCGGCCGTCAACTATAGGGGCAGCAATGGACGCGGGCTGGAATTCTCAAAGACGATCTCCGGTGACTGGGGTAATAAAGAAGTGATTGACCTGCATGGGGCCGTGGATCAACTGGTGAAGATGGGCATTGCCGATCCGGACAAATTAGGGGTGGCAGGATGGAGCTACGGTGGAATCCTCACCGATTACCTGATCGCTTCCGACCCCAGGTTCAAAGCCGCCAGCAGTGGCGCCGGCACGGGATTCACCCTCTCCCTCTACGGCGTTGATCAATATATCTCCCAATATAATAATGAGATCGGCGTTCCCTGGAAAAGCATCGACAGATATCTCAAGATCTCCTATCCGCTGC
This sequence comes from Puia sp., assembly GCA_035555335.1. GTDB lineage: Bacteria > Bacteroidota > Bacteroidia > Chitinophagales > Chitinophagaceae > Puia. The sequence continues at coordinate 123,952 of DATMGS010000018.1, forward strand.
TAAAGGCCGACCGGATCAAGACCCCTACGCTGTTTATGAGCGGTGAAAAAGATTTTAATGTGCCTACGGCCGGAAGCGAGCAGATGTACCAGGCGCTGAGGACGCTGGGAGTACCAACCGAGTTGATCATCTATCCCGGGCAATTCCATGGAATCACAGTTCCCTCCTACCAGAAGGACCGGTTCGACCGGTGGCTGGCCTGGTTCGGGAAGTACCTGAAATAGAGAGAGTCCGCTTCGGGATATCCTTCGGCAGCCTCAGCTTCCGCGCCCGGAACGCTACTTAACGATCCGGTCCTGCCAGGCCATCATGCCGCCGGTGAGATTCTTGATATTGGTAAAACCTGCGGTCTCCAGGATCAGACAAGCCTGCCCGCTGCGATTACCGCTGCGGCAATAACAGATCACTTCCTCGTCTTTCCAGTCGTCGATATCGTCTGTCTGCATCGTCTGAATCTTGCCCAATGGCAACAGCGTTCCGCCTATATTGAAATCCGCATGCTCAGAAGGTTCCCGGACATCCAGTAAATGCAGGGAATCGCCCGCATCTATTCTCGCTTTTAATTCTTCTACAGAGATCGGTTGCATACCAAATTATTTTTTATCAGACCGCGAATATATGAATTTAATTCCCACCGGGCACCACGGTGGAATCCACCTTTCTTTCCGGTTTTTGCGCACCCAGCCAGATATCGATCGTCTGACCCGGACGGATACGGTTAGGAACGCCGCCATCTCCAAACTGCTCCGGGACTTGTTTACGGATATAACCTATCGTCGTATCCCTTACATCATTATCCGTTGCAACGGATCCAAAGGTCAGCCCCATCGAGTCCAGCCGGTTTTTAGCCTGCGGATAAGTCAGGCCAAACAGGTCCGGCACGATAAATCCAGTCCCCCCGATACCGCTCGCCAATACCAAAGTAATGGCGCTCCCCTGCTGGATCTGGCTGCCCGGCTTGAGACTCTCCCCCTTATAAAGCTGGTCCAGGACGGAGTTCTTGGCGAAGCTCGGCTTGAACAGCGTATCCTCCAGCCGTAAGCCAAACTGCCGCAGGATCATGTCCGCATTGCGGAAGGTCATGCCCTTCAGGTTGGGCATCAGGATAAAAGGCGCCTCTGCCCGGTTGATCGTAAGATAGACCGTCCTGTTGACCTTCACCAGGTTGTCCGCCTCGGGAAATTGCTTGATCACCCGAAGGGGAGGCAGGGTATCGACGTACAACGACGAATCCTGTATCTGGACGTCGAAGCCCTGAGCCGCTAACGTCTTTTTCGCGTCTGCAAAAGACATCCCCGTAACGGCCGGGATCTTCATCGTCTTGCCATGCTGGGTCAGCAAGGCCAGCGAACCCAGGAATAACAACAACAGCAGCAATAGCAGGACAATACCCGCTACTATATTAACCCAAAGAGGCTTGGTGGTGAGAAATTTGAACACACATATAATTTAAAAATGAACCTCCTGCAGAGCAAGAAGCGTAAAATAAAGAATTTTAAGGCTATTTCCATGCCGCACTCGTCGAAGACCCTATCATTGTCATCCTCTGGCCCGTCGAAGCGTCGTAACCGTCTTAGCAGTAATCCCCGAAGGCCCTATTTCCGCGCCAGCGCATCTTCAATCAGCGCCGAATAGAAGGCTTCCAGCGTCCACCCAAAAGCTTTCAGCTGCTGTGGAACGAGACTCGCCGCACTCTGCCCGGGCACCGTATTGATCTCCAGCATAAAAGGCTCCCCCTTCTCTTCATTATAAATAAAATCGATCCGGACTACCCCGCTGCAATTGAACACCTGGTAGATTTTTTTGGCCGCCGCCCTCACTTTGGCAGCAACGGACTCCTCCACCTGCGCAGGCGTAATCTCTTCATTCAGCCCCGCCGTATATTTTGCTTCAAAATCAAAAAATTCCCTTTTGCTTTTTACCTCCGTAAAAGGCAGCGTGATAATCTCCCCCGCGGACCGGAATACGCCAATGGTGAACTCCCGGCCGGTGATGAACTCCTCGATCAATACCTGGTCATCCTCCCGGAAAGCTTTTTCAATAGCCGCGCCCAGTTCCTCCGAAGCCGAATTCACTTTGGACATGCCGATACTGGATCCCCCGTTATTGGGCTTGACGAATACAGGGAATTGCAGGTGCTGCGCTGCTTCCTCCGGATTGCCGAACCGCCCCTTGATCAGCAGCACCGAACGCGCCACATTGATCCCGTTAAAGGCAGCTACAGCCACAGTGAACCGCTTATTGAACGTAAGCGCAGACACTGCCGCATCACAGCTGGTATACGGCAGCCCCAGCAGGTCGAAATACCCCTGTAGCTTTCCATCCTCTCCCGGTGTGCCGTGGATACCGATCAGCACGGCATCGAAAGTGATCCTCTTCCCTTCCAGGGTCAGAGAAAAATCGTTCTTGTCTACAGATATTTTTTTGCCGTCCCCCTGTTCATGAAACCAACCCTCTTTCCGGATGTCGATCTTATAGACAGTATACCGGGTGAGGTCCAGGTTATTTTCGATCGTAATGGCGCTTTTATAAGATATGACGGATTCACCGGAATACCCGCCGGTAACGAAGGCAATGGTAGGCTTCATGAATGGAATTAATTTTCAGCAAATAAACGAAAAGGCAGGCGAATTCTTGTTTATAGACGAACTTAAAAAGCGCCCGGGGATGTTAAAGAAAGCGTAAACGGGGAGCGCCCGGGCACAAGAAAGGTGAAGGTTAATCCCCTTCACCCTTATATGACGGGAAATATCACCCGCCTATTATCATGCAGCGCTTGACTGCATTCGTAAAACCATTTAATTAAATTTCTATACGTAAGTTAACATATTCAGAAGGCGAAAACAAATATTTGCCCTCCATTTTATCCACAATCGCAAAGATTCTTATAGATGCAGCCTCTCTTTCTTAGCCAACAGCCCTTCCACCGTCTCTACATACATTTCATCCGGTACACAGCAATCCACGGGACAAACAGCCGCACATTGTGGCTCTTCATGGAAACCCTGGCACTCCGTACACTTATTCGGCACAATGTAATAGGTATCGACACTGATAGGAGCATTCCGCTGACCGGCATCCACGACCCCACCATCCAATAAGGTGAAAGATCCTTTTACACTGGTGCCATCCGTAATCGCCCACTCAACGCCGCCTTCATAAATAGCATTATTGGGACATTCCGGCTCGCAAGCCCCGCAATTGATACATTCCTCTGTTATTTTTATAGCCATATTTTTGAAAATTAGGGGATGATTAAAGTTATTTTTGCAGTTCAGATACAAATATAAAGTGGAATTATGAACTTGGAACATCGGATTCATTTATTGAGCGAACTGGGCAATTATTGTTTATCGGAAAATACCGGCTGGAAAGAAGCCCAACACCGGGCCCACCTGGAAAACGGGTGGTTTATCCCGGAATTCATCGAAGAAGCCGTCCGGCAGATCGGCAGCGAATTCCTCCAAAAAGACAAGCTGACCCAATGGGCCGGCGGGTACGGACTTCCCGGCGAGAAAAACGCCCCGGGGACGGTGGGTTTGATCATGGCAGGCAATATCCCCTTAGTGGGCTTTCATGACTTTTTAAGCATCTTCATCTCCGGTCACCGGCAGCTCATCAAGCCCTCCTCCCGGGACGAAGTCCTGATCCGGCAGCTCATCGCACAACTGATCCGGCTGGACCCGGAAACAGCCTCCTATGTCGGCTTTGCCGAGCGGCTCAATGGATGCGACGCCTATATCGCTACCGGCAGCAACAATTCAGCCCGCTATTTTGACTATTATTTCGCCAAATACCCCCATATCATCCGGCGCAACCGCAGCTCCGTGGCCGTCCTCAGCGGCCGGGAGACAAGAGAAGAGCTGGAAGGCCTGGCAAAAGACGTTTACGGCTATTTCGGGCTGGGCTGCCGCAACGTGACCAAGCTCTACGTACCGGAAAACTACGACTTCGTCCCCCTGCTGGACGCCTTCCGGAGCTACGACTACCTGGCCGATTATGCCAAATACAAACATAATTACGACTACCAGTTAACCATCCTGCTCCTGAATAAAAAATATTATATGACCAACGGGACCATCCTGCTGGCCGAAAACAGCGCCGTTTTCACCCCGATCAGCGTGCTGAATTACGAATATTACCAACCAGCCAACGGTTCCCCGGTCCTTTCCAGCCCGGCCCACCTGGTCACCGCCGACCTGGCTGCCCTCACCACCAATTCCGACATCCAATGCATCGTCGGACAAGGAGGCATCCCCTTCGGCCAGGCCCAGCACCCGGCCCTGAATGACTATGCAGACGGCGTAGATACCCTGCAATTCCTGCGGGATCTGTAAAAAAGGCAGCCAAAGCCTGCCGTTTTTCCGGCTGCGGAATCATTCCCCCGCAAACGGGAGAAATCCTTTCCCGACCGGGTTTTCTTTTGTAAATTTATCGGGAGACGCAGATCCCTTGCGGTAACCGGCCCATAGTGGCCTACCCGATCTACGAAAGTCTTAGTAAATTATTTGTTAAACCGGATCACCGGTTCAAACAGATTTGAAACCTTGGCGTTATTTTAGTGTCCAAATGGTACCTAAAGTCAATATGCCTTTAACGAAAAAATACAACAAAAAAAATGAAAGCAAAACAAGTAGTGGCCGTTATCCTGATCAGTGCGTCGACCGCCGTTGCTACCATGTGGGGCTATAATCACGTGATAGGAAACAAAACAACCTATTACTATTCCCAGGACTCCGGTAAGGTACCCGCCAACTATGCCAAATTCTTCGAGGGCAACAAATCAGGCAATGGCCCCGCTGACTTCTCAGATGCCGCCAGCGCAGCCATCCCTGCAACAGTGCATATCAAGACCAAGACCATTCGCACGGTCAGCAATAATTTACCCAAACGTAACCCCTTCTCCGACCTTTTCGGCATCGACCCCGATGATATGTTCGGAGGCGGCAACGGAATGCGCTCCATGCCGGAAATGGCATCGGGTTCCGGCGTCATCATCAGCAACGACGGCTACATCGTCACCAACAACCACGTAGTGGATGGAGCAGACGAAGTGACCGTTACCCTGAGCAACCGCAAATCCTTTAAAGCAAAAGTAATTGGCACCGATCCCAGCAGCGATATCGCCGTGGTAAAGATCGACGCCCAGGGATTGCCCTTTCTGATCTATGGCAACTCAGACAATGTCAAAGTAGGTAACTGGGTTCTGGCAGTAGGTTATCCCCTTACCCTGGAGACCACCGTCACCGCAGGCATCGTCAGCGCGAAAGGCAGGACCCTGGATATCAACAAGCGCCAGAGCCAGAGCCCCGTGGAATCTTTTATCCAGACAGACGCAGCCGTCAATCCCGGCAATAGCGGCGGCCCCCTCATCAATACCGACGGACAGCTGATCGGCATCAACTCCGCCATCGCCTCCCCCACCGGTTCCTATGCGGGCTACTCCTTCACCATCCCCGTCAACATCGTAAAGAAGATCGTCAGCGATATCATGAAATTCGGTACTCCTCAAAGAGCCTTCCTCGGGATCCAGTATCCCCGGGATAATATGAGCGATGACCAGAAAAAAGAACAAGGCATCAAAGACGGCGAAGGAGTCTATGTTATGGACGTTACTCCGGATGGAGCCGCCTTCCCCGCAGGTATTAAGAAAGGGGACCTGATCACCAAAGTAAACGGTATGACCGTCCTCAGCGGCGCTGAAATGGTAGGCCAGATCGCCACCTTCAGCCCCGGCGAAAAGATCACCGTCACCTATAGAAGAGACGGACAAGAATTTACCGTACCCGTCACCTTACGCAATAACTCCGGAACGACGACCGTCGTCAAGACATCCGTTCTCGACAAATTAGGCGCCCAATTAAAAACCCTTGCCAAAAAGGATGCGGCCACCCTGGAAGTCAAAGGCGGTGTAGTCGTACAATCCGTCACCGAGAACGGCCTCATGGATAAGTCCAGGATACAGGAAGGATTTATTATCCTGAAAGCCAACGGCCAGGAAGTAAAGAGCGTAGAAGAGCTCCAGAAGATCCTGGAAAAAGCCACCGGTACCGTAAAGCTCGAAGGCGTATTCTCCGGATATGAAGGTGTATATAGCTACCCCCTGCGTCTTTCAAATGGGGAGTAAATGATTTCCTGCAAAGAATTAAATGAATGGTTTTAATAATAGGCTGGCCCAAAAGGTCAGCCTATTATTTTTTCAAACACCCCATACCCCCAGGGGCCCAGCCCGATCGTCTTACCGGGTCCGGGATCTAGCAATTCCCCCGTAAAAATATCCTGGAATTGTCCATTTAGCTGCAGCTCCTCCGCTCTAAGGCTCAGCGGCCCCCCGGAAAAATTCAGCGCCACCAGCACCTCCTGCTCCCCGGCCCTCCGCACAAAGACAATGCTCCGGTCATCTGCTCCCGTATGCAAACGATGCGTCGTAACCGCCGGATCAGACGCCCGCAAAGCCGGGTTTCGCTTGCGAAGCGCCAGCATCGCCTTATAAAAATTATGCAGGGCGCAAGACGCGGCCCATTCAGCAGGATCACCGGCTCCAGCCCCCCCTTTCCATTCGATAAAATCTTTTTCAAAAAACAGCAGCCGCTTCAAATTCGGCAGCTCCTGACCACTATAAATCAGCGGAAGTCCATTCCACATACAACACAACACGGCAAAGGCCCTGGCCATATCACCCATACGCTCGTACTCACTCCCGCTATGAGAATTCTCATCATGATTGGACGTAAAAAAAGCCCGGATCGCATCCGGCGGGAACATCGAATCATAATACTGCAACACCTCATCCAGCCCGCCAAGCCCCGACTCCTTCTTCCAGACAGCCTCCATCTTATGCAGGAGCTTCCAGGTATAGGTAGCATCAAAAACTTCATGATAAGCGATCTCCTCACATTCGGCCAGCCAGAATAACCCCTTTTTTACCTTGTCCAGCTCCGTACGGGCCTCCCGCCAGAAATCCAACGGAACCAGCATCGCCATGTCACAGCGAAACCCATCGATATCCGCCTCCCTTACCCAGAACCGCATCGCTTCGATGACCGCCTGCCGCAAAGCAGGATTGTCATAATTCAGATCGATCACATCCTCCCACCCATTCACCTCGAAGAACTGCCCATCCTGGTTCTTCCGGTAGTACTCAGGATGCTCGCGGGTCCAGTGATGATCCCAGCCCGTATGATTGACCACCCAGTCGATAATAACCCGGAACCCCATCTCATGGGCCGACAGGACTACCTGCTTGAAATCGTCCAGATTGCCGAACTCCGGATTGATGGACGTGTAGTCAGAGCAGGCATAGTAGCTGCCCAATACGCCCTTGCGTTTCTCCACACTGATAGGCGTGATCGGCATGAACCACAGCACCTCGATCCCCATATCCCGCAACCGGGGCATCTCCCGGCCAAATGCGGCAAAAGTACCCTCCCTCGTATACTGACGCAGATTAACTTCATAAATATTGGTCGTATGGATCCAGTCGGCATGATAAAAGGGAGCGGTCATAATAGCTATTGCTTTATTTACAATGGACCCCCGGTCCATTCGGCCGGGAAGTTAATATTTATTCCGTTTTCCCAGCAGGTAAGTTTGTACCTTTACCATCCCTATTATAGTAATGAAAAGCTTCAACGTTCCCATCATCTACCGCAGTCCGCTCATCACCGCCATTAAGAACAGGCGCCGGCAGCAGGATAAAATGAAGAAGGATTTTACGCCCGCTTTATTGGATCTTGGCGCATTGCATATTTACCTCGCCCGTCACTTCGGTTTTTGTTATGGCGTAGAGAATGCCATCGAGATCTCCTTCCGCACCATCGACGAGCATCCCGGCAAAAGGATTTTCTTACTAAGCGAGATGATCCATAACCCACAGGTAAATGCGGACCTGCAATCCCGGGGCGTCACCTTCCTCCAGGACACCAATGGCCGCCAGCTCATTCCCTTTGAAGAGCTGAACGCAGAAGACATTGTCATCATCCCGGCTTTCGGGACTACCCTGGAGATAGAAGAAAAATTACGCTCGATCGGCATCCAAACCGAAAAATATAATACCACCTGCCCCTTCGTAGAGAAGGTGTGGAACAGGTCCGCCCAGATCGCTCAAAAGAGCTATACCATCGTCGTTCATGGCAAGCCGGGACACGAAGAGACCAGGGCTACCTTCTCCCATGCGGCAGCCGATACCCCTACCGTCGTGGTAAAAGACATGAAGGAAGCCATCGTCCTCGCAGAATATATAAAAGGATCATTGTCGCCGGATTCATTCCAGGCTTCCTTTAAAGGACAGTTCAGCGAAGGGTTCGACATACAAAAAGACCTGCAACGCATCGGCGTCGTCAACCAGACCACCATGCTGGCCAGCGATACCCAGGCCATCGCGGATTTTCTAAAACAGACCATGGTAGAGAAATATGACTTAACGGAGTCGACCGTAGGAGAACGCTTCGCAGATACCCGGGATACGCTTTGTTATGCCACCCTGGACAATCAGTCCGCCATCATGGGATTGCTCGATACCCCCGCCGATCTGGCCATCGTCGTCGGAGGCTATAACTCTTCCAATACCTCCCATCTCGTCGAATTATGTGAAGAAAAACTGCCGACTTACTTCATCAGCTCGGAAGACAAGATCCTCTCGCATGCGGAGATCCTCCATTATGATTTTCACAAAAAAGAAGAACGAAGGACAGCCAACTGGCTTCCCGCATCCCGGCCGCTCAGGATCCTGATCAGCAGCGGCGCCTCCTGCCCGGATGCACTCGTCGAGTCTGTCATACGCAAGCTCGCCGGTTACTACGACGCAGCCGACCGCGTCGAAGAGATCACTTCCGCTTACGAATAACAGCCAGGGCGACCGGATCGGTCCGGCCCTTACACCATCTTAAATCCTTCGAGGAATTTTGTATTGAAATCACCGCTGCGGAAACGCTCGTCTTTCATCAGTTGCAGATGAAAAGGAATAGTAGTTTTTATTCCTTCGATCACGTATTCGCTCAGGGCGCGATGCATGGTACTGATCGCCTCTTCCCGCGTGCGGGCTACGGCGATGATCTTTGCGATCATACTATCGTAGTAAGGCGGGATCGTATACCCGGCATAAGCGTGCGAATCCACACGGATACCATGCCCACCAGGCTGGTGGAGGACCGTGATCCTTCCCGGAGAAGGCCGGAAATCATTATAGGGGTCTTCGGCATTGATACGACACTCGATGGCATGGCCCTGAGGTTCGTAATTGAGTCCGCTGATGGGATCTCCTGCCGCTATTTTAATCTGTTCTTTGATCAGGTCGAAATTCACCACCTCTTCCGTAACGCAATGCTCTACCTGGATACGGGTATTCATCTCCATGAAGTAGAAGTTGCGGTTCTTATCCACCAGGAACTCGATCGTTCCCACACTCTCATAATTGATGGCGGAAGCCGCTTTGATGGCAGCATCTCCCATGCGCTGACGCAGCTCCTTCGTCATGAAGGGAGAAGGAGATTCCTCTACCAGCTTCTGATGACGACGTTGTATGGAACAATCCCTTTCACTGAGATGACAAACTTTACCATATTGATCGCCCGCTACCTGTATTTCAATATGCCGGGGCTCTTCCACGAATTTCTCCATGTAGATCCCATCATTCTTAAAGGAAGCACCCGCTTCAGCCTTAGCCGTGCTATAGGCTTTCTCCATTTCCGAATCTTCCCACACCACACGCATCCCTTTTCCGCCACCCCCGGCCGTTGCCTTCAGGATAATGGGATACCCCATGTCTTTGGCCATTCCCCGGGCTTCTTCCAGGCTTTCCAAAAGACCTTCGCCACCAGGTACTACCGGTACCCCGGCCTTGATCATCGTCTCTTTAGCCGTGATCTTATCCCCCATGGAATTAATCATGGCAGGCGTCGGTCCGATAAACTTGATACCATGCTCCCCGCAGATCTCTGCAAAACGGGCATTCTCCGCTAAAAAACCATAACCGGGATGAATAGCGTCCGCATTGGTAATCTCCGCGGCAGCCATAATATGGGGAATATTCAGGTAAGAATCAAAACTAGCCGGCTTACCGATACACACGGCCTCGTCGGCAAATTTGACATGCAGGCTATCCTTGTCGGCAGTGGAGTAAACCGCTACCGTCTTAATACCCATCTCACGACAGGTACGGATGACCCTGAGGGCAATTTCTCCTCTGTTAGCTATTAATATCTTTTTAAACATTAGGTCAATTTAGGGATCAATCAAGCAGGTTCAACTAGGAACAAAGGTTGGTCGTATTCCACAGGGCTGGCGTCCTCTACCAGCACTTTTATAATCCTGCCTCTCACCTCACTCTCGATCTCATTGAACAGCTTCATGGCTTCAATGATACATACCACCTTACCCAGATCGATTTCATCACCTATATTGACAAAGGCAGGTTTATCCGGGGAGGCGCTGCGATAGAAAGTCCCGATCATAGGACTCTTAATGGTGACGGTATTATCGGCAGGAACTTCCACAGCCTTTGCGGCCTTCTCCGGAGCGCCGCCGGACGGAGCCTGCACGGCGGAAACGGAAGGCGCAGCCATCATCGTCGCTACCGCCTGATGCTGCATAGGAGCAGCAATAAGTTGTTGAACGGGTTCTTCTTTTTGCTTAATAGTCAATCTAAATCCTTTCTCCTCGATGCTTACTTCGCCGATATTTGACTTGTTGATCATTTTGATCAACTCCTGAATCTGTTTAAAATCCATATGGATGAATTTACAGTTTTATTTGGGCGGCTAAAATAGGTATTAAAGCTAAATATACCCAAAAACAGTGGTGAAATTTAAAAAACCAAGGTCGGATCAATAAAGGAAAATGGACAACGGATACACGCTCCCTGTCCATTCACGCTCTTTTATTTGTCAGCGCAACCGCGCTATACTTATACTATTTTACCCTTTCCACATACTCACCGGTCTTCGTATTGATCCGGATCAGCTCCCCTTCATTTACAAACAAAGGTACATTCACCGTAGCGCCGGTCTCAATCGTAGCAGGCTTAAGGGTACGGGTAGCCGTATCGCCCTTTACACCAGGCTCGGAATAAGTAACCAAAACGACGATTTTATCGGGTAATTCTACACTCATGGGTAGATCGGTCTCCGTGTTGACCAGCACAGACACTTCAGCGCCCTCTTTCAGGAACTGAGGGGCATCGACTAAATTCTCCTGAACGGCGATCTGTTCAAAAGTCTCGTTATCCATGAAATTATAGCCGGTGTCATCCTTATATAAATACTGGTAAGCCTTCCTTTCCACGCGAACGGGATAGAGCGTATCCCCACTGTTCCAGGTCTTTTCAATACTACGGGCATTATCGACTCCCTTTAACTTGGCCCACACTTTTGCGGCGGCCCTGGCAGTCTTGTTCTCACCAAATTCAACGACAGTATATAAACTACCATCCAGTTTGATGATCATGCCGCGACTTATATCTGCTGTACTTGCCATAAATCCTGTACGATTTTTTAGATAAGCTATTTGATTTACGCCCTGACCGGCCGAAGCGTCAGCAAAGGCGGGAGGCAAATCTACATCAAAATCGGCAGCTGGCAAAGACTTACTAAAAAGGGGTAGTGTCCGCAGACACTACCCCAAAAAGCATTCTGTTCCTGTTTTCCCGGCCCGGCGCCCCGGCGACAGGGCCGACATTCATCAGGGTCTTACCGTAGCAGGCGTATCCACCCGAATGACGATCCGCCCATCCTTCTTGTCGTCCATGATCCTGGCTTTATCGTCCATGATCAGGGCTTTGTCGTCTATGATGATCGGGACCTGGGACTCTTTTACATGGTCCGCCTTCGGTTTGGTCTTGATCAGGATCACCCCATTGCGCCCCTTTTCACCGTATTTCGAAGCAGCGGCGCTGTCCCCCTTAAGTACATTGATGGATTCGATGTCGGCAGGATTGAGCGCCTTTAACTCCTGCGGAGACACTTCGACCCCATCCTTATAATACAGTGGATCCGAAAGACGGCCCGAAGGTTCGATGACCAACGGAAAAGTCTTTAAGGTCGACCCCGCCGCAGGCGCCGGCAGATTCGACTTTTTAGTGGTGATCGCCACCACCCCGTTCCTTCCCTTTGCGCCAAATAGCACCACAGCCTGCCGGTCTTTGAGCACCTCTATAGATTGGATGTCATCCGGAGAAAGTGTACTCACCGGCCAGTTCTTCTCCATCTGCACCCCGTCTACAATAAAAAGAGGTTTCGCCGAATCCGTCTTTACAGGCAGTGTATCCAGTGGGCGAAGATTAACCGCCGTCGCCGAACGACCGGCCGGTACGGCATTGATCTTCCCCCGGAAAGCCAGCAGCAGCACAGCCAGCAAAGGCACGATAAAAAGGAATTTCAACAGATGCATTTGAGCGCTTTTGATTTTGTTCATCATGATAATGCGTTTTTTTAATGAGGAAAAATTAAAATTATTAGCCAGCCGGTAGCCGGATATGCCGACGACCTGCAATAAATGATATTGATACCCCTTCTTATCCAACCCCTTTTCCAGGACTTTCCGGTCGGCAATGAACTCCAGGTTCTGCCGGATCGAATAACGGATCAGCCAGACAAAAGGATTGAACCAGTTGACGATACACAACCACTCCGACAGCAATATATCCACCGTATGCCGTTGCCGGATATGCACATATTCATGCAGGATGATCGTCGAATATTCCTGTTCCGTATGCAGCCGCGGATTGATATAAATGGCATTCCCGAAAGAAAAAGGTAATATGGATTGATCGACTTCGAAGACCTTCATCCCCGCATCACTGATCAGCCGCGCCTGCCGGCGAACCCGCCGGAGAGAACGCCAGCGGACCAGCAGCCGGATCAGCAGGATCACCGATCCCGCCAGCAATGTCCCCAGCAAAAAATCCCAGGAACCCAGTCGGGCAAAAAGACCCGGATCCCGGACCGCGGCCTTCCCATCCCCGGCGATCAGGGGAAGATATAGCACCAGCGATCCCTGCCATTTATCCTCCGGCAGAAATGCCCCGATATCGATCAGCGGAATAATAAAAGACAGCAGGGAATAGCCCAGCAAATACCATCGGTTGAGATTATAGAAAGTAAGCCTGCGTAACATTGACTGGTAGAATAACCAGGTAACCGACAGGCTGATCGATAACTTTAACAGGTATATTATAAATACAGGCATATCAGATCCCCCCCTTTTCGATCAGTTCGATAATCTCCTTCAGCTCCTTGGCGCTTAACTTTTTCTCTTCCACAAAGAAATTCACCAGTTCCTTATAGGAATTTTCAAAATAGTCCTTCACGAACCCGCTCATGAATTGCTGCTTATACTCGTCCTCCGTTACCAACGCCTTATATAAATAGGCATTCCCGATAAGCCGGCTGCCCAGGTACCCCTTCTTTTCCAAGTTTTTGATCGTGGAAGCCAGCGTGGTGTATGGCACCCTGGGCTCCTCCATATTCTCCAGAATGAGCTTCACATTCCCCTCCCCCGTCTTCCAGACCGCCTGCATGGCCTCTTCTTCCTGAGCGCTTAATTTTTCCATATATCTACGAAGTTTTCGTAAATCTACGAATTATTCGTAACAACCAAATAAAAAAATCCCTTATTCGTTAAACATTTAATTTTGCAGGCGTTCGATAGTAATAGCAGTAGTATCTCTTTATTCTGAAAACAACAAGATGAAACAACCCTTTTTGATCGTACTGGCATTGATCGGTTCCCTCTATGTATCGGCTCAGCAACATGTCCAACAACAGCCGGTCCAACAACAGCCGGCCCAGCAAGCGGCCGCGGACTCGCAGGCTCCTTACCGCCGTTTTCCGACTATTCCGCCCTTTCACCTGTTGAAGCTGGATAGCTCCACCTACCTGACAAAAGATGACATAAAGAAACATCATCGTACCATCATCATGTTCTTCAGCCCGGACTGTGACCATTGCAAACATCAGACAGAGTCCATCCTGGCAGCCTCGAAGGACTTTAAAGACATCGAGATCGTAATGGCCACCTACCAGCCATTCGATGAATTAAAAGATTTTAATACCCATTACCGGCTTTTCGAACACCCCAACTTCAAGCTGGGAAGAGATGAAAAATTCTTTTTGGCCCCTTACTATAAGATCCGCAATCTGCCTTACCTCGCCCTCTATGACAAAAAGGGCGACCTGATCACCACCTTCGAGGGCACTCAAAAAGCAGAGACCCTGTTAAATGCTTTTAATAAGGACGGCAATCAGAAATAAGTACATTTGTGCTCGCAAATAATTTTATCACTTAAATATTTTTAGATGAAAGTAACGGTCGTAGGCGCTGGTGCCGTAGGTGCCACCTGTGCCGATAATATCGCTCGTGCAGCATTAGCCCAGGAATTAGTGCTGCTGGATATCAAGGAAGGATTAGCTGAAGGAAAGGCGCAGGATATGATGCAAACCGCCGCCCTGCTGGGTTTCGACACCCGCATCGTCGGCAGCACCAATGACTATTCAAAGACAGCCGGCAGCGACGTAGTCGTCATCACTTCCGGACTGCCCCGCAAACCCGGCATGACCCGCGAAGAGCTGATCGGCACCAATGCCGGTATCGTCAAAGGCGTGGCGGAGAACATCCTGAAATATTCCCCCTACGCCATTATCATCATCATCAGTAATCCCATGGATACGATGACCTACCTCGCGTTGACCGCTACCGGTCTTCCGAAGAACCGGATCATCGGGATGGGAGGTACGTTGGATAGCGCCCGCTTTAAATACCAGCTGAGCCAGCACCTGGGATGCAGCCCCGCTGACCTGAATGCCGTAGTGGTCGGCGGACATGGCGATACGACCATGATCCCCCTGATCCGCCTCGCCACCTGGAACAGCGCCCCTGTAACGAAATTCCTCAGCGCCGACCAACAGCAGAAGATCGTAGCCGATACCATGGTGGGCGGAGCTACCCTCACCAAGCTGATCGGTACCTCTGCCTGGTATGCACCCGGAGCCGCCGGAGCCGCCCTGGTAGAAAGTATCCTGCGCGATGAAAAGAAACTCTTCACCTGCTGCGTAGCCCTGGATGGCGAATATGGACAAAAAGATATCTGCTTAGGCGTTCCCGTAGTCATCGGCCGCAACGGCTGGGAAAAAATCCTCGACTTTGGCCTGAATGCCGAAGAACAGGCCCTGTTCAACAAAAGCGCGGAAGCCGTCCGTAGTATGAACGACGTATTGAAAACTTTATAAATAAAAAAGACTGATCGGATAAAAAAAACGCAGCTCGCTGCGTTTTTTTTATCCGATCACCTCCACAATTCGCTCCACCGGCTGCAATTCCATACATTTAAAGTGACCCTTCGGACACTTCTTATATCCGATCTTGGAACAGGGACGACAGCTCAGCCCCTTCACCTCCATCATTTCGTAAGGCAGCTTCCCGCCTTCCTTTCCCGCCTGATAATTATATAAATAATTCTCTCCATAATAAGGGTACATCCCGAACTCCGGCACCGTATTCCCCCATACCGAGAGGATGGGCCGTGAAAAGGCCGCTGCAATGTGCATAAGACCAGTGTCATGCGTGACGATCAGCTTGGCCCGCCTTACCAGGTCGGCCGATTCATTCAGGGAAAACTTCCCGCAGGCATTATAAATCTTAATGGGATCGATAGCCGCCAGCTCGCTGGCAACAGCGGCATCTTCCGGCCCGCCCAGCAGGATCAGAGGATGCCGCGCCTGCGTACAGATCTCCTTCAACTTATGCAGCGGCAGCTTTTTCGTGGCCAGCGCAGCCCCGATGACCAACCCCACATAACCCGCCTGATGAGATGTCGGAATATCATGCAGCTTCACCTCATCCGCCGGAGGAATAAAATAATCCAACCCCGCCCCATCGTTCTTCACGCCAAAAGACTTCAGCGTATCCAGGTAGCGGTCCACGATATGCACGTCCGGCATCCGGTTGCGCTTAAAATTGGTATACCACCACTTCTCTATATTCAGCTTATTGAAGGAAAAAGACTGTTTGCCCAGCGCCCGCTTCACTTTCAACGTCCGCAGATTATGATGCAGATCGATCACATAATCGAAATCCTCTTTTTGCAACGACTGGATCATCCCATCCCAGTCATCCTGTAAATAATGCGCCTTATCGATATAGGGATTTCCCGCCAGCAACGGGAAAAAAGAGGATTTGGTCAGATAATGCACCTCCGCCGTGACGATTTGCTTCTTCAGACAACGGACCACAGGCGTCGTAAGCACAATATCCCCGATAGAACTGAAACGTATAATGAGAAATTTCATATTGTCCTCAAGCCTCCGTATAATTCAACTCCTTCCCAAATGTCTCCTCCGTCATCGCCAGCGCGATGAAGGCGATCGTAAATACGATGATCCCCGTAATCCAGCCACTCTGAAAATAAGAATAGGATGGCTGTAAACCATTGAACAAAGCCATGACAAGCGCCAGCGAACCCCTCGCCATATTGGGTACTGTCGTCGCCACCGTCGCCCGGATATTGGTGCCGAACTGCTCCGCCGCCATCGTTACGAACATGGCCCAGAACCCCGTCCCCAGCCCCAGGAAAAGACAGACCAAATACAAGTCGGCTGAAGTTTTCCCCTGCAGGTTGAAATAGGCGACTACCGCAATAGCCGTGATGATATGGAAAAGCCACAGAGATTTTTTACGGCTTCGCAATCCCTGGCTGATAAATCCGATCGCAATATCTCCTACCGAGATCGCCGCGTAGGCAACCATGATCCCAAATCCGGGATCGACCTTCCCCTTTACATTCATCAGCGAGGCGAACTTATTCGAGAAGGTGATCAGTACCCCGATCACATACCAGTTGGGCAATGCGATCAATATAGCGGTCAGATATTTTTTCAATCTTTTTCCATTGGTGAACAGCATAAAAAAATCACCCCTGCGCACATTGCTCTGCTCTATATTCTTATACATCCCCGACTCCAGCACCCCGATCCGCAGGAACAACAGCAGAAAACCCAGCCCACCGCCGATAAAATAACAGGTACGCCATCCCTCTCCATCCGCACTGACAAAATAGACCCGGACGAAATAGGCGAAGACGGCCCCGCTCAGCCCGATCCCCGCTACCAGGGAAGTAGCCAGCCCCCGTCTTTCCTTCGGCATCAGCTCGCTGACCAGCGTGATCCCCGCCCCCAGCTCACCCGCCAGACCCAGCCCGGTGATGAACCGCACGGCCGCATATTGCCCTACCGTATGCACAAACCCATTGGCAATGCTACCCAATGAATAAAGAATGATCGACGCAAACAATACCCTCAACCTTCCCTTCTTATCTCCCAGTACACCCCAAAGGATCCCCCCCAGCAGCAGCCCGATCATCTGAATGCTGATGATACTCGATCCCTGCTTGTCTACCTCGCTCGCGCTGAGACCCAGGGATTTCAGCGAAGGGATCCTGATGATACTAAAAAGTAACAGATCGTATACGTCTACGAAATAACCCAGAGCCCCGACGATGACGGCCAGATTAAAAAGGGAAACTTTTTTTTGCTCCATACGGCATTTATGATTTTTTATAGGGATCCTCCATAGAGGATACAGGCTTTTTCTTACCGAAGAATATTTTAAATAATACAGGGAAAGTAGTGACTACTACAATGCCGATCACAATCACTTCCAGGTGCTTTTTCAGATCGAACCCGAATTTCATCAGGAACAGCTTATCCAGGTAATGACCGGCGAATAGCATGAGGAATACCCAGGCCAGGCATCCCACGATATTATAAACGATGAACTTCTTCCTGTCCATAGCCACGATCCCCGCAATGATGGGAGCGAAAGTCCGGATAATGGGAAGGAAACGGGCAAATACAACTGCCTGCCCCCCATGCTTGTCATAGAACTCCTTGGCCTGGTACAAATACTTTTTCTTGAACAGCAGGCTGTCTTTTCGATGAAAAAGAAAAGGACCGCTTTTTTTGCCAAACCAATAGCCCAGCCCATTGCCGATGATGCCGCACACGGACACCAGCACGAACAGGATCAGCAGGTCCAGGAAATCGCTGCCCGTGCCGCCCGGTATCAGGCTGGCCACCAGCTTCTCGCTGTAAATACCCGCCACGAATAACAGGCTGTCGCCGGGAAGGAAAAACCCGAACATCAGCCCCGTCTCGGCAAACACGATAAACAGCAGCACCCATAATCCACCGTTATTAATATAGAATTCCGGGTTCAACAGGTCTTTCAGGGTAATAGTCAGTAATTCAATCATAATAAAAGATCCTTATTTTATATGTACGGCCGTCTCCCCCAGCTCCCCTTCCCATTTACTTACTACCACGGCGGCAATACTGTTACCTAATACATTGGTAGCGCTTCGGGCCATATCCAGGATCTGATCGATCCCCAGCAACAGCAGTAATCCCTGCTGCGGTATATTATAAAGCGACAAAGTTCCCGCGATCACCACCAGGGCCGCCCTCGGCACCCCGGCAATCCCCTTGCTGGTCAGCATTAAGACCAGCAGCATGGAGATCTCCTGCCCCAGGCTCAGCTGCACCCCATAGGCCTGTGCGATGAACAAAGAGGCAAAAGTCATATAGAGCATACTGCCATCCAGGTTAAAAGAATAGCCCAGCGGCAATACAAAGCTGACGATCTTCGGAGGACATCCGAAATTCTCCAGCTCCTGGATCAACCGGGGAAAAGCCGCTTCTGAGCTCGCCGTACTAAAAGCCAGCAGGATCATATCCTTCACACTGATAGCCAGGTTGATCACCCTCCTGCCCACAAATATAGAAGCGATTAACAGTAATATCAACCATAGCCCAAGAATACTTAAATAAAAGCTGATGATGAATTTCCCGTAGGTCACCAGCAATTCCGGTCCCTTCACGGCCAGCACGGAAGCGATGGCGGCAAAAGCGGCCACCGGCGCGAAATACATCACATATCCCGTCACCCGCAGGACCACATGGGCCACGGCATCCAGCCCTTTTATGACAATCTTCCCCTGCTCACCGATAGAGGCGGTCGCAATACCGAAGAATACGGCAAACACGACGATCTGCAGGATCTCGTTGTTCGCCATCGCCTCGAAGATACTCTTGGGAAATACATGGGTGACGAACCCCTTGAAAGAGATCGTGGACTGGTCCAGCCCCGTGCTGGCGCTGGCGGGAGGTAGCGGCAGGTTCAGCTCGCTGCCCAGCGCCAGGCTGTTCATGATGATCAGCCCCAGCACCAGGGATAACAGGGACGCACCCATAAACCAGAGCAAGGTCTTCCCCCCGATCCGGCCCACCGCCTTCACATCCCCCAGCTTGGCGATCCCCACCACCAGGGTGGAAAAGACCAGCGGAGCGATAATCATCTTGATTAACCGCAGGAATATATCAGTGAAAACCGAGATACCGCCGGAAAAGCTGTCTTTCTGTGCTGCTGTACAATTATAATGTACCCACAATCCAAGGACCACCCCTGTCACCATGGCAATCATAATCCATCCTGTAAGCCCAATCTTTCGCATAAGGATGCAAAAAATCGAAAAATCCTGACTTGGCAAAACTTTAGATAAGAATTCATCCATCTTTCCGCCCCATTTGCCCCTTCGCTAAAAGAATTGGTCCTCCCGAACCCTTTCGGTATCAAATATTTGTTTATTTTACGGATTTATATAGTCATACGAACTTATCAACCAAACTTATCAACTCTATTTACTTATGAGTCTATTCGTAAAGAAACCAATGAATACTTTAATGGCCGAGGCGGCCGATACCGAAAAAGGTCTTAAAAAGACCCTTGGTGCGGGCTCGCTGATAGCTTTAGGGATTGGTGCTATTATCGGCGCCGGCCTGTTTTCCATCACTGGCGGCGCAGCCGCTAACAACGCAGGCCCCGCCATTACTATTTCTTTCATAGTAGCAGCGCTTGGTTGTGCCTTTGCCGGTCTGTGTTACGCAGAATTTGCATCGATGATACCCGTAGCCGGCAGCGCATATACCTATTCCTATGCCACCATGGGGGAATTTATCGCCTGGATCATCGGTTGGGACCTCGTACTGGAATATGCTGTGGGCGCCGCAACGGTGGCCATCAGTTGGAGCAGGTACCTCGTAAAATTTCTAGCAGGCTTTGACATACACCTGCCCGCCGCTATCAGCACCGGCCCCTGGGATGGAGGGATGATCAATTTCCCTGCCGTTTTTATCGTTGTGCTGATGAGTGCATTATTGATCAAGGGCACCGAGGAAAGCGCAAAGGTAAATGCAGTTATCGTAGGGCTGAAAGTGCTTGTAGTACTTACCTTTATTATCCTTGGCTGGAAGTATATAAATAAGGCAAATTATACCCCTTATATCCCCGATAACAAGGGCACATTTGGCGAGTTTGGCTTTAGTGGCATCATCCGCGCCGCCGCCATAGTGTTCTTTGCCTATATCGGTTTCGATGCGGTATCCACAGCCGCCCAGGAGGCAAAAAACCCGAAAAAAGACATGCCGAAAGGCATTTTAGGCTCGCTGGCGATCTGCACCGTTTTATATATCTTATTTGCGCATGTAATGACCGGCGTCACCAGCTATACCACATTCGCCGGAAAAGATGGGATCGCCCCCGTAGCCGTTGCCATCGAACACATGGGTAAAGCAGACGCCAACGGAGTGATGCATGCCGATTATCCCTGGCTGAACCGGGCAATAATAGTAGCCATCCTTGCCGGGTACGCATCCGTGATCCTGGTAATGTTGCTGGGTCAATCAAGGGTGTTCTTCTCCATGAGCAAAGACGGCCTTCTGCCTCCGGTCTTCTCAAAGGTACACCCCAAATTCAGGACCCCCGCTAAGTCAAACCTGCTGTTTATGCTATTTGTCAGCTTATTTGCGGCATTTGTCCCCGCAAGAGTGGTGGGTGAAATGACAAGCATAGGAACCTTATTCGCATTTATCCTGGTATGTATAGGAGTGTGGTTGCTGCGGGTAAAACAACCGGAAATACAAAGGGCATTTAAGACCCCGCTTGTTCCCTTAGTTCCTATATTGGGCATCTTTGCCTGCCTGTTCATGATGTTATTCCTCCCATTGGATACCTGGATCCGTTTAATTGTCTGGATGCTGATAGGATTCGATGTCTATCTGTTTTATGGCTTAAAATTCAGCGCATTGTCGGACCACCAGGCCGGTACGCATGCAAGAAGCAATCGCATCGTCTCTATCTGCGGATTTTTCCTGGTTGCCTTACTGGCTGTTGTCGCCTTTATTCATCATGCCACTTCCGCAGAAGGGGATTGGGGATTATTTATTTTCTCCCTGGTCTTTGCCGGCTTGCAGCTACTGCTGTTTTTAACAAGGCTTAACAAAAAATAATAGTTATTACCGGTTTTAACAGCGCCTGGGAAACCCTCCCGGGCGTTTTTTATTAATATCAGTTGGCAGCATTGATCGCAAATGTTAATTTTGCAATCCTCGATTTTATCGGATTTATCTTTAAACTAACATATTCATATGGGTCGCATATTTGAAGTACGTAAGCATACCATGTTCGCCCGCTGGGACCGGATGGCCAAGCAATTCACCCGGATCGGGAAAGAAATAGCTATTGCCGTAAAAGTTGGAGGCCCGGATCCGGCCACCAATCCCGCCCTGCGGCGCTGCTTCCAGAATGCCAAGAGCGTCAATATGCCCAAGGACCGGGTGGAAGCCGCTATCAAGCGCGCAATGGGCAAGGATATGACCAACTATGAGGAGATCCTATATGAAGGATATGCCCCTCATGGTGTGGCTCTCCTGGTGGAAACGGCCACCGACAACCACGTACGGACAGTAGCCAACGTCAAATCACATTTCAACAAAGGCGGAGGCACTTTGGGCAATAGCGGCAGCGTTAGCTTCCAGTTTACTAAGCTGGGCGTCTTCAAATTAAATCCCGAAGGCCTTAACCCCGACGATATGGAATTGGAGCTGATCGACTTCGGCCTGGAAGAAATGGGCGAAGGAACCGGTGAGAACGGAGAGCCGATCCTGGTGCTTCGGTCCGCCTTCAGCGATTTTGGAAACTTGCAGAAAGCCCTGGAAGAAAAAGGCATCACCCCCATCAGCGTAGAGCTGGAATGGATCCCGACCACCACCGTCGAACTGCCGGAAGACCAGGCCCAGGAAGTCCTGAAGCTGGTCGACAAGCTCGAACAGGACGAAGACGTCCAAAAAGTCTTTCATAACTTAAAATAAGTCTTTGGACTAACCGGCTTCATCCCCAATCGCCCCGCTGGCTCCTTCACCCCTTTCAGGGGGTGGGGTATTACTCCGCCATCATTTCCCTCACCACATCGACGATCTGCTCGGCATTCGGCTTGCTGAAATAATCCCCATCGCTGGCATAAGCCGGCCGGTGCGCCTGACCGGTGATCGTCCTCGGAGAGGAATCCAGCCATTTATACCCACCCTGCTCTTCCATGACCTTGTTGAAGATATATCCCGCAGCGCCACCAGGCACGTCCTCATCTACGATGAGGAGACGGCTGGTCTTTTTCAGGGAGTCGAGAATTTTATGTTGAATATCGAAAGGCAGTAAAGTTTGCACATCCACGACCTCGCAGGTGATGCCCGCACCTTCCAGGATAGCGGCAGCTTCCTGAACGATCCTCAAAGTAGCTCCGTAGCTGACAATCGTGATATCCTCCCCTTCCCGGACGACTTCAGGAATGCCCAGGGGCACATAAAAATCCAGCAGGTTGGAAGGAAGCTGCTCCTTCAGGCGATAGCCATTCAGACATTCGATCATCAGGCCCGGATCGGAACCCTGTAACAAAGTATTGTACATTCCCGCAGCCTGCACCATATTACGGGGGACACATACATGCATTCCCCGCAAGGAATGAATGATCATACCCATCGGGCTGCCACTATGCCAGATACCCTCCAGCCGATGGCCCCGGGTACGCACGATCAGAGGAGCCGTTTGCTTGCCCCCCGTTCTGTATTGCAGCGAAGCAAGATCATCGCTCAGAGGCTGCAGCCCGTATAATAAATAATCGAGATATTGAATTTCAGCGATCGGACGCAATCCCCGGAAAGCCATGCCGATGCCCTGCCCAATAATAGTCAGCTCCCGGATCCCCGTGTCAAAGATCCGATCCGAACCATGCCTGGCCTGCAATCCGGCAAACCCCTGGTTGACATCCCCGATCTTCCCCAGGTCCTCGCCAAAAGCCAGTACTTTGGGGTTATGGGTGAAGAGTTCATCAAAGTATTTATTCAGCACCTCATACCCATTGATCATCGGCGCCCCCTCGGCATATTCAGGCTTCACCTCTTCTACCCGGCCGATACTGCGGGCCCCTTCATGATACAGATGCGAATTATAAAGAGCGACATTTTCATTTTTCAGATCCTGGTAGTATTCCCGGGTGTCCTGTGCAACGGGAGAATCCCCCGCCAGGCTCAGAGCCTGATGTAAAGCCCTCAGCACCTCCTTGCGGCCCGGTTCCCGGTTGGCCGCCAGCTCCGTAGCGATGGTTTGCAATTCCTCCGCCTGTTCCGGCAGCTGACCGGTCATCCCCTGGATGAGCCCGACCGAACGGCTAACCTGCCCCTTGAGAGGAACCTGGTATTTTTCCCAGGCCAGGTTACGGCTATGGCGGATAAACTCTTTCGACTCCAGCTCGATCACATTCAGCTCTTCCTCACTGGCCAGCGCATTATCGACAATCCATTCCTTCATTTTTTTGATGCCATCCCATTCCCTTTCCCATTCAAGACGTTCCGGGGATTTATATCGCTCATGACTACCTGAAGTAGAGTGCCCCTGCGGCTGTGTTACCTCTTCGACATGGAATAATACGGGGGTATGGGTCAGACGGATCGCCCGGATGCCGGCTTCAAAGACCTCGCACATCCCTGCATAATCCCAGGCCTTCACCTTGAAGATCTCGATGCCGTTCGTACCGTCTTTTTTCTGGAAACCCTTCAGCGCTTCCGATATAGAGCCCTTGGTTGTCTGAAATTTACGCGGCACAGAAATACCATATCCGTCGTCCCAGACAAAAATAGCCAGCGGCACCTGCAGGACGCCGGCCGCATTCACCGTCTCCCAGAAATGCCCTTCACTGGTAGAAGCATCCCCGATCGTACAGAAGGCGACTTCATTTCCATTATTAGATAATTCCGTAAAAGGCTTTAACGCCTCTACTTCCCGGAAGGCCTTGGAAGCATAGGCCAGCCCCAGGGCCTTGGGCATCTGGGCCGCCGTCGGCGCCAGCCCGGCAGTAAGATTTTTCCGGTTCACCAGGTCCAGCGTTGCGCCGTCCGAGTCTATAAAAGGAGTGGCAAAATGAGAATTCATATTCCGGCCCGAACTATGCGGGTCATGCCGGGGATCGGGATCTGCATACAGCTGGGAGAAGAACTCCTCGATCGTAGCAGCGCCCGTAGCAAAGGCAAAAGTCTGATCCCGGTAATAGCCGGCATAAAAATCGCCCGGCTTGAAGAACTTGGCCATGGCCACCTGCGGCACCTCTTTTCCATCTCCGAAAATGCCAAACTTGGCCTTCCCTGTCAATACTTCCTTCCTCCCCAGCAAGCTGGCTTCACGGCTTTCGCAGGCTACCCGGTAATCCTTTAATACCTCTTCCCGGAATTTATCAAAGGATAATTTTTCCTGGTCAATTATTTCGCTAGAAAAAATGTTCTCCATATAGCAAAAATAGCATTATCTCCCAAACCCACAGTGGCTATCCCATTGATTGTTAAAAAAATAAAATACCCCTATAATTTATTGGCAAAACTGACGTTAAGTACGTAATTTTATCATACTTAACCGGGCTCAGCCCGGTTAGTGAACAAGGCCATAGGCCGCGTTCACAGACATTATTCACGTTACCGAAAAGGATTAAATTTCCATAAATACTTTTCGGTAACACTTACAGAAGCCAAACTATGAAAAAAACGGCAATTATAATCAGTCTTTTTACCCTCGTTCTTTCTGTCCGGGCACAGACAGTAAACAACGGGGTAGCCCTTTCCAAACCGGCAGATCTGCTCTCCATAAAGGAGAACACTCATAATTTCGGCAAAATCCCCCAGGGGAGACCGGCCACTTATACTTTTGAGATCATGAATACAGGCAGCTCCGCACTCAAGCTCGATAACGTACAGGCATCCTGTGGCTGTACCACTCCCGAATGGAGCAAAGACCCTATCGGGGCCGGAGCGACCGCAAAGATCCGGGTTGGGTACAATGCCTACGCTGAAGGTCCCTTTACCAAGACCGTCACCATAGTTTATAATACTAATCAAACAAGAACGCTCACCATTTCGGGCGAAGTCTATAAAACACCCGTTACTTCAGCCCCGGAAAATCCCTCTGTCCAATTATTAAAACAAATAAACTGATAAACATGAAGAAGCTACTCTCATTGGCCGGTACGTTTATGTTGACGGCTACCCTTTTCGCCCAGGCGCCCGCAACTACTCAAAAGAAAGCGGAAGACGTTATAAAATTCAAGGAACTGGCTTATGACTTCGGGAAGATCAAACAAGGCGCACCCGTAACGCATGACTTCAATTTTACCAATACGAGCGATGCGCCGGTCATCATTGAATCAGCCACCCCTTCCTGCGGATGTACGACTCCCGTTAAACCCGAAGGCGCCATTCCAAAAGGGAAAGACAACAAGATTACAGCCGGTTTCAACGCCGCTAACGTCGGACCTTTCAACAAGAGCATCACGGTGAAAGTGGCTGGCATCGATTTGCCGGTGCAATTAAAGATAACCGGTGAAGTGCTGACCGTCGACGCTTATACCAAATACGAAGCGTCCAAGACCACCAAAGCTGGTAAATAACAATTCGTTCTAATATAATTCCCATCCCCTTAGTTAAAAACTAAGGGGATTTTTCTTGCCCCCTCCCCCGGCCAGATGCTCTGATTTTTTTCTGCCAGCCCCTCTTTGTACTTTTGCCGCATGTTAACAATCAGCCACCGCGGACAACAGATGCCGGCTTCGCCGATCCGGAAACTCGTGCCTTACGCCGAAGCCGCCAAGAAAAAGGGAATTAAAGTATATCACCTCAACATAGGTCAACCTGATATCGAAACCCCCAAAATGGCGATGGACGCCGTACGCCACTTTGATTTTAAGGTGTTGGAGTATAGCCACAGCGCAGGCAATGAAAGCTACCGGCGTAAACTGTCGGACTATTATAAAAAGGCAGGCATCAACGTGGATTATCAACAGATCCTCGTCACCACAGGCGGATCGGAAGCCATCCTCTTTGCCTTCATGAGCTGCCTGGACGCCGGCGACGAAGTCATCATCCCCGAACCCTTCTATGCGAATTACAATGGTTTCGCAGTCGCCGCCAATGTCGTCGTCAAACCCCTCACTTCTTATATCGACAGCGGTTTTGCGCTCCCACCCGTAGCCGAATTCGAAAAGCTCATCACTCCCCGCACCAGGGGGATCATGATCTGTAACCCCAATAACCCTACAGGTTATTTATATAGCCAGGAAGAAATGGAGACCCTCCGTCAGCTCATCCTTAAACACGACTTGTATCTCTTCGCAGACGAGGCCTACCGGGACTTTTGTTATAGCGGGACGCATATCTCCGCCATGACCCTCAAGGGAGTGGAAGACCGCGTCATACTGCTGGACACCATCTCCAAACGCTATAGCGCCTGCGGAGCCCGTATAGGCGCCCTGGTGACCCGCAACCAGGCCGTGCTGGACACGGTCCTGAAATTCGCACAGGCGAGACTGAGCCCGCCATCCTTCGCCCAGATCCTCGGAGAAGCTGCAACCGAGCTGCCCGAAGATTACTTCGATGCTACCCGGGCGGAATACCTGAAAAGAAGAGATGTGCTGGTCAGCCGGCTCAATAACATACCCGGCGTATTCTGTCCCAACCCCGGCGGAGCCTTCTATGCAATGGCCAGCCTGCCCGTGGATGATACCGATGTCTTTTGTCAATGGATATTAGAAAGTTTCTCCTACGAGAATCAAACGGTGATGCTTGCCCCCGCGGGCGGCTTCTATGGAACCAAAGGCCTGGGCAAAAAAGAGATCCGCCTCGCCTACGTCCTCAATACCCCGGCCCTGCACAAAGCAATGGATTGCCTGGAGAAAGCGCTGGAACAATACCCGGGGAGCGGGCAGCAAAGCAAATAATCAAATAATAATTAACATGCATATATTCGCTAAAAATCAAAAACAGCCCAAAAAGCATCAAAAATGACCAAAAAAGGCCGAAAATTAATATTATAAAAAATTACATGTGTTCTTTTTCGACCTTTTTTTATATTTTTTTGAAAATGTTAATAAAATAATTTTTTAGTGAAAGAAATTATCCCGAAATTGCATACAGATTCAATTGAACAAGTAGTTAACGGGAATTAGAAGAGAAGAAAAAAGGATTTAGCAGCCTGGATATTTTTTTTAACTATTTGATTACATTCGGTTCTTTTAGTCAGTTGTTTTGAGCGTTATATTTGCTCCGCGATCATACGCAGCACGTACCGGAGAGAGGTAAAGGAAGAATCGCAGCAGAGCAAAACAAAGATCGATTTTTAAGACTTTTCATATGGCAAGCAATCGTTAGACGGCCTTCTGTTTCCACAGAGGGCCTTTTTTTTTGCCTTTTTCCCATTAGACCATTACCAATGAATAAGAATGCAACCATGAAACTCCTTGCACTGGGACTGTTGATCCTTCCCTTGATCGGCTTTACTCAATCGCTGAAGACGATCAACGACGAATACTCGAAGGTCCTGATAACCTCCTGGGAACCTATCATCAAAGGTCTCACTGCTAATATGATCGTCCATGTACAATGCACCAGGACCAATTCAGATCTCGAACTTGGCTTCAAACTAATGTGGGTTAAGGGGGCTGTTGACGAAGGCGCGGAGCTACAATTAACAATGGATAACGATTCGATCGTTACCCTCAATAATTCCCGGTTTACATTGCCTTGCGTAGGATGCGGGTCCATCGGCTTTTTCGGCTCAGGAGACCTGGGATTTTATCTCCGATTTAGTATTCCTTCCCGCGCAGCCAATGAACTCTCCACCCGAAAGATCAAAAAGCTGCGGCTCTACATGCATGACGGGTACATAGAAGACAATGTAAAAGCAAAATTCAGCGACATCATCCAAAAAGAGCTCCGGCTTCTGTGATAGCCGCCCACCTTCTCATTTTCTTACCATATTTCACCTCCCGAAAGTGTTTTTTCCAGTCTTTTTTCTCTATTTTTGCAGCCCATTTACAAACACCCGGTCAACCAGGACCGTTGTAAGTCAATGACAACCGGCGCGATAGCTCAGTTGGTTAGAGCACAGGATTCATAACCCTGAGGTCTCGGGTTCAAATCCCGATCGCGCTACAAAGCCCCATAATAATTTGATTAGCAATTTATTATGGGGCTTTTATTTATTACATTGGCTACGATTGAATGCCGAAAGAAGCCTGGGCTACTTATTTGGCGCCAAAAATTCTCTGCCACCATTTTCGGCCAGCCTTTTTAAAATTACTTTGAGAAGTCGTTCCTGCAAATTCTTGGGCTAAGTTCAATTTGCTATAAAGGATTTCTTGAACACTTGCATTCTCTTGCCCAGGAGAGGCTGATCTCTTTATTTGTTGGAGTGAAGACAAATTACCCGGCCTGTCTATTGGTCTATTCGTACCGTCGTTATCCGGAAATAAGATATCTCCATCATTAGCGCTTGCATCAAAAAAACCAACTTTGTGCTTTTCTGCAACGCGCTTCATTACTTCATAAGCCTTTTCAGCGATTGCCCATGCAAAAGCGACATAAATTACATCTTTTCCAATACAATAATCAGTTACAAACTCATTGTCTGGGTCGTCAACAGTGTATGGTCCATTCATAGCCGGGAATGTAGAAATCATTTCCATAAACCAGCTTCTTAAATTTTCTGAGGTTATAATTGGGTCATTATAACTATGTTCTTCAGACCATTTTGTCTGGCTATGATACCAGGTCATAAATTCAGATCTTGTCTTTGGAGCAGAATCAGGTCTAAAGACCATTAAATCAAAACTCATATACTTTCAAAATAATTAAAGAATTGGATAGTGAGTACTATTTAGGACCTTGTCAACAACCTATTCAAATTCGGCCAAACGCTTTTTACACGTTTCCAGCATCTCAACAGCTATTGCCTTCGCCGCATTCGTATATTCAATTCCTTTAGGTAGAGCTGTTTCGTCAACAGCAATTCGTAAGTTGGTCGCAGTCTGGTTAATTAAATCGTCAACATCTGAGGCCTTAAGCCCCATTGTCGTAGCCAATATCATAAAATCCTTCCGCTTGATACGATTGGCTTTGCCATTCATTTTTAGTGCCAAAAGATCATTTTTTAACTCAGGAAAGACAACCGTAGAGACCGCATCATAAAGAGGAGACATCCGAACAGATTGAAACGTGTTTTTTCCAGGTAGAGTTATTTTGAGGATAGCCATATTTTTAAGATGCATATCACCATCCGCTATCAACCATGCAAAAAGGACACGATTTAAAAGGGCCAAGACATCTTTACTTGGTTCAGTCGAAATAGCTCTTAGCGCACGCCCCGCCTGCTCAATTGTTCCATCGTATTTATTAGCAGCAGGTAAATCAAGAAGCGAACAAAAATCCTCCAGGGCTATCTGGCGCTCATCATCAAGGGATTGGCGAATATCAAATCGCTCAACCATTAAGGCAGGATGCATATTATCGGGCATTCTAATGAGTGCAATGTCGGGAACAATCATGCCAATACGGCGTCCAAGCTCCATTGATTGCCATTCAATAACAGGAAGGTATTCAAAGCCTCCTGTTCCCGCTGGTTTTAAGATATGAGTAAACGGTTGTCCGGTACTAGGTGATAAAACACCATTTTTATCTAAATACATTGGTGCTTTAATTTGCACTCCTGATAACCGAGGAGTATCGGACTGTTTGTAAATCTTGGCAAGATTCCTTTCAAAAGATTCTTCAATCTTTCCTCGATTGGGGCCTTTATACTCACCCGTAAAAACGCCCTCTGTTGAATATTTCTTAAGAGGAGTTTCAAGGATATCAACAGGAAGTTTAGATATTTCATCTTCATTATCGACAATGACAATGTTCGACATATAACGTTTTCCGGTACGCAGAAGAGTCCTTTCGTCTTCATTTTTTAAAACTTTTTCTAGCCATCCTTCAGGCAGGAGAGCGCTAATAAACGGAGGAAGCCGCCCAGGAATTGTTTGCCTGATAAGCGGCAAATGATTTCCTTCTAAAGGAACCCACCTCCACTCAAACCCATCGTGAGAAAGAGTTCCGATTGGATTTCCATGCCATGCGACGATTAAATTAAACATTGTACTGTTTTTAATCGTTTTAGCTTCAATCCCTTGTTTTAAAAATTGTTCTGCCTGTTCCGCTTCCCAATGCCATCCATTTTGCCTTGCAATTGCCCAGAGGGCATCCGCTGCTTTTTCTATTGTACCATATTCTTCTATAACACGCTTGGCCATCAATATACGCATGGCATGATCGACAGATGCGCTATGCTCGCTTTGGCGGCGAAAAGCCTCAAGAAACCGCTGTCTTATAGTGGACACCTGAACGTTAAACTCGCTTATTCCATCGTTAACGACGGCATCGGCAATTGAGGGAGAAGCTGGGGCTTTATTTTGAATTATTTCAAGATTTCGAAGTCTTGTTCGTTGACTACGAGGTCCACTGATAAATAACTTGCCGTCTATTGTAGGGCCTAGAAGTATTGCACTAGCTGCTGACAAGTAAGTACGAGGGTAGAGATATTTAGATATTCTGACAGCATATTGGAGAACAGCAGCTTCAATATCGTCACTTGCATCCATGTATATTCCTCGCATAAGCTGGATTAGCTTGCCTGTTTCGGCCTGGTAATGACCGCGGGATTTATCTATATTTTCACCGACTAGGTATAAGGCCATTTTTCTAACTTTCGCGTATTTGGAATACGGCAAAGTTAGCATCTTAACACCAAGAATTCAAGTAAATCCAACTTTCGCGTATTTGGAATACGCAAAAGTTAGAAATAAGCAGCCTGCAAAATACCTATATCCCTAATTATCAAAGTTTTGCACTAATTGGAATGAGATTCTCTTTAAAGGGAATAGTTTACATTAAACGCTATGCTGATAGTAAAACACTGTATTTGTCCCTTTTAATACTTGCAAGGCAAGTCGCTAAAAGCCAGCAAATCTTGCAGCAATGGGTTAGATAATTGTCCCGATCTCGCTACCTAGTCTCATAATAATTTGATAATCAAATTATTATGAGACTTCTTATTTTACTCTATCGTGGCGGACTCCTGGCGGAACGGCTGCTTACATCTGTTTTGAGATGCTACGTTTATATCATATATTGGAGCGTCGCCTACAATTGTTTCGTGACCTTCACTATAAATGACAATGAACCAAACAACTATCCGGTACAAGTCAAAACCACCTTATTTATTAGGATTTTTATGTCTGATTCCATTGGTTGGTGCGTTTGTTGGCTTGGGGCTTTTGTTATATGGGCTTTTAAAGTATAAAGACAAATGGCTTTCAATAATCGGGGCATTGGGTATCTTTTGGACAGTTATTGTTTATTCAGCTCTTTTTTACGCTGGAACACACGCGTCAGTATTTACGAAAGGCTTTGAAGACATTTCACAAATGCAGTTAAACAGTCTGGTAAAGAATATCGAGTTCTATAAATTGGCTCACGGACAATATCCTGACAGTTTACAACAACTTTTAAAAGATGATAAACTAGTACCGATTTATGACGCTGTTCAAGGAATGAATGCAAAAAAAATTTCATATTATAATTACCAAAAAGCCGGGGACAAATACTTGCTTTTTTCATCAGGACAAGATGGTATCCCAAATACAAAAGACGATTTATTTCCACAAATCACAATTACAGATAGTAGTAAAATTGGTTTAATTAAACATGGTTGATCCCGCAATCGACCTTCTACATTGAGGACTTAAACCTCAAAAAAGTGGACATTTTTGTCCACTTTTTTCTTTTATACTCACAGCGATATTACAACGATACAAACTGTATCGAAACAGGACAATGCTATATCACAAAGGAACAGTTAAGCACCTACACCTAACCATAACATAATGAAAATCAACTAACAGCAAAAAGGGCATATTTTTAGCGGCCATAAACATACCGTTAATTTATTTGAATTCATATACATTCCATATTAACCTGTATGACCTGGCCTTTCTCGGCGCAATATTTATAGGGCTGACTTTTGCCCTGCTTTTATGGTTCACCAAAACAGTCAACCGTAGTGCAAACCGGTTTCTTGCCCTGGCATTGGCCACGATGATTTTATGGATGATCCGGATACTGGCTATTGACCTGAGGCTTGAAACCTACCTGCCCCATTGGGATCGGCTGCCAATGCAATTTTTGCTGGCGCTCGGCCCGCTGGTGTATTTCTATGTGCTGAAAATAACACTCCCGCAGTATAAATTCAGTTGGAGGGGCCTGCTGCATTTCAGCCCCCTGCTGTTGGAACAGGCAACATTGGCGCTGGAAATAAGAGAAAGTGCCAGGACGGGCGCCGCTACCTATGTTACCCATACTTTTCAGCAATTAAACCCGGTATTACAACTGCTCATATTTATTTCGATCATAACCTACCTGCACCTGTCCGATAAGCTTATACAAAATTTTTACCGGCGGTTGCAACCCGTTCTGATGGACCGGCCTCTTCTTGAATTCCGGTGGCTGCGCCGCCTGCTGGCGGCCACCGCCCTGTTATGGCTCTTGTGGCTATCTTGTGCCGCTGTTGACTATTTTGGCTACCGCAATCAATTAGGTATACATGTTTATTACCCCTTTTATATCTTTTTCGTGGTAATTAATATATGGACTGCGGCGGCGGCTTTCTTAAAGCCGCAAGCTGCGGTGACGGCCCAAACGGCTGCACCCGTTAAGCCGTTAATCCCGGCTGAGCTGAGAGCAAAAGGCGCCTGGCTTA
This sequence comes from Puia sp., assembly GCA_035555335.1. Classification (GTDB taxonomy): domain Bacteria; phylum Bacteroidota; class Bacteroidia; order Chitinophagales; family Chitinophagaceae; genus Puia. The sequence continues at coordinate 156,940 of DATMGS010000018.1, forward strand.
AAAGGGCCATGGAAGCGAACCAGTACTACCAGGACCCGGAATTGAGCCTAAGCTCCCTTGCTGAAAAACTCAGCCTGCCTCCCCACGAATTATCGCGGGTCATCAATATGGTATTCAAAAAAGGCTTTTCTGATTTCGTTAATGAATATCGCGTCATAGAAGCTGCCCGGAAAATGCAGGATCCTGCTTATGACCGTATCACCCTCCTGGGCATTGGGTTTGAATCGGGGTTCAATTCCAAAACTACCTTTAACCGAATTTTTAAACAAATGACCGGGAAAAGCCCGACGGAGTATAAAAATCACCTGGAAAAAGAGCGCCCATCTTATAATTTGGGGCGCCAGCCCCGGCCTGAGCTGTTAATTTTGAACCGTGCCCCCCTGCAAAGGTGGGTTCCTGAAAAATTAAACAGCAAGTATATGTTTAGAAACTATTTGAAAATCGCGTGGAGAAATCTTATTAAAAACAAAGTGTATTCCGGCATAAATGTGCTGGGGCTTGCGGCAGGCATGGCTGTTGCCATGCTTATTGGTTTATGGATCTGGGATGAGGTTACGTACGACAGATCTTTTACCAATCACCACCAGCTCGCGCAGGTAATGACCACCAGTATTGGCGATGATGGATCATCAAGCACTATGCCCAATGTGTGCAGGCCTATTGCTGAGGAGTTGCGTAGTAAATACGGCAGTGATTTTAAAAATATCGCCATGGCAACCTGGAGTTGGGGGCATGCGCTAACGGTGGGCGATAAGATAATTTCAGCCCATGGCCCATGGGTAGAAGATAAATTTCCAATGATGTTTTCGCTTAATATGTTAAAGGGAAACATTAATGCATTAAACGACCCTTCAGCTATTATTATCAATGCCTCAATGGCGAAAACATTGTTTGGCAATACTGACCCCATGGGCAAAATAATCAGGCTTGATAACAAAGACAATTATAAAGTGGCAGGGGTGTTCCGGGATTTTCCCGATAACAGCACCTTAAACGATGCAAAATATTTCCTGCCCTGGAAAAAATATGTCACCACAGAACAATGGGTGAAAGACGCTGCCACGGATTGGTACGACCATTCGTGGCTGTGCTTTGCGCAGTTGGCTGGCAACATTGATATGGATAAAGAAACAGGGAAGATCAAAAACGTGGTGATGGCACATAAAAATGCCAAAACGGATGGTGTTGAAAGTGCTTACCTGTATCCAATGGATAAATGGCATTTGTACAGTGAATTTAAAGACGGCAAACCCACCAAGGGGGCCATACAATTTGTATGGTTGTTTTCTATCATCGGCTCATTTGTGCTGCTGCTTGCCTGCATTAATTTTATGAACCTTAGCACAGCACGCAGCGAAAAGCGTGCAAAAGAAGTGGGCATACGCAAAGCACTCGGCTCGTTGCGCAGCCAGCTAATACGCCAGTTTTTAAGTGAGAGTGTACTGGTAGCATTCGTGTCATTTATATTTTCAATTCTCCTGGTTATTGTTTTGCTGCCTCTATTCAATTCGCTTTCAGGTAAAAATATACAATTGCCATGGTTTAGCCCTGCATTCTGGCTTTGCACACTGGCATTTACCGGCATTACCGGCCTGCTTTCCGGCAGCTATCCTGCATTGTATTTGTCAAAGTTTGAACCTATAAAAGTATTAAAAGGCACCTTTAAGGTGGGCAGGTACGCTTCGCTGCCACGCAAGGTTTTAGTGGTGGCGCAGTTCACATTTTCTATTGCATTGATCATCGGGACCGTTATTGTTTTTAAACAAATTCAGTTTGCCAAAAACAGGCCCATTAATTACAGGAAAGAGGGATTGATCACCGTCGGCGGGGTAACCCAGGGGTTGCCCAACTTTTACGATGCTGTAAGAAATGACCTGCTGGCAACCGGCGTGGTAGATAACATGGCCGGCGCATCAGACGGAACTACCTACCTGGGCGCATGGCGCAGTGGCTTCAACTGGGCAGGCAAAAATCCAAACACATTACCAAGCTTTGGTTTTATGCTTATGACGGAAGATTTTGGTAAAACAATTGGCTGGCAACTAAAAGAAGGAAGGGATTTCTCCAAAGGTTTTTCTACAGATAGTTTCGCTATGATATTGAATGAAGCAGCCGTGAAACAAATAGGCATGAAGAAAGATATTGTGGGGCAAAACATACAGTTCGGTGGGCAAAATTATCGTGTAATTGGTGTAGTGAAGGATATAGTGCAGGAATCGCCATACCACCCGGTAGCGCCTATGGTTTATGTAACCAGCCATATTTGGATAGGCAGTGTAACTGTTGCGCTAAAAACCGGGATACCGGTAAAAGATGCATTGGCTAAAATAGAAAAAGCGTTTAAAAAATACAATCCCAACCTGCCTTTCACCTACACTTTTAATGATGAGGACTATGCAAGGAAATTTGCAGATGAGCAGCGTGTCGGCAAGCTGGCAACCTTCTTCACCATATTAGCCATCTTCATTTCCTGCCTTGGTTTATTTGGGCTTGCATCGTTTGTTGCAGAACAGCGAAAAAAAGAAATTGGTGTACGCAAAGTGTTAGGCGCATCCACTTACAAGTTATGGCAAATGCTTTCAAGAGAGTTTGCACTGCTGGTAATTATTTCCTGCTTCATTGCCATACCGTTGGCATGGTATTATTCAAATAATTGGCTGCAGCAATACGATTACAGAACATCCATATCAGCATGGGTATATGTTGCATCAGGTGTTGGCGCCCTGGTTATAACATTAATCACCGTAAGCTTCCAGGCAATAAAAGCGGCTCTTGCAAACCCGGTGAAGAGTTTGAGAACAGACTGATCTCGTTGTTCAGGCGGAAGCAACCGTTCTGCATAGGTCGCCCTGGTTGAATTAGTTTATTGCATAATGTGGCGTATCTCCACCACATTACCTTCAGGGTCTTTAAAATAAGCTCCCCGCACAGTGGCTTTATTTTTTTCGTCAATGACTTCAGGAAAGACGACGCCTTTGGCCTTGAGCAATACATACGTTTTATAAAAGTCATCTACATTAAAAACCAGGTGACGCCAGCCTTGGGCAAGCATATGATCGGCTTCCGACAAGTTTTTTGATGGCTGGCGATACGATCCTTTTACTTTTAACATATCAATAAAAAAACCATCCAGCTCTATCCTGGCCGCATCATCTGATTTTCTGATCAACTTTAAATCCAGCACGTGGGTATACCAATAAACCATGCTGTCGAGATTATTAACCGATAAAGTCATATGGTGAACTTTCAATCAAAAATCGCCCGCGGCGGATTAGAAAAAATCTCTATTTTTTCTTCCTTATCCAATCACTCACCGCATACAAAGGATATACCTGTATATTATCATAAGCCGAAAAATTCTCCAATGAGAACCGTACGCCATAAGGCGCCTTCTTCTCCTGCAGGAATAGGTGCAGACTCTGCATCGACCCTTGTCGCCCGGATTTGATCTCCACGGGAATGATTTGCTGACCCTGCCGGACCACATAATCCACTTCAGCATTGCTGCTTTTGGCCTCACGGTGCCAGAAATACAGAGACTCCGGGCGGTAACAGGAACCAGCCTTTAGGATTTCAAGACCCGCATATTGCTCTGCAATGGTCCCCTTATTGATTACATCTGTATCATTCTGGAATAAAATGTCTGCCATGTTTAAGCCAAGAATACGCTGAAAGATACCGGTGTCCAATAGATTCAACTTTCGCTTTTTGTCATTACTTTCAGCCCCTAATGGCAAGCCATTGGCAGAAGTGTGGGTTACCGGGGTCACCCAACCGGCCATGATCAGTAAATCCACAGCCTCCTTGATCTGTTTATGGTTGGATTCGCTATGTGCTTTGGCATATACAAACTTGCCTCCAGCCTGCTGAACTACCGAATCAAAAATCTCTGAAACACGTAGGAAAGGAACATTTTTCCGATACTTGGCAAAATCAGCTCGTATGGAAACGATTAAGTCGTCCAATACCTGTCCGCAACGATTTAGATCATGGCCCTGTACATAGGTCGCTATTACCTCGGGCATGCCGCCCAGAACTAAAAAACGCTTGAGCAGGACGGTCAATTTCTGATGAATGGGTTCCGGGAGTGGATGTTCGGGGGTCGCCTTTTTTTTGGCATCCAGCAACAAGTTTTCTCCATTGGCCTCCAGGAACTCATCAAAAGAAAGGGGATAAACAAACATGGAACGCACCCGCCCTACCCCGAATGAAGGCAGGTCTGCCAATGCAAACTCCAGCAGCGACCCCGCCGCTATCACATGAAGCTCCGGGTATTTCTCATAAAAGAACCGTAAGGCAGAAATAGCGGGTATACAGGCTTGTATTTCATCAAAAAAAAGCAGGGTTTTGCCCGGCTGAACCGGCACATTATACAATAAGGAAAGGTTTTCGCAAAGTTGGCGAGGATCAAGATCTCCTTCGAAAAGAGTATGAACCTGCCGTTGCTCTTCGAAATTGACTTCCAGGAAATGATCGAACTGGCCTGCCAAATGGCGAACTGCTGTTGACTTCCCTACCTGCCGGGCGCCCCGGATTAAAAGAGGCTTCCCTTGCTGTTCCTGCCGCCAGGCAGTAAGATCTTGGTCAATATTTCGGGATAAATACATTTATACAAGGCAAAAAATGAGCAATTATTACATTTTAACAAGGCAAAAATAATCATATTTTTCCATTTTTACAAGCCGAAACAAGCCTAAATGGATTATATAACTGATCTGATCGAAAATTCTACCTAATATTTCACCCTTACCCAGCGCTTGTTGAAGCCTGATTATCCGATAACTCCCTTATCTCCTGCCCTTTCTCCTTCACAATTGCTTATCATAATATTATACGCATTTATTTATTATACTCTGGTCGCCCGGCTGAAATGCCAAAAGAAATCAAAGAAGGCTTATTTGGCGCCAAAAATTCTCTGCCACCATTTACGGCCAGTCTTTTTAAAACTACCATGAGAAGTCGTTCTTATAGTTTTTTCAGCTAAGTTCAATTTGCTATAAAGTATTTCTTGAACACTCGCATTCTCTTGCCCCGGAGAGGCTGATCTCTTTATTTGTTGGATCGAAGACAAATTATCCGGCCTGTCTATTGGTCTATTCGTACCGTTACTATTCGGAAATAAGATATCTCCGTCATTAGCACTCGCATCAAAAAAGCCAACTTTATGCTTTTCTGCAACGCGCTTCATCACTTCATAAGATGCCAGATAGAACAAAAAAGCATTATTTCTTTTGATCTTCACCTTCTTCAATTTTACCAATTGCAATAAGAAATCCCACAATCATAATAACATAACCATACCATGGAGATCCTATCCAAATCAAAAAGGATAAAGCAGCTAAGAAAACTATTGAATAAATTACCGCCTTCATAGTGTGTTTAAGAGGTTATAAAGTTAATAATGTCGGGAAGCTCATTATTTCTAAATTGGGAATAGAGACTGTATAATCACTTGTAATATCTCTTTATCCTGACCTATGATTTAATTCTCTCTTTCAACCATCCTATATACATCTCCGTCTGCGAGGCCAGATAATAGGGAAGGCTCAATAGGTGATAGGATTTGCCCGCAGAAGTACTAGTAGTTGTGATCTGTAATTTCCCGGCATAGAAACGGATGGCCATGTCGTGAGGCGCTTCATCCATGAATTGATGTAGAGACCTTAAGGTGCCGTCTTTCCCGGATTTTACTTCTATAGGGATCAATTGACTTTCAAAAGGGTAAACATAATCGATCTCGGCAGTGGAAGCGGGTTTTTCCCGCACCCAAAAATTCAAACTGCTAAGTACATTAAATTGGCCGGCAAGCAGTTCCTGCCCGACCAGGTGTTCGATAATAGTTCCCTGGTGTATTTTGTTTAGATCAGTCGTGCCCAGGATATCAGTACGAAGTCCCAGAAAATAATTCATCATACCGGTGTCCAATACTTGCAATCGGGGAGACTTTTTCAGATCTGGCAGGAGAGGTAGGACAGCATCGGTAGTAGGATAGATAAGGGATAAAAGGAAGGTTTTTTCCAAGGTGCGAAGCGCCTCACCCACTTCCCGGGAAGTATAATTCGACCGACCGAAGTGCTGGAATTTGATCCGGGTGCCTGCGTCCAAGAAACTTACCCGGATGCAATGCCTGATGATCTGAATGAAACGATCATTCGCTGCATATTTTTCTACATCATCTATATAAGCCGTAATTAACTGTTCATACAAGATAGACAAGGCAGTCAGGTCTTTTGATGCGGTATATTCATTGACAATTTCCGGCATCCCGCCAATGAGAGCGTAAGTATGAAAAAGTTGTAAAAGCCTTGCATGCGCAAAATCGTTGACTGGAATATGTCGCAACTGCTCAAGGACCTGGGATTCGCCAATAGCACCGAGGAATTCGGGAAAGCTTACGGGTCTGATTACCATGAACTCAACCCGGCCGACAGGGAAACTCAGGCCCTTACTGAAGATTGTTTCCAATAAAGACCCAGCCGCGATCACACTTAATTCGGGGTATTGTTCATAAAAGTAGCGGAGCATATTAATGGCGGCCGGAAATTGCTGGATCTCATCAATGAACAGCAAGGTTTCGCCTCGTCTCGAAAATTGTTGATTTTTTACCAGGAAGATAGATTGGATAAGGGTATGAATATCCTGACTTTCTTGAAAGGGTTGTTGGTCAAATTTATTTTCCAGGTTGAGATAAATGTATTGTACAAATTGAGTGCCCAGGACATTGACGACGGTTGTTTTACCCACCTGACGCGCACCTCTGAGAATTAAGGGTTTGCGATTGGGTTTAGCCGCCCACTTTTCAAGATGAGCAATAATTTCTCTATTAAACATGCGTGATAAAGTATTGATTTTGTGACAGTCTGCACAAAACTAGGGCAATTTAATCAAACAAAAGCACATAATAGGTCCAATTTTTGTAAAAAAACAACACAAAATAGGCTCAATATTAAGCCAGTTTCACACAAAATTAGGGCAATTGTTGGTCAATTTCAGCACAAAACCAGGGCAATTCACTAAAAGTCAGTAAATCCACGGGCAATTGGTTAGATAATTCTCCCGATCTCGCTACCAGGCCCCATAGTATATTGACAATTCTCTCCGGACAAAAGATGGATCAATGATTGCGGAAAAGGGATCCAGGAGCCGTCCCTTGCACATAAATGGTAGCTCATCTGTTATAACACTATCAATTTCCGGGAATACATCTTTCCGTTGCCGGCCCGGACGGCCCGGATGATATATACGCCGCCCGATAGATCGGCGGGAATTTCCAGCAAATTCACCTGCACCCCGGTCCCGACCTCCATCATACGTTGCTGGATCAGTGCCCCGGCCATGTTGAATAACCCCACCTGGTATTCACCCGGCTCCGCCTGCCACGAAAGGCTGATAGCACTCCCCCGGCTTGCCGGGTTGGGGTAAACCGACAGCTCTTTTTGCGGAAGGAGACGGCAGGCAACCAGGGTATCTGTCACCCGCTCCTTCCAACTGCTTATTGTCAGGCTCCATACCACGGAGACACAGCCCAGATACCCACTGAGTGTCTTGGTAGCCGGATGGGAGATATGACGGCGATAGGCCGGGTTCTGGCCAGCCGGGTCTGGGCCGGAAGCCGGGTCGCCACCAGCAATCCTGCCAGGATCAGGAGCCATCCCTTCCAGCGGCTTTTGTCGGATGCGGGTCGCAGCAAAACATCCCGTTTTCTGTTCCCTCACAACGATCTGAAATACATACCGTTCAGGCCCTGCATCCCACCCCTCGCTTCAACGACATGTTGCCGTTATTTTTTAATGATCTTCAGTACGCGTACATCGCTGTCCCCCATCACCTGCAGATGATAAACTCCCGCAGGCAGCTGCCCCATCGGTATCGTCACCGCGCCATTCAGCGCACCCGTCGTCTGCCATACGGCCTTTCCGCTAATGCTCAGCAAGGTTAGCTTCTTCACCACCGAACCGCCGGGGATCCTCAGCACCGCGGCCGAGCTGGTCGGGTTCGGGCTCACCGAGAAGACATCCAACGCCGCCGACGTCAGCACGACGATCTTGCTATAGCTGAATTTCCCATCGATATCTTCTTGTTTGACACGGAAAGAATACGTGCCGGTGGCAAGCAGCGGTACCGTACAGCTATATGTCGTCGTGACCCCGCTGTTGGTGGCCCCCGTCGTACAGCCATCCACAAAACGTATCCCATCCGAACTATACTGGACGGTATACCCTTTCACATTCTTTTCTTCCGTCACCGTCCAGCTGATCGCCGCCGCGGTAGGAGCCGTCAACGTACCCTGTACATCCAGCCATTTCAGCGGCAGCGGCACCACACCCTTCGTGATGAAGAAATTGCTGAAACCTTTTGCCACGAACTCGATATAATAACCTCCGTCGATAGCGCCCCATCCGGTGATCGAAAGCATTTGCTCGCTGCCCGTCGGCGTATAGGTAAAGGGAACAGTAGTAGTGGAATTCGGCTGGTCGATGATGCCCAGATCACCCGGACCGCTGATACCCGGGTCGGCCGCCTTGAGCGCATCGAATTGCGCCTGCGGGATATAAAACCGCATGGGGATATTACCGCTTCCATTGGGATTATTGTCGACCGTGATCGTAAAGTTGCGGTTGAGATAAGGTATGCCATTGGTTAGGCGGACGGCTCCGCTGAACTCGTATGTATTTACCTTGACGAAACCCAGCGGATAGTTGTCCTTCAGCGACACCAGCGGTGTAGTAATATTGTTGCCGCCGCTGTTAAAGACCAGCCCGTCTATTGTCGTCCAGACATTCGTGCTGCCTGTAAGGTAGCTGGGTATGCTTCCGCCGCCGGAGGTGTTGAGCAGCGACAGCGTATTCAGCGGTGGCTGATAGGCCGGCGTAAAGACGTCCGATATCCGTTCCATAAAGATATTCCTCGAGGTATTGACGTCGTCGTACCGCAGGTTGTCCCAGGCGATCAGTCCTTTCCCATCATAGCTAAGCACGGCCATGGGATTACTGCTGCCAAGCTCGCGGCGGGCCCAATACCCCCCGCTGATGGCTTTACCCATCGCCCCCCAGCTGAGGATGCCGCCGTCTCCGATCGGACTCACCTTGGCCGACCTCGATGCCTCCATCACATAGAACAGGGCGTGCCCGTTGCTGTCGGTAGCAATGGCAGGCGTATTATAAGATACATTCGTGCTGTAAGTTCCGGTATACAGCTCCTGCCCGATCTTTAACCCCAGCTTGTCCGCCGTATTGATGACGAATGTATATTTCTTCGTGCCCGCAGGGACCAGCTTCAGCTCCTGCAGATAAACGCTGTTCGTGCCCGCGTCTGTTTCTGTTCCCCTGGTAGTCACCCATACCTTATTTCCCGATCCCGCCAGCGAATAATTCTCGGGGCCTCTGTCCATGGTATGGCCGATCAGAGTGTCGGGACCGGCAAGCAGGGTGTCCGTTGGAATAGCATTATCCGGCAGGATAGGCCGGTACGCCTCGTAGGGATGATCCAGGTCGCTGCACAGCTGATAAGGAAGGCTGTCATATATCTCGTTCAGCCGGTAATAGCCATGCAGATGATAGTTGGTGCGTGCGCCCTTGCTGTCGAGCCCTTGTTCGGAACTGGATATCAGCTCCGCATTGATGTTCCCGCCCGTTTGAAGAATTACGCCCTGCGGCAGGGCGACAAGATATCTCGGATTATCGATATTGAGGGGCAAATAGCCCAAACCATTGTTCTCGATCCTGGTATTGGTGTACACGATGGTATTATTCGGATTGCTGGCAGGATGACAGGACACGTCATACGAGTAGGTGGTGAAGTTGTAGATCCGGACGACGCTGTCCTTTTTATAATTCCTTTGGACGATAGTCGTCGTTGCCGGATCCGCACCGCCCAACCGTTTGAGCACGGTCGTATGACAATCCTTTTTCACGCGGGCGAGCCGGTTGTATCCCAGGTACATCTCGTTGACGCCGTTATTGAGGGCCATCACAACGTTACAACCACCCTGCTGATCGGGATAGAGCATGAAGGACTGCACGGTAGCATGATAATCGTAGCTCACCTTAATCTGGCTGCCGCATTCGGTGGTCGCCACCTCCTCCTTACCGTATTGGTTCATCTGCCCGCCGCCATACGACTTCAGCGTGCCTCCTTCGTCCTTATAACAATAGACGAGCAGATCGTTCGGGCCTCCCGCGAAAACGAAATAGCCGATAAAAAAGCCTCCCCTGCCATCAGGCGCCATTTGGGGATTGCCATACAGGTAACTGGCGGGCGCCGCTATGATCGCTCCGGCATCGCCGAACACCCGGGATCCATCGGGACGCAGGTGCTGCGCCGCCACGCCATTAGAGTTGGAATTACCTGACAGCACCAGGTAATTCCAGCAGACATAGAGCCCTCCCGATCCGTCCTGCGCGGCAAGACTATATTTACGCCAATCGAAATTTTGCGCGTCATGGAAGAATTCCTCGTTTGCGCTCGAGGCCACCGGCACCCCGTCGACCGCCCAGAGCCGCTTTCCATCCTTGTCAAATTTCTGGGCATAAATGTCCGTCCTGTTGGCCGTCGTATTCCGTTCATCCTCCCAAACCAGGAAATACCCGCCGTCTTCACTTTTGACGACGATCGGACGCTGCTGGTTACCCGTGGCCATGCTCACCGGCATATGCAGGCTGTCGTTGAATTTATTGGAATTGTCAAGCCACTGGGCAAGGGAAGAAGTGCTCGCAAACAGGACTAGCGATAGGACGAAGGTAAAAAGTCTCATACAAGGTCACATTGTTGGTTCTGAAAAAAACCGCCAATATCCGGTATCTGGAATCGCGCGGGAACGTAAAATTGCACTTTTACGTACAACCGGGCTGGTGAATTGAGCAATTCACATGATCTGATGAGCCGATGGTAGTCGGGCGTCACCGGCAGCAATCGGGATCCATTTAAGAGGCTACAGGGTCAGCTCACCTCCCATCAAAATACGGTTTTTCATTATCCGGCTCATTTTCCTGCTGCTGCCAGTAAGCTAATGTCACTATATGCCCTCCCGGCGCCTTCAACAACCTCCCGAAAACAGCATTCACCGGGTTGAACACCACATCTGTTACCCCAATCGTAAAGGTTTCGGACGCCGGAACAGACGCAGGCGTATCGGCCAGACCTGAACCCTCGGCCGGCGCAGGCGCCGCAGGCACAGTCGCAGGCGTCGCCTTCGGGGGCGGACTAGGCACAACGACCACCGTATACCGATTGTACTCAAGTATCCTCCGCAGAAAATCCACCCGCTCCCCGGTAACATTTTTTTCGACGATGGCGCATTTCACCCCGTTCAGCTCCTCGAATAAATGATTTTGGTTGATCGCCATAAGTTTTAAATCCCTATGCTCAATGAATAAATGTAGTCATAGATCCATCCGATTAGCCCCGTCATAATAATACCTGCCACACAGATCAGGAAAGCAATACTCGGCAGGATCGGTATTTTCAGCTTCCCGATCGGCTGCGGCTGGCTATCCATGAAGATAGCTTTTATCACCCGCAGATAATAATACAGCGAAATCACCATGTTCAGCGCGGCAATGCCGATGAATACATAATTTCCTTTCCCCGCACCCGCCATCAGCAAAAAGAATTTACCGAAGAAACCCGCGGTAGGCGGGATACCCGCCAGCGAAAACAAAGAGATGGCCATTACCCAGGACAACAAAGGATTGCTGGCATATAGCCCCTTGTAGTCATTGATGCTTTCTTTTCCCGTCTGAGCACTGATAAGAGATACAACTCCGAAAGCGCCCAGGTTTGAAAAAATGTAGACAAGGATAAAATAGATCACCGACGCCTCGCCCGTCCGGGAGCTGCCGGTTATCCCGGCAAGGAGAAACCCCGACTGCGCTATCGAGGAAAAGGCAAGCAAACGCTTAAGCTTATCCTGGCGCAAGGCGAACAGATTGCCAACCACCATGGTCAACACCGATAAAAGGACCAATATCCTGTACCAGTTCCCGGCCAGTGGCTTAAAGACAGTGTACAGCGCCTGGATGAATATAAAGAACATTGCCCCTTTGGAGACGACGGATAAGTAAGCAGTCACCGTGACAGGACTACCCTCATAAACATCGGCCGTCCATAAATGGAACGGGACCGCGGAAATTTTAAAACCAAATCCTGACAGGATCAGGATGAACGCAAACAGCTGGAACGCACTGCCGTCAAGCCGTTGGGCGATGCCGTCAAAAGCCAGGGTGCCCGTGGCGCCGTACAGCAGCGAAATCCCGAACAGCAGCAGCGCCGACGAAAAAGCGGAAGACAGGATAAATTTCATCGCCGCCTCCGAAGACTGCCTTTTTTCGAGATCGAAACTCGACAAGGCCGTCAGCGGTATCGTGGAAAGTTCCAGCCCAAGATAGAACATCAACAGGTTGCCGGCCGAGATCATAAAGAAAAACCCAACCAGCGTTGCCAGCAGCAATATATAAAATTCCTGCACCTGCCGGTGATCCTTCAGCCAGCTATAAGCCTGCAGCGAGACGATCAGCGTGCCCAGGTTCAGGATATTCTTCTCCAGCACGATCAGCTTGTTCGTATGGAACATCCCACTAAACAAGGTCGCGTCCGAAACGGGAAAAAATCCCAGCACAAAATTCGCCAGCAGCAACACATTCACCCAATTCAGCACTACCCCGGTCTTATATTCCGTAGCCCCTACCTTCATAAATAATAGAAAGAAGATAATGCCTGTAACGATCAATTCCTGCCTCAACGAAAGAAGAATGCCAGCCCACATAAATTAGTTCATTTTTTAATGATAACTGCCTTTCCGGCAATAATTGCCTTCTCTACATGCCCCATGATCACGCTGACCCCGGACGTCAGCAAGTCGCTTAGCCAAAAAGGCGCAATGCCGATGGCAATAATACCGACCACCAATAAAACCCCTGCCAGCTTCTCATTCCACGTCGCATCGGCAAGTCCGTTATAATGCGGGTCCTTCACCGGTCCCATAATCGTTTGTCCTGTCGCCCGAAGGATATACACCGCCGTTATCACGATCGAGGCGCAGGCCAATATCGTCGCCAGGCGATACATTTCACCGGCATGCTGCCAGGAGCCCATGAAGACGGTCATCTCAGCCACAAAACCACTCAGGCCGGGGAGCCCCAATGAGCACAAGCCGGCGATCACAAATACAGTGGAGAAGAAGGGCATTATTTTCAACAGGCCACCCAGCCGCTCGACCAGCCTCGTATGCGTCCGGTCATATATCATCCCGATGGCAGCGAAGAAAAGGGCCGTCATCAACCCATGAGAGATCATTTGTATAACTGCACCAGTGATAGCCGTCTGGGTCAACATGCCGATGCCCAGCAGGATAAAACCGCAATGACTGATGGACGAATACGCGTTGATGTATTTTAAGTCTTTCTGCATCATGGTAGCAAAAGCCCCATACACAATAGCTATCGTTGCCAGCAGGATGATAATAGGAGAATAGTACCGGGCCGCGTCCGGCATCAGGTAGACCGCCACCCGCAGACAACCGTAACCTCCCAGTTTCATGGAAATGCCGGCCAGGAACATCGACGCCGCTGTCGGCGCGGAAGAGTGGCCATCCGGCACCCAGGTGTGAAAAGGGAATAGTGCCGTAAAAATGCCGAAGCCCACAAATAAGAAGGGGAAAAATCTTCGTTGCACCTCCGCCGGGAGATGCATTTGGGCGATGGCCTGCCAATCGAAGCCATGCGGGCCTCCGGCGCCACCGGTGTTATAATATACGCCCAATAACCCGATAAATACCAATGCCGATCCGCCCATGAGCATCAGCGCCAGTTTCATAGCACTATATTCCTTCCGTCCACTCCCCCATATCCCGATCAACAGGAATTTCGGGATGACCGAGACCTCCAGGAAAAAGAAAAGCGTAAAAAGGTCCAGGGAAAGAAAAAAACCATAAGCGCCAGCGCTCAGCAGCAACAGCAAAACGAAAAACTCCTTACCCATCCTTTCCACCTTCCAGGACACCAATATCGCCGCCTCCATGACAAAGGCAGTCAGCAGTATCATGGCAATGGAAATCCCATCCACGCCAAGATGATACCAGATATTCAGGGACGGGAACCAGGCATGCCGGTACTCGAACAGCATAGCGGTGCCATTTCCGGCGGCACGTTCCCTCCAGTAGAGGGCTAATAACCCGAAAGACAGCAGCAATTGCACCGTAGCTCCGGCCAGTGATACCCAACGTATCCCGTTGAGACCTCTGCAGAACAGAACGGCAACCGCCGTGATCAATGGCACTAAGACCAGGAAAGACAGGTTCATGTGTATATATAAATAAATAAGACCGTTAATCCGGCTATTCCGGCAAAGAAATACAAGGCGTAGTCCTGTACCTTCCCCGATTGAAACCCTTTTATCCCCGCAGAAATCCTTGCAGTGACCGCTGCCAGGAGGTTCATCAGCCCGTCCACGATATTCCTGTCTATCCACGCCGCCGGCCTTCCGATGAGATTGAAAATAATTTTTTTCGTAATAAAGGAATATACTTCGTCGATATAAAATTTATGATAGGCGAATGTATAGAATCCGCGGACCGCAGCCACCACTTTTGCAGGCCGGTCGCTTTCCTTCCCGTACAGGTACGCGGCGATCCCGATGCCCAGTAAGGCGAGCGCCACCGGAGCAATCGCCATACCGCTGATGCCATGGGTCGCCTCCGGAGCGCCATCGGGATTCATAAGCCGGGAGAAGGGGATAAATCCGGCAAAGGCCGCACCCAGCGCCAGTATCACCAGCGGAATCGATTCGACGAGGGGCATTTTATGAGGATGCCGTTCCGACGGCTTGTTCCAGAAAATGGAAAAGTACAAACGGAACATATAGAAAGCAGTCAGCCCGGAAGTGAACAATCCGAGCAGGTAGACCAGCTTATTCGCTTGATAAGCCGCCAGCAGGATATCCTCCTTACTAAAGAAACCCGAGAAAGGAGGAATGCCGGCAATGGCAAGACAGGCGACCAGGAAGCAGACATGCGTCAGCGGCATCGTCTTGCGAAGTCCCCCCATACCCTTGATTTCATTGCTCTGCACCTGGTGAATGATCACGCCGGCGCAAAGGAAAAGCAAGGCCTTGAAGAAGGCATGAGTAAAGAGATGGAATATTGAAGCCGTATATCCATACGAGCCCAGCGCAAACATCATATACCCTATCTGCGACATCGTCGAATAGGCCAATACCCGTTTGATATCCGTCTGCGTGCAGGCAATGATGGCCGCCAGCAAGGCGGAGAAGGCGCCGACATAGAGGACTATCTGCAATACCCCGGGATCCGAGCCGTACAGCACATACAACCTGGCCACCAGGTATACGCCCGCCACCACCATCGTTGCCGCATGGATCAGGGCAGAAACAGGTGTGGGTCCTTCCATGGCGTCCGGCAGCCAGATATGCAAGGGGAACATCGCCGATTTACCCGCACCACCGATGAATATAAGGAATAGCCCCCAGGATAGTAAAGAGATCCCTAAAAAGGTAGTATGCGGGAGACGCGGATCAAGCAGCTGTACGATCAACATATTGAAGTCCAATGTCTTTGCCTGAAAAGACAGGATCAGTATCCCGACCAGGAACCCCAGGTCGGCGAAACGCGTAACGATAAATGCCTTCTTGGCTGCGGCGACCGCCGTCGGGCGTTCGTAATAATACCCGATCAGCAGGAAAGAGGAGCAGCCCACCAGTTCCCAGAAAATATAGGTCTCGAAGAGATTCCCCGAGAGCACCAGTCCCAGCATGGAAAAGGTGAAGAGCCCCAAAAAGGCATAATAGGTCGCAAACCGCTCCTCTCCCTTCATATACCCCAAACTAAAAATATGCACCATCAGCGATATAAAGCTGACTACAGCGATCATCATGACCGAAATGGGGTCGATGATCGCGCTCAGGTCGATCGAAAGATGCGGGGAAAAGGGCAACCAGTCCGCCTTCAGCATAATCAATGGATGGGAACGAAAAGCCAGGGCCGTATGCCCCGTTCCAAAAAAATATTGATAGGCTACCCATAGTGCCAACGCTGTGGAAACAAGCACGAGGCCCGTCCCGATAAGACCCGAAAAATGCCGAAAACACCTCCTGCCGAACAATCCCAGCACAACAAAGCCGGCCAGTGGCAGTAAGGGAATCAAGGCTATATAGGCATAGTTTGGCATATTCGCAGTATTCAGAATTTCATTTCACCCGTCGCCTCCACATCGATGGAATGAAAGTTCCTGTATAGATTGATAATGATCGCAATGGTCACCGCAGCTTCCGCAGCGGCAATGGCGATGATAAACAAGGTAAAGAAAACGCCCTCCAACTTATCCGGGTACAGGTATTTATTAAAAGCGACAAAGTTGATGTTCACGCTGTTAAGCAGCAGTTCGACCGACATCAACATCGTGATCATATTCCGCCTCGTAAACAAGCCATACATTCCGATAAAGAAGAGGGCAGTGCTTACAATCAAAATATGGCTCAATGGTACCTGGCTCATTTGTCTTCCGGTTTTATTTTTATCGCAATGACGATGCAGCCGATCATGGCCGCCAGCAACAGGATACTGATCACTTCGAAGGGTAATACATAACCATATTCTGAAGTGCTGAGCATTTGCGCCCCAATATTGCCCACGCTTGCGGTGGCGCCCATATTCTCTAAGCCCGCACCGGCGACAGGATGCCCCAACGGCCGAAAAGGATATCGCAGCAGTAAGCAGGTCAATACAAAACCCGCACATACAACCGATCCGGAGAATATAGCCCTCTTGCGTACCGGTGCCGGGAGATCCTTCCCCGATTGCTGGGTAAGGAAGATGGAAAAGATGATCAACACGACGATCCCGCCCACATAGACCACGATCTGGACCGCCGCGATAAATTCCATCTGTAGCCAGAAATACAATCCCGCGATGCCCGTGAGGGAGAACAACAGCCAGATGGCCGAACGGAATATTTTCCTGGAAGTCACCGCCAGCAGGCCGGTACCCAGGATAAAAAAGGAAAGTATATAGAAAACGACGGCAGACGCACTCATTATTCAACCCCCTCTCTGATTTTAGAACCCGGTTTATTTAATTTTTTTGTCAGCTCGCTGCGGTCATACACACTGTGCTCAAAATTCTGCGCCATCTTGATGGCATCCGTAGGACAGGCTTCGATACACAAATTACACATCGTGCAAAGCTCCAGGTGGTAAATAAAGGTATCCAGCGCCTTTTTCTTCTTGCCTTCCGGTGTCATATCGAATTTGGTAATGATCTTGATAGTCCCGTTGGGACAGGCCAGCTCACACGCAGTGCAGCCGGTACAGGCATGCTCATTCTTCTCGTCATGCAGCATGACCACCTCCCCGCGAAACCGCTCCGGCAACTTCATTTCCTCCCTGTTATCCGGGTACTGCTGGGTGATGATCTCTTTACGATGGGTAAAATAATAGCCTGTCAGCCGCATCCCCTTCAATAAGGATCGCACGCCGCCGAATACATCCGATATATATTTCTTTAAGAACATTTTTACCGTTAAAAATACCACCCCTCGATGGCGATGAAGGTCATCAACAACAGGTTCACCATGCTGATCGGCAATAAATATTTCCACTCCAGGTTCAGCAATTGGTCGATACGCAGTCGCGGAAAAGTCCAGCGAAACCACATGATCACGAAGATCAGGGAAAAAGTCTTGCCTATAAACCACAGGGAGGACGGGATATAATCCATCACCCGGTTGAATCCGACCCAATGGCCGATATGCAGGGGCATCCAGCCTCCCAGGAACAAAGTGGCGGCTATCGCGCACACGATAAAGATGTTCACATACTCCGCCAGGAAGAACAGCGCGAATTTCATCCCGGAGTATTCCGTGTGGAATCCCGCCGTGAGCTCCGATTCCGCTTCAGCCAGATCAAAAGGCGCCCGGTTAGTCTCCGCCGTGACCGCAATAATAAAAATGATAAAGGAAATGATCGCCGGAATATGCCCCCTGAACAACCACCAGCCGTCCTGCTGGGAAGCGATGATATCCGAGATCCGAAGGCTTCCGGTCAACACCACGATGGAAATAACGGAAAGCCCCGCGGACAATTCATAGCTGACGATCTGCGCACCGCTGCGCATGGCGCCCAGCAGGGAATATTTATTATTGCTGGCCCAGCCCGCCATCAGGATGCCGATTACGGAAAGGGAAGAGACGGCGGTAATATACAAGACGCCGATATTGATGTCCCAGATCTGGGTACCTTTGGCAAAAGCCACCGGCGCAAGGATCATCATCGCCACGACGATGACAATGAATGGCGCCAGGTTGAACAGGAACTTGTCCGCGCCATCGGGGGTCAACCCCTCCTTCATGGCCAGTTTTAAAGTATCCGCCACCGTTTGCAAACTTCCCCCCGGCCCGACGCGGTTGGGCCCCAGCCGGATCTGCATATAGGCGGAGACCTTTCTCTCCATCAGCACCAGGATCAAACCCAGCAGCGCAAACAGACCGATCACGCAAAGTCCGACGATCAGCGACTCCAGCAAGAGGACGACAGTCGGACTGAACGTGCCGTTCAGCCACGCATCGATGGAATGGGTTATATTTTCTATGCTCAGCATCGTTATGTTTCACTCCCCTTTAGGGGGTTGGGGGTGTCTACCGGTCTATATCCGGTATCACCAGGTCCAATGTCCCCATGATCGCCACCAGGTCCCCGATCTTATGCCCCCTGGCCATAAGGTCCAGCGCGGAGAGGTTCGAAAACCCGGGACTCCGGAATTTGATCCGGTAAGGCGTCGTTCCGCCTTCACTTATAATGTATACGCCGAATTCGCCCCGCGCCGTCTCCACCCTTGAATAAAACTCTCCTTTAGGCAACTTCAGCACCGCTTTCGTCTTTGCCAGGAATTCTCCCTCGGGGATATTATCGATCAGTTGTTCTATAATTGAAATAGACTGGCGCATTTCCTGCATGCGGACTTTGTACCGGGCAAAGCAATCGCCCCCTGAGACGGTGACCTCTTCAAAATTGAGTTGCCCATACACCTCATAAGGATATAGTTTCCTGATATCACAGCTTACGCCGCTGCCCCTGGCAGTAGGCCCGGTGCAGCCATAGGAAACAGCACTCTCCGGAGAAAGATAACCAACACCCTCCATCCGGCTCTTAAATATAATATTTCCCGTTACCAGCTCATCGTATTCATCGATCTTGGTACGGAAAAAACGGATGAATTCCTTCACCCTTTTTTGAAAATCGGGGTGTATGTCGGCCATCACTCCGCCAGGCACCATATAATTCATGGTTAATCTGGCCCCGCAGGTTTCTTCCATGATATCGTTAATGGCCTCCCTTTCCCGGAACGCATGGAAAAACGGCGTGAGGGCTCCTACATCCATGGCCATCGCTCCCCACCACAACTGATGCGAGGCCAGCCGCGTCAATTCGTCCATCAGGACGCGGATCACGCTGGCCCGGGCGGGCACTTCTATCTGCATTCCCTTCTCCACGCATAAGGCACAGCCGTGATTGTTGATGTGGGAAGAAAGATAATCCATCCGGCTGGTCACATAAATAAATTGCCGGTAAGACAGACTTTCACACATCTTCTCGATGCTGCGATGAATATACCCCAGGTGAGGTTCGACCTTTTTGATCGTTTCCCCGTTGAGTGTAATGACAAGATGCAGCACGCCATGCGTGGAAGGATGTTGCGGGCCCACATTGATCACCAGGTCCCCTTGTTCCGTCGTGCCTACTTCTTCGATCATAGTTTAATCATATTGACAGGGTCTTCATAATCCTTCCTGAGCGGCCATCCCTTCCATTCATCGGTCATGAACAATCTCCGCAGGTCCGGATGGTCCGTGAATACCACGCCAAAAAGGTCGAATGCCTCCCGTTCATGGAATTCCGCTGTACGCCAGATATCGGATACCGTTCGGATTACAGGACGATCATGATCCAATTTCACCTTCACCACCACCGTATGCCGGCACACGGTCGACGTCAGATGATACACCATCGTAAAATGCGTCTTCCAGTCTATGGCCGTCACACAGAACAGGTAATCAAGCTCCAATCCCTCCGCCCCCCTGAGACCCCTTGCAAACCCTTCCCACCCGGCCGGATCGATGACTACCGTAGTCCATTCAGTCCCTTCCTCGAATACGGACGAAGGAAACAACTCCTCAATTCTTACTTTTAGTTCCTCCTTGTTCATGAAGCGCCTCTCCTTATTTTTTCCTGTAAAGTCATCAATGCATGCAGCAAAGCTTCCGGGCGAGGCGGACATCCCGCAACATAGACATCCACCGGAATCACATGATCCGCACCTTTTACCACCGAATAGGTGTTGTAGAAGAATGGCCCTCCACTCGTAGCGCAGGCACCCATCGCTATCACATACTTAGGGTCCGCCATCTGGTCGTATAGCCTTTTCAGCACGGGGGCCATTTTATTGACGATAGTCCCGGCAATGATGATGACGTCCGCCTGTCTCGGCGTCGCCCTCGCCACTTCAAACCCAAAGCGCGACCAGTCGTATTTCGCACCGGCCGTAGACATCATTTCGATGGCGCAACAGGATGTGCCGAATACCAGCGGCCAGAGCGAGTTTGACCGCGCCCAATTGATCACCTCATCCAATTTTGTCACCAGGATTCCTCCGCCCGCCGTCGGGTGCACTTCCCCCGGAAAAGGCTTATTATCCATATTTTGCGTACTTACATCCATTTCAATGCCCCCTTTTTATGCGCATACAAAAATCCCATAAACAGGATGAACAGGAATACCACTATCTCCACGAGACCCGCTATTCCTATTTTTCTGACCGCTACGGCCCAGGGATACATAAAAACAAGTTCTACATCGAAAATGAGGAAGATCAATGCATACAAATAATATCCGACATTGAACTGATTCCAGGGAGTGCCCGTGGAGGGGATACCGCACTCATAGGCCTGCCCTTTTTGCCAATTTTTTGTCCCTTTTACAAAGATCCGGGCGACAGCAATCCCCCCGGCTGCAAAAACAACTCCGGCTATAAAAAGAACGATTAAAGAAGAGCTTCCCATAGGTAAAGGGTTATTTTGCCCTATACTAATATACCGATATTTAGCCGGCTAAATTCGAAAAAAAGCAAATAACTCCGGCAAGCGCCATCCGACCCCGGCCCCTCCGGCCCCAGGCCCCCGGAATTACCCTTTATTCACCCGGATCAACGACATCCGTTTCCGCCACCCGTCCAATCTGCCCATCTTCCAGCCGCACTTTTATCCCCCTTGAATGATACGCCGCCGATGTTAGCAGATCCTTGACAATGCCATACGTTAACTTCCCCTTTCGCTGGTCTTTCTTAAGGACAATAGCCACTTCCTGCCCGGGATAAATATCTTTTCTATATTGGCCATTCATATGCTTTTCAGTTTATCAGCTGCAAACTTAATCCATTTAATATTTTTATCATGTAAGACACGACCAATAACGAACGGGCCAAAATTCATATCTTCAGTCCCTTATTTCCATGCGCTCAATATGCAAACCTTTTTTCGCCATGTAGCCTGGCCGCCCCTCCTCATACTCCTGTTGTGTCAAAGGGTTCTGGGACAGAACCTCGTACCGAACCCTTCTTTTGAAGATGTCAATACCTGCGCTGAATTCAGTCAGCCTTGCAGCCCCTCCGCCTGGTTCTTTTTAAGCCGGAAACTTACAACAGGTTACTTTCCCCGATTTCCTTCCGCCACAGGTAGCCGGCACCTGCAGATCGTCGCCGTCAGCCGGGAAACCGTCAACCGCCAATATTGGGAAACCATGCTCTTATGTCCCCTTCAGGCCGGAGAACGATACACAGTCACCCTAAAGATCGCCAGCCCGGCCAACAAAACCGAGCTAAGCACCATCTGCCCCAATCTGCGTGACATAGGTCTGTGGTTTACTACCCGTTTTGTTTTTGTGCAGGGAGACTCTATCTTACAACCCCGAAGCTACCTTTCTTTCACGGGTGCAACGACTAAGAATCTGAAAAACGGCTGGTTTGAGATACAAAAAGAATTCGTCCCCACCTCCAATTCCACCATTCTGATCGTCGGCAACTTCGTCCGGGCCGCTAACGCCGACATCATGGAACAACGGAACTCGCCCAACCCAACCATCGATATCCTCGTGGACGATATCTCTGTCGTCCGGATGAAGGGGACTACCTGTACAAACTATCAGAAAATAAAAGACTCGCTGTATTCAATCACCAGGCGACATTCCGATAACCATCCCGGGGACCTGGATCCTGATTTCTCCGATACCCTACCAGCTATCACCCCCCTTTTGGGGCCTGAACCTCGCCGGGTGATCGATACTCCGAGGTTATCCCATCCGCCGCCACCGACTGACACCATTGTCATCCATAATATCCAGTTTGATTTCGACAAATACCTGATACAAAACCCGGACACCTTACAGCGATACCGGAGCCTCCTGACCAGGCCAGGCATAAAGAAAATACAAGTGGTGGGATTTACGGATGATACCGGCCCGGAAACCTACAATCTGGATCTTTCCCAAAAAAGAGCCCGTGAAATCGCTCGCCTGCTGTCGTCAAAATTCAACATACCTCCTGCTCTCATAAAGGCGGAAGGCAGAGGAATATCCAGGACCTACCTGACAAAAGACCTGAACAGAAGAGTGGAAATTTATATTTTCCACGAATAGGAATGAGGCGCCTTACTAAGGCCGGACTGCCCATGCAAGACCATCGGGTACTCCGCCTACATCGATATGGCTGGTAATTTCTAAAGTCCTGAGGTCTATAACAGCCACATAGTTATCGGCTGAACAAGCCACAAACGCACGTGACCCATCAGGGTCCATAAGAATTCCTGCTGCCCCATGACCAATTTGCAGTCGTTTTATTTCCGTATGTGATTTAGCATCATAAATGACGAGATTGCCCGATCCAAGGCTCGAAATGAATACCAGCCTGCCATCCGGCGTAAACTTCAGCCGGTTAGCGCCCAATACCTTTGCATCAATTTTTCCTGCCAGTCTTTTTGTTGGCAGATCAACGATGGAAATTGTCCCATCCTCACTGGCCGCCGTCCATAATTGATTGCCATCGGGCGATACGTCAAATCCCTCCGACCCCCTGACAACCGGGACAACAGTCTGAACCCAATCCTCATGAGGTTTAGCTCCGGGCGGCCCCATTTTTCCGGGCTGGATAATGGTATCTACAAGAATGCTGACAGTCCCTGAAGAAACATTTGTCGTGTAAATCCTTTTCCCG
This sequence comes from Puia sp., assembly GCA_035555335.1. Taxonomy (GTDB): domain Bacteria; phylum Bacteroidota; class Bacteroidia; order Chitinophagales; family Chitinophagaceae; genus Puia. Next base: position 180,209 of record DATMGS010000018.1, read on the forward strand.
TCTGCAGTAACGTAGATCATATGCGTTCTGTCCTGACCTGTTCCCATACTCCAGTCAAGCTGACCGGTTGCGGGGTCGTAGCGACCAACGGACTTGGATCCTTCCGCAGTGAACCATGCCTTACCATTTACGAATGTCAACCCATGCGGGCCAAACAATGGTTTCGTGTCAACGTTCTGCAATGGTTTTTGCGCAACAAGGTCCAATATGTTAAGTTCGTGTAAGCTTCCGCCACCATAATTGGTAACGTAAGCTGTTCTGCCGTCTGAAGAGGCGATAACTTCGTGTGGATCATTACCGACAGGAATGCGGGCGGTAACCTTCAAGGTAACAGGGTCCACAATTGCCAGCGTATGGTCGGTTTTTGAAAGCGCAAGCAATGACCGGTGAGACGCTGACTGGGCAGAGCATTCGGTTGCCGGGTAAATCAACATGCTCAGAAAAAAAATCATCAGCAACATTTTTATCCTTTTCATCTTTATCAATTTTAAACGAACCTATTATTTATCCAATACGGTTAATCCAACCACCCTCTTACGCCCGCTTTTGAAAAAATAACAGCGCCACTTATTTGGCCTGCTCCAATAACTGCCATTTTTGTTGTAAATCCGCGTTTCCCTTGTCTAGTTCACTTGCTTTTTTGTAATTGTCGACCGCCTTCGCTTTATCCCCTTTCTTTTCCCATGCATCGGCGAGCATCGCATACGCTTTTGCTGAAGCCGGATAGCTGGCTACATTCAGCTCGAAAAATCCAATTGCGTCATCGAATTTGGCAGGGCCCATACCGAGAATCCGGCTTCCCCGTCTTGCAACGAAGAATTCCGGTGGCAATACCCGGTAACCATAGGTTTCAGAAAGATGCCCGAAGTGATTTTTCACCAGCGTGGCTGTTGAATCATCAATTGTCGGGTACCATTTCGGATAAATGAAGCCCAGGGCGTCATATACGGCTTTTATTGGCTCAGACATATGTGTTTCATTAGGGTAGTATGTATATTTATAGATAAGACCACCGACACCCTTTTGCCTGAGCAGAGTGTCGATCAATAATACATCATGGTGAAATTCACCTCCCTCGTTGCCATCGCTGAAAAAAAGAAATTTGTTTTTCAACCTATTGACGATCAGCTTTTTATCTGCCTGCTTAACCAACAGTGCACTGTCCCACCACAGGGAAGGGCTCACCGCAATATAGGCATTGAACATATCCGGGTGATGGACAAGGCAATGAAAGGCCAGCAAGCCACCCATAGAATGCCCGGCAAAAATTTTGAAAGGTTCTGTTTTGTAATGACTTTCCACATATGGCATCACTTCATTGCTGATAAATTGGAGGAACTTCTCACCGCCGCCAAAGGCGGAGTCATCCGTGATACCACCAAAACCGCCTTTCGGCCGGGACGGTGTCAGATCCTTCATCCTGTTATGATCATAATTCGTAATCCCGACAATAATCATCGGAGGCAGGATAAAGTTGCTGCTGGAAAGATAGTTCACCTCTTCGGAAACTATACCGCTAAGCGCGTCTCCGTCCGTCAGGTACAGTACAGGTAACGGCTGGCCGGGAAATTTCTCAAAACTGCTAAGGGCCGGTGTATAGATATGGATTTTACGGTCTTCACCTAATATATGCGAATGGATAGTTACAATATCTCCTATGACCAGTTTTGAACTATCAACCTGCTGCGCATATGATTGGCCTGCCCACGGCCCTGCAGATATCAATACGGCAAGTGTAGATAAAATTTTCAGGAATTGAGTTGAAAGGTTCATGCAATAGATAGATTTTAAGTTACCCGCTCATCCATACCAATCAAATTTAATAAGAATTTGCCAGATCTTATCGGATGCTATATAGTAGTTGCCGACTTTTGCAGGGAAGGAAAATATTTCCTATCTTCCTTCCCACAGGCACATTTGCTGACCTGTCGACCTTTCCCCTGATTTTATTTCATCTTATCACAAACAGGAATACTTACTACATGCATTTAACGAACAACAACAAAGGGACAGCAGCAGTTTGGGCAGGCGAAGGCGATTTACAAACCAAAGGCGCAGCGACATCACCTATTGTAAACAGTGTCGCCTTTGCTTATAAAGACCTCGATGAATGGCATAAAGTTGCCACCGGCGGCGCCGAAGGTTTCATTTATAGCAGGAATACCAACCCCACGGTCGCCGTATTGGAAGAAAAAATACGGGTGCTGGAAGGCGCCGAAGCAGCTACCAGTTTCGCAACGGGCATGGCAGCCATCAGCAATACCCTGTTTACTTTTCTGACGGCAGGCAAAAGAGTCGTCTCCTTAAAAGATACTTATGGCGGCACCAGCAAGCTGTTTCTTGATTTTTTACCGCTCTATAACATACAGGTTACGCTTTGCGATACGACTGACCATGAACAACTGGAAACAGAAATAGCCAAAGGGTGCGATATGGTGTATCTCGAAACACCCACTAACCCAACACTCAAAATAGTAGATATTAAACGGCTGGCTGCAGCAGCCAGAAGAGTAGGGGCAGTGGTAGTCATTGATAATACTTTTGCCACGCCTATCAACCAAAATCCCTTGCAGTTGGGCGCAGACCTGGTCATACACAGCGCCACCAAATTTTTATGCGGCCATTCAGACGCTATGGGCGGCCTCCTGGCAGGTAGAAAGGAGTTGGTGCAGAAAGTATTTCATTTCAGGGAAATAACTGGCGCCAGTTTGCAGGCCGACCCCGCCTATATGATAGCACGCGGCATGAAAACGCTGGAATTGCGGATCGAAAGGCAAAATGCTTCCGCCCTTACCATTGCCAATTACCTGATGGCCCACCCCAAAGTAAAAGAGGTTTTTTATCCCGGCCTTGAAACACACCCCGGCCATGCCATTGCAAAGAGTCAAATGACTGGATTCGGCGGCATCATCAGCTTTGCTTTAGACGGCGGCTATGATTTGGTGGAGAAATTCCTCCCCCGCCTCCGATTGGTACATTTGGCTGCAAGCCTCGGCTCGGTCAGCACACTGGCAGGGCCCCCAAGAACAACCAGCCATGTGGAGCTCACAGAAGAGCAACGCAGACTGCTGGGCATTCCCGAAAGCCTTATCCGCTATTCAGTAGGCATTGAAAATGTAAATGACCTCTTGCAGGATATCGAAGAGGCGCTGAAAGGTGTCTGACGTTAAAATAGCAACTTTAACTTTATCAATCCCCTGGCAATATTTGTGCCATGCGGAGCGTTAAGTCCAAATACCAGTAAATCTTTACTGAGCCCAACTTTGCCTAAAAACGACCTATGAGAACATACCTCATCCAATCTTCGATCCTGTCTTCATTCATACTGCTTTTTTCATGCAGCAAATCCAACAATAACGGCTCTGCGCCGGTTACTCCTACCCCGGCTCCGAAAGTGGATTCCTTATTCTCATGGCAAAAAATCACCACAGAATCCAGCCTCCAGGGGATCAATGATATCTGGTTCACTTCCGCAGCCAAAGGCAATTACGCCGCCGCGGGTGGGAATATTTATCAGTCCCTGGATAGCGGAAAATCCTGGTCAAAGAATCCTAATTCAAGTTCTGCCATAATGGATAACCTCTTCTTTGTAGATAATAACTATGGCTTTGCACAAGGTTCTACACAGTTACAGGTTACACAGGACGGGGGAAATACCTGGTCATTACAAACGTTGCCAACCTCCAATGCCCTAAACATCTTTTTTTCAAACCCTTCGACAGGTTATTATTCAGATATAGCTGCCGGGGTGTATAAAACGGTTGATACCGGCAAGACCTGGACACAGGTTTATCATCCTACCCAGACAAGAGTAGGCTATTACGCTTATTTCTTAAATGACAACAACGGATATATTTTCGCAGGAGACGGAAGCTTGTCTAAAACGGCAGACGGTGCATCAAGCTGGCAACAGGTGGCACAAGGTATTGCCATCAACAATAGCAATGGCCCCTCTTTTAACGCTCTCCAGTTTCTTGACTCCCTTACCGGGTATTATAGCAGCCAAAACGGAGTTCTGAAAACTACAGATGGCGGAGTTTCCTGGACGAGTGTTTATCCCACTGGTGGTTTTGTCAACGTTATTAAATTCTTTGGTGTCAATACCGGTTATTACAAATCGGACTCCGTTATTTATAAGACCACCAATGGAGGCCAGTCCTGGACAACAAGTTGCAAACTGGCAGGTGATTTTCTGACCGGCATGTATTTTATTGATAGCACGACCGGCTGGGCTTGTACCGGAAAGGGCTATGTTCTTCGCCTAACGCATTAATCCCTCATTAGCCGCGCGGGGCCCGGCCATCTACCGGTGAAGATTAATACTACAATTCTATCCATATACCGGAAAAATCATAATCTTCTACTATACCATTATGCATATAAGTAATGGTGACTAAAGGTAACGGAGCGTTTACATTATATACGCCAACGTACCCCGTAGCGGGATCGTAAAGCTGTGTGTTGTTGATAGCAATCCAGTGGTTATTGTCTACCAGCAGTATATGCACCTGGTTAGCGGCAGGCAAAGTAGTATAACCGCCAAGCGATGGGGTTACTGTTATAGCTGCCTCTGTGGCCATAATGGCAACTTCTGTATCAAAAAGGTTGCCCTGCCCGGTAGGGTTGGTAACTACCACCCCATTGAAGGTTGCAAAACCTGTGGCATCGTAATAAACAACCGGGGCAAACCCAAATAAAGAGGCTACGTAAGCCAATGTAGAGGGAGAGTTCATGTCCGATACAGGAGCAAGGTACTGATAGGTGGCATCCGGAACTGTCAAATCAAGCAGCAGGTTGCCTGTAACCGGGTAAATACTCTCCGCGAATGCACTGGCCCCGCCGGCACTTGAAACCACAGGCCCGGCCACACTATACCCTGTCGCCAGGTTCGCTGTGCTTAACAAATTGGCATTTTGGTTGGGTAATGGCATACCGAAATTATCCATTGCAGCAGCCAGTGCAAATGCACCGCAACTGTTGGCAGTTGTTTGTACAATACCGTTAAAATTGGTGAAAGGCATAAGTTTAATTTTTAAATGCTTAAATAAATTTTATAAGATAATACACATACACATTTTTGGGCCTTGTTTCAAAACTCGTCTTTATAGTAGCATAATCAGCTGGTGGCTGGGATGGTTTTTGAGGTGGCGGCGGAGTGGATTTACTGGGGTCGGCAACGGGTTCCGCAGTATTTACATTTTGAGTATCAGCCGGCACGGCAGTTGTAGTGCCATCCGTACCCAGCGTTATTGAAGCAGGTGCGTTTGGCTGTGTATATGGATGAAGATGGTATTGTAAGGCATCCTGCTCTATCGATCCCACGTCGCTGCTTGTTGTATTGTTTGGCAATACCCTGCTGGCGGAATCAGGATCATTCCCGCTCTCCATATCTACCATACGTAAAAAATAACCCCGGTAATCAGGGATCCTGAATACCGTACTGCTATCATCGCCAGCCTGGTTGTATTCAATTCCCAAAACAGCATATAAAATACCGTAATCGGTTTGAAGTAACGGCCTGCCATCGCAAACCATCCATCCCTGGCTTTCTACTACAGTATTGTATGCAGGCTGACTGCCCGCGTTTACAGGGGGGGATATTTTTCCTGCAAAAGCTATCACAGATCCTATCGGTACGAATGTTGGCATTACCTGGAGATTACCGGGTATGTTTGGATATGGTATCATTTTATTTTTATTTTAAAAATGTATAATCAGGCAATTGGTCGCTTTCCTGTACAACCTGCATGGCAGTTGGCAATGTTATGTTCCAGTGTTTTTCTTCCTTACCGGCTTCATCCCAGTAGCGTATTTTTTTGATATGCGCCGCTGTTTGAATGTCAGTATCATTCACAGGTACAAAGGGGTAATGGGTTCCCCATATGATGCCCGCAGATAAATAATACAGCAGATGAAAATTGTAACCTGGCCTTACCGGCAGAAAAACAACGGCAGAACCAGCCTGTAAAAATGGCCTTAGCGAATCATCTTTTCCTTGCAGCGAATAACTTAATTTTGACGGCTGGTCGTCAAACCTGTATGTCATTTCATCCCACTCAAAAGCGTCTTCGGCAAACTGTACATAACGCTGCCTGTTTACCGTAAGCAACGGTGGTATTATGTCCGGCCTGCTGCCTGTTTTAGCCGCGGTTATATTAAGTATCATTGCCATACAACTCCTGTAAAGGCACGATTTTTCAATATTGTTTAATAATAGCGGATTGGTTTGCTGATCATCCATGGCAAAACGGGTAATGCTGTTATTATAGGCGGCCATCATTTTTTCATATGCTTCTGTAATGGCATCATATATAATAACCTTCCATTCGTTCAGCTTTTTATCAGTGACGGTACAATTAATGGTTGCATTAAGTATAAAATTTTCCGGCTGTACCGGTGGCGGTAGCAGTACCGGCGGCTCTACCTGTGGCTGCGGTCGTAAAACGCTTCCAATAACTGCAATGGTAACCTGGCCGGTTTCATTATTAAGTGTTTTATTTTCAGTGGTACCGCTTGCTACGGAAAAAGCCACCGTACCTATAATGCCTGTTATAGCAGTTAAAGAAGCCCCGGCGGCAATCTGCCCCGTTATTACGGCAGAGGTTGCCGTATAGCCGGCAGGTATGGCTATATACTTTTCAGTTTCACCGGCATTAAGAGTTATGCTTGCAGATGCCGCAGGCTCCGGGGGCAACACTATCTTGGCAACCTGGTAATAGCTTAGCAACACAACATAATTATCGATGGTAATATCAGTAAAGCTCTTAATGTTTTGAGGTTGCTGCTGCGCCGGCGACACGGGTTTTGCAAGGTTGATATTGTTTATTATTTCCTGCGATGCAATAAAATCGGCTGCGGGGTTATCGATATGCAGTTCCAGCAAAAAACGGCACCCATAATTGTGTACGCTTATCCTATATACCTTATTTACCCAACGGTAGATACCCCTGAAATGCCCGGCACCCGAAGTATTATTAAATATGCTGGAGGCTATTTCCTCTTTTTCAGTATATCGAAAGCCTGTTCTCGATTTTAAAACAGTCTCATTAATACGGTTGAGTGTTTTATTAAGTACCAGCGAAGTAAAATTGCTCCTGTCTTCCTTAGAGGGGCTGTTCGGCACAATATCTTCTGAATAGGAGCCATCGAGCACTGCCTGTGTAGGCGGCCCATAGGTAGTGGTAAGTTTATCGTATTTTATTTTTTTTGTTAATGCGGCTACCGTTTTTTGGGTTTCCACCAATAACTCGCCGGTTGCTTCGCGGCCTTCACTGCTGCTCTCACTACTGTCGTTGTTGAAAAGTACGGTTTGCTCCCCCGTATTGGTAAGGCTGCGGTTAACTATTTTCTTTTTCTCCCCTTTTAAAACGTTTTGTATTTGCGCCACTTCCCCTTGCTGGTATCGCAGCAAACGGTATCTTGCCATCTTTAGTTGCCCGATTGCATAAGGCTCAATCCAGTTCTTTGTCGTTGGCGCGATTGCTTGCTGGTAGGGCGGGAGGGGGAAAACCGGCTCGGTTTGGCCGGCAGGTACAGTGGGTATACCGGGTAAAATTACAGTCGCGTGCAAAAGTTCACGTAAGACTTCTGCCATTCCAACCAACACGGAATCAAGCAACAGGTAATAGGGTTCGGTATACAGTTTTTGAATAATGTTCCATACCAGCAGTATTTTATTAAGGTTAATAAACAGTGCTTCATCATAACCGGTTATTATGGTTAACGCAAAATAATTTTGCCAGACCTGGTCAATAATTACCTTGTTTCCCGGCGAAATAAGGGCCTTTAATTCATCTGCGTTTTCATAACTTAACCGGGTTAACAGCACGGTTTCGTATGTATCAAGGGCATCCAGCGCCAAAAGCAAATCATAAATGCCCGGAAAACCATCAAAAGGTACTGGCACATTAAGCAGGCTGAAATAATACTGGTCTGTAAAAGGCACTTCATTTTGCACAAACAGTAAGGCAAGTTTCTCCATTGCTGCCCTGTCTTTTACCTGTGCCTTCGGTACCAGCAAACTGTATAAAGAACCGGCCGGCGCTGTTGCAACATCATAATTTATAAAATTAAGCCCCCATTCCCGGACTGTTCCCTTTGGCCAGGGTTGTATATATAGGTAGGGGAACAAGGGGGCATCAATGGCCATATTACCTGGAGCATCAATGGCTATGTCATCGGCAAAATCATCCGTGTTTTCAGCAGGGCCGGACGGAAAGGGAGGATCGGGCGGGGTATTCAGGGGAAAGATTGCAATAGTCCCCTCAAAATGATTTTGTAACGCATAATTACCGCTGAAGCCATAAAATAAATTACCCCTTAGTATCATTTCATCAGTACTCACCTCGGTAACCAAATCGCCATTAATTATAAACCCATTGGCGGCCACACACTGTACAATTTGCCTGTTGGCCCCTGCAAGTATACCCGTCATCAATGGCATACCATTTTCAACCGGGTAAAACAACCTGTAGCTTATGGCCGGGGGTGTCGTCTCACCGGCAATGTCTTCATTGCTGTCGAACTGCGACGCAATTCTTATTGTTTTATTTATTACAAAGTCGGCCATGACATACAGTTGAATAATTAGGTGAATGAACCCGGAGAAAAATACTTCCCCGGGTTGCACGGTTACATCGATCAGGCGTAAACAATATTTTGCAAGGTGAAAATAAAAGCAGTGGAGCCGGGACCAGGACCGCCGCCGGTCATAAGAATATCTGCGCTTTTAATTCCAAAAAGGGAGATTTCTGTGTTTATCTGCGATATAATAGCAGAATTCATCACCTGACCTTCCTCTATCTGGGAAACCACCCCTATCCAAATGGTAGGTTTAAATTGAAATACTGCTTTCTGGCCAGGGGCTACACTTGTTTTTGTAGCAAGTAAGCGGCCGTCCTTATAAATGTTGGCGTCAATGGCGCCAAGCTCCAGCGCATTTAAAACATCCACTTCGTCCAGGCTGCTGGCCTGCCCTGTATATTTCAGGATGTCGCCCGAGGCATCCTCCACCACGCTGAACTGTTGCCCGTTAGCCGCCCCTTTTTGCGGGCTGAAATTACCCCAGCTATCACTGGCAGAAACAAACATGTTCATTGGATAGCTAAAATAATGATTCCAGCCCTGGCCGCAGTTTTCTATTACTTTCCACGCTACGGCAATCTCTTCGTAAGAAGGAGCTTCGTTTTTCTGGAAAATGACAACTTCCGAGTTGTTTTTGTCATTAGAAGCGTTAATAAAGTTCAATTTAATGTCAGCCATTTTGTTAAGTTTTTAAGATGTAAAAAAATAGTGCTATGTACATGCTTTACCGGTATTGCTGACCCGAAAGTATACTACCTCCCTGCCTTTTAGGAAGGTAATGGCATGAAATGCCTTTTTAAGGGAATAAGCGGTTGAATTTGGATTACAGAAAAAAATAATTATATTTATATGGGCGAAGATGAGGTAGCAAAAAAACAATTATACCAGGAACCCTTATGCCCCCCCAAATCATATCTCTTACGCAAACCCTGTTAGCTTCAGGGTTACCATCTGCTCCGTCAATATATCCGCTTGTCTCCCTCAACCCAGACAATCCGGCAGCAAGTCAATATCGTTTGGCCGTACAGATCTATCTTACCGATACTTCCACCGCTGAATTCAGCACGGACATAACCACCATTATCCACCAGTCTAACAACGGAATCACCATTGATTTGAGGGAGTTTAATATTCAATATACAGACACTGCTAATCCGCCCACAACCACTTATTCACTTTGGCTTTTCGATATTATATACAACATCAATGACGGGCCATCAGCACAGGGCATTCTTGTACAAGTAACCTGGGCGCCACCCATCAATCCCGATCCCGGTGGTGGTATACCAACAACCAGGGGAACTGTCACCATGGTAGCAACAACATAAGGGCTGTTATGAAATATATGTTTAAAACAATACCGGTATTAATGCTGGTACTGTTTTCGCGTAACAAATGCTTTGGGCAGCAGCATGTACACTTGCCCGATAATTTAAAACAACAGTTTAAATTACAATGTATTTTTTGCAGACAGCACCCCTATGATAGCTCCACACTGATCGCTTTAAATGGCAACACCAATAATTCCCAGGTAAATTTTCATAACAGTATTGTTGCACTTATCAACGGCGACCTCGACGATGCTTATACATTTACGCTAAACACCATTACACATATAGATTCCGTTGCTGACAAAAGCGTTTACCACTACGCTTACTTTATAAAAGCCAAAATACTCTATTACAAAAAACTCTATGCTGAAGCTACAGCCGAATACCTCCGTTTATTGACAATTCCACTCCCGGACGAGGTTATTAAATCCAACATATATACTAACCTGGGCGAAATATACATGCAGGAGAAAAACTTTACAGTTGCCCTGAACTATTTTAATACCTGGCAGCAGCTTTATGGGGGTAACGGCGATTTGTACAGTTATAAAACAGTTTCCCAGAATAAAGGGCTTTGTTTTTTTTATTTAAACAGGTATAAAGAAGCAGAGGACAGCTATTTAAAAACGATAGCGATCGGACAGCAGCTGCATGATACACTGGCGCTTGCCATTGCGTATGCCAACCTGGCTAACTTATACTATACCCAACTACTTGACAGTAAAGCCATCCCCAGTTTTCAACAATCACTGGTGTATGCTAAAAAGACCGGCGATATAGAAATACTTAAAGACGCCAACCTTAATATGGCCGTTGTGGAGGAAAACCGTAAAAGGTTTAAAGAAGCATTGGTTTACCGGAAGCAATACGAACAATTGCAGGACAGCATCTGGAATAGGGATAATATATGGAAACTCACCAGCCAGGAAAGGAAATTCGATGCACAGTTAAACGAAAATAAAATACAATTGCTTGAACAGCAGGCTACTCTTCGCAGTAATGAATTAAAAACAAGAAACTGGCAGAGAAACACACTCTTCGCGGCTGCTATAGCTCTTTTAATTATAGCCGGGCTTGTTTATAACGCTTACCGGCTAAAAGCCAGAAAAAACCTGCTTATATCAAAGCAAAAGGAAGAACTGGACTTATTAAACAAAACGAAAGACAGACTTTATTCCATTGTGGCGCACGACCTTCGCTCCCCTGTATATTCCCTTAAAAGCAACCTTGCCGGTGCAAGGAACGCGCTCTCCCAAAACCTTATCAGCGAGGCAGATACGGCTTTAGGCAATGCACAAACAACCGCAGTAAATACATATGCCTTGCTTGACAACATGCTGCATTGGGCATTAACCCAAACCAACCAGTTGTTTTTCAGACCCGAAAAACTGCAGTTGGCTGTCATTGTTAAACAGGTTTGTTATGACTACATCCCTTTTGCGTCATTAAAAAATATAAGCATTCAACAAAATGTACCGGTCGATGTTTATATACAAGCCGACCTGAATTCCCTCAAAATCATTTTACGTAACCTGCTGGATAATGCGATAAAATATACCCAGCCGGGCGGGTCTATACAAATAACGGCCACTGTTGAGGTTAACAAGTGCTGCCTGCGGGTAAAAGATACAGGGATTGGCATGAATGAAACTATACTAAGCGCCATTTCTGATAACACCCCGGGGAAACTGCAACAGGACGCCAACGGCCTTACAAGCACAGGTTTTGGTCTGGACCTTTGTAAGCTCATGGCCGAAAAAAATAACGGTACTATACAAATAAACAGCAAAAAAGACATTGGTACCGAAGCCGATATCTATCTTCCCTTAATAGCCTGAAATATGGAAAAATTAAAGATACTTGTTATTGAAGATAATGCACAGGATGCGGCTGAAATAAAGGCTCAGTTATTAAACAGCGGTTACCTTGTTTGTGGCATAGCCTCAGCATTGAAGCAGGCCCGCGAAATGTTCGATAAACTGCAGCCGGATCTAAGTGTAATCGATATTTTCCTGAATGGCAAAAAAGACGGGATAGTTTTCGCACAAACTATAGCGAACAGACAAGGGGCGAAGCACCCTTTTATTTTTTTAACCAGCGCCGCAGACAGGACCACTTTTGAAAGTGCAAGGCTTACTGAACCCTTCAACTACCTGCTGAAACCATTCAATGAACTGGAACTGCAATACGCTATAGAATTGGCTATAGAAAAATCTGCTAAAGAAGAAGACAGCCGTTTTGCAACGGCAGAAGAAGCCGCGTCCTTATTTATAAATAATGTCTTTTTTATAAAAAAAGGTAACATACTTGCCAAAGTGCTGGTCAATGATATCAAGTATATCGAAGTAGACGGAAAATACTGCAAGCTTGCCTATGGAAATGATAAATTTGTTGTGCAGCAATCGATGAAACAACTACACGACCAGTTGCCCGCAGGGCAATTTATAAGAGTGCATAGAAATTTCATTGCCAACCTGAACAGCATACAAAAAATAAACCTGCAGGACCATGAAATTGTGTTGCAGGATGGCAAATCATTATCATTCAGCCGCCGCTATATCGATGACCTGATGCACCTTTTTAATGTATTGAAATAATAGCCTGCTCAATTCCCCGCCTCCTTATAAAGCCCTCTATCCATGCTGATCTTCAATCTTCCCATCATCTCCGCCGGATCAAAACCTTCTTTTTTATACGCTGCCTGCACTGCTTCCTTTGCATCCCGTACAGCAGCCTCGCTCTCCCATACGGCCACCGTCAGATAGATCAGATTACCCTGCCCGTCTCTGCTCTCATAAGCATTGTCTTCTATGAAACCGGGTAAAGTTTTAATAAAATCCCTGTTGATCTTTACTCTTTCTTTAAACTCCTGTTCCCCTTTTTCAGGAACGATGAATTTATCAATGAACCGGACCTGGCCCTTCCCGGGCATTCTCTTTGCCAACAGGGTTAAATCCGAAGGCAATGCCCCTAGTTGTTGTAAAAAGCCTACCCGGTCCGTCTGAACCTGAGCGCCTGTTACCTTACCCCCCTTCAATTCAAAAATAGCCATCCCGTCATTGGAGATCCTTTTGCCGGTTGCCGCATACCCCTGGAATGGACCAGTATGGGTCCCTGTCCATTTCCATCGGACAACAACTTTATCCCCCCCGGCAACAAGCTCTTCGATCTTCCATTGAATATCAGGAAAAGCCTGGATCAAAGGAGCTACGGGCGCTTCAAATGCGGCAACACCTCTTCCGCCATTCACACCGACATAGTCCGCCGATATAAGATCCTGTAATAACCCCGTATTTCTCTTATTAAGACACTCTTCATACAGTTTTCGAATAATCTCTCTGTTGGGAGCCGCCTGCGCATGGGCAATTCCCGGGATCAGCAGAATAGCCGATAACAGATACCTCCCGGTAAATAATGATTTCATTTTGTTGAGCTATTTGTTTATACAAAACTCTCAACAACCAGTAATAAATCCTTGTAAAAAATCATTGATCACCAAAAAACCGGGGATTTGATAAAATCGGTAGGAGTTTGCCCTGTAAATAATTTGAAGTCCTTGTTGAAATGAGGTTGATCGAAATAACCTGCATCAAAAGCAATATCAGTAAGCAGTTGCTTTTTTACTCCACCCTGCACGATGGCCCTCATCCGGGTAATGTAGGAAAACTGCTTTGGCGAGGCCCCGACTTCCCGCCTGAACCGTTTTTCAAAAGCGTCCTGGCTTATATAGAGACTGGCCGCCAGCTCTTTTATTTTGACGGCGCCTTTCGACAAATGGATTCTTTCCAGGGCAGCCAAAATTAAGGGATCGGGCTGCCGCCTGTATAACCTTGCTAACAAAAAGTCCTCTATCAGATCTATTCGCTGCCGGTTGTCCGTCGCCCCGGCCAACCGTTCCCCGATAAAGGATACGTCCCGATAACCGGAAAAATTCTCCAACACACCGCTCTGCTCAAAAAGCTCGTAGAGCGGTTCTTTAAAAAATAAATTAGCAGCCGCCTCTTTGAATATGACAAGCAAATTTCCCGTGTCTTTGGAATAATTGATCAGACGCGACGACTTTCTCAGACCGGAAATCATAAAAGGAGATAAGTTCTCGCTCTCATCCTGCACCAGGTGGTGTAGCTTCCCCTTGAACCGGAAAGCCATAACAAGCGAAGTGTCCGGCAAGATCCTGTTTACCGTCTCGTTCGGACATTCAATGATCAAATACCTCTTTACAAAAGGACTTAACAATTCGGACGGTATGAGGACATCGATCTCCATTTTCTTTAACTAAAATACCCCATTTTGCCCATATTTCCGCTACCCCCCTCCCCTAAATCCCCCCTCATTTCTTATCCTATGTCAATGGATCCGGCCATTCCATCTTCGTAAATTTGCACCATGAACAGCCTATCAGCATTCAAAAATTTCACCGATAACCTGAAAGAACAGGAACAGGTCTTGCCCGTTCTCTTCATCGGCCACGGTTCGCCCATGAATGGCATCGAAGACACCGAATTCAGCCGCCGCTGGAAGAAAATGGCAGAAGAAATACCCACCCCGGCAGCCGTCCTGGTAGTCTCCGCCCATTGGCTAAGCCAGGGAACCAGGATTACAGCCATGGACTTCCCAAAAACCATTCATGATTTCGGCGGTTTCCCCCGGGAACTATATGAAGTACAATATAACGCGCCCGGTAATCCGGCCCTGGCAAAAGAGACAGCCTCTATGATCCATTCTACCCATGTGGAGCTCGACCACGATTGGGGCCTGGATCACGGCACATGGACCGTCGTCAGACACATGTACCCCGCAGCCAACATTCCCGTCCTGCAATTGAGCATCGACTACACCAAAGGCCCCCAATACCACTACGACCTGGCTAAAGAATTATATGCCCTGAGAAAGAAAGGCGTCCTGATCATCGGCAGCGGCAACATGGTCCACAACCTTCGTATGGTAGCCTGGGATAAAATAAATGACCCGGCAGGATATGGCTTTGACTGGGCCCTTCAATTGAATGAAAAATTCAAACAGTTGATCGCAGAAGGCAACTTCGCCCCCCTGATCAATTACGAAAGCCTGGGCAAAGAAGCCAGATTGGCCATCCCTACCCCCGACCACTACTTTCCGCTCCTGTACACACTGGGACTCAAAGGCCCCAAAGACACTACCTCCTTTTTCAATGACAAGGCCGTCGCCGGCTCCCTTACCATGACCTCGGTAAAATTGGGGTAGCCACACAAAATAAATTCTTTGTCCCCGCGTTTACGAACTGCCGCTAACTGTTGTAATACAGGGCATTAAATTTTACATATGAAAAACTTTTTAACAGTCTTTTCGTATTTATGACTATGCCTACAGTACGTTTTTGGATACTCTTATTGATTTGTTGTGGCCCTGTCTTCAGCTATTCTCAGCCCGTCAACATAAAATTCTCCCATTTAAACGCCCTTATCGGACTCTCCCAGAGTAACGTGACCTGTATACTACAGGACAGAATGGGGTTTTTATGGTTCGGAACGCAAAACGGACTTAACCGATACGATGGATACCAATTCACCATTTATCGCAATGACCCCGTGGACTCCGGCAGCATTTCCAACAACTACATCAAATCGATGGCAGAAGATGCCGATGGCAATCTCTGGGTAGGAACCTGGGGAGGAGGCATCAACCGGTTCGATCCCGAAAAAGCCAGCTTCACCCGCTATACCCACGACAGAAGAAAAAATAGCCTCTCCGACGATTTTGTCAACTGCCTTCGTACGGACAAGGAACGCAACCTCTGGATCGGAACGGAGAACGGAGGGCTGAATAAGATGGAACTAAAGACCGGTATTTTCTCTTACTATAAGCATAACCCCTATAAACCCGGCAGCCTTAGCGACGACAACGTAACAGACATACTGGAAGATAGCAGACACAGGATCTGGGCTTCGACTTTCCGGGGAGGAGTCAACCTGCTGGATCCGGTCACACAGACCTTCACCCGGTTCCTCCACGATGAGCATCACCCCGAATCCCTTACCCTCAACAATGTACACTGCCTGCTGGAAGATAACCGCCATCGTATATGGATCGGAACAAGGGGCGGCGGACTCGATCTGTTTGAGCCCAAACAAGGACCTGGGGAAATCCAGGGCTCCTTCCGGCATTTCAGGAACAATCCCCGGAACCCCAATAGCATCGCCCTCGATCTGATCCGTTGTTTAACGGAAGATGCCGGGGGGAATCTATGGGTCGGAACAGAGAACGGAGGCCTCAGCATTTTCGACCCCCGTACCGAAACTTTCAGCACCTATGCACAGGATGAAATAGACAACTCTTCCCTCAGCAATAACTCCATCTATTCGCTTTATAAAGACAGGCACGGAAATATGTGGGTCGGGACCTATAGCGGAGGGATCAATCTTTGTAACCGGGACGCTACTCACTTTGCACATTTCCGGCACAACGTATCCCCCTCTTCTTTAAGCAATAATAACATTCTCGCTTTTTCAGAAACAGAGGCCGGGCAAATATGGATCGGCACCGACGGAGGAGGACTGAATTTATTGAACCCCGGCACCAGCAAATTCACTCATTTCCTTCATGAGCCCGGCAACCCCAAAACGATCAGCAGCAACTATGTGCTAAGCCTTGAAAAAGACAGGGAGGGCAATCTTTGGGCGGGAACCGCCGGAGACGGGTTGAACGAAATGGACCGGCAACACAAAATCATCAAACTGTTCAGGAACAATCCCCGCGACACCTCCAGTATCAGCGGAGATGATATCAACGCCATCGCCCGGGATAAAGACGGAGATCTATGGATCGCAGCCTATGGCATGGGACTTAACTGGTATCATCCCGAAAAAAACACCTTCAGCCATTATACCCATGAGAACGGTTCCCTGAGCAGCAACCGCCTGCAATGCCTGCTGGCGGATTCCAAAGGGAGATTGTGGATCGGCACTTTTGACAAAGGCCTGGACCTGCTGGATAAAAAGACCCTGACCTTCCAACATTTTACCTATAACGAATCCCCGGGCAGCCTTAGCAGCAATACGATTAACTGCTTACTGGAAGACAGCCAGGGCAATATATGGATAGGGACCGGCGCCGGCCTGGACCGTTGGGACGATCGCACCCGAAAATTTGTGTCCTGGTCTGCAAAAGATGGCCTGCCCGACAATACGATCATGAGCCTGTTACAGGACGGCAGAGGAAATCTATGGGTAAGTTCCCTTAAAGGCGTTTCCCGTATCACACCATCCACCCATGCCATCAAGAATTTCTCACTCGCAGATGGCCTGCAGGGCGATGAGTTTAAACCTCATTCCGCCCTTAGGAGCAGCAGCGGATTGCTGTACTTCGGAGGCACGAACGGGTTCAATGTCCTGCACCCGGACAGCATACGGGAAAATAAATTTGACCCTCCGCTGCTCATCACCCGGTTTCAATTGTTCGGTAAAGATGTTCCCATTGCCAGGGATGAAAAAGACCCCTCCCCCCTGAAAAAAAATATAACATTCTCCCGGGAAATAACATTGCCCTCCTCCAGCTCCTTTATTTCATTTGAGTACGCCTCCCTGAATTATACCTTGCTCCGGAAAAGACAATATGCCTATATGCTGGAGGGATTCGACAAAGACTGGAATGAAGTAGGCATACGCCGTGCGGCCACTTATACCAATCTTGACCCGGGCACCTATACTTTCAAGGTCAGAGGGAAGAACAATAGCAGTGGCTGGTCCGATGAGATCGCTTCCGTAAAACTGATTATATCTCCCCCCTGGTGGCAAACCTGGTGGTTTAGGATCAGCGCCCTGTTACTCCTTATCGGAACGCTTTACGGCGTGTATAAGATGCGGATGAACCGGATCAGAAACCAACGGATCACCCTGGAGAAGCTGGTCGAAGAGCGCACCTTACAGGCCGAAACAGCCAATCGCGCCAAAAGCGCCTTCCTCGCCACGATGAGCCACGAAATCCGCACCCCGCTCAACGGCGTCATCGGCATGTCCTCCCTGCTGTTCCAAACCAATATGACAGAGGAACAGGAAGAGTATGCAACGACCATCCGCTCCTGCGGCGAGAGCCTGATGTCCGTTATCAATGATATCCTCGACTTCTCCAAAATAGAAGCCGGCAGCATGGAACTGGATCCCCACGACTTCGACCTGCGACAAACCCTGGAAGAAGTACTCGATGTCTTCTCCGGCCGGACGGCCAAAGCTGATATCGAACTGGTCTATGAGATCGGCCCCGATGTACCCGATCATATCAATGGAGACGATACCCGGCTGCGACAGGTCCTGATGAACCTCGTAGGTAACGCCATGAAGTTTACCTCGAAAGGAGAAGTATACCTGGGAGTCCGGTTATTGAAAAACCCCGAAGAAGGTACGATGCTGCTTGAATTTGAAGTGAGAGACACCGGCATCGGCATCCCGCCCGAAAAATTAAGCCGGTTGTTCAAAGCCTTCTCCCAGGCTGACTCTTCCACCACCCGCAAATATGGCGGAACAGGACTGGGACTCGCCATCAGCGAAAAGCTGATCAAGCTCATGGGAGGAGATATCAAGGTAGAAAGCCGCGAAGGAGCAGGCACTACCTTCTCCTTTTATATCAGGGTAGGCCAGGTCAACACCTTACAAGGCAATACCGCCTCTCTTCCATTAACCCAAATAGCAGGAAAAAAGATACTGGTGGTAGACGACAACGCCACCAACAGAACCATCCTGAACGGCCTCCTGCTTCAATGGAAACTAATCCCTTTACTGGCAGCCTCCGCCAGGGAAGCCCTGGCCCTGCTGGAGACTAATCCAGTCGACTTGCTGATCTCAGACCTGCACATGCCCGAAATGGATGGGATCAGCCTTGCCAATACCATCCGCCAAAAGAACAGGGAGTTGCCGATCATGCTGCTGAGCTCGGTGGGCAACGAGACAAGAGGAAAATATGTCGACCTGTTCGGCGCCGTTATGAACAAACCCGTCAAACATCATCTGCTGCTCCGGCATATCACCCGCCTGCTCCAGGGAATCGAATCCCCCTCGGCTCAGGAAGCGCTGCAGCAGCAACGACTGTCAGACACCTTTGCAGACAACTACCCCATGCGGATCCTGATCGCAGAAGACAACCCCGTCAATCAACAGCTGATCACACATATCCTTTTCAAACTGGGCTATGCCCCGGAGATGGTGGATAACGGCAAAGAAGCCGTCGACCGGCTGGAACAACAACCCTTCGACCTCATCATGATGGACGTTCAGATGCCCGTAATGGACGGCCTCGAAGCAACCCGCAACATTCGCCGTCAATCCAAAACGAAACCCGTCATCGTTGCCCTGACGGCAGATGCACAGGAAGAAGACCGTCAGGAATGCCTGGCAGCCGGAATGGATGACTATATCAGCAAACCCATGCAGCTCGACAAGCTGCTGAACATCCTGAAGAAATGGGCGCCTTTATAAATTTTGCTGACTCCCGGTCCATTCAGGTATTTAAGCTCACCGGACCGGGAGCCAGCCCCGATATCATCATCTTCGAAAAATAAACCGGCGCCCCCTCGCCGGCTCATTCTCCCTAATAAAACTTCGGGATGGGATTCAACCTTGTATCCTGCCGTTGATGCCAGTAAGGATAGACCAGCGGCGTATCGCTCGCCACATCCAGCCGCTTCACCTGCTCCACCGTCAGATTCCAGCCCACAGCCGCTAAATTCTGCTTCAATTGCTCCTCATTCCTCGCCCCGATCACCAGGTTGACCACCGTAGGACGCTGCAGCACCCAGTTTAAAGCCACCTGCGCAACCGACTTACCCGTCTCGGCGGCAATCTCCTCCAATACATCTACGACCCCGAAAAGGTATTCATCCGGCACCACAGGCCCATGCGACCCGCCCTGGTTAAGACGCGAATCCGCCGGCATCGGCTGCCCCCTCCTGAACTTACCGCTCAGCCGGCCACTGGCCAGCGGACTCCATACGATCGTCCCCACTTTCTGATCGATGCCCAACGGCATCAACTCCCATTCGAACTCCCGGCTGACCAAAGAATAATAAGCCTGATGCCCCACATACTTCGCCCAGCCATACCGCTCAGAAACGGAAAGCGACTTCATCAGATGCCAGCCCGAAAAATTAGAACAGGCAATATAACGCACCTTGCCGCTTTGGATCAGATCGTCCAGGGCGCGCAAAGTCTCTTCCACCGGCGTCGTACCATCGAACCCATGCATATGATAAATGTCGATATGGTCCGTCCCCAATCGACGCAGACTGTCCTCGCAGGATCTCAACAGGTGCCACCGGGATGAACCATAATCATTCGGCCCTTCCCCCATCCGGAAAGTCGCCTTCGTCGATATCAATACCTTGTCCCGCAGACCACTCAACGCCTTCCCCAATATCTCCTCCGAGATCCCCGTAGAATAGACATTCGCCGTGTCGAATAAATTGACCCCGGCATCCAGGCAAAGATTGACCATCCTCACCGCCTCCGCCCCTTCCGTGGTACCCCATGCCTTAAAAAAAGCATTCCCGCCGCCAAAAGTAGCAGTCCCAAAACTCAATACGGGCACTTTCAGCCCCGATGCTCCCAATTGTCTGTATTCCATAATTATTTCGTTTTTATGTTATTTCCGGGATCAAAGGTAAGCGTCAAAACACATTCATTCATGCAAATAATTAAATGAGTCCTCCGGGTTTCGCAATCCATTATTCCGGTCTCGCCACTCATTATTTTCAAAAAAGCGTATTGTTTTTGGCTAAATTGCGTCTCCTTTACAGCATCGATATGGTGACCGACACGAGCAATCCTATTTTTGACTTAGCAGTGCAGTTTGTTAACCAGACTGGCAAATCGGTCTTTCTGACCGGGAAAGCCGGCACAGGAAAAACAACCTTCCTGAAATATATCCGGGAGAACAGCTTTAAAAAAATGGCCGTAGTCGCGCCCACCGGAGTAGCCGCCATCAACGCCGGCGGCACCACCCTGCACTCCTTTTTCCAGCTGCCCTTCGGCCCCTATGTCCCCACCCCGCAACCCGGTTGGGATAAAGACCATTCCGGCGTCACCGACCCGAACACCCTGTTTTCCAACATTAGATTTAATGGCAACAAACGCGAGCTCCTGCAGGAGCTGGAATTACTCGTCATCGACGAGATCAGCATGGTGAGAGCCGACGTGCTGGACGCCGTCGACGCCATCCTCCGGCACTTCCGCCAACAACCTTTACTCCCCTTCGGCGGCGTGCAGATGCTCTATATCGGCGATCTGTTCCAGCTGCCCCCCGTCGTCTCCAATGAAGAGTGGGAATTGTTGAAACCGCATTACAAAAGCCCCTTCTTCTTCGACGCACAGGCCCTCCAGCAAGCCGCCCCCTTCTACCTGGAGCTGAAGAAGATCTATCGCCAGAATGAAGCCGGCTTTATCAATATCCTCAATAATATCCGCAACAACCGGGCAAGCCGGCAGGACCTCGATCAGCTACACGAATATTATCAACCGGATTTCACCCCGCCGAAAGACGCCAACTATATCACCCTCACCTCGCACAACGCCAAGGCCGACGGCATCAACCAGACCGAGCTAGGCAAGCTGCGGGGCAAACAACATGCATTCGAAGCCTCCGTCACCGGCGAATTCAATGACAAGGCCTTTCCCGCCGAAAAAACATTGAACCTGAAAGAAGGCGCCCAGATCATGCTCATCAAAAACGATAAGGGAGAGACCCGCCGCTATTTCAATGGCAAGATCGGCACCATAAAGAAGATCTCTGGAGACAAGATCACCATCCTCTTTCCCAATGAGCCAGACGAGCTCACCCTGGAAAAAGAGACCTGGAAGAATATACGCTATCAATACGATAAAGAAAAAGACAAAGTCGAAGAAGAAGAGCTGGGCACCTTCTCCCAATACCCCATTCGCTTAGCCTGGGCGATCACCATCCACAAGAGCCAGGGACTCACCTTCGACAAAGCCGTCATAGACGCCGGTGCCTCCTTCGCCCCAGGACAGGTCTATGTTGCCCTGAGCCGCCTCACCTCATTGAATGGACTGGTCCTGCGTTCCCGCATCCTCCCCCATTCCATCAGCACGGACGAGCGGGTGATCGGCTTTACCGAAAGCAGGCTATCCGACAGCGCCCTGGAAGAACAATTACGGGAAGAACAGCTCTTCTATATCAGCCAATCGCTGGTGCGATCCTTTTCCTGGTCCAAACTGCTAGAACAGCTGCAGGCCCATTATGCCGGTTTCGATCACCGGCAGATGCCCGATAAAGTCAAGGCGATTGAGTTAGCGAGGGGGTGGTTGGATAAAACACTGCTGCAACAGGAGACCGCCGCTAAATTTTCCAGGCAGCTCGACCAGCTCCTGATCACCGCGGCAGAAGACGGCTACCGCCAGCTACAGCAACGGACCCAGGCCGGCGTCAATTATTTTAGGAAAGGACTGGAAGAAGACCTGCTACAACCCCTCCAACAACATATCAGCGAGATAAGAGTAAAACAAAAAGTAAAAAAATACCTCCAAACCCTACAGGAATTAAAAACCCTCTTCACCCGAAAAAAACAACAGATAGAAGAAGCCCTGCAAATGGTAGAAGGATTGATGAAAGGAGTCGCAGCCGCGAACCTCCTCTCCGACCTGCAGGAACAGCGCAAGGCCCGGGAAGCCGCCCCGGCAGAAGGCCCCGCCGCAACCGATGCCAACGGCAAACCCCAAACGACCAAACCTCAAAAAGGAGAAACACACCGCATCAGCCTTCAACTCTACAAAGAAGGCGTCTCCATTGCCGACATCGCCACCCAACGCGGACTGGCAGCCACCACCGTCGAAAGCCACCTCGCCTCCTTCATCCCAACCGGAGAGATCGATATTAAAGAGCTGGTCCCTGAAAAGAAAATGTCCCGCATCATTGCCGCCATCAAAGAGATCGGAGGCGCCGCCCTCGGCCCCATCAAATCCCGCCTGGGCGAAGACTGCTCCTTCGGCGAAATACGATCCGTCATGACCTGGCTCC
This sequence comes from Puia sp., assembly GCA_035555335.1. Taxonomy (GTDB): domain Bacteria; phylum Bacteroidota; class Bacteroidia; order Chitinophagales; family Chitinophagaceae; genus Puia. Next base: position 203,122 of record DATMGS010000018.1, read on the forward strand.
GCTATACCGAGTCTACTCCGTTCTCAAACTCTTCACCGGATTAGCTATCGCCACCTTAATAGCCTGGATACTCACCGTCAGCAGCGCAATCAGCAAAGCCATCGCCCCCGCCAGCAGGAACACCCACCACTGCACCTCGACATGATAGGCAAAATTCTGCAGCCACCCATGCATGGCCCACCAGGCCAGCGGCGACGCCAGCAGGAACGCGATCAGCACCAACACCAGGAAATCCTTCGACAACAACGTAAACAAAGTGGCCGTCCCCGCCCCCAGCACCTTCCGGATCCCGAACTCCTTGGTACGCTGCTCCGCCGTAAACATCGCCAGCCCCAATAATCCCAGGCAGGAGATAAAAATGGCCAGACCGGCAAAACAATTGGAAAGATTATGTACGATCGCCTCGCTCTTATAAAGATTCTGATATTCCTCATCGGCAAACCGGTAAGTAAATGGGAATTTCGGATTCAACTCCCGGCACAGCCGCTCCAAACCCGCCAACGCTTGTTTAGTCTTCCCCGCTTCCGTCCTCACCATAACATTCCCCCAATTTTCTTGCTCTCCAAATTTGATGATCAGAGGGTTGATCGGATCATGAAGGGACGTAAAATGAAAGTTTTTGATAATGCCGATGATCTTGCCTTTCTTTTGCCACATCGTCAGCGGCTTCCCGATCGGATCCTTATACCCTGTCTTCTTCAAGCCTTCTTCATTCAGCAGGTAGCCCACGGAATCCGTTGGAAAATCCTTCGAAAAATCCCGCCCGGCCACCAGTTGCAATTTTAAAGTCCTTACAAAATCATAGCCGGCCGACGCTTGGGTGAACATGGGTTTGGTATTAGGATCCTTCCCGTCCCACTCTATCCCGCCCGTTCCATTCTGCAGATCGGTAGGATCCTGCGAGACACGGCTCACCTCACCGACACCCGACAATTGAGCAGCCCTCTCTTTAAATAGTGGATACTTCCCCGTAAGATCTCCCTCCAATGGAATATAAACAAGATTTTCCCGGTCATAACCCAGGTTGATACTGCGGACATAATCTACTTGCCCCGACACCACGATCGTCCCGATGATCAGCACAATGGAAAGGACAAACTGAAAGACCACCAGCCCCTTCCGGAACCAGGCAGCGCCGGCACTGAACCGCATAGCCCCCTTCAATACCCGGATCGGCTGAAAAGAAGAGAGGAATAAAGCCGGATAGCTGCCCGAGATAGCGCCCGTAACCAGCGTAAGCGCCGCGAGACAACCCCAGAACGACAACGATCCATAAGGAAAATAAATATGTTTGCCCGTCAGGTGATTAAAAGCCGGCAGGACCAGGATCACCAGCGCCATCGCCAGGATCACGGAAAAAAAAGACAGCAGGATCGCCTCACTCAGGAACTGCCGGATCAGCGCCGGCCGCACAGCCCCCACCACCTTACGGATACCGATCTCCTTCGCCCTCTTTACCGATCGGGCCGTAGTAAGGTTCATGAAATTAATACAGGCGATCAGCAGGATGAAAACCGCGACAATACTGAAAAGCCGCACATACTCGATGCGCCCCCCCTCCACCTGCCCGTTCTTGAAATTGGAATGCAGATACACATCTCCAAAACGCTGCATCCCCAGCTCGATCCGGAACCCCTTCCCCTGCTCTTTATTGTAGTTGTCCAGGAACCGGGTGATCTTCCGGGTCACCAGGGCAGGATTCGCATCCGCCCTCAGTAACAGATAAGTCCGGGGACCATTATTCCCCCAGTCCTTGACCCACGAATTATCCTCCATATAAGCAGTCCAGTTCATGACATAGTCGAATTTCTCGGATACGTTTTCCGGCAGGTCCGCAAATACGGCGGTTACCGTGAAATTCTTTCTGTTCTCATAGCGTATCGTCTGGCCAATAGCCGCCTGCGGACTTCCGAAAAGATCTTTCGCCATCTTCCCGGAAATAGCCAGGCTCACCGGCGTAGCCAAGGCCGTTGCCGCTGTCCCCTGCAGCAACGGATAGCTGAACATTTTAAAGAAATCGGCATCGCCCTGGCTGCCTTCCTCCTTCAATATCTTATCCCCCACCTGGAAAGTGCTCTTGTCCGTCCCATTGTACCCCGACGCCAGCTCGACCTCCGGCAGGACCTTCTTCATTTCGACCGGTAGCAGCCCCGGCGTATAATAGCCAGCCTCGACCTTCCCGTCATAATACTGCCGTTCATAGACGGCATACAACCGGGAGGTATTCGCATGGAAAGCATCCACGTTCCGCTCATCATTGATCCACAACAGGATCAGCAGACTGCAGGTCATCCCCATCGCCAGCCCGAAAATATTCAGAAAACTGTACCCCCTATGCTTCCAGAGGTTGCGGATCGCTACTTTGAAAAAATTTCTTATCATACAGGCCTTTTAATGATCGGATAATGTCCCTGAGCTCAATTTCTTCCTCCCGGTTGGGCCAGCGACCCCGTCGACCGCTAAAGTCCATGGGCCCCGCCCCTGCCGGACTCCGCCCCCACACCCCGTAAGGTCGTCCCCCGAGGGAAAATTGTTGCATAACCCGAAATAATTTGCCCCTTTCGAGTAAACTATTCCATAATAACACAGTCATAACAATCTTATTATGCTAAAAAACAATCATCGTACGTTATAAAGTAGTCAAACAACCTGTAAAACTAGTATATGAGTCGAATTTTCGCAGCCGCCTCTTTGGCCTCCCTGTTTTTTTTGTTCAGTTGCAGCAGTTCAAGAAAGGCGGGTAATTTTGTGCCCTTTACCAGAGACCTCAAACAAAGATTGGAAAAAGATAATATCGACCTGAGACAGGTACAATTCTACGTCGATCAGAAACTGATCCTGTCCCGGAACCTGGGAGACCAAAAACTGATGGTCCATTCGGGCGTAGTGAAAATGGAGAGCGGGAAATATATCAACGAAGTCATCGTCCCTGCCTTTACCCCCGGCATTTGCGATACCACGGCAAGCGACAAACTGATGGTCAGCTTTGAGAAAGGTAATAATGACCTGGCCTTTGGCCCCGGCAGCGGTTATACCATCAATCAATATGTTCTCTATGGCACCGAATGGAAGAATGGAACGGCAGCCGTGACCTTCGACTCCAATAAATTCAGGGCCCGTTGCGGTACCTGCACCGACGTGGCTTCCGTTACCCTGGTGGTCCGCAAAAGCGAGATCGACAAGATCGACCGGAAATCACGCACCCTGAAAGGCCGGACCGTCAATAAATAGCTATTTCACGCGCGTATCCGGCTTCCCGGCTTACTTACCAGCCAGGTTCGTCCGGATTCCCCCATTCACCACCTCTTCCAGAACATCCACCTGTCCCTCATTGACAGAAAGGGTCTTCACAGAAGAAGAGCTTTCTATTTTTACTAAATAAAAGACCTTTTCCCCATTGGTGATCTCCGTTACCACGTCGATCCCATAATCGGGATACTTCTTTCCGATCAACCCGGCCAGATCGCCGGAAACGGTTTTCCCGGAATAATATTTAAGCGAATACAGGAAGCCCCCCCTCGCATCAAAACGAGCCTGACAGTGCATCGAATTCTCCCTGAAAGAGACAATATACCCATCCTCCCCCTTAAGCCAGGCTTCCCCGTTGACAGCCGGCCACCGCTTTCTGAAATGCCGGTAAGCATGGATATTGATCTCATTTAAAGGCACATTGCTGGTAAGGTTATTTCCTGCCCCGCTCATTCTATAAGCAACAGGCAGTACCTGTGTCGATTGGGCGTTAATCATATAAGGCAAAACCATCATACCAAGGAGCAGGGTAAGTGTAAGTAGGCGAGCGTTCATCAGATAAAATTTACAGATCGACCCGGAGCATATTGACGGGTAAAAATCCTCCTATTAAGTTAACAATTAATTAATATTTGAACAAATATTTTTTACCCTACCTTGGTTGGTTTTTCGATACATCCGTTGTCATCATCCCGCATTCCCACTTAAATTTCCCGATCTTTACGGCCCTGATCTAAAAACATCCATGGCCAAAAAAAGAACGCCCAAACTGTTAGCAGGCTATACCCATCATAATAAAGTAAGGCTCGTCCATGGAGGCCAGGATTATTTCGCCACCCTCGTGCAGCTGATCGATCAGGCAAAATCCACCATCCATTTACAGACCTACATCTACGAAGAAGACGAGACAGGCCGCATGATCGCCCAGGCCCTGATACGGGCCGCCCAAAGAAAAGTGCAGGTCTTCATCCTGCTGGACGGCTACGCCTCCCAGGACCTTTCCAAACAATTTATCAAGGAATGGAAAGACGCAGGCATCCGCTTCCGCTGGTTCTGGCCCTTATTTAAAAGCAGGAATTTTTACCTGGGCCGGCGCATGCACCATAAAGTCGTGGTAGCAGATGGCTCCTACGGCCTGGCCGGAGGCGTCAATATCAGCGACCGTTATAATGATATCGGCGGGAAGAAGGCCTGGCTGGATCGCGCCCTCTACGTCGAAGGCGAAGCAGCCCTCAAGCTCCATATCATTTGCAGGGATATGTTCACCAAAGCCTATTGGAAGAAAGGCCCCGATAACAAAGCCTCCTTCGATTGGGTTCCCGGCATCACCCCCGCGGAAGAATGCCTCGTAAGAGTCAGACGCAATGACTGGGTACAGGGAAAGAGCCAGATCTCCAGCAGCTACCTGCAGATGTTCCGCAACGCCCAGTCCCGCATCATCATCCTGTCCAGCTACTTCCTGCCAGGCACCATCTTTCGCAAGAACATGGCCCAGGCGGTAAAAAAGGGAGTGGTCATTAAAATAATCGTAGGCAGTATCTCTGATGTGAAAATATCCAGGCTGGCCGAACAGTATATGTATCGCTGGCTCTTCCGCAACCACATCGAAATATACGAATACCAGGACACCGTCCTGCACGGCAAAATGGCCGTCTACGATGGCCAGTGGATGACCAACGGCTCCTATAATGTAAATAAGATCAGCGCCTACGCCAGCGTAGAACTAAATATGGACGTGCGCAACGACACCTTTGCTACCGCAGTCGAAAAAGAGCTGGAAACCATCATCCGGGAACACTGCATCCGGATCACGCCGGAAAACTTTTCCATCCATAATACCCCGCTAAAAAGACTGCTGCAGTGGACAGCCTTCCAGACCATCCGCTTCCTCTTCTTTCTCTTTACCTTCTATTTCAAACAGGAAAAAGGAAGCTAATTCCCCTTAATCCTCCTGATAAAAGCCCGGAACGTAGCCCCATCCCATCCGGCAAAACGCCCCCTTTGCACGATCACCTCATTATCCGCCGGCCGCTCCAGAAAATAATGAAAGACAAAATGAGCCCGCGCATCCTCCCACCCCTTCATCTGCCCGAAACGCATATCATTGAACACCAGCCCACCCTTCCACTGCTCGACCGTATAATACCCCTGCGAGAACCAGAGCAGCGCCCTCACATCCTCCTGTCCCCGGAAAGGAGCTAACAGCGAATCATTACGCGGGAAAAAATGCCACCCGATAGCAGGCTTGCTATCGAATACAGAAAGGTAGCCCGTATAAAAGCCCGCCCCATCCCCATCTTCGACCACAATATACCAGAGCCAGCTATTCAAAGGAGTAGGCGTCGTAAAATACCGGCGGTACCCGACCTGCTGCCGCACCAGCTCCTTTTCCACCCGGGCATCCACCCTGAACTTATTCGTTATACAATAACAGAGATAAAGACTACTGAGAAGCAACCCGAAGACAGCCCAGCGCCTCCGGCGCCGGTCCCCTCTTTTCAGGATCAGCAAAGCGACAAAAGAGATTGCCAGCCACACCGAATAAAAAGGATCCGCCACGAACAGCACGTTAAAAGAAACCCGATAGTGACTGAAAGGCTCAAACCACCCCGTACCATAAGCATTAAAAGCATCCAGAAAGACATGCACAAAAAGCTGCAGACCAAAAAAAAGCAGCCATCTTCCACGCGAAAGCCCAACCATCGCCGCGACTCCACCGGAGCCCCCGGTCCCCCGGAACCTCCGCTCCGCCATCAATGCCAGCAGCCCCGCCATTACCACCACGAACAAAAAAGAATGTGTAATACCCCGGTGCGCAGCAACATCATGAGAAGTATCCAACCAGGAACTGGCGACAAAATCGATATCGGGAAGACTCTGAGCCACCGCACCCAGCAGCATAGCCTTCTTCCCCAACCGCCGCCCCGCCATAATATCCCCGATAGTAGCCCCTAATACGATATGTGTGATCGAGTCCATCGCTGCTCCTCTATTTGCGGGGGAAGATATTTCATAATTGGCATACTATTCACTATCTTCCATAAAGATATACCCCTATATCTCCGAAAGCCCATGAATTAATGCACTGATTAATAGCAAGACCCGATGAAGAGATTTCTTCCTATCCACACATTCAGACTGCAGGGTAGCATACCCAGGCTTTTATTATTTTCATTCCTTGCCGTTTCATTTTTTGTATGGATCATTTACCAGAATAACAAGGATGCCGAAACAACTGCTTTTTGGGTAAATCATACCGACAATGTTATCAAGCAGATCAAAGAGGTCAATACCCTTGTCGCGGAAACAGAATCTGCCACCAGGAGTTATATGGTCACCGGTGAAAAAGAGTGGGGAAAGCAATTACATATCCTGCACCGGCAATTGGATCAGACTGTCGCAGACATCCGGGTACTGACAAGCGACAACCCTCAGCAATTACCCAATATCCGGGAACTCCAGTCCTTTGTCAATGATAAGAAAGACCTTCAGAACTCAATTATAGAGGCCCCGCAACTGGACCCCGTACAAGCCAGGAAAATCACCTTTAATGGCCGGGCGCCGGCGATCACCCTTTCTATAAAAGGAACGCTTGCTAAAATGCTGCAGAATGAAAATGATCTTTTGGCGGAGCGGGTTGCTAAAAACAAAAAATACAGCAGGAATAGTTTCTATATAGCCCTGATCGGCGGAACTTCGGGCTTTATGCTCATCGTCATTATCCTCCTTCAATTAAACAAGGATATTTCCCGTCGGAAAGCAGCCGAAGAAAACGCATATACCAGCGAAGCAAAATACCGTAACCTGATTGAGAACGCCGGGGCCGCTATGTATACAGCCGATATCGGCGGGCATATCACTTTTGCCAGCTCAAAGACTACCCAATTGACCGGACATTCACCCGCAGAACTGAATAACAGACATTTTTCCTCCCTCGTAGAACCGGCATGGCTGGAAAAAGTAACGGATACTTATATCGATCAGCTTAAGAACCGTACCCAGGAAACCAACATAGAATTTCCAATAATAACCCATACAGGAGAAATAAAATGGGTGGAACAATCAGCCGTCCTTCTATATGAAAAAGAATCCATCGTTGGCTTTCAATGTATCGTAAAAGATATCTCAGAGAGAAAACAAATGCAGCTGAACCTGGAAATAAAAGACCTCCAGTTAAAGGAAAACCAATACCGGCTGCAATCGATCATGGATAACGCTCCTCTTATCATTTATCTCAAAGACCTTGAAGGCCATTATGTAGTGGTGAATAATAAATTCAAGGAATTATTGCAATTCGATGATACGATAATAGGCAAAACCGCCTTTGAAGTCGTCAAAGACAAGGAGGCTACGGAACGCAGGCGGAAAAAGGATCTAATAGTGATCAGCACAAAAAAGCCGCTTCAAATGGAAGAATCGGTGGAGACATCTGACGGAATACGTCATTTCTCGGTGATGAAATTCCCCTTGATGGACGAAAGGGGCGAAGTCTTCGGTGTCTGCAGTATCGCCACCGACCTCACAGATACCGTAAACTATCAGCGACAACTCATTGAAGCCCGCAAGGTTGCGGAAGATGCCAAAAAAATGGAGGAATTATTCCTTGCGAACATGAGCCATGAGATCCGCACCCCCATGAACGGGATCCAGGGAATGACAGACCTGCTGATGGAGACGCCTTTAAATGACAAGCAAAGGGAATTTACCCGGATCATCAAACATTCTGCCGACAACCTGCTGGTAATCATCAACGATATACTGGACCTGTCAAAAATAAGAGCAGGCAAGCTTACCATAGAAAAAATAGATTTTAAACTCACGGAAACAGCTGATAATATAAAAGCCTTCTTCAAACATAAACTAGACAAAAAAAGATTAGCCCTGGAAATTCAGATCGACAAGGATATTCCCCCTGTTTTAACAGGAGATCCCTACCGGCTGAACCAGGTATTGGTCAATCTCATCGGCAATGCCATTAAATTCACAGAAACAGGCCATATCCATGTCAATATTCTATTGCTGGACAAAACGGAGAATGAGGTACAATTGAAGTTTATCATAGAAGACACAGGCATCGGTATACCTGAAGATAAAATGCATCTTATCTTCGGAGACTTTTCCCAGGCAGGACCCGATATCACAAGACGCTATGGCGGAACCGGGCTTGGACTGGCTATTTGCAAACAGCTTTTAAAAATTCAAGGTGGCGATATTTCGGTGGAAAGCAGCATAAACAAAGGGACCCGCTTTAGTTTTACTATTTCATATGCTTACAATAATGAGACAAAGACGATCCCCCTTGCGCCTGATGACACCATTGATTATACATCGTTATTGACCGGCAAACAGTTCCTGGTGGCAGAAGACAACGAGATCAATCAAAGATTAATCGCCTATGTACTGGAAAAAGTCGGGGCAAACGTGGATATAGCAAGTAATGGCAGAGAAGCGATCAACAACCTCCGGGACGGGAAAACCTATGACCTCATTATAATGGACCTCCAGATGCCGGAAATGGACGGTTATGAAACAACCCAACACCTCCGGCAGGAAATGCAGATCAGTACACCCATACTTGCCATGACCGCCACCGCACTAAAAGGAGAAAAATTAAAATGCCTCGAATCAGGCATGAACGATTATATGTCGAAACCTTTTGAATTCACAGACCTTTATAAACGAATTATCAGGCTGATCGGTACATTTGCTCCCATCTCGTCTATTCCAGGGTCCTCACCCCTCTTACCATAGCCCCATCCTGCTGATGCAGGTCAAACACGATCAATTCATTCTTCCCTTTTTTCAGCCAGGGAGCAGGGCAATACAGATGCTGCTGCGGACCCACATACCAATACCGTCCCAGGTTGTGCCCATTCACCCACACCACCCCTTTTTTGAATTGGCTCATGTCGATATAAGTATCGGCCGTTTCATTCAGTAGGAAGCTGCCCTTAAAGAAAATGCCTTGCTTGCCCACAGGACTCCCGGCAAGAGAGCCATTTCCCCTTCCCCCCGGACTCCCTCCCTTTTCGCTGTTTCCACCCTTCTGCACGGATGCGCCCCCAACCCCCCGCATATAATTTTCATCCAGCGGCAAACAGAAAATATCCCAGTTCATAAGCGTCATCCCATTCAGGGTGACCCTGTCCGTTATTCCTTTCCGATCGATCAGGTATTGCGCAAAATTGATATGCCCCATGCCCTCCACCAAAATCTCCAACAAAGGATCTTTGCTGTCCGTCTTTGGTAGTTGAACCGTCCATTTACCCCCATCCCGGAACACGGTATCGATCAGCCGGCCATCCAAAAAGACCAGGGCATAATCATGCGGTTCGGTAATAGTCAGACTGCCGCTCTTATGCCCGATCAGCCGGGTACGATACAGGATCAGGCCGGCCCGCTGATCAAAGGCTTCCATAGGCAGAGGCTGTGGCGATTTCCTGGCAGTGGGTAAATGATCCCATACTGAAGTAAAAGGCTCCAGCTTAACCGGCGGGATCTCCATCGTCGGGATCGGCGCAGGCGGCTCCGGTATCTTATAACTTACATACTGACTGATCAGCCGGCGCAAAGCATAATACTTGGGAGTAGCCCGCCCCTGTTCACTCACAGGCGCATCATAATCATAGCTCGTCACATCAGGCTGGAACTGTACAGGAGTAAAGGCATTGGCCCCCGCAGTGAATCCGAAATTCGTTCCTCCATGCACCACGTATAAATTAAACGATCGTTTATGAGACAACAGGTACGACACGTCCCGTAAGATCCCCGCCGTATCCGGTTTCTGCCAGGGTTCCTTCCAGTGCGTAAGCCAACCTGGATAGCTTTCACTGCTAAAGGCAGGCACATTCGGATTGTGCTTCTGGGCCTGCTCAAAATCAGCATCCCCGCCACCGCTATCCAATCCGATGGCACAGCCATCCAGGCCTCCCGCTTCCAACATAAAAGCCGTAGGGCCGTCCGCCGTATAAAAAGGGACCGTGATACCATTCACTAGCCAAAGCTTTCTTAAGGCTTCCAGGTAGATCTTATCATTCGCATAGCTGCCATATTCATTTTCAACCTGCACCATCAGAATAGGCCCCCCATTCGTGCATTGCAGACCGGCGACTTCCTTCGACAGCCGGGCGACATACTTTCTCACCGCTGCCATATACCGCGGGTCCATACAGCGCACCTTTATATCCGGGATCTTCAGCAGATAAAAAGGAAGCCCGCCCCAATCCCATTCCGCACAAACATAAGGGCCAGGACGCAAAAGCACCCACATGCCCTCCTCTTTACAAAGCCGGATAAAAGCCGCTATATCCCGGTTATCCGTAGAAAAATCCCAGATCCCCGGAGACGACTCCAGGTAATTCCAGAAAACATAGACCGCGATCGTATTACAACCCATCGCCTTCGCCATCTGAATACGCTGCCGCCAGTACTCCCTGGGTATCCGCGCAGGATGCATCTCCCCGCTGACGAGCTGAAAAGGCTTGCCATCCAGCAGAAAATCGCTTTTCCCAAGAGAGAAAATATGCTTATCCTGGGCCGCTAAAGGCCCTAACCCAATAAGGGAAACAAAGAAAATTAGAATGATTCTCATATTGTAATGCAAGATCATAAAAAATATTACTATTTAGCTCGGATTACTCAATTTTAAAATAGATCGCAACTGGTCACAATTGACTAAACCTGCTCACAACTGACTGATTGTAAACCGCAGGATCTCGATAGCCTCCTTCTGCCGGGAAACGATCACATACAGATAGCCCCCATCGATCCACGTGTGCGGATAGCCATACTGCCCACCCTTCCATAAACCCTCTTTCTTAAGCGTATAAGGCTGCTCCGCGATAATATATTGCTTGTCAAAAACGACCCCGTCCTTCGAAAGCGCCAACACCAGCGGCGTACGCGCATAATGATGCAGCGTGTCGGGAATCCCCGCATAATAGAAACGTCCGTCCGGCAACCGACCGAAATGGAATTTACTGTCATTGTCCGTAAACGCCGTCTCTACCGGGAATGACCAATGCGCCCCCCTGTCCTTACTCTCCGTAAGCCAGAGACGCCCCCTCCAGCCCTTTCCCGTCACCCGCAGCAACATATGCAGCACCCCATCGTCCGTCTGGAAGAAAGACCCTTCACAAAGAGGAGGCAGCCCCATTTTAGCCGCCGGCGCATAGAAGGTAGCCGGGTTATCTTCCCGGTAAAGAGAGTCCGGATAAGGACTGCTCATCTTCCACCCGCTCAGCCCCGAAGGATCATCGGTATAAGGAAAAGTAAAATTCCCGCTGATCACCAGCCTGTTGCCGGCTATCTCCTGCGGCCCGTGATTCGGATTTACCGGCAGATGCATATCCAGGGGAGCGCTCCAGTGCTCGCCGTCGACACTGGTCCGCGCCCACAAATGCGTATTTTGCCGCTTCGGCGAATATTCCCCATAATAAGCGACCAGCGTATCCCCCGTCCTTGAACGCCCGTCTTCTCCACCCTTAGCCATGGCGCGCCCAAACCGGTGAAAGCCCGCAGCCGTCAGCACATTGAACGTATCCCCCCGGTAAAGCGAAGGCTTCGCCAACACCTGCGGCGCCGACCAATGATAAAAATCCTTCGAAAAAGAAAAAACCACCTGCTGCCCCGGCGCATCTTCATCGACCCTGCCATCCGACCAGATCGCAATGAGCTTATCTTTAAACTTTATAACAGACGCATGATGATTATAAAGCCCCGTTACCATCGCCCCCTTACCCACTTCTCCGGCTGCACCCCGCCCCTCTTGCCCCCCAACAGCAGGTGTATAGATCATCGTTCGCTCGATCACCAGGTGCGGCGTATCCGGAGAAGATATATACCGGTTCCGTATACCCGTACCCTGCCGGCCCTGCGCCGCCCCCCTATACCCCATCGCAAATACAACGAACCAACAAACGACAACCTTACCAATCGACAACATATAAAAACTTTAGCCCAAGATATAAAGTTATCGCCACTTTCCCCGGCTGGCAATTTCAGTTTATATTTGCCCCATGAGAAATCCCGCTTTTTTCAGCAAGCCCTTAACCATACATTTCCTTATACTTTTCTCCCTGGGATTGTTTAGCAATTTAGCAGGTGCAGCACAGACCGTCACACCGGCCACCGCACAAACTACCCCTCCCTACAAAGATCCCACCCGCCCCATCGAAGAGAGGATCAAGGACCTGCTGTCCCGAATGACGAAAGAAGAGAAATTCTGGCAGCTCTTTATGATTCCCGGCGACCTGGACAATGCGACCGGATCACAATATAACCACGGCCTCTTCGGCTTCCAGGTAAGCGCCGGCGCACAAGGCGACGCAGCCGGACAGCTCCTCCATTACAGCACCACGGAAAGCACCCTGGCGCTAAATAGAAAGATCAATGCCCTGCAAAAATATTTCCTGGAACAGACAAGACTGGGCATCCCCATCATACCCTTTGACGAAGCCCTGCACGGCCTCGTACGCGCAGGCGCCACCGCCTTCCCGCAGGCCATCGGACTGGCAGCTACCTGGGATACCACCCTCGTCGGTCAGGTAGCCGGCGCCATCGCAACAGAAACAAAGATCCGGGGCATCCGGCAGATCCTGACCCCCGTCATCAATATCGCGGCAGATCCCCGCTGGGGCCGCACCGAAGAGACCTACGGCGAAGACCCTTTCCTCTGCTCAGAAATAGCCGTAGCCTTCGTACAACCCTTCGAAACAGCAGGTATCATCACAACACCCAAACACTTTATCGCCAACGTAGGCGACGGAGGACGCGACAGCTATCCCATCCACTACAACGAGCGGCTGCTCGACGAGATCTATTTCCCGCCCTTCAGGGCTGTTATCGAAAGAGCCGGCGCACGATCCCTCATGACCGCCTACAACTCCCTGGACGGCACTCCCTGCACCGCCAACGACTGGCTGCTGAATAAAAAATTAAAGGGAGAATGGAAATTCAAAGGGTTCGTAATTTCTGATGCCAGCGCCACCGGCGGAGCGAATGTCCTGCACTTTACGGCAAAAGACTATCCCACCTCCGGCCAGCAGGCCATCACCGGCGGACTGGACGTCATTTTCCAAACTGAATACGAGCATTATAAACTCTTCATTCCCCCCTTCCTCGACGGGAGCATCGCACCCGAAAGAATCGACGATGCCGTAGCCAGGGTGCTGAGAGCGAAATTCGAACTGGGACTATTCGAAAACCCCTACATTCCGGAAACAGAAGCCATAAGATGGGCAAAAGACAGCACGCACAAAGTCATCGCCCGGCAGGCCGCCCTGGAATCCATCGTTCTTTTAAAAAATGAAAAAAAGACCCTCCCCCTCAATAAATCAGTCCGTACGCTCGCCGTCATCGGCGAAGACGCCATGGAAGCAAGACTGGGAGGCTATAGCGGACCCGGCAACGGAAAGATCAGCATCCTGGACGGACTCCGCAAAAGAGCCGGCGCCACTACAAAAATCTCCTACTCGCCCGGATGCGGCAGGAACTCCGAACAGTACGCCGTCATTCCAACCACCTACCTCTCCAACACGAATGAAGGCATAAAAAAACCGGGACTCAAAGGAGAATATTTTAATAACATAACCTTAAGCGATAAACCCGCACTTACCCGGATCGACGCCGCCCTCAACTTTCAATGGACTTTGTTCCCGCCAGCGCCCGTACTCAGCAATGATTTCTACTCCGTCCGGTGGACAGGAAAATTACGGGCCCCTGAAACAGGCACGGTTCAGATCGGACTGGAAGGCAACGATGGCTATCGGTTATACATCAATGACAAATTGGTTATCGACAACTGGAAAAAACAAACCTACAGTACCATATTGACGGACTTCCATTTTGAAAAAGATGCAGCATATGCCATCCGCGTGGAATTCTTCGAGCCCGCCGGCAACGCACATCTTAAACTGATATGGAATTATGGAGTGCCCAACGATTGGAAAGCCCGGATCAGCGAAGCCGTTGCCGCAGCCCGGCAGGCAGACGTAGCCGTCATTGTTGCCGGCATAGAGGAAGGAGAGTTCCGCGACAGGGCCCTGTTAAACCTGCCCGGCCATCAGGAAGAACTGATCAGGCAGGTAGCCGCTGCCGGGAAACCCGTCATTGTATTGTTGTCAGGAGGCAGCGCCATCACCATGAACGCATGGCTGGATAAAGTGCCCGCCGTATTGGCAATCTGGTACCCCGGAGAAGAAGGAGGCAACGCAGTGGCCAAAGTTTTATTCGGCGATTACAATCCCGGCGGACGCCTGCCCATCACCTATCCTATGTCAGAAGCACAGCTACCCCTCGTCTATAACCACAAACCCACAGGGCGGGGAGATGATTACAATAACCTGAGCGGACTCCCCCTCTTCCCCTTTGGCTTTGGACTCAGCTATACTCATTTCGAATACAGCGATTGGCGGCTGGCAGCTAACAATATATCTATTCATGATTCGACGACCGTCTCCTGCAAAGTGAAGAACACCGGCGACCAGGAAGGCGATGAAGTCGTTCAGTTGTATATCAGAGACCTGCTGTCATCCGTCGCCACACCCGTTATGGCACTCAAAGGTTTCTCCCGGGTGCATTTGTTACCCGGACAGACAAAGGAAGTAAGCTTCATGCTCACCCCCTCCATGCTCAGTCTGTTAAATGAAAAATTAGAAAGCGTAACGGAACCAGGCGACTTCCGGATCATGGTCGGCGCCTCTTCCCGGGACCTGCGGCTGAAAGGCACCCTCACCCTACAACCATAGCGTCCCCAACGCCGGCAAGCACGCCATCCCACAAACGGATGCGCGACTCCAGGGCAGCCTTGGCATATGCCGCCGCTTCCTCCCATTTCTGTGCATCTTCACCGCACAGCTCCTCCAGCATGGAAATAGCCAGGTGGCTATGATGCCCGCCATCCACTTCTATATGACGCTCCAGGTAATATTTAAAAATGGTCAGCTGACCAGGCGCTTCTTTGGAAAGATCCTGCACGATCTGCAGGAACATATCGGGGATCAGATCTTCACGCCCGAAAGTGAACACGGCCGCAATAGCATGTAATTTGCCGGAAGCGATCGTGCTGAAAGTAAATTCCATAAAATCACGGACTGCCGGCTCAGACACATACAGCGCGATGGCTTTCTCCACCGGTAACCCTTCTTCCACGGCTTGCAGCAGCCTGTTCACCGGTACGATATCCGCACCCGCCTGTTGCATGGCACGCAGGTATAGCTCGAAATGACTGGTACGCCGCCCCTCCTCATCCACATCACTCTCCTCCCCCACGACAATCTCATTGATGAGATACCGGGTATTCGCATTGCCTCTCGGCACCCAGGGAATGCTCACCACCGTGAGCGCCTGTTGCAGCGCTTTGAGCAGCGACATAAAATCCCATACGGCATAGACATGATGCTCCATGAATATGCGCAGGGCAGCAGCACTCTGCACCTGCTGATAGACCGGATGATCAATGAGACGATCACGAACAGGGTTCAACACTTCTTTCAGGGCAACTACGGATTGATTCATCTTTTATTTTATTTAAGATTCTTTCGCTCGATTACTTTCGTGTCCCCTTCCGGAGAACCAACCACCACGATATCTGCCATATTGATGAAGAAGCCGTCCTCCATCACACCCGTAATCGCACTCACCTGCGCATGCAAAAGAGCCGGGTCCGGGATCAGCCCAAAAGAGCAATCGAGAATATAATGACTGTTATCCGTCAAAAAAGGCTTCGCCTCCATTACAGGCATACCATCTGTCGAAGGCTTCTTATCGGCCATGCGCATCCTGGCCGTACAGCCCAAAGCAGTCAGCCTCTTCATCGTCATCTCCCATCCGAACGGAGCCACCTCCACCGGCAACGGGAACGACCCCAGCTTACTGACCAGCTTACTGCCGTCTACTATAATGATATAGAAGGTAGTAGCAGACGCCACGATCTTCTCCCGCAGCAGCGCGCCCCCCCCTCCTTTGATGAGATTCAGCATCTCGTCCACCTCATCCGCCCCATCGATCGTAAGATCGATATGATCGATCTCCGCAAAAGGCACGATCGGGATCCCCAGCTCCCTCGCCAACGCCTCCGACTGCATGGACGTGGCAATAGCCCGCACGGACAAGCCATTTTTAACCATCTCCCCGATCCCCTGGATAGCCCAATAGGCCGTAGACCCCGTACCCAGCCCCAGGGTCATCCCATTCTTAATATACCCGATTGCCTTGCCGGCAGCTATTTTCTTGCCATTTACAGCGGATTTTTCCATGGTGGTAGGTGTTGAAACAAAATAAATTGAGCCCGCAAGATAAATAACTATCAATTATTTAGGCCCCCCCGGGGGGCATTTTTAACAAAATCAGGGGTCCCCGGTAGGAAATTTGGTAAGAATCCCTACCTTTGCCTATATTCTCTTCCATGAACCATGCTTTCATAAATAAAACTTGTTGTTGTTGCTGTTGTAAGCAAGCCATGGTTATTTTGGTGGAGGATGACCTCTTATAAGCTGATTAAAACTATTAATACAATATTTAAAAGCTCCACCACCCGTGGAGCTTTTTTTATTTAGCAGACTATTAGACTATTATGCAAACGACAACAACAACCGACCTTCTTTCTCCCGCCGATCTTCTTTCCGCCGTTCAATCGCTGGAAAAAAAGATCGGACATACCCCCCTGCATCATATCACCCGTCTTTTCCAGAAAAAGAACGTACAGATCTACGCCAAAAAAGAATGGATGCAGCTGTCCGGTAGCGTCAAAGCCCGCGCCGCTTACAATATCATCCGCAGCGCCATAGAACAAGGCCAGCTGACACCCGGCAGAACCCTGCTGGACGCCACCAGCGGTAATACCGGTATCGCCTATGCGCATATCGCCAGCCTGCTGAACATCCCCGTCGCCCTCTGCCTTCCGGAGAACGCTTCCAGAGAGCGAAAAGAGATTCTTGAATCGCTGGGAGTACGCCTCATCCTCACCTCCCGCTTCGAAGGAACGGATGGAGCCCAGCAGGTAGCTAAAGACCTCGCTGACCAGGATCCCGCAAGCTATTTCTATGCCGACCAATATAAAAATGAAAACAACTGGAAAGCACACTACCATACCACGGCGCCCGAGATCTTCGCAGAGCTGCCCGGCATCACCCATTTCGTAGCCGGCCTGGGAACGACCGGCACCTTCGTAGGGACCGGCCGCCGGCTGAGAGAACTGAAACCCGGGATAAAGCTGATCTCCCTGCAACCCGACTTTGCCCTCCATGGCCTCGAAGGATGGAAACACCTCGAGACCGCCATCGTACCCGGGATCTATGATCCCGCCGTGGCCGACGACAACCAGGAAGTAAGTACGGAAGAAGCCCATGAGATCATCAAAGCAGCCTACCGCCACGAAGGCCTGCGCCTGAGCCCCTCCGCCGCCGCGAACCTGGCAGGTACCATGAAGATTGCCGAAAAGCTGGAAGAAGGCATCCTCGTGACCGTCCTGCCCGACAATGCCGATAAATACAGTGAAATAACACAAAAATTGCTATAACATGATCATCATCGAACCCCACATCCGTCAACTATTGGTAGAAGATGCCGTCAATACTTTCCCCGACGAATGCTGCGGCTTCTTCTTTGGCAGAGAAGAGACGGATGGCACCCGCGTCATCATCGACATACTGGTAGTGGATAATTCCAAACAAGGGGACAAGAAACGACGCTTCGAGATCTCCCCCCTCGATTATATGACCGCCGAGCAACATGCCCTCGACCATGACTGGACCCTGCTGGGCGTATACCACTCCCACCCCAAACATCCCGCTATCCCCTCGGAACACGATCGCGTAGCGGCACAACCCTACTTTTCCTATGTCATCGTCTCCGTAATGGACAAGGACGCAACCATAGAAAATGGAGGCATTACCCTTCGCTCCTGGCTGCTGAACGAAGAACAACAATTCGAAGAAGAAAAAATTATCGATTATCAATTCACCTAAATAAATAACACAGCAATATGGCAACGGTCATCATCCCAACTCCATTAAGGAAATTCACGAATAATACGGCCAGGCTGGCCGTCAGCGCCGGCACGATACAGGACACGGTAAACGAGATCACCCTCAACTTTCCCGACCTGAAGAAGCATCTGCTGGACGAGAGCGGCAACATCCGCTCTTATGTAAATATCTTTGTCGGCAATGACGATATCAGGAACCTGCAGCAGGAAAAAACCACCGTCAAGGAAGACACCGTCATCAGCATCGTCCCCGCAATCGCAGGCGGCGCCCCCGAGCCCCCGTCTTCCGGCAAAGCATCCTCCGATGCCCCCCAGCCCTCGTCTTCCGGCGCAGCCCCCCTCTTCACCAAAGAAGAGCTCGCCCGCTATGACAGACATATCATCATCCCCGGCTTCGGAATGGAAGCCCAGCAAAAATTAAAAGCCGCAAAGGTCCTCGTCATCGGTTCCGGCGGCCTCGGGAGCCCGGTATTACTATACCTGGCAGCTGCAGGCGTAGGCACCATCGGTATCGTCGACTTCGATGTAGTCGATGACAGCAACCTGCAAAGACAAGTCCTGTTCGGCGTCAACGAGATCGGCAAACCCAAAGTGGAAGCAGCTAAACGAAGACTCGAAGCACTGAACCCCTATATCCAGCTCCGTATTTATAACACGCATATCAACTCGCAGAATGCACTGGATATCCTCCGGGACTACGATGTCATCGCAGATGGAACGGATAATTTCCCTACCCGTTACCTGGTGAATGACGCATCGGTATTGCTCGGTAAACCAAACGTTTACGCTTCTATCTTTCAATTCGAAGGACAGGTCTCCGTATTTAACTATAAAGACGCCCAAGGAAACCCCGGCCCTAATTACCGCGACCTCTACCCTAGCCCTCCCCCTCCCGGCCTGGTGCCCAGCTGTGCGGAAGGAGGAGTCCTGGGAGTATTACCAGGTATTATCGGTAGCCTGCAGGCGCTGGAAGTGATCAAGGTCATCACAGGAGTGGGAGATACCCTCTCAGGCCGATTCTATATTTTTGATGCCCTGAACTTCGAAAGCAGGACCTTCAACATCAAAAGAAGAGAAGACAACCCCATTAATGGTAAGAACCCAACCATCACCGCACTCATCGACTACGAACAATTCTGCGGAATGCGGGCCGTCGAAGAGAAATCCATGAAGGAGATCACCGCAAAAGAACTCTATGACCTGCAGGTGAAAGGAGAGAAATTTCAGCTGATCGATGTACGCGAGCCCCATGAATATGATATCGTCAATATCGGTGCAGAATTAATTCCCCTGGGAACCATCCTCGATAACACAGATGCTATCGCCGGCAGGATCGACACCGATAAAAAAGTGATCATTCATTGCAAGATGGGAGGAAGAAGCGCAAAAGCTATTCGCGCACTGGAAGAGAAATTCAAATTTACAAATCTATACAATCTTAAAGGTGGCATCCTGTCCTATATCGATGAGGTGCAACCGGAATTAACGAAATACTAGATCGGCGATCATCATCGATCCATCGGCGATGATCGGCTGATCCCCGGCTCATCCGATCATCGCGTAGCTTCTACAGGCGGTTTTGCAGCGACATAAGTCACGGCAATGCTGCCTGCTTTGTTACGGGTATTCCGGCCTGCTGACTCATGTGCCGCTGAAGCCAGCAGAAGGCCGATGATTCCGATAAAAGAGAGAATTGCCAGACGTTGCATGAGTATAAATTTTATAAATGCTGCCCCCTTAAACTCCCTGATCCCCTGGCAACTGCCGATCAAACCAGAATAAACAACCACCTGTCCTTCCGTCTAAATCAAGCCTGCTAACCAGGGTATCAGGAAATTTTCCGGGACCCTCAACCGGGAAGACTCCATCGATTGGCGATGAAATTCCATCGATCGTGATGATGAAATAAAGGTAATATCCCTCTCCTGAATCTCCAAATAAATAGTCCACTAATTTTGTAGACTTATAAAATAATTATTCACATCCGGCATCAGCCCGCCCCATCAGGCCCCCAGCAGACTCCCGATAACTGAGGTAACTTTAAAAGAATTGGGTAACATCGCATTTTCGAGGAGGATATTCATGGGCACCGCAGGAAGGTTTAGGGCACCCATCACCTCCACCGGAGTATCCAGCCAGCGAAAGCAGTTTTTGGAGATCCTCCAGGCCAACGCCTCGGCAAAGGAATTATTCTGCTGCTCCTCCGTAAGCACCAGGCATTTTCCATGCTGGCGCACCCTTGCAAAAATAAGATCCTCATCCAACGGATACAGCGTCCGCAGATCCACCACCTCCACCCGGCCGGGGAAGTGATCGGCCGCCGCCCGGGCCCAGTAGACGCCCATTCCATACGTGATAATACAGCAGGTCTCCCCGCAATCTATACAGTCTTCGTCGGCTTCCAGCACAATACCGGCTTTTCCGAGCGGTAAAATATAATCCCGCGACGGCTCGACCCTCTTCGCATCCTCGGTGCCCGGCACCTTACTCCAGTAAAGCCCTTTATGCTCCAGCATCACCACCGGATTCGGATCCAGGAATGCGGCCTTTATCAGCCCCTTCATATCCGCCGCATTGGAAGGATAAACTACTTTGATCCCCTTAATGGATAACAAAGTAGTCTCGATACTCCCGCTATGATAAGGACCACCGCCGCCATAAGCCCCGATCGGAACCCGGATCAGCGTTTGAACGGGAAATTTTCCCTGGCTCAGATAACAGGATTTCGAGAGCTCCGTCACCAGTTGATTGAAACCCGGATAAATATAGTCTGCAAATTGAATTTCTACGATTGGTTTGGCCCCCACAGCGCTCATGCCCGCAGTAGACCCGATAATATACGCTTCCTGGATCGCCGTATTGAAGACCCGGTGATCCCCGAATTGTTCGGCCAGCGTAGCCGCCTCGCGAAAGACGCCTCCCAGCCGGCGGCCTACATCCTGTCCGTATAACAACGCCTCCGGATACTCCTCCATAATCTCCCGGATGGCAAACAAAGCAGCATCGACCATCAGCACCTTCTCACCCCCCCCCGGACTCCGTTCCCCCGTCTCTTCCGTCACCGGGGTCGGTACAAAAACAAAATTGCCCACCGTAGCCGGATCTGGATCCGGGGCCGCGACCGCCGCCTGGAATTGTTGCCCAACCAGCAAAGCCGCCTTATTTTCCAACTCCTTCAGCTCAGCCTCCTCCATACCCAGCCCCAACAGCCGCCCCCTCAATGCCGGACCGGGATCACGCAACGCCTGTCGCTCCAAATCCTCCACACTCCTATAAAAATCCTTCCTTACACCACTCGTATGATGCCCCAGCAAAGGCACTTGCGCCTGCACCAGGTAAGGACGCCTCCCGTTACGAACATCCTGGACCACACGCCCCATGCACTCATAGCTCTCCTGGAAGTCGCTCCCATTGATCCGCAACCGGCCCATCCCCTTGAACCCGCCGGCATATTCATACGCATCCATACTTCTCGACTCCTCCGAACGCACACTGATCCCCCAGTCATTATCCTGCACCAGGTAAATAACCGGCAGCTCTTTCAGCACCGCAAACTGGAAAGCCTCACTCACCTCCCCTTCCGTCACACTGGCATCGCCCAAAGAACAGACAACCACCGGAGCTTCCCCCTTCTCCCCCCTTCGTAATAAAGAAGACCCGATAGTCTCCAGATAACGAAGCCCCTGCGCTATCCCGGTAGTAGGGATCGCCTGCATACCCGTGGCGCTGCTTTGATGAATAATACCAGGCTTATCCATTCCCCGGTAATTGGGATGCGCATAATACTCCCGGCCTCCGGTGAAGACATCCTCCCCCTTCGCCAGCAACTGCAACATTAATTGGTAAGGCTCGAACCCCAACCCCAGCAACAGGCTTTCATCCCGGTAATAGGGACTCACCCAATCACAGGACTGCAAATGAAAAGCAGTAGCCAGCTGAATAGCCTCATGTCCCCTGGACGTGGAATGAACATACTTACAAATGGAGCGGTTGTTTTCGTAGAGGAGAGCCATCTCCCTGGCAGTACACATGAGGCGGTAAGCCCGAAGTAAAATATCAACAGTGATCATGAATAAAATTTTCCTGAACAAAAAAAGCCATCCTGTCTCCAACAGAATGGCTCTACCTTTGCTATGGCTAAGTTATTTTACTTCTAAAGTCAGCAAACTATCATCTTCGATAAATCCTTCCAGCTCGTCACCTACCACACATTCTCCAACCCCTGCCGGAGTGCCTGTGAATACCAGATCGCCGATATTGACAGAGAAGTAGTTGGAAATATACGCCACTACCTTGTCAAAACTATTGATCATCAGATTGGAATTCCCCTGCTGTACCAGCTCTTTATTTTTATAAAGACAAAAGTTGAGGTCTTTCTTATTCTTAATGTTTTGGAGAGGGATCCATTTACCGATAGCCGCAGAATTATCCCAGGCCTTGGCTTTCTCCCAGGGAAGACCTTTTTCCTTCAGCTCATTCTGAATATCACGCGCCGTAAAATCGATACCAACCGTCACCGCATCGTAATACTTACTGGCAAACCTGTCCTGAATATATTTTCCATTCTTGGATATACGCAATACAAGCTCAGCCTCATAATGTAATTCGTTGGTAAACTCCGGGTAATAAAATGGCGTATGCGCCTGCAGCAATGCGCTCTTAGGCTTCATAAATATAATCGGCTCATCCGGGATCTCATTATTTAACTCTTTGGCATGAGCCACATAGTTACGGCCAACACAGAATATTTTCATATTCAATCAGGGTTTTTAAATAGAAAATTCTTTACACAGTTTTCATTCGGCCTGAAAAGACCCCCGGGTACTTGATAGGTATATTGAATATAAAACATCTATGATTAAGGATGAATGCAATATTTATGCGAAAATAAAGATTCCCCTTTACAAATCATAGTGTAAAATCTAATTTATTGTACAAGCTCATAGTCCGTTCAATTCCGCTAGTGGCAAAGCTTTCAATTAATTCGACCGACTTATCGATCTTTGCCCTCACCAGGGGTAATTCAATATCATCCCACCGCCCTAATACAAAGTCTATCTGCCGCCCCCTGGGGAAATTATTGCCAATTCCAAACCTCAGCCTGGGATAAGCGTCCGTACCCAGCACCTCCCGGATATTCTCCAGGCCATTATGCCCGGCCCCGCTTCCCCCTGGACGCAGCCTGAACCTGTTAAGCGGCAACGCCAGATCATCTACCACCACCAACACATTTTCAAGAGCGATCTTCTCCTTATCCATCCAGTATTTCAGGGCCTTTCCGCTAAGATTCACATAGGTCGTGGGCTTGATGCACACAAAGACCCGCCCCTTCCACTTCACTTCCACC
>DATMGS010000019.1:0-181146 GCA_035555335.1 Puia sp.
CCGCCTCGCGGCCATGTGTCATTGGTACCCCAGCCCGGCCTATATGTATGGAGCCGGTCGTCGGGCAGGAAATTTTTCACAAGGGGGTGTTGATTGTTGACTCCGCTGTCAAGCAGGCAAACGACGGTGCTGTTCTCGTCAATATGCGTGTCTGTGCGGGCCTGTAGGTCCCGGAGCCATTCCTGTTGTTGGACGAAATCGATGTTCCGGCCGGTAATGAAGTTGTTTATCTCCTGTGGTTTCCTGAGCTCTGCCAGATTATCCAGGAGCATGAGCGACGAGGACAGTTGCCGGGCGGAGGCTTTCAGAAGCATGACGCGATGCTCGGGAAAGTCGAGAGTTTGAGGGCTTAGTTGGGCGCCGATGACTTCTAAATTACTTCTGACTCTTGCCAACTTTGTGCCGTCGTCACTTGTCCGCCTAAACCACGCTTCCCACCAAACGATCACGTCCGGCTCGGGGAACGCCAATTCAGGTGCGTCCGTCCAGAATGATTCCAGCGTTGCCAGTTGTATGCTTGCAATATTTGCAATCAGATCGGCATACCTGGGTTTGTCAGTAAGATTGCCGTCTCTATCCTTAGAGTTTTTATTGAGATATGTGGTGACCTTTTTTATAAATTCACTGACCCCGCCTTGTCGCATCATGACTGCGACGCGGTATCGCTTTCTTTCCTCCCCATTTTCTTGAAATTTTTCCTCTTTAACGGTTAGGAGTTGAAACTGGGGTTTGTCCCGGTTTTGACTGAGGCTGTCAAATTTTAAAGGAAAGCCGATTTCCGAATGGAATTCTACGTATAGCGCATCGTCTCTTACAATGTTTGCAGGGAGCTCTTCCTGTTCGGCAATCTGGAACTGCTGCCGGATGCTTTCTAATTGCTGCAATAGGGCATTCCCGTGTAGGGCTCGATTCCTTGGGGTCAATGGAAATTTGACAATAACGTCTTTTGGATAGTTGTAGGTTTTGTCTTGGTAGAAGGAATCGACTTTCAGATGGGGCAATCGTTGTGGTTCGGGCATTAAGACTTCTTGTTTTTAAGGCTGTTCCATAAATAGGTTTTATGAAGTTTGTCTCTCCCGGATAGAACCATTTCCTTGATGGTCTCTTGGCAGGCCGTGAATATTTCGGAATAATTAAGACCTGCCGCATGGTCCGCCAGGCCGGCGTAATCGGGCTTTCCGTCGAATGAGAAGCCCTCGGTGTATTTTTGTATGGCCGCTTCGATACCCTTCTTGTCAGGCAGTGGGTAGTTGATAATGTCGTCGAATCGTCTGAACAGGGCCTTGTCCAGAAGGTCCGGCATATTGGTGGCGGCTATGATAATGGAATTGCTGAGGTCCTTTTCGATATTTATCAGGAACGAATTGAGAATGCGCTTGATTTCACCTATATCCTGCCCCTGATTTCGGTGTGAGCCGATCGAATCGAATTCGTCGAAAAGGTAGACACCTCTTTGCTGGGGCATGAGATCGAAGATCATCCTTAGCTTGGCAATGGATTCTCCCATGTATTTTGAAAGAATACCGTCCAAGCGGATGATGAAAACTGGGATACCCAATTCTCCTGCAATGGCCTGCGCGGTCATGGTCTTTCCGGTACCTGGAGGGCCGGTCAGCAGTAGCTTCCTGCGCGGTGTTAGATTATGGTGCAACAACAGATCAATCTGCCGGTGTTCCCTGATCAACCGTTCGAGCCGATCCTTGATCTCGAGTTCAAGGATCATATCTGACAGATTGATCCTTGGTTGAAACACCTCCAGCAGTTCATTCAGCTCACGCTTTTGGGGAGAAATGTTTACGATTTTTCCCCTGTCGAGTTGCGTTAATTCCCTGTTTTTTTTGGCTCCGTCGATTAGGGATTTCAGTTCCTGGGCGAGCATGGCATGTCCCTGGCGGGCTTCGGATGCGGCTATCTGCATGGCGGATGCGAAGAAGCGTTCCTCGTTGCCCTCGCCGAAGGATTTGATTAAGCTCTTTATTTGATCGCCTGCAGCCATATACAAATGTATAATATTTTATCCTTATTCTATATTCTTTCGGGACGGCTGCAAGGGTGCTTCATGCGGCATAGGGAGCCTCTCTCGTTCGGCAATATAATTTTTTTAAATGTGTTGGAGTGCAGGCACACGGAATGCAATTGAAAAGTTAGGATGGGTCTTCTAGAGCAGCTTCGCCAAGGCGATCCCATCGCTTGGCTTTATTCCCCAGCCCATCGCCGCGGCTGCTTATTCCATCGCTATCTTCCCGCCACCCTTCCGCCATGTGCCCGGCAGTGCTGCGCGGGGGAGGCCGTCGCGCAGCTACCCGCGGAACGACCTTAGTTGTAGTGCCGGAGCGCAGCGGAGGCAAAATCAAACGACATCGACGCCGTAGACTTCAAAACGATCAAGTCCGAATGCGAAAAGCAGATCACCATACTGGAGGCCAGGTTAACCGCAGCAACAAAAGACAGGGATGATATTACCCTGACATTAAACAAAGCCGTCAATAACCTCGCCTACCTCGATGAGATCTACCAAACCGCCACAACGATAAAGAAACGTCAAATAGTCGGTTCGATCTTTCCGGAAAAATTGACTTTTGAGGGTGAACTTTTTCGAACCGCAAGGCTGAACGAAGCTGTGAGGCTAATATACAGTCTGGACGTGGCTTTTAGAGAAAATAAAAACGGGAGAAGTGGCGTAGAAACCAACTTGTCCCATCAAGTGAACCTTATGGTACAAAACTCGAATCGGCCTCATCATTTCCTTTCAATAACCAGTTTCTCCGTACGTATCACATGGCCGCCTGTCAATATCCGGATCAGGTAATTGCCGGGTGGATACATGGACACAGGCAGGGAAACAGATCCTCCGCCGGAGAAACCGAGTTCTTTGAAAAGCAAGATCTTTCCTTCGATATTCAATAGTTGCAGGGTAATCATTCCGGATATTCCGCTGAAGCGGATAGTTACCAGATCGGTTACCGGATTGGGGAAAATGATAAGGTTGTTTATCCCTGCAAGATCTACCACCAGGACCCCGGAATAAGTAATGTTGCCGTCATTATCTACGATCTGCAGCCGGTAATAATCGGTAACAGGCAAGGGTGTCGGATCCGTAAAGGAATAGGAAGTTTCCAGGGAAGAAGATCCCCGGGCAGTCAGGACACCCGCATTTTGTCAGGTCGTTCCGTCCGGGCTGCGCTGGATCGTAAAATGGCTGACATTCGACTCATCCATTGTTACCCCAGCTATTCCAATTGGTGCCATTGAAATGTGCCAGGGCGACTGAGGGCAAAGAGGTTACATAAGACCCGCCGCAGGGGTTATTCGCATTCCAGTAGCCGGTGACATTGATGGTCGAGCTGCCAGCCGCCTGAGTCAGTATCCAGTAATCACAGCTACTGACATGGTTCAGACCAAAGGCCGTCACGGATCCCAATGCTGCGGCGCCTGACCGGATATATTGCGCCTGAAAGGCAGCCGTCGCGGACACGGGCGCCGAAATACCTATAGGGACATACCCGGTACCGGAGACGCCTACCGGAAAAATAAAAGCCTGGTTCCCTATCTTATTTATAGGGCCATTGACAAAACTGGCATTGGATGCCCCGGTAACAGTTGCTAAATTATTAACCGTGATCAGGTTGGTAGCGGTTGTGTTAAGCAAGCCATTGGTCAGGGTCAGGGCACCGTTGACGCTTTCCGCCTGCGAGAGGGTGACACCCGCTGCGTTGTTGATAGTAAGGTTGTTCAGGGTCAGCGCCGTTGGAGTGGTGGTAAAAATGCCTGTGATCTGGGCGGCCGTACCATTATAAGTATAGTTGGCTCCGCTGGAAAAGGTCGAGCTCTGTGTCCGGATCGAGCCTGTAGTACCGGACGAAGCGATACCCGAAGGATGGGCAGTAATAATGTTTCCGCCGCTGTTGAGGACAAAGATATTGGAAGCGGCGGTCCCAAAATTATCTATGCTATATCCAACTAGGGTATAGGTTTCGCAGTTGAGGATCCCACCGGAGTTGACGGTAAAGATCCCCTGATAACCTCCGGTCTGGCCATCAAAGGAAAAGTTGCCGGTGAGGTTACAGGTGCTGCCGGATTGAACATTATAATTCACATAATCGCTGGACGCCTGCTGGATATTCTGGTTAGTGCCGACAAAATTAATGATGCCATTCTGCTCTCGATTTCCCGTACAATATATCTGCCCGGCTCCCGATTGAGAAAGATTCCCCGAAAGATTGATCGTGGCGCCCATACCCGTATAACCATTCATGGATCCCAGGTCCAGCAATCCGGAGGTGGTCACGTTCAGCGACCCGATGGAATACGTATAAGGTACAGCATAATTATCCAGCCGGAGGGTGCCGCTGTTCACTGACAGCGTACCGGCGATGGTACATCCGCCTGTAGCCATTGTACCAACGGCCGAACCTGCATAAGTGAGGTTACCATAAGTCACTGCCGGGATGGTTTGATTGGCAGTACCGTTAAAAACGACGGTGCTATTGGCGTTTAATGTTCCCAGTGTAGGGTTGATAGTTCGGGCAATGGATAGTGTCGCATTGGAAGAAACATCGATCGTGCCGGTGCAGGTAAATGTCGCCGGGATCTGAAAATTACAGGCCACCGTGCCATCTCCTACGATGATCTTTGATCCGGCTCCTGACACGGTCCAGTTGGCGCCAATGGTCGGAGCGGCATTGTTGCGGATATTGAAGACCTGGCTGGCGGCGACTATAACGGAGCTGTTTTGAATTTTATTATATCCCTACAGATTTTTATCCTCCGGTTTTTGAATGGATTTTGTCAGCTTGTCTGTATCCTGTCCTTCCACGCTGATCTCCGCTCGCAGCGGCTCCGGATGTTTCTCATCTTTTTCATCTCCCAGTAACATGCCCCAGGGCTTGAGGTTTTCTATCCGGTCGAATACAATTTTGAGAATGGCGATGATCGGTATGGCGAGGAAGGTGCCGGGAATTCCCCAGACCGCTTCCCCGATGATGACGCTGAGGATCGTGATGAGGGCATTGATCCGCACTTTGGATCCGACGATGACGGGCAGCAGCACGTTGGAATCCACCAGGTGGATACCGAAGATCGTGGCTACTACCAGCAGGATCTTGGTGGCTCCGGCGGTGGCGAAGGTGACCAGGGTGCTGAGCAGCAGGGCGGTGATGATCCCGATATAGGGAATGACGTTAAACAGGCCGGTGAGCAGGCCCAGCAGGATCGCATATTTTACGCCGATGATCCATAAGCCCAGGCAGGTGGCGGCAGACACGATCACCATCTCCAGTACCAGTCCCAGGATATATTGCCGGATGCGTGTCTGGATCTGGGCGATAATATCGTAGACCACTTCCGCATTTTCCTCTTTGAAGACGGCTACCAGGAACTTTACGATCAGCCTCCGGTAATAGAGGAGAAAAAAGGTGTCGATCATGATAAAGACGATGAACAAGACCAGGGAGGAGAGGGATAACAGGGTATCGCCGATCACGGAGGAGCCGGTACTGAGGATATGGGAGGCGGCATTGTCGATATAGGTCTGCTGCTGTTTGAGCCGGACATGAAATTTTAGGGAGATCCAGTGTTGCAGGTCGCTGAGCGAGGTGAGGACCTGTTCCTTGAACTGGGGCCAGTCGTCGGCCAGGCTGCTGATCTGCGAGCCTACCAGGTACAGGAGTGCCGCGAGGGCCAGGACCAGCAGGAGCACCGACAGGAGGGCTGCCAGGCTGCGGGGGAAGCGGAGCCGTTTTTCCAGAAAGCCGGCCAGCGGCAGCAGCAGGACGGCAAACAGTAAAGCAAATACCAGGGGCGCCAAAATGGATTTACCCAGGATAGCGATATAGAATAAGGCGATAAGACTGATGAGCACCATCGCCAGCCTGGTGTAAAAAGGAGCAGTAGGTTTGGAAATCGCCATGCCTTGATTTTTATGGATTGTAATTTACAGCTTAAACTAGCGAAAATTATGCCCTTAAAAAAAATAAGGCCGGCTTTACAGCGGGCCTTACAAGAATTGGCAAGTGATCGTAGATTGGCGGGCGATCGTTAGCGGTGGTGGTAAGCAATCGCGTAGCTACCATGAGCGTGGCCTGTTGCAGGCCTGCATCGGTCCGATCAGGACATATATCGTTTAGCGGTATTGATCAGTAATTTGCCTTCCAGGAATTTGGCTACTTCCACCACGGCGTCATTATCTTTTCGGGGCGCCTCCCGGAACTTGCGCGGATAGATCGAGATACCGGTGTAGATGTTGTAGTGAAGGGTAAGAATATGCCCTTTGTAGAGAAAATCCCACATCAGTGAATCAAAATCATCGGTCTTTTGCGTGAATTTAATATCCAGGTCATCGGAGAGGATATTGGCCACTTCATAGAAACGTTTTAGTCCACAATCATCGTCTATGACAGCTTCGGTACATCCGAAATCGGTGCGAAGGGTTAATGGGCTCATGGGGTAGGGATTTAAATTTTTATAATAGAGTATGGATACACTAACCTCTGAATCTGGGCTGTTTGCCCACTTTTTCGCCGCTTAATATCCGCTCTGCGCCGACATTCCTCCCATCGCTGGGACAACCTGATTTTGGTGCGAAAAGATTATGGATCGCTCCACAGGAGCTGCTGCCGATAGACATACCGGCCAGGAGAAGAAGGAATAGCAGGGGTTTGTACTGTTTCATGGATTTCGACGGATATTAAAATAAACGATTTAAACCTACAAATATTATCCTGTATTTGCAAGTATAACCCTCAAATTGGGCTAAGGGAACTAAGGGTAAATGGGTGGGCTGGGATTCCCCCTTTAGGGGGTAGGGGGGTGTGGAGCGGCGTTGGAGTCCTTGAACCAGCTGGAATACAACAAGTAATGCTCGGCGATCCGGTCGATCTGGCCGGTGATGAGGTCGACGGGAACATCTTTTATTTTTTTTGCGGGGGTGCCGCCATAGATGGTGCCGGCTTCTACCCGGGTGCCTTCCAGGACGACGGCGCCGGCTGCGATGATGGAATTGCTGCCGATCTCCGCATTGTCCATGATGATAGCTCCCATGCCGATCAGTACTTTATCACGGATGGTGCATCCGTGTACGATGGCGTTATGTCCGATGGAGACATTGTCTCCGATAAAGGTCTTGGTCTTCTGGTAGGTGGCATGGATCACCACGCCATCCTGTATATTTACTTTGCTGCCGATGCGGATGCTATTGACATCGCCGCGTACTACGGCATTAAACCAGATGCTGGTGTTGTCTCCTATTTCCACGTCACCGACGATGGTGGCATTGGGTGCGACAAAACAATCTTTTCCAAACGTAGGGTGTATCCCTTTTACAGGTAGAATAGTTGCCATGGCCAGTCTTTTTTGTTTCTACGAATATACGACCTTTGGATTAATGAGTTTTAATTCTACTACCAACAATGGCGGCCTGGACAACAGGCGATTATTTTTACAGCATGTGGCGCAAACCTCCCCGAATCCCCTCGCCCTGGAGATCGCCCGGGCGGAAGGGATCTACTTATATGACCCTTCGGGGAAGGAATATATCGACCTGATCGGCGGGATCAGTGTGTGTAATACGGGGCATCGACATCCCCGGGTCGTCCAGGCCATCCGGGACCAAACGGACCGGTATTTACATGTGCTGGTATATGGAGAGCTGGTGCAGTCCCCGCAGGTGCAATATGCTACGCTGCTGGCGGCCAACCTGCCTGCTACTCTGAATAGCGTCTATTTTACGAATTCCGGGGCTGAGGCGGTGGAGGGGGCGATGAAGCTGGCCAAACGGGTGACGGGCCGGGTGGAGATCGTGGCGTTCCGGCAATCCTATCATGGTTCTACCCAGGGAGCCTTGAGCCTTATAGGGGATGAATATTGGCGTAATGCTTACCGCCCCCTGCTGCCGGGCATCTATCACGAAGAATATAATTCGCAGCAATCCCTGGAACGTATCACGGAGCGGACGGCCTGTGTGTTGCTGGAGACAGTGCAGGCGGAAAGAGGAGTGTATATGCCGGAGACGGAATGGCTGCAGGCATTGCGGGAGCGATGTACTGCCGTAGGCGCCCTGCTGATCCTGGACGAGATCCAGGCAGGTTTTGGGAGGACGGGGACCCTATGGGGGTTTCAGCGCCATGGGGTCGTGCCGGATATCCTGTTGCTGGGCAAAGCGCTGGGAGGAGGGATGCCGATGGGCGCTTTTATCGCGGATAAATCGATCATGTGGGCGTTGACGGGTGATCCCGTGTTGGGGCATATTACTACATTTGGGGGGCATCCCGTCTGCTGTGCGGCGGGGCTGGCGGCTCTGCAGGTGCTGCTGGAGGAGGATTGGATCGGGCAGGTGGCGGCTAAAGAAGCCCTTTTCAAAAAACGCTTAGTCCATCCGGCTATCCGGGCGGTACGCAGCTGCGGGCTATTGATTGCCGTGGAATTCGACAATTTCGAGGTTAACAAACGGATCATCGATGCCTGTATTGAGAAGGGGTTATTGACGGATTGGTACCTGTTTGCCCCGCAATGCCTGCGCATTGCCCCGCCGTTGATCATTACGGAGGCGGAGATCGAAAAAGCCTGTACAATTATTTTGGAATGTATTCCTTAAAATTGTCTTCAGTTCGTATTAGTATGGTATGCACCTTTAAACCTCAATAGTCCCATGAACAAAGACCAGTCCGACAGCGATCTTCTTTTCAGGTTTTGTACCGGAGATCGTCAGGCGCTTAAGGAGATCTACTTATCTTATTATAATGCTATTTTCTCTTTTGCCTGCCGGATAGTACGTTCTGCGGATGAGGCCAACGATATTACATCGGATACATTTATCAAGCTGTGGAAACAGCATGCCGGTTTTAAGAATCTCGCCAATATAAGGTCTTTCCTGTATCTCACCTGTAGGAATGCTTGTTTTGACCACCTGCGGGCCAGGCAAAGACATCATGCTTCCCACCAGGAGATCCGTTATTTATCGAGGGAGGAGGAATTATGGAATGACCGGGAGCGGATCGAGATGGAGGTCCTGCAGGAGATCGGGCTGCTGGTGGAGGGGCTTCCTCCGAAATGCAGGGAGGTATTCATGCTGATTTTTTTCAAGCGAAAGAAGACGCGGGAAGTCGCCGAGCAGATGGGCATCAGTCTGGCTACCGTACAGGAACATAAATCGATTGCCATCAGGAAATTGAGGAACGCCCTGCTGCGCAAGGATCTTTTGTCTTTTGGCAATTGCTGAACAACAGTATTTTATATAGAGGTGGCTTTCCGCCAATTGGTTGAAAAATGATATAGCCATTCGCGATAGGTCTTTGTGCTTTTGCCCTCATACATATTCTGAAAGCACTCTTCGGCCACATCGTTATTGAGATAGGTCCCTGAAATAATTGTATCATTATACCCTGTAATATATGCCTGCATATTGCCGGAATGATGTTTCACCTGCAAATAATCTCTTTTGTTTTCTGGTAGTTCTTCAATTATTTTCTTCAATTTTTTTATTTGATTGGTAATAACTAAGCTGATGTGGACTGTTGCGAAATCTTCACTTGATTCATATTTCGCACAATTATTCACTATGTCTTTAATTATTCCCATTTGATTGGGTGAGGTTAGAATTATTTTTACTTTACAATTCTTTTTGACTATCAAATCTATAATAGCAGCTTCTAATCGCTCGAATTCCTTTGCTGAGAAGTAAACTCTTTGAAGGAATAAAGTAGTGGTATTGCATTTTAGTAAGATTCTCCCCAGATCTAAGCCTTCAAATAATCTCGAATTTAGCATCTATTCCTCCCGCAATTTTATAATTGGATAATCTGGTATTATTCGGGTGGTAAGGGGAAATTGTAAGTTCGCATGTTTCTTGTTTATAGGGTTTATAATAACGCTGGCGCATTATCCAGATAGCGTTTAACTGGATAAGATAGCCATGACTCAGATAGGATGGTTAAGGGCTAAATGGAAATAGGTTTGTACCCGGACGTGTATTAATTGTCTTCTTAGCGGTGGTAATTGGAATAGCAATAATCGTTGAACCGTGATCTTCTTTCCAGGTTTGTGTTCAATGCTCATTAGTAAGACGGGTAATTACCGTTTTAACAAAAAGAAAAACGGGGAATTTTTCCAAAATAATTGACAGCATCCCAAATTTGGAAAAGAACGGGCCTTTCCAAAGGAATGAATTATTATTATATGGTCTTGGATGGTCACATCAGCCCAAACCAATTAAACTCTCCCACAAACAATTTGGAAGGATGGACTTCCAGTCCCCGGGCTAATTCTACGATGGTAGAAAGGGAAATGTTGAATTGTCCGTCTTCGATCTTAGCGATCTTACTGTTGTCCAGGTTGCAATTGGCAGCGACTTGCCGCAGGCTCAGACGTTTCTTTTGTCTGATCTGCTGAATAATGGCGCCGAACCTCTTTTTTAGAATTTCTTTTTCTGCTGTTGTCATGAAATAGATTGGTAAAGGGATAACCAAGGTGAAAAAAATCTCAACATAGGGTGAGGCTTAATTAGACCGCAATCTAATACTTTTTTTATTCAAAATCCCATTTATTTTCCGGGCGCGTATTTCTTTTACTTAATTTTATACGGTAATTATTTCCCCCGAAAATTTCAGTCCCGCCAAAGTGGAGAAGTGAAGTGTCCACTTATATCAGCAAGTGTTTCTGCTTGCCGGAGTGGTTGTCACTATTAACCACGTAAATTATTTTTTATGTCACAGTTTTTGGAACAGCCGAAGCTGTTCGACCAGGTGATGCGATTGGAGGAGAAGGAGCGGCGGGAGCCTTTGGCAGTGATCGGGCGGTTCTTCAGCGACTATCGCTTGCATGAATGCCGGCATATATTATGGACGATGGTGGAAGCCTGTCTGACTACCGACCATTCGGATTTCAGCGAGCCGGAGGAAAGGGCGGATCTGTTATTGCGGTATAACGACCTGGAGCGATTGCTGGAGGCCAGTTACCTGCTCTTGCAGGAGCGGGAAGGGCAAGTTTCGCCGGAAGGACAGGAGGACGATTTATCCCGGAATGATGAAGAGCATGATCAGTAGGGGCAGTGAGAGGGGTAAATACAATTTTTGCACCAGGGCGCCGTGTAAGATATGTATGGCTCTCGCTTTTTGATTGAGGACGTTCTGGTTGCTGATGTTCAATTTACCGGCTACTTCTGATGTGCTCAGGTTGTCATTATAGATCAGCTTGAATATGGTGCGGCATTTGAAGGGGAGTTTTTCTATCAGCTTGCCTAATTCTGTAAAGACTTCCGCATCGATCATTTCACTGGTAGCCAGTTCGTCTATTCTTTGTAGATAAATGATCTCCGGAATTGCCTCCCGTTCCTTTCTGATTTGACGGAAATAGTCCATACAACCATTCCGGCAAGTAATATATAAAAAAGCTTTAATATTTTGGAAGCTTTCAAAATTGGCATGAAGCCGCCAGAGCTTGACAAAAGTATCCGTGGTTATATCCTGTGCATCGGCTTCATGCCCGATCAGGTTATAGGCAAAAATATAAATGGTATCATAATAGGATTCATACACATAATTAAAGTCCAGCGCTCTTCCTTCCCGAAAGTCTGTTATAGAAAAGATATGTCTCGGGCTTTTTGGTTCCATATTTTTAATCGATCACATAAGTGGACGGCCTATGTGTTTCTTCGGGTTGAGAATTAGTAAAGACGTTAGTAAAGACGCCCATACGAGGGAAATAACAAAAATATTTTAGCTGATCCTTTAGTCGCAAAATGCACAGCCGTGGGAAACTAATTATGAAATTCTTTATGTTATTTCGGGAAAGAGCCGACGGGGGCCATTGGTGAACCGGCCGGGCGGCAAAAACTCATACAGGTTTCTGCTTTTAAAAGAAATTGCTATATTTATGTAGTCAATATTTTACAGGCCGTTCGGAATTCGATGGTTTATTTTCTAGGGTCATTTTTTTAGGATCCTTAAATAAAACCACTAAAAAATGCTGAATCCAGCCAATTGTATTATAATTGTCCTCTAATCTTTCTTTTTCCAGATATCCCATAAAAAACTGATTTGTCCAGGCTCTGAGCCGTAAACCTTATGCTGTGCGTTGTTCCCCGGAAGGATAGCGAACGCAGGTCGCTCCTGTCGTTAAGATTTGTGATTGAAAATCCATTAGTTAGTAGCATTTTAATGGCAAGTTTGGTATGAGCGTCAAAATTTCGATAGAGGATTTCAGCATTGACCGGTTCCGCCAGGGAAGCCGGGTGGATTTCTGCTGCGTTTATGAATCCTACTATGATGCCATGTATACCTTTGCGTATAACCTCATTCGGAATGAAGCGGAGGCGCAGGATATAACCACGGACACCTTCGTAAAGCTCTGGCGGCTTCATGCCAATTTTGAGAGCATCAATAATATAAAAGCCTTTTTATACGTCACCAACCGCAATGCCTGCCTGGATGCCTTACGATTCCTTCAGAAACAAAGAACGGTACATAAGGAGGTGCTCTATCTCATTGGGCAAGAGGGGGGCGATATAAAAAATGAAATGATTGACGCTGAGGTGTTTAGTGAGCTTAATCAAAAAATCGAAAGCCTTCCCGATAAGTGCCGGAAAATATTCAAGCTGATCTATTTCAATAATTTAAGTACCTCCGAAGTCGCGGAGGAGATGGGCATCAGCAATCAGAACGTCCTCAATCAAAAAGCCAGGGCCATCCACCTCCTGCGTTCGGGGCTGCTTCATAAGGCCTTATTAACCACCGAACTGGCTATTTTTCTTTTCTTTTTCTTCCAATAAGAGCTGTTTTTTCTGTTTCCGCGGGTACCGGTTTCTTTTGTTAAAAGCGTCTTCTTCACGTCTGTAAAAGAAAGCCCGACCATGCCAGCCCATTTTCTGCCTATCAATGACATTCTCATTTATTACTGTAACCAGCAATTGAACGAGCCCCAGCTTACCAGTTCACATCCTGCTTCTCTGCCGGAGAGTAAGGGAACCCTGCTCGACCGGTATGAAGACGGCCGCTATATCAGCGGGAAGCTAAGGCGATTGCAGCGGGTGGACCGGCAGGTGGAATGGGCCAAAGTGGTAGCCGCCATCCATAAGGACTCCGTCATTCATCATTCCGGAAAATAGTCAACAGACCAAAATGACAAAAAAGAGCCTGGTCCTTGATTTCTCTCTTGCCCGGTTCCGGGAAGGAAGTCTGCGTGATTTCAACGTTATTTTTGATGGGTACTATGACACTATGTATGTGTTCGCCTATAACCTGATCTGGGCAGGCCGGGTGGCGCAGGATATAGCCACGGAGGCCTTTGTCAAATGCTGGCATTCCCGGGCGCAGTTTGAAAGTCTCCCTGCCACTAAAACGTTTTTATACCGGGCCACCCGCGATGGCTGCCTGGATTATCTGGGCAGACTGAAGAAAGAGGAGCAGGTAGAGGAAAAAATCTACGAGATCCTGGCCAAAAACGGGAGAGACGAGGGGTATCTGAAAGACCAGATCGTCAATGCGGAGATCTTTAGCGAGCTCCTCCGGGAGATCGACAGCCTTCCTTTTAAATGCCGGGAGGTGGTGAAGCTGACTTATTTTAAAAGCTATAGTGCGGACGAAGTCGCCGGGGAATTACAGACGAGCCACCGCGATGTATTGCATCAAAAGGCCCGCGGGGTGAGGATACTGCGGACTTCCTTCCTAAAAAAAGCCTTGTTGCCGCCACAGGAATATCTCCTCTCGCTCATCTGATAACTTTCCTGCACCCCCTTCAGGGTTTTTCTGTGGATAAAAAATGTTTAAAAAAACCTGCTTTTTCTTTTGTTAAAAGTGAAATGCCACGTCTATACCACGAACGTAGTATTGTAAATAAAAGGTTGGAATTAAATGTCAGAGGATTTACAACATATAGAAAGGATAGCGGGGCTGATCATAAAATATCATCGGGAAAAGCTCAACGACCGGGAATACCGGGAGCTGATGGATTGGTGTGACTTATCGGAGGCGAATCGCCGGCTTTTCGAGCGGTTGTCGGATCCGAATTATGTAAGAGACAAACTGAAAGAGCTTCCGAATAGGCAAGCCTTGAAGGAGGCTGCCTGGGCGAAACTAATAACGGTTATTTCGGCGGAAGATGAGAATCCTTACACGGCTGTGATCCCCATGAGACGTACGAGCTGGCCCCGTTATATGGTGGCGGCTTCTCTGGCAGGAACATTGGCTGTTGGCTGTTGGCTCTATATTAAATATTCTTCCATTGCTAAAATCCATACGCCTTCTACCCTTGCTTCCAATGATGTCGCGCCGGGAGGCAATAAAGCGACTTTGACCCTCTCAAATGGTCAACAGATTGTGCTTGATGATGCAAAATCAGGGATGCTTACCGAACAAGATCATGCTCAGGTAGTAAAGAAAGATGCAGGAACTCTCAGCTATACTTCTACCTTATTACATGAAAAACCTAAAAAGGAAGAACTCTCTTATAACACTTTATCGACTCCCCGATCCGGTACTTTCCTGGTGGAGTTGCCAGATCATTCGAAAGTTTGGCTGAACAATGAATCTTCCCTGCGGTACCCCACTTATTTCGATGGGCAGGATAGCCGGACAGTGGAATTGACCGGAGAAGCCTTCTTTGATATTAAGAAAGATCCAATTCATCCTTTTAAAGTAAAGATAGGAAGCAAGATTATCGAAGTGCTTGGTACTTCCTTCAACATACAAGCTTATTCAGATGAACAGTCGATGCAAACTACTCTGATCAGCGGATCGGTGAAAGTCATTGCCGGTGAACAAACTAGTGTTCTGGTTCCCGGCCAGCAGGCAGGAATCAGCAACAACGCCGATGCAAACGATATCAGGGTAACTACAGCAGAAAATTTGAGGCAGATTATAGCCTGGAAAGATGGCCTTTTCTTTTTCCATGATAGTAATATAGAGACGGTGATGCGACAACTGGCGCGGTGGTATGATGTAGAAATTATTTATGAAGGTAAGAAGACCACCAACTTATTTTCGGGCATGATCCGAAGAGATAACCGGGCCAGCGATGTGCTGAAGGTACTTGCCTTAAGCGATGTGCATTTCAGGATTGAGGAGAAGAAAATCATTGTGATGCCTTGATGGCTGATATGTGCTGCCGTTTGAAAGCATATTGTTTACAGATCGTGTCCTTTTAAATTCAACCTAAATAACCATGCCGGTTCCCGCCGGACCTAGCGACTGCGCCTATGATTGATTATAAGGCATCTTTCTTTTGAACATGCCTTGGTGAACACTCCCTTATGTGAAGTGAGGAAGTGATCTGATTGTTGATCGATCAGATACCATGCACCATTACGCCTTCCAGTTTTGGATTTGTTATGACAAATCAAACTCTCATTTCATATAGGGATGGCTGTAGAAAGCATTAATTAATTAAAAAAACTAGGAGGTTCAACATGGTAATACATCTACTCGAATAACAAAAGCCGGAAGTGCTACGAACACTAGCCGGCTAAATTTCAGGCAAATACTACAATTGCGAAGGACAACTGCTTTTTTCACCTAGAACAAACATAAAGTTATGGAATTAAAGGGATTCACCCAAACCCTAGTGGTTGGGAGATTGTGTATGCCCCATTGGATCAATATCAATAAAACCCTTTTAACGATGAAACTGACTGCCTTTATAGTTTTATCAGTAGTATGTCTGCAGGTGAGCGCAAAAAGTGTCGCGCAGGAAAAGGTCACTTTGTCGGAGCACAATACGGCGTTGGAGACTGTACTGCAGAAGATATTTGATCAGACAGGCTATCAATATATTTTTAAGGTTCAGGGGGCGAAAGATATAAAAGTAACAATTGATGTCAAAGATAGACCCATTGATGAGGTGCTCCCCATGTTCTTCCAGGGAAAGCCTTTTACGTATGAGATCGTGAATAAGATTATTGTCGTAAAGAAAATAAATACTGGAAATGAAACTACCGAAAAGTTACTGAATGAAGATCCTGTACCGATAGTTATAGCTCGTGGTATGGTATATAATGAGGTCGGGCAGCCCTTAGCAGGTGCCAATATCACGGAGAAGAAATCTCGTCGGGGAACCATCACCAATGTGAAAGGAGAGTTTGAGATGGTGGCAGTACCTGCAAATAGCGTCTTAATAATAAGTTTTATAGGCTATGCCCCTCAGCAGGTTACAATCAAGGATGCAGAAAAAGTACAAGTTTATTTAAATGTGGCTAAAAATGAACTTGATAAAGTTGTTATTCAAGCTTATGGCACAACTACTCAAAGGTTGGCTACAGGTAATATTGCAACTGTAACCGCAGCTGAAATAGAAAAGCAGCCGGTAATGAATCCCCTATTGGCTTTACAAGGTCGAGTTCCTGGACTAATCGTAAGCCAAGTCAACGGATTTGCCAGCGCTCCCATAAAAGTGGAGATAAGAGGTAGAAATAGTATCAATAATAATTTTACTGGAGAACCTTTATATGTGATTGACGGCGTCCCCTTAACAGTTGTCGAAGTGGGGGGTAATTCTAGTTATGGAGGCGGCTCATCGGGGTTTTTGCAGAATGGAATGGCTGGTCCAGCTGGCGGGCAAAGCCCTCTATTTAGTACCAACCCCTCTGATATAGAAAGTATAGAGGTTTTGAAAGATGCAGATGCAACATCAATCTATGGATCGAGAGGTTCAAATGGAGTTATTTTAATTACCACCAAGAAGGGAAAAGCGGGTAAGACAAAATTCACTATGAACATCCAACAGGGGATTAGCAAAATAACGAAATACTACAATATGCTAAATACTCCCCAGTATCTGCAAATGAGAAGGGAAGCTTTTAACAACGATAGTATAATTCCGGATCCTGGAACTGCACCTGATCTGTTAGTCTGGGATACCACCAGGTACACAAATTGGCAAAAACAGATATGGGGAGGAACGGGTAAAAACACGAATGTGCAAATGGGACTCTCCGGAGGTAACGCACAGACTTCCTTTAGAATAGGTGCAGGGTACACTCATACAACTAATATTCTTACTACTAGTGGAGCAGATCAGAATGCATCGGTCTCCCTAAATGTGAACCATAGGAGTATTAACCAAAAATTAGACATTATATTAACCACGAGTTACGCGTTCACTCAATCTAATATTATCAGCCTCCCTAGTGCTGCAGTGACATTGCCTCCTAACGCACCAGCCATTTTTGATGTAAAAGGCAATTTAAACTATGCTGCATGGCAACCGGCAACCAATGATTTTTTCTTTGGAAGTTTGCTGCAACCCTACACTTCCAAAACCAATTTTATTAATAGTAATTTTATTATTGCCTTTCAGCCTTTGCAGGGGTTAACACTTAAATCGAGTTTCGGCTATAATAATAGTCAGAATAATCAAACCGCATTTACGCCTATAGCATCCTTAGATCCTTCCAGCAGCCCATTTGGAACAGCGACTTTTGGGGACAATTTCAACAAAAATTGGATCGTTGAACCACAACTGGAATATTCTCATTACATCGGAAAGGGAAGATTGAATTTTTTACTTGGAGGAACATTACAAGAAGGAGCAACGGATGGGATACAAATAGCAGGACACGGTTATACGAATGATGCCTTATTAAGAACTATTTCTAATGCACCGTCACAGACATCTATAGATAATTATGGGCAATATAGGTATTCGGCGATATTCAGTCGGTTAAATTATAACTGGCAAAATAAGTATATAATTAATCTTACTGCAAGAAGGGATGGCTCATCGAATTTTGGGCCCACAAATCAATTTGGAAATTTTGGTTCACTAGGCGCTGCATGGATATTCACTGAGGAACAGTGGGTGAAAGGTGCCTTTAAAATTCTCAGTTTTGGTAAGCTCAGGGGGAGTTATGGTTCTACAGGTGGAGAAGGACCTGCGTATGGGTATATTACAAGATGGCAATCAGTTTACCCTAATTATAATGCTATAGTTCCGCTTGTTCCAACGCAACATGCTAATCCCAATTATCATTGGCAGATTAACAAAAAATTGGAAGCTGCAATGGAATTAGGGTTTTTACAGGATAGGTTAACAATTGGTGTAGTATACTATCAAAACCGTTGTGGCAATCAGATTGTAGCTTACCCTACACCAGAATACACTGGATTTACTAGCGTGACAGCAAATTCTCCAGCTTTAGTCCAAAATACCGGATGGGAGTTCTCGTCCAATCTTAAAATAATCAACACCAAGAAGACGGCGTTTACAATCTATGGAAATATTAGTTTCAATCGAAATAAGCTGGTCTCTTATCCGAACTTTGAATTTTCACCTTACACCAATTCCCTCACCGTTGGAAAATCGTTGAATAATATAAAGTTACTTCATTATACTGGTGTGGATCCTCAAACAGGTCAATATGTCTTACTTGATAAAAACCATGACGGCATGATCAGTATCTCCCCTGATTCAACGGATGATAGATTTGATTATGATAAGACGCCAAAATTCACAGGTGGTTTCGGAATGTCTTTCAGTTATGAAAGATTTTCTCTGAACCTATTCTTTTCTTTCCGAAAGGCAATTGGTGTAAATGCTCTTGCTTTCTTATTGCCAGGAAATATGATGAATGCACCAGTGGGCGTGTTAGCAAGATGGCAAAAGCCAGGGGATGTTACCAATGTAGCACGATTCACAACGAATCCTCAGAATAGCGATTCTTACTATAGTCAATCATCCGATGGGATTTATACGGATGCTTCCTTTATACGACTTACAAATGCGACATTCTCTTATTCTTTGGCGGACAAAACAATCAAAAAAATTGGCATGGCTGGATGTAGTTTATTTATTCATGCCCAGAATCTATTTGTCATAACGAAATATAAAGGTATAGATCCCGAAACTCAAAATTTTGGCGGTATGCCTCCTGCTAAGATTATAACAATGGGATTATCATGTTCGTTTTAATAACTTTTTTATGAGTAGCCCAATATTCAATTTTTTAAAAGAAATCAAATTACAAGTCTTTCTTCCACGAACGGGCGGTTTAATATATTTAGCCATTTTATGTATAGTTTTTGCTCGATGCAAAAAGCTAGTCACTATCCCTGAACCGGTAAACACAATTACCACATCAGAAACATTTAGCACTGTCGCAAATGCCAATTCGGCTTTAATTGGTATTTATAATGACATAAGTATCGGATATAATGGGGGTAATTTCGACTTTGGTAATGGATTCATTACCGTAAATTGCGGGTTGTCTTCTGACGAATTGAACTACTTTATTCAAGATCCTCCCACTCTTCAGTTTCAGTATAATAGCCTTCAGGCTATTAATCCCTATGTAAATGGATATCTTTGGTATCCGATCTATTTCGATATATACTTAGCGAATACGGCAGTGGAGGGACTACAGGCATCTACAGGAATATCTGATTCATTACGAAAACAGCTCACTGGGGAAGCAAAGTTTTTAAGAGCGTTTTGTTATTTTTATGCCACTAATTTGTTTGGCGATATTCCTTTGCCGCTAGCCAGCGACTGGAATAAAACAGAAACTCTAACACGCTCTAGCCAAAATTTAATATACAATCAGATTAAGGTTGATTTGGTGGACGCAGCTAGTTTATTGGCTACAGATTATTCTGTTTCTGGAGGTGAAAGAATCAGGGCAAATAAATGGGCTGCCACTGCATTACTGGCAAGAACGAATCTTTATATAAAAGATTGGCCGAATGCAGAAGCACAAGCAACTCTTGTAATTAACAACTCTGCCCAATATAGCCTCGACACTTTAAACGGCGTATTCCTGGCAAATAGTAGCGAAGCAATATTACAACTGCAGACAAATACTTCTTTTACTCAATATGCCACCCTGGAAGGCAACGCCATTATTCCTCCTCTTTCGAAACAACCTTCATATTATTGTACCCCTCAATTACTGGCCAGCTTTGAACCTGGTGATCGAAGAATGCTTGACTGGATAGATAGCACTATTTATGCAGGTACTACTTACTATTATCCCTTTAAGTATAAAGTACGTGTGGGAACTGCGGGCAATACCGTTGAATATTATATGTTACTACGGTTAGCTGAACAGTTCTTAATTCGGGCTGAGGCCAGAGCCCAGCAAAATAACACTTTGGGTGCCATAGCGGATTTAAATGTTATTCGCGAAAGAGCAGGATTAGCCGATCTCCCAACCACTTTAGATCAACCTCAAACATTGGCTGCAGTTGCACAAGAGCGACGAATCGAGCTTTTTGCCGAATGGGGCCACAGATGGCTC
The DNA here is from genome assembly GCA_035555335.1 of Puia sp. GTDB lineage: Bacteria > Bacteroidota > Bacteroidia > Chitinophagales > Chitinophagaceae > Puia. Next base: position 20,216 of record DATMGS010000019.1, read on the forward strand.
GACCTGAAACGTACAAATATGGCATCACAGGTATTAAAACCGATAAAAATACAATGGACCAGCACAGCTCAATTATATCCAATACCAGAATCTGAAATTCAGATAAATCCAAGACTTTCCCAAAATGCTGGGTATTAGTGCGCAGTGCAAGGTGTATAAAACAAGACTGGTGAAAATCCGGCGCTGTCAATTACCTATTCAGACAGCAAGATGAGAAGACAGCGGTAGGCCGTGAGGCTTATTGTTGAAGCTATGTATAGATAATTACCAACCTTAAATATTTAACGTATGAAAACGAAAAATATAGTTCGATCTTATTATATGATCATCACACTCTCATTTATTTTTCCATTGGTAGCATTTCAGATGCCACCAAACGGGTATACGATTACAGGCCATATTGAAGGATTAAAAGAAGGAGAAAAAGTTAAGATGAGTTTGATGTCTTTATCACCAATAAACAAAGAGACAAGAGATTCCTCTTATGTCGTCAATGGAAAGTTCACAATCACTGGTTATGTACCAGATGGCCCAAGACTCTATTACATGGAATTCGGCGATCATCCTAGCAAGGTAGCCGGTTTCGTTATTGATAATGAGAAAAATATTACCATTACGAGTAAGGCAGACATTGGAAATATGGCGACTGAAATTCGGGATTTTTTAGACATAGATGGAAGTGATAGCTATCACGATTTTGAAAAGGCAGGATGGGGAGTGCATGTATATGCTAGAACACTCGCTTTTATTAACAGAGCAATCGACAAAGTCAGAGATTCCTTAGGGTATGATCAGAAAATATTGGATGGATTAATGATGAGTAGGGAAGCAGCCACAAATGCATTTTATAATTATACCGTTGAAAACTTCCCCAATAATAAGGCATTGCCACTCTTGCTACTTAATTATACTGGGTACATTGGGCATGAGAAATTTCTGGGCGACTATTACGAAAAAATGGACGAAGCGACGAAGAATAGCAGCTCTGGCAAGAAGCTTAAATTAATCGCTGATCTATGCATCGGGCACGTATTTCCTCCCTTCTCTTTATCCGATGTAGAGGGAAAGGTAGTTACTTCGAAAAATATATTTCCAAAGAATAAGCTTACTATCGTTCAATTTTGGGCGTCCACGTCGGTTGAAAGAAGTCGCCTTCAAAAGGAATTGAAGGCATTATATGGAAAGTTTCATAACAAAGGATTAGGTGTAGTGGGCATTTCTTCTGATTCAACCGCTATGGAATGGAAACTGCGTATGCAAGGGGAGCAACTCCCTTGGATCAATGTATCAGACCTTAAGGGATCCGATGGTGTGGTCCAAAATGTATACCATGAATATAGCGGAGATAGTGGAGAAAATATCAACACAGTGAACGTCTTGGTCGATTCCGAAGGGAAGATCATTGCTTGGGATATTGACGGTATTAAATTACAATGGTATTTGATTAAATATTTAGGTCAATAAATAATAAATCAATCTGTTATATGAAAAGATTTCTTTTAGGGATTTTTATTTGCTTTCCTTTTAGCCTAAGTACCGCACAATCTCCCAATTGGCAGAATAAGGACTTAGTGGCTGACTCTGTTTTTGGTATTAGCACTGACAAGGCTTATAAGGAATTACTATCCAGCAAGAAATCCACTTCTGTATTAGTTGCGGTGATTGACTGCGGAATCGATACTGCTCATGAAGATTTAAAACCTTCGATCTGGATAAATCCACACAAATTGCTAAGTAATCGCAAGGATGCTGAAAAAGATGGCTATATTAATGATATTCATGGCTGGAGTTTCATAGGGGGTAAAAAAGGAGATGTAGAATTCGACAACCTAGAAGTAACACGATTAATGCGACAGGATCAGGCTTATTTTGACAGTTTATCCTACGCCGGAGTACCTAGTACTGTTCAACCACAATACCAAAAATTCAGAAAATGGGAAAAAAGATATATAGATCAATTAAAGAATGCGGAAGCTATGGTGGATCGGGTTGGTAAAATAAAAATGATCCTTGACAGCATAATGGAAATGACACGTAGTAGTACTGTAACTGTAAAAGACCTTCAATCCTATACCACCCACGGAAAAGCAGAAAAGGAGCTTATTGTTGGGCTCTCATCTCAACTAAGCTCCGATCCGGATTATCCTAGATTTTACAAGCTTGTATGTGATACTTATACCCATTTTGAAGAACAGGTAAAATACTCTTTAAATATGACCTATGACTCAAGGGCTATAGTTGGAGATGACTATAATAACATTGTCGAATCAAATTACGGAAATAACAATGTCTGTGGGCCGGATGCTGTACATGGTACCCATGTATCTGGGATAATCGCAGCAACAAGAAATAATGGGATAGGAATAAATGGAATAGCCGATAATGTGAAAATCATGTGCATCCGGGTAGTACCAACCGGCGACGAACGGGACAAGGATGTGGCTAATGGAATTCGCTATGCAGTTAATAACGGTGCAAAGATCATCAATATGAGCTTTGGGAAACCTCTATCCCCTTATAAAAGGGCGGTGGATGACGCTGTTAAATATGCAATGGCAAGGGGTGTTTTAATCATACATGCTGCTGGAAATGATGGTAAAGATCTTGAAAATCCAGAAAATGCCTTTTACCCGAGCCGTGATTATGCTGATAGTTCCGGCCAAGCAAATGCTTGGATCGAGGTAGGTGCCTCCGGCTTTAAAGATGATTCGACACTTTGCGCAAATTTTTCCAATTATGGGAAGACTAAAGTTGATGTTTTTGCACCCGGAGTAAGTATTTATTCCACAACGCCCAATTCCTCATATGCATATTTTGATGGAACTAGCATGGCTGCTCCTACCGTCACAGGATTGGCTTCGATTATCATGGAATACTTTCCCAGGTTATCGGCCGCCGAAGTTAAACAGATCATTTTAAGATCAGTTTATAAAGTAAATCACAACGTCATTTTGCGAAACGATAATGGTGCTTTTGTTTCAGTCCCATTTTCCCAAGTTTGTATAACTGGAGGTATTGTAAATGCGTTTAAAGCTTTAAAACTTGCACAGGCAATAACACGCTAATGTGTATGCAAATTAATTACGCAACATAATATTTTGACAACTTACTATCTGCTTGTTTTCTGGTAAACGACCATTGGATCTTCTTCCTTTTCTTGTTTCGTTGTTTTGCCCAGCATGTAATTCCTTTTTTAAGCACCTCTGCTTGGCCAATTCTTCTTGCCAAGCATTCCTGGTCCATCATGTTAATCTCAATCTCGGCCATGTTCAACCAACTTCCATGCTTGGGCGTATAGTAAAATTTTATTTTTCTTAAAATTCGACTCGCTTCCCTCTTTGGAAATGTTTCATAAAACGAAGCGGCAAAATGGGTATTCAAATTATCCAATACTATTAGCACTTTTTTTGCCTGTCGGTAATCCCGGTCTATTAGTTCCTTAATGAAATAGGCAAAATCATCTTTCTTTCTTTGATGCGTTACCTTTATTCTTCGCTTTCCAGCTAATGGTTCCACCGCTACGAAAATATTCCTGGTTCCCATTCGACGATATTCGCCATCATACTTTGCAGGACTTCCAGGCTTTAATGGAATACTTTCCCGGACATCCTGTATGAGTTGCTTACTTTTTTCATCCACACAAACAACCGGATATTGTTTATTATATAAACGCGCATACAAAGCTAACAGCTTATACATTCTCGTCCTATAGTCAGGAGTGATCTCTGCTATGCACCACATTTTTTTCAGCCAAGGCTTACATTCGTTTTTATAGTATTAACCGAATCGTTTCCCGGTTAATGTTCTCTAAGCCTTTCTGCTGATTTAATTTCTCCGTTAATAATTCTAAACTCCACCTTGCCCTGCCTTCGGGTGGATCATTACAAGCCAGGGCAATTATCTCTGCCTCTCTTGGGGGACCATATTTCTTGGGTTGACCACTACGTTCCTTTTCCTGCAATGACTTTTCTAATCCTTCTTCCAGATACCGCTTGCGCGTCCGCCATATCGTGGTACGCGCTACTTCCAAAAAATCTACGATCTCTGCGTCCTTCTTTCCTTTATGCAATAGCAAAAGGATGTTCGCCCTATCATACTCCCTTTGGCTCCTTTTCTCCGAGCTTTTAAAGGCGTACAAAAACTTGATTTCCGATGGACTTAATTTGACAGACTCTCTTTTCATCTGTATGATTTTGATCATCAAGATACAAAACTATACAAATGTTGTAAAACTAACTTGCTGTGACACTAGCATTATTCAAAATGCCATTTTAAAATTTAAAATAAAATTACTTCTAATTCAAATTTTGGTAGTGATTCTGATTCAGGCTAATGATTTAAATATAATTATTATGCCGATTTCCTGAAACACCCAACGGATAATTCATTAGTTAGTGATAGAATATTTGTTTCGTAAGCATAGCATCCTGGTAGATACTTTGTTTCACACTTCCCTGGCCTGTAATTACCCATATACTCACTGTGGTATTGGAACTGACTGTGGTTAAGTGTGTGCTTTCGCCAGAGAAGAGTATGGTGCCATCACTTAGAAAAATGGCCGTTGCTGAACTATGTATTTCTTTGCTTCGCCTTAACACAAAGGAAGTAGCAAATACCCATAATAACGCCAGAATAAAGGGATAAGATTTGTACTTCATGTCCGGTCAATTTAGATAAGAGTGGCACAAACTTTCATTTGTGCCACTGAAACTTGATGATTAAGTACTACTACTTAAAGTATAAGGGGACATTGTGACTAGCGTCGTTATAGACTGTTTCCTTCGCGGCGCTACCAATTACTACCCAGAAATTCTTGCTCGTACCTATAGTGGTAAGATGACTGCTGGTACCTGACATCAGAATTGTAGTACCATCTACACGATAAATCTTAGTTGCTGTGGCGAATTTCTTATTGGCCTTTACAGCAGCAGAACCGGCAATTGCAAGTGCTAAAGCACCAAATGCAATGAGAATCTTACTTTTCATAAAAATAGTTTTGTGAATAATTAATTTTGCCTACTTCTATATAACTCAACAAAGAGCAAGTAGGCTTAACCCCCTTGTTGAGTGTTTGTCATGACGAGTTTTTCTTATGTGGAATAAGTTCCTATGCTTCTCACTAAGAAATATCTTATATAAATTGTTTCTTTTCATTCTGAAATATGCCATTGGTACATAGAACTTTAAGCAACGACTCGCCTAAGATCTGTAGCTTCCTTTTAGAGGTTATTTTCGCAAGGATCCACCGGCGTAAATTCCTTTTACACCGGGTCGAGCCCCAATTTGAAACGCAAACGTGCTAGAAGAACCACACCCTAGTTTTGGACTCATATCCATTGTAGGCAAGGGCTCTGCTGTAAATAGCTATATTCAAAGAACTTGAGGGTGTTTTGCACCAGTTATTTTGCACGAAACCTCGTTTTTCTGATACAGACACTCTATTTAAGGTTTTCGGCACCGCCATTTTCTTCTTTAGGCCTGAAGAAGATATGACCGGGTTCTCCTATCACTGATAAAAATGATGAGGATCTATTACTCGACAAGTCACTAAGTCAATATTCGATAACCAATTATAGTTGGATTAAGGCATCTTATCAGGAAATGCGCTATTCCTGTGTTCCCATTCATTAAATCAGCGGTTGGAACATTCGTTTCTTCGGTCAGCCAATAGCAGATACCTTCTTTCCGATAAGCTGCATGACAAATGATGTTAGCTATATTCAAGGCACGTTGAAGCCATTTTTCATTCTTAAAGGAAATAAATGCTTCCAGGTAAACCTCCCCAAGTCCGGACAGGCCCCCAAATTGTATCAAGCTGTTGGCAATAATATTATCAGGATATTGTTCGAGCACATTTTCTGCAATTTTTTTATAAGATTCATTTTTTAGCAACTCATAAGCTTTTATAAAAGCCATGATTGCACCGGTGATTTCATCATTCAATAGAAAGTGACGTTTGTAATTAGCCGGTATTTTCCTGGTGTAGTAGGATACGTCCATTTTGTTTGTTTTCAGACTCAACCAATTCAAACCACTAATCGCCATATCCTGTAAATCTAAATTGGGAAAAGTTTTGTTGCATTCAAGTAAATACCAAATTATGCCGGAGACCCCATGAGACATGCCAATAGTGCTGTCACGATCATGCTTAGTAATACCAGGTACCGGAAGAATCCAAGCCCCGTCCTTGCGTTGTTGTTCCTGTAAGATCCTATTAATGTTTGCTATCTGTCCATAAAAAAGTTCATTGGAAGCTCCAATAGAACATCGCAATATCGCTAATCCTATGCCAGCAATTCCATTGGCAATGTCAAGACTATTCGTTGGCAGCTCTAGACAACGATGAATGAGTTGAGCCGCGTCGCTTTCTTGTGAAATTAGTCCAACATCTATCCCTTTTTTTATACTGATTGCCACTCCTGCAGCCCCCATATACAATCCTCCATCGAGATTGGGTAACATCTCCAAATAATTCTGTAGGATATAGGCTAAGCTATTGGCATAACTTTTTTTGAATGAAACTAAATTATATCCTGCAAGCTTGGCCTGTGCCAAAAAATACAATACCCCTCCAAGTCCTTCAAATAGCCCTAAATAAGAGATATATTCTTTTTGTTTAGATCCTGATTGAGCCAGACCACCCTGTCGTCTTGATTTTGAATACCAGCGATCTGCAAAGCACAATGGTGATTGTAGCAAGCTTGACAGGAAATTGGTAATGGTTTGTTGCACTAGATCCCTATTTTCGATTACCAAAGAAGTTCTACCCACTACAGCGTCCTTCACATTTCGAAGAGAATCTCTGTATGTTTTTATACATTGTCTTACCTCCTTAATATCTGGCCTTTGTGTTGGATCACCATTAACTGTTGCAGCAATCATTTTACTGATTGATTCTACGCCAATTAAGCTATTAAGATCATTAAATAATTGATCCGTCTCCTCTGTGTTAAATTTAATAGGAGTAAAACTTGAGAAAAATTCGATTAAAAAAGCACCGAGCCCATAAATATCCTCTTTTAGTGTAGGACGTTCAATTGCCTGTTGTTCCGGAGACATATGACCTGGAGTCCCTAGTCGAAAAGGAGGAAAGGGCTTTTGCTCAGGGATAGAATAAGCCAGTTCGCAATCGATAGGAACAACTACAGTACTATCCTTAATGAGAAAATTAATAGAAGTGATGTCCCGATGCACTATCCCTATTTCATGAAATTCATAAATAATATCCAATAACTGCATTAGAAGATCCAATAAATGGAGCTTTCTGTTTACTGGGAGACTTGTCCAATCATAGCCCTTAATATTTTCACAATTTATCGCATCGTAAAACGAACAGGAATTAGAGATAAACTCCGTAACCAGGTAACTACTGCCATTTTCACAAAAATAATCGATGATTTCGGGCATTCTCACTTTTCCTTTTAACTTTTGAGTAAGTTCCATTTGCCATTCTAGCCTAATCTGAATATCCCTGCCTTGATCATCACTAATCATATTTTTTTTCCCCTCCTTTATCAGGCAGATTGCGGGTATCACCAGATGACGTATGTAGACCCCTTTGAGTACATTGCCCCGGACATCTTCTTTTAATATTAAAACCGGTCTATATTTATTATTAAGATTTTTGTTCCGATTTTCTGTTATTACTGTCGCAATATCTGAAAACGGCCAGGAGATACCTCGTGGCAAGCGAAACGGAATCGTATATTGATCTTTCACCAATTCAGCGATAGAATTGTAATACCATTTTTCAATCTCACCGTTTTCATTTTTTTTCACAATACCATTGAATGCGCCATAACGTGCATATAAACTTCCACCCAAATAATTATCTGTCAATATGACCGGACCTCTAAAATCTTTCGTTAATCCCATGAGCTTAATGGCCAGGTTCAATGCTATTTCTTCATTTTCAGGGTAGATAGTTACAATTTTACCTAATAGGTTATAGCCAAAATTCCCACCTAGGAGGGCATTGGCAATGGACTTATTCTTTGGAATCTTAAACGGAACATTTTCAGCAACTAATTCAGGCAAAAGTATATGAAAAAGGTCTTCTATTTCACTGATGATAACAGAAATATGTAAGATCCAACCCTGGACCCCGTTAATTTCAAAGACCTTATAATAATAACCATCCTCTGTATAGGGAACGCCCAGTTCCATAACAAACCGCATGTAGTCTTCTTCAGTATGATCCACTCCAACTGATAGAACAATAGATGATTCATTAGGTGTATTCTGCATGTTATTGCTTTAAGAAGATAGGGTTTTCTATACTGAGTATGGTCTATTATCAATATCTATGAATTATGTCCCAATCTTATGTCCCAGCTTATGCTTAGTATCTCTTGACGGATATACGTCGTTTTTTGCCGTTACTGTCTTTTTAATGCTTTCCAGGTAGTCTGTCAATAACATGGCTGACGATATTAAGATAATCATTGGGAAAACCTGATAGCGAATGACAATTATATTCGCAAATACGCTAAAGCAGAAGTTCAGCAGCCAGAATAAGGTTACTAATCCAATGGCGTACGAAAACCTGCGATCAGCCTGTTGAAAACCACGGGAGCGGATGAAGAAAATTAAACTGATTAGGAAATAGAGATTTATGACACCAAAAAGAGAAGGAAAAAAGAAGAGTAATGTTCCTTGTAATTCTTTTGAAACACATTTGGCATCGTCTGAATGCAAATCGAACCAATATTGAGCGTCTGTACGAAACTTCCTATCCCCCAGGTTATATATCTCAAGCTTCTCAAGTGGTGGCATGAAATAATTCTTCACATTTCGAAACAAATAATATCGCATATATTCGATAGGATGTCTTTTAATTATGTATTTTCCGTATTCTCCAAAAATCGGCGCAACTTTTCCCCAAGCAACGACTTGTGATGTACCGTCTTCTATTTTATAATGAGATATCAGATATGTCTTTAAAGGCGCCTGAGGTTCCCGAATAAAAAAATTAGCTACATAAGCATCCAAGTCTCTATATCGGGGTGGCATCCAACGGAAATAATCCCGCGCAATTGAATCAAGCTCCGCCATATTTTTGTTTGGCCATCTGGAAGTATCTTCTGTTATCTGTTCACGCATATACAGCGCATTGTTTCCCCATTGCCATCCACCAAGTATAGGCGGAAATTGCGGCGATCCAAGCATCTTTTCGGAGGCGTGTCTTGAAAATAGGATGAAGCATAACAATAGGGATGGACCTAGTAGCAGCCCTAGTATTTTGTACCACAGTTTAAATCCTGAAACTAGGAAAACGATGGTTGCTACAAGAGGATAGTAGGATGCATTATATCTAAAAGAAAACGCAATGATAAAAAGTATGCCCTGCAGCGGGATTTGATACCACTGCGGTTTAATGTATATCCAGAATAGTTGTGTTATCCAGATAAGACTTATAGCAATAAATATTGAATCACTTGAAACATAATTTGCTATATAGAGATTCAACGGATTGAAGAATAAAAATAGGCATAAAAAGGTCCGGGTATTCCTGCCTGTTTGAAAATGATATACAACGGTGTGATAAAAATACAGACAGGAAATTTCCAGGAATATGTACTGAAAGAAAGTTAGGGCGATAGCCGAATGCGTCAATGAATGGAAAATGGACAAGAACTTCGAATAACCAATAGGCCAAATATTTACATCTAAATGCGCGTAAGCAGCATAAAGATAACTATAACTGTCAGAAAAAAAGTCGGGAAACGGATAGAGTAATTTAAATATAATGAATTGGCATGTTACCAGAAACAGGATTAGCAGACTATAGATCTTATTCTCCCCATATAGATATTCCAAGTAGCTTTTACTGCTGGGAGCCTGTTTAAGAAAACGGCTTTGGTTAGATGACTCCTGTTTAGAGGCTATCTTGGTGACAGGTAATTGGGTGTCTTTTTCCATGCAAAACTAATTGAATAATAATTATGGATTTGTTAGTCTGCTCTGAGCAGTACCTTGTTTCGTGCTAACCTGTAAGCAAGTTACTATCTCAAACACGACCATTCGTGTCAAAAACACGACCAAAATGTTTTTTTAAATCATTTTATTTTTGAAAGCGATTCAACTTTAATAGAAAGGTGCAGAAGAAATAACGCCCGATAAATTGTGTCTTTGATTGGGTGATTCCTGTTGGGGAAGTGGACTGTCCTATTCCTGTACTGGTGTTCAGAAGGTTATAGCCGGTGATACTTATAGTCGCTTTGTTGTGTGGAAGGAACTGACGTTGTATAGAATATGTTAAAGATGGGGGAGACGGTCGCAGCCCTTTACCACTGGTGGTATAAGCCTCATAAAACTGGCAGTTAATTACCCAATGTCGAAAGAGATATTGTTTGGTATTAAGTGTAAACGTTGCTGTCTTAAAGGTGTTCAATAAATTGCCAGAGCCCGGATAGTTGGCATGGGTTACCGAATAATTTCCTTCCAGGTCTGTCTCGATAAGGTCGGGAATGAGTAATTGAAAATGAAGATCCTGGGTCCAGATCCATGTTTGATTGTTATACATCAGTCCGTCCGTCATTGTGGGGGTTTGATTGTTGTTCAAGCTGCCATTGGTAGTGATTCGAAATTGTTTATTGAACAGAGCCGGGAAGTTCAGGTGGTAGTCCGCAGAAATGATGTTGGTGGTACCGGCATTGAGATAAGTGGTTCTCTGGATTACCGCGCTGCTATCTTTTGGGTGGACCGTATTTTCGATGATCGTATGCTGGGTCGTAGTATAGCTCAGTCCCACGCCAAATCCTTGGAATTGGGTGGATTGAAGAGCCGACTGCTCATAACGAATGCTGGCCTGGTTGACAAAAGTAGGTTTTAAGGCTGGATTTCCAGTCACTGGGTATTGAGGATTGGTCACATTGGTATAAGGAGTCAACTGTTGCAGACTAGGTGGACTCGGATGACCATTGTAACTCAAATTAATCTTCCGGACCTTGTCGATTATCCAGGAACCCTGGATCTCTGGGGCGAGTGAAAAATAATGATAAGAAGTAAGAGTTCCCTTTTTACCAGTTGTCCCCTGCAATAAACCTGGTTGGGCATTTAGGTTCGCTGAAAGATCCCACTGATGTAGGTGGCCGCTATAGCCTGCATGTATATTTTGAGTAATGGTGTAGTAGCTGAGATCCTGGCTTAAAGAATCCACTGTCACCGGGTGGTTGTTAACCGCCCCTGGAATCTGTGTGCGCAGGTTGCTGTGGGATCTGGCAGATTGTCCCCTGTAACCAAATTCCAGGAAGGAAGAAGGGCTGATTGGCATAAAATAGTTGGTGTTGACGTTGACATTCCAATTATTATTATTGCTTGTAACCAGGTAATAAAGGAGGGAACTGCTTGATGCGCTATCCGTTAATATGGTGGAATGGGTTTGGTTATCGCTGCTCTGCCGATTATTTGTATAATCGAAGGCTGTCTGTGCGCTGAAACGTCTCTTTGAATGGGGCGAAGTCTTTTCATAATAGATAGTCGAACTGGCGGACTGCCCTGTCGTTTGTGTTGTGTTAAGGGACGAGCCTGTGGTCGATTTAGAAAAACCACTATCCTGCTGGAGGGAGGTAAAATCATTGGTCGCTTGGTTCGAAGCATCTTGCAGAATGGCGGCGGCATCAAGGCGGAGGGTAGAATAGCTATTTGGCTTATAGGTCAGGGTCGTATTCAGAGTATTATTCGTGTTATGTGCGCTGTTTTGACTACTTTGGGTCTGATGGAGTTGCTGTCCCGGGTAAAAATTATCCTGAATTGTACTGGTGGAAGAATGAGGATTCTGACTGCTGTTATTCAGATTAATGGATCCACTCCAGTGAAGATTCCATAGGTCAGCATAGCTGAGAGCTGTGTTATGTGAAAAATTACTACCGATGGGACTATTGTTGCTGACTTCCCCAGTGGCGGAAACCTGCCGCTCTCCCTTGAAGGCATTGCTGAAAACATTGCCGGCATATTTGCCGTAATCACCTAATCCAGCGTTTAGCTGACCAAACTGGCCATTTCGCTTGTCCTGTTTCATGACAATATTCAACATCTTCGCAGATTCACCACTCTTGATGCCGGTGAGCCGCGCCTTGTCCCCATAATCATCGATAATCTGGAGCTTGTCTACCACATCTGCTGGAAGATTGCGGATTGCCAGCAGGACATCGCCTCCAAAGAATTCTTTTCCATTGACCAGGACCTTTCCCACTTTTTTGCCCTGTATGATCACATCGCCGTTGATTGCTACCTCCACCCCCGGCAGTCTTTTTAAAATATCTTCGACCTCTGAGCCATCACGGACTGGAAAAGCCGCGGCATGATAGGTGACAGTATCGCCGCCTATAGTGATTGGGCGTACCCGAGTGACGGTCACGGGATCCAGTTCGTTGTAGTTTGCCCGTAGTATAATCGGCGCCAATTGAACAGTAGGGTTTTCAGTTCCAATGGAAAATGATTGGTTGAAGGAGAAATATCCTTTCATCGTCACCCAAAGCCTGAATTTCCGTTGGGTCAAATTATTTATCGCAAAATGACCTTCTTCTGTTGTCAAAGTACTCACCGTATCCTTCTGAGTAATGATGCTAACGGTCGCAGAAGATAGGGCTATCCCAGTCGAATCGGTGACCTTGCCGGACAAATGGAAGGCCGGCTGCGCCCGGGCTGTATAACAGCCCAGGGAAAAAACCATTATACAGCCTATTTTTAACATATGCTCAATTCAGAACCACAGCATCCAGCATCATTAGGGAAGTATAATCTTCACCTTCTACAGGGGACATTTCTCTTTCCTTTCGCCATTCTCTTGGCGACAGATGATACTTCCTTCGGAAACATCTCGCAAAACCGTCCCGACTATCAAACCCGGTCTTATAGGCAATTTCGGCAATGGTTAGGTCCGTCTCTTCGAGCAATTGCAACGCTAGCTTTAACCGTATGTCCAGCCTGTATTGATGAATAGTCTGGCGGAAAACATCCTTAAATCCTTTACACAATTTGGAACAATTAATGCCTACTTCAAGAGCAAGAGCCGTTATCGTTAATTGCCTGCCCGGGTCTTTTTCCAGGATCTTACATGCATCTAAAATATAGGGAATATCATAGCTTTTTGTTTTCACCTTTTTCATAGTTATTCTTTTTAGGAGATGGGAGCATGAATAAGCGTTCTCCAGTAACATCATGTACACGTATGTTGCAATAAAATGTTGTCTTACTAATTTGTAAGAGACTATGGAATATTGTAATTATCAGTATTTCCTAAGATGAGTTTTCTGATACTAATCGCAATAATGACACTTTGAAACTGTTCGGTGAAAAGATTGAAAATTTCCTAATATTATTCTGGAAAGGTGGGCGTTTGATATGTTTGGGCGTCCTGCGCACAGGCATGCCTGCTCCAGGTGGTTGAAGAGTCTCATACATAGAATAAGCGTTTAATAGGCTCCTGGTTAAAAGAAGCGATACAATAAATACCAACCTAACCGTTTAGTGATTTAGATGTACAGACCCGGTAGGGAACAGCTCAGACTGGATGGCCACATGCGCATTAGGTGATACCTAATTCAGTCCAGGCTGCCCCGTTGCCAGGTTGTATATATGGGATTGCTATTAACCGTTGCCATATCCAAACCTTATTTGTCGATCGGTCTATGTTTCCTGTTGAAGTCCGCCCGTCGGCGTGAAGATTTTGTTGTGCTTGATAAAACAAATATACTAGCAGGAATAAACGATAGTCTTATCAATGCGGGATAAAAAAAACAATAGATGATGAAATCGTGAAGGAATTATTATTATACTGTGAACGGATGAATTTTACTCCATCACACTGATAGGCAATTGAATAATTAAAAAGAATGGACAGGATGTCCTTTTTTAAAGGAACTCGCGGCAGGAAATAATCAGGAATGTTTTTTTCCGCTGTGCTGAACGAAGGCCGCACTATATCCAAAATATCTTTTAAACGCCAGTTCGAAAGAATTGTGGGAGTACCCGCAGTTTGCTGCCACCACGTTCATTGACATGTCTGTTTCCGACAGTTCCCGGTGGGCCTTGGCCATACGCGCTTCTAATAAGAAGTCCTTCACCCGCATGCCGTAAATGCCTTTAAACCCATTGTTTAATTTGTAGAGGCTCATGCCCGTCTCTTTGATCAGCCCGGGTAGAGAGAATGATTTCCCCAGGTTCTGCAGGATCCATTCCTTTGCCTTATAGATGCATCGTGACTCTGCTTCACTGATAGGAATCACCGCCCCTGAACTGGCCTCCGTGATCTTTAATAAGGATAGTAGTAATATTTCCGCGGCAATACTCTCCAGAAAGACTTTGCGGAGAGGGCCTTTGTGATTGCAATCCAGCATGTTGTCGACCAGCGAAAGGATAATGGCATCTGCAATGCTATAATGCTCGTTGAATTGTACCGCTTTGTCGGCGTCTACCTCCGTTAAAAAACCCTTCAGCCCGGGAAAGCTATTCATCAGGGCGCGCAAATGCTCTTTTCTGTAATAGATAGACACATGACTATACGTCTCTTGTTTGCGAAACCGCAGGACAGTATGAATGGACGGAACATAAGTAAGATTAAGCCCTCTCTCATGCAGCACCCCCACACCAGGCGGGTTCGACTCGTAGTAGTAACTGTTCCGTAAGATGATCTGCAGACGGATCGCCGGCTCATGGCTGCTGTACGTTACCTGCTCATCATCGGTGAAATAGAGGGTATGATAAAGAAGAGAAATGTTTTCCCCCTCCAGCTGCTGGAACAGGACATGGCCAAATGGACCGCTGGCGCCATAACAAATGCTGTCAGGGATCTGCAACTGCTTCAGCGAGGCAGGCAGCGCCGGCGATAGCTTTATCTCTCCGGAATGCATTGTCTGGATATGGATCTTCATGAGTGCCGTTTGCCGCCCGATGAACCGGATCGTTTGCCCGATCGATGTACCGGCGGCCGGCCCAGCGCGGTCGCAGGCGGCTTGCCCGTAAGCTGTTCATACCGTCTGCGCATGTCGCCCGGAGTCGATCCGTAATAAGCCTTAAAGGCCCTGATAAAATTGGGCGGGTCCTGGTAACCGGTGACCATGGCTGTATCGGTTATGCTCATATCCTTGTCCAGCAGGCATTGCATGGCCTTATCCATGCGTTCGCGGTTGAAATCACCAAAGATCGTAGTCCCGAAAATCTGTTTGTATCCCTTCTTTAGCTTATAATCATTCATTCCCAGCTTATGGGCCAGCTCTTTCAACGTAGGCGGGTTCTCCATATTCAGCAGCAGGTACTCCCTTGCCTCATGGATCTTTTCAACATCATATCTTTTAAGATGAATGATCGTCTCTTTCTCCACAGGACGGCTGGCCAGCTGTTCCAAAGCAAGCAGTAACAAGAAAGACACCTTCGATTGCATGAAGCTCATACGCATCTCTTCCGAAAACTCACAATCGACAATAGCCTTGATAAGGCGCATCATCATGGGACTCGCATTCGCGGGGAACGCACCCAACTGTGCCGTCGCCCCCCTCCCTCTCTTGTCCAGCAGATTGGCCAGCTCCGGAAAATGAACGGTCAATGGCTTCAGATAAGCAGGACTGCAATGGATATCGAGGGTGCTGGTATGACTGTTGGCCTTGTCGAACCAATTGATCCTCGCCGAATCCGGCGAGACGATCATATTGTATTGCCCTTCCGTCATAACTTTTTTCGTGCTTCCTTCCAGCCGGTAATACAGGGAATGGTGCAGGACAAACTGCATCATCAGGACGGCATCGACGGGAGTATCCTCATGCCAGCCTACATCGGCTCCCAGAAAATAATTACTAAGACGAATACAGAAGTCCGGACAACGACTGTCGTAAAACAGCAGGGAACTAAAACAGCCGGAGGATTGGAGGGCCTTGTTATCAGGAAAGGCGCTTCCCGTGGAGGCTTCCAGGAGGAGGGGCGAAACACAGCTATCCCTCAACTTTTTGGTGGTGATGTGAATAGGCATAAGGTTCAATGTTTCCGTTATAAAATGGAAACTAATCAGGATTTTAGCAATAACCACACATCTACTAATATCAGAGGCAAACTTTGTTTAGGCCAGTGTCGACAAATCCGGAAATAAGGAATAGAGAACAGGGAAAATAAATTTAAACAGGTTTCTTAACTAAACCTGTTAAATTTCCCATTAATCCGTGCCGCATATACGTTTACCTATAACGGCATATAAGAGGAGGGGATTAAGCCCGGGGAATATGGGGAGATATCTTTTTGGGGTTTGCAAGAACCAAAAAGCACTTTTTTACGTATATCAACACGAATGAGAAGAATAATTTAGGCTAAGAATTTGATTAGTCATCCCTGCTTACTCAGCGGGGATTTTTTATTATAGGCCTTTTCGGCTGCTCTCTTTTACAGTAATTTAAACACAAGGGCCGCCAGCAAAGCCCCAGCCAGGGGACCCATCACCGGTATCCAGGCATAGCCCCAATCACTGTCTCTCTTGCCGGGAATGGGCAGGATCGCATGCATGATCCGCGGCCCCAGGTCCCGGGCAGGATTGATGGCATAACCGGTAGGACCACCCAAAGAAAGCCCGATCCCCAATACCAGCAAGCCTACCGGCAAAGCATCCAGCGCGCCCAGGCTGCTGGATGGAGAGGCGATATACAAGACTCCTAATATCAGAACAAAAGTGCCGATCATCTCCGTAAGAAGGTTGTCCACGGTGCTGCGGATCGCAGGACTGGTACAGAAAACCGCGAGCTTGGCATCCGCATCCGCCGTCTCGTTAAAATGCAGGCGATAACCGAGCCAGGCAATCCCGGAACCGGTCATGGCCCCCAATAGCTGCCCGGCGAGATATACCGGTACAAGATCCCAGCTGATCTTTCCCAATGCGGCAAAAGCCAGGGTGACGGCCGGATTTAGATGCGCCTTGCTGGCTGCCGCTGAACAATACACTCCCACAAATACCGCTATCGCCCAACCGAAGCTGATGACGATCCAGCCGCTGTTATTCCCCTTCGTCTTCTGTAATACTACATTGGCTACCACTCCCTGACCCAGTATGATCAGCATGCCGGTACCGACGAATTCGCCGAAAAAAGGTGTCATATGGTATAATTTTTTGCCGTTTCCCTGAATGCCGCTACCTGCTGCTCCTGCCATTGCCGGTCCCTTCCCAACTCCCCGGCCAATAGCTTCGCCACCACTCCCGCACATTCGACGGCCGCATACGCATCCAGCAACAGCGCCCTCGTCCTCCTGCTCAAAGCGTCTTCTACGGTCATGCACAATTCTTCCCGGGCAGCCCACACGATCTCGGCGCCGATATAAGGCAGCCGGGAATGTAATAACTTGCCCAAGGCAGGATCGGCAGCCACGAGCGCCCGGATCGCCGGAGCATCGCTGCCATAATAATACAGCGGGGCATGAAAATCAGTCGTCACACTTATATCGGTCGCCCCATGAATGGGTAATGTCGTCGTCTTGCAAGGCTTGTCTGCCAGCGGAGTCCGCGCGATAGCCGTATTCACCGTATCTTCCGCCATCCGGCGATAAGTCGTCCACTTCCCCCCTGCAATGGTGATCAGCCCGGATGCCGAGACCGTGATCAGGTGGTCCCTCGACAATTCCGCCGTTTTCTTGCTGCTGCTTTTCACCAAAGGACGCAGTCCCGCAAATACGCTTCGTATGTCTTTACGCTCCGGCGTCGTCGTCAGATAACGGCCGATCTGCTGCAGGATAAAATCGATCTCTTCCGGTAAAGCCCGCGGCTCCACCTGAATTTCCTTCACCAGCGTATCCGTCGTGCCGATAATGATCTTGTCATGCCAGGGAACAGCAAACAATACCCGCCCGTCATCCGTATGCGGCACCAGGATAGCGGCCTCCCCCGGCAAAAAAACTTTATCCAGCACGATATGTACGCCCTGACTGGGCGCTATGATTGGCTCACTGCCCGGTTCATCCATTTGCAGCACACTATCGGTAAAGACCCCCGTGGCATTGATCACTGCCCTGGCCCGGATCTCATAAGCCCGCCCGGTTTCTTTGTCCGTAGCGAGCACCCCGACGATCCTGCCGCCATGCCCCGACCGGGCGGCATCACCCATGCCATCGCTCACCCGTCCGTCCTCTTTCAGAAATCCCCCGACCGGAAAGTAATTGAGCAGGATAGCTCCCTGTCCCGCCGCCGTCTGGGCCAGGTTGATCGCCAGCCGCGCGTCATCGAACTGCCCGTCATGATATAAGACCCCGCCCCGCAACCCCTCTGCATCCAGGGTAGGGGCCAGCTGCAACGTCTCCTCCCGGGAGAGCGAACGGGAAGGACCCAATCCCAGGCTGCCGGACATCCAGTCATATACTTTAAGGCCGATCCCATAATAGGGACCTTCCCACCACTTGTAATTAGGAACGATAAAAGATTGATCCTTCACCAGGTGCGGAGCATTCCTATGCAGGATCCCTCTTTCCTGCAGGGCCTCCGTCACCAGTTTGATATTCCCCTGCTGCAGATAGCGGACACCCCCATGTACTAATTTCGTAGACCGGGAAGAAGTGCCCTTCGCAAAATCATACTGCTCCAGCAGGAGGGTCCTGAATCCCCGGGAAGCGGCGTCTACCGCTACCCCCAGGCCCGTGGCGCCGCCGCCGATAATACACAGGTCCCATTCAGGAGTGGAGGCAAGCGCCCCGATCATGTCTTTTCGATTCATAGCTCAGTCTATTAGTTTTGTCCATTATCCCCCCTTCAGGGGGGTAGGGGGTGGGGTCACCCCTCCGTCCATGCAATCGATGCTTTCACCGCCCGCTGCCAGCCTTTCAGCAGCTCCGCCACCCGGCCGGAATCCATAGAAGGCGTAAAACGCCGGTCCACCTGCCATTGTTGCTGGATGTCTTCCACCGAACTCCAATAACCGGTAGCCAGCCCCGCCAGGTAAGCCGCACCCAGCGCCGTCGTCTCATAGACCGTGGGCCGGATCACCGGCACCTGCAGGATATCGGACTGGAACTGCATCAGCAGATTGTTGGCGGTAGCTCCGCCATCCACCCGCAATTCTTTTATGCTGATCCCGCTATCGGCTTCCATCGCCTTGAGCACGTCATAGGTCTGATAGGCGATGCTCTCCAAGGCCGCCCGGGCGATATGCGCCTTATTGGTACCCCGCGTCATTCCGAACAGACTCCCCCGCGCATACTGATTCCAGTGAGGAGCCCCCAGCCCCGCAAAAGCCGGGATCATATACACCCCTTCCGTATCGGTCACCGTCGCTGCCAGGGCTTCCACTTCCCCGGAAGAACGGATCAGGTGCAGCCCGTCCCTCAGCCATTGTACGACGGCCCCGGCAATAAAGATGCTCCCCTCCAGCGCGTATTCTATCTGTCCATTCCGCTTCCACGCAATAGTTGTCAGCAGATTATTTTTTGAATGAACGGCCTCTTTGCCGGTATGCATCAGCATGAAACAACCCGTGCCGTAAGTATTCTTCACCATGCCCGGCTGGGTACATAGCTGCCCGAACAAAGCTGCCTGCTGGTCTCCGGCAATCCCCGCAATAGGCATCCCCACAGAGCCGGGGGCCATGATGCTGCCCGTCGCTCCATAGACTTCACTGGAAGCCCGCACTTCAGGTAATACCCCCGCAGGAATATCGAATATGCGCAGCAGCTCCGGATCCCACTCTCCCGTATGAATATTCAGCAGCAGCGTACGGGAGGCATTGGTGCTATCGGTGATATGCAGCTTCCCCGCAGTGAGCTTCCAGATAAGCCAGCTGTCGACCGTGCCGAATGCCAGCTCCCCCTTCTCCGCGCGGGCCCGGGCCCCGGCAACATTATCCAGGATCCATCGCAGCTTGGTCGCCGAAAAATAAGCGTCGATAACCAAACCCGTACGCTCCTGGATCAACGGGGAAAGACCCTGCGCTTTTAATTCATCACAGTAGCCCGCCGTGCGGCGGTCCTGCCAGACGATGGCAGGATGAATAGGACGGCCGCTGGCCCTCTCCCAGACGATCGTCGTCTCCCGCTGGTTGGTGATGCCGATGGCGGCGATGTCCCGGGTGGTGATATTGCTTTTGGCCAGCACCTCCGCCAGTACCCCATACTGCGAAGACCAGATCTCTTCGGCATCATGCTCCACCCAGCCGGGCTGAGGGTAATATTGCCGGAATTCTTTTTGCGCTAACTGGATGATCTGACCTTTGTGGTCAAAAAGGATGGCTCTTGAACTGGTAGTACCCTGGTCGAGGGCGAGGATATAAGGTGTAGGCATGTAAATCGTTGTATGGGTAAATGTAACAAAAAATTTGGCCGTACAGGAATAGTCATTTAAATTTGCGTAATCACTTACGTAATTAATATCTTTTATGGATTTTTATAACAAAACGGGGAAAATGGCCCTCGGAAGCCGCCTCCGCCGCCTCAGCGAACAGATGACAGAACAGGCCGCCGCCATCTATGACCTTTACCAGGTTGACCTCCAACCCAAATGGTTCCCCGTCTTTTACTCCCTGCTGGAACAGGAAGAGACCGGCAAATCAATCATGGATATCGCACGGGAGATCGGCCATACTCATCCCTCCGTCAGCCAGATCGTTCGGGAAATGGCAGCCAAAGGCTATGTAACCGAGCGGAAGGGAGAAACCGACGGGCGCAAGAACTTCGTGCTGTTATCCCCTGCCGGCCAGGCGCTCCGGCAGAAGATGCAGGTGCAGCTCGAGGACGTGACCACCGCCATAGAGAAGGCGATGAACGAGACCCACCACGACCTCTGGAAGGCAATCGGTGAATGGGAGTTCCTGTTGGAACAGAAAAGCCTGCTCCGCCGGGTACAGGAGGAAAAGAAACAGCGGGAAAGTAACGAAGTGCAGATCGTAGACTTCCTGCCGGAACATTCCCTTGCCTTTAAGCAACTGAATGAAGAATGGATCACCACCTGGTTCAAAATGGAAGAGGAAGACCATCATGCCCTGGACCATCCCAAAGAACATATCCTCGACAAAGGCGGTCATATCTATATGGCCCTCTACCAGGGCCAGCCCGTAGGCGCCTGCGGCCTGATCCCGATGGAAGACGGAAATTTCGAGCTGGCCAAAATGGCCGTCGCCCCCTCGGCAAAAGGCAAAGGTATCGGCTTTCTCCTGGGACAGGCCTGCATCGAAAAAGCCCGCTCCCAGGGCGCGCAAAAGCTCTACCTGGAAAGCAATACCAAACTGAAGCCCGCCATCAGCCTCTATCACAAACTAGGCTTCCATAAGGTGGCCGGCCCGCCCTCACCCTACGAACGCTGCAATATCCAGATGGAGCTGCGACTGGATTAGACCATTCCGCTGCTCCGGCCCCTCGGTTGTCCCCATCCGGCAAAAGCCGGGTTAATTGTCGTACCTTACCCCCATGGAATCCAGAGTAAATTTCACTTCCCTCAACGAACAGCAGTTAATGATGGTGCGATTGCTGAAAAAACCTTTGCACGAAGAAGATTTTGTGCAGCTGAGAAGGCTCGCCACCAAATTAGTGACTGCCCGTCTCGATGCAGCACTGGACAAATGGGAACTGAAGAACCCCGCCGAAGAGTGAGGAGCTAGCCCTTAGAACGCGATCCTGAAACTCCCGAATACCCCGAACCGCTCCGCGGGTACGGAAGGCAACGGCTGTGGCAACACCCTCCACACCAGGTCCACCCGGAAGAACTTAAAAATGTTATCGACTCCCGTGCCCAGCTCCAGGTAGGTCTTCCCATCCAATGATTTGAAAGCATAACCAGGTGAGGTATTGTAAGACGCATTGGCGGCCGAAAGACTTCCCCATAGCGCCTTAGCCGTCCAGAACTGGCGGAACTTCAGCTTCCGGGTAAGCGGAATGAAACGGAACAGCCCATTGCCAAAATTATGTTCGAAATTGACGCCCAGGTAGCGGTCATGTATATACTCCCATTTATTGAGCAGGCTGAAAGCATATTGATTGTAATAATGAAGCTCGTTCCCCGGCGCCACATCCAGCAAGGGAAAGGGTAGGGTGCCGAAAGTCTTTCCCGCAAACACATTGTAATAAATGGTCCCGAATGGAGGCACTTTCATATAGTCCGAGACGCTGGCGGAGACCTTGTCATAATTGTAGCTGCTGCTCAGCACCCCTGAAATGCCGCGCGTATATTTGACCGAGACAATCGGATAATCACTGCCCAGGCTGGTGCGATAGAAAGTGTTCTCGAAGAATTTCTCCAGGTAAGCCCAGCGTAAACGAATGGAGGTCTCGAAAGTAGTGAGGGGATCGCCGCCATTAGCGCCACTGTAGTTCTCTTTTGGCGGCAGGTTGAGCAGGGGATCATAACGCCGGTGATCACCCGTCAGCGTGATGGAAAATCCATTATGCCATTCTTTAAACAGTTCCAGTTTCTTTTCTTCCAGGTTCAAAAATTTGATAGGGATACCCGACTTGCGCACGGTCAGGGCGAAAATGTTATCCGATGTGATCTCATCATAATATTGTTGCCCGTAATCCAGGTCATTCCGGTACATCGCGTAAAGGGTAAGGCGCGGATCGTTCTTCAGCTTCCAGAGCACATCCCCTTCCCCATGCCATTTCTGATCGCCAAAGCCATAAGCCAGATACCCGTGAAGGATGACCTTCTTGCTGAAAACACGATTGGTCCCCAAATCCCAGCGTAACCGCAGACCCTGTAGCTGATTCGAATAAACCCAGTTATACCAGGGACCAAATTCATAAGGGCCCTTCTCATAATACCCCGTACCCAGGAAGTTGACGATATTGGTATACGTATGAAAGAGAGGCATTTTGAGCAGGGTGTCGATCGTATGATAGATCGCCTTCTCATTCTTGTTCAATTCCTCGTGGCGGGACGCCTGCCAGAAAGAGTCGGACCGGTCCCGGGCGCCCGGGACGAAGACCGTCTCCTCCAGGATCCTGTTCCTGGCCACTTCCCGGCTGACAGACGAGTCATTGACGACGATATTCCGGTAGGTAGTGGTCTTGCGGCCGATAAAACCAAGGTTATTTTTTCCCAGAGGGGAGATATTGGCGACGAATTTGTCCTTGTCGAGGAACCAGGTGCTGTCGTTGATCAGGGAAAATTCCTGGATAAGGCTCAGCTCGTTGACGAAATTGATATTGGCCTCCTTATTCAGGCGCAGGCTCATTTTCTGGATGGCAAAGCTAGTATCGTTCACCCAGCAGTCCCCCTCGAAAGTGCTCTCTCCTTTACGTTTAGGGGTGAAGACCAGGTGGAACAGACGCCGGGAGTTGACGAACTGCGTGTCCACTACCGTGTAATGATAGTAATAGTCTCCGTTGTCGCTGATGGGACTGACGAAGTTGCGGTCAAATACAGGAATGAAGTTCCGGTAGAAGTCGATATTCTGCTCCATGCCTCCCAGCAGCTTACTGACGCTCTCGTTGTCGACTCCCAGCGACTTGCTGGCTTTGATCGATTCCCTTCTTTTGAGCGGCGACCGCTGGTAATAATAGTCGGACAGCGTCTCTGTAAGGAATACCGGAAGAAAAGGCTGCCCTTCCAGGGTATCCACATTATCCAGGATAAAATTAAAAGGTTTCAGGAGCCGCTTGCGCCCCAGCTTCTCCTTATTAACCTCGTTGAGGTCCAGTTCCAGTTTGTTATAGAGCTCGTAGGAGAAATTTTCAAAACGATAGCGGTCGTTGAATTTTTTCCTTCGCACGATCTTTCTCCATAAGAGCAGACCTCTGTCCACCTTCTTGCGGACCACCACCTCCACGGCATATTGCCCCCGCTCCAGGGTGATGGCTATATTCACCGTATCATGATGAGCGGCGCCGGCCAGCTGAGCAGGAGAAAGGGCCAGCTTATAGTCCTGGTAGCCGACATAGCTGATGACCAGGGTGTCCGAAGGCCAATGCTCGAACCGGAAGGTGAAACCCCCTGCCGAATCACTCAGCCTTCCTCTTCCGGTTCCCTGCATCCGTAGGGAGGCAAAAGGGATCTTTTCATCGCTATGGGCATCTTTGATCGTTCCTTTCAGGAGAAGGTTCTGCGTTTTCCCAATATAGGACAAGGGTAACAGGATAAATAACAGCCAGATACGGTATGGGACATGTTGAGGGAAATGCATCGCCCAAATGTACTGTTTCCGGAAGGTTACAGTTGCCTGATAAACGACAAAAAGGCCCCGACGGGGATTTTTTTCTTCAAAGCTGTCAAAATCTTTATTGTTTTTTGACAAATGCTTGCTGGAATGGATCTTTTCCTGTTACTTTGTATTTCAAAGTGCTTTTTATGGATAGTCCAAGCCGGGAATCTTTGGAAACTTTACAGGATATCAAACGGATGATGGAGCGGTCTTCCCGCTTCATTTCCCTGAGCGGACTGAGCGGTGTAAGCGCTGGTATCTGTGCACTGGCAGGCGCATTTATGGCGCATAACTGGATAGGGGAGTATTATGGGGCTGGGGGCATCGTCTCCCGGAATGGCTATACCCTGGATGGTGTCCATGCGCTTAAATGGAGACTGA
The DNA here is from genome assembly GCA_035555335.1 of Puia sp. Classification (GTDB taxonomy): domain Bacteria; phylum Bacteroidota; class Bacteroidia; order Chitinophagales; family Chitinophagaceae; genus Puia. The sequence continues at coordinate 44,686 of DATMGS010000019.1, forward strand.
TCATGCTGGCAGGGGTGGTATTAGCGGCTGCCTTGCTGACCTCTACCTGGTTCACCTGGAGAAAAGCGCGCCGAAGCAATTTGCCGGTCTGGGATCTTACTTCAAAGAAATTGCTGGTCAATATGGCCATCCCATTGCTGGCCGGCGGATTTTTTGTCCTGGGCCTGCTGGATCATTCGGACTGGGGCTATGTGGCTCCGTCCTGTCTCGTATTCTATGGACTGGCCCTCGTGAATGCCAGTAAATATACATTAAGTGATATCCGTTACCTGGGCCTGCTGGAGATCGCGCTGGGCTGTATCAATATGTTCTATGCACACTGGGGCTTATATTTCTGGACGCTGGGCTTTGGATTTTTACATATTGTATACGGGCTGTTCATGTGGTGGAAATATGAAAAGGGTTAAGTTTGAATAGAGGTTATTTTTGTTAACGATGAAGAATCCTATAGGTAATTTAAATAAGGTATTCGACAGCCGCATCCGGATGGGGGTGATGAGCAGCCTGTTGATGAATGAGGAGGTCAGTTTCAACGATCTGAAGCAACTGCTGGAACTGACGGATGGCAACCTGGCCTCTCATCTGATCAACCTGGAAGAGAACGGCTTTATTAAAGTTCACAAGGGATTTATCGGCAGAAAGACCAATACCACGTACTCGATCACCAAGGCCGGCGAATCGGCCTTTAAAGAACACATCGGGGCCCTGGAGAATATGATACGGGGGGTGAGCAAGCCCCATGAAAAATAATAAAATCACACTGATATGCATCTGACGAATAGACAAGCCGCGAATATGCACAAGCTGCCTGTAGGGTCCCTGGTTTCGAGTTTGCTGGGCATCATCCTGCTGCTCCCGGCGAGTTATTTTATCGGCACGATCCTGCTGAGGATCTGTTTTGGTTCGAAGACCCTGTATTATTCCATGGCCCCTTCTTTCCTGCAATCTCCTTTCAACCTCTTTGCCTTGCATAAAGCTCAGTTTATTCTCGGCTGCCTGCTGCTATCGGTCTTCTGTAATGTGCTCTCTATCCTCCAATTCAACCTGCAACCGGGAAAATGGGGATGGAACGTACAGGTATCCTACCGGCGTTACTGGCTGAATACGGCCATCGCGCTGCAGAGCGGATTGTTATTGCTGGTGCTGATTGCCTACGCATTGATTCAACATATACGCTACTAATCATGGAGGCACAAAAGTTTTCCATTCGCAGCCGCATAAAAAGCTTCGCCTACGCAGGAGCGGGAATCGCTCAATTCCTCCGGCGAGAGCACAATGCCCGGATCCACCTGGTGGCAACCATCGGGGTCGCGATCGCGGCCTGGACGCTGAAGGTCTCTCACCTGGAGGCCGTAGCCCTGGTGTCCGTGATCGGACTGGTCTGGGTGACGGAGATGCTCAATACCTGCCTGGAAAGAACCGCTGACCTTATTTCGAAGGAAGAACATCCCGAAATCAAGGTCATAAAGGACCTGGCCGCCGGCGCCGTGCTGGTTGCCGCCATCACCGCGGTCATTATAGGAACGATCATTTTTATACCTAAAATTATATGAACTCCGACACGAGCATATCGCTGAAATCATCCAAGGGCGGCCGGATCTTTTTCCTCCGTACGGAAATGGATCGCCTGCTATTCCTCTCCATGCTGTTCAGCTGCCTGCTGGTGGCAGCAAGGATCATCCATACCGGAAATGGCAAGTTTCTCTTCCTCATCTGGAACCTCTTCCTAGCCTATATCCCCTATGGTATCACCAGCGTCCTGGCGCGCAGGCCCACCTGGATAAGCAACCGGTCCATCCTGGCGCCAGTCTTTCTTGTGTGGATCCTGTTCGTTCCTAATTCATTTTATATCATCACCGACCTCTTCCACCTGGGAGACCGCTATAATGACCGGCAGGCCCCGCAATGGTTTGACCTGGCAATGATCCTTTCTTTTGTATGGAACGGACTGCTGCTGGGTGTTCTGTCCGTTCGGCAAATGGAACATATTCTGCTGCCCCAGCTCTCCCTGCGCAATGAGCTGCTCTTTCTGTACCCCATCATGTGGCTGAATGCCCTGGGGATCTATACCGGCCGCTATCTCCGCTACAATAGCTGGGACCTGCTCACCGATCCCTTCCAATTGCTGAGCGATATCGCAAGCATGATCATCCATCCATTGCGTCACCAGGTTGCCTGGGATATGATCCTCTGTTTCTCCATCCTGATGACCCTGATGTACCTGATGATGAAAAAAGTACATAAGGCGCTGATCTGATCGCAGCGCCCCGTCCGTCGCTGATCTAAGCCGGCATCCCCGGGGTCGCATACCCATATCCCGGCATCCGTATACCCGGCAGTGACCCCGCGCGCTCATAAATATAACGGTAATATATATTCGTAAATAAATCAACCCCAAAATCATGGAAAGCAATACTATAATCAGCAGTTTCTGGAAAGCCAACAAGATCATCCTGAAGAGCTTCTTCATCGGATTCCTGGTCCTCTTATTACTGATCCCCACGTATTTCATCCAGAACCTGGTATCCGAAAGACAAGACCGGCAAAAGGAAGCCGTTACAGAGATCAGCTCCAAATGGGCCGGCCCCCAGACCATTACCGGCCCCGTGATTGGCATCCCCTATCAGGAGATGGTGACCAGCCAGGGCAATACCCATGAAGAAAAAAAATGGGCTTATTTCCTGCCCGCCAAACTGGATATCCACGCCCACATCATCCCGGAGCGGAGATACCGGGGCATCTACCAGGTGATCGTTTACACTACCGAACTGCAGATCAAAGGTTCCTATGACAGCATCCACCTGGCCGAATTGAATATCCCCGCGCAAAACCTTTTGTGGAACGAAGCCGCCGTATTCTTCGATATCAGCGATGTGCAGGGGCTAAAAGAAGATATGACCCTTCATCTTTCGGGCGTCGACCTCGACATGGTGCCCGCCAAATTCTCCAGCGAGCAATTCCGCAACTCCCTCAGCGCCTCCCTGCCTGCCGCGCTGGCGGGCATTCACGGACCGCTGGAATTCTCCGCGACCGTAAAGCTCAAAGGCTCCGGCAACCTTTTATTCGTGCCCGCAGGGAAGGAGACAAAGGTAGAAGCTACTTCCTCCTGGTCCGATCCCAGCTTCACCGGCAGCTTCCTGCCCGATGTACGGTCCGTGAAAGACAGCGGCTTTGTCGCCGACTGGAAAGTACTGTATCTGAACCGCAACTATCCGCAGCAATGGAAGCAGGGCGTTTATGAATTGAATAAAGCCGCCTTTGGCGTAAACCTGATCGTGCCGGTGGATTCCTACAAGCAGACGACCCGCAGCGTCAAATATTCCATCCTGATCATCCTGCTGACCTTTACCGCTTTCTTCCTGATCGAATGGATCTATTCCCGCGCCATCCACTCCCTGCAATATGTACTGGTGGGATTTGCCCTCTGCCTCTTTTATACCCTGCTCCTTTCCTTTTCAGAATACATCGGCTTCAATCCCGCCTACCTGACAGCATCCCTGGCGACGATCGGGCTCATCGCCTGGTATGTGCGCAGTATCCTCCGGTCCCCGAAGATGTCCCTGTTCGTCGGCTCCCTGCTGGCCCTGCAGTATGGTTTCATCTTTACGCTGATACAATTGCAGGACTATGCCCTGTTGATGGGTAGCATCGGACTGTTCATCACCCTGGCCGTAGTGATGTATTTCTCGCGGAAGATCAAATGGAATTAAAACAAAGAGAATTGCTGCGGAGCGGGCGCCGCTTTTTTGGGCCGGAGGGGCTTTGTGGCAGCAGGGGGCCGGGCCACCCCGGCCGCTCCCGGAAGCGCACCAGCCGCTTTCGCCAAAGAAACGACAGGACCCAATGCCTGCGAGGGTTCGATAGCATAAACGGGTGTCTCTTCATGCCGGGAGGCGATAACGATCTTCGTCTCCCCGGCATGGGGGGCAAACAAGGCCCGGGTCAGATCGGGACAGTTGTTGTTATGAGAAAGGTGCGATAACAGCAAATGGCTTAAAAACGGCGGCCGGTGTGTCTGAAGAAGATCCAGCGCCTGCCTGTTGGAAAGATGCCCCTGCCCGCCCCGGATACGATTCTTCAGATGGTAAGGATAACTGCCATTCTCCAGCATCCCTTCATCATAGTTGGATTCCAGGAAGGCGGCATGGCATTGTTTAAAATGATGGATCAGGTGCTCACAAGGGACGCCGATATCCGTGAATACGCCAATTCGTATTCCTTTAGACTCGACAACAAAACTATGGGGATCGATGGCGTCATGGAACTTGGGAAAAGCCGTGATATTCAGCTCTCCGATCGCCACGGCGACCGAAGCCCGAAAAGACACTACCAGAGAGGCATCGAGCTCAAGCCCTCCGTTGCGCAGCGTATTCGTCGTGATATAAACAGGTAACTGATACTTTTTAGCGATCACCGGAATCCCCTTGATATGATCCGTATGCTCATGCGATACGAAAATAGCTTTTACGGACTCCATGGAAAGCCCCAGCCGTTTCATGCGTTTTTCCGTCTCCCGGCAGGAAATGCCGGCATCCACCAAAATAGCCTCCCTGTCATTGCCAATGTAATAACAGTTGCCATTACTGCCGGAATTAAGAGAGGTGATGAACAGGGACATATCCTGCAAAGGAACGCCATTTTAGCCAATTTCAGGTAGCCCATTTTGGCCGGGCCGGTCGGCGGCTACCCGGAATTTCATTTCAAACTATACCCGGATAATTCCCAGATCCCATTACCAGGCATGGGCCTCAAATCAAATTCATTCTGCCTGCGTTTTATTACGCCTATATAGGGGGTATACCAGATGCTATCCTTTCTATGGAAGTTTCCAATAAATTTAGATTTCCCGGGAAGATTGATCAATAAAGAGGTATTAAGGAAAGTACCGGCTGGAACTGTTACCGAAGATTTCGAGATTGCCTTTATGGTATCTCCATACTGATCCCCCGTAATCCATGATTTTCCCATTTCCAGGGGGAAACTGTATTTGAATTTTTCACGAGGCATTATCCCGGTACACGGATTACAGTAATTGTAATATCCGTAATATATTTTAACCATCTTTTCATCGGAGACCACATAGTTAGTATCCACTCCATTCGGATATCTGTATAGCCAGATCCTGGCATGCCCGCCGTCGGGGAGGAGTATCTGGCCGATGATATCAACGTTGATAGAATCTATCTTGTCTGCCGATGACCCATATCCCCTGAATTGGTATGTCCAGTGGTCTCCTACTTCGTTTGGAAATACTTCAGCCTGCCGCTTCAGGGTGGAAATAGCCGGCCTCTTTCCATATGGGAAGAAAAAAAACGTAAATAACAACAGGGAAATGAATTTCATAATTGGAAAGAGCCGCCCCGTGGAACGGGGCGGCTCTTAAGACATTTATTTCACTATAAAGCGATTCCTTGCGATCACTTGCTTGTTCTGTTCAAGAACAATGACATAATAACCGGCAGACAGGCGATTACCAAGAGTGCCTAATAAGTAATTGTGCGGGCCGGCATTTTGAACGCCAAGGTTCACATGATGCAGGATCCTTCCGCTGAGGTCTATCACTTTCAGGCTCACGTCCCCATCGCTGACGAGCCGGTACATCGCAGTAGGGGCTATGGCGCCTGGCACCGGGTTCGGGATGATCTTCAGGCTGGCGGATCTGTCCGATACGGCCGTTGATTGGTCCGATTCATCCGTAACCGGTTGATCGGGGGTTGGCGAACCGTCGACGGGAGCTGTGCCCCCGGTAATAATGACCGTATAATCCTGTACATCTCCATAATCCAGCGTAGCACAAGGGTTGGTGCTGCTGGAGCCATAATGTAATTGTATACGCATACGGGTGGCGCCATTCTTTGCGGTCGTCGGCACGGTAAAGGTCCTGGAGATAGCGCTTCTTCCACTCCCCGTTGCGACTATTTCGCCGGTATTATTCAGTACCCCGTTCTGGTTATAATCGATATATACCGTCCAGTATTCCACGTAAGAAGACCCCGTAAATCCGGGCGTTAGGGTGATCGTATGCGATCCGGCCGCCAGGGTTGTATGTACGCTGGTATCATTCCCATAGCCTCCGTCATTGGAACTGGTATGATTGATGGAACCTAATACCACCGTTTTAATGTATTCATAAGTGGTATTACCGCTGGAAGCGCAATAGGTCAGCGCCCCGCCGGATGTCGCGAAGGAATCAGGGCTGCTGTAAGCGCTGCTGCTGGTGCTGCATATTGTCTGTACCTCGAACTGATAGGAAGTGCCGGCAGTAAGCCCTGTCAGGTTATAGGAAATACCGGTCAGACCCGTCACCGTTGTCCAGGTCGTAGCCGAAGTCGCCTTCCATTGCAGATGATAGCTGGCGGCGCCTGTTACAGCGGTCCAGCCCAATGTTGCGGTGGTACTCGTGATAGCCGATGCGGCGAGCCCTCCCGGCACAGGGCATCCTCCCGTGGTAGTAAAGGTGGTGGAGGCCGTGAAGGAGGAACTGGATGTGGAAGAACAGACAGTTTGTACCTGCCATTCATAATTGGTGCCGGCTGTTAACCCGGTAGCATTGTACGTATGCACGCTGTCCGAAACCGTAGTCCAGGTGCTTGCGCCTACTACTCTGTACCGGACATTATAGCTCAACGCTCCTGTCACGGCCGTCCAACTGAATGTGGCAGTGGTATTGGTAATACTACTGGTTGCCATGCCCGTAGGTGCGGCACAGGGCGCTGTGCCCCCGGAATCCGGGACATGGGCAATCTGGGTGGCCCAGTTATTTCCCGTGTTAGCCCATTCCTGGAAGGTCCAGAATGAATTGTCGGAAGGATCGACAGCGGTTCCGGAAAAATCGCCCCAACGATTGCGGCCGCTGCCATAGTCCTTGAAATAGCCTGCAATACCCGCTTTGAAAATAACAGGGGTTTCCAATGTGCCGGCAGCATCAGTAGAAAGATGCAAAGCGTATGCAGAACTGACATAATTGCTGGGCCCTGACAGATTATAGCCGATCACCATATCCCCATTCGTATTGACATCCAGGCTGGGGTAATAATAGAATATCTTTCCGGCTGCATCTGCGATGCGACCGAACTGTGTGACCGTAGCGGCCGAAGGATTGATCTGCCACCAGTCCGCCCCCGAATAGGTAGGAGTGCTGCTGGGTAGAAATACCGTATGGGTGAACCACAGGGCGCTATTCCGATAAATGCAGCTATGAATACGGGTATCGCCATCTTCTATCAGATTGCTGCTCCCCAACTGCGTAGCATTTATGGCCGTCTCGCTCCAGGGCTGGTTTACTCCAATCGTGCTGCCCGTGGAATAAACGGGGGCCGCAGCCGTACCCGTGATAGTCGATAGCCTGACATATCCATTGCCTCCGGAGCTGCCATTCCAGTCCGTCACCAGGTATTCGGTATTTTGAGCAGCATCATAAGTAGCGGCAGGGGATAACAGGGATGCCGTAGCATCCGTAAAAGTATTCAACGTCCCCTCCGTCCCGCTATAGACGTTCGCCCTGTTAAACACATATATTTTACCGGTATTGCCGCCGGCTGCGAGAAAATCGTTCCCTGTCAGTACGATCCAGTTGTTATTAAAGCCCATTTGAGGATAATCAAGGAAGTCCGATGCATTGCCTAAAGCGTCAATGCCATAGGTATACCAGTTGCCCGTGGGATCGCCGGTCTGGGATACTGCCAGAAAGAGCCCGCCGTCCCCGTTGGCAGCGTTGCCATCGATACAAATGACATACCGATCGTTGTTGGGGTCATATACAATATGCGGATCGTAATAACCGCTGCCTCCCGTCCCGGAGAAAAAGGTGGTGATGGTTACCGTGCTGTTCAAGGCGCCGGCCTTCGTATAGATCCTGAATTCCTGGTTGGTGGTTTCCATTACATAGGTTTTGCCAACCGCCCCGTTGATATCGGGCGGTATCAGGGTGCCATTGTCCAATACCCCGTTAAAGTTCAGGCTTGGCGAAGGAGAGTTGAGTGTTACTGCAGCGGCCTTCTGGGCGGTTACAGCTTTCACATCGATGGTATTAACTACGGCGTCCGCAGGCACCGGCTTAGGCACAAATTTATAATGGGCCCTGTCTTCTCCCTGCTCGATGGCCCGCTTCCTCAAGGCTTGTGGATGCGAAATATCGTAGAGGGCCCGTTCATGAAAGTTGATCAGCTTAGGCGCTCCAAATTTAATAGTTGTGTGCGTAACCTGCGCCCGCAGGGGGCTGGTGATGAATAGCGCAACTGACACAATGAGTGAGAGGACGGAGTAGCGTAGATTTTTTCTCATGGAAGAAGGTTTAATTATTTAAAATCAATTGAGACAACCGGGAAAATAGGTTACTACCATCAGTTTGGTAACGGATGGGCATGAGTTATTCGCTAATAAAATCAGAGGGTCTTAACCTTGAAAGGGCGGAAATATCGCAAATAGCAATACAGAGCAATACAGGTTGTGACTGAATGGGAGTGTACGACAATAGTAATAATAAAGGATCACTTTGTCAAGATGGACAAAGTGAATTAAATAAAATATAATGGTTATTCTGTATATGTCCGCTTTAGAAATCCACGCCCATCGACACATTCATCACAGGCTTCCCGCCAAAGAAAGTATTCATCTGCCACCCGGCATCGAAACGCAGGAAATAACCCAATAAAGTGCTGCGGGCGCCAAACCCATATCCGCCGGCGAAAGGTCCGATACCCCCCGCCTTGATATTGACCGTCAGGTATTGATTGGGATTGTTGGGATCATTCGGACCGCCAAAACTCTGCTCCGGACGGGAAAGACCTCCATAAGCCCCATTCCACGCTGATCCCAGATCGAAGAACTGGATCACCTGGAAATTCCGGAGGAAGGCATTGTTGATCGGCTTATTGAATAAAGTGGTAAAGACCGGCAGCCGGAGCTCACTGTTGATGATCATGTTATTGTTGCCATTGGCGACATTCTGATTGAACCCACGCAGGTTCACCGCCAGGGATTGGAAAGCATAGCTGTTATCCTGTGCCGGCTGAGGCGTGTAATTGGCTTTGGGGAACAGCCATCCGTCCGTACCGCCTAGGTAATAGACGACCTTGTGGTTACCCCAGGAGAAATCACCCGATGCCCGCAACGCCCAGATGAAATTCCGGTAAATGGGATAATAGTTACGCAAATCAAACCCGAAGACATACATGTACTTCCCTTCTCCGGTTCCCGCTGTCGTATTCAGCTGGGTATTCCAGTCCATATAGACCTTGCCGCGAAAGCCATTCCAGATATTGGTGGCCTTCATGATCGAATTGTCATAGACATATTCCAGATGCACCAGGCCATAAGTCTGTTTGTTCTGTGGCTTCGCCTTGAGGGCGACGGAATCCAGAATTGAGGAGCTACCATCAGGCCGTACTATTACCTTATCCGTACGCAGGCCCACGGATAAACGAAGACTTTTCACCTTGTCGAAAGGGTATTTGATAATAGCCTGCCAGAGATTGGTATAGGATTTAGCACTGTATCCCAGATCGTACCCGGAGTAAAGGGTGGTATCATTGTAAGTGCCCACTTCCGTCTCCCGGTAATAGACCAGGGAGTAATCAAAAAGGCGCTTCAGATAGTCCACCCGCGCATACCACTCGCCGCTTCCGTCAAAAAAGGAAGAGCTTCCCGGTGTAAAAGTACTGGTTCCCTGTGGCGCGATCGAAGTAGCGCTGGAACCGCCGCCGAAGAAAGGCAAACGCATGGCGCCGGTAAACCGGATATCTTCAAACAGATCGAATATGCTGGCCTTGAGCATGCCGCTGAAAGCGTCCGCCCCGCTCATATTGATGGGCAGCGAACCGGTATAGGGTTGATACCTGGTGATCAGCACGTCATTATTGAAGCCCGCCGAGAAATTGTCCACGGAAAATTTCAGCTTATAATCGAATAGCTTGGCCTTCTTCAGGATCGGCTCCTCTTTCGGCGGCTCCGGACGGGTGGCGAAAGGATTGCTGGTCGGCACCGCCGGACGGCGGTTAGCCGAAGAAGTATCCTTCTGGTCACGATTGAATTCGCTTTCGAAGAAATCAGTACCGGGTTTACGGGCGCTGTCCGAACGGGGCTTGGTCACAGGAGGAAGGGCGCCCGCCGTCGCTACCATATTTTCGGATACGGTCTTCTTACGATAGTCCGTCATCCGGGCATTGAGATTACGCTTTTTCAGGGCCGCATCGTCCACCTTCAGCTTATACAGGAATTTCAAATCACCCTCCTGCCTTACTTCACTTACCTGCCCGTTGTCGCCGGCGCTCTTCGTCTCCGTCAGGCTGCTCTCATAATTGGTGATGGGGAATATATATGAGGAGTCATTGGTGATGGAAAAAGCATACACGGTATCCGGCTCCGTCTTATGCTGCGCCTTCAGCGTGGAATCCAGATCCCTGGGGTCCGGGTTGTGCAGCAGCTCTTCCCCCACTTTGTAGACCGTGTCGATACCCGCCCGCTTGGTGGTGAAGAAACCCGCATAGCGGTTGGCAATCCCATTCTCATCGCTGATAAAGGTGAAGTGATTGTTATTATACTGGGTAGGATAACGGGCATTTCCGTACTTCAGGAAAGTAAGCTGGGAGATCTGTTTGGCCTCGCTCTCATTCCAGTTGTCCACGAGGAAGATATTGTAATGGTAATTGGACGGTAATACCGTATCCCCGGTCCTTGCCCGGCCCGAAGGACGGTTCGAGGAATAAATGATGCCGGTCTTATTCGGGAAAGCCACAAACGAAGGGTCCAGCTCGTCATATACGTCATTGGTGATCTGCTTATAGGTCTGCTTGTCCATTTTGTAGACATAGATATCCATCTGCCCCTTCCGGGAGGCGCTCATCAGCAGGGTATTGTTGTCCAGCATGTACTTCACATCCTGCACCTGGTCGAAGTCGGGCAGGTCCTGTACGATGGGTTTATACTTTTTTGTCACATCATAGACGAATAACTTTACCTTGCCCCGGTCCCAATAGATACATGCCAGCCGGGTACCCTTATTATCCCAGGCGATCAGGGGGTAATGGGGGGCGAGCTGTTCCGCGGGGGTGCGTACACCCATTTTCAATAAGACCTTGGTATAAATGAAGTTCTCATGCAGGGTGACCGTATACTTGCCATGGTTAAACTCCACTACGGCATAGGTCTGGCTGCGGGGAGCGGGATTGGGAGAGAAATGAAAGAAATCCTTGTGGTCATTGATGGTCTCCACCACCGCTACATTGCCCTTGGGGAAATTGCGGCGGCCACGGATATCCTTATCGTATTTCTCCTCCTCCTCGTTCATGAAGTCTTTTAATACCTCCTTGAATTTCTTTTTACAGATGCGCATGGAGGCATTATTCAGGTTGCGGTACACCCTGGATAAATACAGGAAATAGGTGACATTCTCCTTTTTGTATTTTTCCGCCAGGTATTGCCAGAATGCATGCCCCGCCAGGTTAGGTTTTTCGAAGGCGAATTGGTAGAAATTCTTATAGCGCCCGCCCAGGATAGCCGATTTAAGCTGGTCGTCCAGCTGGGTATTCCAGTTCTCTCCCACATATTCGATATACCCGTCCGTCAGCCATTGAGGAAGGTCCAGCAAGGCCTGATTGGTGGCGAACTCCCCCAGGTCATCCCCGAAGAGAATATTCTCCATGAGGATCCGGGCGATCCCCTGCCGGATCTGGATCCGCAGGTTATTGTGATCCCCGTTAAAGTAAACCACCATTTTGTTGTTCACCAGCTTGGTAATGCCGCCTGTCGTCTGCCAGTCGAGGCTCAGCCCGATATTGGATTGCTCCAGGTCATTGTAGGAGTTGTAAATGACGATATTCGCCCGGCGCTGCAGCCCGTATTCCTCGAATTGCTCAATGCCCGGCAGCTCTTTTTCAGCCAGTTGACAGACGAATTTCCCTAATTCCTGCCCCCCCTCGTTAAAGTAAGTGTTGAAATTGGTCGTCTGATAGTATTTCCACTTGAAATTTTTAAATTGAAGCCGGTTCTTCCCGAATTCCACCGTATTTACCTGGGCCAGGCTCCGCCCGGAAAAAAATAACCCTCCCAGTAAAATCAAAAAAAAATAGCGTGATTTCGGCATAATCTGGTGAACTTGCATACCCATACCTTTTCAGTGAGGTTTTAAAGTTATAACAATCCATAATACCGGTGAAATTGATTTTATCCAAACCAAAGGCAGTTCAGCCATTGTACGGACCGCAGGTCCATTACCAATAAAATTGCGATCGTATGCTTACTATAAAATCTTTTGCATTCAACCCCCTTCAGGAAAATACATACGTGCTATCCGATGAAAAGGATGCCTGCTGCATCATAGATCCCGGGTGTTATTTTGGCAACGAACGGGTCACCCTGACCGAATATATTGAACAGGAGAGACTAAGCCCTAAAGTTTTGTTAAATACCCATTGCCACCTGGACCATATCTTCGGTAATAAATACGTGTATGAGACCTGGGACTTACCCCTCCATCTCCACGAAAAGGAGAAGCTGGTACTGGACAACGCTCCTGCAGCCGGTTTGCGGTGGGGGATGCCTTTTGAGAACTATAGAGGAGAACTGATCTTTCTGGCCGCGGGAGATCGGGTGACCCTCGGGGATAATGATTTGAAAGTGCTCTTCCTGCCGGGACATTCACCGGGCAGTATCGGCTTTTACTGTGAAGCTCAGGGATTCCTGATCGGGGGAGATGTCCTTTTCCGGGGAAGCATCGGCCGTACGGACCTGCCGGGCGGAGACCACGACACCTTGCTGCGCAGTATCCGGGAAGAACTTTGGGCCCTGCCGGACGAAGTAGCCGTATATCCCGGTCACGGGGAAGCGACAACGATCGGTTGGGAGAAAACGAATAACCCTTTTTTCAGGAAATAAGCGGACCCGCTACCCGGTCCGGGAACCAACCCCGCACCACCGGATTCGACGGTCAACTCGGCACCGCCGGAGCCGCCGCCCGGCCAAAAAATCGTCCGATATAGGGCAGCCGCTGAAACTCCTTTCGCTCGATCCGGGCGATAAAGAGCGCATACCCACCCGTGAAAATCAGCGCCAGCCCAATACTGAAAACGGCGCTGTTGGGGAAGAGCCTTATAAGGGAGTGATGGACAAAATAGATAAGGGCGACAATCACGATATAAGCTACCAGCTTCTTCCAGGCATAAGGCACCCGGTAAGCCCGCTGACCCCAGACAAAAGAGATCACCATCATACTGCCATAACAAAAGAAGGTGGCCCAGGCGGAAGCCATATAACCATAGGCCGGTATGAAAATATAATTGATCAGCAGGGTGATCACGGCGCCGATCAAAGTAATGTAGGCGCCCGCCATAGTCTTCTGCGAAAGCTTGTACCAGATGCTAAGATTATAGTAGATACCCAGGAACATATTGGCAAACAATAAGATGGGCACGACTTTCAGGCCCGCCCACATGCTGCGGTCCTTTATAAAATGCTTCCAGACATCCAGGTAGAGGGCGACGACGAGGAACATCAGACAAATCGTCATTACAAAGAATTTCATCACCCGGGCGTAGGTGCGGCGGGCATCATCCCGCACGGATTGAGAAAAGAAGAAGGGCTCCGCCCCCATCCGGAAGGCCTGGATAAAGAGGCTGATCAGCAGGGATAATTTATAGCAGGCGCTGTAGACGCCTACCAGGTATTGGGCCTCTTTATCGGGCAGGGGCAGCCGTCTCGCCAGCAGGATCCTGTCGAATGTCTCGTTGATCATACCCCCGAAACCCGCAATGGTCAGCGGCAGCGCATAGATCATGATCTCCTTCCACAGCTTTCTGTTAAAACGCCACCGGAATTCCAATAGCTGCCGGGACAGGGCCAGCACCTGGAAGAGGTTGGAGAGCAGGTTGGCAATCAGCACATATCCCACCCCAAAGTTGGGCTTATAGACCAGCAGCATCAGGCTGTTGGGATGGCTCTTCAGCAGGCGGGGACAGACAGACAGAAAAAAATAAGTAAAGACAATATTCAGCAGGATGGCCGAGATGCGGATAACGGCAAACTTCCGGGGCCGGCCCTCATGCCGCAGTTTGGCATAGGGCAGCGCCGACAGGGCGTCACAGGCGATCATAAAGGCGCTGATCGTAATATACTCCGGATGGGCGCCTACATGGATGAAAGTGGCGATGCCCTGCCGGAAAAAAAGCATCGACGCGGTAATAAGCGTGGTCGTGATCAGCAGAGAGCCCAAAAGGGTATCATACACATCCCTCTCTGCCTCTTGCTTTTGGATATAGCGGAAATAGGCCGTTTCAAACCCCAATAACACCAGGATATTCAAAAAAGGAATGATGGAATACACCAGGCTCATTTCCCCATAACCGGAGGTATGCTGGAATACCAGGGTCAGATAAGGGGTAAGCAGATAAAAGAGGAACCGCGCAAAAATGGAGCTCATTCCATACCATATCGTTTGTCCCGCTAATTTTTTTATGCTGCTCAAAAGGCTATTGTTTAGATCTAATCGTCAAAAATACTCCATTCTTGCCGAATGTCCCGCTCGTCTTGTCCCGCTCGTCTATTGAATGTCCCGCTCGTTGATCAGATTGTGCTTCAGGGCGAATACGACGACTCCCGCCGTATTTTTGACCTCCATCTTTTCCAGGATCCTGGTCCGGTAGCCTTCGACGGTCCGTTTGCTGAGAAAGAGCTTCTCACCGATCTCCTGGGCGGTATGCTGCCGGCAAATGAGACGGATGACCTCCCTCTCCCTTTCGGTGAAGAGGGTGCCCGGATCTTTCTTATGAGGATCGAACTTGCTTTTTACAATAAGGGAGGCGAGGCGCGCAGAAGTGTGCTTGCAATAAAAGATATTGCCGTCATAGACGGTGAAAATCGCTTCCAGGATCTCTTTTTTGTCCGCATTCTTCAATAAATAGCCTTTGGCTCCCACTTCCAGCATTTCGACAATGAGGTTCTCCTCCTCGAACATGGACAGGGCGATAATCTTCAACCCGGGATTCTGCTGTAAAAGGAACTTGGAAGCGGCAATGCCATCCAGAAGCGGCATTTTTATATCGGTAAGCACCAGGTCGGGCTGCATCTCGGTCACCAGTTGAATAAGCTCCCGGCCATTGCCCGCCTGTCCGACGAGGGAGATCGTATCTTGTTTGGAGAGCATAAGGGCAAGCCCATCCCGAAAGATCTCGTGGTCGTCTGCAATTACCAGGCTGATACTATTTTTCATCATTTAGCTAAAGGGGTAGCCTCAAAAATAGGTAAAATACCCGAGCCGATCACCCCACCGGGATCTTAATAAAGTAATTGGTGCCGGCCCCGGGCTTCGAATCCAGGGAGAGGATTCCATTCAGGATCTCGCAACGGCTTTCCAGGCTCCTGAGCCCCAGTCCATGCGATCCGGCCAGGGCTTTCTCCTTATCAAAACCTTTGCCGTCGTCTTTGGCCAGGAAGAGAAGATGCCCCCCTTCTTCACTGAGACCGATCTGCAGATTAGCGGCCTGGGCGTGTTTGAGGGTATTATGGACGATCTCCTGGATCATCCGGAAAATATGGATCTCCTTCTCTTTGGGCACCAGGATCTCTTTTACTACATATAGCTGGATATTGGTGGTCTGCTTGAGGCTGACCTGGCTTATAAATTCACGGATGGCTTCCACCAGCCCCCTTCTTTCCAGGGTATTGGGCAGGAGGTCATGGGATATCCGCCGCATGCTGCCGATGATCTCGTCCAGGTACCCGGCCGTCTTTTCCATCAATGCCCTGTCCTGGGGATGCTCGATGTCCACACTGCTGATATTGAGCTTGACGGCAGAGAGCAGGGGGCCAAGGCTATCGTGCAGATCACCCGAGATCCGTTTGCGCTCATTCTCCCGGATGGTGATCTCTGCAAAGATCCTTTCCCGCTGCAGCCGCATATAGCGCCGGTGATAGCGGATAATAGATGCAAAAAAATATACAATTATTGCTCCGATAATTATAGAGAAGAGAATGGTTATGTTCAGGATCTTGCTTTCCATCTTCAAAATATAGCTTGGCAGTTACAGCGCCCACTTATCCTAGCTGTTTGGCATAAGAAGTCATCAATTCTCCACTAAAAATACGATCATTTACAGACTCCTGCTAAAGGAACCTTTACAAAACGTCTTCTCGCAGCAAACGACAGACCAAAAGCTACCTGAGAGTGAACTTTTGCGGGGCGGGAATCAGAAGAAAAGCAATCGCGTAGATGATATTGGTAAAAACGTTAACGTATGCCATCAAAAAGATGATAATACCGGTGATTTCCGATTTCCCGAACAAACTGACCTCGTAAGCCCAGAAATAAACGATCATAAATATGAAATAGAAGATAAAAGCAATACAGATAAGGAATTGAGGGTTCCGAAAAAGATTGCGGTAGTCATGGGTGATCATAAAATTGATCTTATTGACGCTGATCAGCACGATCAGAAAGAAATAAAGAAAACGGAAATAAGGAACGATGGAAGTGATCTTATGAAATACCAGGTTTTCCACCACCCAGAAGAGCGTAGTTATGATCAATAAGCCATAAAAAGCATTTTTACGTTGCCGGAGGAATCCCCAGACATGAAATTGCCAGGCTATGAATATCCATTCTATTAAGACATAGATATTGACAACTATAAGATTACTCTTAATGGCCTTGCTTACGATAAAACTTATCACCTCCGTCAGAAATCCGATCAGTAACAACAGAAAAAAAGGCTGATAGCTTTTGTCGACTCGACGCAAGCGTATCAGCCCCGTGATAATAGGTAGAAGAATAGATTGGCTCAGCAAAAAAACGAAAATAAATTTCATAGTTTCCTTTCTAATATTCCCTGAGCGCTAAGCGCTAAGGTTCCAGCGGGCTCGGAGCCGGAGGACAGATCGTCGGACAAAGCTGTCCCTGTTCCATAGCCTGCGCCGTAGTAACACTCAGCGCCTCCGTATGCGCCGGCGAAACACCCGGTACAGGTTTATCAATGTCGATCAGATGACGAAGGATGTCATTGCCGTTCGAATCTATCGGCACCATCACCAGTTTGACCTGGCCGTCCTTACCCAATCCATAATAGATCCGGATCCCCGCGGCCGGACGATTGAGTGAATCCTTTTGCCGGAGCAGGATCCGGTACGTCTCGCCATTAAAGGCTTCGGAATACCCGAATTTCAGAGAATCCTTGAAACCAGGGCACTTCTTGTCAAAAGTGTCGACCGTGTTCCTGAAATGGGAGGTCAGCAGCGCCGCATCGGCAATAGAGATAGCATGCGGCTTGATACTGTCTTCATTCAGAACAGTTTCAGGACAGACGGTTTCATGACAACCGGACAGGGCAAATGTGCAGAAAATGACTAACAGAGCGAGCGCCGGCAGGATCCAGGAGCCCGGTCTAAGGGTTTTGTTCATAAAAAATTCTTTTAAAGGGTGATTTAAAGGGAGATATCAACTAAACGGCGGCAAAATACATATTCCGTGGAAATAGAGGGACAGGTATATACACCTGAATAAAATGCGTATAAGTACGTATGGCATTCAGGTAGGACTTCGCTTGCCATAGCGGCCCGGAAAATGGACCTTTGAATTGCCCGAAAGTCGATCGGGTTCTAGAATAATTTGCAGCCCCTAATCATCTCGACCGTAGATTATTATTATCAGCCCTGATCAGAACCATTAACCATTAAACATTTTGGGATTATTTCTCAGCAGCAGTTCCGCCGAAAGGTGGGAGGAGGCTGCTGTCCCCCCGCAAGGGGGGCTTTATTCCCCCCGCGAAGGCGACTTTCGGTCTCTCTTAACCTGCGCCTGTCTCTTTTTACCCTCGATCCTTTTTTCCCTGGAGCCAGCCGTCGGCTTGGTGGCAATCCGCCTTTTCTCCTTTTTCAGGGCCTGCTCCAGCAAAACATGCATTTTCCGGATCACCTCCCCCTTATTGCCCAACTGACTGCGATGCACCTGGGAGCGGACTTGCAGGAACCCCTCCGAATTGATCTTCGACGCTAATTTCTTCTCCAGAAGCGCTTTTTGCCCCTCCGTCAGCAGGACGGAGTTACGGATATGGAAATAACCTTCCACCATCGTCTCCACTTTGTTGACGTTCTGCCCCCCTTTGCCTCCGCTGCGGGCGGTCTGAAAAACAATTTCTTTGGTAATATCGACCTTCATGATAGTTTAATTCCTAACAACTTTATATATTTCAGGTTTCTCTGTGGTCATTTGCTATTTTAGCGGCAATCGACCGGCCGAAGTTAAGACTTTACAAAAATCAGAGCAATTCTAAGGACAATTATAAGCTGGTCCGACAATTGCAAAAGGATTAACATACGTTCAAAAGCCGATTTTTCACTTAGCCGATATGCGATTTATATCTATTGACAAATTCTCATTCAGGAAACTTATTCCCCACCTGGTGGCGGTCCTTGTTTTTTTGCTGGTAGCAGTACTCTACTGCAAACCGGTCTTTGAAAACAAAGTACTTTTTCAGGAGGACGTATTGCAATGGCAGGGGATGGCCCAGAACTCCTTCCAGTACAAGACGACCCATGGTCATTTCCCCTTATGGACCAATGGCATGTTCAGCGGAATGCCCGCCTACCAGATCGCCATGGATGGGCCGCTCGTCAATATCACTTCCATTTCTTACAGACTCCTCACACTGGGCCTGCCAAAGCCGGTTAGCTTCTTTTTCCTGGCCTGCCTGTGCTTTTATTTTTTGGCCCTGGCTCTCCGGATTAACCCCTATATCGGGATCATCGGCGCCCTGGCTTATGCCTATGCCACCTATAACCCCGTCATCATAGCCGTAGGACATGATACCAAGATGCAATCCATTGCCTTGCTGCCGGGCCTGATCGCTTCCCTGATCCTGCTTTTCGAAAGAAAATACTGGCAGGGGATGGCACTGACGGCCCTGTTCATGGCCTTGCTGGTATCCATCGGACATATGCAGATCGTCTATTATGGAGTGATCATCGCCGTCTTTCTTTTTGCATGGTACGCTATCCGCTGGATCCGGGCAAAAGACTTCCGGCACCTGGGCCGGGTAGTGATCATTACCCTGGGAGCGGCCGCGGCCGGCGTGCTCAGCAATGCCGTATCCCTTTTCACCACCTTCGACTCTTCTAAAGAAACAGTGCGCGGAGGCAGCGAACTGGCTGATAAGCAAAGCGGCTATACCGAAAACGGCCTGAGCGAGAATTCCGCTTTTGATTTTAGCATGTATCGCACCGAGCCACTGGTCATGCTGGTCCCCGATATTTTTGGAGGTAGCACGGACCTGGAATTGCCGGAAGAAAGCTCGAAAG
This sequence comes from Puia sp., assembly GCA_035555335.1. GTDB lineage: Bacteria > Bacteroidota > Bacteroidia > Chitinophagales > Chitinophagaceae > Puia. Next base: position 63,967 of record DATMGS010000019.1, read on the forward strand.
CAGTGGTCGCCCTCAAAAAAATGTCCCCGGAACTGGCCAGACAGATCGGGGAAGACGGACCTAAATATTATTGGGGAGGCATCGGCATCCTGGTATCCGGCCCGCCGTATGCAGGCGCCGTCATTTGCTTCCTGGCCCTGATCGGCCTGTTCCTGCTGGATAATAAACATAAATGGTGGATCCTGGGCGCCTGTATCCTCGCCATCATGATGAGCTGGGGAAGTTATTTTCAGCCATTCAATAGTTTCCTGCTGAGAGCGCTGCCCATGTATAATAAATTCCGGGCGCCCAGTATGATCATCGTCGTACCGACCTTCCTTTTATGTATGCTGGCCGTGCTCACCCTGGACAAAATAACCGCCAGGGGAAATCCGGCGCTGCTCTGGCGGCAATATAAATGGGGACTGCTCCTTACCGGCGCCCTTTTCGCCGCGCTGGCTTTCCTGTATGTGCATTATGAGTATAAGAGCGAACTGGATGGGGAATTGCTGCAGAAAGCAGCCCTCGGGGGCAGCGACGCGGTAAAGGATATGCGGGCCTATGTGGACGGACTGCAGGCAGACCGCCAATCCCTCTTCCTCCGGAGCGGAGGGAGATCCCTCCTCTTCATTGCCGGCGCAGCCCTGCTGATCGTCCTTTACCTCAGGACCCGGCTCAGACCGGCCTTGTTTTTAGGAATAGCCGGTATCCTTTGCTTCGTGGATATAATGGGGATAGATCTGAAATACCTGAATAGCAACAACTATAAGGAAAAGCTGGATTACAACCAGAACTTTTCCGCCACGAAGGCCGATAACCAGATCCTGGAAGATAAGAGCTACTACCGGGTATTCGACGTGCGGGACAGCGTCTCCAACGCCTTAAGCTATGGGGCGATGACAGCCTATTTTCACCATTCCATCGGAGGTTACCATGCGGCTAAGCTGCGTATCTATGAAGATCTTATCAACCGGCAGCTCTTCAACTATCCCCACTGCAGCCCGGTGATCAATATGTTGAATACGAAATATATTATCAAACCGCTTCCCTCCGGCGGAGATTCCGTATACACAAATGACAGCTCCCTGGGCCCGGTATGGTTCGTGCGTACGGTTCGGTTCGAACAAACCCCCCAGGCCGTTATGAACGCGCTGACCCGGTTGCATCCGGAAGACACCGCCATCGCATTTGAGGCAGACCGGCAGCGGATATCCCTGGACGCCAACCCTGACAGGACGGCATCCATCGAACTGGTGAAAAATGACAATGACCTGGTCACCTACCTGTCGGAATCGGACACGAAACAATTTGCAGTCTTCAGCGAAATATTTTATAACCGCGGATGGCGGGCGTGGGTAGATAACCGGGAGGAACCGATCATACGCACGAATTATGTATTGAGAGGACTGTCCTTGCCGCCCGGACGTCACGTCATCCGGTTTCTCTTTCGCCCAACCTCTTACTACCTGGGCCGCCAGGTACAGATGATGGCGACCATTATATTGATCCTGATGCTCGTCGGCGCGATCATCGTCAGTTCGGAAGAAAAGGGAGTGCTGCACCTGCCCAAGCTCCCGTCTCTGCGACGACCACAACTCACCACCACTTCATAAAAAAAAGTATCTTCATCAAAAAAAATGCGTGTTGTACTCCAACGGGTGAGCCGGGCATCCGTCACTATCGAAGGCGTCCGCAAGTCGGCTATCGAGGGCGGCCTATTGGTATTAGTAGGCATCGAAGATGCAGATACGGCTAAGGATATAGAATGGCTAAGCGGCAAGATCGTCAACCTGCGTATTTTCAATGATGCGGCCGGCATTATGAATATTTCCGTAAAAGAAACAGGAGGCGAACTCCTGCTCGTAAGTCAATTCACCCTGTTCGCTTCTACGAACAAGGGGAACCGTCCTTCCTATATCCGGGCCAGTAAGCCCGACATCGCCATCCCTTTATATGAACAAATGATCTCCTGCCTGGAAAAAGAGCTGGGTAAAAAAATCCACACAGGGGAATTTGGCGCAGACATGAAAGTAGAATTACTAAATGACGGGCCGGTAACGATCCTCATCGACTCTAAGAACAGGGAATAGCAACTATTTTCATCGAAAAAAACAAGGGATAACGGGTATTTTTTATCTCCCCGTTCAGCAGAATTCCTTTTAGCGATCGTTTTGGTATTATATTTGCAAAAATAGAACTATGAAAAAAGCGAAATTTATCTTAGTTGTTCTTGGTATTAGCGTATCTACTATGACTTTTGCCCAGTCGCATCATGGTCACGGCGGCGGCAATGGCCCAATCACTCCCGTACAGTTGGGAGATGTGATCCTCAATTTAGGGGTTGGGGTTGGCGCAGATTATAAAGGTGATGATTATAATACAGGCTTTGGAACAAAAATAGCCATCGAAAAGGCAATGTGGCAGGCAGGCCCGGGCGTGATAACCCTCGGTGGTGAGCTCGGCGGATCCTGGTCCAGCGGTGGGTATAATGGTTATGATAATTATCACTCCTCGACCATCGTAGCCGCAGCAAGAGCTGCCTGGCATTACGGCTGGCAGGTACCTGGTCTCGATACCTACGGCGGTGTGTCGGCAGGACTAGGCTTCCATCACCTAAAGTACGATCCTAATTATAGTCACAGCTCCGTCATCCCGGCCCCCGGCGCTTTCGTAGGCGCTTCTTACTTCGTAACGCCTAACTTTGGGTTCAATGCCGAAGCCGGATATGATATCACCGCGGTACAGATCGGTCTGGTGTTTAAATTGATGTAAGAAGCCGTGTAATTTTTTTATAGCCAGTTAATTTGCGGAACTTCCGCAAATTAACTGGCTTTTCTTTATCTTCCATTTTATTTCCCAGTGCCTATCCCAAGCGTCCGAATGTAATGTATAGCCGCCAATGTCTTCTTCTTTCTTGTATTCACAGGAATGCGGCTCTTCGCCTGATCCTGACCGCAGTTCTTATTGGTCGGATACCCCTTACTGTCAACTGCCAGACAGATACCGCAGAATGGAGCGAGCTGCTAAAAGAAAATTATGCGGACAAGGCACCGGTCATCTGGAAGATCGGCAACTCCATTTTTTCTTCACCGGACTCGTTCGGAGCATTTAAAATAGTCGATGCACTCAGCGCTTATGGTCAAAAAAATAACAACGTCTCCATCATACTGGAAGCCGACTTGCAGCGGGTTTTTTACCGGCGCTGCCGTATGCCCGATCAGCAGGTCCTTATCCTGAATGACCTGAACGAACTGATAGACCGCGGCAAAAAAAACAGGTTGTTGCGTATCGAAGCCTGCGCCAGAGATATTCTCGCGGATTACTGCTGGCAGTACTTACAGGATTTCGAGACCGCATTCGAAGCCTATAACCAACTCGATGACCTTCTGCGGCCGGTAGCTCTTTCGGATTTCCCCGATAAGGCCCGCATGCTCTATCATATGGGCAATGCGTATTACGAATTCCATGAGTATCCTAAGGCAATTTATTACTATTTGCAGGTGCCGTTACCCAACATCTCCGAGGTTTTTGCAAGGGATAGCTATTTTGATTCCAGGATCAGTATTGCCGAAGCGTATCGGACGCTCAACCGGCTGGATTCCTCCGACTATTATTATCAGCTGCTCATTCCTTTTGCAGAAGCAGCCAGAGAACGCTGGTTTATGGGTGCGATCAAAGGGGGCCTGGGTAAGAACAAGCTGCTGCGTCATCAATTGGAGGCCGCTATCCCGGATTTGCAATACTCACTGAACCTCGCTTTGACGGAAAAAAACTGGCGAATGGCTTCGGAAGCGCAAATGCAGCTTGCCGAACTGTACTTTCAAAAAAACCAGGAAAAGGAAGCGGCGGCGGCCACCCTTGCCGCCGTCGCCACTGTCAGGCAGGCCTCCCTCTTCTATCTGTATGAGTCCTTGTATCCTTTATTGAATAAAATGTATGTCGGCCAGCACCAGGCAAAACTGGCCAGGGTCTATATGGACTCAACCTTATTCGTAAAGGATAGCCTTGCCCGGAAGTTCAATGGCATCCTGCTCGCCCGGATCCTGGAGAAAAAAGCCCTTTTCGATCAACAAAGGGAAGAAAAGGACAAAAAGATCATGTCCTTTAAGTTATTTGCCCTTCTGGCCTGTCTGCTATTAATGCTGGTCTCCGGTCTGTTTTTATTGCGGACTATCCGGCAGCGACACAGACGTCAGCAGTTGGAAAAAGAGGAGCTGCTGTCCGAAAAAGCAACCGCCTTGTTGCTGGCAACCACCCAGCTGGAAGAAATGACCCATGACATCGTCGAAAAAAATGAACTTATTGAAAAGCTGATCAAAGAAAAGGCTGCCGGCGATAAAGACGAGTTTCTGACCCAACTTTATCAAACTACTATCCTGACGACGCAGGATTGGGAGAAGTTCAGGATCCTGCTGGACAAGGTTTATCCCGGATACCTCACCGGGCTACTTCAAAAGATTCCCGGCATCACGACAACAGAACTAAAATTTCTGGCGCTGGCCAGGCTCAACCTCTCCAATAAAGAGATCGCCTCCTCATTAGGTGTCACCTCCGAAGCTATCCGGGTCACCTGGCACCGTCTCCGCAAAAAGATGAACCTGCCTGCCGACAGCAGGGTCAATGAATTGATTATTAACATGTAACGTTGGGTGTAACCTATTGTAACAGGGGGTGTAACGTTTTGTAACCGGCCAAAATATGCTCCTTACCCCTGGCATAGTACTTTGCGGTTATTATGTCCCTTTTTATCCGTTCAGTGACCCACAGGGTCCTTTTTGCCCTTTTATTACTTTCCTCCGGCCATTTGTCCCGGGCGCAAACCATCCGCTATGTCAGACAGGGAGCCACGGGCGCAGGTACCAGCTGGACCGACGCCTCCGGCAACCCGCAGGCTATGATCACAGCATCGGCAACAGGCAACCAGGTTTGGGTGGCCGCCGGTACTTACCAGCCTGCAAGCGGACAGAGCTTTTCCATGAAAGAGGGCGTAAAGATCTATGGAGGGTTCCCGTCCACCGGCAACCCGGCGATGACAGACCGTCAATGGACTATTCAGACCACCATCCTGCAAGGCAATGGCAGCCAGGTCATCACCAACAATAACAACGGACTTACAGTTGCGGCCCTGCTGGATGGCTTTACGGTAAAAGGAGGGGTTAGCGTTCAATACGGTGGAGGCATGTATAATAATAACGCATCGCCTACGGTCGCCAACTGCACTTTTTCAGGTAATACCGCCACAAGCACAAACTTCCGTTTGAGCAGTCCCGCTTATGGAGGAGGAATGTGCAACATGACTTCTTCTCCCACGGTCGTCAACTGCATTTTTTCGGGCAATAGCATTACCGGCCTCGGTACCGGCGGGTTTGGAGGCGGGTTCTATTCCAATTCGCCGATCACGCTCACAGGCTGTCTGTTTTCGGGGAATAAGGTCACGGGTATGGCCCCTGGCTCCGGCACCGGTTTCGGCGGAGGCATCTATGTCACCGGCGCCCTGACGCTGATCAACTGTACGGTCGCCGGCAATCAGGCGAGCGGCTCCGGGTCCGGCAGCAAAGGGGGGGGCGTTTATGTCAGCGCTGCGCTGACGATGGCTAATAGCATCGTATATGGCAACACCTGCGCAACGAACCCAGAGGTCTACAGCAGCACCAGTTCGGTGATCTATAGCCTGATAAAGAATATCACTACGGCTGTCAATGGCAACCTCGATGGAGCCACCGACCCGCTGTTTACCAATCCGGTGGCAGCCACTTCGGCCCCCACCACGACAGGCAACTACCAGCTGCCGCTGTGCAGCCCGGCTGTCAATGTTGGCGACAACAGCAAGATCCCTTCCTCTTTTACAACAGATGTCACCGGCGCTTCCAGGATCCTGCAGTCTGTAACGGATATGGGCGCCTATGAAAATACCGGTTTTACTTTACCCGCTGCCGCCAACGAAGTGAACGCCACACCCGGAGATTGCTTAATGGGTAACTGGCATCATTTTTACAATCCGACCGGCAATAAATTAGTGCTGGCAGTCAACAGCGCCAATGTGACTATCAGTAGCCTTACCATTACAGGCAAGCTGAATGATAAATATGGCGCCGGCCTGGTGAATATGCTAAACACACCCTTTGGAATAAGCAAGAACCTCTATCCCCTCAACCGTAGCTGGACCGTAGTTGCCTCCACTGCACCTACAGGTAATGTCGCCGTCCGGTTCTTTTTTAACAGCCAGGACAGCCTTGACCTGGCGATGACCAGCAGCTTTAGCGGCCAGCTCTCGAACCTGATCCTCTACAAAGTAGAAGGAACGGATGCCTATAATACCGCTGCGACAGGATACATTGAATACAGCTATGCCGCCACCGCCGATCTGTCGCATTATACTTTGGGCTATTTCCAGGGACTCCGCTATGCAGAGTTCCAGGTGAGCAGCTTCAGCAGCGGTACGCTGGCACTGAGCAGCCCCGTAATCCTGCCGTTACGGCTTATTCGTTTTGATGCCTCCAGCACCCATTGCGTCGCCAACCTCGAATGGGTCACCGCCGATGAAAAAAATGTAGCTCGTTTTGAACTGCAAAGCAGCACGGACGCCTTGTCTTACACAACCGCGACCGTAGTCGCCGCCAGCAATGCCTCCGGTGAACAGAAGCACCAGCTGGTGCTCCCGATAACAGCCCCCGATACTTACTACCGTCTGAAGATGATCGACCAGGATGGACAGACAACCTACAGTCAGGTACTGAGACTCATTTCGAATTGCGTGACCGACATCATCACGACTTATCCCAACCCGGCCGGCAAGAGGGTGTATATCAGGGGCGCAGAGGCAGGCGAAACCTTTCACTTATACGACAACACGGGAAAAACGGTTCGATCTGGTATCATCGGCAGCTCCAACCACGAAGTCAGCCTACAGGATCTCGTACCCGGAATCTATTATATGACAGTTGAAAAAAGCGGCGCTTTGATAAAGAATAGCAAGGTAATGCTGGTCGACTAATGAAAAGCTATTTTTAAACCGCACTGCTAGGAGGGGCCCTTTATCTCAAATTTATACCCCATCCCATACATGGACCGGATATAATCACCACATCCCGCCTGGCTCAGCTTCCGCTTGAGATTCTTCATGTGCGAGTAAATAAAATCGAGATTGTCATACCCCAGCGCTTCCTCACCCCACAGATGCTCGGCAATGGCATTCTTGGAAATAACCCGGTTCTTATTGGAAGAAAGATAGAGCAGCAGGTCATATTCTTTGCGCGTCAGATCTATCGGAGCGCCCGAAACCGATACGGTCTTGGCAGATAGATTGATGACCAGCTCGTTAAAATGAAGTACTTCATTGCCGCTAAATTGCCTTCTGCGGATCACAGCGGCTATCCGGGCGCTCAATTCAGAGAGGTGAAACGGCTTGCTGAGATAATCGTCGGCGCCCATATTCAACCCATCGATCTTATCAAGAATGGAATTACGGGCGGATATAATGATAACCCCATCCGTTTTTTTGTTGGCCTTCAACTCTTTTAAAATCGTCAGGCCATTGCCATCCGAAAGAGAGATATCCAACAGGATACAGTCATAGTCGAAATTATCGATCTTCTCCAGCGCCGTACGGCAATCCGGAGCCAGCTCACAGAGATAGCTCTCCCCCCTCAGGTAAGTGGCCATGCTTTGGGCTAAAACGGCTTCATCTTCTATGATAAGGATCTTCATCGGCGGCTTGGAATAAACTTCATCGGTGCTGTTTTACTCAAAATAAGCGCAAAATTTTGGAGCAATTCTGTAGTTGCCAATAATCCCCCTCCCGGAAAGCCCCGAAGCCAATGTTACCGGAATAACAACGGATCCTGTAGCGATTATGGAGACATCCTGTATAGATCTTGTAGGGTTTTAGTATTTATAGCGCATTTATTATCAAATGATTATAGAATTGTTACCCTTGTTTTATTTCTGAAGCTCCGGAAGATTGGTGTTGCAAATACGAGCACTTTTGCCTACCAAAATGTCGCGGGTATGAAGATTTTTTTCCTTTTCCTGATAGCTGCTCTACTATTATGCTCCCTGAATGGCCTGGCCCAGGTCGTTCTAAAAGGCACGGTGAAAAACGGACCTTCAAAAGAGCGACTCTCAGGCGCCATCATCTCCTGCACCAATGCGAAAGGAGTCGTTAGAAATACCACTACCGCCAATGACGGAGAATTTACCTTCAAAGGACTTCCTCCCGGCGAATATGACCTGAAAGTGGAGTACGTCGGGTATGGTACCTACACCACATCCGTAAGCCTGGTTGAGAATAAGACGACGGAACTGGAAATATCCTTACAGCAAAGCATTAAAGAATTAGTGGATGTACAGGTCTTTGGTAAGCTGAGCCAGGAGGAAGACGCAGGCGCCCGCTCAAAGGAGAAAAGAAGCAATAACATCGTCAATGTCATATCGGCAAAGGCTATGGAACGTTCTCCGGATATCAACGCGGCTAATGTGCTGCAGCGCATGAGCGGACTGACGATTCAACGCAACGGCGGCGGCGACGAAGCCTATCCCATCATACGCGGACTGGATCCCCGCTATAATAATACGCTCATCAACGGGATCAAGATCACCAGCCCCGACGATAAATCCCGTTATGTCCCCCTGAATATCGTTCCTTCCGATCTGCTGGGCAGCATCGAAGTCCATAAATCCCTCCTTCCGGAAATGGAAGGCGATGCCATCGGGGGAACCGTCAATATGGTGATGAAAGATGCGCCGGAGAAAGAAGTATTCAAGGTATTGGGTTCGCTGGGCTATAGCAAGATCTTCATGGATAGGAAATTTGTCAATTTCTCCCGGAAAGATATCCAGCAGAAGAGCGTCATCGAAAAATACGGTCCCTCTTATGTCGCCCAACCAGGTGATTTCTCCAGGTCCAACCTGGATTTTAAAGGGATTACCCCCTTTCCTAATACACTGGCCGGTATAGTGTATGGCCGGCGATTCCTTCAGCGGAAACTGGGACTGATGGTAGCAGGGAATTTCCAGGAGCAGTATTACGGCAGCAATTCCATCTTCAACCAGGCCGCCCCTGATATACATGCAGGCGGCGCCCCGACGATTTCCGATTATGCCAACCGCTCTTTTTCCACCCGCCAGCTAAACGGGGGCCTGACCCTACATCTGGATTATGCCCTGAATGAACATAATAAAATAACGCTGACCAATATCTCCCTGTACAGTGATCTTTCCCAGGCCAGGGTGATCGTCGATACTTCCATCTTAGGGGGCAACGGCGGTCGTACTGTGCCGGGTACCGGACCTGTAAGCACGGATTATACTTCCGTTACCAGCCATCAGTACCTGGAAAACCTCAAGCTGGAAGGCAAGCATATTCTTTCCAAACATCTCCTCTTCGACTGGACGGGTGTATTCTCCTATGCCGCAAAAAGGACGCCTGACCAGGCCGACCTGGCCGTCAACAAAAAGATAGACACCGTCCATAGCACGAACGATATACACGGCCCCTATACCTTCGTCACTACTCCGAACTATTTCGATGTGATCACCAGGATCTGGCAGCATAACGAAGACAAGGATTATGACGGCATGGCCAATCTGAGCTACCGGACCAAAATAGGGGAAGCAAGCTCCCTGGAATTGAAAACAGGCGGTTTATACCGGCACAAGACCCGCTATAACATCCAGGACGAGTATGACCTGAAGCCTACAACCAGCAGCAGCGGCATCAAACAGCAATATACGGATATCTATTCCGCCCAATGGACGGTATATAATAGCAGCGGGACCTACGATTATGATAAGAATAAATACCGGCTGTTCGAGAACGTCACGGCAGGATATGGAGAATTCAAATTGTCTTTTCCGGTCCTGGATATTTTCGGAGGAGCCCGGGTCGAAAAAACAGAGCAGGGATATACCCTCAATACCTTCTACCCCACCGGTATCAATGGCGTCAATAAAAAGTATACGGATATCCTGCCCAGCATAGATGTAAAATATAAGTTGAATACGATAACCAATCTCCGGTTCTCCTATTATAAAGCTATCGCCCGCCCTAATTTTTACGATTTGGTACCCGCACCACGGCTCAGTACTACCTCCGCCACTACAACAGAAGGCAATCCTTACCTGAATCATTCAGTGGCCGATAACTACGATATCCGCTATGAATTGTACCCCAGAGAAGATGAGCAATTGTTCGCGGGCATCTTCTATAAAAAGATCAATAACCCTATCGAATTGGCATATATTAACGGGACCACCTACGAACCGCAGAATTTCGGCAATGCCACCGACTATGGCGCCGAACTGGTCTTCACCCGCTATTTCGGCAATATCGGGATCACCGGTAACTATACCTATCTCCATTCAACGATTTCTTCCACAAAATCTTATTACGACCTGACATCCGGATACAGCAATCCGGATACCCTCCAAAAAAGACCCCTCCAGGGACAAACGGACCATACGCTCAATCTCTCCCTGTTATTCCGTAATAAGAAAAGGAGTTTGTTTGCCGAGCTGGCTTTCCAATATATCGGCAAGTCCATCGGACTCGTCTATCCGATCTATGGCTATGATTATTACCAGCGGCCCCAGTCCAACCTGGCTTTCTCCGCGGAAAAAGAATTGACCAACCGCCATTTTACCGTCTTTACCAAATTCAATAACCTGCTGAATACGCCATCGGTCTATAAGATCAACGGCCTGCTGGTACAAAGAGATATTACTAAACTCAATTTCAGTTTCGGCCTTCGCTATCAGAAATAAATTAGTAAACCATAAAAACAACAAACAATGCAACCAGGAAAACTTTATTTGATCGGCGCAGCCTTCGTAGCATGCCTCGCCTCCTGCTCAAAGAGCGGCGATAAAACGACCATCATTACACCGACCGTTCCCGCCTCCAATCCCATAGCGCCGGGAAATATATCCGGTTTTGTAAAAGGAACTTTTACGACAGGAAATACCTACACCATCACAGGGGACATTACTATTAAGGCCGGCGACACCCTGGCTTCCCAGCAAGGGGTTACGGTAGTGGTCAAAGGAGACGCACAGATCAACGTACAAGGCACCCTGCTGCTGGTAGGCACCCAGACACAGCCGATCTCCTTTAATTCCGATTCCCAAAAACCCGGCTCCTGGGGCGGCTTCCAGTGCGACAGCGCCAAATCCGTTACGATCCAATGGACGCATATTGACAATACCGGCGGCCCCGATCCTTCCGGCAGCGCCCGTAAAACGGTATTCGTCAATGCCCCTATCAACGTAGACATCGAAGACTCCTGGTTCACCAACGGACAGGATGACCTGCTTCGCATGCAGAGCGGTGCTAAAGTCACCATCGTACGCAATACGATCCTTTGTTCCGGCAGCACCGATGGCGAAGCCATTAACCTGAAGACGGGCGTTACCGGCACCGTAGCCTACAATGTGATCTATAGCCAGGCAGGTACCGGCGTCAAGCTGGAAACCAGCTCTACCGTACCGCTACCCCAGACTTCCGTGGATGTCTACAACAACACCATGGTCAGCTGCGGCTGGAGAAGAGGTCAGGCCGAGCCCGGCAGAGGCGTATCCGTCGGACTCAATGCCAAAGGCAATATCTATAATAATATCATGGTGGACAACTACCAGGGACTGGAAATTTTCGTAGACGCGGATACCGCAAAGGCCGATCTTAAATACGGCTATAACCTGTTCTACGCTTCACAGGATACCTACCAGGATACTACACAAGGCGGCAACCTGGCAATCAACATCCGTGGTAATTTCTACCCCAGCGATGGCGTAGGCAAACCGCAATCGACCGATCTCATCTCTACGAAAGTAGGCGATCAGGACCCACTCTTCAAAAGCTTTGACGGCAAAGTGGCTACGCCCAATGGAGCCGCCACCAGCAACGACTTTCATCTGAACAGCGGCTCTCCGGCGATCGGCAAGGGGAATACTACCTACAATAACGATATCGGCGCTTATACCTCCGATGGAAAAGGAAACAAACATTAACCATAGTCTTTCTATAGCCCCGGGAGTTACTTCCGGGGCTTCTTTTTATGGCCGGCCGGCATCACCCCCGATCGTATCATCCAACCTGCATCATCCCAGCCGTTGCTACAGAATCTCTCCAAAGTCATGTCAGATCTTAGCGCTAAATTGATATACAATATGAAAAAATCCCTTTTTTTACTGATAGGCGCTGTCCTGTTATTCTCTGGAGTCCGGGCGCAGACAGCCGCTGTTTATTCCTTCGACAAGAAAATCCCCGTGCCGGGAGACGGAGGCTACGATTATATCGCCATCGATGAAGTCAATAATCATTTATTTGTTTCGCACGGCACTTCCTTCAATGTGATCGATCTGGCTACGGAGAAACCCATAGCCTCCATCGACGGAATGAAAGGAGTACACGGCATCGCCATCGTAAACGAAGTGAACAAGGGATTCATCAGCGATGGTAAAGCCAATGCCGTGGTAGTGGTAGACCTGACCAGCTTCAAAATTATCAAGACGATCTCTTTGCCATCAACGGACGAAGACGGTATCATTTACGATCCATATTCTAAAAAAGTATTTGTATTTAATGGGGATAGTAAGAACACCTGTGTCATCGATATCAACACCCTGACCCTTACAAAAACAATCGACCTGGGCGGCGGCCCCGAATTCGCCGTGTCCGATGGAAAAGGACTGGTGTTTAATAACATCGAAGATCTGAACAGCCTGAAAGTGATCGATACGAAGACCCTGACAGTCCGGGCGACCTACCCCCTTTCGCCCTGCGGCACACCCACCGGCATTGCCATGGATATCGCGGGTAACCGCCTGTTCACAGGATGCAGGGCTAATAAAGGAGTAAGCGTGCTGGACGCAGCATCCGGTAAGGTGATCACCACCCTGCCCATCGGAGCCGGAGTAGACGCCGTCGTCTATGACGCGGCCAACAAATTGATTTTCGCTTCCTGCGGCGACGCAACCCTTACGGTCATCAAACAGCAATCCGCAGACGAATACAGCGTGATCCAGACACTGGCTACGCAGCCAAGGGCAAAAACCATGGCTTTCGATAAGAAGACCCGCAAGATCTATCTCAGCGCTCCGGAATTCGAGAACGGAACACGAAAGATCATCCCCGGCACCTTTGCCGTACTGGTATACAAACCTGCATAATAGCAGTCTGAGGACCTTAGCGGACCATTGGTCCGCGGCCCCGGGACCCATTATTAGATCTATCGGGAAAAGGGACAATTTTTCCAGCGTCCCTTTTCCCGATTTTACCCCAATCTACCCGTATTTCCCGATTCTGTAAATCGTTTTCCCGATCGCGTAACGGCAGAATGCCGCCCTTTCGTTCCTTTGCCGGAAATTGATAAAGGTGTACGCTATACTATCCAAAACGGCTTTTTTCCCCAGGCTCTGCTTATTCATTTTTTTCATTGGCCTCCTTTCTCCTTCATTTTCACAGACTTCCATATCCCTTTCCCAGGAGGCCCCCTCCTCCCAAACGGGAAATATCAAAGGGGTAATCAAAGATAAAGCCGGTAACCCGGTGGCATATGCCTCTGTCTCCGTTGATGGGGTTGTTTCGGCCACCACAACGGATCAGTTAGGTATTTTCCTGTTAAAACGACTTTCACCGGGTATTCATACGGTCATTTGCAGCAGTATTGGCTTTGCAACGACTTCCACGACAGCGGAAGTGAAGACCGGGCAGACAACGGTGATGCATATTGAAATGCCTTTTACGGGTACGACCCTGCGGGAAGTGGTGGTGAATGGGGTAAGAACGATCAGCGGGATGGGCAGACTGGACGAGATACATGAGGGCGCTGTCTACTCCGGAAAGAAAACGGAGGTCTTAATTTTAGACAGCCTGAATGCCAATACAGCCCTCAACAACCCCCGGCAGGTATTGGGGCGGGTTCCCGGGGCTAATTATTCCGAGACCCAGGGCAGCGGTTTTCCCTCCAACGGGATCGGCTTCAGAGGCCTGACGCCGACCCAATCCATCGAGACCAATACCCGGCAGAACGGGTACAATTTAGCGGCGGATGTCTATGGATATTCAGAAGCCTATTATCAGCCGCCCCTGGAAGCCGTCCAAAGGATCGAAGTGACGCGGGGCGAATCGTCCCTGCAATTCGGACCCCAGTTCGGCGGGGTGATCAATTATATCATCCGCGATGGCGCCCGGGATAAGCCGGTAGAATATACCATGGAGCAGACGGGTGGCAGCTATGGACTGGTCAATTCTTTCCATTCATTAGGCGGCCAGGTGGGTAAGCTCAATTACTACAGTTTTCTTCAATACCAGGGCATGCAAGGGTGGAGGCCCAATTCCGATTACCGGCAGTTAAGCGCTTTCGGCAAGCTGTCTTTCCAGGCAAGCTCAAAGCTAAAACTGGGATTGGAATACACCCTGTTCCGCAACAGGATACATATGCCGGGCGGCTTCAACGACGCACAGTTTGCCAAAAACAGCGATACCTCTTACCGGGCCCGGAACTGGCTGGAGAGCCCCTGGAATATTGTCGCCGCCAAAGCTGAATATGTGTTCTCCCCGAACACTTCCTTAAATATCACTTCCTCTTATTTATTTAGCGCCCGGAACCTGGTATGGAAGAATGAGGACGGGGGGCCGGGAACACCGGACAGCATCAGCCCGGTAACGCTGCAGTATGTGAACAGGGAGGTACAACGGGAAAAGATGAATAGTCTGACCACCGAGGCGCGCTTGCTGAGCAATTATACGGTTGCGGGGATGAACAATACCCTGGCAGCCGGTATCCGCGTGTTCTACGGCAAATTCAAAAGACAGGGCGGGGGACTCGGCACTACCGGCAGCGATTTTAACCTGAGCCTGCTGGATCCGCATTATCAATACGACCTGGATTTTACCACTACCAATGTAGCTCCTTTTGTGGAAAATATTTTCCGGATCAACAACCAGCTTTCTGTTACACCGGGGGTACGCTATGAATACATTAACTCGACGGCAAAAGGATATATCACCGACGGGAATGAGGAAGTAAGGACAGACAGCTCCAAAAAAAGGTATATCCCTTTGTTTGGGATCGGAGCTCAATATAAGACCACGCATACGACTAATATCTATGCAAATATCTCACAGGCATATAAACCGGTCACTTATGACCAGATAACTCCCTATGCCGTCGCCTCCCGGATCGACCCGAATATGAAGGATGCCAAAGGTTATAATGCCGACCTGGGCTGGAGAGGCTCATTTGGAAAGGTTCTCAATTTTGACGTAAATGTCTTTTACCTGGCCTATGACCACCGGATCGGGCTTATCCAGTTGACGGATGCCAATGGTAACCCCTACACTTACAGGACCAATGTGGCTAACAGCGTACACAAAGGGGTAGAAACCTATATTGAGTTCAGCCCGACGAAAATAGCGAAGACTCCTGCAGCGTTGGGAAACATCAGCCTTTTTAATTCTTTTTCTTATATCAATGCAAAATATACCACAGGGCCTTATAAAGGCAATTTCGTGGAGTATGCTCCTCAGACGATCGACCGTTTGGGGGTCACGTATTCCCGTTCATTTTTTTCTACTACTTTCCTGATCAGCTATACCGCCAAATCTTTCGGGGACGCTGGTAATACTGTCTCCAGTGAGGATGCGATCGTAGGTGTCATTCCTTCTTATACCGTTATGGACTGGGCTATTACTTTTCCCCTGAAGGGGGGCTGGAATATCAAAGGCGGCATCAACAACCTGGGGGACCAACGGTACTTTACCTTGCGTACGGATGAATATCCCGGCCCCGGCATCATACCTGCTATCGGAAGAAGTTTCTATCTGTCTTTCGGCGCCCGGTTCTGATCCGCCTTGTGATCCGCCCTTCTGACCTGCCCCTGCTTTAGCCGGCGCGGGCGCCGGGAAAGTTATTATCTTAGCGACTTACCAATAAAAGATCAGGTATGCCGGAACAAGCCTTGCCGCCGCAGCAACCGCAGCCATCTATGTCGATACAGGAAGCCCAACGGCTCGTGGATACCTGGATCACCACGACAGGAGTGCGTTACTTCAGTGAGCTGACCAATATGGCCATCTTAACGGAGGAAGTCGGAGAGGTGGCCCGCCTGATGAGCCGGCTCTATGGGGATCAGTCTTTTAAAGAATCAGATAAGGGAAAGGAATTATCCGATGAGCTGGCGGATGTGTTATGGGTATTGCTCTGCATCGCCAACCAGACAGGAATCGACCTGACCCGCGCCCTGGAGAAAAATTTCGAAAAAAAGAATATCCGTGACGCGGAAAGGCACAAGGGGAATGAGAAGTTGAGGTAAAGAGTGGGAGAAGGGATTAAAAATTGTCGATTTGCCCTTCCATCAGATTCGCTTTAAAATTTTCTTTAAAAGCGACAATATCAGCTACGCGTTTGGCGCTTTGCACTGGATGGGCTTGTTTTGCCTTTAGGCAAATTACTGCATTCAAATCTGTATTTTGGAGGTTGATTCTGTTTCTAAACAATGCAATAGAAGAATGTAATTGCTGAATGGCATCTTTGCGTGCAGTTGCTCTTTGGCCAGTGTTTACTTGTTTGATTTCAACAAAATATAATTTTCGGAAATTACCTATAGTAAAATCACATCTTGATACGTCATTTGAGCGAAGAATACAATTGTCTAAGGCAGCAAAAATCAAGCTCTCGTTCAATGGATTTCGTAATGTAAAATGAACGGGCTGTCCTTCACTGGTTTTTATATAGCTCCTTTGCTGAGTGGGAATACAATCATAACAATCAAAAACCTCGATTAAAATGCTGTTCGTTTCAGTAATGCATTCAGTTATATCTTCACCAAAAGCATTCCTCAATGCCTGTCTCATGCAGTTGCCGGTTTATACATTTTCATTAGCTCATCGAATTCCCCGGCCAAATCTTCGGATATGCTGTCCAATGCATTCTCGTCAATCAAACCGGTATTGTCATCTACGATCGAGGTGGCTCTGCCATCTATTAAGTAGAAAGCAGAGAAATCTTCTTTGTTTATCCAGGATTTTTGAGATATCACTTTATTTACAGCAGCTACGTTGCTATTACTCTGATTGCCTACTTTTGCTGCAAAGAGCAGATTATTGGCAGCGCTTAAAATATAGGGACTGTGAGTAGGAAGTATGACATAGGCGCGGTCTAATCGAGGGTGCTTCATTCGCTCAATGATATAGTAAAGTAGTTTTTTCTGTAAGAGGGGAAAGCCGTGCAATTCCAATTCTTCAATCACAAATAATGATGTTGGTTTCACTGGATACTGAAGAATGACTAATAATGGGAGATTGGCTTGTATAGCACTTGATGCTTCTTCGAGCAATAGGGATTTATTGTCTCTGAGTATTACAACATTTTTGCCTTCTCTATATTCAAATTCGACTTGTAAAATTGGCAGGTTGAATAGCTTTTGGTTTTTTCTTGCGATAGTGAAGTCTTTCCCGAATTGCAAAAAATAAGCAGGCAATGTACTTTGAGCAAGCACAACTTCAAATAGCGATTCAGTAATCATTGGCAACGCTATTCTTTCCGCAGGGAAGTAATAGGCTTCGGTTTGGCTACTAGTCTTCTCCAAACTTTCTTTATGGTTGATTTTTATTTCTTCCCCCCTTAGTTCGAAGGAGAATAGCTCATCTTCGAAGAACCAATATGAGTCTCTTTGAAGAAAATTTTCAATTCGATAATAGATCAAGAATTGCTTCAGTATTTCCGTATTTCTTTTTTTGTCAGCTACAGATGAAATGTTGTAGTCAAATGCGTGAATGACGGCCAGGACCTTAGATATTGTGCTTTTACCAGAAGCATGGGGGCCAATTAAAATATTAAACTTACTTATTTCGATATTAAGGTCATTTACAGGACCGAAATTCTGTATTTGCAATTTTGCTTTCATTGCGCCAAATTTAAGCAATTTATTTTTCTTCTTAAGCGTAACTATGGATGGTAGCCCCTCAGCCCTCACCCCGCCGTAAAATCGATTTTGCAGAGAGCAGCGGCGGCATTCAGACGCCCCGCATGCAGATGATCGGTAAGCTGCAGAAGCCTGGGACGGTATAACGCATAGTCGGCGCCATAAGCATCTCTCATGTTTTCCGCTTCGATATGGGAGATCCTCCCGTCGAAAGCCGCGGCAATAGTGAAGAGATTGAGCAGGAACCATCGCTCTTTTGCAGAAGCCGTACGCAGGGCTTCCAGAAACAGGTCCCAGTCATCATAATGATGATCCTTATGGAGGTGCAGCAGATGCTGAAAACGGAGAAGCAATACGATCATATTGGGATGATAGTTCCGGGCCAGCACCACCGCATTGCCGATAGCCCGCATACAGCCGATCTTTGCAGACTCCGAAAGCCGGTGAAGAGTACCTTCCTCCAGGATATGATCCGCCACATGATTGCAGAGAGCAAAACCAAACAGACGCAGACGGGCTTCTTTCACCACCCGCCGGATCACCAGCGCATTCCAGAAACATTCTACGGGAAGGGCGATATAGTTGATGGAAACGCCGGCAATGGTAGGACCCACCGTATGGAGGAGCAGCCATTTGGCTACCAGGTTGGTGAGTATGATCTTACATTTATACAGCAGCCCCAGCAATAACAGATTTTTTTTGGATACCCTTTTGAAGGGATCGATACCCAGTATGTGCAGTTCGGGATCCTGGATTTCCAGGGCCGCCCGGGAAAGGATATTGGTGATGCTGAAAGGACCGCTCTGCAAAAAATATTTTGGATCCGGCGCCTCGCCCCCAACCCCGCCCGGCCGGTCGCCCTTTCCCGCAATATCACCGCGGGGAGCCGCATGCGAACGCATGTTGATCAATTCGCTCACTTCATGGACAGCCCTGAGGGCAATGACGAACAGCAGGTAGAATTCAAGAAGGATGGAAGCCAGCGTCACGGCCCCAACCCAGGAATATTGAATATACCAGGGATCGTTCTGCCGCAGCACCCCGATCCAGACCGTCGGCCAGACACATACCAACCCGACAAACGCCGAAAAGAAGATCCCCTTTCCCGAAATGCGATTGACCCTGCTCGTCAGTTCCGCATCCGAAAAATCAAAAACATGGTGAAAGAGGTCTTTTTTCCGGAAAAGATCCAGGTAATAAACCCCAAACCTTTCCAGCAGGGGCGTTTTTCGCTCTTTAAATTCTATAGACATAACAGGACAAATGTAAGGGTGGGTTCCGAACGGGAGAAAACTTTATCTTTGCAGGCTATGGCAAACGAAACCGGCAGATTCCAGGCGATCATTTCGCATTGTAAAGAATATGGGTTTATTTTCCCCTCCAGCGAGATCTATGATGGATTGAGCGCTGTATATGACTACGGTCAGTATGGCAGTGAACTGAAGAAAAATATTAAGGACCACTGGTGGAAGAGCATGACGCAATTGCACGAGAATATCGTAGGGATCGATGCCGCCATTTTTATGCACCCTACTACCTGGAAAGCCAGCGGCCATGTCGACGGGTTCAGCGATCCGATGATCGATAACAAGGACAGTAAGAAAAGATATCGCGTCGACCACCTGATCGAGGCGCGCATAGAGGAATTGACGAAAGAAGGCAAACAGGAAGAGGCGGACGTCCTCCAGGTAGAAATGGACCGCCTGCTGGCCGCCAGCGATTTCAGCGGCCTGAAGAGGCTCATAGAAGACCGGAAAATAAAATGCGCCGTCAGCGGCAGTTCCAACTGGACGGATGTACGGGAGTTCAACCTCATGTTCTCCACCCAATTGGGCAGCGTCACCGAAGAAGCCAGCGAGATCTACCTGCGCCCCGAGACGGCCCAGGGTATCTTCGTCAACTTTCTCAACGTTCAAAAGACCGGCCGTATGAAGATCCCTTTCGGGATTGCCCAGATCGGTAAGGCCTTCCGCAATGAGATCGTAGCCCGGCAATTCATCTTCCGGATGCGGGAATTCGAACAGATGGAAATGCAGTTCTTCATCCGCCCCGGCACGGAAAAACAATGGTACGAATACTGGAAAGAGACCCGGCTGAAATGGCACGCGGAGCTGGGAATACCCAAGTCCAAAAGCCGTTTTCACGACCATGTCAAGCTGGCGCATTATGCCGACGCCGCCTGCGATATCGAATATGATTTCCCATTCGGTTTCAAGGAAGTAGAAGGCATCCATTCCCGGACCGACTTCGACCTCAAAAACCACCAGGAATACAGCAAAAAAAAGCTCCAGTATTTCGACCCCGAGATCAACCAGAATTATATCCCCTATGTGATCGAAACCTCTATCGGGCTGGACAGGACCGTACTCATGATCCTGAGCGAAGCTTATTGGGAAGAAGACCTCAGCACGCCGGAAAAAACGGATAGCAGGGTGGTACTGAAATTCCCCCCCCGGCTGGCCCCCATCAAACTGGCTATTTTACCCCTTACCAAAAAAGACGGATTACCGGAGATCGCCCGCGAACTGATGGAGACCTGCAAACCCCAATTCAGATGTTTTTATGAGGAAAAAGACGCTATCGGCAAACGCTATCGTCGCATGGACGCTATCGGCACCCCTTTCTGCGTAACGATCGACCATCAGACCAAAGAAGACCAGACCGTAACGATCCGCCACCGGGACAGCATGCAGCAGGAACGGGTAGCAATCAGCGCAATCCCGGACATCGTCAGTAAGGCAATTTTTTAAATCGATTCTTTAGGTATTTATCCAAAGTTTATATTATTTTAGCACTATATTTGATTCGGATAAGGGATGTGACCCCTTATCCTATCCCCTGAAGAGCCCGTCGCTACCCCCTTTTAATAGCCTGTCAGACCTCGTTTCTGAACCTTAAATTATTTTTTAAGATGGTTACATTTGATTTAATTATCAATCCTGTCATTTTATTAGCGGCATTGATCGGGGGAGTTATCATAGGATATGCGGCAAACAGAAGAAAACTGGCAAAAAGACACGCAAGGATCACTGAACTGGAAAGCGAAATGATGAGCAGCCACGCCGAAGTCCTGGAAATGCAAAAAGCCTATGTCCAGCTGGAAAGAAAGTTAGGTGAGCAGTCCAGCCCGGTTATCTCTATGAAAATCAACGGAAAAGAGACTTCTCCCAAAGAAAAGGTATCCAAATAAGAGCCTGGCAGACGCAGGCTACCCATGGCTGGCACTCATTACCCATATAATTCCTGGTGAATGGATTTTCGGTCATAGCCCAGCAGCTGAATCCGCTGCTTGGCTTCATCGATCATATTTTTCCACCCGCATAAGAAAAATGACGCCGGCGGCAGCTCCCCGGACCCAGCCGCCAGCTGTCGGTCGCGGCAGATCTCCTCATACACGGTATGTACATACCCGGTACGTATATGCTGTATACCTGGTATACCTGGAGGAGTATCCACCGGCGCCTCCCGGGAGAAAGTGGGGATATAATGAAAAGCAGGCATCCGCTCCGCCAGCTCCCTTAATTCCTTTTCATACAGGGCGTCCCCGAAATGACGGCACCCGAAGATCAGGTAGATCTCCTTATAGGGAATATGATGATTAAACAGATGATGCGTCATGGAACGAAAAGGCGCAATCCCCGTGCCCGTACAGATAAAGAACAGATCTTTTTCGATAGGCTCCGGCAGGGTGAATACTCCCTGGGGACCGCGAACCGTCAATTCACTGCCTACGGTCACTTCATTAAATAAGTAATGAGTGCCGGCTCCCCCCTCCAGCAAAACGATCACCAGCTCAAGAACATTGGTGCCATCGGGCCAGGATGAGATCGAATAGCTTCGTACCCGTTTATTGGGTTTCTCGTGAATGGGAAGATCTAATGTTACAAACTGACCCGGCTGAAAATCGAAGGATTCCAACCCCGGCAACTGGATCCAGAACCGGCGGGTCTGCTCCGTTGCATTCTCGATGCGTATGATCTTACCTGTTTGCCAAGGTTGAAGCATAAGTATATCGATTTATTTTTTTATCAGGATCTTTCGGACATACACACTGCCGCCATGCACGATCTTAAGCACATACATCCCCGATGCCAGGTTCCCCGCGGCTATCTGCCGGGAGAACTGTCCGGCAAAACCCGGATAGGACGCTTCATAGACCTGCTGGCCCAGCGCATTGATCAGGCTGATACCGGTATTATCAGGCGTATCCACGAAAAACTCCAGTTGGAAGCTCCCATTGCTCGGACTGGGGTAGACTTTAAGCCCGATAGCATCAATGGATGTGCCCGCCCCCGTGTAATTGATGGAATTGGAGGGCAGGGAACAACCCGTTGCCGTATCGATTACAATAGATTGATAGACACCCGGCAAGCTGGCGGTATCCACCTGCTCCGCAGCGCCGCTGATCGCGGCCCCGTTACGATACCACTGGTTGCCGCTGAGGAAGCTGCTGGTAAGCACATTCCCGCTCAGGATGATCGTGGGCGCCACGGGAGTAGTCGCCACTACCGCCGTTCGCGGACCGGGGCAGCCGGCCAGCCGGACCCCTATATCGTAGAAGGGGAAATAGAATTTCTTAAAGTAGGTAAGACTGTCCGCCTTCGGATCATCGCGAAAATCATTGCCCGTAACAGAAAATACGCCCGGCAAAGAGACCGGATAAGGAAGATCGGTAGAGCTGACATTCACAAAAGCTGACGAATAGTTCAGACAATCGATCAGAATGATATAATCTCCCGGCGCCGGAACCGGAATATTCAGATAAAAGAAGGCTCCCGCATCCGTATTGTCTCCCGCAGCCACATTCACCTGCCTGGCGGTATCCGGGTGCGCCGTAGTGGCGTATACGTCGACGGTGGTATTATAGAGCGGAATATACGAATAGCCCAGAGAGGTATAGCTTACGAGCGTAGCCAGCGTGAGAGAGAGCTGCCCGGAATGACCAATATACATTTTGGCGCTCTCGATCGTCAGCGGCACGCTGGTAGTGAACTTAAAGAAGTTGCCGCCAAAGCGGAAATAAGCTCCGGCCCCGCTGGAATACGTCCCCTTGTCAGAAGGCCCCGCCTTAGCCTTTAAATCGTTGAGGCCCACATAATAAGTCTTATTGGACGTGACGACATTGGCAGACGTGCCGGCGCCGGCTGCGATAGGAGTGGACGCCGTCGGACTATCATACCAGAGAGGCAGGTCATTACCCGCTGTGGTAGCTTTCAGGAGTACCTGGGCACCCGTCGCGGTACAGAGCGTTGCCGTTCCGGAGACCGCGCCCGCTCCGGCATTCACTGTGATCACAGACTGATTCTGATCGTTACTGGTATTCAGGTCGGCGGCCAGCGCCGTACCGCTGCTAAAGGTATAGGTTACTCCGGCTACGGAAGGGAAAGTCTTGTTATACGTGAAGATCACTTCGCCCCTGGGGGCAATGCTATCGGTACAGGTGGCAGTCAGCGTGGCGACCACCACAGCGCCATTCCTGATGACGGTAGTAACCGGCACGCTGGTCTGGGGTGTCGTGCCGAAATTCCGGATATGGACGGCAACCAGCTGTGAATCACTGGCGCAGGTAGTAAGGGTAGGGTATTCCAGCGCCGTCACCCCTACGTCATTGGCAGGAGTCGTAAAGAGTACCCGGTAGTCCTGCGTCTCGCCGGCTGCATAATTGCCGCAGGGTGTTACGGAAGACGGAGCTCCGGTCTCCTCTGCAATGACCCGCATGCGGGAATAGCTGCCGATCGTGGCGGTTGCAGGGATGGTAATATTGGTGTTATATACGCCGCCGGTGACCACGCCGCTCTGCGCTACCATTTCTCCGGGGTCGCTGAAACTTCCGTTATTGTTAAAGTCTATGTATACGGTAATGACCCGGCTGTTATTGGTGGAATTGCAGCTGCTATGCGTGATGCTGAGGGGCAGTGTCTGGCCCAGGGGCAGCTGGGCGGAAGGCAGGCCCGTCAGGTCCGAATAGGTCCTGCAAGCGGCCGCATTGGTGCGGGAGAGCGTGCCAAGGGTAATCTTATCGATGCTCGCACCCGGGCCGGTAGCCGCCGAAGAGCAGTAAGCCGTCCCCCCCACACCACTGACCAGCAGGGTATAAGCCTGCGAACCTCTTGCCAGGATGCCCTTATGAGTAATGTTTATAGTATAGGCCCTGCCGGGAATAAGACTATCGACCTCTATCTTTTCCACGTTGTCCAGGGTATTGTCACCCGTAGCAGCCGCCGCAGGCCGATTGCCCGGATCCAGGATCCAGGGCTTATAGACCGTGCCCGTGCTATTATCCGTGATCCGGATATCCAGGTCATTGACCAGTTTAGGGCTGACATCGGCAAAGTTCGCCCCGGTGACAGGGGCCGGAGTGCCGGGAGGATCGGTCCAGGAAATAGTAGCCGTAAGCACCGTCCTGCCGGAAGCAATGACGGGGATATTGTCGGCATCATGCGTCCCCTGGGTGAGCAAATTCTCCTGAAGCAGCTGATCGGTATTATTCGAGGTGATGACAGACACCGCCTTTTGCATATTGATCAATCCCCACCCATATTGGTAATCGGGACCGGGACTGGAGCCTGCTTCGTCGGCTGTATGGATGAGCAGCCCCTTCAGCGTGGCAGCCCGCATAAATGCGCCGCTATGCAGTTTGGAATACTGCTCCTGTAATAAGAAAGAAGAGCCGGCAGAAGCGGGAGAGGCCATGGACGTCCCGCTGAGCAATTCATAGGCATTATCGGCCGAGCTGACAGAAGAGAGGACATTCAACCCATCAGCTACTACATCGGGCTTGATACGCCCGTCGCCGGTAGGCCCCCAGCTGCTAAAATCCGTCAGCACCACATCCGAAGGCTGGGTATACCCTCCGGGAATAGGGCCGACCGCGCCTACCGTAAGGATGTTCTTGGCATTTCCGTAAGTGGCGATGATAGCATAGCCGGCATTGCTGCTGATAGCGCCTGCACCGCCCGGCCGGGCCCCCGCATTGATAAAATTCCCACTGGCGTCCATCCGGTAGTACGTAGCCCCTGCAGCAGGACCCGTCTCGCCCCTGTTGTTACCCGCCGCTTTTACGATCAGATAACCAGGCGCATTATAGGCAATCGAATCCCATAGCTGCGTCTCGGCATCATATTGACCAAACCGGATATCTACCGTATCCCCGGGATCTCCGAAGAACTCCCAGCGATTCTGACCGCCATCGAAGTACCAGCCCGCAATGGTGGCATAGGAGTGATTGGAGACCAGGAGGTTGGGCGCAGCCCCCATCATTTCAGAAATATCGTTATTGAAATCGTAGGCCAATAGCTTTTGGGCGCCATAAGACATCCCCTTGGCGAGCGGATTGACACCCGCCGCTATCATGGTGCCGGCTACATGGGTCGAATGATCGCTGAGCGTGGCGGCATTATCGACCTGGGTGACCCTCCCGGTCAGCTCCACATGGGTTGGCCTCACCAGGCCCTCATCCCATACGGCTATTTTCCCGGTCATATTGGTGCCGCTGCCGCTGAGGTTCAGCCCGGTGCTACCCCCGGCCCACAGCTGGTTGGTGCGGATCGTGGCGGCGGAAATGATATTATCGGTCGTGGAAATATAAACCGGGAGCCCCCTGCTATTGACACCTCTCAGATAGGCCAGGTTCCCTTTTTTATTCCGCAGGGTAAGAGGCCACCCCTTTTGCCGGGCCAGCGAGAGGACCATCCGATGCATATCCGCCTCCTGGGAAGCCCTGGCCTGGCCCGACCTTTGCAGCGCCGACCGGTTGGTAAGCGTCTGCGCAAGGGAACCCAGGCTGCCGGAAAGCCCTGCCACCACCAGCAACAAAAACAAGGATAAGGGACATGGCCTGCATCGGGTCATAAAGAATGTTTAAATCATTCTAAAATTACTGTTTTTATGGACTTTTAAGGCTTTATTATACTAACTTACCCAGTGGCCTCAACCATCAAATTATGGAAAAACTATTTTGGACCACACTGCTTCTTCTATCCGGCCGGTTACTCCCCGCCGACCAGGGTATCGAAGGGATCGTCTACCCCGTGAGCGGCAACCGGATGCCATCCCCCGATCACAAAACCAGCCCTCCCAGGGGAATAAAATCGACCGTTTATATTTTTGAGCTGACCAATATTACCCAGGTGACCCGGCAGGGACAATCTTCCTATTACCCGGTCATCAATACCCGACTGGTGAAACAGGCCGATACGGACGATACAGGATATTTTAAGATCAAATTGCCGCCGGGATTTTATTCCATTTTTACCAGGAAAGGAGATCTGTTCTATGCCAGCCGCCGGGACGAGAAGAATAACATTGCTCCCGTAGAAGTGATGGCCGGAAAATTTACCAGGATCGACTGTAAAATAGAAGGGGACCGAAAGGCCGTTTATTAAGCCCCGATCCCCTTAACCTTATTGATGGTTTACTTGTCTCTTATTCATGTCTGTCAGAGCGGATTCAGTCGGCTCTTATTTCCGGAGACAGACTGAAGTCTGTCTCCGGTCGGCTCTCATGATGGGCCTTCGGCCAACGGACCTGTGGTCCGTTAGCGTATAATCAATACTTTCTGACTATAGGTCTTTTTCCCTACCAGCACTTTAAGGGCATATACCCCGGAAGCCAGATTCCCCGCACTGATCTCATTGTTGAAGAATCCGCTGAAGCTGCCATAGTTCTGCACATAGACTTCCTGTCCCAGGTAGTTATACAGCGAGACCGACACATTGTCCGCCGTATTGATGACGAAATTCACCTTGAAGACACCGCTGCTGGGATTCGGATAGACGGCCAGGGAGATGGCCCCGCCACTGCCCGAAGCATATTTGATGACATTGCTGGCCTGGCTGCAGCCAAACGTATCCGTGGCGACAACCGTATAGGAACCGGTGACGATGGCCGTGTCCGTCTCCCCGGTGGCGCCCGGAATAAGGGTTCCGTTTACATACCATTGATAGCTGGCAGCCGCCGTGCTGGTCAGTACCTTCCCGCTCAGGGTGATCACCGGGGCCGTACCCGTAGTGGCTACCACCGGCACCCGCGTACTGGGGCAATTGGCCATCTTGATACGCACGTCATACAGGAAATAATAATACTGTTGATACAAGGTCGGACTGGCTTTGGAGACGGCGCTGTTACTGGTGATAGAGAATACCCCCGGTATCGTGAACGGATAGGGACTGCTGGTGATGCCATTGTTACGGAAAATCGTAGCCGTATCGCTGACGATATAGATGATATGGCTGCCCGTAGTGGGAACATTAAGCCCCAGCCAGAATATAGCCCCGGTATCCGATGCGTTATTCCCCGTGACCGCCCCGGATTGGGGATTCGGTGTCGTAGGATAGGCATTGATGGTGGTAGAAGAGATTTCCGAAATATTATAGCTGCCGGTGGCCGTATCGAAATTGCTGATATCCGCCACATGGAAACTGATCGTCCCCGGATAACCGATGTATAGCCGGGCGCTCTCTATCGTCACCGGCACGGCATTGGTGAAGTTGATAAAGTTATAGCTGTAGGAATTGTACCCTCCGCTGGAAAAGACCAGTTTATTGGCAGGCCCCACTTTTGTGATGGCGTCATTCAGGCTCAGGTAATACGTATGATCGGACGTAATGGTACTGCTGGATGTATCGAGGCCCGAAGCGATCGGCGTAGTGGCCGTGGCGCTGGCATACCAGAAGGCGGCGTCACTGCTGCTGGCATTCGCCTTGAAATAGACCTTATCCGTGCCGCAAAGCTCAGCCGTTCCACTGGGAGTGCCGGCGTTGGTATTGACGACCAGGGTCGTAGTAGTCGTATCGTCGGAGGGTAGCTGATCACCGCTCAGACTGGTATAGCTGCTAAAGGTATAGGTGGTGCCGGACAAAGCATTAAAGCCGGTCTGATAAGTGAATACCGCATCGCTGTACGCAGGGATCGTACCCGGATAGACGCCGGTCAGCGTGGCCACCGTCGTGCTGCCGTTCAGGATGATCGTCGTAATGGGAACATTCTTCAACGCGGCCGATCCGAAGTTTTTTACCCGGATCGTAACCAGCTGCGAATCCGTGGCGCAGATCGTTCCCGCCGGAGCGACGATTTGCGTAATCCCGGCATCCGTGGCCGGAGCCACGATCTTGATCGTATAGTCCTGTGTCTCACCATTGCCATACGTGCCACAGGCAGTCACGGCGGAAGGAACGGTGGTCTCTTCGGCTACGATGCGCATCAGCCCGAAGTTACCGGTGGTGAGGGAGGACGGAGTGGTAATAGTACCGCTATAGGTAGTCGTTCCTCCGGTGAGAACGCCGCTGACGGCTGCCAGCTCACTGGTTTCGAAAACACCGTCATTGTTATAATCGATAAAGACTTTCACTATTCGGCTGGCTGAGGTGGCGTCGCAGCTGCTCAGCGCAACCGTAATAGGCAGCGTCTGGTTGGGCTGGATCTGGCCTGTAACGCTTGTATAGTCGGTATAGGACCTGCAGGTAGGAGTGGTGGTAGCCTGGCTGATATTGCTGAAGCTGACATTGTCGATCCGGGTGCCGGCCGTACTGGTGGCGGCTGAAGTGCAATACGCTGTTCCGCCCACGCCGCTGATCAATA
Source organism: Puia sp. (assembly GCA_035555335.1). Taxonomy (GTDB): domain Bacteria; phylum Bacteroidota; class Bacteroidia; order Chitinophagales; family Chitinophagaceae; genus Puia. The sequence continues at coordinate 92,446 of DATMGS010000019.1, forward strand.
AGGAATAAGCTTGCGTGGTATTGGTCAGCGTCCCTTTATGCGTGACCTTGATGATATAGGCCTGCCCCGGCACCGGGTTGCTCACCACAATCTTTTCGACATTGTTGAGCGCATCATCACCGGTAGTAGCCGCATTGCCGGGATTCTTGGCATCCAGCACATAAGGCAGCCACTTTGAGGATCCGCTGGTGATCCGCACATCCAGGTCATTGACCAGCATCCTGGTCGTATTGTTCAATACGTTGCTGGCCGTTTCAGATATGGGCGTCCCGGCCGGGTCCGTCCAGCTGATGGTAGCCACCAGCGGCCCTTTACCGGAAGCCACTACGCTGAGGGTGAAGACACTGTCACTGGCGGTATTGCCCAGGGAGCTTTCATAGATCCGCTGGTCCCGGATGACCGATGTGTCGGAAGTGATGAGCGCTGCCGCTTTTTTGATATTGAGCAATCCCCATCCGAAAGTAAAATCCGGACCATCTGCCGGGCCCGCCTCATCGGCTGTATGAATGGCGATACCCTTCAAAGTGGCCGAACGCATAAAGGCTCCGCTATGTAATTTGGCATAATACTCCTGCAGCAGAAGCAGAGAGCCCGTACTGGCCGGGGTTGCCATAGAAGTACCGCTATAGGTATCGTATGCATTATCAGCGGTGCCGATACAGGAAAAGACATTCACCCCATCCGCAACGACATCAGGCTTGATACGGCCATCATCGGTAGGACCCCAACTGCTGAAATCAGACATCACCACGTCACTGACGCTGGAATAACCCCCGGGAATAGGGTTCACCGCCCCTACGACCAGGACATTCTTGGCGCATCCTGATGTCGGGATACAATCATACCCGTCATTGCTGCTGATCCCCGACGGCCGGTTACCCGCACTGGCCATGATCCCCGCCTTGTTATACCTCCAATAGGGCTGGCCAACGGCCGGCCCGGTCTCCCCCCGGTTGTTGCTGGCCGCTTTGACGATCAGGTATTGAGGGGCATTATAAGCTATCTGGTCCCAGGCCTGGGCGTCAGAACTATAATAGCCGAATTTATAATCGGCCGTGTCTCCATAATTTCCCCAGAACTCCCAGCGGCTGGCGTCGGAGTTATAATACCATCCGGCAATGCTGCCATAGGAATGGTTGGATACCAGGAGACTGGATGCGGCGCCCGCCATTTCCGAATTGTCATTATTATAATCATAAGCCAGCAATTGCTGCTCCCCAAAGGCCATCCCCTTTGCCAGGGGATTGACGCCGGTAGCGATCATCGTGCCGGATACATGGGTAGAGTGATCACTGATAGAAGTAGCATTGTCTTTCTGGGTAACCCTGCCGGTCAACTCCACATGCGTAGGCCGGGGCTTGGCTTCATCCCAGATAGCTATCTTCCCCTTCACCGAAGCAGAAGACCCATTCAGGTTCAGTCCGGTACTTCCTCCGGGCTGGATCTGGTTGGTTCCGATCGTAGCGGCCGAAATGATATTGTCATTGGTGGAAATATAAAGGGGATTGCCCTTGCCATCCACTCCACGCAGAACGGCAATACGCCCGCGCCGGCCCATTATTTTCAACGGCCATCCTTTTTGTTTGGCGAGAAACGAAAGCTGTTGGGCCATCGCCGCATCTTTTTGAGCGGCCTGCAGGCTGACCTGCTGAAGGGCTGCCTTGTTGGTGACAACCTGGGCCCGGGTAACTGAACAAATGAGCAGAACGAATAATAAAGTCGAAAGCAAATGGCTGACCGGAAGCGGGCACCTGAGCGAGCGTCTGTTTTTTCCCATAAATAGATTATTGTGCAAATATTTTAATACACCGGGCGGATTGATTAATAAAGATACGTTTTCCGGGAATCGCCGGTTGCCTGAAAGAGGCAAAACAATAAAATCGTCGTATCTTTGCGCCCTGAATGAATAGTGAGGTTTTATCAGGGGCTTTTTTACATTCTCCCCGCCTTTTTCAATTGGCGGAGAAACTCCTGTTGTCCCATCCCCAGCGTATCTGGTGCAAAAACCTGCAGGGTAGCTCGCCCGCCTTTCTCATCAGCGCTGTATTTCAGCATACTATGACCAGCCAGCTGAATCACCTGGTGGTCTGCGAAGATGCCGAGTCCGCCGCTTATCTGCACAATACCCTCGAAAACCTGACGGGCGCCCTGGATCTCTTTTATTTCCCTTCGTCTTTTAAAAATAAAAAAAATTACCGGCTGCTGAACAGCAGCCATGTCATGCTGCGCACGGAAGCGCTCACCAGGCTATCCGCCGCCATGGGCAGCCTGACCAAAGGAAATTTGCCCACCGCCGGCAATTCCGTCACCGGCAGCAATAAGAAGCTGATTATCACCTACCCGGAAGCCTTATTCGAAAAAGTCGTCTTACCCCAGGCCCTGTCGGGAAATATTATTTCCATCAAAGCCGGCGATACCCTGGACCTGAACGGAATGATGGAGAAATTCGTGGGGAAAGGATTCGACCGGACGGATTTTGTGTACGAGCCGGGGCAGTTTGCCCTCCGGGGCGGTATCCTGGATATCTATTCCTTTGGCAACGAAAAACCCTACCGGGTAGAGCTTTTCGGTAATGATGTGGACTCAATCCGCATTTTCGACCCGGAAACACAGTTGAGTGAACGTAAGTTATTGCAAGTCAATATTATCCCGAATATGGAGACCCGCGTAGACAGCGGGGAGAAAATATCGCTGCTGGATTTTATCCCGGGAAACACCGTGATCTGGATGCAGGACTGGGCGTTTACCCGGGATCGGCTGGAGATCCAGGAAGAAGATCTGAGCCTGTTCCTGGACCTCGCGAATACAGAACGGGAAATAGCAGCCGGTCAGCGGCTGGCGGCTGAACCGGGCGCCGGAGGAGGCAGGAACGTATTTGGAAACCGCAACCGGACTACACCATCCGTCCGCGAAGCCTCCGGATCGGGCGAAGACGAAGACCGGTTGGAAAAAAAGGAAGTGAGCGCAGCGGAATTCGTAACGGCGGCAGAAGTGGAGGGGCAATTGTCCAGATTCCACTTCGTGGAATTCGGACCCTCGGCCCAGGGCAGCAACCTGCCGGCAGAAGCATCCGGGACCGCCCCCCATGTGATTGAATTTCATATCAAGGCGCAGCCGGCCTTTAACCGGCAGTTCGATCTGCTGATCCGCGACCTGAAATCCTGGGAGACCAAACAATATAGCATCTACCTGTTCGCCGAGAACCCCCGGCAGCTGGAAAGACTGCATACCATCTTCGAAGACCTGCATGCCGAGATCCGGTTTACGCCCGTGCCGGTCTCCATCCATGGAGGGTTCATCGATGAAGACCTGAAAATCGTATGCTACACCGATCATCAGCTATTCCAGCGTTACCACAAATACAAGGTCAAACAGGCCTATAATAAGAATAAGGCGATCACCCTGCGGACGCTCCGGGAATTGCAGCCCGGCGACTATGTGACCCATATCGACCATGGCGTAGGCGTCTACAGCGGGCTGCAGAAGATCGAAGCCAACGGCCGGCTGCAGGAAGCCGTCCGTATCATTTACAGGGACAGCGATATCCTCTATGTCAATATCAACTCCCTGCACAAGATCTCGAAGTATACGGGAAAAGAAGGCACCGTCCCGAAAGTGAACAAGCTGGGAAGCGATGTCTGGCAGAAACTGAAGGAAAAGACGAAGACCAAGGTGAAGGAGATCGCCTTCGACCTGATCAAACTATACGCCCAACGCAAGGCTCAGCAAGGATTTGCACATTCCGCGGACAACTATATGCAGACGGAGCTCGAAGCCTCCTTTATCTACGAAGACACGCCCGATCAGAGCAAGGCAACGGCAGATGTGAAAAAGGATATGCAGTCCCCTTCGCCGATGGACCGCCTGGTATGCGGGGACGTAGGATTCGGGAAAACGGAAGTAGCTATCCGGGCCGCTTTCAAAACCTGTTGCGACAGCAAGCAGGCCGCCATCCTGGTACCCACTACCATCCTGGCTTTCCAGCATTACAAGACCTTTAGCGAACGACTGAAGGATTTCCCGGTAAAAGTGGATTACATTAACCGGTTCAAGTCCGCAAAAGAAAAGAAAGAGACCCTGAAAAGAGTGGAAGAAGGCAAGGTCGACATCCTGATCGGAACCCACGCGATCCTGAGCAAGGACGTAAAATTCCAGAACCTGGGCCTGCTGGTCATCGATGAGGAACAGAAGTTCGGCGTGGCGCATAAGGAAAAGATAAAGACCCTGCGCACCCATGTGGACTGCCTGACCCTCACCGCTACGCCTATCCCCCGGACCCTGCAGTTCAGCCTGATGGGCGCCAGGGACCTCAGCATCATGAATACACCCCCTCCCAACCGCCAGCCGATACAAACGGAGCTGCATGGCTATAACGAGGACTTTATCCGCGATGCCATCTATTATGAGACCGAGCGGGCAGGACAGATATTCTTTATTTACAACCGGGTGCAGGGACTGGCGGAAATGTCAGCCATCATCCAGGGCCTTTGTCCCGACCTGAGCATCGGGTATGCGCATGGACAGATGGAAGGCAATGAGCTGGAAGAGCGGATCCTGGACTTTATCGACAAGAAATATGACGTGCTGGTCTGTACGAATATCGTAGAGAGCGGCGTGGATATCCCCAACGTAAATACGATCATCGTCAATAATGCCCATCATTTCGGGCTCAGCGACCTGCACCAGCTAAGAGGCCGGGTGGGACGCAGCAATAAAAAAGCCTTCTGCTACCTGCTGGCGCCTTCCCTGGCCACCCTGCCAACGGATTCCCGGAAACGGTTGCAGACCCTGGAGCAACACAGCGACCTCGGCAGCGGCTTCCAGATCGCCATGCGGGACCTGGATATACGGGGAGCCGGTAATATGCTGGGGGGCGAGCAGAGCGGATTTATCGCTGAGATCGGCTTCGAGACCTACCAGAAAATCCTCGACGAAGCGATCCGGGAGCTGAAAAGGACGGATTTCAAAGAGCTGTTCAAAGAAGAAATCTCTAAAAAAGATGACTTCGTACAGGATTGCACCATCGATACGGACTTGGAAATTCTTATCCCTGATAGCTATGTCGAAAGCGTCACGGAACGACTGTCCCTCTATACCCGGCTTGACAATTGCGAAAGCGAAGCAGAACTCCTGGAATTTCATAAAGATATGATCGACCGGTTCGGACCCATCCCTGACAAGGTGGAAGATCTCTTCGATACGGTGCGCATCCGGGCGCTGGCCGTGACGCTGGGATTTGAGAAGATGATCCTGAAAGAAGAGCACCTGCGTTGTTATTTTATCAATCGCCCGGACTCGCCCTATTTCGAATCCGATACCTTCCGCCTGATCCTGGAATATATTCAGAAACATACCAATAAGGCTAAATTAAAACAGGCCGGCAAACTATTCCTGCTGGTAGTCGACGACATCCGGTCGATGAGGGAATTGCTCAAATTCCTGCAACGCATGAGCGGGTTCGTACACGATACCCCCCTGGAAGAAGCTGCCAAGCTCCCCGCTTAAGCATTTTCAAAAAAATGGGTATATTCATTGAATAAAAACCTCCTTCTTCTATGGACGAACAACCACTTTATACCCCCAATAGCGATGAGCGGATCCTGGCGATCCTGTCGCATATCCTGGCGATCGTTCCGGGTATCGGCATTTTCGGCCCCCTGGTGATCTACCTGCTAAAAAAAGATGAATCCGGATTCGTCGAAGCCAACGCCAAAGAATCCCTGAATTTTCAAATAACGATGATTATTGCTTATTTCATCGCAGGTATCCTGGTCCTCATGCTCATCGGGTTCCTGCTCCTGGCAGTCCTCGGTATCCTGAACCTGGTCCTGGTCATCATAGCCACGATCAAAGCCAGCGAGAACAGGATCTACCGCTATCCGTTCAATATGCGGCTGATTCGATAAGATCCTTCGGCCCGAGGCCATAGGCCTCGTCGGCGGCTGATTCGCTGAATTAACCGCCGGCGTAGCTGCCTGCCCCCCCTCGGCCCAGGGGTCAGAGCACCTTTTCCATAATATAATGCGGGATCGTCACCTCCAGGAATTCATCGCCGGTGACCTGATAGCCTAATTTCTGGTAGAAGCCCAGCGCTGTCTTGCGGGCGTGCATGGTGAGTTTCTTATAGCCGAGATCACGGGCGATATTCTCAGCGAAGATCATGAGGGCCCGGCCAATGCCTTTGCCCTGCATACTATTGGGAACAGCCATTTGGCGTAATCGAATCGTAGCAACGTCCATTTTCGTCAGCAGGCAGCAGCCCAGCAGACGGTCATCGTCCTCGAAGGCGCCCATCAGGACATCGTCCTTTTCCTTCTCCAATTCATCCGATAACAGCGCCAGGCCTAATGGTTTACGCAGTATTTCATTGCGTAAGTTGACCATTTGCCGGTATTCCTTCGTTCCATGATCTATTATCCTAAGCGCCATGCTGTTATTTAATTAATATCTGGTTGCCGGGACGGCTGATTATTTGAATATTGTTCAATCGGGGGCCGGGAAGGCCGAAGTTATTTAAATTTACTAATTATGGGGTGTAAATAAGGGCGAAAAATGAAAAATGGTGAAAAAAGGGCTGTTAGGGCGAGAAGGGCCCTTAAATATTACATATTAAGAATTTATAACACAACCCGCTGCCCGCGCAAGTCCTGGGGGAAAATCAGTGCAATCTGGCTCCCCGGATTTGCGATGGTAAAAATTAAAAATGCCTTGTTTGTTCTCTTTAAGTCAAAAATTATATTTTTGCAGCCGTATAACTAAAATTTAAGAAAATGTCAGACATCGCTACAAGGGTAAAGAAAATAATCGTGGACAAGCTGGGCGTCGAAGAAGCCGAGGTGACTAATGAAGCTTCCTTCACTAACGATTTGGGTGCCGACTCTCTGGACACCGTTGAGTTGATCATGGAGTTTGAAAAAGAGTTCAACATTTCCATTCCGGACGAACAGGCTGAAACGATCACTACTGTAGGTCAGGCCATCGCTTATCTGGAAGAACACGCTAAATAAGCAGGAACTCCGGTTGGCTGCAATAAATTCGTTGGATCCGCCTTTTCAAGCAATCTCGCTTAGGAGGCGGATTTATCCTTAAACTACATAGCCACAGAGTGGCTCGTCCGAAGGACAGACATTAGCCGATTGCTGGAATCGGGCTAAGTTTTGGCAAAGCACGATTCCAGCACAAAACCCTGGGAAGTCCTATATGCAATTGAAAAGAGTTGTTGTTACGGGTATCGGTGCGTTGACCCCGATAGGGAATAATTTGAACGATTACTGGAATGGACTGCTGCAAGGGGTGTCCGGTGCCGATCTTATTACCCTGTTCGATGCGTCTAAATTTAAGACCAGGTTTGCCTGTGAATTGAAGAATTTCGATCCACTGCAGCACCTGGAAAAGAAGGAAGCCCGTAAAGTGGACAGGTTTACCCAGATCGCGCTGGCCGCCAGCGACGAGGCCGTGAAGGACGCCGGTATCAACAAAGAAACGATGAACCCGGACCGTATCGGCGTCGTATTCGCCAGTGGTATCGGCGGTCTGATCACCTTCCAGGAAGAAGTGATCAACTTCGCCAAAGGAGATGGTACCCCCCGCTTCAATCCCTTTTTCATTCCCAAGATGATCCTGGACATTGCAGCCGGACATATCTCCATGCGGCATGGTTTTCGCGGTCCTAACTTCGCCGTGGTAAGCGCCTGCGCTTCCTCTACCAATGCTATTATGGAGGCTTTCAACCTGATCCGCCTGGGCATGGCCGATATTATCCTGAGCGGCGGCTCCGAAGCCGTGGTCAGCGAAGCCGGCGTAGGTGGATTCAATGCCATGAAAGCACTGAGCGAACGTAATGACGATCCTAAAACAGCCAGCCGCCCTTATGACCGGGACCGGGATGGATTTGTGATGGGAGAAGGCGCCGGCGCCCTGGTATTGGAAGAGCTCGAACACGCCAAAGCCAGGGGCGCTCATATTTACTGTGAGATTGCCGGTTGCGGCGCCACAGCCGATGCTTATCATATAACAGCCCCCCATCCGGAAGGATTGGGCGCCAAGAACGTCATGTTTGCAGCCCTGCGGGATGCCGGCATGAAACCGGAAGATATCGATTACATTAATACCCATGGTACCTCCACCCCCTTAGGCGATAGCGCCGAGGTCAAGGCCATCACGGATGTTTTTGGCGAGTATGCTTATTCGGTGAATATCAGCTCTACCAAGTCCATGACGGGACATTGCCTGGGGGCAGCCGGAGTGATAGAGGCGATTGCATGCGTGATGAGCGTCGTTCATGACCAGATCCCGCCTACAATCAATCACCTGACGGACGACCCCGACCTGGATCCGCGGCTTAACTTTACTTTCCTGAAACCACAACAAAGGACAGTCCGGGCAGCCTTAAGCAATACTTTTGGTTTTGGCGGTCACAATGCCTGTGTTATCGTAAAAAAATACCAGGCATAACAACAGATGGACTTTACCGCCCGTTTTACTGCCGGTAAACCCGTCGGGACCTTATTTATTTTTTATCGGATCGAAAAAAATTGTAGATTGTCAGTGTGGGAATCCTGGAACGTTTACTAAAAGGCGATGCCGCGGTCGCCTCATTCAAAAGACAGCTCCGTAATGTGCTGGGGTTTACCCCCGGTAAGGCCGTGCTATATAGAACCGCCCTTACTCACCGCTCCGTAAAGGACGGAGCAGATGAGAATAATGAAAGACTGGAATACCTGGGGGATGCTATCCTCAGCGCCATCATTGCAGATTTCCTCTTCAAAAAATACCCCTACAAGGAAGAAGGCTTCCTCACCGAGATGCGGAGCAAGATGGTGAACCGCAACCAGCTCAACGATATCGCTATCAAGATGGGACTGAAGAAGATCAGTAATTTCAACAAGTTCGACAGCAGCCTCAAGATGAGCCAGATCTTCGGTAATACCCTGGAAGCGATCGTCGGAGCTATCTACCTGGACAAAGGGTTTGATAAAACGCGCTTATGGGTAATCGAGAGGATCGTACAGCCCTACCTTTTCCTGGACGACCTGGAGAACCTGGAGATCAACCACAAAAACAAATTATACGGCTGGGCAAATAAGAACGGTAAGAACCTGGAATTCGAAACCCTGGACGAAAGACTCGAAGGCGGCCGCCGGCTGTTCACCGTAGGGGCCGTGGTAGACGGTGCACTATTAGCGCAGGGAAAAGCCTATAATAAGAAAGATGCCAGCCAGATAGCGGCACAACTGGCGCTCGATAAACTGGGACTTAACAAAATAGATACCGGCGAAGAGGCCGTCTGACGGCCCCCCGCCCAACCCCCGCCAAAAATTCTGCAAATTTTTTTCCTCCTTTTCTTGCAAACTCGTCGTTTTCTTTCTATTTTTATGCCCTTATACCTCCATCCACGAAAAGTGTCCCTTCCTGACACATGCAGTACCCAATATTCCTTTATCTTTTTTGTGTATATGTTGACGTTAGTTAATACTGATTATCGTCCCTGACACCTGTATTCAGACCAGGATCAGCGAGCGTAATTTGTACATTATGTGCTTATAGGGCCGCTTTGCGCCTATCCGATCCAATTCACCTTCGAAAGCTTTTTATTAATCCACTTTGACTATGGTTTACCTGAAGCGAACCCTGATTCGCTGGCTGAAGGTTCATCATTAGCCGGTTTATGCTAATGGACCCAATGCCAGTGAGCCGGAGGCGCACCCCCTAACCCCCTTCAATTAATCAATTCTGTAGTGAACATGAAAAAGCTTTACTCTTTAACAACCCTCTCGCTCGCCCTCACCCTTTTAATTAACGGAGCTTCTGCCCAGACTTACACCAGTACTTATACGGCGGTGCGTAACGGCAGCTGGCACACCGCTTCCGGTGTTAACGTATGGGACCCCAACGGCGAACCCTCCAACGATTGCAAAAATTGTAAGATCGTCATCAACCCCGGCATTACCATCACCCTGAACGCAGATGTTCTGCTGGAACAGTCGTCGACCCTCATCATCGGAACGGCCTCCTCCAGCGATGCCGCCGCCGTGCTGAGCGTTGCCGGCTCCACCGGAACGAATTGGAGCACGGCCTACAATGTCATTATAATGAACGATGGCAGCAGTCCGCAAAACTCTCTTGTGATCGGCAGCAGCAGTTCCATGGTCGATGCAACGGGCATCAGCAGCCAATTCGACGGGGTTTTTACGGCTTACTCGAGCCTTGGCGTGACCTCTTATTATAAACAGGTTGGTAAAGGAGCTATCGCCTTTAACCAAACCACCGCCACCAACACCGGTACTGGCAATCAGGCCCCCGCTACCTTGACGGGACCCGTATCGCTTACCGCCGACGGTACCCTGCCCATCGTCTTATTGGAATTTACCGCTACCCTGAATAATAAGGAAGTAGACCTGGCCTGGACCACAGCCCAGGAATCGAATAGCGATCATTTCGCCATCCAACGGAGCGCAAACGCTGGCTCCAGCTGGCAGGCGATAGGAACCGTAGCTGCTAAAGGCAACTCTTCCGTAGCCACCAATTATTCTTTCACCGACGCCAATGCCCCCTCCGGCACCAGCGAATACCGCCTGCAGGCCGTTGACAAGGATGGGAAATACACTTATTCCGAGATCAGAACGACCCGCAACGGACTGATCGGAAGCGTCAGCGTATTCCCCAACCCCGCTAAAGACTATGTCAATATCACCCTCGGCAGCAGCTCTACTGCAACGGGTAACCTGAGCATCCGCCTGATCAACCAGGCCGGACAGCTGCTGGTAGACAAGAAAGTGACCAATGCAGGCGGAACGACCGTCTCCCTCCCCGTAAGCAGCTACCCTCCCGGTAATTACCTGATCCAGGTAACGGGCCAGGACGGAACACGACAGATCAGCAAAGTCCTGATCTCAAGACAATAAAAAAACAATACGATTAAGGCTCATCATAGTTCAGGCCGCCCATCCGGGCGGCCTTTTTTAGGAAGACCCGATAGCATAGCTTGCCAGGTCGGGAATATCGCATTCCCGGAAAGAGAATATTTGCCCAAATGTGCATAAGTTTCCCAGAATGAGACTGATAGATATAATGTATATTTACAAGTGACTTTATTACAACAGTTGCTTCATCTGGGCATTTCCGACCGGCTTAAGCCTTATGAACGCCGGAGGGCCTGGATCTTCAATTACTGCAACCTGGCAGGCTTTACGATCAGTTTAATACGACTGTGCTATCTCACTTTTTTTGCCGTCAACCATTATCCGGTCATAGCGCTGCTGGTAAATGGATTGCCGATGGTCGTCTGCGCAGCGATGGGGATCTGTATGTTGCTGCACCGTTATAAGGGCGCGATAGCCATCTCCTTTATTTTCTTTCCGCCGCTGCTGGTCTGTATGGCTTTTTTCACCAATGACAGGGGATTGGAGATCTATCTGCTGTTGTATCTGCTGTTCACCTTCTTTTTTCTGCACCGCCTCCCCTTGATCCTGGCGACCTTTGCGTGGATACTGGCCTGTTTCGTCTGCATACATTATATCCTTAGCCCCCGCGTCTTTAATCAGCTTTATTCCTTTCGCTTTGATATTACCCTTTCTATCATAGATTACAGCTCCGGGCTTTTTTTCCTGTTCATGACCATGTATTTTATCAAATTCGAAGTCTGGAAGTTTGAAAAATCCATTCGGGAGAAAAAGGAAGAGCTGAGGAAATTGAATGCTATGAAAGACAAAGTTTTTTCCGTGATCTCGCATGACCTGCGCACGCCGGTGAATTCGATTATCCTACTGCTTCGCGAAATGCAGAAAGTCGCTGTCTCTGCCGAAGAATTCAATACCGCTCTGCCGGAGATCCTCGGCAATATGGAACAGACCGGCGACCTGCTGGACAACCTGCTGGCCTGGGCCAGCAGCCAGATCCGGGACAAGGAATTACAGGCAAACGAAATATCCATTTCCAAGGTAACGAACCAGACCTTAAAATACCTGGAGCGGAATGCCGCCAGCAAGAATATTCGCCTGATCAATGAAGTGACGGCAAAGAGCACCGCCTTTGCGGATGAGAGCTGCGCCAGGATTGTACTGAGGAATTTATTGGCAAATGCCATAAAGTTTACGGCATCGGGCGGTTTTGTAAAGGTGAGATCGGAAAAAGCCGGTGAATTTATAAAAATTATCGTTGAAGATAACGGCATCGGCATTCCCCGGGATAAACAGCCGTTGCTGTTCAGCGAAGGATATTATTCTACCTCCGGCACCAATAATGAAGCTGGCACCGGTCTGGGCCTGCTGATCTGCAAAGACCTTGTTCAGAAGAACGGAGGTTCCCTCATTTTCACCAGCGAGGTGGGGAACGGCAGCACTTTTTCTTTCTCGCTACCTGCCTATAACTGAAAGTTGACCCCGCCTATAACTGAAAGTTGGCCCCGCCACAAAATAAATAGCCCGCAAGTGAGTTAATTAGAGTGAATCCAATAACCTGGTGAAACTATGAAGATACTCCTGCCATGAAAAACCCGGATCCCTCCTTCCTGAAAAAACTGGGCCTGTCGCTGTGCGCAGGAGTGATCCTGTATTTATCTTCCCCCGCTCAATGTGTCAATAATTTGGCCACCCGGTCCTATGATACCGTTCTGACGGGCATAGGATATGGCAACTACCTGTTAAGCTTCCCGAAATGGAGCCCGGATTCCGGCCTGCTGGCCTCGGTAAAGATCAATGCCCGGGTGTCTGTACATTATGCTTTTACGCTTAAGAACGTAGACGTAGCGCCCAGCACCTATTCCTTATGGGTGGGCCGGGAAGATGCAATCAGCAGCGCGGCGATGAGCAATGCCTATGATAATATCACGGAACAAAAGATCGGGGTTTTCCCGCTGGCCCCCGGGAGCTCGCTGTCAGAAGGCCCCTTTGTCTTTCTGGACAATTATGTCAATACAGATAGCATTACCGCAAATACGGCTGGTTTCCTGGGGACAGGGAATGTCAGCCTGGCCTATTCCCCCGTTACATATACGACCCTCCATACCAATAATAATTCCAGCTATTCTTATAGGGCCTCGGTCCAGGACACGGTTCATTTTACGCTCACTTATGCCTATTGTAAGGCAGGAGGCGTGCTGGCCAGCAATCTTACCCGGTTTTCAGCGGTGCTGCAGGGGCCTGCGGTGGTGCAGCTGGACTGGTCCGTCGTGAACGAAATCGCAGGCCGTCAGTACCTGGTCCAGCGAAGTCAGGATGGGCAGCATTTTATGACGATAGCCTCGTTGGGGGCTACGGGGACAGCTGACTATACCTATAACGATAACCTGCCGGCAACAGCGGCAGGAAAATGGTATTACCGGCTGCAGATCGACGATCCCGCAGGCACTACCTGGTCGGCTATAAAACAGGTAATGGTAACCATAACAGGAGACCCGGGACTATCCGTCTACCCGAATCCCGCTGTTGATTTTGTAGACCTGGCTTTTGATCCGGGCGCTGGATCCGGCGCCGGCTGGCAAGTGGAGCTGTTTGCTACGGACGGCAGCCGGGTACTAAGTGGTAATTACTTGCTTACCAATACAATACATCTCAACTTCCCCAGAAAGCTGACTCCGGGGGTTTATATGCTGCGCACTACCGGCCTGCAAGGGCAGGGCCATTTTATTAACAGAATTTTAATACGGTGAGAATCCATGGGCGCCCCGTCCTATTACCCATTCATTAGAAGCTATTTATAGTATTTTTTCTAGTCCTTTCTTTATTTATTCTTAATAAAACGAGTAAACCTACTTAGGAAAAATAAAATAAAATACACGGGTTTGTAGTTATATAACGAATCCTAAATCCCAATTTGTTCCTATGAGGCGGTCTAGAATCCAATTATCCGGGGTGACCCTATTATTGTTGTTGTGTTGGGGAGCCTTAAAACCTTTACCGTCTGCAGCGCAGACCTGTTCAGGTACCTTACAATCGACTACCTATAGTACTTCCGTGTCCGGAAGCGGTAATAACACATATTCTCCTGTATTTCCTCAATATTCGCCGCCGGCCGGTTATACCCTGCTGGCCGCTGTTCTCAGTTCGACCATTACGGTTGTCGCTACCCTCGATGTCTCCAATTCCGGTGGCGCCACCACATCTAAGCTGGGTGTCACTGACGAGGATATCGTTCAATTGAACGGCAGCGATATTACAGATGCTTCAGGAAATGATATTTCGGATGTCTCCGTTGCTAAAAACCTGGGTACTTTCGCGATTCCTACTGGCAATACTACGATAGGACCCACGACTGCCTTCAGCAATAAACAAGTGGTCTACGACTCCCTGACCACCGCTAACGGCCTGCTCAATTCCTTTATCGGCAGCGGCAATCTGAATCTGACGTATTCGAATTCCAGCGGCTATTCGACCACCGCATCCGTAACAGTAACACCTACTTTCTCCGTTTCAGCCGTATTCGCCCTTACTTACTACTATTGTTATACGGGCCCTTTGGCAGCCGATATTTTAACGTTTACGGCTACCCGCGAAAATGACCAGCATGTCTCATTGAACTGGCTTACGACCAATGAAAATGCCGGCCGGAAATATATCGTCGAGGTAAGTCCCGGCGGTGGCGGCGCATTTTCGGACTTAGCCACCCTACCGGCGGACCCTCTTAACAGCGACGCAAGTTATTCCTATGATTATATCATCAGGGCGACGGATAAAGGCAAGCTCTATTTCCGGCTAAAATTAGTCAATGCCGACGGCACGATCGCTTATTCGCCCTTGCGCATCATCGACCTGAGCACCGGCACAGGTACCGGATCGGGATTTTCCATCTATCCCAATCCCCCCACTGATTATATCAACCTGGTATTCCCTCCGGCTGCCCAGGGCTGGCAGGTAGACATCCTCGCCGCGGACGGTAGCCTGGTACAACGGAATTATTATAGCAATATCAGTACCGGCCGGCTGAGCTTCCAGCGCCCACTATCTGCCGGAACCTATTTTGCACGGGCAACGGATCTGCAGGCTGCTAAGAGTTATGTGGCTCCATTCGTGATTCATTAACAAAGCGGCTTCTCCATACACAACTCTATCAGCACCCCATTCGTATCGCGGGGGTGAAGGAAACAGATCAATTTATTGTCGGCCCCTGATTTGGGCGCATCGCTGAGCAGCGTGAACCCTGCCGCAGCAAGCCGTTGCATCTCCGCATGGATATCGGCTACTTCAAAAGCGATATGGTGCATGCCTTCTCCCTTTTTTTCCACGTAGCGGGTGATGATGCTGTCGGGGACCATGCCCTGCAGCAGTTCGATCTTGGTCTCTCCCTTCTGAAAGAAAGCAGTGTGGACCTGCTCACTCTCCACCTGTTCCGTCTTATAACAGGGACTATCCAGGAGCCGCTCGAACAAGGGGATGGAAATGCCCAGGTCTTTGACAGCGATGCCTATATGTTCGACTTTATGCATGCGGGAATCTTTTAGTAAAAATAAGGGGTAATTTTGTGCTATGTTACAACTGCCTGTCTATCTCGATCATAATGCGACAACGCCCTGCGACCCCCGGGTCGTGGAGGCGATGCTCCCCTATTTCACGGAGAAGTTCGGCAATGCGGCCAGCCGGACCCATTCCTTCGGATGGGAAGGGGAGGAGGCTGTGGAATATGCCCGGGAGCAGATCGCTGCCCTGATCGGCGCCGAGCCGAAAGAAATTGTCTTCACTTCCGGAGCTACAGAGGCGGATAACCTGGCGATAAAGGGGGTATTTGAACTCTATGCCGGCAAGGGCAATCATATTATTACAGTGGCGACGGAACACAAGGCGGTCCTGGATACCTGCCATCATCTCGAAAAGATGGGCGGGGAAGTGACATACCTGCCGGTCGGCCCGGATGGGCTGATCGACCTGGCGGAGCTGGAGGCGGCTATAAGGCCTGCTACAATCCTTATTGCCGTTATGTACGCCAATAATGAGATCGGGGTAATCCAGCCCATCCGGGCAATCAGCCGGATCGCCCGGGAACATGGGGTGGTCTTCTTTACGGATGCCGCACAAGCAGCGGGAAAGATTCCCGTGGATGTGAATGCCGACGGTATCGACCTGATGGCGCTCAGCGCTCATAAGCTATATGGTCCCAAAGGGGTGGGCGCCTTGTACGTGCGGCGGAAAAATCCCCGGGTGAGGCTGGCCGCGCAGATGGATGGGGGAGGACATGAGCGCGGGATGCGCAGCGGTACCCTGAATGTGCCGGGGATCGTAGGGTTTGGCAAGGCCTGTGAACTGTGCCGGCTGGAAATGGAGGCGGACAACAGACGTATCGCACCGTTGCGGGACCGGCTTGAAAATGCCCTGCTGGAGCTGGAACAGTCTTTTGTAAACGGGAGCCGGGAGCATCGTCTTCCCCAGACAACGAATATCTCCTTTAAGTACGTAGATGCGGAAGGGCTGATCACGACTGTCAATAAGGATCTGGCTGTTTCTTCCGGCTCGGCCTGTACTTCGGCTTCGCTGGAACCCAGCTATGTGCTGAAAGCGCTGGGACTGGATGATGCATTGGCGCATAGCTCTTTGCGCTTTGGTTTGGGACGATTCACTACCGAAGAAGGGGTAAATTATGCTATAGAACGGCTAAAAGAGGGCGTAAGCCGGCTCCGGGAAAACAGTCCCTTATGGGAAATGTATCGGAACGGCAACGAAATAGGATCAATAAGTGAATGATTATAAGGCAAATAGGAGAGAAGGAAGCGGAATTTTTTATATATAGTTTAAAATTGTTATTTGTTAATGTATTAATTTGTAATATGTAAATCGGGCCGGCAGGAGGCAATAGCTGACCGCAGATTGGATCCGGAATTTGAGCCCATTCGGGCAAGCAGGCGACCCGGCATCAGGGTGGGAGGAGGGCTGGAAGAGCCTTGGAACTGGCTTAAATTAAAAAACCCGCCTTGAAGGGGCGGATCTTTCATGCAGTTGGTTTCGGTTCAATTTTTTTTGTACTGAACCTAATATCTTTTTGACAGGAAGGTTGTTCGATAACGAGCATGCGAATATAAGTAATCCTTCCATTCGAGTGCATTTTTATGTGGATCTAATTTAAATTTTTTTTCACATTTCGTTATTTATAATATAATTAACATGACCTATATAATAAATGGCGAAGACATTAATCGTTTAAATAAAACGTTTAAAAGCTATAACACTTATTTTCGTGCTTATGTGGGCAGTTTGTAAAAAAGAACTCCGTCAGTTTTTTAGTAGTCTTACCGGTTATATAGCCATTATTGTTTTCCTGTTGCTGAACGGATTACTCTTATTCGTGTTTCCGGCTACGGATATACTGCTATTTGGCTACGCCACCCTCGATAAGTATTTTGAACTGGCCCCCTGGATCCTGTTGCTGCTGATCCCGGCCATCACCATGCGCAGCCTTTCCGATGAGTTCCGCATGGGGACATTCGAGATCCTGCAGACCACCCCGCTGAGCCGGACACAGCTCGTAGGAGGAAAATACCTGGCCAGCCTGCTGGTCGTCCTGGTGGCGCTGCTGCCGACCCTGCTCTATTTTTTATCCATACAGCGTCTCTCCGGACAGGGAGGCATCGACATCGGCGCTACCATCGGCAGCTATATCGGTCTGTTCTTCCTGGGCGCCGTATTCACCGCTATCGGTATCTTCTGTAGCAGCTGGACCAACAACGCCGTAGTCGCTTTTATAGGGGCGGCATTCGCCTGCTTCCTCCTCTATAGCGGATTCGGGGCTGTCAGCCAACTGCCCGTTTTTGCGGCAGGCGCTGATTATTATATCGAAATGATCGGGATCGACTTTCACTATCGCAGCATCAGCCGCGGCGTCATCGATAGCAGGGACCTGATCTATTTTCTAAGCGTCATATTTTTATTTCTAAGCCTGACCAACCGTAACCTGGCCCAACGCCTGGCAAATCGTTAACCGATCCGAATACACTCGAACAAACCGATATGCAAAAACTATTGTCCTCAAAATATGGATGGCTTGCGTTGATCGTGCTGCTGGTCCTGGTCAACCTCCTGGCCAGTCACCTGCATTACCGCCTCGATCTTACCCGGGAGAAACGTTATACCCTAAGCGCTCCCACCAAAGACCTTCTGAGTAAGCTCGATGACGATATAGAAGTCGACTTCTTTTTACAGGGAGACCTCAAGGCGGGCATCCGGCAATTGTCCAAGAGCACGCAGGAACTGCTGCAGGAATTTTCCGAATACTGCGACGGGAAGATCCGCGTGCGCACCTTCGACCCGCTCATCACCCTCGACGATTCCGCCAAGGCCACCTTCCTGGACTCACTCCGTAAAATCGGCATCCAGCCCATGACACAGGTAGCACAATCCAAAAAAGGCGAAGAGCAGAGCCAGCGCCTCGTCATCCCCGGAGCCATCCTGAAATACAAGGACAAGATCTTCCCCGTAGATCTTCTGAAAGGAGTGCAGGTAGGCAGCGAAGGACATCCGGAAGAACAGCTCTATACCAACGCGGAGACCTTGCTGGAATACAAATTCGGCAGCGCCATCGATAAGATCACCCGCAAACAGCCCCCCGCCGTCGGATATGTCGTCGGCAACGGAGAACCCCTGGACTTCCGGGTCTATAGCCTGATCCAGGGACTTCGGACCAATTACCGCTTCGGCGTGCTCCGCCTCGATAGCGTCCCGCTCATCCCCCTGCAATACGATGCACTCGTCATCGTCAAGCCCACGGAAAAATTCACGGACCGCGAGAAATTATCCCTGGACCAGTATGTGATGCACGGCGGCAAGCTCATCTGGGCCATCGATCAGCTGCATGATGAATTGGACAGCCTCCGCCTGGATCGCGAGACAGTAGCTTATGACCGGGGACTGGAACTGGAAGACCTTTTCTTCAAATATGGAGTACGGGTCAACCAGAACCTGGTCGAAGACATCCAATCCGCTCCGATCAATATGGTCGTCGGCATGCGGGGCGATAAACCGGATATCCAGCTGGTCCAATGGCCCTATTTCCCCCTGCTCAACGGCAGCCTCACCCATCCCATTTCCAAAAACCTGAACCCCGTCTTTGCCAAATTTGCCAATTCCATCGATACCGTCAAAGCCCCCGGCATCCTGAAGACCGTCCTGCTCCAAAGCTCCGCCAATGGCAGGACCATCAGTTCACCGGCCCTCATCACTTCCGAGAGCGTCAAACAGGCCAGCGATCCGCAGCTATTCCACACCCCCAATATCCCGGTGGCCATGCTGCTGGAAGGGAAGTTCAATTCCTTATTCGCCAATCGCGTCGGCACGGCCGTAGCCGATAGCCTGGCCAACTACTATAGACAGCCATTCCTGCCCGCGGCAACGAATAACACGGCCGTCATCGTCATCGGAGATGCGGATATCGTAATGAACGAGGTCAGCCGGCAGAGACCGCTGCCAATGGGTTTTGACAAGGACAATGAATACACATTCGCCAATGAAGACTTTATACAGAACTGTGTCGAATACCTGGTGAACCCCTCGCGGATCCTGGAGACCCGCTCCAAAGACTATACCCTGCGCCTGCTGGATGCGACCAAAGTGGAGGAAGAGCGCAGCTTCTGGCAATTCATCAATATCCTGCTGCCGGTGCTGCTCGTGATCGCCGGCGGGTATGTTTACCAGGCCCTGCGCAAGCGAAAGTACCAGGGTTAATTCAGCTTGCCCTGCTGTGCCTCCTGCTTCATTTCATTGTTGGCGGTAATCCCGACTTCCACACGCCGGTTGAGCGACCGGTTCGCATCCGTGGTATTGGGATATTTCGGCTGGGTCTCTCCATACCATTTGATATCCATACGGTTGGTGGCAACGCCTTTGGATTGCAGGAACTCACTGACGGAATAAGCCCGTTTTTTGGATAACTCCATATTGTACTCAGGCGCTCCCGTATTATCGGTATGTCCTTCGACCAGGATATTCGTCTCCGGATATTTTATAAATACGCTGGCCACTTTTTCCAAATTGACCTTGGCAGCTTCGCTCAATGCGCTCGAATTGATGGTGAAAAGCAGCCCCGAATTGAAAGTCATATTGATCCCTTCCCCCACACGCTCGACCTGGGCATCCGGCACGGCCTGCTTGATTTCCTGGGCCTGCTTGTCCATATGGTGCCCGATCAGGTAACCCGCACCTCCGCCTACCCCAGCTCCGATCAACGCCCATAATACGGAGCTCTTGCCTCCTCCCCCCGCCAGGGCCCCTGCCGTGGTGCCGGCGGCAACGCCAATGGCCGTTCCCTTCTGCGTATTGTTCATGCTTTTACAGTTCGTTAGCAGCACCGCTATCATAGCCGGGATAAAAATGATCTTTTTGCTTTTGTTCATGGTGGTGTTTTTAGGTTAGCAAATACAATAACTGGTTAGCGGGAGATGGATCCCTTATTTACAAATGGAAGCCTGGACCAGGTCGATGTTAATATCCTTCATGCCGGCTTCCTGGGACGAACGGATGCTGTTGCAGAGCGCTTGCCTATCCGTATTACTCATCTTTTTTCCCAGGATTTCAGCGTTATCCGTGCCGTATTTTTTCTGATTTATCTTAATCAGGGTGGTCGTCCTGGCCTTCCACGCTTCACCGTCATTCTTACCCCTGCCAATGGCTTCGTCATAATTGCCAAGAGCAGTGGATAAATTTCCCGCTGCCACATTGATATCTCCCCGCTGCATGTAAAAGCTGAGATTACTGTTGTCCATCGAAATGGCCTGGCCGATATGTTGCAGCGCATCTGAATACAGCTGCTGCCTCATTTCAGCCTCGGCTATCTTCGCATAGATGGTGGCCCGCTGGGGAATATTCCGGTTTTTTGCCGTAAGGCCCGTAATGGTGTTCAGGTCCGTCCTCGCCTGATCGGTCATGCCCAGGGCCAGCTCTGCATTGGCCCTTTCAAAAAGGTTATCCAGGCTGGACGCATTGATCTTCAACCCTGCATTGGCGGCTGCCAGCGCATCGTTATACTGCTGCAGGCCATTCAGGGCCGTGGCCTTGCCGGCATAACCCTTTTCTTTTGCATCGTAAGCATCGCATTTTTGCAGTACTTTAGTGAAATTATCCAGCGCAGCGCTGTAATTGCCCGCCTTGTTCTGGGACTGACCGGTATTGATGAGATCATAGCAGCTGTTTGACATAGTGACCAGGCCGCTCTTGCAATTACTGATCAAAAAGGAGAGCACAAAGAAGCTCAATAGGCGAATGGGTGTTTTCATGGTATAGTTAAAGCGCTAAATTAGGAATAATTCCAATATCACCAGTCAAAAGAATATGAACTTTAACCTTAGCAACCGGGTCCTTTTCTGGGGAATGCTGCTCCTCTATTTTATTTTTCTGGGTTACGGGATCCTTCATGCCGATTATCTGTTCACCGACGAAGCCTTTATGCTCTGGCACCAGCAAGATCACCACACGCTGTTTGCCTATTGTAGTACGCAAGGCAGGGCGCTGACGGGCTGGCTGGAGCAGGGGCTTTTTGCCGCCTGCGGCCGGGCATCGAATGTGAGATACATCCGCGTGTTATCGCTGGGGGGATTTGCGATAACAGTGGTCCTTCTTTTCGGAATGCTGAAGCGTTTGCAGCAGAAAGGGCGACTTCCCCTCAGCGATCCCCTGATCTATCTTACGGTGGCTTTTGTGGCTGCCTCTCTTTCCACGACGATCTGTATCGGCTGGGCTGTCTGCACGGAGATCTTCATCCCCACTATGCTTAGCCTGGCGGCGGGCTGGCTATTGTATGAGGCGGTAAAGCCTTCCGGCCCGGCGGATAAGGCGACGTCCGTCAGGATCCCGACCCTGACCTCTTTATCAGTCCTGGCCCTGGGCGTGACGGCATTGTTCTTTTATCAACCCTCTTATCCCTTTCTGCTGCTGCCATTCTATCTCCTGTTCCTCACCCGGAAGGACGGTAAGATCGGTAAGCCGGTCGTCATAGGGCTGGTATATTATTTTGCCGGGCTGGGGATCTATTTCCTGCTTTTCAAATATTCGCTGAAGGCGTGGGGCATGGTGGCTTCCCCCCGGACTGCGCTGACTTTCAACCCTCTGGACCGGATCTCTTTTTTCTTTTCTTCCCCCATGAACCAGGCGTTTAACGGCAATGCCCTTTTCGATGCCCGCAGTATCCTTTCCCAGGCGGTATTCCCGGTGCTGTTCCTGTGCTGGGTAGTATCGGTCTTTTATTCCGGCCGCAATATCCGCTACCTCCTGGGAATACTGGCCTTCTGGATCCTGGGGTATTTGCCGCAGCTGATCGCCCGGGAAAGCTTTGGCCCCTACCGTACCATGCTGGTGCTGAGCGTGATGATCTTTATGCTGCTGGCGGATACGGCATTGCCGATGATCCGCTCCCCCCGTGCGCGAACAATCTTTGCCTTTATTCTCATCGGGGCTCTCCTGACGACCGGGGCCTACCATTATAAAGCATACCTGGCGGATCCGTTGAGCAAGGAATACGCATCCATCCGGACGGCGGTCCGGGAGGGCTATTCAGACCGGATCCGGGAGGTGGTGTTTATCCGGGCTTCCGATCATGGGTTCGATAAGAGCCTTGGTATCGGGAGCTATAAAGATGAGTTCGGGATGCCTTCGACGAATAAGGATTGGACGCCGGAGCCGCTGGTGAAGCAGCTCGTATGGGAGCTGACGGGCAGCCGGCAGCAGGCGGAGGCGTTGAGACTGGTGCAATATGCCAGTGAGGAGGAGTGGAAGGCGGCCACCGGCAAGGCCGGCGATAGCGTGCTTACTATCAATGCTCCCCAACTGTTAAATGATCTTAATAAGCGGAGCGGCCACCCCTGAAATGGCGGTGTGTTCGTACCTTTGGTAATCAATAGGATATATGGATAGTTCGGAGATAACGTATTTAACTTTTGGAATTGTACTGTTGCTGGCGGTGGTCTTCGACCTGGGTTTGCTGAGCAGGAAGGGGGCTACGGTCTCTATTAAACGGGCGTTGCTCCAGACTGCCTTCTGGGTGGGATTGGCGCTGGCTTTCTTCGCCTTCCTCTGGTATGAGAACGGGCATAAAATGGCCGTGGAATATCTAAGCGCCTACCTGATGGAGTGGAGCCTCAGCGTGGATAATATCTTTGTCTTTATCCTCATCTTTTCCTTTTTCCAGGTGAAACCGGCATATTATGGCCGGGTGCTGCTCGTCGGGATCCTGCTGGCCATCGTGCTGCGGATCATTTTTATCACGGTGGGGATCGCCCTGGTGACACAGTTCCACTGGCTATTGTATATCTTCGGAGGGATCCTGATCTATACGGGGATCAGTATGTTCAGGGCCAGGGAAGAAGAAGAGATGGATGTGGAGGACAACCGGGTATACAAATTCCTGAAGCGGCTGCTGCCTTTAACGGGCAGTGATGGGGAAGGCCGGATGACGATCCGTAACAAGGATGGCAAGAAGCTCTTTACCACGCTGTTCGTGGTGGTGGTGCTGCTCGCCACGACGGATATCCTCTTTGCCGTAGACTCCATACCCGCCGTATTCGGTATTACACGGGAAAAAATGGTCATTTATACCTCGAATATATTTGCGGTGCTGGGACTTCGATCCCTGTTCTTCCTGTTAAGGGGAGCGGTGGCGAGGTTCGGCCATTTACAGCAGGGCATCGCGGTGGTGCTGGTCTTTGTGGGGCTGAAGATGCTGGCGGAGATCATCGATATTGTACTGCCGGTATATGTGTCGCTGCTGGTGATCCTGACTTGTATCACAACGGCTATCTTTTATTCCATGTATTCAACGGGAGGGAAGAAGGACATTTAGTACTGATGAAATATGCGATAGAACATATTAAGGAGATCGTGCAGGGAACCTGGCTGCAGTTCCGGAGAAATGATCCGGTAGAACACCTTTTGCTGGATAGCCGCCGGTTGATCTTTCCCGATACCTCCCTGTTCTTTTCCCTGAAGGGCCCCCGGCGGGATGGGAGCCATTTTATAGAGGAGCTGTACCGGCGGGGAGTGCGGAACTTTGTGGTGGAGGAAGGCCCTGCCTCCCGCGCAATCGCGGAATCCAGCCCCGCGCCCCACACGATCGCGGAAGCGAATATTATTTTGGTCAAAGATTCCCTGGCAGCCCTGCAACAGCTGGCTGCTTATCATCGCCGGCAGTTCTCTCTTCCGGTGATCGGCATTACCGGCAGCAATGGCAAGACCATTGTAAAAGAATGGCTCAACCAGCTCCTGGAAGATAAATACCATATCGTCCGAAGTCCTAAAAGCTATAACTCCCAGATAGGGGTTCCGCTCAGCGTATGGCAACTGAATGAGTCGCATGAGCTGGCCATCTTCGAAGCGGGTATTTCCCGCCACGGAGAAATGCAGCGGCTGGCCGCCATTATACACCCCACGATCGGACTCTTTACCAATATTGGCGAAGCGCATAGTGAAGGATTTACCAGCCTGGCGGATAAGGCGGCGGAGAAGCTGCAGTTATTCTCCCAGTCGGAGCTGCTCATTTATAACAAAGATCAGCCCGGGACGGAGAGGGCCATCCGGGCCTGGCTGGCGACCCGCGAAACGACGGCCCCCCGACTTTTTTCCTGGGGACGGGCGGAGGATGCCACGCTGGTCATCCTCGAATCTACAGGGTACGCAACAGGTTCTACTTCCCCTTTAGGGGATAAAGGGGTAACCAGCATTACGGCCCGCTACGAGGGCCGGGAATTCTCCTTCACCGTACCCTTTACGGATGAGGCTTCCCTGGAAAATATCCTGGCATGCACCTGCGTCCTTTTGCATTTCCGGCAGCCGGTGGACGCTATCCGCAGCAAGCTGCAACGACTCTCTCCCATCGCCATGCGGCTGGAATTGAAGAACGGCATCAATCACTGCTCCATTATCAACGATAGCTATAGCGCGGACCTCAGTTCGCTGTCCATTGCCTTGGACTTCCTGTCCCAGCAGCAGCAGCATGCCCGCAGGACCGTCATCCTCTCGGATTTCCTGGAGAGCGGGCTGGAGCAGTCCGCCTTATATGCCGAAATAGCCCGGGCACTCCGGCAGAAACAGGTAGACCGGCTGGTAGGCGTCGGCAGCAGGATCAGCGCGCATGCGCAGGTTATCGGTCAGTGGTTCCCGGGAGAGACGGCCTTTTACCCCTCAGTGGACCACTTTAAAAAAGACCTTCATCACCTGCACTTCAGGGACGAAACGATCCTGATCAAAGGAGCACGGGTATTCGAGTTCGAAGAGATCGACCGGTGGCTCTCCGAGCAGATCCACCAGACGGTACTGGAGATCAACCTGAACGCCATGGCCCATAATCTGCGCCAGTACCGGCAGCTGCTGCAGCCTGCCACTAAAATGATGGCGATGGTGAAAGCGTTTGCTTATGGCAGCGGCAGTTATGAGATCGCCAATCTATTGGAATTCCATGGAGTGGATTACCTGGGCGTAGCCTATGCCGACGAGGGGGTGGTGCTGAGAAAAGCGGGCATCCATATGCCGATCATGGTGATGAATACGGAGGACAGCTCCTTCGACTCACTGGTAAAATACAACCTGGAACCGGTGATCTACTCTTTTTCTTTGTTACGGTCCTTTGACAAGTGGCTCAAAAAAGAAGGGATCCTGCAATTCCCGGTACATATCGAGCTGGAGACGGGTATGAACCGGCTGGGCTTCCCCCTCGAAGAGGTGGGAGAGCTGGGGCCGGCCCTTTTCCAGGCCGCCTTTAAAGTCCAGAGTGTGTTCAGCCACCTGGCTGCCAGCGAGGAAGCGCAGCAGGACCCTTTCTCCCGTCAGCAGGGCTCGTCCTATCTGGCCGCAGCGCAAAAGCTGCAGGAATTTCTGCCCTATCCTTTTCTCCGGCATATTGCCAATTCGGCGGCGATCATCCGTCACCCGCAGCTCCAGCTGGACATGGTGCGCCTTGGCATCGGGCTATATGGCATCGACAGCGCGGATAGCCACCAGCTGGATCTGCTGGAAGTGTCCACGCTGAAGTCGACGATCGCGCAGATCAAACCGCTCCATGAAGGGGATACTGTCGGCTATAATCGCCGCGGGATCGCCGGACCGCACACCCTTATTGCGACTGTCCGTATCGGATATGCAGACGGCTACCCGCGCAGCCTGGGCTACGGCAACGGGAAGATGTGGGTCAAGGGACGGCTGGCGCCTGTCATCGGAAGCGTCTGTATGGATATGACGATGATCGATATTACCGGCATTCCGGACGTTGAAGAGGGCGATGAGGTCGTGGTCTTTGGCAATGAGCTATCCGTCAACCAATTGGCGCACTGGGCCCAGACAATCCCTTACGAGATCCTCACCGGCGTGAGCCAACGGGTGAAAAGGGTCTATTTCGAGGAATAAGAATGACTTTTAGGGTAAGGAATTTGAAGTATATTTGATCCTTATAATTTATAACAGTGAAGGCAAGAAACGTTTTTCTGGTAGTGTTGCTTATTATCGTGGCTGATCAATCGCTGAAGATCTGGGTAAAGACCCATATGCCCCTTAGTCATCCCCTGGAAATTTACCGGGAGCCGGTGTCTAAGTATGACAATGGGATCAAGCTGCTGGGTAATAAAGGGCAGATCTACTTTGTGGAAAACGAGGGCATGGCCTGGGGCTGGAAATTCGGGGGCGCCCTCGGTAAGATCGCGCTGACCCTGTTCCGCCTCGTAGCGGTAGTCTTCGGCGTTTATTATATCCATACGGTCATTAAAAGGCGATATCACCGGGGATTCATTATCTGTGCAGCCCTGATCTTTGCCGGCGCGCTGGGCAACCTGCTCGACAGCATGTTCTATGGCCTGATCTTCGAAGAGAGCACCTTCGATCACGTCGCAAAAATGTTTCCTCATACGGGATACACCAGCTTCCTGCACGGGCGCGTGGTGGACATGTTATACTTCCCCCTGATAAAAACGCATTATCCTCATTGGATGCCTTTTGTCGGAGGCGATGAATTCGAATTCTTCAGTCCTGTCTTCAATATCGCCGACGCCTCTATCTCTGTCGGTGTGATCGCCATCCTCTTATTCCAAAAGAAATTCTTCCACAAAGAACCGGGCAGCGAAACGGCGCCCGTCGAGGGCAAGGCCAATGTAAATACGGTGAGCGTTTAACCGCCGTATTGGCGGACATCCAAAATAACTTTATCGGGCCGCAAGGTAATTAAAGGCTTTAGCTCCGGGATCTGCCCTGTCGGGCTGATCTGGAATTTTGTAAAAAATGCATACAGGAAAAAAGACATCTCCGCCATAGCGAAATTGTTGCCGATGCAGAGCCGGGGTCCGGCGCCAAAGGGGAAGAAATTCTTCGGTTTCTTTTCTTTGGCATTCTCCGTCAGGAACCTTTCGGGATGGAAGGCAGACTCGTCGTCCCAATATTCTTTGTCCCTGTGTAAGCCATAAAAGAACGATAAGATGATCGTGCCGCTGGGAAAGGAATATTCTCCGAACCGGTCGTCTTTCAGCGCGACCCTATCCGTCATCCAGGCTGCCGGATACAGCCGCATGCCTTCATTGATGACGGCGGCTATATACTCGTCTTTTACACTGTCCTGAATGGACCGGGCCTCCATCGAAGCCCTTAATTTTTTGACCACCTCCGGCTCCGATGCCAGGGCGTATAGCAGCCAGCTAAGCGTATTGGCGACGGTCTCATGTCCCGCAAAGATCAATACCAGGATCTGGTCGATGAGCTGCTCTTCGGGTATCGGCAGGCCGCTGTCTTCATATCTTGTATGCAGGAGAATGTCCAGCAGGTCGCTGAAGGCGTCCTTACTGGCCCGGCGCTCTTCTATGATGCCTTTCAGAATGGCTCTCATTCTCGCCGACTTTTGGAGGTTGCGCTTGTCCGCATGGTTGAAGGGATAGAAGAGCCTCCTGACGGGTTGATTGATCTCCTTGATATAAAAATCCTGCACTTCGCTGAAGGTCCGGCTTAATTCCGTCATCGTATCGGAAGAGAGATGGATGGTAAACAGGGAGCTGATGACAATATTAAACGCCAGTTGATGCACCAGGGGATAGATATCGATACTGGCTCCGGTGGGAAAGGTGGACAGGGATTTTTCAATGGAGTCGATCATGATGCCATACAGACCCTGTATTTTTTCCCGGTGAAAGCCAGGTTGTACGAGCCGACGGTGTGTCAACCAGTCTTCTCCATTGGAAAAGAGAAATCCTTTTCCAAAATATTTGGCGGCCCTCTCGGCTGTCAGCGATGATTTATGATAGTTACTGTGGTTCTCCTTGAGGACATAGTTGATGAAGGCCGGGTCCTGGGTCAGAATGAGGTGGTATTTCCGCAGGGTGGCTACGGAATAGGTGCCGGAAAACTTAGCCATATTCAGGGAGACGAATTTGATCGGGTTGGACAAAAACCGGTAAGATCGCAGGATCGATTGGAAGGCAGAATAGCCGGCGGGTAAATGATAGGTTTTATTTTCGGTATTCATATTGATAAAATTTAAGATGCGAAAGAGCTGCTGAATCGAAGTTACGACGGGAATAGCGATCAGGGGTACTCTAAATAAAAACCCCCGGAGAATAAATTATCTCCAGGGATCTTTTACAAACTAACGGAGCTCTAAATACTTATTTCGAAAATTTTACCATTTTCTCACTGATCATTTTATCGGCATACTGGATTTGCAGCACGTAAGTACCATTGGTCAGCCCCCCCAATCCATAAAGAGAGAGCCCATTGAGGCCCTGCGATACAGGAGCTTTTTCGCGTCGGACCACCCGTCCGTACATATCGGTCAGCCTGATCACCACCGTGCCATCACCCGGGGTCGTCAGCTCCATCGTGATATGGTCGGAGAAAGGATTGACCACGCTCCTGATCTCGAAACCGATCCCCGCAGTGCCCAGCAGGACCAGGCTGCTATAACGGTGCGTATTGTCGCTGGTGATATTGATGCGGTAATAGGATTGTGCGGCGGGCGGATTGGGGTCTGTGTAATGATACCCCGCACCCTGTCCGGCGCCGGCTGTACCTTTCACGAAGCCGATGGACGTAAAATTGACACCATCGTCACTACGCTCGACGATATAACCGACATCGGCCGTCTCATCGGCGCTTACCCATTGCAGCGCACTCAACCCTTCCCGTACCTGTCCGCGAAAAGAGATCAGCGTAGTAGGCAGCACGATCATACAATTGACGGCAAGTACGATCTTGGGCGATAGGGTTATAAAAGAACAACTACTGCTGCTTAAATTGGCAGTGGTGCTGGCAACGGTGATCCGGTACATAAGATAGGTATTGACTGCGTTGAGCCGGAAATAGCGGGTAATGATATATTCATACTGACCGGTCGCTGAATTATACACCGGTACAGCGCTACCCGATGCGGCGGCTCCCGTCGTATCGACCCCGACGGTCACCCAGGTGGTCCCCCCGTCCGTGCTTTTCTCCATCTTCCATTCCGTATAGTTGGAAAAATAGGAAATGACCTTAAAACGGACCGTATCGTCCGCGCCCTGGCAAAGGGTATCGGGTTTGTTAGGCGTCAGCACCATTTGAGGCGAACAGCTGGCTACGCCGATGTCATCGATGGCCCAGTCATTACCACCGCCACCGGGGGCATTGTTCCGGATGCTGATAACCATCGTAGTCTGGGTCGCGCCCGTCAGGAAAGTAAACCCTTTCTGTACCCACTGGCCGCTATATTGTATATTCCCCGTGGTATAATAATCATACCCGTTCACATTAAAGGTCAGGTTGGGGTATACGCCCGAAGAGTCATGGGTGGTGGAATTCGTAGGGATATAACCCGAACTGCCGGATCCGACGCCATTCGAGTCACATCCGCAGCGGGAACACATATTGCGGAACCAGCCGCTATACTGGTAGTACGTATTCGGACATAGATTATAGACGGTGTCCAGGAAAGCTGTATCCGTCCGGTAAGCGGAGTTGACCACAACCATATAACCACCCGTCTTGCCCGAGTTGTCATCCGTTGCAGGATTACCCGCGGTAGGACTGGCCGCTCCGGTATGGTCGCCGATAATATCCCATACACCGAATATCCGGTGGGAAGGGCTCTGGGAATTGTCCGGCTTGGCCCAGGTATTCAGGATCGAATAACCCTGCGCCGCCGTGGTGCCGCCGCTCGTATTATTGGATATGCCATAATAATAGTCATTCGGCATGCCCGCGCTGCTCGAAAAAGCGGAATAGGTATAATTGGACGGCACTTTATTGGAAGCCGCCCGGTCCTTGGTGCTCCCCGACCCGAAAGTGCCGCCGAATTCATTGATGATCGCATTGCTTCCAACCGTATTCGGGCACATGCCGTAATTCTTAAAGAGCATGATATCATCCTTCGGAAAGGTGACCTGGACCATGCCCGTAGTATTGTTGTATTGGAGCATGCCGGCACCCACACTCACCACGGTATTATACCCCACAGCCCCTACCACTACCCGGTAAGAAGCTATCATGATACAGGAGCCGCCGTAAAAACTAGGTTTGCTGGTATTGGCTAAGATCCCCCCGGCAGTGGCGGTAGCCCCGGATCCCAGGTTGATCGTGATGGCCGAGCCCGAGAGAGTACCCCCGTCCGCATCGGAGGCATCGGTAAATTGCTGGTATATTTTGCCTTCATTCGTCAACACCCGGAGCGTACCGGCCTGATAGGTCGTATTGGCGGGGATATTATCGGTAAAGGAACAATCATAAGCTGAATTGGCTTTCACGACAATGGTAGCTCTAATCTCCAGGGTGTCTCCCGGCTCAATCGTACCCCCGGTGGTCCCTTTGGTAATATTTAAATAGCTTTTGCCGTAATCGACGGTAGGAACACCCGTCGTCAGATTGGTGATACAGATGTTGAACCCCCAGAGTCCTGTCGTAAAAGGCCCCGTTGAATTGGTATAGATCCGGATGTAATAGGTCGTACCTACCGTAAGACCAGCGCCGCCGATGTTCGTTAGCACATTGAGCGTATTCCCGCTCACACAGGCGAGGGAAGTCATGCTTGCACAGGTCCCTGAAAATAATTGGATCCTTGCTCCTGCAGCACTAAGACTCCCTCCTAAACTGCTTAAAGTAATAGTGGGATAAGAACTGGTTGCCACAAATGAATACCATACGTCCGCGGAAGTAGCCGCACCGCAGTTCACGGCTATCCCCACACTGGCGGTGGCATTTTTTAAGGTGCCGGCTGTAGTCGTACAGGTGGTGCCGGAGGTGAGCGTAGAAGCACCAGAGCAAAGGTCATTTGTTGGTTGTGCATAAGCCAGGTTGCTTACCAGGAAAAAGATCACTAAAGCAAGCAGGGCTTTGACTGTGCGTACAGAACAGAGCTTGGTTTTCATGGGTCACAGCATTTCAAGAGTTATCGGATTGTAACGGCCATAGACAGTTGATGCTGCCTGTGGTAAGTTTGGAAGGTCCCTTGGTCAGGTTCCTTCAACGGATTAAATTATTGGTAAAGTTAATCTGTATTTTGTAGGTAGGCAATCGTATAAATACCACAAAGACAGGAAAAACTACTATTCCAGATCTAAGGGCAATCGATTATCTTGTCGTTGTTCTAATCCTATTCCTGATGAAAAGCAGACCAATTTATATTTGTTGTCTTTCGGCCTGCCTGTGCCTATCTCTGAATCTTTCTGCTCAAATGACCGTAACATATTATGGTCAGACTTTTAAAATCGACACTTTATACCCCGCCACCGGGTCAACGGGAATGAATACGCCCTGGGAGGTCGTTTATGGTCCGGACGATTCCTTATGGGTGACGGCAGCCCATGATTATAAGATCTGGAAGATCCATCCGGGGAATAAAGGAGTCCGTGAACTGCTGGATGTCAATGGCCTAAAAGACTTTACAAGCCCCGCCTCCTGGCCCCAGGGCGGGTTAATGGGCCTGGCTATACACCCCGCATTCTATTCGGGCAAGCCATGGGTCTATTTTGCGTATGTCTATCACCTGGTGGGTTGTAACACCGGCAGCAACCCCACCGGCAATCCGTTCTGCACCAACTGCGCCACTGGGTCCTGCAGCTTTAACACCAAAATCGTCCGTTACCAATATAATTTTGCGGATGGCTCCTTATCCTATATGAACGATGTGATCTCCGGGCTGAATGGGAGCACCGATCATAATTCCGGCCGAATCCGGATCAGTCCGCTTACGGAGAGCGATGGGAAATATCATCTTTATTATACGATCGGGGATATGGGGGCGGGTAACCTGTCAAATGCCAACCGGCCTAATCATGCCCAGGATACCACTATCATAGAAGGAAAAGTATTAAGGCTGAATACGGAGCCGGATCTTTCATTGACTGGCAGTCAGCAATGGGTCCCGGGTGATAATCCCTTTCCGGAGGGCGCGGCCCCCTCCGCTAAAAGCCCTATATATTCTTTTGGTCACCGTAATCCCCAGGGGCTGGTCTTCGGCTCCGTGAACGGGGGCGCCTCCTATAATTTGTACAGCAGCGAGCATGGGGATAAGTCGGATGACGAGGTGAATATCATTTTACCCCATACCAATTACGGCTGGCCAAAAGTAGCCGGCCTCTGCGATGATAATTATACTTCGACGAACGGGGATTCCATGTACCTGGCGAATAAATCCGTTATCAGTGAAAAGGGGTTTTGCGATACGACGCACACTACGTTGCAGGAGCCGATTTTCTCTTTTTATAACTGGAGCCGGGCTAATAATAAGACTTCGGGAGCGCAGGGAAATATGTACTGGCCTACTATTGCCCCGTCCTCTATTGCCTTCTATGGACAGGGAGCTATCCCGGGCTGGAATTATTCCCTGCTGGTGCCTTCTCTGAAGAATGGTCTTTTCCGGTTAAAATTAAAACCGGACGGGCTCAGCATCGACAGTACGCAGTTGCCTACCGATACCCTCCATTATCTGCCGGGTTTTCGGTTACGGAATATCACGGTGGCGCCTTCCGGAGATACGCTGTTTGTAGCGGTAGACAATTCCTGTTGTGCGATCGATGCTTCCGGAACGCTGGGCACGTCCGTATCCACCCCCCCGGATAAGGGGTTTATCCTGCGGATGGTGTATATGACGACCCTGGACCTGAAGGGGGATACAAATAAAATACTGCCGGAACCTACTCTGACCACCTGTAAGGTATATCCGAATCCAGCCCACAAGACCCTCTATGTGGAAGTCCCCCCGGGGGAGCGCCGGCCTCTGACAGCGGGTCTCTATGATATCACGGGCAGACTCCTTCTGCGGATGGAGACGGCCGACGATCATTGTTCTCTCGACGTTCATGCTCTTTTGCCCGGGATCTATGTTTTCCGGCTCCTGAATGGGTATGCGGTACCGTTGCTTACCGAGAAGATATTGATCGAATAAGTTTAACGGTGTCTTAACGCCGGTTGTTTCGTTCGTGGCGGGGAAATGACCGGTATAAGGGTAAACCACTCCCTATTTATCTGTGCATTTGGCTAAATTTGCAGAAATGGTGTTATCGGCTATGATGGTCCTGCATCTTCTTTTTTTTATAGAGGTGGTTTGTTTTTTGGCGGGGTGCCTGTTTTGGCGAAAGCAGTGGCCGCTGCAATATAAGATGCTGGTCCTGTTGATGGGTTTAACGGTGTTGGTGGAACTGGCCGGCCGCATCCTGGGAATCCGGTACCACCAGAATGTCTGGCTGTACAATCTTTTCTTGCCGCTGGAGTCCGCTTCTTATATCTGCTTTTTCTACCTGGAATCAGCCCACCCGGCCATGAAGTGGCTGTATCGTTGTCTGCTGGCGGCGATCGTCCCGGCCCTGGTGATCACCTGGCTTAAACAGCCGCATTTTTTCATTTTTAATCAGTATGGATATATTGCCGGCCTGTTCCTGCTATTGGTGGCGGCAGCATTGATCTATCTGGCAGAAATACCGCACTTGTATTTAGAAATAGTGAATACCATCGCCAACATCTTTCTATACGGGGGCGTGACAGGCTGCTTCTTCACGGCCAGTCAGCCGGCCAAATTTACCACTTTGTAGTATTGCTCCTTTTATAGTGATCTTCTACCTTTATCCCGATAAGAGCCACAGATATATAGTACCAGACCTGACCGCCTGTTCAGATCCTGTATACCCTGCCATAGACCTGCCTGGTTACTTTCCTCCATTCAACGGCGAGCGGGAATAAATTAAATAACAATACATGCAACCAATTCTCTTTTTCTGGATAGCCTTTCTGGTCTTGCTGGCACTGATGGTGTTCCTGGACCAAAAGTTCTTTATGCTGCGGGACAGCAGCACAGCCCTGCCCAAGCCATATAGCTATGCCCGGGTGCAGCTGGCCTGGTGGACGCTGGTGGTGCTGTCATGCATCATTGCGATCCTGCTGGCGGGCAGTGCGATGCCTACGCTCGACAGCTCGACACTGATCCTGCTGGGGATTGCAGCGGGTACTACGGTGGCGGCCCGGCTGATCGATGTCTCCGACCATACCAATTCGGGTACCGGCCTGGTCAGCCAGAATTTCCCAGGCGAAAATTTCCTGTTGGATATTTTGTCCGATAAGAACGGGGTAAGCATTCATCGGCTGCAGTCGGTACTGATCAATATCATCTTCGGGGTCTGGTTCATCGCGCAGGTGCTCCGGCATTTGACGGGGGTGAACCCCTGCCTGCCAGGGGATGCAGATTGTTTAAAACACCCGCTTGATTTTATCATGCCGGTGATCAGTACGAATAACCTGATCCTGCTGGGGCTGAGCTCGGGGACTTATGCGGCGCTGAAGACCACGGAGAATAAGACGGCGGCATAGGGGCGATAGATTATTTATTATTTTTTTATTATATATATTGAAGATATATTAGATCTTTATTTAATCTAATTCTATGGATCGAAAGGAGAACGACCTCACACATATCAGGTTTCGAAAGGATTTTTCCTATGCTAAGAAAACGCCCACTTTCGTCAGCAATGCGATCGGCGCCTCCGATGAGATAGCGAGATGGGTGCTCGATTGGAATGATGTCTTATATAAGGACGAACCCCATGCCCCCGCCCTGTGCACTCCTGTTATGAATAGATTGATTGGTGACGGCAATACCGGCGGCCCGGGCCCTGTTTTGATCAGGACGGATGCGCTGCTCTATACGACAGAGAGTGTGATCGTTTATTTCGAACAACGTTGTGCGCCGGAGAAGCGGCTTCTGCCGGCGGATGCCGCTAAGAGACAGGAAGTAGTGACTTTATATAATCTGTTTACCGGCCCCTTTGAAGGGAACGTATACGGGTATCTCTATGGACAGTTGCTCGCCAACCCGGGAGAAGCGCGGAGCTGGTTTACACAGGGCGTTCCCTTCGGGGAGAAACTGCAGTATATGCTGTCGTTTGGCGCCCTGCGAAAAGAGCTGACCCGCGAATGGGGGCTGGCGGAGAAGCCGGCGGGAGAGAGGCTCGCCTATATTAAAAAAATATTCGGGGATGTGGATACGATACTGAGCGATGGCCGCAGATACCTGACGGGAGACCGGTTGACCATCGCCGATATTGCTTTCGCCGCTGTAGCAGCGCCGTTGCTCCTGCCCATTGAATTCGGGGGAGCAATAGGGGCGATCCACACGGTGCCCACAGAGATGCGCAGAGAAGTGGAAGAGCTTAGGGCGACCCCCGCAGGTCAGTATGTTTTGCTGCTCTACCAGGATGAGCGCCCCCTGCGGCGTAGCCGGAAAGATATCCCGAAGGACCCGGGCCCTTTGGGAAAGCTGGGTTTGCAGCTGGGGCTGGCGCTGGACCGGAAGAAGACAGGGCTTTTCTGTTTCCTGCAAAAGCACTTCCCCGTACTGAGGCTGGGAATAGTAGGGCTGGCGGCCGTCTGTAAGAATGACCTGCTGGTAGAAATGATGGAGCGGGATAATGATTTTACCGTGGAGGAGATCAATGGTAAGAAGATGGCCAATCAGAAGGGGGCCTTCTTTTTAGGTTTTGACCGCAATAACCCCCAGTTCGACCGGGAACGGAATTTTGTCCGCCGGACGGCGAAGAAAGAAGACATGGACCGGATCCGGTCTTTTATCCGGGATTCCTGCGAGCAGATCCTGCGACAGGCGAGATCTTATGGCAAGGTGGATGTGGCCGATTCGATGTGTTATACGGTATTGGTGCGTTTCATCGACGATTATTTCGGGGTGCCGCCTCCCACGGAGCCGATTATGCGACATTGGCTTCGCGTATTGTTCTATGACCTGTTCCTGAATTTTACCAATGACGCGGTCAAGCACCAGGAAGCTGTAAGCGCCGCCCTGGACAGAAGGGTGTGGGTCCTGCAGCTGATCAGGGACCGGCGGCGTGATCTGGATACGGGTAAGACTTTAGCCGATAATGTGTTGAACCGGATGATCCTGCTGCAAAGGGAGGAAGGCAACGGATGGTTCGACGATGAGACGATCCAGCGTAATATCGGGGGATTGATCACGGGTATCCTGGAGACGACGAATAAGGCAGTAGTGCTGGTATTGGATGAACTGTTCAACCGGCCCGATGTGCTGAAGGGAGCGATCGATACGGCGCAGATAAAGGATATGAAAAAGATGTATGGGTATGTGTCCGAGGCGCTGCGATTTAACCCCGCGCAGCCCGGAGTGATCCGGTATTGTGAGAGCGGGCAGGTGCTGAAAGGCAAGGGGACCAAACCATACCGGATCAAAGCAAAACGCAAGGTCTTCGCGCTGACGGCCTGCGCGATGATGGACCCGGCCGTATTCCCTGAGCCCCGGCAGTTCAACCCTCAGCGGGAGGCCGTCTATATGAACTACGGATACGCATTGCATGAGTGTTATGGTAAGTACATCAATGCGGTGACGATCTCCGAGTTTGTGGCGGCCGTGCTGCGTTTGCCCGGTATCCGGCGGGAGCCGGGATGGGCGGGGCGGGGGACGGGCCTGCATGTGGGACCGTTCTTTAACAATTTTGTAGTGCGATTCGATACCATTTAAACCAATATTTCATGACGCATCAACATCCACTGACGCTTGTTACGCCCGTGAAAGACGGGGAACATGATAGCCTGCATAGCTTGCTCATGCAGATACGGGCGGATGTGCAGGCCGGTATCCCCCAGTCTTTCGAGAGCCTGGGCACGATCCACTATGCCCGTTGGATATTGCTGGAACCCAAAGATGCCGATGGCAACGTCGAGACGGATGTGGGCGTACGGTTGGTTTTCTCCTCCAACTATGACGGAGACGAGGATGTTCATCTGACCGGATTGGCCAATCATTGCGCCGTTTTCATCGATCAGCTCTACGGGCATTGCGAGGGATATCCTGCCCCGGCCAGCCGGACGGTAGAGAATCGTAAACAATATTTAGCGAAGTGGCGGGTGAAGGAGTCCGCCTTCTTTGTAGGCGCGCCGGGCAGGACCCTGCCGCAGATCCGCCAGGAGAACGAGCTGCGCAATTACGTCTGGACCCGGATCAATCAGGGCGACTGGAAGGGAAAGTCGGCCCGGGAGATCCACCAGGTCCTGAAGCAGGACGTATTGGATAAACCCGGATTTCAATGGGCGCGGCAATCTATAACCATACCGGGTATCCGGTGGCTGGGCATGGTCCTGCTGGGACTGATCCTGCTGATCCTTCTGCCGGTCATCATCATCTGGATCCTGCTGTTGCACTTCCTCTTCGAACGGACCGATGAACCGCTGGGACTGACACCCAGCCAGGTGAGCGGAGCGCATG
Source organism: Puia sp. (assembly GCA_035555335.1). Taxonomy (GTDB): domain Bacteria; phylum Bacteroidota; class Bacteroidia; order Chitinophagales; family Chitinophagaceae; genus Puia. The sequence goes on from DATMGS010000019.1 coordinate 130,066, forward strand.
TCAAAGAGCTGGAAGAGTATGAGGACCTCGCCAATCAGAATCAGTTTACACAGGTGTTGATCATGAAACCGGGCATGATGCGGCTGATCACACTGAAAGGGCTGATGTTGTTTGCGAAGGCGCTGATCAGCTTTCTCTTTGTGAATGGCAAGCTCATGGGGATACCTACGATCCATTTTGCCCGCTGGGTAATGATCGACAATCAGAAGAGGATGTTGTTCTTCAGCAATTTCGACGGGAGCTGGCAGCAATACCTGGGCGATTTTATCGATAAGTCGGGATGGGGACTGACGGGGATCTGGAGTAATACCATCAAGTTCCCGCGCACAAAATTTCTCTTTACCGGCGGCGCTTATGATGAGGAACACTTTCTGGCCTGGAGCCGTTATTTCCAGGTGCCGACTGCCGTCTGGTATTGTGCATATCCGCGTCTGTCGATCAAGAATGTCATCAACAATTCCTATATCCGCAATGAGCTGTTCCGGGATCTGAGCGAAGAGGAGGCGAGGAATTTCTTACAGCGGTTCTGAGGGCGCGGCGACGTCCACATTTTTAAAGGTTTAAATTTATTTTATGGAAGAGACATTAGAGCTATCGGATATACAGGGATATATCATCAGGGGATACAAATACATGCAGTATTCCCGGTATGCGGTGCTGCGGGTGACCGACGCCGTGGAAGCCCGAAAATTCCTGAAAGACCATGTGGACGAGGTGACGAATGTGACGCATCATGCGAAAACGAATTGCCTGAATATCGCTTTTACCTGCGCCGGGCTGAATGCGCTGGGGTTGAAGAATTCCAACCTGGCTTATTTCACCCGGGAGTTCCGGGAGGGGATCACGTCGGCGCATCGTCAGCGGCTGCTGGGAGATACGGGAGACAGCGCTCCGGAGGCCTGGCGTTGGGGAGGACCCGATAACGAAGCCGTACATCTGTTGTTGATGGTCTTTGGGAAGGATAAAGAGACGGCATTGAGCTATTATACAAGGCTGCAGAAGGAATTTGCGCCGGGATTGGCGGAGGTATTGCAGATGGATGGACAGACTTTGCCGATGAACAGGGAGCATTTTGGTTTCCGGGATGGGATCTCGCAGCCGATTATCAAGGGGAGCGGACGTAAGGGGCCGGAGAATGATTATATCAATGCCGGGGAATTCCTGATGGGCTATAAGAATGAATACGACGTATACCCGGATACGCCGCTGCTGGGCGAGGACCAGGGGGAAAGCTTCCTGCTGCCTTTCGATGCGGCGGGCACGGGGAAGAAGGATCTGGGACGCAATGGCAGCTATATGGTGATGCGGCAGCTGCAGCAGGATGTGAAGGCGTATTGGGAGTTTATGAATGAGAAGACCAGGAATACGGATGGCTCTGTCAATGCGGAGGAAAGTACCAGGCTGGCTTCGAAGATAATGGGCCGCTGGCCCAGCGGGGCGCCGGTGGTGAAGTTCCCGGACAAGGACCCGGGGGGAGAATCGAATGACGATTATTTTACGTATTCGGATCTGGATAAGGAAGGGCTGAAATGCCCGTTTGGCTCCCACCTGCGCCGGACCAATCCCCGGGATAACTTCGAGGACAACGGACCGAAAGAGTCGATGCGGCTTACGCGGCGGCATCGGATCATGCGCCGGGCGAGGCTGTATGGGGATCCTTATATGGGATCTCCGTCGAACTATACGCCGGACGGGGAGGTCGGGCTAATCTTTACCTGCTTCAATACAGATATCTCACGGCAGTATGAGTTCATTCAATATACCTGGGCGAATTATCCTAAATTCAAAGAGCTGTATAATGACCCGGACCCGGTGTGCGGAGTGAAACATGACCCCGGACCGGGAGTGGAGCAGAACTTTACGATACAGGCGGAGCCGGTGAATAAATATGTGACGGGGTTGCAGCGGTTTGTAACGGTGAGAGGTGGAGCCTATTTCTTTTTCCCTTCCGTCACAACCATCACCTACTTAAGCACCTTATAACAACTAAAAAATCTATTCATGAGTCCTGACACCATGTTCGAACTAACCTCCCTGTTTGCCGGAATCGGCTGGATCGCCCTTCTTTTTGTGAGCCCCTACTGGCCCGGCTTCGACAAATTCCTGATCGGCGTGATCATTGCCTTGCTGGCTTGTGTCTATACCTGGTTGAATTTCTCCAACTTCAGCCCGGATATCCTGAAGAATTTCAGCTCGCTGGAAGGAGTGATGAAACTGTTCCAGATCCCCGAACTGGTGGTGGCCGCCTGGGTCCATATCATGGCCTTCGATCTTTTAACCGCCGTCTGGATAAAGAAGAATTCCCTGCAACTGGGGATCGGGCATGGCTGGATCATACTTTCCCTGATCTTTTCCTGCCTTTTCGGGCCATTGGGTTATCTTATCTATCTGCTGACCCGCTGGATCAGGACGAAAAACTATTTTTCTACGAATTTTTGACCGTAGAAGGACATAAAACGCCGTCAGGCGCGTTATTAATGCTTCCATTCTGTGAGATAAACGATTGAATAAATGAGTGTTTGACGGTTGAACAAATGATTGTTGAACTTGTTTAATAAAATGACACGAGGGTTGCTGCCAGATGATACAAAGGAAGAATTAACTAACACGATAGAACATGCAACTTGTCAACGACGCGAGCGGGGTGCCCCACCCTGAAATTAAGTGTACGGTATGTGGAGTGGCTTTGTACGCGACGGATTGGGGTAGTTTCGAAGTGACCTATCATTGTTCCTCCGCAGAAGCGAGGTTCTGGGATTTCGACCGTGGAACACCTGATCTGACCCGGGCCAAAGAACATTGGGATAAATCCAAACAGGAAATATTGCTGGATCGCAGCGAGGAGAAGAAGCTGGACGCGACAGGATAGATCTCGCCCCGGCCCCCTCTTCTCTTTGCGACCATCACAGAATGGCTCCGCGATTACTCACCGCGATCAGTTCGTGGCTCCTCCATTTACTAATAAATGCTGACCCGAAACGAAAGACGATAAGTCGCTGGCAAAAAACTCGGCCAGGTTGGCTACGTCTTCTACTTCCGCAAGCCTCCCCATCGGACAGCTATCCAGCAACTGTTTTCTTAATTCGGGATAGGCCTTGGGATCTGCAAAGATGCCCGAATGATCCACGGCAAAAGGAATGATCGAATTGACGGTAACCCCTCTGTGTCCGATCTCTTTGGAGAGGATGTCGACAAGGTAGCGGGGCGTGGTCTTGCTGCCGCCATAGACCGCCATGCCGGGAACGGGGAAGCTGGTGGTGCTGGATGCCACATAAATGATCCTGCCATTGTCTTCTATATGCCGGGCTGCCTGCTGCAAGGTGAAGTACGTGCCCTTGGTGTTGATGGAAAACACCCGATCGAATTGTTCTTCCGTAAAATTGACCACCGGTGTCTCGACCAGCTCGATACCCGCATTGGCCACGACGATATCTATTTTCCCAAAGGCTGATTTTGCTTCCGTAAATAACTTTTCCAGATCGGCGACCTTGCTGACATCGGCCTGGATAGCAATCACTTTGACACCCATAGCTTTAATATTGGAGACCACTTCTTCGGCGGATGCCTTGTCCCTGGAGTAGTTGATGACGATGTCGGCGCCCATGGCGGCATAACGCTCTGCAATGGCTTTGCCTAAACCTCTGGCTGATCCTGTAACCAGGGCGACTTTGTTCTTTAAACTGTTCATGACGATTATTTTTTTGTTGGGTTAATAAATTAAGCCATCGCTCCGTTGATGCCCCTGCCGCCGATCTCTTTGGAGAATACGCGCGTCAGCTGCTCCACAGCCGATTTGGTAGCGGCATAGGTCGAGTAAGTGGGAACCATCACCCGGTTGTTGGTGCTGGAAAAATTAATGATGCTGCCTTAATTTGGTGATCATAATGCCGGCATTGTTCACCAGCACATCGATCTTGCCGTAGACGGCGATGGCTTCGCCGCCCTGGGTTTTAATCTCCGCGACCAGCTGTTCGGCGACGTCCTGACCGCCTGCGTAGTTGACGACTAATACTACTTTGCTGTTTAACGTGCTCATATTTTTTCGTTTTTGTTTGATGACACAAAGTTGAAATATAAGCCCGCCAAAAAAATACGGATATCACACTATAAGATGCAAAATTCTAAGATCGGCCTTTGCCGGCCTGTTTCCGATACAGGATAGGGGAGAGGTCGGTGTGTTTTTTAAAGTAATTGCTGAAGTGGGTGGACTCGGGGAAGCCCAGCTGCCAGGCGATCTCCTTGATGGAAATAGAAGAGTTCTGAAGGAGGGACCTGGCCTCGGCGATGGTCTTGTCAGAGATCCAGGCGCCGACGGATTTGCCGGTCTTGCTTTTGATGACGTTGCTGAGATAGTTGGGATGCAGGTGCTGAGCCGCGGCATAGTCCTGGATGCGGAAGACCTTTGTTTCGGACCCTTTCAGGAGGTTACGGTAGTGTTGTTCAAGTGTCTTTTTGAAGGATTTGACGATCTGGGAGGAACGGTTGCCTTCGTAAATGGGATTGTATTCCGACCAGAAGTATTCCTTTATTTTCAGCAGCAGGACGACGAATAAGTTGCCGATCACCCGGTTCTTATAGACAGAGCTGGAAAGATATTCTTTATGGATCTGTCCATAGAGCTGTTCGAATTCCGCAAACATCTCAGGTTGCAGCACCCGCGGGGGAACTGTCTCGGCCAGGAGAAAAGGGAATTCATCGAAGATGTTGGGGTGTACGTTTTCTTTCAGGAAGGATTCGCTGAGAGTGATCAGGTAAATGGCGTCTATGTTATGCCATGATAAACGTATTGCTGGTGCAGCGAGTTAAAAACCAGGGCCTTTTCTTGGGTTGCCATCTATTTATTCTTTCACCCGATCGAAATATTCCTTCTGAAGCTGCAGGGTCTTCGTGTCTGCCTTTACCGCGGCCAAAGCTTTTTCCAGTGAGCCGATGACATGTTCCGTCACCAGCTGACCGAGCTCTCGCGTTGCTTTTGACCCATCTCCTGCATAATGGTTGGGATAGTCCGCATACCACCAGATAGCCGTATAGATATCGGGAATGGATAGCCGTTTCTGATTAGCGCCTGATTCATTGGCGGCGCTATCCATTTTCACCAGGTCGGGACGCAGGTATAACAGTACGGAAGTCTCGCGTTCACCTGCATGCTGGTCGCCGGCGGGGTCGGACTTATGAAGCCGGGCCATTTTCGCCAGATAGGACGAGTCTGTGCCGGGCTGGAAAAAATAAACGGCATAGTCGTGCCGCTTTTCCAGCCGGGTCTGGATGAAATATTTCAGCAGCTCGGGATTCCCTCCGTGTGCGTTGATAAGCAGGATCTTGTCAAAACCATTTCTGGCAATCTCGTCGCAGGTGGCCTCCAGCATATCCCAGACGACTCTTTCCGGCAGGGCAAAAGTGCCCGGCTGATGCCTGGCTTCGTTGATCTGCCCATAATAATAATCGGGGAAGACGACGGCATATTCCCTTTTGGTTACCCTTGCCGCCCATTCACGTACCTGGATCAGGTCCGATCCGATAGGGACGTGGGGGCCATGCTTCTCCAAAATGCCGATGGGAAGGATACAGGTCCGGGAAGATCTGTCCAGAGCCTTCGGCCAGTCACTGGCGGTGAGCTCATCCCAGCGGCTTGGCAGGCTTTGCGGGGCCGGCGATGTTGATGAGGCCGGTGAGGGGTGCGCCGTTTGCGCGTTGACGCCGTTGTTAACGGCCAAAAGGATAAGCAGGAGCTTTATGCCGCGACGGATACCATTTTTCATAAAAGCGGGTTGTTTTATGAATTGAAAATAAGGAATATCCTGGCAAGATGAGAATCCCCCGGTTCTATCCGGTCATTTTACTTTTTATTTACCTATCAGGCGGAGATCCTGTAATTTTCTGCCAAGTTCATCATCCGACGCCAGCTTTAAAATACCGTCCTCTAATCCCAACACTCTCAATACATTAAAATAGGCTCCCATAGATACACTGGGCTTACCTTTTTCAATCTGATAAAGCGTGGTCCTGTCAATATCTGCACGTTGAGCCACTCGCACGGTGGTTAGGTTTCTCCTTTTTCGGGCGAGTTTAATGTTTTCACCCATCTCCTCCATCATTTTTTGATATTCAGGCAGTAGAACCTGCTTTTTCTGCCGCATAAAAGTGTTGTATATTATCCACAAAACTAATTGAATTGTTGATAATATACAACACTTTTACACCTCATGAAATTATTACCTTGCTGAGATGAGAACCTCCCTTATCGTAATCGCAGCCATTGGCTGGACCCTGGTTGCCTGTGACCGGCCACAACAACCCGCCGCCCCTGCGCCCGAAACGCCAAAAGCCTTGCAGGAAAATTCAGATGTTAGTTTACTCCGTATGTCGAAAAGCAGGGACAAAGACCTGGTAGAAGATCTCTATAAAGAACTTACCGAAAAGCGGCCGGAATTGAACGAGCTGGAAACGGCCATCGGTGAACTTCCGGAAAAGAAGGCCGATTCCCTGAAGCCATTTGATGCATATAACCAGGATAACAATGCTTACTATGGCTCCGCGGACAGGCATGTTTCGCAGATCCGGGATTCCGTCCTCCGGGAAAAGATAAAAACGCTTATTGCTAAAAGTGAATCAGCATATAAAGACAAAGTGGCCCGTCATAGTAGTTTAATCGATGCTATCAACGCAAAAACGGCTTCGCTGGAAGACTTACATCTTGCCTTAAAAATAACAAAGACGATCGCTGTCATCGAGCGCTATCAAAATGAGCATATCCCCGGGACAGCTCCCCTGCAAAACATTATCCGGCAATATGAGAAAGAAATCAAAAAGACCGATTCATTAATAAAGGAATAGGGTTTAATAGCGCAGCCTGCTGTCACCGTTTAGGCAACCGGTTGTCCAATAATTGCCGGAGAACGGAATCCCGTTCGGTGCGGCTGATAGGGATATGGTGTGGTCCGATCCTGATATCATTGCCTTCAATGCTCTCTATCTTATCAGCGGCCACGATAAAGGATTTGTGGGTACGGATGAACCGGTCGGCGGGCAGATAGGCTTCAATGCCGTGAAAGGTGAGGTAGGCGATATGTTTTTTACCGGTTGTCTGAATGGCTATATAATTTTGCAGGGCTTCCACAAAGAGGATCTCATCGAATCGGATCTTCATCAGTTTGTTATCGCTTTTTAGGAAGAAATAATCTTTTTGGGGGTCAGCGTTTTCTGTGGGCGCCTGCATGGATGATTCTTTCAATTTCCTTGCCTTCATTACCGATTTGCAAAAGCGATCGAAGGAAAAAGGCTTTACGAGGTAATCGATCGCGTTTAATTCGAATCCTTCGACGGCATATTGGGGATAAGCGGTAGTGAATATAATCATTGGAGGATGGGACAGGGTCTTCAGAAAATCCACTCCTGTCATTTTCGGCATCTGTATGTCGAGGAAAAGTAAGTCTGCTTTTTGTTGCAGGATGGTGTCGATGGCTTTTATGGGATTGTCGAATTCGCCGGCCAGTTGCAGAAACCCCAGGTCCTGTATATATTCTTTCAGGCCTTTGCGGGCCAGGGGCTCATCGTCTATGATGATACAGCGTAATATCATGAGAGATGGAGATTGAGTATTACTTTAAAGGTAGCATCATTATCCTGGATTTTCAATTCATGTTTTTCGGGGTATAGTAAGGCCAGTCTTCGTTTTACGTTGTTCAGGCCGATGCCGCCGGGCAGGGCCGGGGCGGGGGCGGCCTGGCTGTTCGGACGTTCCCTGGAATTTTCCACGACGAAATGGAATATATTTTTTTCCCGGCGAAGGTCCACCCGTACAAAGTTCCGCTGGTCGGTATGATGTGAAATATGTTTGAAGGCATTTTCCACGAAAGGGGTGAGCAACAGGGGGGTAATGTTGAAGCCGCTTATTTCCTCTCCGATCCGTACTTCTATTTCGTAATGCTGGTCCCTGCGGAGCCTTTGCAGTTTTATATAGTCCTGTAAATAGGTGATCTCTTTTTCGATCCCGATGGTGTCTGCGTTGCAATCGTATAACTGGTAGCGCAGAAGGTCGGAGAATTGCAGCAGGGATTGACGGGCTGCGGCATTCTGCTTGTCGATAAGGAAATAGATGGCATTCAGGGAGTTGAATAAAAGGTGCGGGTTGATCTGTGATTTCAGGAAGTTCAGTTCCGCCTCCGATTTTTCCCGGGAGACCTCTGCCAGTCGTCGTTGTGAACGGGCATAGTCCATTAATAATTTAAAGGCTGCCCCGGTGCTGACCAGTAAGAAATGAGGAATTACATTGTCATATACTCTTACTTTAAAGTCGCTCCAAAAATTAAAATAGTTGGGGCGGTGCATGATTTGTTCTTCCAGACGCATCTTGAGCAGACTGAAGGAAAATACGAATACGATAAAAGTACAGGCAAATAATACATATTTCTTTTTGTACAGCAGCCGGGGAATCAGTAAATAGTTGGTCATGTATACCATCAGGGCAAGATCTCCCACTTTTAGCAGGTTGAGCCACCAGCCCAGGCGAGGGGGATAGTCCTGGTAACGGAAATAGTACCAGCCGAAGAATAGCACTGCCCACGCCGGAAGGTGATGTATTTTATAGCGGCGTAAGAAAGATAGTATTCTTTTCATGGCTCAAAATAAATATACAAAATCCAAAGCGTATTTTTTCTTACATCAAGGGTGGATCCTGCCTGATGAAATGCATTTCCCCCGCTACGTTGCTGAATATCCCGTATTCCCTGCGGCTGGTCAAAGAAATTATTCAGGACCGGGAGTCTTGTGTTGTTTTGTGATGAAACATTCATTTTTTCATTTTAAAACTTACATGTATGTTACCTTTAAATGTAAAGCATTGGTGCGCGCTCACGTCGGTGGCGCTTTGTTTGACCTTATCCACCCTGGCTTCCAGGGCGGGGTTAGACAGTTTTGAGATCTATCTTAATGATAAGCTGCTTGAAAAGATGGTGGCGGGGAAAGCATTCAGCCTGGAAAGCCTGCGACTGGACAAATCCAATTCCAATGATCGGCTGGTAATCTATTATTCCCAATGTAATGCTGTCGGGAAAACGGGGAAAGAGAGAAGTATCTCTGTAAAGGACAGTAAGGGGAAAATATTGAAGGAATGGAAGTTTGCCGATGCCACGGGAACCGATGCGGGGATGACGATACCGGTGAAAGAGCTGCTGCAGCTGGAAAAGGACAAAACGGGAGGAGCCCTTAGTCTTTATTATACCGCCCAGGGGCGTCCCGAAGGCCAACTGCTCGCGTCTTTTAGTTAGGTTTGTTGCTACTGATCTCTATGGTATGATAAATGAGCGTGTTCAGATCTTTTACCCGGATCACCGTATTATGCTCATCCGTGAGGACTGCCTCGATATGGATGCATTGATTCTCCGTGCTGTTGACGGCGCTGTTGACCAGCTGCGACAACACATAAGCCAGCGTATGCTGATCGGCGATGACCGCCAATTCCTTGGGAATGTCGTTTAATAAGATGTTGTTGCGTTTGACGGCAAAGGGCTGCAGGCTGGTGATCAGCTGGCTGACAATCTGATGGACGAATGTTCTGGGTTCGGAAGGGGACGAAGTCATTCCGGTCAAACCGGCGGATTCTGCACTCGCTGAATGGGAGAAAAAAGGTCGGGGCTTCATACAATCAAATTTTTAAAAGATTTAAAAAAGCAACTCCGGTTCTGGTAGATATGGACGGCAGCGATGTTAGGGATAGAGGCGAAAAAGGGCCCTATAAAAAACTACAACAGCGTAGTTCAACAGCGATGCCAAAATACAATCGATTGATTGCTATAATATTGTGGCTGATCAAAAAAGACGGATATTCCAAAAATGGGAGACTTGATTGCAAATAGGGAATCGGGCGGGGGCTGTGATAATCGGGCGGGGGTTCTGCTATGCCGGTCAATAAATCCCCATAAAGTGGTAGGGGCAAAAAAAAAGGAGCAGTATAGAAATACACTCCCGTTTTTAATCCAATATCCTATGAAAAACCGAATAGGGTAATTCAATAGGAATGCCAAATTGCAATGTGTTGATTTTTAAATAGTTAAACACGAGGCCAGCCTGCCGCGTTCCAAAAACGGGAGAATTGATAGCAAATCGGGAATCCGGCGCCCGCAGCGCTATATCTTCCCTACCATCTCTTCCGGTTTGACCCATTCGTCGAATTCTGCGGGAGTAAGATAACCCAGCTTCACTGCCATCTCCTTCAGCGTAGTGCCTTCTTTATGGGCTTTCTGGGCGATCTCGGCGGCCTTATAGTAGCCGATCTTCGGATTCAGGGCGGTGACGAGCATGAGGGAATTCTCCACATGCTTGCGGATATTGGCCTCGATAGGTTCGATACCGCTGGCGCAACGCTCGTTAAAGCTGACGCATCCGTCGCCGATGAGGCGGGCGCTGTGCAGGAAATTATAAATCATTACGGGTTTGAAGACGTTCAGCTCAAAATGGCCGGTGGCGCCGCCGATATTGATGGCTACGTCGTTGCCCAGGACCTGCGCTACGATCATGGTCAGGGCCTCGCACTGGGTGGGGTTGACCTTGCCCGGCATAATGGAGGAGCCCGGTTCGTTATCAGGGATGAATATCTCGCCGATGCCGCTGCGGGGGCCGGAAGAAAGCATACGGATATCGTTGGCGATCTTCATGAGGCTGACGGCCACGGTCTTCAGGGCGCCATGTGCTTCTACAATGGCGTCATGGGCCGCAAGCGCTTCGAATTTATTTTCCGCTGTCACGAAGGGCAGACCGGTAAGAGTGGCGATCTTCTGCGCTACATTCTCCGCATAGCCGGGAGGGGTATTGATGCCGGTACCTACGGCCGTTCCGCCAAGGGCCAGCTCGGAAAGATGAGCCAGCGTATTTTTGATCGCCCGCAGGCCATGGTCCAGCTGCGAGACATATCCGCTGAATTCCTGTCCCAGGGTAAGAGGGGTGGCATCCATGAAATGGGTACGCCCGATCTTAACTACCTTACTGAACTGCTTGCTTTTGGCGGCCAGGGTGTTGCGCAGCTGCTCGATGCCGGGAATGGTGGTCTCCACCAGCATTTTGTAGGCCGCGATGTGCATGGCCGTGGGAAAGGTATCGTTGGAGGATTGCGATTTGTTGACGTCGTCATTGGGATGCAGGGTCTTTTCCTTATCCGTCAGTTTGCCGCCGGTAAGTACATGTCCCCGGTAAGCAACCACCTCATTTACATTCATATTGCTCTGGGTGCCGCTGCCTGTCTGCCAGACGACGAGGGGGAACCAGGCGTCCAGCTTGCCATCCAGTATTTCGTCACAGACCTTGCCGATAAGGTCGGACTTTTCTTTGGGGAGAACGCCGGCTTCCAGGTTGGTGAGAGCCGCCGCTTTCTTCAGATAGGCAAAGGCGCGGATGATCTCCCTGGGCATCCGGTTGATGTCCTGTGCGATCTTGAAGTTCTCTACACTGCGTTGGGTCTGTGCTCCGTAATAGGCGTCGATCGGTACTTTGACTTCGCCCATCGTATCTTTTTCTATCCTGTATTCCATAGTTATTATTTTGAGGCGGCCGTAGGCCGGTGGCCATTTGGTCCGCAAAGGTAAGGCATTATCTTATTTCAAACTGGTAGGTACCGGCCTGTAGTTCGGTGGTTTTTTGGTGGGGCAGCCACAGCGTTGCCGTGGAGCTGGGCGGGATCGTCACGGTATAGTGGACGACAGCCCCGTCTTTTTTCCAGGAGGAAACGATCTTTCCATAAGGCCCCTCATGGGTGGCGGTGAACTGGTCGAGCCCCGCCACGAAATGGGGCTCCAGCAGGATATGCCTGAAGCCGGGCTGTTCCGGGTCCGGCAGGATGCCGCCCAATCCTTTGTATAACCAGGCTCCTATTTCTCCAAACATGATATGGTTGAGGGAAATATCCGATTTCGAGTCGATCTTCCAGTTCTCATAGAGGGTAGTCGCTCCATTGACTATCCACCATCCCCATGAAGGATAGGTCTCCTGTGCGGCGATGCGATAAGCTACATCCGCATAGCCATTTTCACTCAGGGCATTCAGGATCGCCTTGGTTCCCAGGATGCCGCAGTCAAGATGGTCATTATCTGCCGCCACCCGTTTGGCAAGGTTCTCCGCTACCCTGGCTTTCAGGTTATCGGGCACTAATCCCCAGCAGAGTGGTACGCTGAGTTCGGTCTGCAGCCCCGTACCATAGAGTCCGGTTACTTTGTTCAGGTATTTATCGGAAAAGGCATTCCTGATCTTTTCCGCCAGGGCCTTGTATTTCAGCTGATCGGCCCCTTTGCCCAATAGCTTGGCGGCTTGCGCCAGAATGCTGACGTCCTTAAAGTAATAAGCGGTGGAGGTCAGTTCGACGGGAGACACTGATTTCACGGGGACCCAGTCTCCCAGGCCCCAGGTGGTGAGCCCCGAAGGATAGAGCTGATCGATATGGTTGACATAACGCCGGATATTCTCATAGCAATCAGCCAGCAAGGTCGTGTCGCCATAAAAAAGATAACAATTCCAGGGAATGAGGGCGATAGTGCTGGTCCAGTCCGGGCCGTTGCCCCATTCATAGCCCCATCCGCCGGTAGGGATGATGGAGGGCAGCACGCCATCGGGCTGTTGTTCGTCGCGGTGATCGCCCATCCATTTCTCATAGATGGTGACGGCGTCGAAATTATAGAGGCCGGTCTCTACGGCGATATGGGCGTCGCCGGTCCAGCCGTTCTTCTCCCGCTGCGGGCAGTCGGTGGGGTAGCCAAACAGGTTCGAGAGATAAGAATGCCTGGTCGCCTCCTCTATTTTATCGAGGGTTGGGTTGGAGGAGCTGATACTGCCGACAGGCTCTACATCGCTGTGCATGAAATAACCGGTGAGGGATGCGGTAGTCAGCTGGATAGGCCGGTCGCTGGTGACTTCCACGTATTGAAATCCTTTGTAATTGAAGAGGGGCATGAAAGTCTCCGCGTCGGGCGCGGCTCCGGGCGCCGCGCCCTTCCCACCGAGGATGAAGATATCCGTCTGGTAGGGGTCTTTGTCATCCGTCGGGCGGTAGTGAATATCGATATTACTCTGGTCGGCATGCCCGTTCGCATACAGCCGTTCGGCATGCCGCAGCCGGATGACGGTACCGGGATCGCCTTTTACCGTGATGCGGCTGACGCCGGAAATATTTCTCCCCAGGTCGAAAACATAATCGGTGTCGCTGAAGGAATGTATTGTTTTGACGGGAATCTCCTCTACATTCCGGATGGGCTGCAGGGCCTGGGCGACGATATGCCGCGAAGGGGCGGAGCGGTAGATAACATGCTTCCAGCTGCTGTCATTAAAGTTGGTCGTATTCCAACCGGGCTGCTCCAGTCGGGCATCATAATGCTCCGCTGTATAGATGCTATTGAAGATCAGCGGACCTGTCGCCGTTTTCCATTCCTTACCGGAAGTGATGGTGGCGGTCGATCCATCTTCATAGACGATGCGGAGGTCCAGGCAGAAGGCGGGACGTCCGCGCCAGGGAGCTTTATCGAAGTTCCATACGGCGGTGGACTGGTGGTTATACCAGCCATTGCCCAGCAATACGCCCAGCGCATTGTTTCCCTCCTGCAGCTGTGCGGTAACGTCATAGGTGACATAGAGCGTGCGCCGGTCATAGCGGGTATACATGGGATCCAGGCGATGGTTGCCCACTTTGCCTCCATTGATATATAGTTCATAGAGCCCTGCTACGGCGATGTAGGCCCGGGCGGAGCGGATTCGTTTGTTGAGGACAAAGGTCTTCCGGAAATAAGGAGCCGGCTTATAATTCGGGTCTTTGTTGTCGCTGATCCAGGAGCCCTGCCAGTTGCCGCTCCCGAGCATGCCTGTTTCAAAACTGGCTGTTGCGGCTGTCGCCGGCTTACCATCCTTATCCCATACTTCTACCCGCCAGAAATATTTAGTAAATGGCAGCAGGGGAGCTCCCTGGTAAGTGATGCGGTTAGAAGAGGACAGGATCTTTCCCGTGCTCCGGATCGTTCCGCCGGCGGACGGAGGCAACTTTGCGCCAGATGCCATTCCCGGGGTTCCGCCGGACCAGGCCATGGCCGCTGAGTCCGTGCTTACATAGATCCGGTAAGCGGTCTGCCGGGCTCCCTGTCGCGGGTCCATCAGCTTCCAGGAGAGGCGGGGATGGGGGGCGTCGATACCGATAGGGTCGGCAAGGTATTCGCATCGCAGGGCTACGGGGGTGCAGGGAGCAGCCGGGGCCGCGTTTGCAGCTGCAATCGATAAGAACAAGCCGCTGGCTAAGAAAAGGGAAGAAAAAAAGGATACTTTCATGATGTACAAATTACGGGATTATCGATCACGCTCAAGAGCGTTCATTAATTGACGGTTTTTAACGTGATCACACTGACAGCGAAGGGACTCATTTCGATCGTGTCGGAATCGAGGGTGGATTGATAGGGCGCATTGTCGCCGGAAGGGGAAGACATGTCTACCGTGCTCACGGCAGCGCCTTTGAAACCGGCCGGCAATTTTATCCGGATGGTCTTATTCCGCTTGTTCAGCATCAATATTTTTTTAGCCCCCCCGGCTCCCCCGGCCTCTCCGGACTTGAACCCCTGGGCCAGGATATCTCCTCCCCGGAGGCCTTCCACACCGGTACTGACCAACACATCCCCTGCCCGGAAATTATCATGGATCAGCTGCAGGACCCAAAAGCGGGCATTGGGCTTACTGTTGTCGGGATTGATCATGCTGACGTCGGGAAACTGTGTGCGAAAACCCACCAGCTGCGATTCTCCAATGACGTCGATCCCCAGCTTGGTCAGCTCTATAAAAAAGTAGGCATAGACGGACGCGGAGAGGTTCCAGTATTCCCGGGGAATGGGCTTATCCCGCATCTCGTCATTGACGAAAGTGCCTAATTCATTGATGGTCGTCCTGGTCGCGGGGGACAGTCTCTTGCGGATGCTCTCGATATAGGCCACGACATTGACAAAGTGATCTGCCTTATCGAAGAGGGTATATTGATAGTCCTCCAGCTTCTGGTCGGGGTTGCCCGCCGCATAACAATGATAGGAGATCAGGTCGATGGGAATGCCCGGGGCATGGTTCGCCGGGTTCAGAAAGTATTCAAAATATTCCGGATGACGCTCAAACGCCAGCCCCAGCCCGACAAATTTAGTATTGGGGGATACTTTGCGGATGGCGGTCACCACGGCATCGTATATACGGGTATAGAGCTGCGGCGTCATATTATGCTCCAGGTCCGGCTCATTCAGGACTTCCCAGTAAGGGATTGGGTAGCTATACCCGGATTTATGGAATTTGCCCAGCTCATCGGTAAAGCCCCCTTTCGTATACCAGCTGACAAGCCGGGAATAATAACCGGCTAATTCCTGCAGAGTGGTATCCCTGAGCCCGGTTCCTCCGCCATAGCCCCAGCCGACCTCATTGGGATCCGCGGGATAAGGTACCCGCTGCTCCGTCCTGAACATCCATTGGGGGATGGTGCTGAAGTTCATGACCACGGAATGGCCCTTGGTGGCTTCGAAAAAATCGATGGTCATCGGGTCGATGAGACTAAAGTCCCAGGACGTCTTTTGCCCGTCCGGTGCGTCGAGTTCCGCTACCGCCAGCTTGGGATAAGGGAACCAGGGTACGTAGCGGACATAGTCGGCTTTCAGATCGCGCAGGGCATTGAAGGACCCGTCGTGCATAAAAGCTCCGCGCCGGAGCTGCGGATTGCTTACGACCTGTAAGGTAGGCGTAGACCGGGATGTCATTACTTTGGCCCCCCAGTCGACTTTGAGCTCAGCCGTCCGGGGCTGCGCTGTACAAAGCTGATGTCCGAGGAACAAAAAGGCAATCGGGATGTATTTTTTCATAATGGCAATTTTGACGTTTTATGGATGGTTCTCGACAAGTTGTTGGTCCGGCAGGTCGCGCAATCGATTAACAGATACGCACGAAATCCATACTCAGCAGCGACGCCAGTTTCCCGATCTTGTCGCTGATATGTCCCACGCCGACGGCGCAGTGATGGGCAGGACCGCGCTGATTCCACTGGTTGACAAAATTCCGGGCTCCGATAGGGAACCGGTAGCGGCTGTTGGTATTCCCGATCTGCAGGATGGGGCCGGCGACGGATTCGGCCTCGGCCACCAGCAGGAGCAGTTTGCCTCCCGCTTGTTCAACCACTGATAGGAGCGTGACGGCGCCGTTCTTCACCGACATCTCCACGGAGAGCCCGCTGCCTGTTTTGCCATGATAGACCTGCAGCGGTTTTACTTTGGTCTTGCCCTCTGCGATGGCGATATGGCCCGGTCCGTCATGTCCCATCAGCACCACATCGTCCTGGAAGTCCATGGCATAATATTCGGTGAAGGAACCGCCGGCGCCGAAGCTGTCCATGATCTTCATGGCCTGGGCGTTCTTTATTTCATACTCTCCGGCTACAGGAACACCCCCCGCCGTCAGGAGTGAGTTGCCCAGTATAATAGAGTTGATGGTATCTTCGTTTTCTTTGTTGCCCGTTCCCTTATAATAATAAGCCAGCGAGCCCAGCCGGTATTTTGCTACCAGCCGGTCGAGTGCAAGGGAGGTGATGGCGGCCTTGTCCAGTTCGGCAGGAGAGCAGTCCGGCTGGACATCGAAGACTTCCCGGAACAATGCCACCCGTTCCGCTGTCTGCGCGGAAGTGACTTCCTGGCGAAGAGAAGCCAGCTCTTCCACTTCCAGGAGTTCGATATGCCCGCCGAACTGGGCGTATTGCTGGGTAAGGTCGGTATAGATATCCAGCATTCCGCTGTAGTAATGCCCCATGCAGCCCATGCGGTTGTAGGACATAGTATGGGCCACGCGCGCGGCCTCTATCCATTCTCCTATTTCCTTCCAGGCAATGGGGTCGTCCCGGAGGATACCGGTCACCTGGTGGAATTTGATGCCGGCCCGGGTGAAGACATTGGCTATTTCGGGGACGGGGCATGCGGAACAGTATTTGAGCCATTCCCCCGTCATTTTCGTCCGGTCCTGCATCGCATTGAAGGCGGCATAGTCGATGGCGGCTTCGGGGGAAAGATTGAGGATGATCACGGGCGCTTTCGCTTTCTGCACGACAGGCAGCACGGTGGAAGAGAGGGCGTAGGTGCTGACGTATAAGAAGATGAGGTCGACTTCTTCCCTGCGAAAGAGGCTGCCGGCCTCAAAGGCCTTATCGATGGTGTCGACCAGGCCGGCGTTGACGAGGATAGGGACGCCGGTCGATGGGCTTCGTTGAAGAGCGGCCGATGCGGCCGGATGCGGGTTGGCGGCGAAAGAACCTTCCAGCTGCGCGGCGACTTGCTGCAGGTTGCTTTCCAGGTTTTGCTGCAGTCCTTCGAATTGAGGCCAGTAGGTGTCGAGTCCGATGGCAAATAAGCCTATTTTTAGGGACATTTCATTCATTTTTAAACGGTTTAAAAATCAAAAAGCACAAATAAAATATCAAAAAACCGGTGGGGCAGGGGTGTTATTCGGATAGTTTTGATCGTGAGAAGCCGCCGGCCGCCTTCCGGGCAACGTCCGGGGAAAATGCTGTCAGGATGAAGGTTGATAAGGGTTTGCGGGGATGGGTAGGCAGCTTGCCATAAAAAGAACTATCGTAAATTAGGGTTTTAATCAACAAAAAAATAACGGGTGGAAATGCCTTGTCATGGAGAATTATTATAAATACCTGCCCGTTAGCGAGGAGGATGAGAGCTGGGGACTCTGTGTCCTGAATGCAGGCTGCAGCAGGGTGCGGCAGGACGAGGAATATCCGGCTCCGGGGCACCCCCGACACCATTATTTCGATTGGAACGATGGCCGTATCCTGCACGATGAATACCAGGTCATCTATATCACCCGGGGTGAAGGGGTCTTCGAGTCCGCCAGTACAGGAGTGGTGCCGGTGAAAGAGGGGTCGGTCCTGTTATTGTTCCCGAATGAATGGCATCGGTTTCGCCCCAACAAGGACAAGGGGTGGAATGAGTATTGGGTAGGTTTCCACGGGAAGATCGCCGACAACCTGGTAAGCGCTGATTTTTTTCATCCCGGCGCGGCGGCTTTTTGGATCGGCGTAAAGGAGGAGATCCTGCAGTCTATCCTGGAGATCCTGGATCAGACCAAAAAAGAGGAGTCGGGCTATCAGCCGCGGATCGCGGGGGCCGTGCTGCATCTGTTGGGGAAGATCCATTCCCTCCGGCGGCAGCATTATTTCAGGGGAGAGACGCATATGGAGACGATCGTGAATAAAGGGCGGTTTTTGATCAGAGAGTGTTTTGAGAGCAATCTGTCGATCGAGGATATTGCGCAAAAGCTGAATGTGAGCTATTCGTCTTTCCGGAAAATTTTTAAGAAGTATACAGGTATGTCGCCGGGGCAGTATATGATCCAGCTGAAGATCGATAAGGCGCGGCAGCTCCTGAGCCAGACCGACAAATCCATCAAGGAGATCTCCTTTGAACTGAACTTCAGCTCGGGCTATTACTTTTCCACCTTGTTTAAAAAGAAGACGGGTTGCGCTCCGGAGAATTACCGGAAAGAGGTGTTGACCAGGTCTTAATCCACCCCACTGCCCCTTATATCCCTGCAAAACCCCTGTTCGTCGTTGATTTTATGAACGGCAAGGCCGGTTTCTCGAAATTTATAGTACTTTATTGCCCCATTGTAAGGACGTTTGCCGGGATAGAGATATTTCATGCCCGCGGCAGCGCCCCATACGGGTAATTTAAAAACTAAATTTTTGTATGAACCTGAGCAATTTTGTACGGATTAACCAAACCAGGATTTTTCTTTTATTCTTTTTAGCGATCGCGGGCCCCAATGCCCCGATGACCGTCCGGGCGCAGGACAAGTCCGCGTCGGAATCAACTGATAAATATGTATGGAAACAGGCGACTTCGGGTGGATATACCTATCGCTATGTGACGAATGACCCGATGCAAACCCGCTTCTATACGCTCGCCAACGGGCTCACGGTCATGCTCAGCGTCAATCACAAGGAGCCGCGGGTAGCAGTCCGGATCGCCACGCGCGCAGGCAGCAATACCGATCCCAAGGACCATACGGGGCTGGCGCACTACCTGGAACATCTGCTGTTCAAAGGCACCGACCAATACGGCTCCCTCGACTGGGCCAAAGAGAAGCCCTACCTGGACCAGATCGACGCCTTATATGAACAATATAATTCCACCAGGGACAGCGTACAGCGCCGGCGCATCTATCACCGGATCGACAGCGTCTCCGGTCTGGCCAGCAAGTATTCGATCGCCAACGAGTACGATAAGCTGATGGCGGACATCGGCGCACAGGGTACCAATGCCCACACCTGGGTAGAAGAGACCGTATATGAAGAAGATATTCCTTCCAATGCCATGGATAAGTTCCTGGCTGTCCAGGCAGAGCGATTTCGCGATCCGATCTTCCGTCTGTTCCACACGGAGCTGGAGGCGGTATATGAAGAAAAGAACCGCGGACTGGACAATGACGGCAACAAGATGAGCGAGGCGATGCACTATTACCTGTTCCCCACCCATAACTACGGGCAGCAAACTACGATCGGTACGATCGAGCACCTGAAGAACCCGTCTATCCGCGCTATCCGGGACTACTATCATAAATATTACGTACCCAACAATATGGCGGTGATCATGGCTGGAGACCTGGACCCCGATGTGCTGATCAAAAAGATCGACCAGTCCTTCGCCTATATGAAATCCAAGCCGGTGGATCTGTACAACCCGGCTCCGGAGAAACCACTGACGGCGCCGATCGTAAAAGATATTTTCGGACCCAGCGCGGAGAACTTGCGGATCTGCTACCGCACCCCAGCCGCCAATACGCACGACGCGCTGGTACTGGACCTGATCTCCAGCATCCTCTCCAACGGAAAAGCGGGCCTGCTGGATCTCAACCTGAACAAACAGCAGAAGGTGCAGGGCTCGCAAGCCGGGCTGCAGCAGTATAAAGATTATGGTATCTTCTTGCTGATCGGCACTCCCAAACAGGGACAGAGCCTGGAGCAGGTAAAAGATCTGCTGATGGACCAGGTAGCCCGGCTGAAGAAAGGTGATTTCGACGAAGGCCTGGTCAAAGCGATCATCGCCAACGGAAAACTGTCGCTGCTGGAAAGCCTGGAGAAGAATGAGACGCGCGCAGTGGCGCTGATGGAAGGCTTCATCAAACACCGGGGAGCGGAATGGGATAAAGATGTATCCGACCTCGACGATCAGGCAAAGCTGAGCAAGCAGGAGATCGTAGCCGTCGCCAATAAGTATATGGGTGATAATTACGTCCTGCTCTACAAACGCAAGGGCGAAGACAAGAATATCGTAAAAGTGGACAAACCTCCGATCACTCCCGTGGAGCTGAATGCAGGCAAGCAGTCCCCTTTCGTGAAGAAAATAGAGGCCATGCCGGTATCCACCCTCAGCCCGCAATGGCTGGATTTCAATAGCGGGATCGTGCATGCAAAGGCCGGGATCGCGGATGTGCTCTATGTGCCGAATAAGGAAAATGAGCTGTTCCATTTGTATTACCGCCTGGATATGGGAAGCTGGAATAATAAGCTGCTGCCGCTGGCCGCACAGTACCTCCAGTTCCTGGGAACGTCTAAATACACCACCGAGGAGATCAGCAAGGAGTTCTATGGCATAGCCTGTAATTTCAGCGTAAATGCCACGGCGGAGGTAACGACGCTCAGCATTACGGGCTTGCAGGAGAACTTCAATAAGGCGGTTGCCCTGTTCGAGAATATCCTCTCGGACTGTCAGCCCGATACGGCGGCGCTGGCGGCACTGAAAGGCCGGCTGCTGAAAGCCCGCGCCAATAATAAGCTCAACAAGCAGGCGATCATGCAGGGGCTGATCAGCTATGCCCGCTATGGCGCGAACAATCCCTTCAATACGACGCTGACCGCCGACGAGATCAATAATCTCAAAGCAGAGGACCTGGTGAATATCCTTCATAGTCTGCTGAACTACAAGCATACGATCATTTATTATGGTCCTTTGCCGGTGGAGGCCTTCACTTCGTCTATCGGCGCGGCGCATAAATTACCAGCGGCCTTTACGCCTTATCCGGAAAAAAAGACCTTTGCCTATACGACGCAAACCGCCAACCAGGTATTGTTCGCCAATTACGATATGGTACAGAGCGAGATCATCTGGATCCGCAATGCGGCTGCCTATGATGTGAACAAGGAACCGGTAGTGTCGGTCTTCGACAGTTATTTCGGGGGCGGCATGAGCTCGATTGTATTCCAGACGCTGCGGGAGTCCAAGGCGCTGGCTTATTCTACGTTCGCTACTTACGGCGTACCGTCGAAAAAGGAAGACCCGTTCTATATACTGGCCTATATCGGTTGCCAGGCCGACAAGATGAACGATGCGGTGAAGGGGATGAATGAACTGCTGAATGAATTGCCGGTGAGTGAAAAAGCATTCGACCTCGCAAAAGCCGGATTGAAGAAGGATATACAGACCGAGCGGGTTACGCAGGACGGGATCGTCTTCTCTTACCTGGCGGCCAAACAGAAAGGGATCGACTATGATGAGCGCAAGACTGAATATGCGGCGCTCGATACGCTGACGATGAAGGATGTGAAGCAGTTCCACCAGGATCAGGTGTCGGGTAAGCCGTACACCTATTGCGTGGTGGCTTCGGAGAAGAAGATCAATGCCGACGACCTGAAGAAGGTGGGCGAGGTGAAGACGCTGAGCCTGGATGAGATCTTTGGATATTAGGAAGATCGACGCTCGAAAAATACACAAGGGCTGGCCATTTGGTCAGCCCTTGTTTTTGGACCGGATCAGGCAGTTTTAGTCTTCCTGCTCAGCCACCAGCCCAGCCATATTCCACAGAGAGCCCAGCTGACCAGGGCGTCCAGCAGGTGGATCATGATATCAGCCTTGGGATACCAGATGTGGATGGTATATGGGGAGTTTATAAAAACGATAATGCCGATAAAGAGGCAGGCCGTGAAAATAGTGCTCATGCCGGGAGCCGGTATCTTCATCAGGATCCAGCAGGCAAAGGCCACCAGAATAATATCTACGATCAATCCCCGGAATATGTTGGAGCCCATGTTGACATTCAGAGCTTTGTGATATTGGATCTGCACCCAGGGCCTTCCTTTGTTGACTTCCATTTGCTTTTCCACTTCTTCCCGGGAACTGCCCTTAGGATAATTGGGCAGGAGGTAGGCGCCGTCTTCTGAAAACTGGGTGCTGAGATAACTAAGGATACTGTCTTGTTTGGGGGTGTATTCCTGGCTGGCATGGTGCAGGTTCAGCGCCGCCCAGGAGAGCGTCTGCCATATGAAAATCAGGAGTCCACCTACCAGTGAGCCAATGACAAGCTTCTTCATATTAGTATTTTTTGTTAAGAGAAGAAGGTACAACCAATATTCAGGAATAACAACACCCCGATCCCGCATTTTCATCTTGTTAATTGTAAGGATTTTGTCAACGGGCCGACTGAGGGCATAGATGAGCCGTCATTAATTTCATAGATGCAACGTGAAAAGAACACAACGGGGGCGGCTCCGGACGGGCCATCGGATCAATCAGATCCTTCGGAAAACCGGCTCCCTGACCCACATCAATGGGTGGCGAAGTATGCGGATATGCTGTATGCCTATGCCCTTCCCCGCATCAATGATGATGAGCTGGCGCGGGACCTGGTGCAGGAGACTTTCCTGGCGGCGCTGGAGCGGAAGGACAAATTTGAAGGCAGGAGCTCGGAGAGCACCTGGCTGACGGCAATCCTGAAGAACAAGATCATCGATGTCTACCGGAAAAATTCATCCGGGCTGCGGGGTGTCCCCCCGGGT
Source organism: Puia sp. (assembly GCA_035555335.1). Lineage (GTDB taxonomy): Bacteria > Bacteroidota > Bacteroidia > Chitinophagales > Chitinophagaceae > Puia. Next base: position 152,876 of record DATMGS010000019.1, read on the forward strand.
CTGCGGAAAAATTCGTCCGGATCATGGAGCGGAACGGAGGTTGCCGATGCGGAACGGGAACAGCAGGAATTCTTCGATCCGAAGGATGGACATTGGACGGTGGCGCACCAGCCCCGGGCGCTGGGGATCGAAGCACAGGACCCCCTTATGCATAAGGAGCTCAGCGGGATGCTGAAGAAGTGCCTCGACAAGCTCCCTGCCTTGTGGTTATCCGTGTTTACGATGAAACATATGGATGACCAGCCATCGGAAGTCATTTGCCGGGAGCTGAAGGTGACGCCCTCCAACTTCTGGGTGATCATACACCGGGCCAAACTGAACCTGCGGGCCTGCATTCAGAAAAGCTGGTTTTAAAGCACGCGCTATGAAGAAATTAAAAGCGATCATCTATAACTGCCGGCGGGCGACAGAACTGATCGGGAAAAAACAACTGACCGCGCTGACACTGCGGGAGCGGCTGGAACTCGGCATTCACCTGATCGGTTGTAGCTTCTGCCGGTTATTCCAGCGGCAGAGTATCCTCATCAACCGGTGGGTACGGGGGCTCCTGCATGCCACGCCCCCTGCCGGGACAAAGCTGGACGACTACTTCAAAGAGGAGCTGCAGAAAAGGATCGATGAGAAAATGAGGGGGGAAAAATAATTAAAATAGTTTGTAAGGATTGATCCGGCCGGCCGACTAAGCGAAAAATACCAACCATGAGTTACTTTAAGAAAATGAGTCAGTGGTCAGCCCTGGCGCTGTTACCGATAGCCTTTGCGGCTTGTAAAAAAGAGCACGATAATCCACCGCAGGCAGCGACGATCACGGTGGAGAATGTATTGAATTCGGAGCCGCTCGTGGAGTCGGGCACTTTCCAGGGGACCGGGTCGCCTGCCCTGATCTTACCGGGACAGTCGGTCACCATCACCTTCTCGGCGGCCAAAGGGGAGGCCCTCAGCTTTGCCACGATGTATGGCTGGTCGAATGACTTATTCTTTGCGCCGGCCAATCCGGGCATCCTGGTTTATGATGCGACGGGTATGCCTATCGAAGGAGATATCTCCGACCAGGTAAAGTTGTGGGATAACGGAACGCGGATCAACCAGCCGCCGGGAGCCAATGTCAATCACCCGGGTGTCGCCGACAGTAAGAACATTACGGAAGTAAAAGGAACGGATGCGCAGGGGAATACCTACCTGGCTGCTTCCGCGCTGGTGAAGGCTACGTTGAAGTACAATGGCAATAGTTATTTTACGCTGACACTGCAAAATACTTCCGGAGGTACGGCCAATCAAACCCCGATGAGTCCCGGCGTCTGGTCTGTCTCTTATATCGTGGGCGGGAATTTGCTGAATGCGGCTCCGTTGTATACCAGCGGCCAGCCAACGGCCAATGGGCTTACTTCGATTGCTGAAGCAGGCAACAATTCCGTGCTTAGCGCCTACATCAAAGGGATCACGGGTATCTTCACGCCGCTGAGCCCGATCCTGGTAGTCATTTATGACGGGATCGACAACCCGATCTATAAGACAGGAGAAATCGACCGCGGGAAGGGACTGAAACTCCTGGCGCAACAGGGCAATGCCGATACGTTGGCCGCATACTTAAAGGGCCTGCCCGGCGTCAAGAGCGTATACGTGCTGCCGGCGCCTGCTACGAAGGTGCTGCTTCCTGTCACCGCAGACCACGCCGGTGGGATCGTCTCCCAGGTCCTGACGGTAATGAAAGGAGATCGCCTGGCCATTGCGACGATGTATGGTTTCTCGAATGATTGGTTCTTCGCATCGACCGGCAATGGAGTAGACCCGACGGTGAAAGGCGACATCTCCTCCAGTATCGCCTTATACGATGATGGAACGGCGATCGAACAATTCCCCGGCGCGGGTATCACCCAGTTCAACCTGGCCGGTACGCCGCTCGCAGAAAGCAAGCCGATCGCGGTCATTCCCAACCCGAATGCTTTTACGACACTGCCTTCGATCCCAAATATTATACGGGTCACGCTCAAGTAGATTTAGGCGTCTCGCCCGCCCCGGCCTTGAAGTTCTCCAGGAATTTCAGCACCAGCGGGAACAAGGCCAGTACGCTGGTAAGGAAGGCGGTTAGCTTATTCGTAAAGTCACTCTGTGTAAAAGCCGTGAAGATAGCAATCACCGCTACGAGCGTGAGGATGGGGATACGCAAAGAGGTCCAGACTCCACCGGCGCTTCCGGCGGCGATGAACTCGGTAAGCGGCTGGCTGTCCTTGTTGGAGAGAACATGATTGCGGAAGCTGAGGCTGAAGGGCCTGAAGGCATCGTCCATCAGGATGAGGATGCCTTTATCCATCAGCTGGTTCAGGATCTCCCTGTTCTTGTAATTGGTATAGCCATCCAGGCAGAAGTCGAAAAGGATAAATTGTTCCTTTACGGAGAGCGAATCCCAGATATGATTATAGAGAGGGGCAAACCGCTGTTCGTGCGTGAGTATGATCATTTCCCTTTGCCCGACGGCCAGATCGGTGGAGAATTCGGGAGCGATCAGCTCCATGAAGCCTTTGTAGAGATCCGGCCTGGTGGCGGGGATCTCCTGGCGTAATTCCGGCAGCGCTAAGAATTTCATCAGCAGGTTATGGGCGGGGTCCGGGTCGGGATCCCGGGAGAACCGGAAGAGGAAGAGCCTGTCCAGGGTCCCTTTGATCAGCCAGTTGAAGCAGGATAGGAAGGCGATGATCACCAATATAAACAAGCCGATGATAAAAGGAGGCAGGTTTACAAAATCGATCAGCGGATTTTGTAGGGAAGATCGGGCGAGGAACCGGTACCCCCTGCTGGCAGCGATCTTATTTTTATAGGAGAGGTTCAGCCAGTTCAGGGAATCGCGGGTAGTATAAAACTGCCAGCTGCTATCGTCGGCCTTCCCCCGGATGGAATAGCTGTCATACTCCTGGCTGGTGCGGATATAGCGGGTGTCCATGAAATGGGCATAGGGTTCGTCGGCGATCTCCGCATTGCGGGGCGTCGGCATGGGGAAGATGGTGGGGGCTGTCCGGTCATCCGGCGGGACCGGGGTATAGATGACGCTGTCTCTCTCGGTGAGGTACGTGCCGCAATGGAACAGCAGCGAATCGAAATAGTTGCCGGCCCAGCGGGCGCGGACCGCCGGTTTGTAGGCCGGGATGATCTTGCTGGCCAGGTAGAGGTCCCGCTGCTCGGAGTTTCTGGCTACCTCCAATAATTTATTCTTTTTATACTGGATCTTCTCACTGTAAAATCCATAGGTCAGTATTCCCAGCGTTGGCAGGACTCCGATCAACAGGATGGCAAAAGAAAGCGAAGCGATATAATTCGGCCGGCAGAAGTCCCGCTCATCGATCCTTTTGCCGGATTTCTTTTCTTTGATCTTTTGGTTGAACTCTTTCTTTCGGGCGAAGGGCCTTGTCAGGAACAACCCGAGGGTGGCCAGCGCCTGGAATAAAAAGAATAACCAAATGCTCCCGGGTTTTATATGAAAGTCATTTTTGTAGAAGGGCCAGCAGATGCCATTGATAAGGAGGAGACAGGCGACAATGGACAAGCCTGCCAGCACTACGGATTTCTCCGTCCTGAAAAAAGAGGAGACATATTTTTTGCATTTTTCAGGATCGCGGGGGATGGCTTTGATCCCGGAGAAAATAAATGCCCAGACTGTATAAAAGGGCAATACTAAGGAAGTGTAGAGCAGGGTACGCAGATCGAAGTCTCCGAATAAGATCACCAGGAACAGGGCCGCCGTCAGGGTTGTCAGGTAACAGTAATAAATTTTAGTAAAGGAATAAGCGTTTTTATTGGCGGTGGAATAACGCACCCATTCTATTTTATTCAGCCGGAACCGCAGCCGGGTCGGAGTGAAAAAAGAGTTGACGCCGGCTAACAGAATGCAGACGCCCAGGGCTATGAAAATATACAGGAGGGTCTCCATGGTGAAATGGAGGAGCCGCAGGATATTGTTGGTCAGGAGCCGCTTATTGTAATAGACGACTATGCTGAGCGGTTGATCTTGAAGGGGAAGGACCTTCATTTCACAGGGCTGGCCATATAAGGGTACGTTATCAAGGATGACGTCGTTCTTGTATTGAAGACAATGGGCGAGGTGCGGATCGTTGACGGTCTCTTCCAGCAGGTTCTCTGTGAGGTTGCGATGTTCGTCCGCATCCATCAGGATCCGGCCTTGCCGGTCGACCAGGCAGAATCCGAACCCGGCAGGAATGACCGGTTTGGTGCCGCTGTTGAGGAAGACGGCCAGAGAGATATTGATGCTCTTCACCGGATGGCCGCCAGTATCGGAGATAGACCGCCGCAGCGGTTTGGCGATATAGACCTGGAACTCTCCTGTCGTATTCGACTTACCCGTATAGATGATGTTCTGCTTACTGTCGACAAAGCTGGTGTCCGCCGGAACCTGCTTCTGAAAGATCCTGAAAATATCGAAATTCCTCACGCTGGAGAGAGGGGCGTCGAAGTTAAAAGGGTTCCATTTGGCGATGGTGTTGCCGGAGGCGTCTATCCAGAATACCCGGCTTATATTATTGTACCGGGAAGGGATGAAGGCGGCGTTGACGGCATTTCGGATGCTGTCGTTTTTCTGGCGATAGACCAGCACTTTTTTTTGTGCCGAATCCAGTCCGCTGTAGATGCTGTCGTATAGCCATAGTTGCTCATCGGCCAAACGGAATTCCCTTTCGATATCCGCATGCAGCCGGTCCCCGAATTTCGTCAGCCGGTGATTGAAGGTCACCCTGGTGCTGACATTGATGAAGATATAGAATACGATGAGCACCAGAATAGAAGAGCCCGCGAAAAAGGAAAGGGCTGCGCTTAATACATCCCTGGAATTGATGCGTTCCATCGGGCTCAGCAAATATATTTTCAGAAAGGGCATGTTGATGAAGATGATCAAAAACAATACGACGCTATACGGAATGAAGTTAAGGGGAGTAGATTGTGCGCTCTTTTCATAGTTCTCTTTGGAGATCAGCCCTGCCAGGTAAATACGCTGGTGGTAAAAATCGAAAGGGCGGAGGAAGACTTCGTAGACAGTACCGGATATGGACAGCTCCACGACCCCGGAGAGATCTGAGTTCTTTTGGGAACGGAGCAGGGTGTCCGCATTGATCGTCGCCGAGGCGGACAATCCCTCGTCGCGGTACAGGACTTCCAGGTTGACCGATTTGTTCTGCCCCGGTTGATCGTTGTCCCTGAAAAGCATGTAGGTGTCGAAGATATCGTCCCTGCCTTCCAGCAAGGGCTTGAGAAAGTCTTGTACCCGGATCAAAACCACCGAATCGCCGGTCAGCGAGTCTACCGGATACCGGATGCACCATTGTTCCGTCCGATCTCTGCCGATGGAGAGAGCCGGCGCGTCGCCCCGGTTCTTTCTTCCCGGAGAATCGGGATAGATCCTGTCCAGCGTATAGGGAATATTGGCATTCAGGTACCGGTAGGAACCCCGCTTTTTTTTCAGGGAGTCGGGGATGGCGCTGTCAAAGATATCTTTGATATCGGCGCTCTTCTGTGTGAAGTTGGCGGCGAGCTGGTTGAGGGATCGCTGCCCCCATTCATTTAGCCCGCTCTTGTTATGCGGGACATAGTTGAAATAGTAGAGTCCGAAGCAGACCAGTAGTACGATCAGCAACAGATAAAATACCGATAGCCTGCGGATAAATTGTATGCTCTTGTCACGCAATTTCATTTTAATGCTGTTTAAAGGGCGCGGAGCGTAAGAACAAAATAGGTCAAAAAAACGAAAGCTCTATGTTTGTGAGATGGGAATCATCAAATTATACCAGTTAGTGGTATGGACCGGTCCGTTCAACGACGCGCCCGATCGCTTGGCTGGACGGGTCCCGTCAGCGACGCACCCGATCGTTTATTACATGGCTTTGCAGCCAGTCTGCGATGAGGGCCAGGACTTCCGGGGCGAAAGTCTCTTCCAGAAGAGCATACTCCTGCACATTGCAGGTGGTACAATGCTGGAACAGGTGGTTCAACCCTTTCAACTCCTTTAGTTCGTAGTCTTTCGACAGGCCCTTCTTCAGAGAGGCTTCCATCGCGGGCAGGTTGGTCCTGGCGATCACCTGGATATCCTGATCTCCATCCAGGGCCAGGATTTTTGCGCTTATTCCGGGTAGGACGGTATCAGGATCATAAGAAAGAAAATACCGGAACCAGGGAGAATAAACGACCGGCGCAAAAGCATTGATGAATCGTTGCCGGGTCGCCGTATCGGTGATGCCCGTGGTGGCTTTTACCGCTTCTGCCGGAGTGACGGTCCGCCAGTCGTCTACCAGCTTGCCGGCTTTTTGCCTGGCATCCTCCAGTGAAGAGGAATGGATGATGCCGGTCAGCAGACTGTCATACAATCGCAGGTATTGGTCCACATAGGATTTCGATAGTCCTCCTTTCAACAAAAAAGCTTCATTCTGATCTGACATGACCCGGGTCGTCGGTTCTCCCGGCGCCGCCAGAAAGATCAGGTAGTCGATGTCTTTCCGTTCTGCTGCTATCATTTGGGCGATCATGCCGCCTTCACTATGCCCCAGCAGACCGATCTTGAAAACGTTCACCTCTTTTCTTTTTTTAAGATAGTCCAGGCTTACTTCCGCATCGTTGGCAAAATCCCGGGAAGTGGCAAGTCTGACTTCTCCCGTCGTCTGCCCCATACCCCGATCGTCTACCCGCAGGACTACGATCCCCTTACGGGTTAGGTAATCGGCAATGACGGCAAAGGGCTTATGCCGGAATATCTCTTCATCCCGGTTCTGCTGCCCGGAACCGGTGATCAGCAACAAGGCAGGAAACGGACCCTTACCGGGGGGAAGGGTGAGGGTGGCGCCATATCGGATGGAGCTGTCTGCATTATAATAAAGAAGCTCTTCGCTCTGGTAGGGGAAGGGGGGCTTCGGGGTTTGCGGTCTGTTGGAGGCGGTTTGCGCTACGCCCGCCAGGGACAGGATCAAGGGAAGGAAGACTGCTATATGTTTTTTCACAAAAAAGGAGGTTTAGTAGGGAAAAATTATTGTTTGCTTTTGAACAAGCGGTAAGAGTAAATAGCCGGAATGATACAAATGAGGGCCACCAGGGTGGTCAGGTAAGGCAGAAGGATCTTCGATGAGATAAAGAGGCTGATGACGGCAATAGTAATGCCCGTCCAGAACCATAGCTTCCCGGCCAGGTGGTGGGTCTTGCGCCAGTTTTCATCATCGCTGAGAGTCCAGGGCAAACGAAAGCCTGCAAAATAATTGGGTTTAATATTATTCATGTAATTACCCAGGAATGCAAAGAGCAGACCTAATAAGGGGAATAAAAAATGCTTAATGACGGAAGCTCCTTTGGAGGCGGACAGGATGGTGAGGAAATTCAGGGCTGTTATAAGGAAGGCCAGCCCTGCCGCCAATTTATTGAAGGTGGAGGAACTGGAGGCCTCTTTTCGTTTGGGGTCGAACCGGTGAAGGTTGTTCAATAAAAAAAAGACGAGGAGGGCAACGCCGGCAAGGACCAGCACGGGAATCCACAGTTCCGACTTGTCGCCCGTCCTGTCTGCTTCCAGGCTCGAATTGAAATGCAGGGGGACGGTAGCGGGCAGGCTGTTGTAGGTTATAGCCAGGTACAGCAGGGGCAGGCTGATGAGGACGATCACCAGCGTGTTGAGCAAAAGGGAATTCTTTTTCATATCGTAGATGTTATTTCTTGTTCGTTTTGAATTGCAGGAACCATTGGAGGATCTCATCTACTACGGTAGTATTGAGGGAGTAGTAAATGAATTGCCCCTCTTTGACCGATTCTACCAGGCCGGCTTGCCGTAGCAGGTCGAGGTGATGGGAAATGCTGGGTTTGGAAATAGTGAAGTGGTCGGCTATTTCTCCCGCCGTCCTGTCTCTTTCCTGTAAGAGCTCCAGTATTTCTCTTCGGGTCTGATCGTTGAGCGCCTTGAAAAGAATGTTCATTTTCCTTGTGGGTAATTAAATATTTAGACAAATATCTAAATATTAATTGAATTCTGCAAGGCTCCCCGCCCCTGCGGGTAAATTTTTTATGCCTGTAGGGGTAATGTAGGGGCTGGAAAATAGCATCGGATAGAGGTGCGGATTAGATTTGGATAAGATTGCCTGGGCCAGTTTTTTATTACCAAAACTCTATTCAACATGATGCATTTTCCCAGGCTGTTCCGGGTAACAGCTATTTCGATCGGTCTGTTTCTCCTCTGTTCATGGTCCGGACGCGCGAGGGCCCAGTCCGCCAGCATTCAATCCGCGACCGGTCAGTCGGCTGCCGTTCCCTCCTACCCCCTCGATCCCCTGACATCCAATGAGATTTCCCGGGTAGTCGAAATCCTGAAGAGCAGCCATACCACCACGGGAAAGGATCTCTTTAATATTATTAATCTCAAAGAGCCTCCGAAAAAAGAAGTGCTGGCGTATAAGCTGGGCGCCCCCTTTCGCCGGGAGGCTTTCGCCAGCTTCTATGATTATGCTAAACCCGGGATCACGGAAGCCGTGATCGACCTGAATGCCGGAAAGGTACTCTCTGTCACACCCGTACCCAATGTGATCGGGATGGGGCTGGAGGCCGACTCGATAGCGGACGATATCGTAAAAAAGGACCCGGCCTGGGTGGCCGCATTGAAGAAAAGAGGCATCTCCATCGATTCGGTGACACACCGCAGCATTTTCCCCGGCGATCTGGGGATCGCTCCGATCGGTCATAGGGAGCAGCTGGTCATAGCCCGGCGTAAGGGCAATAAGGTAGATATCGAAGGACTGCTGGCATATACCGATTTTACCACGGGGAAGGTCCTCAGGATCGTTGACGAAGACGGCCGCTTCAGCGGACAGGTCGACCTGAATTATTTTGATAAGGACTCGATAAAGGACGATCGGAAAGGCCCCAACCCAATCCTGATCACGCAGCCTGCCGGCAGCTCCGTAGAGATCAAAGGACAGGAGATTGTCTGGCAGAACTGGCGTCTCCGTTATGGCATCGACAACCGGGAAGGACTGATCATTTATAATGTGCGGTATGTGGACAATGGATCGGAGCGGCCGGTTATGTATAAAGGGTCTATGCCCGAGATGGTCGTGCCTTATGGCGCTCCTGATCTGCTGCAGGCATCTTACAATTTCTTCGATGCCGGAGAATACCGTCTTGGCCAGAGCATCGCCCGGTCGCTGAGCCCGGGAGCGGATGCTCCCGAGAATGCCGCGTACATGCCCGCGACCCTGCACCGCGAGAGCGGGGCGCCTTACCAGCTGGACAGGGCCGTGGCTATCTTCGAGGAATATGGAGGGACTTTATGGCGTCATGGAACGGTATCGCGCAGGGCGACCAACCTGGCCATCAAATATTATACGACCATCGAGAACTATGATTATGGATTTACCTGGCGATTCAAGCAGGACGGGACGATCGACGTGGACATCGAGCTGACGGGGATCGTGGAGATCCAGGGTGTTCACCGGGTGAGCGAGATGAATACTCCTGATCCCAACGATCTTTCTTATAACGGACTGTCATTCGGGACGCTGGTACATCCGCATGTCGAAGCGATCAATCACCAGCACTTCTTTGTATTCAGGTTGGACATGGATATCGACGGCGATCAGAACAACGGTGTCATGGAGATGAATGCGAAATTGGTCCCTCCGGGTAAAATGAATCCGTATAGCAATGGTTTTGTGATGGAGCATACGCATTTTATGATGGAAAAGGAGGCACAGCGTTCTGTCAACTATGAGAGCGCACGGAGCTGGCATATTGTCAACAACATGAAGCACAATGCGCTGGGACAGCATGTGGGGTATATGTTGATGCCGGGTAGTCAGGCAAAGCCGTTCATGCCGGAAGGCTCGGTCGTACGGAAGAAGGCGGGGTTCCTGGACCATCAGTTCTGGGTCACACAATACCAGGAAGGAGAGGAATATCCGGCGGGGCTCTATCCTGCCAGCAATAAGGTCTATGACGGACTGCCGCAATGGACGGCTAAGAACAGGATGATCGGCAATAACGACCTGGTGGTATGGTATGTAGCGGGGATCACGCATATCGTGCGGCCGGAAGAATGGCCGGTGATGCCCTGCCATCATATGGGGTTCTCGCTGATGCCGTTTGGCTTTTTCTCCGGCAACCCGACGATGGGACTGCCCAACCCGGATTTTATCAAGGCCCGGTTCCCTGTCCCCGGGGATAGCCTCAGCTTATATAGATGACAGAAATAAATACCCCATCCTGCCAGGGCAAGGATCGCAATAATATAGGAGCTGAAAAAGAGACGCCGTAAGGTTAATTCCCTGCCCTCTTCCTTAATGAGCTCCTGCTCTCCCTGCTGATAGGCTAATTCCAGCGCCCACAAGGGGGCATACCTGCTTTGAGGTTCACGGGCGGCTGAAGTTGGAGTGCTTTTCATTGACCATTAATTTTTATAGGAAAGAGCCTATAGTATAAACACTTATACCCCGGGAGCGCACTAGTGGGCTGATCACGAAATATATCGATGCCAATCCTGTGGAGCTGGATTTCAAGTATATACAGGAGAGCACCGTCAATAAGGTGATGGCCAAGGCGATCAAGGCCATCCTTGTTTTGCATGAGTAAGGGGCGGATCGCCGATATGATGGATAGACCGCCGGTCGATTGATCCCGTCAACTCAATCCCAGGTATCTCTCTTTTATAATATGCAGGTGATGTAGTTCATGCCCCGCGAGGTGGTAGAGCAAGGCACGGACGCTCATGGCACTTCCATCCGCGGTGCCTCTCCGCAAAAAGTCTTCTTCCGGGAAAGATCTGAATAAGGACAGGGTGGCTTTGCGAACGGTGGTATATTCTTTTAGAATGGAATCCACGGATCGCTCATTAGCCCTGGAATAAGGTACGTAGTTGTCCTGTTCGAAGCCCGGTAAAGGGGTGGTGTCCCCTCTTCCGATCCGCAGCGCGCGGTAGGCGTAGATCCGTTCATCGTCGATGATATGGACCAGGACCTCCTTAATGGTCCATTTTCCCGGCGCATATTGAACTTTCAGCTGTTCCTTCGTAAGGCGGGAGACGAATTTGTTTGTTTTTTCTGCCTGGTCTTTCAAGTGCATCAGTACGAGGCCGTCGTCCGGCAGCCATTTCATGTACATCGAGGCGTAAGCCGGGTATTCATCTGGCAGGGGCTTGGCAATGAGGCGTATCTTTTTGCTCATAGTTTTGTTAGACTGACGCCAAAATTAGGATTATTTCCCCAGCAATGCCCGTAGTTTCTGCCCGTCGAGGCGCTCCCGGATCTGGCGGTCGATGCCGGCTGCGGTAGCGTCGGAGGGATCATGATGCCAGCATACGACGAAGAGCTGTGCTTTCTCTCCGCTGAGGGAAGGGTCGAAATAAGTAGGGTCCATGCGGATCAGCATTTTATCGGACAGTCCGTCTTCAAAGCCCTGAAAGTTGGCGGCGGCAACGGTGACGATGGCAGGTTTGTTGAGCTCTTCGGATCGCATATGCTGCAGGAGATGATCCATTACCGAGAGGGTGCTGTCCAGGTCGGCGGTTCCCTTGTCTGTATTTTCCTTGAGGTATTCTTCGTCGGTTTTGTAGTCGCGCAGGAACATTTTTTCCCTGACTTGCAGATCCATACCGGAGTACATGGAGCTGAGCTGGTCGAGGGTCGCTTTTTTCTCCGCTTCCTGGACGGCGGCGGGACGAACCGTCGTTTTCTGCTTCCAATCGGCGGCTATGCTGTTCTTAATCGCGGTCAACTCCTGGCTGGCCTGCTGCAGGTATTCTTTACGGGTTACAGGAGTGTAGGGCAGCTGGGTGTTACCGGTAGTTACGAGCCAGACCCTGTTGTTATCATATTCGAAGTAGGGACAGTCGTTTTTGACGGCATTGGCTATTTTGATGGTGAGAAAGTCCTGGTTATTGATGACGAGATGATCCAGCAGCATGCTTATATCATTGGCGGTAACCGTAAGACGGGCCTTCTGCTCATAAAAATTACAAAACACGCCGAATTTGATCTGGGGTGCGGCGCTGGTCTTTTCCGAGAAATATTCTCCATGCCAGAGGGGGGCCGCCTGAATATCTGAAAGACAAGAGTCGTGGAAGAAGGTAACGATGGCGTCTGTTACGGAACGCATTTTAGAAAGCCGGGTATTGCTGATATGACCGTTGATCTGGTCCTGCTCTTTTTCCCATTGCGGAGACTTGGCGGCCGGAACTTCTCCCTTGAACAGGAGATTGTGGGTGGAGCTATTATCCGCGAGGTATTGTGCGGGGGAAAGAAGAGGGCATACGAAGGCCAGGGCCAACATGACATAAAATTGTTTCATGGGGTCTACTATTTTATAGGGTCTGAGATCTTTGTTTGATCGGGTTTAGTCAACGATTCTTCAAGGAAAAAGGCTGGCTTTGTTCGGTATCGGAGAATTAAGGCGGTTGTGACTCTATTTTCAACTAACGGGCCAAAATCATAAAGGGTTGATAGACAAAAAAATGGATTTTGGCAAGGACAAATATCTGTCCCATGACGGGAATGACGTGGGAAGAAATTCCGGGAATCGGGAAACCTCGGGGATGGGGGGAAGCTTCGTAGAAGGAGGACGCTCCGGTAAGGTCCCTGCCAGGTATGCACCCGGGCGTAAACGTCTTTTACAAAAAATGCTTAAATGGTAGAAATATATTGCTCATATGGGATTAATCCCTTCCTTACGCAAGGTTGGCTGATACGTATTTTAATCAACCATCCCTCAGTTTCAGGTCTACTCAATAAGAGATTTTGATTGACCAGCAGGCTTGCATTATTAATACGAATTATATTGCCATCCACTGGCATGTGTACATCGACCCTGCGGTTGTCAAAGTGGATGTTCGCTACGACTTCTCCAATTTTTTTAAAACCATAGATTCTTACAAATTCCAGTTTTCTGATTTGTTTAACACTTGCAAGTCTAAAATTAGTAACGCCTATGAACGCTTCAGTATCATGAAACTCAATCCATTCATGACCGTTAGTACAATATAGATCTCTCTTGAAAGTATTTAGAGGCTTCATACTACAAAGGTATGTCGTATATAAGCACAAAACAGTAAACCTTATCACTTCAAAAAGTAACTTTTATCATTTTTATTGATTTTCCTATTTTCCGGTAATAACGTTTAACATTGACCCGGAATACGTCATATAACAATGCAAAGACCAAAATAAAAGCCGGGATATAAAAAGCATAAAAATGAATAAACCGGAAAGCATAAGCTCCCGCCAGGGCCCCCATTATAAAAGACAGGATAATGACAGTTTTAAGCACAATACTGGATTTTAATGCAGATTTATCATCATCCCGAATGACTATTAACTGCGCCAATTCAATACCTAAATCGGTGAAGGTTCCTGTTAAATGGGTAGTACGTACGACAGACCGGGATATCATAGAAACTAAAGCATTTTGCATTCCCATAGCAAACAGTAAACTACCGGCAAATACCTGCCGGTCAGCTAAATTTTTTTTGTTTGAAACATATCATCTGTTCTGCAGCGGGAACATTTGTGCGTAAATACGCTCATAAAATAATTCGGTTTGTGATCTTTTTTATATTGTAAAGTTATCCAAAGTCTCAATCCATACCGTTGCATATTATCACTCCAAAATGTAACTTTTATCAATTATTAATTCGTTAAATTTGCAACTATATGAGTATCAATGGACTTTTCCCAATGGATAAATGGAATTTTAAGAGTCATTCCATTCTTACTGAATTGCCGTCTCATGATGCTGAATTGATTACAGCTCACATGAGTGACCAGCATTTTAGTAAAGGAGAAATTATTTTTCGTGAGGAGACATTTCCATCAGGTATTTTTTTCATTCGTAATGGCAAAGTAAAAAAATACAAAATAGATAACCAGGGAGGTGAGCAAATTATTTATGTAGCAAATACTGGTGAATTAATTGGATATCATGCTTTGTTATCAGAAGAGCGTTATCCCGATTCAGCTTCTGCTTTAGAAGATAGTATAATTTCTTTTATACCCAAAGAGGATTTTTTAGAAGTGCTGAGCACATCAAAAGTATTATCGCAACGATTACTTAAACTTCTTAGCCATGAATTCACGGTATTTACCAATAGTGTCACCCTTTTTGCACAGCGAAGTGTCAGAGAAAGGTTGGCCACTCAATTAGTAGTGATGAGAGAAAAGTACAAAGAAAATTATCAACCTGGAATGGATGTAGAAATTAATTTATCAAGAGATGATTTAGCCAGCATGGTAGGTACTGCCAGGGAAAATGTTGTTCGGGTATTAAAAGAGTTTAAAGAAAATGGGTCTATTGAGACCAGGGGTAGAAAAATTGTAGTTAGGGATGTATATAAACTATTGAAGATAGCAAATCAATTATAGCTACCGGTGACTTGATAGTTATATTTTTATCCAGAACTTTATCAGAGTCATGCCTTGATGTGGAATTTAAGCATACTGTCAAAATCGGTATTTACCACACTATAAGATGAAGGTATTTTATCCTCCCAACTACACCGGGTTACTACTCGCGTCCCGGCAGGCATTTCTTCTAATTGCTTAAATAAATAACGATTATAATAATTATATAAAGTCTCAGAGAACGAGATGTTATTATCGATCTTAGGAGTACCTCTTACGTTTTCATAAAATGAATTATAGAAATAAAAGTGGTCATATCGTTTTAAATTTAACTTGGTAAAGTTTCCATGAATAAAATAAACATTTGATAAACCGAGAATATTTTTAGCTGCCTTTGCATGCTCAACCAAATCTTTTCTCTGCTCAACCCCATAGAAAAAAGCCTTAGGCTTATAATAGGCTGCGCCGAAACAAAATTTTCCCACCCCACTTCCAATATCTAAAACCCGAACGCCGTCCCTCGGCACAAGGAATTGAGCCGCCTGCTGTGCTACATTTAGAGGCGTCCAATGCCTGCGGGCCAACTGCTGTATTGAAGGGGGGTATAGATGATGGAATTGTATATCGTTACTGAACCAATTATCCAAGTATCAGGATTTTAAAGTGATTAACAAAGTCATACCTAATAATTAAAACATTTGACCTCTGGGGAGTTCTTCATGACGCAAAGTTATTTTAAGTTTCTATTGTCTGCGTTGAGTCTTATCACCCCAAAATGTGACTTTTGTCAATTTATAAAATGTTTCTCCATTCAGGCGCGTCGTCCGGTTCCGGAATTCCTCACTGGAATGAACAAACGCCTGTATTCCGGCAGGGCCTTACGCCTCGTAGACAAAGATGGTGGATTCGTTGTCGTCGGGCATGAAGTAGGCGCGTACTTTGCCTTCGGCTGTCAGCTCGAAAAAACTGGGATTCTGGGTCATGACGGCGCCGGTAGCCGGGGACCAGAGCTGTACGGGAACCTGGTGGACCGCCTGGCTTTTGGCCAGATCGACGATCTCTATTCCACCCAGCGCAAAAGGGGCGCCGCCGGGTTTGTGGTAGGAAGCGAGGCCGGTATATAACATTTCCTGGCCGCCCAGGTATTGATTATCCTGGTAGTCGATATAATAGGAATTGTTGAGGATGGCTGTTTCGGCCGGCGTGGCAAGGGGGTGCCGGACCTGTCCGCCTTTATCCAGCTTCCATTGGTAGAAGCGCCTGGCCCCCCAGCTGATGCCGTGGAGGGTGTTGGTCGCCGTATTGCGGGCGATGCCGCCGATATGGTCATTCCACCGGAAGATCTCCCGGATCTGCATTGTTTTGGGATCGACCTGGTAGATGATGGCCTGACTGTCGGGGCGATATTCTGCCGCGGCAATCCAGATATGGACCCCGTCGAAGTCGATGCCGCTGGGATGATAGATACTGCCTTCTCCGATAGGGAGCTGAGCCAGCAGGTTGCCGGAGCTGTCGATCCTGAATAAATGTCCCAGGCCCCTGGTCCGGTCGAAAACACCGTTGGCGGGTATGTTGACTTCTACGGAAGAAACCCAGAATTCGTCTCCGATCCTAACCATTCCCTGGCAGTGGAAGGTTGAAAAGGAAACCTTGATCTCTTTGATAAGGTTCCAGACAGTGGTTTTATCGATCGATTTCAGCCTGACGCTCAGGGGACTTGATGAAGGGCGGGTGGCGGACTGGTCCCTGCGGGAGACGGCTGTCTGTGCGGGGATAACTGCGTCGGCCCGGGATGCGGCTGGCGCTGCCGCGAGGAGCAGGAGACCACTCTTCAAAAATTTCCTTCTGTCGGACATCGTATGCTTTTTGATGATACAAAGCTATTGGGTATCCGTCAGTTAGCAAAAATTTTCCAGCTCCGCCAATTCCTGGTCGGAGAAGACCCTTGAGTGGATATAGAAACGGACGCCCAGCGGTATTTCCAGGGAGAAGCTGCTTCCCCGTCCCGGGGTCACATCCAGGATGAGCTGGGTATGCCGCCAGTATTCGAACTGGTCGTTGCTCATATAAAACCGGCAGCCATCGATCACCGCGAGACATACGTCACTGCTGCCGGTTTTGAACTCTCCATCCGCAAAGCACATAGGCTGTGACCCATCACCGCAACCCCCACTTTGATGGAACATCAAAGGACCGTGCAAGTCCTTTAGCTTTCTAATCAGCTCAGCCGCTTTGTCGGTCATTATCACACGAGGGGTGCTCATAGTACGTCAATTTATTTCCCCCGCCAGCGGCGGCTGGCAGGGGGAAATGAACTCAGAAAAATCCAAGCTTGGTTTTACTATAGGAAATCAACATGTTTTTGGTCTGACGGTAATGGTTCAGCATCATTTTATGATTCTCGCGGCCGAAACCGGATTTTTTATACCCGCCAAACGGGGCATGCGCCGGATAGGCATGATAGCAGTTGACCCATACCCGGCCTGCCTGTATCGCTCTGGGGACCTGGTAAATTTCATGGGCATCCCTGGTCCAGACGCCGGCGCCCAATCCATATAAAGTGTCATTGGCGATAGAGATCGCTTCTTCTGTGGAGCCGAAGGTGGTGACGCAGCTGACAGGGCCGAAGATCTCCTCCTGGAAGATCCTCATTTTATTATGGCCTTTGAAGAGGGTGGGTTTGATATAATATCCGTGTTCCAGGCCGCTGTTCTGATGAAAAGCTTCCCCGCCGCATAATAATTTAGCGCCCTCTTGTTTCCCTATCTCCAGGTAGCTGAGGATCTTATTATATTGATCTTCGGAAGCCTGGGCTCCCATCATCACGGTGCTGTCGAGGGGATTGCCCAGCTTGATGGCTTTAGTGCGGCGGATGACCTGGTCCATGAACCGGTCATAGATCTTCTCGTGCACCAGGATCCGGCTGGGGCAGGTACATACTTCTCCCTGGTTGAGGGCGAACATGACGGCGCCTTCAACGGCTTTGTCGAAGAATTCGTCGTCCGCATCCCCTACGGATTCAAAGAAGATATTGGGGCTCTTTCCCCCCAGCTCCATCGTGACGGGGATGAGGTTCTCCGAAGCGTATTGCATGATGAGCCTGCCCGTGGTGGTCTCGCCGGTGAAGGCTACTTTCTGCACTTTGGGGGAGGAAGCCAGCGGCTTGCCGGCTTCGGGTCCGAAGCCCGTTACGACATTGAGGACGCCGGGAGGTAAGATCTCCCCGATCAGCTCCATGAGGCACATGATGCTGGTGGGGGTCTGTTCGGCTGGCTTGACGACGACGCAGCATCCTGCGGCCAGCGCGGGCGCTATCTTCCAGGTTGCCATCAACAGGGGGAAGTTCCAGGGAATGATCTGTCCCACGACCCCGATGGGCTCGTGCAGGGCGATGCTTACGGTCGTCTCATCATGTTCGCTGATAGTGCCTTCCTCGCTTCGCAGGCATCCGGCGAAATACCGGAAATGATCCACACAGAGAGGCAGGTCGGCTGCCCTTGTCTCCCGGATGGCTTTGCCGTTGTCAATGGTCTCTACGATGGCCAGGTATTCCAGGTTGTCTTCGATGACCTGTGCTATTTTCAGTAAGAGGTTACTGCGGTAGGAAGCGGCCGTCCTGCTCCATTTGGGAAAGGCTTTGTGGGCGGCATCAACAGCTTTTTCTATGTCCTTTGCATTTCCCCGGGCGGCTTTGGTGAACGTTTTGCCGTCGATGGGGGAAGGATTGTCGAAGTATTCACCGCTATCGGGTTTTACCCATTGTCCATCAATGTAATGATCGTATTTTTCTTTAAATTTAGGGCGGGCCGCCACATTGGATTTGGAGGCAGCTGCCGGTGCGGAAGTACTCATGGCAAAGCGTTTTTAATGTTAGATAATCCGCTAATTTGCAAAACAAACGGGGTCGGGGGGCTAAATTTTGTACTTATTTATAGCACGATTGTACTTGTCTTTTCCACCGTACGGTGGATTTTGTGTAAATTGATTGTGATGCCGGTAAAAAACTCTCTCCATAAGATCGATCTGACGCATCCCAAGTACCTTCAGAGCCTGGTAGAGAACCGGCGTATCTTCAATTTAAATAATTGCGAGTTCAACGTGTTCGAAAGTTATCAGCAGGCTTATCGGGTGCCGCTGACTTTCGGGGATTTTGTCATCACCAGCATGGTGCGCGGCAAAAAGATCATGCATCTCTTCGATCAGCCGGCTTTTGAATATATGCCCGGAGAGACTGTGATCGTTCCTCCTAATGAGACGATGATCATAGATTTCCCGGAAGCGGGACCGGATAACCCCACCCAATGCATTGCCCTGGCTGTTGACGAAACGTATATCCAAAACACCCTGCAATATCTGAATGACTATTATAACAGTGCGAGTGATGAGCGGAGTGACTGGAAGCTGCAGTTTTCCCAGTACCATTTCAACAACGATACGGATGTGACGGAGCTGATCAATAAGCTGATCCGCGTATGCAGCAGTTTCGACCTGTCGAAGAATATCTATGCGGACCTGAGCCTGAAGGAGCTGCTGATCCGGATCCTGCAAAGCCAGCACCTGCAGCTGATCCCGGGCGAGACGGCGACGAATAACAACAGCGACCGCCTCCACTTTGTATTACATTATATTCATGAGCATCTTACCGAAAAGATCCCTGTCAATATACTCAGCCGGAAAGCGTACCTGAGCCGGAATAATTTTTTCAAGTGGTTCAAGGAGCAGTTTGGCATCACTCCCCTGGATTATATCAACCGGGAAAGGGTGAAGCTGGCCAAGCAGCTGCTGGCGGAGGATAAGAATACGATCAGCCAGGTGAGTCTTCAATGCGGCTTCAGCGATGTCAACTATTTTGTGCGGCTCTTTAAAAGGTCGGAAGGGATTACCCCCGGAGCATATCAGCTTATCTGCCGGAAAATTTCTTAATATTACATCCGGGCTGTTCCCGGCACTATCTGAATAAATCCCCGAATTTATGCCACTACTGCAACGCATTGGATGGAAGATATTCCTGTTACCTTGTTTTCTGTTTTTTCAATGGACGAGCCTGCTGGCCCAGGAGGGGGCAGCTGTCCGGTCCATCGACCCCGCGGATACCGATTATGCCGACCTGGGAGGATTGAAGAAGGCTATCGGCGATGCGCGGATCGTATTGCTGGGGGAGCAGACACATGGGGAAGGCTCGACCTTTCTCGCCAAGACGAGGATCATAAAATTCCTGCATGAGAAGATGGGTTTTGAGGTGCTGGCTTTTGAGAGCGGGCTCTATGATTGCGCACGTATATGGGAGAACGTGCGTAACGGCGGCCGGCTATCGGATGAGGTGGTGGGGAGCCTGTTCTATATGTACGCTACCAGCCGGCAGATGCAGCCGCTGTTCGATTATATTCAGGCCGGGGTTGCGCAGGGCAACACCCGTGGATCGGCGCAAGGGATCGGGGGGCGTCATCCCCTGATCGTGGCGGGTTTTGAAAGTCAGCACAGCGGCGTCAAGGCTAAGACGGAGCTGTTCGCAGACTTTGAGCGGTTCCTGCAGGAGCGGGAGCCGGGAATGCTGGATAGCGCCTGGCGGGTATTCCGGCGGATCAGTGTGGCGACCTTTGCATCGCGGGCATACAGGCCGGAGGAAGGCGAAAGGAAAGTGTTTTTCGGGGAGCTGAGGATGTTGAAAAGCATATTGAGCGAACCTTCCCCCATCGACTCCCTGACAGGTTCGGCAGGTTTCTGGTACGAGGTCGTTTGCAGCATCGAGTCGCAGACATTGCGTTACTGGCAGCTAACGAAGGGCAATGAGGTGAGCGTCCGGGATTTGCAGATGGCCAATAATCTTATCTGGCTGGCGGAGAAAGCCTATCCCGGAAAGAAGATCATCGTATGGGCGCATAACGGACATATTGCCAAAAACCTGACGAGTCTCGGGCCGGCGGGCAGCACGGCTGGCGCAGCGGCGGACGCCTTTGTCCCCATGGGATCCACCATCCACGCCCATTTTGGCGACAAGGCCTATCACATCGGTTTCTCCGGCGTCGAAGGCAGCTATATGGATTATGAGGATAGCCATATCATTACGGTGGCCCCTAAACCGGCCACCCATATCGAGGGGAGGCTGGCGGCAACGGGTACTCCTGCTATTTTTATCGACTATCGTCATGCGCCCGCCTCGTACCGGCAAAAGCAGGCTGCATCGCTGTCGGATTATGGAGATCTCGAGGGGATATGGCCCGATGTGTTCGACGGGCTTTTTGTCATTAAAAAAATATTTCCGGTAGAGCGGACTAATTGACGGATTTGGAAAAAGCACCCATCGCCTCATTCGCCTTACCCTTATCTCCCAGATAGGTCCAGGTGATTCCTCCCACATACTTACTGAAGGCATCGGACATCTCGCTCCGGGTCGTCTTCTGAATGAGGGCGGGCAATTGCTCCTCCATTTCCCATCCGCCAAGTGTCTCGGCACGACCCAGCGTTTCTGCCAGCGCATCCGAGCTTTCCTGCCGCTTGTAGCTGGAAGTGATGTACAGGGCTTTTATCTGATTGAGGCTTCGTCTGGCAATGTCCTTATTCTTCATGAATCGCAGGCAATTGCCCATCACTTCCACCGATGTCTTCGGGTCCGTCGTGCTCACATACATATCGGCAAAGGGCAGCAGAGTAGCATGCAGGTCGGCATTAGGCGCATAGGACAGATGCCGCCGGACACGGATCTCCGAGAACATCAACCCATGTAATTCCCAGAACGATAGCATGAAGGGGACATAGTCAGGGGAGGAATAGGCTGGCGCATTCATAATACCAAGGATATAGTTGGTGGAAATGGCCCGCTCTTCGACCGTCACGGGACTGGAGCCGAAGGAGGGCGCCTGGGCTGTCTGTGGCGCATAAGTCCCTGCAGGTAGGGCGCTGAAGGTGGCCTTGATCTTAGCCGTAATATCTTCCCTGGTGACATTGCCGACGACCACGATGAAGATCCTGGACTTATTCAGCAACGTACCGAAATAATAGTTTTTGACCTCACCGGCCGTAAGGCCGGTGAGCACGGCGTTCGTTCCGCTTGGGTCAATCGCATAAGGCGTACCCTTGAATGCCGAACTTATGGCCAGTGTCCGTAGTTTTGTATCCGGGTTGCCGTCTGCCTGCTGCAGCTCTCCGATCAGCTTTTGCTTCATGATCCCGAAAGAGCCTTCTTCATATACAGGAGTCGCGACAGCGGCGGCCAGCAGATCCCAGCCCTCGTTAAAATATTTGACAATGCAATTCAGGCTTATCCTGCCATCGTCGAGACCGGCGACGGCATTCAGCTGCGCGCCAATTCCGTCTGCCTTGTCTTTAAAGATACCGGTTGCATATTTCGCAGTGCCGCAATCCAGCGCTCCTTTCAGGGCCATTTTCTCGATGCCGGCCTTTTCAGCCGGATAATTGTTTACTCCGCCCCGGAAATAGATACTCACGTGGACGATCTGCTTTATGGTGGGCTTGAGGATGACTTTGATACCCTCTACGTCGAAGGAGCTGGTGGGAGCCACTTGCGCCCTGGTCGTCAGGACCAGCATTGTCAGGAAGCCGATGATAAAGATGAATTTGTTCATATCGAATAAGTTGGGAGGTTAGGTTAGGGTTATTCCGGTTTAAAAAAGGTTTCCGGGCTGACATTGTCCCTGGTGGAGGGATTGAGGAGGAGTCCCGCGCAATGCGGTCTGCCTTTGATATACTTACGGACATAGTTCTTTATATCCTCCGGGCCCACCTTATTCAGGTTATCGAGATAAGTATTAAAGTAATCGATGCTCGCGGAACAAAACCAGTAGGCTAACGTATGGGTGAATTGCGTGGTCACCTCTTCTTCACGCAGCGACCGGATCTCATATTGCTTCTTGGATACGGCCAGCTGCCCGGCGGTGAAATAATCGTCGCTATCCAGTAAACGCAGCTGCTCGGAAAAGGCGGCCACGCATTCTTTGATCTTCCCGGGGTTCGGCGTGATGAAAAAGGTGATGGGCCCCGTAAATTTTTTCGTGCTGTAGTTGGCGGAAAAGTCCAGGGCCAGCCCGGATTCGACCAGCGCATGGTGGAACTTGCTGGAGTTCTGCATCAGGATAAAGGAGAAAATATCCGCTACGTATGTATTCAGCGTATCCCGCCGGGTGTCCGGCCCCTGCCAGCTGTATAGCAATACAGGCTGCTGGACATTGCTCAGCGCGACGACGAAGTAATCGCTTTTCTCCAGCGGCTTGAATTCCGGCACTTCGTACTTTTCGAAGGGATCGAATCCCGAAGGCTTCCAGTCTCCGAACACCTTCTGCACCTGCTGGAATACCTCGTCATGTACGACGTCCCCGGCCACGATCAGCAGGGAATTGTTCGGCCAGTAATACCGGTTGCGTATCTCCTCCATTTTACCGGAGGTTGCCGATCGGATAATATCGTGATCACCGATCACATTTTTGCGGCTATAGCTCTCTCCCCACAGATGATGGTTCATCGCATCGTTAAGCTGCCAGATGGGATTCGACTCATGACGCTGGAACTCTCCGTCCACAACGGCATTCTCCTTTTCGATCTCCGTGGAATTGAAGGCCGGATACCGCACCGCCGAATTCATCAGCTCCAGACCGGGCTTAAGATTATATTTGGGTAAAGTAAAATAATAGTTCACCATTTCATCCGATGTAGTAGCATTGGAGGAAATGCCCAGTTCCTGCATCCGGTCCAGGAATTCTCCCTGGTTCGAATATTTTTTATTCGCTTTAAAGAACATATGTTCATACAGGTGACTTAGCCCGTTGAACTCCGGGCTCTCCGTATACGCCCCGTTCCTCACCGCCATCTCAAGGGTGGCCAGGGGCACCGAATTATCCTCTACCACCAGCACGTCCAGGCCGTTGGGCAATTTTTTCAGGAATAGATTGTCGGGAAGGGGCTTCTGCGGGTAGCAGTGGAAGATATGCAGGAACAGGACAAGACAGGCAGCAGTCTTTTTCATTGAAGGTTTGGGGTTTGGTAATTAACTCAAACATAATTAAAATATTGCCCCCTTATCCCGATTTGAAATTTATTGTCCCGTTTTGGTACAAGGGCCAAGGTTTGGCTCGTTGTAAATGATTGCTCATCAACGAATTAATTTCTGGTATGTACATTGAATTATCCTCTTTGGTTTTTCATAGGATATTGGATTAAAAACGGGAGTGTATTTCTATACTGCTCCTTTTTTTTTGCTCATAGCTCCCGGCTAACGGCCGGAATGCTATTTGAATATGATCTGGTCATACTGGATCTGATGTTACCGGGGATGAATGGGATTGAGCTTTGCAAAAAAGCACGGCAGCAAGGGATAGCCACTCCTTTGCTGATGCTGACCGCATTGGGGACGGTGGATAATATTGTCGTGGGACTGGATTCCGGCGCAGACGATTATCTTGCCTCCCCCGATATCGATGATCGTATGGAAAGGGCTGAGACTTTGGCGGAAGACGCCGCAGAGAAAGAGGGTTGCATGAGATAAGGTTTAATGATAATAGGAATGATCTTAAACAAAAGAATGTTTTTTCGGGAAGCTGCCTATAAAAATGTCCCTAAAATATTTTTGCGCCTAATACAACTGATTACGCAGGATCCTTTTGATCATCCGGATGGAGGAGCGGCTGACCTGCCCGTTATATTTTTCCAGGATCTTGTTTTCACTCATACCGGCTTCCAGGTCATTGACGATATAGAACCACTGGCTGAGGAATTCGGAATTGGGGGTTTGATAGTCCAGCAACCTTCGCACAGTCTCGATGGTGGTCTTGCTGACACTGCCCTCATGCAATTCGACGATCTCCTGAATGGTAAGTCCCAGCTTGATATCATCCGCTACTTTGGAGTAGTCGCGGAGGTATTTCTCATTGGCTTCCATCACCTGCATGAGGGGATCGTTGCTGTAGCGGATTTCGGGGTAGGCCTTCGCCTGTTTCTGCAGTTTGGCCAGGGCGTAGTTGCGGGCGATATTATCGCAGATGATCAGGTCCTCGTTGCACAGTTCAAACCATTCCCCTTTTACCCGTTTATGCTGGAAGACCACATGGAGGCTTTCTTCAAGGTCGGCCATATTGGCGGCGGGATAGTGGCGGATAACGCGGAACAGAACGGGCAGGTGGGTATGATAAGACGCCAGCCGCTTTTGCAGGTCGCGGGTTCTGCCGATCTTATACAGGTTCTTCCCTGTTTTTAAAATGTATACACAATTTTGCTGGTCATACTGCTCTGCGCGCATTGGCTCACGGTAGTTTTTTCGACCTTCGTTTTTCTGGCAGACCGTCGGCAGGAGCAACTCTTTTTTCACTGCATGCCGGGTTCCGGTCCTTCAACTATGTAAATTACTGATTTTTTTAGTTCGGGGCGTCTCGCTCCAAAATCTGTTTTGCCGGTTATTATATCGCTGAGTTTGTTACTTTTATGTCTGTAACCAGGCTCCTTATCATTATGAAAGATAAATTTGACTTCTACCAGGACTATTATTTCAGGGAACTGAACAGAAGGAACGAGATCAATAGTTCTTTATCCATCCCCATCGGGCTTATTACGGCCCTGGTAGGCGGAGGCTCTTATCTTCTCACGAATTTCGAATATCATCTTTCATTTTGGCTGACGATCCCTTTTACAGTCAGCGTGTTAGCGACATTGATTTTCTTGTTATGTGCTATCTATAATTTAATAAAATCCTATACTAATTTTCCCGGCCGGTATGATTATGTTCTTATCGCGGATAACGAGATTTTGGAAAAATATCGCCAGGGCTTAAAAAACTATTATGCTGCTAATCCATCCCTCCCGGATACTTCGGAGGAAGAATTCGATCAATATCTCATCGCCGAAATGGTAAAATATACCGGGATTAATCAAAAGAATAATAAAAGGAAGACCAAATTTAGCTATAACTGCGAAAAGCATCTCATAACTGCTTTAATTTCAATTGTTTTTAGCCTACCTTTTTTCTCTGTGAACTATGGGCTCAAGCCGGAGAAAAAGACTATTTTCAATGCCAGGGTTATCCCTCCCGGAACTTTGGAAATTATTCAAAATCCGAAATAAAATATGGTAACTTTGTAATACAAAACGGTTTTATGCGTACACAAGCTCATCTTTCCGGTATTTCCAAACCAATCCCGCCCCCGGGCCAGATCATTCCCGAGGGCCAGGACCCCCGGCCGGCCTACTAGGCCAAAGGCCAAAATTTTCCCTTGTCCGCTGTTATTTCCCTTTAAATACAGGCTTCCTTTTTTCAAGGAAGGCGCTGGCGCCTTCCTGCATATCTTCCGTCGCAAAACATTCTCCGAAAGCAGCCTGCTCCCGGAGGAATCCGTTGCGGGTAGTGATACCATCCGTGGAGGCCGTGGCTCCGTCACCCACTGCGAGGTTTGCGCATTCGATGATCCGGGCTATGGCGATGGGGGCTTTCTGGTTGATGATGGAGAGGATCTCGCGGGTTTTGGCGAGGAGCTCGTCCGGCTCCGTGATATAGTTGACGAGTCCCAGTTGCAGGGCTTCCGGGGCTTCGACCATCCTGCCGGTCAGCATCAGTTCCATGGCTTTGCCTTTTCCCACCAGTTGGGTTAGACGCTGGGTTCCGCCATAGCCGGGTAGGAGACCAAGGTTGACCTCGGGCTGGCCAAAGCGGGCGGTAGGGTTGCAGAGACGAAAATGACAGGCCATCGCCAGCTCACAGCCTCCGCCGAGGGCGAAGCCGTTGACGGCAGCTACGATGGGTTTGGGAGAAGCGGCGATGCGGAAAAAAATATCGCCGCCCTTTTTCGCCAGTGCCTGCCCCTGTTCCTTACTCAGCCCCAGGAATTCGGAGATGTCCGCGCCTGCCACGAAAGCTTTGGGTCCGGCGCCGGTGATGAGGGCGCTCCTTATCTCCTCGTTCTCATAGATCTCGCTGACAACCTCCCCCAACTCTGCGATGACGGTCTTGTTCAGGGCGTTGAGCTTGTCCGGGCGATTGATCGTTACGGTGAGGATATGATCGGTGAGGTCGGTGAGTAAGGTGGTATACATAAGATCGTTTTGTCAAAAATACGATAAATGAAACTTTAAAAATCCCGGTGGGTTCGCACCCATTCGGTGATATAGCGGGCGATGTCGGTGGTTGGAGTGCCCGGGGGGAAGAGGCTGCCGACGCCAAGGCTTTGCAGCTCCTGCCGGTCTTCATCGGGGATGATGCCGCCGCCGGTGAGCAGCACGTCGTCCATGCCTCTGGCTTTCATGAGTTCGATAATCTTGGGGAATACGGTCATGTGAGCGCCGCTGAGGATGCTGATCCCGATGGCATCGACGTCCTCTTGCAAGGCGGCGCTGACGACCATGTCCGGAGTCTGGCGCAGACCGGTATAGATCACTTCCATGCCGGCATCCCGCAAAGCAGTTGCGATCACCCGGGCGCCCCGGTCATGACCATCGAGGCCTACTTTGGCCACCAAAATTCTGATCGGGCGGGTTTTACTTTGCATGCAATGGATGTTAGGGGTCAAAAATAAGCAATGCCCGGGATATTCACCCCCTTCCCCTAAAGGGGGGATTAAATCCTTGTGTCTTGTACAGAAATAAGTTGACTACAAAGTCAACAAAGATGGGACAGCTAAAGATTATGCTAAAAACGAGAGGCCCCAAACCCAAGTACAGCGAGGCCTTTAAAAAGCAGGTAGTGCGGGATTTTGAGCAAGGGGGGCTCAATAAGGATCAGGTGATGGAAAAATATGGTATTGGAGGGAAAAGCCGTGTTTTAACCTGGTGCCGGAAATATGGTAAATTCGCCTACAATAGTCCTACTCAAAATGGGCGACCGATGAAAGATCCTCAAAAACAACGAATTAGGGAGCTGGAAAAAAAACTTAAAGCTGCAGAGCAGAAGCTAAAGGTATACGACAAGCTGATTGAAGTCACGAATCGGGAGCTTGATACGGATATCATAAAAAAAATCGAGGCCAGGTTGTCCGAGAGTTGGCAGCAGAAAAAGGGATAAGCCTTTGCGGTGCATGCCGTCAGCTTGGCTATAGTAAACAAGCCTACTATCAATCGTTATCGCGGAAGAAGAAAACGCGTTCCAATCATCAACAGATAAAGCAGCAGGTGTTATCCGTTCGTCACCGGTTGCCCCGTCTGGGTACCCGTAAACTCTATAAAATGCTAGGAGCGGATTTTCGCCAACAAGGCCTAAAACTGGGACGGGACGGGCTGTTTGCGTTATTGCGGGAAGAGTCGCTATTGATAACCCGTAAGCGCAAATATGTGCGAACGACAGACAGCAGTCTTTGGATGCGTCAACATCCCAATCTGGCAAAGGGTATGGACGTAAGCCGACCAGAACAGTTATGGGTAGCAGATATTACGTATATCATGACCAGACAAGGCTACGGCTATATTCACTTGATTACGGATGCTTATTCTAAGAAAATCATGGGATATAGACTAAGCAATAGCCTGGCGGCCAGTTCCACGTTAGAAGCCTTGCAAATGGCGATCAAAAATCGAAAGTATGCAGAATCGCTCATTCATCACTCAGACAGAGGCTTGCAATATTGCAGTAGGGAATATACCGATGTGCTGCGGTTAAATAATATTGGGATTAGCATGACCCAGAATGGAAGCCCTTATGACAATGCTATTGCCGAAAGAATCAATGGAATACTAAAGCAGGAGTTTGGGCTGGAAGACACCTTTGAGACCATGCAAGAAGCTGAAAAGCAGCTAATTGAGGGGGTACTATTATATAATAACCTGCGCCCTCATATGAGTAATGGTCTTTTAACCCCCCAACAAATGCACCGTCAAAACCAAAGGAAGCCGAAGGCCTGGCACAAAAAAACCATTTGAACTTTTGAATGGTTCTAATGGTTTTTTACCTTCGCGCACTAATTATTTAACCAGTCAACTTTTACTTAGGACTTGACA
>DATMGS010000020.1:0-193891 GCA_035555335.1 Puia sp.
CCCCGTATGAGCCGCCCTTTGCCACGTAGTTATCAAAGTTGCCATTGCCCGGCGTCAGGTCCACCAGGTTAACACCATCCCTGCTATCGATATCAATAACGGTATTGACATTCCTGGAGCCATTGACAGCCGTATTCCAACTGAAATTCTTATGATTGATCATGTTATAGCCGATCGTGAATTCAATCCCCTTATTCTGGATATTGCCGGCATTGATATTCTCGGAAGCATAGCCGGAGGAAGATAAAGGAACAATGGAAATATCCTGGTTGTAGGTGTTGCTCTTATACCAGGTGAAGCTTACGCTAAGATTATCACCGAGAAACCGCATATCGGCGCCCAGTTCATAAGCCTTGGTCTTTTCCGGCTTGAGGCTGGAAGGAGCCGCCGTGTTCAGGACCGTGGAGCTGCCCGAAGCAGTGTTCACCGGGTTGGTCTGGTATTGCCCAACGGTGTTACCTACCTGGGAATAAGTGCCCCTGACCTTGGCATAGCTGATGACCTGCGGTAAGCTGACCATCTGATTGACGATAAAGGACAGTCCCGCAGATGGATAGAAATAATGGTCGTCCGGCGTAAAAGCTAAGTCAGAGGACCAGTCGTTCCTGCCCGACAGGGTCAAAAAAGCCCAGTTCTTATAAGAAATGTTGGCATTGCCGAATACCGATTGTACCTGGTTGTGATAGGGTTGAAGGGTGGTCGCATTACTGGCAACGGCGCCACTGCTGCCATTGGTGATGGCGGGCGCTACCTCGATATTCTGGATGGTGAACAGGTTGGGGAAGAAAAGCCCATAACCCTGCTGGGCAGAAGGCCCCCAGGATATGCCGCTGGTTACATTATCCGAAATACTGCCGCCGATGACCCCATCCACTTTGAAATCCGAGCTGACAGGCAGATTGAAGACGGCCAGGAAGTCGCCGTATTGCTGCTGTACGGTATGATCGAAGCCATTCCAGTTGCCATTGCCGGTGTGCGAGGCAAGCGGCGGCAGGGTGCCGGCATAATATTTCTGGTCCCCGACATCGTTGGTGCGGTCTACGTTGCCCCGGGCCTGCAGGCTCAGCCAGGGAGCGACATCGTATTTAAGGCTCACATTGACCAATACGCGGTTGCGGGTATTTTCATTCGTGTTGCGGTTGATGACCCACCAGGGATTTTGCTGCACGTCTTCACGGAAAGGCCAGTTCTGCGTGGGCGCCCCGTTGCCGCCGGAGACGGGAGGCAGCTCGAATTGGGTTTTATAGGGCAGGATGTCCTTCCCTCTCGGAAAGAGATACAGGCCGGTGAGGGGGTTGGAATAGAATCCAATGGCCGGACTGTTCTCCAGCTTTTGGGTAATATAGTTGACATTCCCGTCCACCGTCAGTTTGTTGGAAAAGAACTTAGCCGTTTCGTGAAAGTTGAAATTGTTCCGGCTTAGCTGATTCGTGGGCTCTACTCCGCGGGCTGTGGTATTGGTATAGGAGAAATAGGTCTGCGCCGCATCGGTACCTCCCGACAGGCTCAACGCATTGGTGAGGTTGCTGCCTGTCCGGAAGAATTCCTTCAGGTTGTCATGGGCGCCTGTGATTTTACCGCCCCAGCTATCTACAGCGGTAGGGGTGGTCTGTCCATAGTTGCTCTGAAATTGAGGTGTATAGGCGTTCTTGTCCAGGGTAGCGGAGGAATTCACGTTGATGATCGTCCTGCCTGCCCTTCCTTTTTTGGTATTGATGACGATGACCCCGTTGGCTGCCTGGCTGCCATACAAAGCGGCTGCGGAAGCGCCTTTCAGCACAGTCATACTTTCGATGTCTTCAGGGTTGAGATTGGAGATACCGTCGCCGCCTTCCGGGTTGCCGCCATAAGTGCTGCTACCCGGTTGCCCGAAGTTGTTACCTTGATTGGACATGGGTACCCCGTCGATCACATAGAGGGGCTGATTGTTGCCGCTCGTCGAACGGTTGCCCCGGAGGATCACCCTGGTAGAGCCGCCGATGCCGGAGGCGCTGGGGGTTATGGTCACCCCGGCGATCTTGCCGTTGAGGGAGTTCATCAGGTTGTCGCTCTTCACCGTTGTCAGCTCATTACCTGAAATCTGCTGGGTCGAATAGGTGAGAGATTTTTCCGATCGCTTGATACCAAGGGCGGTCACCACCACTTCGTTTAGGTTTTTCGCGTTGCCGGCTAATTCGATGGTAAGATCTCCGTTACCGGTGACAGTGACCTCTCTGGGAACATGACCGACATAGGAGAAGACAAGTACATCTCCCGTTTTTGCATCGAGGGAGAAACGGCCATTGGCATCGGTCCGGGTAGCCGTCGGAGTCCCTTTGATCGTGATGGTGACAGCCGCCAGCGGTTGCCCGGCTTCGTCCCTTACAATACCTTTG
The DNA here is from genome assembly GCA_035555335.1 of Puia sp. Taxonomy (GTDB): domain Bacteria; phylum Bacteroidota; class Bacteroidia; order Chitinophagales; family Chitinophagaceae; genus Puia. The sequence continues at coordinate 2,376 of DATMGS010000020.1, forward strand.
ATTGGTGTGAATTGCTCATGCGGAGCGCCCTCGAGCGAACCGGATACGCCCCCCAGGGTGAGGAGGGGGACGAAAAACAGGGATAATAGCAGTTGTCTCATTACAGCAATTTTTGGTTTTATCAAATCTACTTCCCTATTCTACCCACGTCAATTTTCCCGGCCCTACATCACCTCTACCTGATTAAAAAAGCCGGGAAGCCCTGGTCGCGGGAAAAAGAATTATATTTAAGGAGCCTGTAGAGGTAATGTAGGGGTTGAAAAATAGCATTTGAATAAACTTTATCGGATCATTGCAAGGAATAAATTGCCCTGACTCCCCCTTATATTCCGAAATAAAATAACTTATATATATTTCAATGGCAACAATTCCCAGAACCCGGAAATTCCTGATCGCCACGCATGGCGCTTTTGCAAAAGGGATCGGATCGACGCTGGATATCATTATAGGGCCCATGGAAAATATACACCTGATACAAGCCTATATCGATGAAAATAAGTCTATCGAAGCCGAGCTGACCAGTCTGTTGGACAATGCCGGAAAGGAGGACGAATGGGTGATCTTTTCCGATCTGCTGGGAGGAAGCATTACGAACCAGATATTGCAGGTGGCCCTGCGGGAAAATGTCCATGTGGTGGCAGGGTTCAATTTGCCGGTACTGCTGGATGTCTTATTAGCGGATACGAATAGCCCTGTTGAAGAAGTCATTGAGCAGGCTATTATCAATGCAAGGGAACAGCTGGTCTATGTAAACAAACTGATCAATCAAAAAAAGGGAGAAGGCGATGATGATTAAACTAACCCGTATCGACGACAGGCTATTACACGGACAGGTGGCCTTTACCTGGACCCCGTCCCTGGGCATCGACTGCCTGCTGATCGCCAATGACAAAGCGGCGAAAGACAGCTTTCTTAAATTGACCTTTGGCCTGGCTAAACCATCCGGTGTCCAGCTTCAAATTAAGTCCCTGGCTGAAACGGTCTCTTTCCTCCAGCAGGAAAAAAGCGCGCATCTTAAGATATTACTCCTGGTCACCTGTATAAAAGATGCGTCCTATCTATCCGGGGCGCTGCCGGAAATCAAGTCCATTAATTTTGGCGGCATCCGGGGCAAAGAGGGATCCCGGCTTATTTCAAAAGCAGTGGCGATAACGGAGGAGGATATTATCCTCATCAGGGAATTGCTGGGCAAAGGGATAGAGTTGGAAGCCAGGCAGGTGCCCACCGACCCTAAACAACTGATCGAAAACCTGATTTAAAAATATTCCCTTGCTGGTACCTTCTATTCTGATCGTAGTAATTGTCCTGTTTGGCCATTCGGAAGACTTTCTGGGCACTACGCTGCTAAGCAGGCCCCTGGTCTTAGGCCCACTGGTTGGTCTGGCCCTCCATGATCTCAACCAGGGCATCATCATCGGAGCGACCCTGGAGCTGATCTTTATGGGAAATATCAAAGTAGGGGCGGCGATCCCTCCGGATGTGATCACCGGCGGCGTACTGGGTACGGCTTTTGCCATTCTATCGGGCAAGGGTCCTGGTATAGCGCTGGCGCTGGCAATACCTATTTCCATTTTAGCCGAAATGGTTTTAAGCGGGCTCTTTGTTTTCAGGTCCGTCTTCAATAAAAAATTCCATCAGTATGCGGAAGAGGGCAATTACAAAAAACTGCAACGCCTTCATGTGCTGTCAGGTTTGCTGAAGCCTCTTTTAATGGGGCTTATCACCTTGCTCGCCTTACTGTTAGGAGCGCCGGCTATGAAATCTTTTCTGGACCAGATCCCTTCCTGGGTAAACACAGGATTGCAGGTAGCCGGGAATATGTTGCCAGCCCTGGGATTTGCTTTATTAATGAACCTGATGTTCAATAAGAAAGTAGCGCCCTATTTCTTTCTGGGGTTCATGCTGGCTGCTTATCTTAAGCTCCCCGTCATTGCCATCGGGGGACTGGGCCTGATCATCGCGCTGATCATAACCAGTATGAGCCAGCCGGAGGAATCCATGGATGCGGTTGCCGTTGAAGGAGGGCCGCTTTCCGAAGAGGAAACTGCCGGCGGAACGGCGTCCCCGCAACCGCAGCTTTCCAAAAGAGTTATCCGGAGCTTGTTCTTCCGCTCGCTCGCCCTGGAAGCCAATTTCAATTTCGAGACCTGGCAAAATACCGGTTTCGCGTTTGCTATCATACCGGCCCTGAAAAAATTATATCCTGCCAGGGACCGGATGGCGCGGGCGCTCAAAAGACACCTGCAATTCTTTAACACCAGTCCCTACGGTTCGACCTTCATTCTCGGCATAACGGCCGCCATGGAAGAGCAGAACAGCAAGGACGAAGATTTCGATGTGGACTCGATCAATTCCGTTAAAATGGGACTGATGGGTCCCCTGGCAGGCGTGTTCGATTCCTTATTCTGGGGGACGCTGAAGGTCATCGCGGCTGGCGTAGGCACGTCCCTGGCGCTCAAAGGAAATATCCTGGGGCCCATCCTTTTTCTGCTGCTGTTCAATATCCCCCATCTGGCGCTCCGGTATAAGTTGACTTTCACCGGGTATCAAGCAGGAACCCGGTTCCTGCAAAACCTGGCGAAAACCAATGCCATGGATAAGCTTACATCCGGCGCCGCCATCGTAGGGCTGATGGTAGTGGGAGCAATGCCGGCGACGCTGATGTCCGTCAAGACAGCCTTGACCATCGGAACGGCCGATCATGGAATAGCCGTCCAGGGAATATTGGATCAGATTGTGCCGGCCGTCATTCCCCTGGCGCTGACCCTGCTGGTTTATTATTTTATCAAAAAAAATATCAAACCGACTTACCTGCTTTTAGGGTTGCTGATAGCAGGTTTCATCGGAAGTATCATTCATTTATTCGCATAGTATGAAAGGAATTGGCGTTTCACCCGGTATTTCAATTGGCAGAGCTTGCGTGATCCGAAAAAAAGCAGCCGTGCTGACCGGGGTCTTATTAAACGATGAAGCAGCTGTGCTGGCTGACATTTCAGCATATGACGCCGCCGTCAAAGCAGCCGTTCAGGAGGTTGAAATCCTTATAGACAGGGGAAGGTCATCGCTTCCGCAGGAAAGCCTGGACATCCTGGAGACACAGATCGAGTTTTTAGGCGACCCTCAGATCAGGAACAATGTAGTCCGGAAGATAAGCGTCGATAAAAAAAACGTCAACGACGCCTTGATTGAAGTGATCCGGGATACCGTGCAATTGTTTAAAAACATGCAGGACGACTATCTAAGCGCCCGAACATCCGATATCCAGGATATTGGCGACAGGATCTTAAAACATCTGCCTGTATCCGGCATGTCTGATGTATCCGGTGGGTCTGCTTCCTCCGGCGTTACTGCAACGTCAGGAGCCTTTGGCCCGTCCGGTCAGATGAGCGGCCAGCCGCTCGCCCCCGATACGATCCTCATTGCGGAAGACATCACGCCATCCGATACCATAACGATGGATACGACACAGGTGATCGGTTTTGCTACCGTCGCCGGCGGCAAAACATCCCATGCAGCCATCATTGCCAAATCAAGGGGGATACCGGCTGTAGTAGGCTGCGGCGAAGACCTTTCTATTATAGCCGACCAGGATATGATCATCCTGGATGGCCTGAGCGGGTTAGTGCTCGTCAACCCCGACTCCGGGACGATAGCCGAATACCAACTGAAAAAAGCAGCCTATGGTCAACAAGCCGGTCTGCTGTCGGCGCTGGCAGGCGTTCCTGCGTGCACGACGGATGGAGTCGTCATTAAGCTGCTGGGGAATATAGGAGACGCCGGAGACCTCCTGCAGTTGTTCGACAAAGGGGGAGAAGGAGTAGGACTTTTACGTACGGAACTGCTTTTCATGGGGCGGAACTCCTTTCCGACAGAAGAAGAGCAATTTGAATTTTATAAAAAAATAGCGCTGGGAGCCGGGATCAAACCCGTCACCGTACGCACCCTCGATATCGGCGGCGACAAGCAACTATCTTATTTTGGATTACCCACCGAACAAAACCCTTTTTTGGGATACCGGGCCATCCGCATCTGCCTGGATAGAGAGGACCTCTTTATTACCCAGCTAAAAGCCATTTTAAGGGCCAGCGCCTTCGGTAACCTTACCATCCTATTCCCTATGATCAGTAATATCCGGGAACTGAGGCTGGCAAAGGTTGTCCTGGCCAAAGCCAAAAGCGAGCTGACGGCCCGGCATCAGGCATTCGATCCGAAGATAGCCACTGGCATCATGATCGAGATACCCTCGGCGGCACTGACAGCAGACCTGTTAGCCGCAGAAGCGGATTTTTTCAGCATCGGTACGAACGACCTTTGCCAGTATACGCTTGCCGTCGACCGGATGAATGAAAAAGTAAAAGACCTTTATGAGCCTTTTGATCCGGGAATGCTGAGATTGATCCGTTTTACTATCGAACAGGGGCTTAAAAATAATATTCCCGTTGCCCTTTGCGGGGAGATGGCTTCAGATCCATTAGCTACCCTTCTTTTATTGGGACTGGGACTAACCGAATTCTCTATGAGCGCAGCATCCATCCCATCTATAAAGAACATCATTAATAATAACAGCCTGTCAAAAGCAAAAGAGATCGCTAAAAAAGTGATGGGAATGGATAACTCACAGGACATTATCACTTACTTACAGGAGGTCAACTCATGATTACAAATAACTATACCATTCTGTCCCCCGAAGGGATCCACTCCAGGCCAGCCACAGCGCTGATCAGGCTTACTAAAAAATTTCAATCAGCTGTCAGCATGCAGAAAGGGGATACGGTGATCCGGCTGAACAGCATGCTCAATATCCTGGCGCTGGGAGCAAAAAACGGCGAGAGCATCACAGTCATCGTCGAAGGGGAAGATGAGGCCGATGCAGCCGCGGCTATCGACGATTTTTTTACGGAACAATTGAAAGATTTGTAACTTTTAGCAGGGTCCCTATCATAAAAAAATCAACGAATGAAGATAACAATCACCCAAAGCGAAGAGGAGTTTAATATAACGGCAGCCTGGCGCATCATCGCACAGATGCTGGAAAAGCCTACGTCTGTCATCGGCCTTTCCACCGGGCAGACCACTATCGATATGCATGCCATCGTATCCCGCATCCATGCCCAATATCCTTTCGATGTCTCCCGTATCACCCTTTTTAACGTAGATGAACTGACCAATCTGCCTCGCGAATATGCCGGCAGCTGTTATACGATGATCCTGAATCAGATCGCAGGCCCCCTGGGCATCCCGGAAGAAAATTTCATCATGCCCCCTACCCTGTCCGATGATTTCGTAAGAGAAGCAGAGCTGTTTGAACGGCGTCTGGCCGAACGGGGCGGCGCCGACCTGCAGATGCTGGGTATCGGCGGCAATGGACATATTGGTATCAATCAGCCGGGAACGCCCTTTGAAAGCGAGACCTGGGTCTCTCCCATGGACCCGGATTTTGAAGCGCGGGTGCGCAGAGAAACACAGGTGCCGGATGATATAGAACTAGGTGGCCTCACCCGGGGCATTAAGAACATCATGTATACGCGCAAACTCATATTGATAGCCAAAGGAGCGCACAAAGCCGAAATTATTGAGAAGGCCATATTGGGGCCGGTGACGACGGATATCCCCGCTTCCGTGGTGCAATTGCATCCCAACTGCGAGATCCTGCTGGACAATGCGGCCGGGGCCAGATTAAAAAAGAGCTGACCGCAGTAGCGGTCAGCTCTTTTTTCAGGATGACTCAATGATTCAATGACATTTTTCAGGTCGGCATTTTTCAAGACGGCCTGGAATTCCTATTCAATCAACAGTTTTTTACTGATAGTCTTCGTTCCCGATAAGAATTTAACGATGTACACCCCCTTCGGCAGCATACTGAGATCCAGGATTGCCTGCGACAGTATATCCTGGTGATATACCATTTTTCCCGTCATATCGAAGATCTGCAAATGACCGGACCGGATATCCCCGGATAAAAGTACCTGCGCCTGTCCGTTACTTACCGGATTCGGTATAAGGATGAGCTCCATGCCGCCTTTGGCAGTAGGCCCTGTCGTGGAAGTCCCTTCGAGTGCGCTCGCTGCCAGACCGGAAGATCCGGGAGTAGAGCTTAATGTCACCGTCCCGAAAGCGCTGGTGCTTTGATAATCATTGATCGTACCGAACCATACGGCCTGTGCATTACGGCCCGAACTGTTATCGGCATTATCGTACCCGATGTCGAATCCGATAGAGAGGCCGGCAGCCGGAGTCAGTCCCAACTGTGACCAGGGGATAGCCAGTTCAACGCTATAGCCTCCCGGAATCGCAGCCCAGGCATGTTGCACACCGGTGATGCTGAACTTAGTAAACAAGGTGCTGGTGTTATAACCCTGGATGAGCTGGTTGTCCTTACCGTCGTAAGTGCTCGATTTATTGTTATTCGCGTCGATGAATATTTCCACCGCATCATTATCCCAGGGATTGGCGTTGCCGCTGACTAAAGTGGCATCCAATACCTTTGCGCCGATATACAGGTTGTTATTATCCCATAACACTCCAAAGGTGGCCGTATTAGCGGGAGCCCCGATCACGGCCTTGGAGATGGATTGTGAGAGATTCCAGGAGCTTTCGGTCAAATTACCATCTACGGTAATAGTACCCGACGTAGGATGACAAATGATCGTTCCCGGCTGTACCGTACTGCCATTTACCGTCACCTGCACCTGTGCGGTAGCCGACGAGAAGGCATCGCTTACGGTGAGTTGGAAGGTATAAGTATTGCCATTCGCCAGACCTGAGACCACCGGTGTAGCGATGGTGTTATTGCTGATGCTGGCGACAGGACCACCCGTCTGTGTCCAGCTATAGGTGATCGGATTGCCATCGGGATCGGAACCCGAACCTTGCAGGGTGGTGCTGGTGGTACCTGCGTTCAGGGTTTGGTTAGGGCCGGCATTGGCGACAGGCGGATGGTGAGTGCCGCCGTTGCAGGTGGTCAGGTACACCGTTCCGAATACGCTGGGATTTTGCCAGGCGGTGGTATTGGTGGCAAAAGAAGCGATCTGTGCATCGCGTGTTCCGCCCGCGTGATTTTTATCATCTACTTCCACTTCCAGGCCGATGGTATTGGCAAGGGCCGGAGTTACCCCGATAGTCGACCAGGGAATGGCCACTTCCAGGTTATAGCCGGGCGTGGTCTGATATAAGGAGAAATTGATGCCGGCGGTATTCTGTACGGAATTGCTGCCCACGTGCACCGTATTATCATTCCAACGGAAACCCAGCTGGAAATCATTTTTGCCGTCATAGGTAGTTCCCTTACTATTATCCCCATCGATGAATATTTCCACGGCATCGTCATTCCACCAACTGGCGCCGGAATCATTGATCAGTGTGCCATCGCTGATCTCTACCAATAAATAGAGATTGATCGTATCGTACATAGCTCTCCATTTACCGGCAAAGTCTGCCGGCATAGTACCAAGAATCAGATTGCTGATGCTCTTTGTCGGAGCGGAGGCCCATACGGGATCGATTGCCGGATGGATCACGGGAGGCGCGCCGGAAACTTTGGCTACCACCGGCGCCGTACAGGGGGGAGTGCCGCGCTCGGCAATGGTGACCGTGGCAGTAGTATTGCTGCCCAACCGGTAGGCACTGCCGGGTTGCAGGGTCAGCTGAAGCGTCCTGGCCGGTGCAAATGAGCCATCGCCCGGCGATGTGATGGTGATCGCCTGGGAAGGATTGGCAGACGTTAAGCTAACGGAGCCCGACAAGGAAGGACTCGCCGTGTAGTCAGTCGCCGATGCCGTACCCCCGATCGTATAATTCACCGTGACATTCTGAGTGATCGATGTTGCGCTGATGGTGAACACTCCCGGCCCGCCGCTCTGGCTGGAAATTGGCTTGGTGGCCACTATATTGATGCCGGGTACGACGGATATGTTGCGGATAGCCTTAAAGCTCCCGCTTTGCGTAGTCACCGTAATAGCAGCCACCCCGGTCCCAAGGGCCGTAGCCAGGCCGGAGGAATCGACTCTGACCACGGCAGAATCGGAAGACACCCAGCTCACCACCTTATTCGTCGCGTTGGATGGCTGGATCACGGCCGTGAGCTGGAGGGTCTGTCCCTGAGCAAGCGAGGTATCGGCCGCAGGGCTGATACTCACACCGGTGACGGGGATGTTGACATTCGTGATGATCAGGTTGAAACTGGTGTTCCTGTTGATATACGCGCCGCCCCTGGCATTGGCGATAATGAGGTTGTTGAACGTGGCGGTCTGGGAATTCGCGGCGCTATACAAGCCCATGCCGGGATAAATATCAGCCCCCACATTGCGGCCAACGGTGTCCAGGCCCGTCCCATTGATATTGGTATTCGTGAAAACAACATTGTAAATATTGTTGCCTTGCATTTGAACGGCGTCGCGCTGGGAATTGTAAATACTCGTGTTATCAAACTGCAGGTTGAAAATGCCGGTATTCGCGTATAATTCGATGGCGCCCCTCTTCTGGTTCCAGATGTCGTAACTGGTCCCGCAATTAGTAATAGTATTCTCATATACCCGGATAGGTGTTTGCGTGTTGTCAAAAGTAAATCCCGGGAAGTCGTTGGTAAACCGGATCGCGGATCCCGCTACTCCGTCTTTAAAGACACAATGATGGATCTGGTGGCCATAGCCGCCAAAAATTGCCGAACTACCTGCCCGCCAGTTATCTTCCACCGTATTGTTGTGGAAAACATCATTGATACAGGGCTGGTTGACGCCATTCGCATTATTGGGCCATACCGCCATCGCATCGTCGCCATTGTTCCGGAAGCTACAGTTCTGAACGGTGGAGTTGGAAGTTCCCTGGCAGAAATTCACGCCGTCTGCATAGTTGTTCCGGATACGGCAATTGGAGATGGTAAGGTTTTGTGTAATATCCACCGGATAGGGAGGATCGTAACCGGCGATCCAGAAGCCGCATTCGAAATGTTCTTCCCACACGTCATGGATCTTTGAATTGGACCCATAGGTCCCCTCGAAAGCTTTGTAAATGATGTACGGATCACCGGCCACCCGGGGATTGGACTCATTGTATTTTAGCCGGCCATTATTGGCGGTATTCATGGAGAAATCGGAAAGCTCTACATTGCTGGCCCTTGCGTAGATGCCCCCATAGAACTGCTTGGGACTGGAGAAATAGAGCTGGGTATACCAGATCCCGGCCCCCTGTATCTTCAGGTTCGAGACATTTAGCGTCAGCTTGTCACTCAGCAGGAATTTCCCTGGCGGGATATATACGCTTTTCCCCTGGGACACCGCCGCGCTGATACAGGCATTGAAAGCGGCAAAGTCATCGGTGTTGTCATCCGCCACTGCTCCGTAGTCGGTAACCGACAAGGCGTTCGCCGGCAGCGCGATAGCGGCAGGTAAGGGTTCCAGTTCGACGAAATCCACCCCATATGTAAGGACGTCACCATTGTCTTTCTGGATCCTGACCGTATCGCCGGCATTCACCGGGTTGTCTAATTTAAAATGCACCTCATCAAAACGCATGAAGGTCTTTTCCTGCGGTGTCTGGATAGGATCGGACCCTCCTGTGACAAAATACTGGTAGGCCCAGTAAGAGGAGAGATCGATGTTCTTTACTTTCGTCCCGTTCACATACAGGCCCAGGGAGCCGGTCAGACCAGTGCCGCTCGTATTATCCGGCATGGTAAACCGCAGATCGAAGCCCTGCGCGGTGGCAGAGGCCCTCCAGGCTACATAGGCCCCGTTGGAGCCAAGACTGACATACTTTTGATTAGAGGCCTCCGAAGCAATATCGGCCTGTACGAACTGCAGCGACTGCTGCAGGGATGCGCCCCCGCCCAGGGTAGCATTTTCTGCTTCATAACGCTGGTAGGGCAGCTGCGCGCCACGCGGAAGACCATCGCTTTGTGCGCGTGCCGGAACTGTCATACAACATAACTGAAGGAAAGCAAGCCCGACTGCCAGGATGGAGCGGACAGGGAGCCGCATAGGGCCCCCGATAGGAAAAGGTTTTTTTCTCATATGCAAAGGTTTAATAGTGAAACAATCAAAAACAAAGTAAGGAAAGGGCCAAGGGGCGACAAGTTATATTCAAAAAGTATAAGACAATTTCGGTTAACCCCTCCCTGATCTATGCAACAACACATTCATTCATAACCTCTTCCACACACATAATCATTATTAAAATATAACAATAATCAGCATCTGTCCGATCGTTTAACCGGCCAGGACAACTAAATATTTTAGTATTTATTTGTTAAACAACTTAGCATTTCTTACATTTACTGCGTAAAGCCGTTTTCGGTAAGCAAAGGCCCTTGACACACCGGTCGGCGGGGATGCATTAATCAGAATGCCGTTATCCATTGAATTTTATCCTACAGACCGAAGCTGTGGTTCGGTGGACGAAGTCGCAACACAGACCGGACAACAGGCCCGGTAGATTACAAAACAAATTGGCCGGGCCCCTGCCCGGCCAATTTCAGTAAACACTTAAAACAAACCCTATCATGAAAACAGGGAAACTTAAACGATTGCTGCAGCAGGGAGAAGGTATCGAAGTAGAGTTTAAAACCTCCCTATTTGAATTAAATAAAGATGCATTCGAATCCATATGTGCTTTTCTCAATAGAAAAGGCGGATTTCTGCTTTTAGGAATCAAGAACAATGGAACAGTAGAAGGAGTTATGGAAAGTTGCCTGCAAGACATTGTCAATAATATTGTTACGAATGCCAACAATCCGCTAAAGCTCAATCCACCGTTTTATTTATCGCCACAGGTAGTACAATATGAAGGGCAGAAAATCATCAGCCTGTATGTCCCTGAAAGTTCGCTGGTCCATAGCACCTGCGGCAAGATATTCGATAGGAATGAAGACGGTGATTTTGATATTACCAGGCAGCCCGAACAGGTGACGCAGCTTTATCTGAGAAAGCAGACTACCTATTCTGAAAATCAGGTCTTCCCATACGTAGAACTTGCTGATTTCAGGCCTGACCTATTGAAGCGTGTCCGCATACTAGCAGAAAATGAACGTCCGGGGCATCCCTGGAAAGCAATGAAAGATGTAGAGTTGTTACGCTCCGCAGCCTTATACAAGAAAGATCCCATAACGGGTAAAAAAGGATATACATTAGGATCAGTCTTGCTGCTGGGGAAAGATGAAACTATTATAAATGTCCTGCCACACTATAAAACAGACGCTTTACTTCGGGTAGAGAACATCGATCGTTATGATGACCGGGATGATATACGAACTTCTCTGATCGAAAGCTATGATCGCCTTATGGCCTTTATTGCCAAACACTTACCCGACAAATTTTACCAGGAGACCGAGCATCGAAGCAGCCTCCGGGACAGGCTATTCCGGGAAGTGATCAGCAACCTGCTGATCCACCGTGAGTTTACCAATGCTTTTCCTGCTAAGCTTATTATAGAAAAGGATAGGGTACGTACGGAAAACTGGAACCGACCCCATAGAGGAGGGATAATAGATCCTTCCGATTTTTCTCCATCTCCCAAGAACCCTATAATTGCCCGTTTTTTTAAAGAGATCGGGCGGGTGGATGAATTAGGGTCAGGCGTCCGAAATACATTTAAATACTGTGGGATCTATTCATTCGGTACAAAACCAGAATTCATAGAAGACGATATATTTAAAACCATTATTCCGCTAAAAGCAAAAGAAAGAACAGAATATATTCCGGATATGAGCCGGGGCAAAGCACAGGTTAGGTTGGGTGATAGGTTGGGTGATAGGTTGGGTGATAACGAAAGGAAAATACTCGAAATCCTACAGGAAACTCCTAAGATCAGTATCCCCGAAATAGCTGAAAAAATTGGCATAAGTACCACTGCCATAGAGAATATTATAACCAAATTGAAAAAAAAGGATCTGATAGAACGGGTTGGTTCTCCCAAATCAGGGTATTGGAAAGTCGCTGATTCCTTAATAAACCGGGGTAATGGGTTGGGTGATAGATTGGGTGATAGTGAAAGGAAAATACTTGAAATCCTGCAAGGAACTCCCCGGATCAGTATCCCGGAATTAGCTGAAAAAATCAGCATAAGCACCACTGCCATAGAGAATATTATAACCAAATTGAAAAAAAAGGATCTGATAGAACGGGTTGGCTCACGAAAAGCAGGATTCTGGAAAACTAAGGCTACCAACACATAATACTGGCAAGCAAGATCCGGGTTTCTGGGTAAAATCCCATCGCCCCCCATATAGCAACACCTTAAATTCAAGAAAAAAACAGGGCAAATCAGCGTTGGGCTTCATGGAGAAATTTCCATGAAACTCAATACCAGAAAGGGCTTTGTATTTCATTTTCTCCTCTTGACATAATAGAATTAACGTTAAGTTGTTTCTACCGCACCGTAAAAGCAGCGTATATTTGTATCAACAAAGAGAGAAAATATCAAAAGTTCGATATAAAGATTTTTCATATGGCAAGCAATCGTTAGAGGTGCACTGTTTCTACAGTGGACCTTTTTTCTTTTTAGCCCCTCTCCCCTAGAACGCCTCCCTTAACTGTACATTGAAAGCAGTGGAATGACGGCCGACGCCATAATCGATACGAAGATTGAGCTTTTCCTCCTTGCTAAGCATAAACCGCAGCCCTCCCCCATAAGCAAAATGAAACCCGTTCAGCTCAAAATGACCGGGATCAGGGCTTACCTGACCGGTAGATGCAAAGCCAACCATCCCTATCCTCCAGAATAACAGCCTTCTGTATTCCGCCTGGTAAGCCATCAGGCATTTATCCGTAAAACGCCCCCCATAATACCCCCGCATCATATCCGATCCCCCCAGCTCTTCCAGTTTCCGGAAAGGGGTATTGCCCGAACTGAGGCCGGCGATTCCCTGAAAAGCCAGGACAGACCTTTCAGTGAGATAGAAAAATTTCCGCAAGTCGATGCTAAAAATGGTAAAATTGAAATTACTGCCCGGGAACCGGTTGAACCAGAGATATTGCATCTCTGCGAATACGCCCTGCGTAGGACTATAGGCGTTATTACGCGTGTCCCAGGATAGGATCGGGCCGATGCCCGAGGTATTTCCCCCATAACGGCCGGTAATATTCTCTTTGTCAAAAAGCCCACCGGGAGTATAAGACACAGCGCCACTATGCTGGAATTCGTAGGAAATACCTATATATAATTTACGATGAACGCGTTGCAGAAATTGAGGATTGATAAAGAATTGTCGCTGGCTGAAATTTTCCCCTACATCGTATGGCTTACGATTACCCAATCCCCAGAATTTGTCCGGATAATAACTATAAGAGGCCTGGAAACGGGCGATCCTGTCCTCCTTTGGGAAGAATAAAGTGGAGCTGAGTACGATGATTAACTGTTTTTTCAAAGTGTACAACGCTAAAAGGTTAACATCCGAAGTACGGATCATGGTATCCTTTTTTCCCGTCTTAAAGAAACGGGCGGCAATGCCCCCGAAGCCCCAATCCGTCTCCAGGGAACGGACTATAAAAGGAAAAACGAGGAGGTTTTTTTGGGTACCAGCCTTCACCGTATCCTTTGCGGGTAATTTAATGGTAAAGGGAACGAGTTCTCCGGGTATAGTATCTGACAGAGGACCTTGTCTTGCAATAGTATCAGACAGGAGATCTTGATTTGCAAAGGAAGGGGCTGATAATGAAAAGAATAACAAAATAAAGAAAAGGGCTCTCATAATAAATAATGGTGTCTTTCAGATAGCTATAACATAATTACGCGCGCAAAGATCATTTAAAAAAGCATCCTGATCAATTTTTGGAAACCCAATCCCATTCTGGGACAGGAGGAACCTCCCATGCCAATTCCAATTTATTTATTATCAATGAAATACGAACTGGTATGGCAATTGTCTTACTGTCATCGTTCGCAGCATAACAAAATTAATCTACCCAAATACTGAAATTATGAACATCGAATTACAGGAATTACAGACAGGAGTTTTGAAGAGTAAGATTATGGAGTTGCAGAGTGCTTTATTCTTTACAGAAAGCTCCTCTTTAGTGAAACTGCCTACACATGTTATTTCAGAAACAGAGGTCGATGCAGAAGGACAGATATGGTTTGTAATTCCTAAGCCCGCTCAACATATTGAAGCGTTCGATAAAGAGATTCCCGCAAAACTGGATTACTTTAAGAAAGGAAACGATTCCTTTGTAAAAATAACAGGTACCGCTTTTTTAATAACGGATGCTGCAGAAATAGTAAATACATCTTTGTCCGCTGATATGCATTCGAAGATGCAAAACGACCAGGTGATCGCCGTGAAAGTGAAGGTCCAGGTTTCAGAATTGATCGACAACACCCCTAAACCTACGAAGTCCTGGTTCCAGGCCAGCCGGTCCCAGTTGTCCAGCTGGTTCTTCTAAAAGAGCCTACACATGGGATACACATATGACCCTTAGAGCATACTGCGCGTGTTACATATAGGAAGCTGAGTCCGCGACTTTTAGTCGCGGATTTTCAGTTTTAGGGCCACCCGGGAGCCGCAGGCCGGGACGGGGTTTATGGGTTTCTCTTTAACCCTACGATGCCGATAAGGATCAATCCCATATAAAAGAACTGCTGCCAGTTATAGGGCTCCTTAAAAACACCTGTATCCACCATTTTGACGCCGATCAGGGTCACCCCCATCCACACAGCCAGGGCTGTAGAAGCCGGAATTTGCTTCATGGCCATGGAAAAGAAAAGGATATTGCCCACCCCAAAAAGAATATACCCGGCAAAAGGGGTCAGGATCATCCAGTTTTCCTTTTTACTAAAAATACCCGGCCAATAAATCGCCTTTATTTTCTTTACATCCATGAACTTCAGGGAGAAGGTCCAGGCAATTTCCAGCAGAGAGGCAATCAGCAGATAGATCCAGGCCATAGCTTTCATTTTAATGGGTTCACTTCCTTTCTCCGGGACGATACAGCCGCTAATATACGCCGCCAGATCTGTTGCCTGGAAGAATGATAGCTCTTAAATAAAGGGTATTTGTTCACCAGTTTGTTTTCATCCATTCTTTTCAGGGCGAACAGGTGTTGAAGAAAATAATCCTTCGGATAGTCATAGTACAGCCCGAATTCCCCCGGTTTTTCCCCGGGTAAATAGGCCGTTCCGAACAACCAATCCCAAATAGCGAACTTTGTGGAGAAATTGGCATAAAACACCCTCCGGTCATTAGCATGATGCCATTGATGCATTTCCGGACCGTTGATGAAATACTGTAATTTACCCGACCGGACGTCGATATTGGAATGGATATACATACCCCAGACCGCATCCAGCAACGCCTTTATAGGAACGACCAGGGGATTGGCGCCCAAAAGAACGATCGGGGCGAACTCTACAGTCTGGTTGATCAGGATCTCCAGGCTATGGGAGCGGGTGCCCGCCAGCCAATCGATCTCCTTATTGGAATGATGGGCTTCATGCGTACGCCACAGGATCTTGGAATTATGTTGCCACCGGTGAAACCAGTAAATATAAAAATCATGCACCACGAGAAAGAACAATACCTGCACTGCCAGGGGCCAGGAGCTCACCAGGTGTAAGGAGGATAAATGCCAGGCTTTGTCGGCAGGAAGAATAAGATAGTCGAAGATAAAGATCTTGAGAAAGTAACTCTGAATGAGCGTGTACCATACCAGGTCCACCCAAAACCCTTCCCGAAACAGAGACAACCCTTTGGTATAGGGAAATTTCCTTTCCAGCCAGATAAAAACGCCCACACTGAATAACAGGATAGCCGTTGTATAATAAACGATCGTTTGCATCATTAAAAATCTCCCGTTTTAAAGGCGAACCAGGGCCTAAATAGCGGCCGTCGCGCTATGCGCTCTTCTAAGTCTCTTCATCGCTCCCATCTCGCTCTCATATACCCGCTTGATCCCATCCCCCAGGGCCAGCTCGACATCCCGGATATCACGCACCAGCTTCTGCATCCCCTGGGGCTCGACGGAGGCCGCATGATCCGATCCCCACATCGCCCGGTCCAGCGTAAAATGCCTTTCGACAAAACTCGCACCCAGCGCTACCGCAGCCACCGTGGTAGCCAGCCCCGTCTCATGACCGGAATAGCCGACAGGAGTATCCGGGTACATTTCCCTCAAAGTCTCTACCATCCGGAGGTTCAACTCCTGCGGCTGACAGGGATATGCGGACGTAGAATGTGCGATCATAAGATTATCCGTCCCGAATTTTTCAACAGCATCCCGGATCTCATCCATCGTAGACATACCCGTTGACAGAATATAGGGCCTACCCGTCTGCCGCACTTTAGCGATCAGGGAATGATCCGTCAGCGAAGCCGAAGCGAACTTATAAACGCCGGGATTGAATTGCTCCATAAACTCAACTGCCACTTCATCCCAACAAGAGACGAACCAATCGATCCCTTTTTCCCGGCAATATTCATCGATAATGGTATACTCATCAAAGCCCAGCTCGACCATATGCCGGTAATTGATATAGGTCATCCTCCCCCAGGGTGTATCCCGTTCCAGATGCCATTGATCTTTCGGCGTGCATAATTCGGGGGTCCGTTTCTGGAACTTCACCGCATCGCAGCCCGCAATAACGGCCTCATCGATCAGTTTCCTGGCGATTTCCAGGGATCCATTATGATTGATCCCTATTTCAGCAATGATATAGACAGGCTGTGCCTCTCCGATACTTCTTTGGTTGCTGACACGAAATGTTTTCATACATAATAAATTTAGATGAACAAATAAACGTTAGTTGGTATCTTTTTCATTCAGGACCGTCCTTTAATCAGCCATTCCGCGAACTCCCGGAAAGCGCCATATCCGCCCTTATTCGCACATACATAATCCACCTTATAGCGTACGGAATCCATCGCATCGGCCGGGCAGGCGCTGAGCCCCGCTTTTTCCAGCACTTC
The DNA here is from genome assembly GCA_035555335.1 of Puia sp. Taxonomy (GTDB): domain Bacteria; phylum Bacteroidota; class Bacteroidia; order Chitinophagales; family Chitinophagaceae; genus Puia. The sequence continues at coordinate 19,267 of DATMGS010000020.1, forward strand.
AAGATCATTGACATCATCTCCGATATAGGCGATCTCCGACCATTGAAGCCCGGTACGTTCCAGGATCTCCGACAATTTTCCCAGCTTATCCTTCACCCCCAGATGCAGCTCCACGATACCCAGTTTCTCAGCCCTGCGGGCTACCGAAGGAGATAGCTCTCCCGTAATGATGCCCGTTTCGATACCGCACAATTTCCTCAGGCGCTCCACGCCCATCCCATCCCGGATGGAAAATCGCTTCATCACTTCTCCCGCCTCTGAATAATACACGCCGTTATCCGTCAGGACCCCATCTACATCGGTCAGCAATAGCTTGATCTGCGCGGCTCTTTCCTTAAATTTTTGTTCGTCCATTCTTTATGTTTATATAGTGGTCCAACCCCCATCGACCACCAGGTTAGCCCCCGTCATATAGGCCGAAGCCTCACTGGCCAGAAAGACAATCGCTCCTTTATAATCCGCTGGCGCCGCCATCCTGCCCAGCAGGGTCCGGCTCGCATAATTATTTTTGAAAAAAGGATCCTGGTGATTCTCCACCCCGCCGGGAGAGAGCGCATTCACTCTCACCCCTTTATTTCCCCAATAAGAAGCCAGGAATTTTGTGAACCCGATGACAGCGGACTTCGTGACCGGATAGGCCGGTGATTTGTAAAAAGTTTGCTCCCCCGCCTCATTCCGGTAAATCCCCTGATCCGGAGCCACAATCCCATACGTAGAAGCGATATTGATAATGCTGCCTGCCCCCTGTTCCGCCATGACTCCTCCCCATACCTGCGAACAGAGAAAGACACCGCTTACATTCACCCTCCAGGACCTGTCCCACATCTCCAGGGGATAATTTTCGAACATGGATTGTTCCAGGGCCAGCGAAGGATTCTCAAACATATCGTTGATAGCGGCATTATTGACCAGCACATCGATACGTCCATACCGGTCCAGGATTAGCTGACGGGCCTGCAGCAGGGATTCCCGGCTGGCCACATCACATCCGATCCCCAGGTGTCCTTCACCCAGCCGTCGGGCTAATTGCCCACACAGGTCTTCGTCCAGGTCGGCCACCACTACATGAGCCCCCGCGGCTGCCAGAGCCTCGCAATGTTGCGTCCCCAGTAGCCCACAAGCCCCCGTTACGATAGCCGTTTTATTTTCTAATGAAAACAGATCCATTTTTTAAAGTTTATCGGTCGGGTCGTTCAGATTTCGTCTTTACCTCATGCCTTCACCACCGGCTTCATATTAAAGTTGCTCACTTTCCGGAAGACCTGTTCCACCGGCGCCCCTCTCAGACTCGCGCCTACTGTGTTCAGGGATACAACTTCCTTCAGCAGCCCCAGCACTTCCCCGTAAGCCCGTAAAGTATATTCCACGTCTTCTTCCGTATGACTAAAGCTCATATTGTGAAAGCCCGACCAGAGAATGCCCCTTTTGATCAACTCCTGCTGAACAAAAGATTTCAGTTCCAGGGGATTGCCGGCGGAAGCATCAAAGCTTACCAGCGAGCGGCAGTCATAGCCGATACAACGGGTATAGCGGGCAATGTCCAGCTCTGCGGCGATAGCATTATAACCATCCTTTAATTTCTTTCCTTTTTCCGCGAGATAAGCAGGCACATTTTTTTCGATCATCTCCTCTATCGTAGCGACAGCTGCCGCCAGCGACAAAGCCTCCCCGCCGAACGTGGTAAAGAAGAAAACTTCTTCTTTGAACAATTCCATAATATCTTTTCTTCCCGTAAGCAGGGAGACCGGCATGCCGTTGGCAAATGCTTTCGAATAACAGGCCAGGTCCGCCGTGACCCCGAAATATTCCTGAGCCCCTCCTACTGCGATGCGAAAGCCCGTCCACATCTCGTCGAATATGAGTAAGGTCCCATTCGCTTCGCAAAGCCTCTTTAATTCCTGTAAAAAATCAGCCTTGGGCGCTTCGAATACAAAGGGCTCCAGGATCACACAGGCGACATCCTCATCCAGGGCATTCTTAACGGATTCCAGGTCATTATACTCAAAAGTCGCACTCAGTTCCCTGATGACTTCGGGTATTCCGCTGTTACGGCTGGTAACGGAGATATACCAGTCATGCCATCCATGATAACCGCAGCACAATATTTTTTTCCGGCCGGTATAGGCGCGGGCCACCCGTATGGCGGCGCTGGTGACATCGGCTCCCGTCTTGCTGATACGAACGGATTCCGCATTCGGGATCACCCGGTGAACCAATTCCGCCAGCGTCACCTCCAGCTCATGCATCATGGAGAAAGTGATGCCATCCTTCAGCTGGGCGATGATCGCCTCATCCACCCGGGGATAAGCATATCCCAATGACAAAGGCCCGATAGCCATATTATAATCCAGGTATTCATTGCCGTCCACATCCCACACATGCGAGCCCTTTCCTTTTTTCAGGTATTTCGGAGCCACGCCGTTTACATACTGTCCCGGCCCTTTGGCAAGGGTCTGGGTGACAGGCGTCATAATGGGCAACGCCCGTTCATATAGCTTATTAGATTCCGCTATATCCGGATACTCTTCGTTAAACGCAACTTTATTAGGCATATGCAGATGTTGATAGTTAATAGAATCCAGCCGTCCGTGATCGCGCTGTTTAGATTAGATGACAGCTCCGGCCAAAGGCATTTCCTGCAGGACTGTCGCCGCGATCTTCTCCGCGGTAAACCCCTCCGTCTCCAGCACTTCGTTCAGCAGCCCGGGTTTAAACCATCGTTCTTTCAAAGCCAGGGGTAACACCCTCCCCGTCAACCGATGTTTCAATAAAGTCTCTGCCACGATGGAATACAAACCCCCTGTCAATAAATGGTCTTCGATCGTCACCAGCATCCGGGAGTTTTGTACGGAACGAAGGATCACCTCTTCATCCACCGGCTTCAGAGACCGCATATTGACCAGCCCGACCGACCATCCTTCCTTCTCCAGCAGGATCGCCGCCCGTAACGCATTCTCAAACAGGAATCCATAAACCAGCAGGGTTATATCCGTTCCCTCCCGGATAAGCTCCGCCTTTCCTCTTGTAAAAGGTTCATGGGTATAGTTCCCTTTTTTATGATTGACCCGTACATAAGAGGGCGCTTCCGATGACCAGATGGCCGGTAGCATGTTGACCAGGTCATCTTCATCCGCCGGGCAATACACTTCCATCCCGGGAATGCCGCGCATAATAGCTACATCTTCTATCGATTGATGAGTGGGTCCGTTGCCGTCCGACAGGAAGCCCGGAATATATCCGCTCAGTTTAACAGGCAGGTGGGCAATCCCGATATCCGTCCGGATAAACTCAAAAGCCCGCATGGTGAGAAAAGGGGCCAGCGCGTGTATGATAGGGATACGGCCACGCAGGGCCAACCCTGCCGCCATCCCTACCAGGGTCTGCTCCGTAATACCCGTGTCGATAAAGCGGGGCCCCAATGCTGCCGGCACATTACGTACCAGCGCCCTGTTCTCTGCGGTCATGACGACAATGCGTTCATCCGCCAACGCCGTCTCTATCAATAGTTCTTCGTATGTCATAGGTTCCTGTATTAGCTTCCGGTCAAAACTTCCGATTTTAACGTGCCACTAAAATTCCCGATATCAGCGTACCACTAAAGTTTCAGATTCGAGGGACGCATGTAAGTTGCCGTGCAATTCCTCCAGCAAGGCCGCCACTTCTTTATCTGAAAAAGAGCAGAACCAGCGGTCAGCTCTTGCCTCGATACTGGGAAGTCCCTTTCCTCTTACCGTATCGGCTATAAGGACGTTCACCTGGTCTCCGTCGATAGGTATTTCCGCAAATACCTCCCGCAACTGGCCAAAATCATGGCCGTCGACCCGTCTGACCCGGCATCCGAACGCCCTGAACTTATCCGCCAGCGGCTCGAGGGGTATCAGGTCTTCCGTCCGGATATTTGCCTGGAACTGATTACGGTCGACCACTATCGTCAGATTTCCCAGCTTATGGGCATTGGCCACCAGGATCGTCTCCCATACACTGCCTTCATTCAATTCTCCATCTCCGGTGATCACTACGACCCGGTTATCCAGTCCTTTTAATTTACAATCCAGGGCTACACCGGCCGCTACGGCGGGAAGATGTCCCAGGGAACCGGAATGGAATTCAACGCCCGGAATAGCCCGGTTCGGATGCCAGTAGATACTATCGGAGGTGGATAGGTGATTTTTGAGCCGGCCCCCATCCAGCAGGCCCATCTCCACGAAAGTGCCGTAAAGGGCAGGAACATCGTGTCCCTTGGACAAAAAGAGAAAATCACGCTGCGGGTCGTCGGCATGCACACCGGCCGAACCAGCAGCACGCTGACCCAGCCTGAGATAGTCGGCGTAGAGATATACCATCAACTCAACGCAGGAGAGGGAAGCCCCGATAAAACAGCCGCCTCCGGCAGACATCCGTATAATATGTTCTCTTACTTTCAGCGCAATGGAGGGCAGTTCTCCCGCTGCGAACTTCGTCTGCCCGGACGCTACCGTTCTCAATTCATCCAGGTGATTACGGTACCAATTCACGCCGGCGAGTGACCGGTTGATCGCATAGATATCCGGGCGCCTTTCCAGCAGGTCGAGGATATCCCGGACAGAGAAGAGAGGATTGCGGGGATATAATTCTTCGAATACCGCTGCGATAAACCGATAGTCCTCTTCATAATCGATGGTAAGCCGGTGGGTCATTGAATAATCGCCCCCCCCTTCCATGACCACATTGCCGATCCGGAAGGCCTCCGGTCTTTCCCAGATATAAGGAGTGGTATGCTCCCGCTCAAAAAGACGGGCCGCATTTCTCCAGGCCGTTTCCAATGCTGCAAAACTCATGACCTCCACATCATTCCCGTCCGGGTAAGTAGCAGGATGAAGATTGCTGACATAGTCATACCGATCGGCATTCTCCAGGTAAAAACTAATCACCCGGTCAATAATAGCAGGGTCGATCAGGGGGCAGTCGCCGGGAATCTTAATGACGGTATCCGCTCCATGGAACAGGGCCGCCTGGTAATGCCGGTCGAGAAGATCGGTGCCATGCCCGCGAAAACATTCCCATCCTTCCTGTTGGCAGGCTTCCCATACCAGGTCATCGGCCGGGTCCAGCGTCGTCGCCACGACCACCTGTCCGCATAAGCGGGACGCACGCACCCGCTCCACCTGCCTTACAAAAAGCGATTTCCCAGACAAGGGCCTGAACACTTTGTCCGGCAGGCGGGAAGAGCCCCTCCTAACCTGGACGATCGTAACAATCTTTCTTTGGGTCGTACTCATTTAAGCATATTGAAGTTTGGGCGATGGACGCCGGGAAAGGAATTCATCCCGGGTCCCCTTAAATTCTATATAGCGTCTGCATATATCTGCAATAGCAGCGGCTGAATTTCCTCCATTCTGAACGGGGGCCAGCCTCTTCAGCTCTTCCACATCGAAATAAGAATGGACTTTCTTGCCCAGGGCAATACCGATATACACGACGGTGGAATATTGAGTGATCAGTTCATCGCAATTGGCGATCATTTGTTCCGTATTGCCTTCCGTATAGATCAGGACGTCTGAAGGCGCAAAGGCCCTGATCTCGGCAATAGCCCGGTCTTTTTCCTCGTTGGGATGCAGTTTGAAGAGCAATTGCCTCCCCCCTGCTATTCTAACACAATCGGTTATAAATTTTGCCCGGTCGTCTTTTTTAAAGGTCTCCCGGGTATCCGAGCTGGCTACCATTACATATCCCCGATGAGGGAAATCATTATGGATCAAGGCAGCCGCATGATCGTAATTGGGAATACCCGTCACCAGGATGCGGGAAGCATCCGTGCCCAGCCGGCTGAACTGATCCTTATATCCTTGTGAAGCAGCGCAATAGATATCACAGATATTGCTGCAGCCATTGTAGGCGGTATTCATGGCCATATAGGGAGGGAGCCGCAGCCGGCGGGTGAATTCGCCCCAGGGAGTGATCGGGTCCGTCATTCCTTCCTGTACCCAGACAGTCTTTATTTTCCTAAGCTCTTTCGTCACGTGGAGATCCGTACACAACACAGCCAGTTCATATTCATTCCCATACACCGAACGCGCATAATCATTCCTAAGATGATGCTGGCTCAGATAGGCGTCCCCCTTTCTTTTAAACCCGCCGGAAAAAATGGTATTGTCCAGCAGCCCGCTTTTTACCGCTAAACGGATGATTGGGTGACGACTATAGATCTGACTAAAATAACAATCGTATTCCGGGAGCCGGGATGCGATCAGATGCATCTGGGTGGTCTGGTTAGGAGACCCTATTATGAAAAGTATTTTCTTTTTACGATCCATGGTGTTTTTCAACATACAATTCGCTTAAAAGTTCTACCATCATTCCTGATAGTAAAATTAAGAAGCTTACTTTATTTCCGCGCTTTTGATTTGCAAATTTCTTAGTATATTTAGAATAGAATCGAAATATATCGAAAGATCACATTAAATTAATATAAGCCGCCTGAATTCCCATCCGGGGATTAAGGGGATTTTATTTTTTAAACATATTCCTTACCGTTATACATTGAGGTTTATGTTCCTGTTATGCCCTTACCCGGGCGGCACCCATAAACTGGAATTCATCTATCGGATCAAATAAGGCTGGATAACTTTCTGCCAGATAGCATACCCTTTTGGGTTCATGTGCAGCTTATCGTCAAGGAACAGATCGTCCATAGGATCGCCTCCTGTATTCAGCATCGGATAGTATACATCGGCAAAAGCAGCATGGCTCTGCGTACGAAGAAAATTTCCGATCAGCTGATTGGCCTGCTCCATTTGAGGCATCAGCTTTTCCCGGCTGGGACTGGGCTTGATGGAAACATACAGGATCTCCACCGTTTTCAGGTGGGCCCGGATTGTCCCGTATAGCTGGAGAAAACGGTTATAGACCTTTAGCGAGGTTACCGTATCGGAAGATGCGAGGTCATTGTCTCCGCAATAAATGACGATCTGCCTGGGTTGGTATGGAAAAATGATATCCCCGGTATAACGCAGCAGGTCCGGAAAAGTAGAGCCGCCAAATCCCCGGTTGATAATCGGATAATCCGGAAAGTATTCCTGCACGTCCGTCCATTTGCGGAAAGACGAGCTTCCCACAAAAAGGATGGCCCCTTTTGGCGGAGGCTGAATGCTATCCTGCTTCTTAAAAGCCGCTATCTCATCCTGGAAGGGAGCCTGTGCTGACAATTGCGAAACGACGGATAACCCAAGGAACAAAAAGAGCAGTAATTTTTTCATGTCCCAATTTAATAGAAACCTATGACTTACTCATCACCGGATAAATTATTGTAGCTTGTAATATGCTCAGCGCGATCGTCCTCGCCGCAGGATCCTCCCGGCGAATGGAGAATAAAAATAAATTACTGCTTCCCTACAAAGGGAAGACTATACTGGCCCATACGGTAGGGAATATATTATCGGCCGGGATCGGAGAAGTGATCATCGTTACGGGTTTTGAAGCAGCAAAAGTACAGGAAAGCATCCGCCATCTGCCCGTCCGGTTCGTCCACAACCCGCACCATGAAACCGGGATGACCGGCTCGATACAGGCAGGAGTCCGGGCGGCTTCCGGAAATGGATACATGATCTGTCTTTCGGATATGGTCCTGATCACCCCCGAAGAATACGGGCTGCTGGCTGCCGCCTTCGAACACCGGCTGCCGGAGGACCCGCGCTGCGTTTGCCTGCCCGAATACCAGGGGGAAAAAGGCAATCCCGTTATTTTTTCCTCTTTTTACCGGGAAGCTCTTTTACAACACCCCGAAAAAGAAGGGTGCAAAGGCATTGCCCGGTCCCACCCGGAACACCAGTGGCGGGTGAGCATGCCCTCCGGGAATGTATTGACCGACATGGATGATCAGAGACAATATCAGTCCTTACTCTAAAAACTTACTCTTCAACTGCTTTATTTTCGCGTCATCGAGCCCGACAGGTCCCCGAAGGAAATTATCGATGGAGCCATATTGCTGTTTGATCGCGTTAAAATTCGCTTCCAGATATTCCCGTTTCGCTCCCAACATCTCCCTGGCGACCGGCTCGCTGATATGCATGCCCTGTATCATGGAATGCACCATTTTTTCATTCTCCGCACTCCGGTAATAGTTGGTGGCGGTATAATCATTCAGGATCGTCTCATAGGGTACACCCAGGGTATATAGCAACAGGGCAGCTCCGATACCCGTCCTATCCTTTCCCGCCGTGCAATGGAATACCAAAGCCTTATCATCGGAAAGGGTCAGCAGCCGGTCAAAAAAGGGCTTATAGCGATCAGCCAGGAATTCCGTTTTGATATAGAAAGCCCTCATCATACTATCCCCTTGTTGCTCCGTCTTAACGGCAGCCATTGCCTTCATCCAGTCGCCCAGGGCATTATCACTGCCAGCCGGGCATAAGATATAATCCATGCCGGGGTTCAGGCGGTCAGGCGCCTTTTGGGATTCCTGTACACCCCGCAGGTCCACCACGGAAGCGATATGCTTGTCTTTCAGAACGGTGAGGTCGCTGTCGGTCAGCTTGCTGATATCGGCACTTCGGAAAATCCTGTCCCAGCGGACATGGCGGCCATCTGCCACTGCATAGCCACCCATATCGCGAAAATTGATGGCGCCCTGGAGCTTCACCTGTCGTTGGCTGCTGTCGGCCACCTGCGCGTGAACGGTCGTTACCAGTAAAGCAGAAAGTATAAAAATGAATAACTTTTGCATAGCCTTATTGATTATGAGTCTGTTTTTTTAAAAAAGCCCCGCAAGTTCCTTCACAGGATCTTACGGGGTGGGTTTTTAGTTGTATTAAGGATCGGTTAGGGCGTACTTATTTCGTCAGCCAGGTATCCTTTGTCAGGTCGTCCGTTCCGCCGTATTGGGATTGGAGCGCCTTCGTATAATTGGCATTGTTATAAAGATTCTCATCATTAGGATATTGCCAGCGACGGGGGATCTGGCCACTCGGAGTACCGATAGCAGATGTTCCCTGAGCAAAAGCGGGTACCCCCGTGCGACGCCAGTTATAGAAAGCTTCCCAGCCGGAATTATTGAAAAAAGCTACATATTTCTGGGTAAGGATCTGGTTGAGGCCGGTGGCATTGTCACCTGCATAGGCGACATTGCTAAGAAAAATATTAATATCGATCGTGACATTACCAAGCGAAGTGCCGCCGACGTCTCCCACTGTAAAGCTCTGCCCCTGGCTCAGACCGAACCAGGCCAGCGAAGCATTGATACCATTGGTATACCAGGTAGCTGAAGTACCGGTAGCCCATCCTCTGTTGATCCCTTCGGCAATATTGAAACAAAGTTCGGGGTAACCCAGAATAATATACGGTTCGGCATTAGTGCCGGCCTGGGAAGTATAGTAGCGCTTATAATTGCCAAAGGAGTATTTACCTGCATTCGAGCTGTCATTGATCGTCGTGATCGGGGTCGTGATATCGGCACCCACATAGGCGGTAAAATCGCTGATGGTCTTGCCCTGTGTAAGCGAGCGGGGAGCAGGTGTCGCTGCGATAAAGGTACGGGGATCCTGCGTAGCCGTGGTGATATTCAGCAGCGTGCTGCACATATTGGCATACCCGTTGTATGGAGCGTTACCCCTTGCAAAGATCGGATAAGGGTTATAAGCAGCATTGTAATGGAAGGCCATATTATCCCCATTGCCGGTCATGATGGGATAGGTGGTCGGATTGCCGACGATATTCGCAAACTGCTGCTTGATATTGAGGTCGGTATTGTCATCAGCCCTCTTGCTCAGGCTGATCAGAACACGCAATTTATAGGTATTGATCACTTTCTGCCACTGCAGGTTGGTCAGTCCATAAATATCGCCCTGGGCATCCAATACGGCACCGGAATTGGCAGCCGATATATTGGCAGCCATGATCGTATTGGCGCTGTCCAATAGATTAAGCGCCAGTTTGTACACATCGTGCTGGGTATCGTAACCCGGGGTCAGATTGCTGCCGTCTCCTGCCTGTGAAGCGGGGATATCGCCCACCCTTTGCGTCAGCCATACAAAACAATAGGCCCGGAAGAATTTCGACAGCGCGCTATATTTATTGGGGGTAGTACCGTATTGTTTAAGGTTCTGCGCATCCATTTTGCTGGTATACCGCAGCATGTCATAGGCAGTCGCGGAAGAAGACCAGTTGTAAAGATTGACGCCCCGGTAATACTGGTAATTGGATACATAGTACTGACTCCATAAAACGGGCAGGTCCCAGGGAGTCTCATTCACCGCCCCCGGCCTTCCGTCCACTACACCGCCCCCGGCATAGAAGCTATAGGTAATATGGTTGAGAAGCAGGGAAACCGGCACCGTAGCACTCTCGCTGGAGGCATTGGGATTGGATAACAAGTCTCCTTTCTGACAGCCCGTGGCGACCACTACAAGGGTCGCGATCACTGCTATATATTGGAATAATTTCTTTTTCATGTTCTTATTTATAATCTTTTAGAATTAGACTTTTAGAATCCGAAATTCAGGTTGATCCCATACCGCCGGGCTGTTGCGCTCTGCAGGTCAGGGCTATTACCCTGGATGCTCTTGTCATAGTTATTATAGCCGGCCGCATACTGGTCGATATCGAAGTCTTTGGTTTTCGCAAAATACAGCAGGTTACGACCGATCAGGGAAACCGAAGCGGTCTTGAAGAACTTGCCATTGCCCGGGCGGAAATTGTAAGTGATGTTCACTTCCCTGAGCTTGACAAAACTCCGATCGATCATGTAATACTCGTCGAAATTACCGCCGATCCCGCTGGACAGATAGTTCTGCACGGTAGTGGCAGTAGTGTTCTGAGCAAAGGTGAGGTCTTTCATGTTGTCGATCTGCCCATTGGTATAATGAGGTGTACCAGCCGTGATGATCACGCCCTGGCCGACATAAGCAGGAGTGGGAGCCTTGGTCCCCTGGCCCGTGCTCTGCCATTCCTTCAGCCTGGCTGCGCCGAAGGCTCCGGAGGCACTGGCATAAGATGTACCACCATTATTTCCCTGGTACAGCACCCTGTTGTAGATCTTGCCGCCTACGCGACCATCGAACTGGAAGCTGAAGCTAAAATTCTTATAGGAGAATTTGTTATTGATACCGAATACATAGTCAGGATTCAGGTGGCCGATGAAGCCACGATTGCTATTATTCGACAAGGATGGCGCCTGCACGGGTATCCCACCTGCGTGTACGATATTGCCGGAACCGTCGCGAACGAATTTAGTGCTGTAATAATTATCCAGTCTCTCTCCGATCTTATAGGTATGCCCATTGATCGGGAGACCGGTTTCCCCGCCAAAGATGGATTTGAGTGTCTCTTTATAGGTAGACCAGTTAGCTGCGATATCCCAGGAAAAACCATTGGGATTCTTGATGGGTGAGCCCGTCAGCGAGATTTCCCAACCTTTCTTCGAGGTCGTGATCCCATTGACAATATGAGCATAAGAGCCGGTAGAGGAAGGAATTCCCAAACTATAGATATTGGGGCCATTCTCCGTGTCGAAATAGGTCATATCTAATCCGAGACGGTTCTTGAGGAACCGTATGTCCAGACCGCCCTCATAAGACTTCACGTCATAGGGTTTCAGATTATTCAGGGCCTGAGTACTCGAATAGTTTACCGAAGAACTGCCATTATAGTAAGTACCATAAGAATAGGTGTTCTGATTCTGATAGCTAGGGCCATCGTAGGAAGTAACATCCTCCGTACTATAACCAAGCAGGGAGCCGGTGCTGCTGCCCGTTACCGCCGAATAAGCCGTCCCGATGGTGGAGGATGTCAATGCACCTTTCACATCTGCAATGGAAGCTCTCAGCTTCAGGAAAGAAATGGCAGAGGGCAGGTTCGTATAGTCCGAGATGACCGTGCTGGCAGCTGCGGAATAGTAGAAAAAGGTATTTTGTCCCTTGGGCAAAGTGGATAAATTGTCTACGCGGCCGGTAGTAGACACCGTGAAGAAATTCTTATATCCCAAATCCGCGCTGTAGTAACCGCTATACACCTGCATGCGGGAACCCCAACTATAGTTCAGCACCGGGTTGATAGAGTTGGAAAGGGAATACAGCTTCGGGATAGCCAGGTCCTTGGTAGAGCCCCAGGTGGAACGATATTGGAAAGAACGTTCGCTGCCGCCAAGGTTGGCCGACAGATTCCAGTTGCCCAGTTTCTTATTATAGCTGGCCAGGAAATCCGTATTATTCTCCAGCAGGTTGCGATGATCTTCGCGATAATCCCCATACCAGCCAAAATAATACCAGCTCAGGTAGGTATTCAGGTTAGCGGAAGGGGGCACTTTTTCCGTTCTCAGCTGGTCCCAGGTCGTTACCTGCGTACGGATGCTGAGGTCCAGGTCCTTGGTTACCTTATAGTTCAATTTAAGATAGGCATAGATATCGGTCTTATTATGACTGCGCAGCCATTCCTTGGCCATAAACCAGGCGCTGTTCTCACGACCATATTCAGGAGCGTACTGGGTCAGGTTATTAACCCCCTGCGGTCCCTTGTAGATATTTTTCAGGTCATTGATATCGTAATCGGCAGAACCGTATACTTTGAACATATATACATAGCTGTTCGGACCATAGGAAGCGTCGGGAACATTCGGTGAATACTGGATATTCAGGTTCACATCTCCTTCCAGCCTCAGATTAGGGGTAAAATTATAGCCCGAATTAATATTGAAATTGTCAATGTTCAAACGGGTATTGGGAGCCATCCCCTTTTGGTAGCTATGGGAATAGGACATCCGGATATCCGAATTGGTTCCGGAAGAAGAAGCCGAAATATTAGTGGTATTGAGGATACCTGCTTCCATAAAATTGTGAAAATTGTTCTTTCCGCGGGCCAGCCAGGGGGTAGCCGTGCGGACGCCGGTTACAGCATTATAAGGCCCGTCATATTGCTTGATCGCCTGTCCCTCGAAACGGGGACCGTATTCCTGCAAACGCTGTGAGTTATCATAAAGCACGTCCACACCGCCAAAAGTTCCGTTGCCATTCGTTCCAGCTGGTGCATAGGTATAAGAGCCTTTCTGTGCATATTGATAGAGGAAACCTGTACCGCGCCCGTATTCCGTCTGGCTTTTAGGTTCGGTCACAAATCCTTTCTCCAGCATGGAGCTGTTGTTGAAGTCTATCTGCCAACCCTTCTTTTCGCGGGATCCTTTGCGGGTGTTGATGATAATAGCTCCATTCTGGCCTCTGAAACCATAGAGTGCCGATGCATTGGGTCCCTTTAGAATGGAATACGATTCTACATCGTCAGGGCTGATATTCCAGGTATCCGAATTGATCGGCACCCCGTCCACGACGTAGAGCAAATCGGTGTTACCTCTCAATACAACCTGCGGACGAGCCAGCATTTCCGCGCTGGCGCCTACGGAGAGGCCGGCTACCTTGCCTTCCAGTCCCTGGATCGGGTTCACATCCCGGGCCTTGGTTAGATCGCTGCCTTTTACTTCCTGCAGCGAATAACCTATCTTTTTTACTTCTTTTTTAATACCCAGGGCTGTAACTACCACTTCATCCAGCTGTTTGTTACTGGACACCAAAGTAATATTGAGGCGGGCTTCTGTTCCTGCCGCAGTAGTCTGCGTGGCATATCCTACAAAAGAAAAAACAAGCTGTGCATCGGAGCTTGTCAGTTTGATCGCATAATTTCCGGTTGCGTCGGTAGTAGTAAAATGGCTGGTTCCTTTCTCCTGAACCGTGACGCCCGCTATCCCTGTTCCATCGGTGGAAACCACTTTCCCGACCAATGTTCGTTCCTGGGCATAACTTAATGACGTCATCAGGATCATCAGGAAGGACATGATCCAGCATAATTTAGCAGTCAATTTCATGTTTTTTGGGTGTTTAGGCCGCAAAAGGATCATTTTATTGTTATGGCTCTGTTAACACCATATTAACAAAACGTTAGCTAACATTTTAATAATGTTTTAATAGCTATTTAATCACATTTAAATGTTGATTTGATCATATATCATTTCTAAATTTTACCAGTAGCCGGCTGATTGGAGGAGGTCAACCCTCGTTTCTCTATCTTTACAGGATTGAATACTGCCGATCCCATAAAATTATCGGAACTATCTTCCAGAGTAAATGCCGTTATCAAAAATGCATTTCAGGCAGTTTCTTTCTGGGTAGTGGCAGACGTCACCAACCATACGCATAAGCAGAATTCCAATTATCACTACTTTGAGCTGGTCGAAAAAGATACCGGAACGAACACCATCCTGGCAAAATTCGCCGCAAAAGCATGGGGATCGGGATCCAGGGAGCTGGAAATCTTTGAAAGGATTACCGGCCGGAGATTCAGCGACAATATCCAGGTCCTGGTCAACGTCATCGTCGAGTTCCATGCGACCTATGGCCTGCAGCTTCAGCTCCAGCATATCGATACGAATTTCACCCTGGGTGTCATCGAAAAGCAGCGACAGGATACCCTGGAAAAGCTGGTGCGGGAGAATCCTTCTTTCATCGGGAAGAGAGGTGAGGAATATAGTACCCGTAATTCCAGGCTGCCCTTGAATCGGGTGATCCAGACGATCGCAGTTATCTCTTCGAAGTCATCGGCAGGCCTGCAGGATTTCAGGCATACGCTGGAGACCAATGGCTTCAACTATGCTTTTAAAGTTGATGAATACTATTCAGGAGTGCAAGGCGAAACGAATGCCGCAGCTTTAAGGGACCGGCTGGTCGAGATCTTTCTGTCGGGCATCGCCTATGATGCCGTGGTGATCACCCGCGGAGGAGGGGCGCAGACCGATTTCCTCATCTTTGACAATTATCTCGTCGGGCAGGCCATTGCGAAATTCCCTATTCCCGTCATTACCGGCATCGGCCACCAGAAAAACACCACCATCGCCGACCTGATGGCTCACACGCCGACCAAGACACCTACCAAGGGAGCGGAATTTATCATTGCCCATAACAGGGCTTTCGAAGAGGAGATCCTGAATTTTCAAAAAACCATCCTGATAAAATCGCAACAGCTCTTCTCCTCCAATTTCCAATCGGTCGCCTATTTGAATTCACTGATCGTCAACAAGAGCCGCAATATCCTCATCGATCGCCAAAGCCGTATCGATCAGGTAAACCAGGTCGTCGCGGGCAGCAGCAAGTCGATCCTCTATCGGCATAAGATCACCCTGTTCGATATCTCTTCACAGTTATTGATAAAACCCAGGATCATTGTCTCCAATAAAGCAAAAGACATTCAGAACCTTACCGGCAACCTGAAAGCTTTTTATACGTTATATCTGAAGAATCAGCAGAGTTATCTGGGACATTTTGTTTCCCTGATCAGCCTGGTCTCCCCGGAGAATACGCTTAAAAGGGGGTTTACGCTGATCAAGGTAAATGATAAAATAGTGAGTACGGCAGACGGGATCGGGGTGGGATCCGAGATCTCCGTGGTATTTTCGCGGGAAGAGCTCACCGCAACCGTAAAGGAAAAATTATCACATCATTCTACATCAACCTATCATGGAAGAGAATCTGAATTATGAACAGGCCTATAAAGAATTAGCCGAGATCGCCCGGGAAATAGAGCAGGAGTCGATCTCGGTAGACGTTCTGGCCCAAAAGGTAAAAAGGGCTTCCGAGCTGATCACCCTTTGTCAGGCCAAGCTCAGGTCTACCGAGACCGAAGTGAATAAAATTATATCCCAGATGGAGAAAGGCTCCTGATCACACCTCCATAGCATCATACACAATGACCTTGGCCCACAAGTGGCCATAATTCTTTATAAAATCCAGGTGAACAGGATGTGTCTGGTAAGTGGCTTGTCCTGCCAGGTCGCTGAAGAACATCAGTTCCGACACCTGCCAGCTGGTATCTACAACATCCCGCTTTTCGGTGCTGGCCAGTACCCCCACATGGATTTCCCGGATCGTCTCAATTTTAGCAAGGGTCTTTACCCCTTCCACCAGCTTGTCCCTGTCTTCGGTCGAGTCCGGGTTCTTCAGCCAGAAAAAGACATGATGCGCCAGAGGCTTTTTATTTTCAGCAGGGCCAAAGGGCATGGCGGAAACGGCCGTGCCTGCACCCAGCGCCGCCGCAGCGGCAATGAATTTTCTTCTGTTGGATTTTTTCATATCGGTTGTTCGTTAAGTTAGTGATCGCTCCTGTCTTATTCCTGCAGAGGCCAGAGAGGCCTGTTCGCCATGGGACTGCCATAACTGCCTATCCCCGCAACGCCTCCATCTCCGCCGCCGACTTGGCCAAAGGCTTGCCCAGCAGCCGGCTGCCGGTCTCCGTGATCAGCAGGTCTTCTTCGATCCGGATCCCCCCGAAAGAACGGAAAGTTTCCAGTTTATCGTAATTGATAAAATCAATGTACTTCTTCTCAGCCCGCCGCAGATCCATAAGCTCAGGGATAAAATATAAGCCTGGTTCGATGGTCACGACAAATCCAGGCTCCAGGGCCCGGCCCAGGCGCAGGGATTTCAATCCGAACTCAGTACCCTTCTTTAAATTCTCCGTATAGCCGACATATTGTTCGCCCAGATCTTCCATATCATGTACGTCCAGCCCCATCATATGTCCCAGCCCGCACTGAAAGACCATGGTATGCGCACCCGCCGCTACCGCTTCTTTAGGGTCTCCTTTCATGACGCCGGCAGCCTTCAGCCCCTCCACCAGGATCTCACAGGCGAGAAAATGTACGTCCCTGAATAAAATGCCCGGCCGTAAAGCTTTTACAGCAGCTTCCTGGGCAGCGAGTACGATATCATGCATTTCCTTCTGCAGGGAGCTGAATTTTTTGCCAACGGGGAAGGTGCGGGTCATATCGCCGGCATAATGCAGGGCATTCTCAGCCCCGCTGTCGCAGATGACGATCTGCCCTTCGCGCATGACTGTATTGCTATAGTGGTTGTGTAATACCTGTCCATTCACCGTCAGGATCGTAGGGAAAGCCAGATTGCCCCCTCCACTGATCGCTATTCCCTGCAGAACACCCGCCAGCTGCGCTTCGGTCATCCCTTCTTTCGCGCCCTGAATGGCCGCCAGATGCATAGCCGCCGTTATATTGACTGCCTCTTCGATCTCCCGGATCTCTTCCGGCGATTTAATAGAACGCTGGGCTACGATGGCCCTGATCAGGCTTACCGAAGAATGTTCTTTTATACCACCCGGGGCAATGTCCAGCCAGGTGCTGAGCTTCAAAATATTCTCCGGACGGTAAGGGGGAAGGAAATGAATGTCCTGCTTGCCGGTACGGGTGGCATGGAGGCTGGAGATCAGCGCGGAAGAAGGCTGCACATTGGTTATGCCGGCTTTGGCCGCCTGTTCCGCCAGAGATGGCTGCGGGCCCATCCAGACGATCTCATCGAGAGTAAGTTCATTGCCGAACACAATTTCCCGGTCGTTATCGATATCTATAATACCTGCCAGGCCGGGCTTGTCCAGGCCGAAAAAATACAGGAAACTGCTGTCCTGGCGGAAATGATAGAGATTATCCTTATAATTCATGCTGCTCTCCTCATTTCCCAACAAGAGGATCAGCCCTTTCCCTACCTGCTGTTTTAATTTCTGCCTGCGAGCCTGATAAACGTTCTTTTCAAACATGACCAATTTATTTGACGGCAATTTAATTCTATTTTGTCAAACTCGTAAGTACATTAGATTTCTCAACAAACGCTTGTCTGGCGGTGGTATAGCATATTCTCACTACCTCTACCGGCATTAATGCAATATCGCAGCTAATTCTTTTCCCAACTCTTCCCCCCGGAGATTTTTAGCAATAATGATCCCATTCGGATCGATCAGCAGGTTCTGAGGAATACTTTTGATATTAAACAGCGATGCTGCTTCATTTCTCCATCCGGTAAGATCCGATACCTGCGTCCACCGTTCCAGGTGATCGTGGCTTATGGCATTCATCCATTTGTCCCGGGCATCCGGATAATCCAGGGACACGCCGAGTACCGTAAAATTCTTATCCCGGTAGGTATCGTACATCTTTACTACATTAGGATTCTCCTTTCTGCAGGGTACGCACCAACTGGCCCAGAAGTCCACGAGCACATATTTGCCCTTAAAAGAAGACAGGCTGATCAGTTTCCCGGCTGTATCCGGCAGGGTAAAATCCGGTGCTTTTCCTCCAACCAGGATCGCCTTCCGGGCCTCGATCCGTCCGGCGACCAATTGACCGGGGTGGGTCGCCTGCAGGGACTTATCCAGCGAAAGATAAGCGGCTTCCACCGAATCGAGTGATTCCTCGGCCATATGCGACACCAGTAATAGCACACTCAGATAAGATCCGGAATGTTGCCTGATATAAGCAAAATCAAGCGCCACCGTTTCCGTGCGCATCGCATCGAAGGCCACAGCATATTCGTCATGAAAGGCTTTGTCATCCCGCTGCTCTTTGGGTGTCGCCTTATACCGCTCCATCAGCCTCTCCAGGTTGGCGACATACACGTGTTTTTTTGCCGTCAGGACCATAAAATCCATACTGAGCATCGATCCGGTAAAAGCCCCGTACTTCATGCTGTCCGCCGTAGTGATCACCGACACCCCGCTATCCAATAAGATCAGCATATCATCGGGGTTTATCAGCTTAAAGCTGTTCACTCCTTTATGATTAAGGGTGATCCTGGCTACAATGGGTGCTTCCACAGAACCTTT
This sequence comes from Puia sp., assembly GCA_035555335.1. Lineage (GTDB taxonomy): Bacteria > Bacteroidota > Bacteroidia > Chitinophagales > Chitinophagaceae > Puia. The sequence continues at coordinate 37,882 of DATMGS010000020.1, forward strand.
GAAGAGGAACACACCTTGTTGCAAGGTGGAAGAGTCTACTATCATATTTCCATTGGCGCCGCTATAACTCAGGTACGCCATTGCAGGCGCATTCAGTTTTCCCGCTACGCCCTTTACAATAAAAGGGTGCTGTGCCGTAACGGCGAAGGGTATAATGACGAAAAAGGCAGCTGCAAAAGATATAGCCGTTAAGGCTCTCGTCAATTTTTCCATGATATTCTTTTGTCGATGATTGTAAATAGCATAGGGTTCAGGGTTGGAAGGTACCCGATCAGATTGATCTCAAAGGATCATATATCCGATGTTCTCAGTTTAACAGCTCCACCAGCTTCTTATTCAACTCTTCTCCCCGGATATTTTTGGCGATGATCTTACCGTCTGGAGCGATGAGGAAATTCTGGGGAATGCTGCTCACATTATATAACAGGGCTGCTTCATTGCTGCCCCCTTTGAGATCGGATAGTTGTGTCCATTGCTGTAAATGGTCGTCTGCAATCGCCTTCAGCCATTGGGCTTTAGCTCCGGGATAGTCCAGCGAAACACCTACCACGGTGAAATTCTTGTCTTTAAAAGTTTCGAAAGCTTTCACCACATTGGGATTCTCTGCCCGGCAGGGCTTGCACCAACTGGCCCAGAAATCCACCAGCACATATTTCCCTTTAAAAGAAGATAATGCCACCGTTGCTCCGGAGGTATCCGTTTGCATAAAAGCCGGCGCCATTACTCCCACGTCTACCAGACCATAGCGTAGGATATCGACTGCGATCTTTTTGCCGAGTCTTGTATCCCGCACCGGGACATCCATGGATTGAAAAGCGGGCCGGATCACTGTGCCGATCGGTTCTCCCGAAACGTAAGCATTCAGGATCAGCAGGCTCATATAAGAATGCGGATGTTTTTTGATATAGTCCATATCGGCAGCCTTGAAGACTTCACTGGTCCTGGCCGATTCCGCCTGACCGGCTACCAGGGCAGCCGTATCCCCGCTGGCCTGCGCGGCTTCCCGTGTCTTTCTCAATTCGGCCAGTTTCGCTTCCAAAGGCGCTTTTATTTTTGACAGTACGGTATAGTCATCGTTGAGAGGAGTCCCGCTCACTTTTGTCGTCGCCAGGCTATCGGTCCCTGCCACGCGGATCCTGCCGTTCTCCAGCAATACAAAGATCCGGTCCGCGCTCCGGGCTCCCCGAAGGGGCTTCCCGTCATGCGACAAGAGCAGGACGGCATCTATCGGCTCCGGCACCTCCCCCTTGAACTGGAATTGACCACCCTGCAACTCAGCCGAATCCGAAATGACACCGCCCGTCGTATCGCGGTAATTCATATAAACTTTTTCCTGGCCCTTTGAGGATGTCAGACGGCCCTCGATCGTAAATTTCTGCTGTGTAAATCCTGCGAAAGGCAATAGTACCAGCAGGCTTGCCATCATTTTTTTCATCATCTTTATTTTCTTTATTGATTAAAATTTTATTTTGTCGTCCGTTCAGTCCGGATCATTCAGCTTTACTCATCAATTCAAACTTAATAGTCAATTTGACCCAGCCATCAATTCAGCAACGCCGCTAATTTTTGTTGCAAGGCCCCTCCATGCAGGTTCCTGGCGACGATCTTCCCCTGGGGATCGATCAGGAAATTCTGCGGGATATTCTTGACATGGTACACAGCCGCCGCCGCATTGTCGCCCCCCTTCAGGTCAGATACCTGCGTCCAGGTCAGCCCATCGTCCCGGATCCCCTTGAGCCAGGCGGCTTTTCCGTTCGACCGGTCCAACGATACACCCAGCACGGTGAAGGGCTTACCCTTGAATACCTGGTAGGTATAAAGCATATTGGGATTTTCCGCCCGGCAGGGGCTGCACCAACTGGCCCAGAAATCAAGCAGCACATACTTTCCCCGGAAGTCGGACAACTTTACAAACCTACCGGCCGTGTCGGGCTGGGTGAACCCGGGCGCCATCGATCCGATGTCTATTTTTCTGTATTCCGTTATCTGTGTTTCCAACGACCTGCCGCCTGTTGAATGACGGAGATCGGCAGACAGAGAAAGAAAGATCGGCTCGATGACTCCGCCGGCGGAGCAGGTTTCGATATATCTCTTCAGTATCTCCAGGCTCACAAAGGAAGCAGGATGGTTTGCAGCGAAATGCAGATCGCATTTCTTCAGATCCTCTATGCCTGCCGCATAGATACTATCCAGCTCCCGCTGCTTTTCCATGGTCAGCTTTCCTGCATTCACGGCTGCATACAGGCTGTTCATGGAGCCTTTCATAGTATTATAAGCAGGCACCTTCTCCCGGTTCAACATCGAAAGGTCCATATTCAAAGGGCCGCCGCTGACTGTCGCTTTATACAGGCTGTCAGAGGAGATCAGCCGGGTGCTTCCGGGCTCCACATAAAAGCTCAATACATCCAGGCTGGCATTTTTAAAATCCTCTTCTTTAGCCACCTTCGTCAGCACCTCCATGAAGAATTTAAAATGGACTGGCCGGCAAGTAAGCAATAGCGCCCCTTTCCTGGGTTGATCGATGCTGCCCCGGAATTCGAAATGCCCCTGCATCAGGGTCGCTGAATCGAACACATAGGCCCCCTTAACATCCTGGTAGTACATATAAACTTTCGACGGAGCTTCCAGCTTCCCGATAGTACCGCTGATCGTATACGGCTGTTGTGCACCGGCAATGGAAGAGAAGAAGAACAATAGGGCAAAGGCCGGCATCTTCATTTTTCGGATCATATCCTGATTTATAGGTTTAAAGGTCAAGAAAATTTAAATCCTATTTGGATAAGCGCTGCCCGCAAAAAACCATACTTTGATAACACCAGCGGATAAGCGGCATATTGGGTAGCGAAATCCTGTTCGGACATGGTCAGCACTTTATCGAGAAACTCACTGAGATCGGTCGCCTGGTCCGGCATCTGGTAATAGTAACTGCTCTCCGTTCCATCGGAGAGGGCCCCATAAGTTTCTTTGGGTGCATAAGCGATGTAACCGGGGATCGATCCGTCACCATAGGCGTATTTGCCATAATAGGGCGCTGTCACTGCATAGAAGTTATGGAGCAGGTTAGTGTCCTGGTTCAGGGGCACCGTCACGATACTTTTAAAAACATCCTTTTTATAACTGATCAGGGAGTCCGGTCCCAGGCCCGGGATAGCCCCTACATTGCCGATCACCACCGTATTCCATCCCAGGTAGGCATTGAGGATCACCTTTACGCGGCCCCGGTAAGAAGATTTGAAAGTATAGAGCGAGTCGGCCAGCAGCATGGAATAGGGCTTTAACTTCCCGCTGAGGGAAGGCAGGATCTGGTCCTTTATAAAGTTCACCCCTACCAGAATAGCAGCGCTGTCAGTCAGGTACCGGATGGTAAGGAAGGAGTCCAGGCTGGTCAGGTGATAGCCAGGGTCCAGCAGGGTCAGGGGGGTCTTCGTAAGCGTATCGGTATAGAGGACGGGCACCGCGCTTTGTTGATAAATCAAATAGATCTGGTGATCTACTTCACTGGATGGATTATCCACCCGTATGAAGGGGTCCGCTACATTCGCAGAGACCACCGGCGCTGCTTCTTTCTTGCAGGAGAAGAGCAGCATAGCAAAAATTGCCGCAAAAAGGAAACTGTATTTTTTCATGTCGATGTACATTTAAAGGATGATTAAAATGCCCTGTTCGGTCGGACAGGATTGGGTAACAGCACGCCCTGGTTGGCGACGATGGCTTCGGCAGGGATGGGGATCAGGTAAGCGGGATCACCCGGAGGCAATGTCAGTATGGCTTTCAAGTATGGAGCAGAACCGTATACAACATCGGAATAGGAATGCGTGATCGTCTTGGTAAAAGGCAGGACCTCGTTCACGGCATACCTTTTCAGGTCAAACCAGCGGTGTCCTTCAAAACAAAGCTCCCTTCTTCTTTCATCCCGGATAAAACTGATCACCCCGTTTCCCGTAAGATTGATCGCGACATAATCGGCCGGCCGATAACGGGCCTTTCGCAGGGTATTGATGGCGTCATTGGCGTTCTGGGTCTCTCCCAGCATAGCCGCCGCTTCCGCCTTATTCAGGAAGGCTTCCGCGTTACGCATAAAGAAATTATCCGAAAAGATCTCGCTCGGCAGCACATTGTTCACCGTTGACCTGTACATTTTGGTATACCGGTATTTGCCGGCCGGATCCAATTCGAAGAATGCACTTCTCCGAAGGTCCGTACTGTCATAGAGGTCCAGTAGCTCCTGGCTGACCTGGAATGATTTCGGCGCACTTTCCAGCATAAGATAGATCATGGCGTTCCCTCCCTGGGTGAAAATAGCTTCCGGAGAAGAGGCCGAAAAAAAACTGGTCTGGGGCTGATACCCTGCCAGGTCATAAAGGGCTGATTTTTGCGCGATCACTTTGTCGGCCGCCGCTTCCGCATCGGCCCAGTCCTGCATGTAGAGGTAGACCCTGCTCTGCAGAAGATGGACTGCATTGATGTCCGCATGATAAAGAGAGGAGGGCGTTGTCCCGGCCAGGTCGGTCTCCGCTTCTTTCAGATCGCCCACCATTTGCCGGTAGACGCTATCCACCGTTGACCGGCCGAAAAACCGGTCTTCCACATACTCCGTGATCTTCAGGGGCACTCCCGGATCAGTAGCCGCCGTCTTCTTATTATACGCCGGCGCATAAAGGTTCACCAGGTAGAAATAATAGCCCGCCCGCAGGAACAAAGCCTCTCCCCGGATCCTTTTCAACTCGGCAGGATCATCGCTTAAGGTCGTAGCCTGGTACACGATCGTATTCACGGCACTGATATTGGCATAGACCTTCGGCCACATATCATCAGTCTGTGACGAATAGGTGCTGCTGACATAAGGGTCTGCCTGCCAGGTATAGAACCCGAATACATCGCTGCGTGTATCTATATAATAGGGCGACTTGACAAACTCTGTGATATCGTCGTCCATGGAATTCAGATAAGGGAAATAGACGGGTTTGGACTGCTCCAGGTAATCCATGTACGGAATAATGGTGAAATGCGGTTCATACCCGTCCCCGTTCAGCACTTCTTCTAACTTTTGCCAGGTATCGGCATATTCCAGGTTCTGGCTTCTCTCATCGAGGAATTTTTTGCATCCTGTTGCGGACAGCAACACCGCAACGACTAAAAGGCTAAATAATAATTTAAATGATCTCATCGTACTGTTGTTTAAAATGAAAGATCTATTCCGAATGAAAAAGAAGGCCTGGAGGACAACTGGATCGTATCGTCGAAGCCGGCCTGCTCCGGGTCCTGCCCCTGTAATTTCTTACTGGCGAACGTATATAGGTTCAGACCTGACAACGTAACAGAAGCCTTTTTGATCCCGGCCTTTTTCACCAGCCCGTCGGGCAGCCCGTACCGGAAATTGAGGGTCTTTATCTTTACAAAATCCCCGCTGGCCACCCTGACATCGGAATTGTCATACATCTGCCAGATATTATCGGCATATTGGTAGGTCTGGCCCCTGGAAGGATGTGTCATGGTCGCCTGGTAGGCATATCCGTTCAGCAACCCGGGAATATTCGTAGTGGCCTCATCACCGGGCTTGCGCCAGCGGTCCAGGAATACCCTGTTGACATTCTGGTCGGGTAAGGGCGCCGCCGTTCCGTATAAAATCGAGTTATCGTCCGCGCCGGTATAGAGCTTCGTCAACCGCACCTTCGAGCCGACACTGTAGGATAAATTAAAGCTCAGAGAGAAAGGACCGTAGCTGAAAAAATTGCTGATCCCGCCCTGGATCGTAGGCACCCGGTTGCCCGAAGGGGCCATCACCTGCTGGTACACCTGGTCCACACTCTCCGTTTGATACTTGGCCCTATCAGCAGTTCCGTCATTTTTGAAGGTAGGCTTGCCGCTTGCATGGTCCAGCCCGTTGAACTGGTAGGAATAGAAAGTATTCACCGCCTTGCCGTTGAAGATCTGGTTGCCCTTCAGGTAATCGGTATACGTATTGACATTGGACACCCCGACAGATTGGTTCAGGCCATTGTTATTGATAGCCTTGGCCAGCAGATGATTGATCACCTGCCCCAACTGGGGATCGATCCTCCATACAAATCCCTTCTTCCGGCCATTTACAGCGGCATTGTTGATAGGCGTAAAACTGAACGCCACTTCCACGCCCTGGTTCTCGATCGTACCGGAATTCACGATATAGGAAGTCCTCCCGTTGACATCGGGTACCGTTTTGTTCAGGAAGGCATTCTTCGTCGTCTTGTGGAAGTAGGTAAGGGACCCGTTCACTTTGTTATGGAACAAAGAGAAATCCACCGCCAGATTGACTTCTCCGTTCTTCTCCCATTTCAGATTGGGATTGGGATAGTAGGCGATATTGGAATAATATTCCCCGGTGATCGGATCAATGGAGCCCTGTTTGATGATCAGCTCCGGCGTCTGGTTCTCCAGCATATTGCCCTGGTATCCATAAGAGGCCCTCAACGCTAGCATATTGATTTTTTCGGAATGGGGGAAGAGATCCTCCGCAACGTCCCACCGGCCGCTAACGGACCAGGTCGGCAGAAATTTCTCCCGGGCGCTGGCGCCGAAATTATTGGAAAAGTCAGTCCGGGTATTGAAGTTTAGAATATACTTATTGTTGAACGTATAACTGGTGGAAAAATATCCTGAAGCCAGGTTGGTCAACTGGTCTTTCAGCACATCCGTATTATTCAGCAGCGCCCACTGTGCATAAGCGGGATATTTGAGCGGGTCGACCGGCGCGAAAGTTTCCCCCCTGTCCGAAAGATACCCTCTCCGTACCGTGTTCAGCCCTTTGTAAGAATTGGAAGAGATCTCCACCCCTACCAACGCATTGATCCTGTCTTTTTTATACTTGCCCACCGGCTGATCATAATTGACCTGCAGACGCGAAAGATACGAGCTGTTACGTACGTTATTCGACTGGAGCTCTCCTCCATAGGGCAGCAAGGTTATCTGGGGATTGGGCTGCACCTTATAATTGCTCAGCCGCAGGCCTGCCGCGTAAAAAGTGTTTTCTTCATAGGTGATGGCTTCATCCGTATTATTATTCGCATAAGAGAACAGCAGGGTGGCATTAAGGTACCGGTTGACTTTATAATTCAGGTCGGTGATCAGGTTGATCCCGGAGATATCGCTTACGTCATGCGAATGCTGCATTTCATTCAGGATGTTAAAATCGTAGTAACCACCGTTCGGCGCCAGATTTATCTTCTGGTAGTAGCTAAGAGTGCCGTCGGGGTTATAAGCAGGGATCGCCCGGCTGGTATTATAGGCATAGGATAAGGCATTCACGGACGAAGGGATATAAGTCCTTTTCTCCACATTGCCACGCAGGTTCATATCCCAGCTCACCTTCTTCGACAGCGTGGAATTCAGTTTCACAAAGGCAGTGTATTGTCTCACACCTTCTCCCTGTAAAGTGCCCTGCTGGTCCGCCTCTCCCAAAGAAGCAAAATAGTTCATCTTCTCGCCGCCTCCGGAAATGCTGATATTGTTTTGGGTGGAAAGGGCATCCCTCGTGATCAGTTTGAACCAGTCCGTATTCAGGGTTTCCAGCGTATGTACGTTCTTCTGGAACTGATCATAATTGATCTGCCCGGTATACAGGCTGTTCAGCGCGCCCTCATATCCCACATAGTTGATATTCGTGGGATAGTTGATCCCCTCACTGATGATATCACGGGAATAATCGATCCGCTCCCGGGAGTTCATCAGGTTGATATTATGATCGCTGTAGCGTGGCCTGCGGGTATACACCGTGGCATTGTTGAAATTGACGACCGGCGCTCCCGAATGTCCTTTCTTGGTAGTGATGACGATCACGCCGTTGGCGGCCCTCACCCCGTACAGAGCGGTGGCGGAAGCATCTTTCAGCACGTCTATCTGCTCGATATCGAAGGGCTTCAGGCCTGAAATGGCATTCCCCAGCCGGTTGACGAAGTCCAGGTCATTGATGGTCTGCGGATCGACCCCTACCGGGTCGTTCACTACCACCCCGTCTACCACCCATACCGGCTCCCGGTTGCCCAGGATAGTGGAAGTACCCCGTATCCTCACTTTGGGGGAAGCTCCGACCTCGCCCGAATTATTCATAACGAACAGTCCCGGCACCCGCCCTTCCAGCGCCTGATCGATAGAGAACATGCCCGGCACCACAATGTCCTCGGCTTTTAAAGTGGTAATGGCGCTCGTCAGCTTGCGCCCGTCCATTTTCTGATAACCGTTCGTCACCGTAACCTCATTCAGGGAATGATCCTGGTGTGCTAAAAAGATATCGGCTTCTTTCGTGCGGTTCGTCACCCTGTAAAAGACCGGTCCATATCCAATGAAAGAGACCATGAGCTGGTCTCCCGGTTCCGCGGAAATGGAATAATGACCGTTGCGATCGGTAATGACAGATCTCGATCGTGCAAATACGGATACCGTTGCGCCGGCCAACGGGCCTCCGGTTGTGGAATCCTTTATCACACCCTCTATCAGTGCAGGTCCAATGCCGGAAGGTCTGGTTTTTTTGGGAACGACCATGATCGTTTTATTCTCGATGACATACTCCAGCGGCTGATTGCTCAGGATGATATCGAGGAAGTTCCGCAGAGGCATATTCTTTACTTCGAAAGTGACGGATGTTGATTGCTGGAGATTAGCCCGGGTATAAAAAAAAGTATAACCCGTTTGCCGCCTGATATTCGCAAATACTTTTTCCAATGGAACATTACTACCGGACAGGGTCACCGATTGTGACATCGACCGGATACTCAAGACCATGGCCACGACGAGGCATGCCCTATAGGGAAGAGCTTTTCTTCTCATAATTTTGCAGTTAATTTTAGTTGGTTATTATGGACTGTAGCCTCTTACCGGCTGATCACCAGCCTGTGTCCCTCTTCAAGACGATAGTGTACATCTACCTTCCCGAGAAAGAACAGGACCTTCGATAAATTTATGTCACGCCCAAGCTCGCCTTCGAATTCCATATCCGGAATTCCATTCTCATAGACCACATCGATATCATACCACCGCGATAATTGGCGCATTACTTCTTCAAAACGTTTACCCTGAAAATTGAACAGCCCTTCTTTCCAGGCCACAGCCTGCTCGGTATTGGCATTGCTCACCTGAATACCCGTCGCTTTCCCATCAGCCGTATTCACTCCGGCCTGTTGACCGGGAAGGAGCAGGCTTGAATGGCCGTAAGCGCTGACACGAACGGATCCTTCGAGCAGGGTGGTATGCATCTCCGTCTCATCCGGATAGGCACTGACATTGAAATGCGTTCCCAGCACCCGGATCTCCATTCTTTCATTCATTTGTACGATAAAGGGCAGATGGGCATTCGCAGCCACCTCGAAATAGGCTTCCCCTCTGATCTCCACTTTTCTTTCCGTACCGGTAAAGGCGGTAGGGTAACGGATGGAGGAAGCTGCATTCAACCAGACCTTCGTTCCATCGGGGAGTAATACCTGGAATTGCCTTCCCCTGGGCGTGTAAAGGGTATTATAACCGGTGCCGTCTACGGGGCCGCTCTTTGCCGATACATCCTTTGCCACTTCATATGACAACTGCCCATTTTTCAGCGAGGCATTCAAGCCCTGCTGAAGAACAATAGGACCATTACCCAGGCTGTCCAGCGTAAGTTGTTTTCCATTGGCAAGGGTAAGGATAGCTCCCTGTTTGCCGGGAGCAACATTCGGCAGAGAGCCCGCTCCGGAAATTCCTGCCGTTTGTTTATGGCCGCCCGGCAATTGCCGGTAGAAAAAATAACCTGCCAGGGATACGAGGATAAGAAGTGCCGCTACGGAAGCAGCCCGGTAAAGCCAGATGATAGCTGGACGTTTGAACCGCTCCTTCGAAATTTCTTCACTGGTCTTTCCGCTGTTTTTCTGTTTTAACAGCTTTTCCCAGATCTGTGCTTCCACTTCCTGATTCCAGGCTGCATGTACGGTCTGTCTTTCCGCCAATGCCTGGATATCAGAAAACAGCAGCTCCTTATATTCCTGTCTCTCTATACAATCGGTCCATTCTTCCCATTCCGTATCGGATAAAAGGTCCTCTTTGTAACGCTTCAGTAAATAGTCAAAACGGTCTTTATTCATTGATAATAGGTTCTCTGTTATAGTTGACGCATCACCGAAGTAAATGGCCTAACGAAAAGAAAAATATTTTTTTCAGCGGGGGAGCCGATTGAGCAGATCGGTGAGAAAAGCCAGGGCCAGCGCGGAAAGAAGCCGTTGCTGGATATAAGATCGTACAAAACGCCTGGCCAGTTCCAGGTGCTTTTTGACTGTGAACCGGGAGATATTCATTGTTTGAGCGACTTCTTCATAGGTCATCTGCTGATCATGGATGCACAGATAGACCCGTTTTTGCTGAGGGGACAGATGTTGGATGGCATCCTGCAATAGGCCGGCATAGTCGCGTTCTTCCGCTTTCGGGACAGGATCCTGTGTGGCAACCCCCTGGGTTTCGGCAAATTGCCGGTGTTTCCGGAGCTCCATGGTTCGCCTCCTGAAATGATCGTACACGAGGTTACGGGTAATCACAGCGATATAACCTCCTGCATTATCGACTTCTGGTAATCTGGCGCGGGTTTCCCAAACTTTTATAAATACCTGCTGGGTAATATCTTGCGCAAGATGAAGATCCTTCAAATAGGTCATGGCGGAACTAAAGACGCCGGTATTGTGAGCATGGTAGATTTGACTGAAAGCTACTTCATCACCTTCCGCCAGCCGCCGCAATAGTTCTTTCTCCGTATAGTGTGAATAGCCGGACAACGACAATAGTATTAAGCCTTAAATAGAGTAAATTTATAATAAATTCTTTGTGACCGGTAAAATAGGCAAAAATTATTTCATTTATGAAAGGAGGTATGGAGACTTTACTCGATTATATCCCGGCAAAATAGAACTAAGTTAATTGTAGAAATTAATCAGATCGGGTTATTGACGTTATTACTATCCATTCCAGATTATTTTCCGAATGAGGCATCTTTACGAAAATATATACGTTAGCACCTATTGATCTGGTGCTTACAACTATTTATCTTACTATTCGATAATCCCTGGGACTACTATTACTTCGTTCCCCTATTTTACTTCTGTCAGAAACAGTCACGCCCCCATGTAAGCTGCCCGCATCAGCCTAAACCGGGCACCGCCCGGTTGTGAACGAAGCCCTCACAGGCTGAAGTTCACTGACATTAGAGATGTTCCTGCAAAGAATTACATTTCAACCTATTCTTTGCAGGAATTCATCAAGCACCGTTATATTTAAAAATCACAAAAAAAACAATCATGAGAACTTCTAAAAACATTCACTTTATACTCATTGCCTTTATGGCAATTGGCATTTTCTCAGGCTGCCGCAAAGAAAACAGCAATACCGGTGCAACTGCAACTACGCCCGCTTCTTCCTCATCCGATCAGGGTATGGTGCTCACGCCTGTCGGGTACATGGAAAAATCGAAAGTCCATTTTATAGCAGAAGGCTATCAGCTGAGTGTCGTAAAAGGCAGGCTGCTGAAAACAGAAGCCAAAAGCGGCAAAATGGTTGAAGATTTCGGAGAAGTGCAACCGCTGGACGAAAAGTATAACATACGGAATGCGTCCCACTTTGGCAACAACATAGATCCGGCAGCATCCGGATGGATCGCCTATTCATACTGGTCCAATACCGGTACAGCCGTCACCAATTTCACCACTAACTGGGTAGTTCCGTCTGTACCTTCCAGGCAGGGCAGCCAGACCATTTTCTTATTTAATGGCATGCAGGATGGGCTGACCTCCACTTCCTATATTATTCAACCCGTACTGCAATGGGGGCCTTCAGCGGCAGGAGGAGGAAAATACTGGGCGATCACCAACTGGTATGTCTCCGGTAGCGCGGCCTACTATGGAAGCCTGGTTTCGGTAAGTGCAGGCACCAGCCTGACGGGCGTCATGAAAGAGACGGCGGTCTCCGGAAGCAATTATAGTTATAATTCATCTTTCACCGGTTACTCTTCCGCCTCCGCCTTACAGGTCAATAACGTTCCCCAGGCCTATTGGTGTGCCGAAACCCTGGAATCCTATGGAGTGACTACCCCCAGCACCATGTATCCTCCTAACACGGATATCGCCATGACCTCCATTCAGATCCTGAAAGGAACTACGAATGCCTCCATCAGCTGGAGCACGGCCCAGGCTGTTTCCGGATCCGCTCAGAAGGCTGTCGTCGTCAGCAATGCCTCTCCGGGAGGGGAAGTAGATATTTATTTCCGGTAATCAGATTAAACAAGATGAGAAATGCCCCCCGGAAAAGCCGGGGGCATTTCTTTATAGCGTTAACCGTCCTTATTTAAGCAGCTTAATAATCTCTGTCCCTTTATTAGTAATGATCTTCAGCGTATACAATCCATTGCTCAGCGTACCGACAGAAATCTGTATGTTATTGCCGTTGGTAAATCCATTGTATTTTTTCACTTGAATGCCGGAGGGATTATAGACTCCTATCTCCAGGATTCCGATGCCGTCCGGAGCTACAATATTTACCAGATCTTTGGCCGGGTTGGGATAGACAGACACCTGCTTCAGGGGTGTTCCGCCGATCTTAACGGATATCACTTTGGAATAAGCGTATTTTCCATCCAGGTCTACCTGCTTCAGACGATAAAAATTAATACCCTTCACCGGAAGACTGTCCCTCCATTGATAATCCTTGGGAGTGACGGAATTACCGGCGCCGGCCACACGACCTATCGCCGTGTAGCGACTTCCGTCCAAGCTTCTTTCTATGTCAAAATACTGATTATTGACTTCAATATCCGTAGTCCATTCCAATAAGGAACATTGATTTCCCTCATTCCTGCCGTTGAAATGGGCCAGTTTAATGGGTAGGATTGCCTGGTCCCTTACCTGGAGCTCAAAGAGCGAATAGCCAAAGACAGTGCCCCGTGTAAGTCCATTCATCCGGATATATCTTCCGCTGCCCGTGACGTTGAGAATATTGGTCCTGGCCGTATTGGAGGGTACGGTATAGATCGTAGTCCAGGAGACCGCATCGTTGGACACATCGATCGTATAGCTGGCGGCATAAGCGGCTTCCCAATAGAGGGCTATCTGGCATATACTATGCACACTTCCCAGGTCCACATAGATAAATTGCGGATCACTGGCATCGCTTGCCCACCGGGTCGACAGATCTCCATCGACCGCATTAGGAGCCGGCAACCCAACTTGTGTGGAAGACACCACTACGGGCTGGTTCAGGGCCAGGTCGACCGTATTACAGAAGCTGGGAAAACCGAAGACCTGGAATTCGTAGAGGGAATAACCATAGCCAGTCCCCCTGGCCGTACCGACCATCCGTACATACCTTCCGCTGCCGGTTACGGAGAGGGCATTTTTTAATGCAACATTGCCCGTGACGGTAGCCACCGTGGTCCAGCTTATCGAGTCATTGGATATATCAATTGTAAAATCCTTTCCAAGAGCAGCCTCCCAGAAGAGGGTCACTCCGCATAAATTAAATACGGAGCCCAGATCTACCGAGATGGTTTGGGGATCGGAGGAAGTGCTGCTCCATCTGGTTCCGGTAGTATCACCGTCAAAGGCATCGGAAGCAGGAAAGGTGGCGCTCTGCAGAGAGGAGGCAGCGGCAGGTTTGCCTAAGGCCAGATCGACCGTATCACACTGCGCATGAGAGAGGAGCCCATTCAATAATAAAAGTAACAGGAGGCAATAGCTAATCATTCTCATACAAAGAAGTTTAAGTCACGTTGGGCGGGGATTAGGGAGATAAACCGAAAACTAATGTAGAGAAATGAAATAAAGAAGAGAATTTGGCCTATAACCGGATCAAATATATAAATATTACCCTTAATATATATATATTATATTTTAGAGCTACCGGTAATTGCAAAAACATAGTACCTTCGCCGAAATTTTTACTTTTAATGGGAACTACATCTTTAGCAACAGCCAGCTTGACAAAAGCCATTGCTGATAGTATTAAGAAAGCGCAAAAGGAAGAGCTCTTTTTCGAGGAAATCTATTCCAACCCGGATCCGAAAACTTATAAAAATGAGTTTTTATTCTTTCTTAAACCGGAACTCACCGTTCAATCAGACACTATTCAGCTGGATGCTGTCTTAAACCTCGCACAGGAAAAAATCAAGCAGTTCGGCCTGAAAATACACAATATAAAAGTCCTGTCGGCCAAGTACCTGGAGCAGTATGATATCATTGCCCAGCACTACGGGGTCATCAATAAAATATCTTCCAACGCGGTGAAGAATATCTCTGAATCAGCCAGGGAGAAATTCAAGGCATCTTTTGGAAAAACAGTGGAAGAAGTAAAGACACTGGGCGGCTCGGAATTCATGCAGCAATATCCTCACTTCAATGCTTACGTGCTCGACTATTTATGGCAGAACAAACCTAATACCAAACTGGCCGGAGGCACGTATTGCGAAGAGATCAAGATCGATGACGAAACCATTTATGTGATCAATGGCTTTCATCCCAGGCAATTGAAACATTTCACCGAAAAAGGCAGGAGCATTGTCATCATGACTTTATCCGGCGATCTGAGCTGGCAGGATGCAAGATCCAATTTTATCGGAGCCACCAATCCGGCTCAGGCGAATGCGGGCAGTCTGCGCAGAGAATTCCTGGATAAAAAAGCAGCCTTAGGTCTGGCAGAAGTTTCCCAGGGTGTAAATGGCGTCCATTTATCCGCCGGTCCTGTCGAAGGATTGATCGAGCTGAAACGCTACAATTCGGATTTTTCAAAAGCTTCCGCGATTAAAGATTTTACGGAATATAGCTTTGGCAAAAAGCTTAAAGAAACATTTTCTCCGGAACAATTTGAAAAGATCGTCAGCAATGCCAACGTGCAGGTTAATGGCAAGTCCATTTCGATCTTTGATCTGACGGAAGAGAAAGATTCCGAAGAAGCTATCGAATTATTGAAGGCTAACTTATAATCATAAAACATCATCCTATCAGGGGTGAGGGGGAAGTAATGAAGATTACTTCCCCCTCTTTTTTGGGCTGCCATTAAGCCGGGTTAAGGGCTGCTGGGTATGAGCTATTGGGCAATAGCTCTTGCTGTCGCCAGGGTATCATAGCAGTCCCGGAAATGGAGGATCTTTTCATTTTCATCGAACTCATAGATCATCGACCAGATCGTGGAGAAGTGCTTGCCCGTTTTACGACCTGTAGCATTCATAAAACCGGTAGCAACCACCAGGTTGCCATTCTCGAGAATATGCTCTGTCGCAAATTCATTCATTTCGATACAATCATTCAATTTTCCGAAGAACTGTTTTACATCCGCAGGTCCGTGATAAATACCTGCATAAGGCACATCCGGCTGCCCCATTACTTCCCAAATAATGTCTTTATGCAAAGAAGACAAAATGGAAGGAATATCCCCTCTGTTAAAAGCCTCATACAATCTTTGCACTTGCTGTCCATAATGTACTAAGGTTTCCATAAAAAAAATTTAAGGTTAAAAAAAAAGGAACCCAGTCTGAAAAAGAATGCCGCTCCGAAGGCCAGCCTGTCGGGAAAAACTGTTATATAATAAAAGGGATGCGGATGACCAGTCAAAAAATAAGGATAGGGCGAGAATGAAAATAAATGGATAAGTAAAGACGGGGACAGATGGATAAGAAGTGTAAAATCTGTAAAATCCCTGAAAGGATGAAGGTCAAAGATGGGACATATAAGGTAAGAACATTTATTGTTAAAAGGCCAAAACGGCAACGATTTATTTATGCACAGGCACCCCGGGCACCCGTCAGCTGGAAACTTCCTGGGCACCCGTCGCCATTTTACTCATAGACAACTCTCTTCAGATAAAAGACCCTTATATCCACCAGCGGCAGGCTCTTACTGGTAATCGTAATCCCTTTCTTATCCACCATCATCCGGGTCGTTCCCTCACCGGTAGTGATATCCAGCGGCAGGGACCTATCGAAATTATTTAATTGGATAAAGTATTTCGTCGTATCCATCTGCCGCACATGGATCTCCAGTTTTTGCGTCGTCCGCAGGTACAGGTTGAACAAAGAAGAAAGGTCCATCCCGGAAGCCTTGCTGAAAAGCTGCTGCACATCGTCTGTATTCACCGTATGCGTATACGTATAATTGCTGTCGGTGGCCAGCTGCTTCAACGTAGGGAAAAATATACTGTCCCCGATCACATAACGCAGGGTATGCATGAAGAAAGCTCCCTTGGCATAAATATCAGGATGATAGGCATCCTCTTCCTCTATATCTTTTCCCAGGATCACGGGTTTGTCATTGCGGATACGGATGGCGCTCTGCCGGAAGATCTTCTCATACGCCGCCTCCCCTTCCAGCTCCCTTGTATACAGGGCATCGCCAAAACTGCCGATCCCTTCGTGGATCCAGTAATCGGCCCAGTCGCCCGCCGTCACTTTATTCCCCCACCATTCATGGCCGAATTCGTGGTTCATCAGCCAGTCAAAATCCTGCCCCCCGATCTGCGTATAATGGAATTTGTTCCCATAGGCATTCATGGACTGATGTTCCATCCCCAGATGCGGGGTCTCCACCAGGCCTATCTTTTCCTTTACCCAGGGATATTCCCCGAAATATTTCTCTTTTATATGAGCGCTCCGCTCCATCATCTCCAACAGATGCGGAGCTTGCGCAACATGGTCTTTCAGCACATAGAACTGCATCGGCACTTTATTACCGTCGACCGTCGTATAGGTACGGGTCACCACCCGGTAGTTCCCGATATTGAAGACAATGCTGTAATTGTTGATGGGATAGCTGGTCTTCCAGTGATAGCTGCTCTGACCTCCTTTGGTCTTTACGCCGGTAAGCAGACCGGGACCGGCTACGACCAGGCCCTTCGGCACCGTGACGATCAGATCGACGCCCTCATCCGGTTCGTCCGAAGGATGATCCTTGGCCGGAAAGAAAATTTTGCCTCCCGTACCTTCCGCCGTGACGGCGACCCAGGGATGTCCGCTGGAATCTTTTGTAAACGTAAAGCCATCGTCCCAGGGAGGACGTTTGGCGATCATCGGCCGGCCGCCATATACTACTTTCACCGTGGCAGGTCCTGCCACCCAGGGCTTGTCCGTCGAAATGCGCAACAGGTGATCCTTCAGCGTAAAAGTGGCCGGCTTATCATTCACCCATAGCTTTTGCACGGTAAAAGAATCCATCAGGTCGAATAACAGCACCGAGGTTGGCTGTTTGATGAGGAAAAGAATGGTGGTAGCTCCATCGATACGTTGTCCGGGAATATTTACTTTGATGTCGATCGTATAATGCCGGACATCGATATTGGCCTGTTCAGGTTTTAGTTTACCTCCGTACACAGGACGCTGGGCGTAAATACCCGTGCAAAGAAGCAATAATATCGTACAGATCATTAACCGCATAGTTCCCTCCCAATCGCCCATTGCATGCCCCTCAGTTCGGCCAATCCCCGCAACCTTCCGATGGCGCTATAGCCGGGGTAAGTCTTTTTATGCAGGTCATCCAGCATCTGGTGGCCATGGTCCGGACGCATGGGAAGCGAGATCCCTCTATTTTTTTGTACCAATAGCAGCTCCTTTATAACGGCATACATATCCACATCCCCCTCCAGGTGATCGGCTTCAAAGAAGTTGCCATCCGCATCTCTTTTCGTACTGCGCAGATGAATAAAATGAATATGATCTCCCAGCCGGTGGACCATCCCGGCCAGGTCATTGTCTGCCCGCACACCGTAGGAACCGGTGCAAAAACAGAGCCCGTTGGCGGGGGAAGGGGCGCAGGCTAACAACTCCCGGGCGTCCTGCTCCGTACTGACAATCCTCGGCAACCCTAAGATGGGGAAGGGGGGGTCGTCCGGGTGAATGGCCATTTTCAACCCTGCCGCTTCGGCTACGGGAACGACCTGCTGTAAGAAATAGAAAAGATGCTGTTTTAATTTTTGGGCGTCGATATCTTCGTATGTTTTCAGCGCGGACAATATCTGCGCTTCCGTAAAGCGTTCTTCACTGCCCGGCAGACCCAGCAAGGTATTCCGGTAGAGGGTCTCTTTTTCTTCCTCCGCCATGGTCCCGAGACGCTGCTGCGCCTTCGCAATCTCCTCTTTCGTATAATCCTTTTCCGCACCCGGTCTCTTGAGCAGAAAGAGATCGAACGCAATGAAAGCCGCCTTTTCAAAACGCAGGGCCTTACTTCGGTCCGGCATCTCATAGACGATATCCGTCCGCATCCAGTCCAGGATCGGCATGAAATTATAGGTCACTACTTCCAAACCGCATTTCGCCACATTACGCAGGCTTTCCTGGTAATTACTGATATATTGCTGATAACGTCCCGTCTGCTTCTTAATATCTTCGTGTACCGGCAAGCTCTCGATAACCGTCCACCGCATACCGGCGGCTTCCACTTCCTCTTTTCTTTTCCGGATCTCTTCTACGGTCCAGATCTCCCCCACCGGTATATGATGCAGGGCCGTAACGACACCGGTACAACCGGACTGCCGGATATCCCATAAGCTTACCGGATCATTCGGGCCGTACCAACGCATGGTCTCTTCCATTAACAAGGGTCTTTGCATATAACTACTCTTCTGTTTTTTTCAATATTACTCCCCTTTAGGGGCGGGGGTTATCTCGATCTCCGCTTCCGCCGCCTTTGCCGCGCCCAGCTCCTCGCTCCGGCTGCCCGGCAGGGCCCCGCCGATACTGATTTTTACCTTCCCGGCAGGCACCAGGCTCTGCCCTTTCTCATTGATCACAGCCAGTTTTTCCGGGGTGAGCGTGAAATTCACCTTCATCGAGGCGCCGGGAGCCAAAGATACACGCTGAAATCCTTTCAATGCAAATAATGGCCCTTCCGTTCCCATATTTTCATGGGTAATATATAGCTGGACCACTTCATCGCCGGCATATTTCCCCGTATTGGTCAAAGTCACTTCCGCCTGGACCATCTCGTTCCTCCCGATCTTATTCTTCGAGACCTGCAGCCCGCTATAGGAGAAATGGGTATAGCTGAGTCCAAACCCGAACGGATACAAGGGCTCCGCTTTCATGTAACGATAAGTCCTGCCTTTCATGGAATAGTCCTCATAAGGAGGTAGCTGATCCAATGATTTTGGAAAAGTAACGGGCAGCTTTCCCGAAGGGGACACCTTCCCGAATAAGATATCCGCGACGGCATTGCCTCCCTCTTCCCCGGGATACCATACCAGCAGCACGGCATCCGCCAGTTCCTGCACAGCTGCCAGGTTCATCGGGCTGCCTCCGGTGATCACCGCAATGACAGGTTTGTTATTGCCATTCTTCAGCTTACGCAAATAATCGATCTGATTTTTCGGGATATTATAATCCAGCCGGTCTCCCGCAGAAGGGGAAGCCAGAGACTCCCCCTCCTCTCCTTCCAGCAGACCGGAGATACCCATTACCATGATCGTGGCATCGGCAGTCTTTGCCTCCCCGGAAGCCCAGTCGATAGGGTTTACATTATCCCGGTCCAGCAGGACTCCCTGCCGGTAGGTCATCTGACTTCCGGCATCCACCTGCCCGGCCAGTCCTTCCAGGATAGTCACCAGCCTGTTATTGACGCCATAGTAATTACCTATCAGCACATCGACACTGGCAGCTGTCGGCCCTGTGATATAATATTTCTTCAGTCCGTTGGACAAAGGCAGCGCCCCATTATTCTTCAGCAAAACGATGGACTTCTCCGCCAGCTTACGGGCCAGGCTCCGGTGTTCCGCGCTATTGATGACGGACTCGGGGATCTGGTCATAAGGATTGGCGCCCGGAGGGTCGAAGAGCCCTAATTTGAAACGGGTACGCAGCAGGATCGCCAGCGAGCTGTCGATCTGCCGCTCGGAGACCAGCCCTTTTTTAACGGCGTCCGTCAGCGTAAGATAGGTATCGCCGCAATTGAGGTTCACTCCCCGCTGCAAAGCCAGTACGGCTGCCCCTGTCCTGTCGGCCACCAGCTTATGCCCGTCGAAAATATCGGCCACCGCATCACAGTCCGATACGATATGTCCTTTGAATCCCCATTGATTGCGTAACACATCCTGTAATAAATACGTATTACCGCAGCAGGCCTCCCCGTTAGTCCGGTTGTAAGCGCACATCACCGCTTCGACCTTCGCATTGACCAGGGCATGAAAGGCGGGGAGATAAGTATCCCATAGATCCCTTTGCGACACTTCCGCGTCGAATCCATGACGGAGCCTTTCCGGTCCGCTATGCACAGCATAGTGTTTAGCGCAGGCAGCTACTTTTAAATAAGTCGGATTATCGCCTTGCAGGCCCGTCACCAGGGCTACCCCCATCTGTGAGGTGAGATACGGATCCTCTCCGTAGGTCTCCTGCCCCCTGCCCCATCGCGGGTCACGAAAGATATTGATGTTGGGCGTCCAGAAACTCAACCCGCCGAACTGGGCATGGTATCCCTTTTTCATGGCAGCATTATACATGGCCCGGGCTTCGTCAGAGATGGCGATGGCAGCCTGGTGTACGAGCCCGTCGTCGAAGGTGGCAGCCATGCCGATCGGCTGGGGAAAGATAGTGGCGATACCCGAACGGGCCACTCCATGCAGGCATTCATTCCACCAGTCATACTCCGGGATATGCAGCCGTGGGATCGCCGGGGTATTGTTCATCATCTGGTATACTTTTTCTTCCAGGGTCAGCCGGGATATCAGGTCTTTCACCCGGGCGTCCACCGGCAGAGACGAATTTAGATAAGCTTCCTGCTGAGCTTGAATACCTGTGCAACAGAAACCAATAAAGATAGTCAGGAATAAAAGACGTTTCATACCAATCCAATTAAGAGGTTCGTGAATGATCATTTCTTTTCACCGGAGAAGGGAGAGGCCGGAAGCCAAACCTTATTATCCGATTTGTTATATAGATTAGCCCCATCGGGATTGTCGGCCCAGCCATAACGTACGGCGACCGGGTGCTGGACCTGTTCATTCCAGACGATGACCTTATCGCCGGATATCCGGGCCTTCGCCCATACAAATTTTTTGTCGGCCCCGGCGATGGCGAAATACCGCAGCTCTCCACCTCCCCGGACTACCAATCCTTCCCCGATATTAGAGAACCGGACATGAATCTCATTGCCGCTGACATGCATGGATTCGTAGAGGGGACCGGAGGGAACGACCCATCGATCTCCGAATACCAGTTTCTCTGCCGCCAGCGCCAATCTTTTTCCCACATCCTCTTTATCCAGGGGATGGATATCATTCCATTCTCCGATATCCGCCGTTACTGCCATGGCCGTAGCGGGAACGGATAACGTCAGTCGCTGCGCTTCTCTCAGCCCGGCCCAGTTACTTTCGGAAGGCTGGTCTTTCGTCGCCATGTAACCAGCCAGCTGAACATACAGAAAAGGGAAATTGCCTTCCTGCCAATGTGCTCTCCAGTCGGCAATCAGGGCAGGAAATAAGGTCCGGTATTCTCCGGCCCTGTCGGTATTGGATTCCCCCTGGTACCAGATCACGCCTTTGATAGCATAGGGCAACAAGGGGGCGATCATTCCATTGAATAACCCTCCGGGCTGGTATTGAAAAAAGGTGGGTGCGGGCAAGGGACCGGAAGCCACTCCCAGCTGGTATTGCCAATTCCCGGTAAGGTCGATCGTCTGCCCGGCAGCGGATAGTTGATAAGGCTTGCCTGGTACAAATCCGCCGCGGCCCGCACTATTGATCACTCTTACAATGATGATATTTCTTCCGGGCTTCAGCAGCCCGGAAGGAAGGGTATATCTTCTGGGAGGGTATTGGTACCCGATCGTTCCGGCAAACTGGCCGTTCACGTATACGGAATCCCTGTCCACGATCCTGCCCAGTAATAAGGCAGCCGGTTGTCCCGTCATAGCGGCAGGCACTTCGATCTCCTTCCGGAACCATACGACTCCATTCACGGCAGAGAGCCCCTGATCCGCCCAATAGCCGGGAAGGGCCATCGATTTCCAGGCAGAAGCATCATAAGCGGGATCATACCAGGGCCGCTCGCCCTGCAGTCCCTTATCGTTCTCCCGGATATTCCGGTACCATTCGTCGCTGATCGCCTTGTCGTTTTTGGCAATACTATCCGGATAGGCATTGTCCTTGTATCGGTTGGCGACCTCCCTGTAAGCAGGGAAAGCGTACAAGGCATTTTCGCTTAGCCACGCTTCGGCGGGCGAGCCGCCTACACTGGCTTTGAGAAGCCCGATCGGAACATGATATTTTTCAAATAGGGTGCGGGCGAAAAAATAACCGGCGGCCGTGAACTGGAGTATCGAGGCAGTATCGGCAGATTCCCACCTGCCGGAGGAGAGATCTTTCTCCGTTTCGTTGAAATTATAGCGGGTCGCCACGGAAAATTGCCGGATGGACGGATTGCCGGCATGAGCGATGACCTCCGCATATTTCTCTTTTACTCTTTCCATGGGCAGTTCCATGTTGGACTGGCCCGAGCATACCCATACATCACCGACCAGGATATCCTTCAACCTGATATGGTTGATCCCATCGACCTCCATGATATAAGGGCCGCCTGCCTTCCGGGGCTTCAGCAGGACGGACCATTCCCTGTCGTCGCCCGTCACGGCGCTGACCTTCTCCCCGTCAAATTTTACAGTAATATTCTCTCCCGGGGCGGCCCAGCCCCAGACCTTTATGGGAACGCCTCTTTGCAATACCATACCATCGCTCACAAGGCGGGGAAGCTTGACTTGTCCGGCAACGGACTGCCAGCCGATCAGACCGCAGCAATATAATAGTACGATTCTAATTTTCTTGTTCAACATACGCTGATTTATAATGATTGGGTCCGGCTCCATCACTTCGATCCAGTGGACGCCCGACTGCTAAAATAGTGACCAGCGAATGTAAGAAAGATTGACATGCAACCTCCCCAACCGCGACGCATATCATTGAAATTGGGATGCGGCAGAACTTCGTTAGAGCTTCGTTCCTCGCTCTTTCCTCGTTCGTAACCTTCGCTTCGCTCGGTTATGCAAGAGGAGCATCCCAATTTCAGTACCCCGGGTTCTGCGGGAATACCGGCCCCGAAGTGACCAGGTCGATCTCAGACTGGGGAATGGGCCTTAACATAAAGGCATTCGCCGGACTGGAAGTCGAATAATGGGTATAGGCCTCGGTCGGGTTGAATCGCTGTAATCTTTCATTGAGCGTCTGGGTTCGTACGAGGTCCCACCAACGCTGGCATTCCCCGAATAGCTCGCGGGTACGTTCATCCATTATAAAATCGAGGGTCACATCGCCGGGAAGGATCGTCATAGCCGCGACGGACGCCGCATTCTGTGCGGCCGTATTGGTGCTTCGATAGGCAGCCCGCTGCCGGATAACGTTCAGCATAGCCGCGGCATTCGTATTATCCCCTGCTTTGAAATAAGCTTCCGCCGCAAGGAGGTATACTTCAGAGAATTTAAACAAGATCAGCGGGCGGGTAGAAGCATCGTTGACATCGGCCCGGTTGGGATCATCATATTTGCTCATGGAAGGAAAGATGACCGTAGTATACGCATTGGCCCCGTTGGTGCCCAGCGGCGTAAAGACAACGCCTTTGAAAGCGGCCACCTGTGCGGCCGGCACCTCATAAGGGGGCGTCCATATGCCGGTGTCCTTTCCCACGGTTAGGGCCCCGCGCGGAGTGCTGATGCCGGCCGTATTGGCGATCCATACGGTTTGGAAGGTCTTGGAATACCGCGAGTCATCCGCCTGGTCTACGAAAGCCTGGTTGAGGACATAAGAAGTATTCGGCCGGATACGGATGAAAGGACGGCCGTTGGCAATATCCCTGGTCATAATAGCGGCGCCTCCCGATGCGGGATAGTTGGCACTGACCGAAGGATAGTTGGGCCTGAAAAAGAAATTCGTTCCGTTCTCTTTTGACCCCGATGCCCGGGTGCCGGTCGTACGTTCCCCGTATTTCAGATCAGCCTCCCGGTCAATCACAAAAAGGATCTCCTGCCCATATTCATTACCGGGGGCATTGGCGGTGGCATAATCCGGGTTGAGACCGATACCATAAGTCGCCTGGTTGGCTATAAGATTGGAGGCGATCGTAGCGGCAGTAGCAAAATCGGAGGGGCTGCCTGCACTGGACCATCCCCTTGTCAAATAAACTTTAGACAAAAGATATAAGGCGGCGGCCTGGGTAGCCGGTTTTCCCAAAAAAGGAGCAGTTGGCTTCACCTGCAGCTGGGTAGAGGCTTCCGTCAGATCCTGGATGATCTGTGTATAAATGTCGGCAATGGGCTGACGCGTATCGGAAGTAGTGGCATTCGTGATAAAACTGGTATGCAACGGAACGCTGCCAAAAGTCTGTACCAGATAAAAATAGTAAAAGGCCCTCAGGAATTTAGCCTGGGCAAGGTATTGCCGCTTGGTAGCCGAATCGATGGTGGCAACCGCCCCGAATTGCAGAACTCCGTTCAGGGTATTGATGTCCTGGTAAGCGATATTCCACAGGGAAGTAGTAGCCCCGTCACTGGTGAGGATATTGTTATAGGTCCACCAATAAGTACCGCTGGCGCTCCCGCCGGCCAGCACTTCGTCCGTGCCGGCCAACGTAATATT
Source organism: Puia sp. (assembly GCA_035555335.1). Taxonomy (GTDB): domain Bacteria; phylum Bacteroidota; class Bacteroidia; order Chitinophagales; family Chitinophagaceae; genus Puia. The sequence continues at coordinate 62,455 of DATMGS010000020.1, forward strand.
GGTAAATCCTTCCGTTCCCCACAAGAAACGCATGTCGGAATAGACGCCGGCAATACCACCTAATATACCTCCCGCTGTAGAGAAAAAAGCGGGAGTTATCTGGGATCTCGGCTGCTCCTGTAATAATTTTTTGCAGCCGGTTGCCGTCAGCAGGGCGGCAGTGGCGATGATAAAAGATAATTTATTATTCGCTCTCATATCAGTAATATTTATATAATTAGAATTTTACGTTTACACCAAAATTAAACTGACGGACCGGCGGAGCATTCAGATTGACCGTGATGGCCCGGTTGGGTATGCTTCCTCCTGCGCTGGAAGTAACGGCGCCCCCATATCCATTCCCTTCCGGATCGACGGCCAGGCCGGATCTTACCAGCGGCGAATAGATGATGAAAGGGTTTTCCGCAGTGACATAGACCCTTAAAGAGGTAATGCCGATGCCGGTCAGGAGCTTTGATGGTATAACGTATCCTATATTGATGCTTCTTACTTTGACAAATGAGCCATCCTGATATCCCAGCGTGGAAGCATAAATGAATTTGTCCGCGCTGGCATCGGGCCGGGGAAAGGCATTCGTTGAATTGGTAGGCGTCCAGTAATTTATTTTCACCTGGTTGTTCCGGCTATTGTTGAAAAAGTCAAATCCCTGGGCGCTTCCATCTGTGGTAAGATAAGGGACGACTACTTTCTGTCCCATCCTTGCAAACATGACCACGGAAAGATCAAAGCCTTTGTAGGCCCAGCGGTTCGTCAGGCCACCTGTCCATCTGGGCTGATAGTTCCCCAGGATCTGCCGGTCGGCGGCGGTGATCTTGCCGTTCTTGTCCAGGTCCTCCACCCTGATCTGCCCCGGCACCTGACCGAAAGTTGCCGCCTGAGCCGCATCCTGCGATTGCCAGATACCGATCTTTTTAACATCGTAGATTACGGTAAGCGGCTGACCAACAAACCACTGGTTACCGATGTCCTGTTTCAGCGTTGGATTCTGGAGTTGTACGATCTGGTTCCTGTCTACGGAAAAATTCACATCGGTAGACCAGGTAAAACCACTCGCGGACTGAATATTGATACTGCTGATAGCGATTTCGAATCCATGCCCCTTTGTTTTACCCGCATTGACAGTCGTGCTGCCCGCTCCATTGCTGGCAGGCAAATTCTCCGCTAAAAGGATATTATTCGTTTTCTCGGAATACACATCGATGGAGCCGGTGATCCGGTTCTTGAACAAACCGAAATCCAGGCCCAGGTTCTGCTCGGTGGTCGACTGCCATTTCAGGGACCTGTTGGCAAGGGTCTGCACCAGGTATCCGATATTCTGGCCGGCAGTACCGGGTCCGAAATTGTAGAAGTTAGTGCCCAGCGCCCCCAGGGTCGTATAAGGAGTAATCCCCTGGTTGGAAGTGATGCCCCAGCCTGCTCTTAATTTCAGCGTGTTGATCGCCGTAATGGAATTCATGAACTTCTCATTGGCGATATTCCAGCCTGCCGCGAATGCAGGATAGGTATAATACTGGTTGCCGGGTGACAATACCGAAGAGCCGTCCGTTCTGATGGTAGCTGTTAAGAGGAACCGGCTCATAAAGGCATAATTCAAACGGGCCATATAAGAGATCAGCCCTCGTTCTGAGAAGTTGCCGCCACCGGGATTTGTGGTGGTATTAGCCGCGACCGAAGTCGCCAGATTGAGATTGTAGTCCTGGATATAATCTGCCGGCAGCCCGGTACCGGTAAAAGCGCTGGTCTGGCTATGATCCTTCTGTATACTATATAAGCCCGTGAAAGTGATGTGGTGCTTTTCTGAAAAAGTCCTGTCATAGGTCAGCAGGTTCTCTATTGTATATGTATAGGCTTCCGCATTCGTAACGGTTTCGTTAGCCGCGGCCAGCGAGGTGCTGGAATTGTAGAAAGTATTCGGTCCTGAATAAGTGCCCGATTGGTTCTGACTGTAATCCAATCCGACATTGATACGATATTTCAAATATTTTACGATCTCCCATTCTCCGTATAAGCTGTTGAAGGTCCTCAGTCTCCGGTTATTGTTGACGATAGCGGCTGCATTATATTTGATCGATAGGGGATTGACGGTGGAGCCATCGATAGAGCCTGTCTCCGGCAAGCTGTTGATCGTGCCATTGGCATTGTAGGGAGACACCAGGGGGCTCATACGGACCAGGCCTCCTACGGGGTTGCCTCCCAGATTAGTATACCCCAGCGTATTCATCATATTAAGGCCTATTTTCAATTTGCTGCTGATCCGGTGATCGATCGTGGCACGCAAAGCATACCGGGTAAAGTCCTGACCGGGAATAATACCCGTTTGCTGGAAGTAGCCGGCACTTAACGAAAATTGAGTTGTCTCCGTACCTCCTGAAAGGTTTAAATTCTGATTGGTCGTATGGGATTGCCGGTAGATTAATTTTTGCCAATCCGTGGAAGTCCCATTGGCAAGACCGGCTTGTTCTGCCGTCGTCAGACCATAAGCATTCGTTCCCGGATTAATGGTGTTGCCGGCTGCGGCCTGTGTCTTAAGGGTAGCATATTCGGGGCCGTTAAAGACTTTATACTCTTTAGTACGATTGCCGATTCCATAATAGCCATTGTAGCTCATAACGGATTTACCCGGCCTGCCCCTTTTAGTCGTTACGATAATGACGCCGCCTGAACCTCTTGATCCATAGATAGCTGTCGCAGAAGCGTCCTTTAAGATATCCAGGTTAGCAATATCATCGGGATTGAGATCATTGATACTCCCGCCATAAGGAATACCGTCCACGACTATCAACGGCGCATTCAATGCATCGTCATTGGCGGCAGTCAAAGAAGCATTGGTAGAAGCACTATTGCCGGTAACCTCTGCCGAAAGGGACCGGCTCCCCCTGATACGGATCTGTCCGCTTGCACCGGGGCTTGCACTGTTACTGACAATATCCACCCCCGCCGCACGACCCTGTAAGGAGCTGATCACATTGGCGGTCGGCACTTCCTGCAGGGTTGCCCCACTTACGGAAACCACCGATCCCGTGACATCCTTTTTACGTTGCGTGCCATAACCTACCACGATCACCTGGTCTAATGAAGCATTAGCCGGTGTCAATACCACATTGATAGTAGTACGTCCGTCCACTTTGATCGTGGAAGTGGCAAAAGAGACCGAAGAGATAATAAGCGTGGCATTCGGCGGAGCCACCATTTCGAAATTTCCGCTCTCATCGCTGCTGATGCCCGCACGCGAGCCCTTCACCAGGATCGTCGCATTGGAGACAGGCTGCCCGGTCGTATTCGTTATATGACCCTTGATGTGGATGCCGGTGTTCTGCGCATGGAGCGGCATTCCCAAAAGAAAAGCCGCCGGGACACAGAGCGCAATCGTGAGAAGTTTGGTCAGAAGATATATCCTTTCGGATGTCTCCCGTGCAGTAGGCTTGAACGAAGCTCTCATACTTGGTCGTTTTTTAATTTTTTATAAGTTTTGGTTAATAACCCGCTTAAAAGAGCAGGCGGAGCCTTCAGATAACTTGCTGTATTGCCTGAACCCATTGATAAAAAAGAATACCTTGAAGAAGAGGAAAAAAGAGGCCAAAAGATGGGAAAAGCCTGTAAGAGCCCGCTTTCCGGCAGCAGTAGACGCTGCGAAAATCTCAAATGAATTTGTTTTGGCTGCATAAGATCAATCGTTATTTTTTTGGTTATGGCAAGTATGCAGATACTGATGATTGCGACAAAAAATCCAGCTTCGCCCTACTAAAGTAGGAATAAATCCGAAAAAATGTAACCGATTACATTTTTTTTATTAAAATTTATTTTGCATACCTTTATTCATAAGATGTAACCGATTGTATGACTGCTGGAAAAGAAATCACCATATACGACCTGGCCCGTAAGCTGAATATTTCCATTGCTACCGTAAGCCGGGCTTTGAAAGACGACCCGGTCGTAAGCAAAAAAACAAAGAAGAAAATAGCCGAACTGGCCGAAGAGATGGGGTACCGCTCCAATAACTTCGCCCGCAACCTCCGGACCCAGCGTACCGACACCATCGGCGTTATCGTCCCGCGGCTCAACAGCTATTTCATGTCCACCGTCATCGCCGGCATAGAGAATATCGCCAACAGTGAAGGTTACAACCTCATTATCAGCCAGTCCTCCGAATCGGCCCAGAAAGAAATAGCCAGCGCCAAAACCATGTTTAACAACCGTGTGGACGGACTGCTGGTATCCCTGGCTTACGACACCGACGACATCAGCCATTTCGACGCCTTTATCAAAAAAAATATCCCATTGATCTTTTTTGACCGGGTGGAAGAGCATAAAAGCTTTACCAATATCCAGATCAATAACCGCAAAGCCGCCTATGAGGCCACGGATCATTTAATAAAGCAGGGACGCAACCGGATCGTATATATCACTGCTACTCCTAAAAGAAATGTGTACGTCGACCGCCTGGAAGGATATAAAGATGCGCTGGCCAGCCATCAGCTGAATTTTAAAGAAGACTATGTCCTTATCAGCAACCTGAGCCAGGAAGCCGGTGCCGAAGCCGCCTCCATCATCCGGCAAATGGATCCCCTGCCCGATGCCGTATTCGTGGCCAATGACAACTGTGCCGTAGGATGTATGGTGGCGCTGAAAAAAGCAGGTATCCGTATCCCGGATGACATCGCTTTTGCCGGTTTCAATAACGACCCCGTCTCCACAGTCGTAGAGCCCAATCTTACCACCATCAATTATCCGGGCTATGAAATGGGACAGGTCGCCGCCCGTAATCTGATCAACCATCTGAACGGCGCCTCCAGCATCAATTCTACCAATACTATCATCCTACGCTCCGACCTGGTCATCCGTGAATCCTCCGTGGGCAAGAACAGAAATGACAGAACTGGAAAAAATAAATAGTATAAATGCAAACAACTCAAAAAAGGATAGCGCTTATTACAGGAGGGGGATCAGGCATCGGACTGGCCATAGCAGAGAAATTTGTGCAGGACAATATCCTGACGATCATAGTAGGGCGCGACCGGAAAAAGCTCGATGCCGCCAGGGAAAGGCTTGGCGAAGACTGCCGGCCACTGCAACAGGATCTGAATGACCTCCCCGCCATCCCCGGCTTCGTACAAAAGCTGACCGATGAATTTGGCGGCATCGATATCCTCGTGAACAATGCCGGGATCAACATGAAAAAAGATTTCCTGGAAGTCAGCGATGATGATTTCCAGCGGATCCTTCATACCAATGTCTCGGCCATTTTTGCCCTATCGAGGGAAGTCGTAAAGGCGATGGTCAAAAAGGGAAGCGGCAATATCATCAATATCAGCTCCATGGCATCGCAATACGGAATTCCAAAAGTGATCGCCTATACCGCCTCCAAATCAGCTATCGAAGGCATGACAAGGGCGATGGCCGTAGAATTGTCACCCCTCGGTATCCGGGTGAACTGTATCGCCCCGGGATTCATCGCCACAGAGATGTCCGAGAAGGCGCTGAACGGAGATGCCGAAAGAAAACAAAAAGTAATGTCCCGGACCCCGATGGGTAAACTGGGAGACCCGGCAGATATCGGCGCTACTGCGCTATTCCTTGCTTCTGAACATGCCCGGTTCATCACGGGAGTAATATTACCCGTGGATGGAGGCAATTCGATCGGGTTTTAAATACCGTCACATTTCAACGATTGCGTCATGAAATATACAACAGCCCTCACTCTTTTTGCCCTGTTCTGCTGCTCCGCGCTCTACAGCCAGGATCTCGTCACAGAAAAGAAGGAGGCCGGCGTCTTCCCTGTTGTTGCACGCATCGGCGCCGGCTCTCCCGCAACAGCCGGCACCCGGGCCACAGCCATTTATGTAGACTCCTCCGACCATTGGCTGGTACAGAAAGCGGCCGCTTTACTGCAACAGGATATTGAAAGCGTCACCGGCCAGCGGCCCGAGATCCTTCATCATCTCCCCGCCGCCGCTCAAAACCTGATCATCATCGGCAGCCTCGACCAAAGTCCGCTCATCAAAGAGGCCACGGGCCTCTTGCCCGAAGGGCCATCATTAGACCCGCGGAGAAGGGACAGCATGTCCCGACTCCGCGCTGGCACCCTAAAAACTCTCACCGGAAAATGGGAAGCCTTTACCATTCAGGTCATCGATCATCCCCTAAAAGGCATCGGCCAGGCGCTGATCATCGCTGGTAGCGACCGCCGGGGCACCGCCTATGGCGTCTTCACACTGTCCCGGCAGATGGGGGTATCCCCCTGGTATTGGTGGGCGGATGTTCCCGTAAAGAAAAAGACAGCAGTATATATAAAACAAAGAACATGGAGACAGGAATCGCCCGCGGTAAAATACCGGGGTTTCTTCATCAATGATGAAGCTCCCGCCTTCTCAGGCTGGACCAAAGAAAAGTTCGGCGGCGTCAATCACCAGGCCTATGAGAAGGTCTTTGAATTGCTGCTGCGCCTGAAAGCCAATTATCTCTGGCCAGCCATGTGGGGCAATGCTTTTAATGACGACGATACGCTGAACCCCGTCCTGGCGGACCAATATGGCATCGTGATGGGCACCTCCCACCATGAGCCCATGCTCCGCGCCCAGCAGGAATGGAAACGCTATGGCTCCGGCGCCTGGAACTATGCCACCAATGCAGCCACACTGGACAGTTTCTGGCAGACAGGCATCCAACATATGCAACACCACGAGAGTATCGTGACCGTCGGTATGCGGGGAGACGGAGACATGCCGATGGAAGAAGGCAGTAATATCGCCCTCCTGGAAAAGATCGTCAGCGATCAGCGTGCGATTATCCGAAAGGTCACCGGCCAGGATCCCTCCGCTACGCCCCAAAGCTGGGCCCTCTACAAAGAAGTACAGGATTACTATGATAAAGGCATGCGGGTGCCCGATGATATCACCCTCTTACTATGCGACGACAACTGGGGCAATATCCGCAAACTGCCCAAAACCGGCGAAAAGCCCAGGGCCGGCGGATACGGCATCTACTATCACTTCGATTATGTCGGCGACCCCCGGAACTATAAATGGCTAAATACCAATCCTCTCCCAAGAGTCTGGGAACAGATGCACCTGGCCTGGTCCTATGGCGCCGACAGGATCTGGATCGTGAACGTAGGAGATATCAAACCCATGGAATTCCCCACCGAATTTTTTCTGGATTATGCCTGGGACCCCGGCAAATGGCCGGTCGAACGGCTTCCCGGATACACACAGGACTGGGCATCCCGTCAATTCGGTCCGCAATACACCAAAGCCATCGCCGCCCTCCTCACCAACTATACCAAATACAATGGCCGCCGCAAACCCGAACTACTATCCCCCGACACTTATAGCCTGCTGAACTACCGGGAAGCGGAGACGGTTGTTTCCGATTACAACAGGCTGGCGGAACAGGCCGATTCCATTGATAAAATATTGCCCGCCGCTTACCGGGACGCTTACTATCAGTTGGTGCTCTACCCCATAAAAGCCTGCGCCAATTTGAATGAGCTCTATGTCACCGTCGCAAAGAACAGACTCTATGCGTCCCAGGGACGGGCCGCTACAAATGAACTCGCAGACCGGGTACGGATATTATTTGCACGTGACTCAGCCCTCTCCCGTTATTACAACCAGGAAATGGCCGGGGGTAAATGGAACCATATGATGGACCAGACCCATATCGGCTATACCGGGTGGCAGCAACCCCCGGTCAATAAAATACCGGATACGAAGACGATCGACCTGCCCGCGCCCTCCGGCCCGGGCGGCGCGACAGAAAGCCCCTGGGGCGTATCCATCGAAGGCTCAGCCGCCTGGTGGCCACAGGACAAGGCCCCCGCGGTCCTGCCAGCCCTGGATGTCAATGGCCAAAGATCCCGTTATATCGAAGTCTTCAGTCGCAGACCGGCTCCCGTTGACTATAGCGCCGCGGCAGGCGTCTCCTGGCTGCATATCACTCCCGGGCAGGGGAAAACAGACAAGCAGGAACGATTGTGGATCAGCGTGGATTGGCTAAAAGCGCCGGCCGGCCGACAGATCGTCCCGGTCACCATCACCGGACCGGAAGGAGCCACGGTTGTAGTAGACGCTATCGTCGATAACCGGGCTTTAGGCCAGAATGGCAAAGGCGCCCGCTTCGTGGAAGCTAACGGCTATCTTGCCATGGAGGCAGAACATTATACCGATGCGGTGACAACAGACTCCATGAAATGGCAGCGCATACCCGGCTTAGGCCGCACCCTTTCAGGCATGCAGGCATCCCCGGTCACAGCACCCGCTCAAACACCCGGCGGCAAAGACGCCCGCCTGGAATATACATGCTATCTCTTCGATACAGGATTCGTTAATGTACAAGTCTATTGCTCTCCTACCCTCGATTTCACAGGGAGCGGACACCTGCGATACGGCATCTCTTTCGACAGCGAACTTCCGCAGCTCATCGACCTGGCGACAGATACAACCAGGCAGACCTGGCAACAATCGGTGGCCGACAATATAAGGATAATGGCTTCCCGGCACCGGCTCTCCACGCCGGGGTTGCATACCTTAAAATTCTGGAGGGTCGATCCCGGCCTGGTCCTGCAAAAGATCGTTGTAGATGCCGGGGGTGTACAACCCTCTTACCTGGGGCCGCCGGAAAGCCGTTCCCGGTAAACAGCCTCCATGAATACACCTACTAAAAAATGAGATATATCACTAACTGCGGGGATCTTACTGCAGTTTTCCTGCATTTATAAAATAGAACTCCGACCTTTCATTTGTTCTTGCGTGGTTAGACCATTAAACCAACCAGTCCTATTATGTCACGCTCCAAAGATGCCCTTCCCCGGGCTTTGCTTGTCACCTTCATCCCTCTCCTGTTACAGCAGGGAGCACTGTTGGCTAATTCCCTCTCCCGGCATTGTTTTTATGACACTGTATATTTAGATAGAAATGGAACCCTCTTAAGAAGGGTACCGGATCCCGGGATTACGGTAACATTTATCGTCAGGACCACCAAAAAAACAGAGGATCTGTATGGGATCAGTCCGCTGGATATTGAGAATGTTGAACGCGGTATATCTCATCCGATCACATTGGAGGAAGCCGAAAAAACCGAAGATCTTATTAAAGCCGGAAAGTTCGAAGAAGCCTTTCAGACAGGCAACCTCGTAGAACTAAGGCCACTGGCCGAACGCCAGGCCGATGGTAAATTAATGCTGCAAGATAACGGCAGGCAAGGAGATCGGCCCCAAAACAATCGGGAATATGCAACGGTCATTTATAATGACGGTAACAGGATCGAGATGCTGGGGGTGGTTTCCAACCCTCATGATGGAGGCGAAGATATAAAGATCCCTTGTTGGGAAACGGTAAGAAGATATAGTCACTCTCATGCAAGCGGCATCTGGCAAGTGGGCGACAGCATCTGGCATTTTAGCCCGCAAGCTCCCAGCAGAACCGATATTCTTGCCGCATCCGGCGGGCAGACCAGCATAGTCTTCGGCAGAGACAGCAACCTGGTCTACATCTACAATTCCAGCGGGGTCATCGCCGTACTGCCCACAAAAGTCTATTTAAAATTCTAGGGGCATTCAAGTGTCCTTTTGCCGTTGCTGAGCGTAAAATACCGGCTATTTAGTGTCTTTTTATCCATATCTTCACTATCTATGAAGATAATGCTGGCTTTATTTCTTTTATTCTGGCTCCAGGGATCTTTTGCGCAAAAGGCGGACAGCACCTTCTTATGTAATGAATCTAATGTCTATTTTCAGGCGATCGACCAATACCTCCATTTTATAGAGAAGGATGACAAAAGAACAGATACGCTGTTTTTACAATCCGGCGATAAGATCACGGATAGCATTTTATCAAAATGCCGCCATACCAAACTCGTCAAACTGGATAACAAACAATTAAAGAACTTACTCCGGGAAAGGGAATCTTTAAACTTATACCGGATCATGCCCCTGCAAGCCAAAAACGGAAAATTCTCTGTGGCTTTAGTTCCTTTTGGATGCGGCTTCAATAAGACCAAAAAGAAATACGAATTTTTCAATGGGGGTAAATACATTGCCGTATTTAAATTTGACGGGGAACAATTCGTATTCCAGCAATTCGAAGAACATGGCATCTAGCAACCACTCATAAATTTCCGGTAAAGCATACAGGCTGAATTGTTTATCTTTCGCCGATAAATAAATGAATCAGCTCTATGTTACGTTTTATTCTTTTCGTTTTTTTGCTGGCAACCAGCTCCCACGCTGCCTTTAGTCAATCTTTGTACATGCCCCGGAATGTCCGGGAAGCCTTCAGAAAAGGGACCCACTCGACGGAAGGGCGTCCCGGCAGAAACTACTGGCAGAATTCGGGGCATTATACGATCAATGTCAGCGCAGCTCCCCCGAACAGAACTATCGAAGGCTCCGAACAGATCACCTATTTCAACAACAGCCCGGATACACTGAAAAATGTCATCATCAAGCTCATCCTGAATATTCATAAGCCGGGAGCGGTCCGTTACGGCAAGGCAGGCCCTGACTACCTGACCCGGGGTATTCAGATCGACGCCTATTCCGAAAACGGACAATCCAAACCCTGGAATGCGGATGACCAGGAAGGTACCTGGCAGCCCGTACATCTCAACAGGGCACTTCTGCCTCATGATAGCGTAAGGCTCTCTTTCAACTGGCATTACCAGATCTCCCTGGAGAGCAACAGGGAAGGGATGATTGACTCGACCACTTTCTTCCTCGCCTATTTCTATCCCAGGGTAGCCGTATACGACGACTACAACGGATGGGACAGGCTGGACTTCACGGATCAACAGGAATTCTATAATGATTTTAATGACTATACGCTGAACGTGACGGTTCCTAAGAACTATATCGTCTGGGCCACCGGTACCCTTCAGAACCCCGATGCCGTTCTTCAACCGGCTTATGCAAAGAAGCTGGCCGCCTCGATGTCCACCGATTCCATCCTTTCGATCGCCACAAAAGCAGAGCTGGACGGGAAACAGGTCACTGCGCAAAACGCGACCAATACCTGGAAATGGACAGCTAATAATATCTCCGACATGACCCTGGGTCTTAGCGATCATTTTGTCTGGGATGCCTCCAGCGTAGTAGTGGATGATGCCACCGGCCGCCGGTCCAGTGTCCAGGCAGCTTATAATGATACCGCCCAGGATTTCCACCGGATGGTGGAATTCGGTCGCCATTCGCTGGATTGGCTGTCCCATAACTGGCCCGGTATTCCGTATCCCTTTCCCAAAACCACCATTTTCCAGGGTTATGCCGATATGGAATATCCGATGATGGTCAATGACAACACCACGGACGACCCCATCTTTTCCCGCTTCGTAGCAGAACATGAAATAGCCCATAGCTGGTTCCCCTTTTATATGGGCATCAATGAGGCACGCTATGGATTTATGGACGAAGGATGGGCCACCACCCTGGAATTGCTCATCGGCCGGGCAGACCTGGGAACGGAAAAAGCAGAGGGCTTTTACAAGCAGTTCCGGGTGAACGGCTATATCAATGATCCTTCCGCCGAAGAAGACCTGCCTATTATCACACCAGCAAATGTATTAAGAGGCGTCGCCTATGGAAATAACGCTTATGGCAAGCCTTCCCTGGCTTATCTGGCGATGAAGGACATGCTGGGGGATGATCTTTTTAAAAAATGCCTTCATGAATATATGAGCCGCTGGCACGGCAAGCACCCCATCCCATGGGATTTCTTCTATTCCTTCAACGATGCATCCGGTCAGAACCTGAACTGGTTCTGGACAAACTGGTTCTTTACCAATAACTATATCGACCTCTCCCTGGTCAACGTGGAAGAAAACAATAAAAAATATACGGTGTCTATTCAAAATGCCGGCGGATTCGCCATCCCTTTCGATCTGGATATCCGGTATGCAGATGGCAGCGCCGAAAAGATCCACCAGACACCATCTCTCTGGGCCAAAGATCAAAAAAACGCCAAAGTGATCCTGACACCGGCCGGTGGGAAAAAGATCCAATCGGTAAATCTCGACGGAGGGATTTATGTGGACGCCAGCCCATCCGATAATAAATGGATAGCTAAATAATTCCGATTTTGATTTTAGCCTTACTTTTAAAGAAATTTACCATCGAATGCCCGGAAAAATAAAAGGCTCGCTCCTGCTGTCCTTCACCCTGCTATTATTGTCTTTAGCTTCCTTTTCGCAAAACGGTTCCAATAAGGCTGCAGACAGCGCCTACACACCTTCCCCGGAAAACCTGGAAGCCCGTCAATGGTTCTCCGATGCGAAGTACGGCCTGTTCATTCACTGGGGGCCGTTCAGCATCCCCGGCAGCGGCGAATGGGTCATGAACGAGCGCAATATCACCGTTAAGAACTATACAAGGCTGATGGATTTTTTCAACCCCATCGACTTCGACGCCGCCGCCTGGGTAAAAATGGCAAAGGACGCCGGGATGCAATACATCACCCTTATCACACGTCACCACGATGGCTTCAGCATGTGGAATACCAACTATTCCGATTTCAGCATCGCACACTCGCCCTATAAAAAAGATATCGTGAAAATGATGGCCGACGAATGCCATCGCCAGGGAGTTAAGCTATTCCTGTACTATTCCTTACTGGACTGGAGAAGGGACGACTATTCCTGGTCAACGGGCCGTACGGGCAAGGGTACCGGCAGGACCGTACAAGGGAAATGGGAAGACTATATTCAATTCATGAAGAACCAGCTGACAGAACTGCTGACCAACTACGGGGAGATCGGTGGCATCTGGTTCGACGGCTATTGGGACCAGACAGCTCCGGAAGGAGCCGCAGACAGATCCCCCCGGATCGACTGGCACCTGGGCGAGATCTATGCCCTGATCCATCACCTGCAACCACAATGCCTCATCGGAGACAATCACCATCTTAGTCCCCTGCCCGGAGAAGATTTTCAAATGTTCGAACGCGATCTGCCCGGAGAGAACAAGTCCGGGTTGAGCTACCAATCCCCTTCTCAGGCGATGCCCCTGGAGACCTGCGAGACCATCAACAACTCCTGGGGATTCAACATCACCGATACTACCTACAAGACAGGCGGGCAATTGATTCATACCCTTGTAAGGGCCAGCGGTTATGGGGCCAATCTGCTTTTGAATATAGGACCAATGCCCAATGGAGCTATCCAACCTGAATTTAAGGAAAGACTGGCCTATACGGGGAAATGGCTCCAGACTTACGGAGAAAGTATTTTTGATACGAAAGGAGGATTTATCCGGCCGCAGGACTGGGGGTGCATCACTCAAAAAGATAATAAGCTATTCATACATATCCTGAAGAAACAAGCCGGCCCTATCTCGCTGGAAAAATTCCCTTATAAGAAGATCACCAAAGCCTGGCTGCTGAAAGACGGGACCAAAATCATCACTGTCCTTCATAACAATCAGCTGACGCTTACGCCTGCCGCCTGGAATGAAGAGGAGCCCGACCAGGTCATTGTACTGGAAGTGCATCCCTGATCCCCTATTCTACCGGACGCTGGTCTTTATGACAGGCTTGCAGATCTGCTTACCTGCGCATTGTACCTGTAAGGCGTACATACCGCTCGATAAACCATTCAGATCCGGCAGGACCACGCTGTTCAAACCCTTTGTTATAAAGAGGTCCTGTTTTTTCACCACCCGCCCGTAAGCATCTATCAAAAGAATGGAAGCCCGATCGTTGCCGGGCGATACGATGTCAAAAGAGATCTTATCGGTAAAAGGATTCACCAGGGAATTGATACTGAAATCCAACAGGGAATTACTCAACAGCACGACGTTGCTATACTTGAACAGGCCCTCGCTGGTAACCCGGATCCGGTAGTAGGCAAGGCCCGCCACCATCGTCGGATCCACGAAATGATAGACAGCGCCTCCATCTGCAACCGACTGACCATTTACAGTGCCCACTGCCGTAAAATCGGATTGGTTATTACTGCGCTCGATGACATATTTAGTATCGGGCGTCTCATTGCTGCCAGTCCATTGAAGGTGAGCAAAGCCATCCTGCAGCTGGCCGCTGAAAGCAGAAAGTACCACCGGCAGCACGATATTACAGTTGACGGCATGAACGGTTTTCGATGTCAGAGAGACAAAAGAGCAATTGCTGCTGCTCAGGTTGGCAGCAGAGCTCGCCACCTTGATACGATAGAGGATCAGCGTATTGGTATTGTTCAACCGGTAATAACGGCTAATCGAATATTCATACTGACCGGTCACGGAATTATAAACAGGAGTGACGGACCCGGAGGATGCCGCACCGGTGGTATCCGTTCCTAACAAAGTCCAGGTGCTGCCTCCGTCAACGCTCTGTTCTACCTGCCAATAGCCATAACTGTCGAAATAAGAAGACACCTTGAATCCCACCGTGTCATCCTGTCCCTGGCAGATGGTGTCAGGCTTGGCAGGCGTTAATTGCAGGTTGGGCGAACAGGAAGCCACACTGATATCATCGATGGCCCAGTCATTACCGCCGCCGCCAGGCGCATTATTGCGGATATAGATCGTCATCTGGTTCTGGGTAGGGCCTGTTAAAAAAGTGAAGCCCTTTTGTACCCATTGCCCGGTATAAGCCATATCCCCGGTGGTATAATAATCATAGCCGTTCGCATTAAAGGTAAGGTTAGGATGCACCCCGGAGGAATCACCCGGCGCGGTCGGAATATAAGCGGAACTCCCCGATACAGCGCTCACCCCGTTCGAATCGGATCCTCCTTTGGGACCGATATTCCTGAACCAGGCCGTATACTGGTAGTAGGTATTCGGACAGAGATTAGTGACAATATCCTTAAAGGCAGTATCGGTACGATAACTGGCATTGATCACCACCATATACCCTCCCGTATTGTTCACATCGGTGGGTGGATTACCCAATAAAGGATTGACGGCATTTGTATGGTCCCCGATCACATCCCAGGTCTGGAATACCCGATGATTATCCGGAATGGGCCAGTTATTGAGGATTGTAAAATTAGACCCGCCGGGACTGGTGTTATTGGAGACCCCATAATAATAGTCATTGGGTGCATTGGCCCCAAAAGCGGTATAGGTATAATTGGCGGGTACTTTTGCAGAAGCGGCCCTGTCCTTGGTATTACCCGAGCCGAATGTTCCCCCGGATTCGGAGAGGATGGCATTGCCCCCTACAGTATTACTACAAATACCATAGTTCTTATAGATGGCAATCGAATCCGGTGCAAAAACGATCGGAGTTATCGCGGCGGGAGCGGCTGCACTGGAATAATTAAACTGCCCTCCGCCAACATTGATAAAATTCCCAAAAATTAAGGCCGGATTGATCTGTACACGATACGAAGCTACCATGATACAGCTGCCTCCAAAGGTAGGCCGATCTGAACTTTTAATCTTACCCCCCGTAGCGGCGCTGGCGCCTAACCCTATATTGATCGTGACGTTGCTGCCCGAAAGCGTACCTCCGTCATCTCCGGCGGCATCCGTCCACTGACGATATATTTTCCCTTCATTGGTCAGGATCCTCAGCGTACCCGGGATGTAAAGGGTCCCCGCAGGGATGATATCTGTATAAGAGCATTGATAGGCTGTCCCGGATCTGACGACAAAAGTAGCCCTGATCTCCAGGAGATCGCCCGGCTCATTGGTGCCGCCGCCAGGGCCCTTAGTGATATTTACATAGCTCTTGCCATAATCCACGGTAGGTTGGGATCGGACGACCAGACAGAACAGAACGAAGGTCGTAAAGCAAATAAGCATTTTGCCGGATAGGGATAACCAGCTAAGATTATTTTTCATTGGAACGGATTGAGGATCGATTCAGAAAATGACGGCTGAATCATTACAAATCTACTTCACAATGCTGGTTATCGCAAGCTTATATACCATTTAAATTCAGCAAATAATAAGTATATTCCTGTTGGAAAATCAAATTATTTATATACTTTTTTTCAACTATTCATATCAGTCTGTTGGCCATGAAAGTAAAACTATTTAAGATATACTTGTCCGAATGTATAGGGACCGGAGCCCTGGTCCTGGTTGGGTTATCCATAGTAATTTTCATTAATGGGACGGGCTCTCCCATTCGGGCCTGGATTCCTGCTGCCGGAGTCAGAAGGGCGATTACAGGCTTCCTGTTCGGCACGACCGGCTGCCTTATCACCCTATCCCCGGTAGGAAAGATCAGCGGAGCCCATATCAACCCGATCGTCAGCCTGGCATTTTTGATGAAGCGAAAAATGACTTACTCCCATACCCTGGGCTTTATCCTGGCCCAGATGACCGGCGCCGTTATAGGGGCATTGCCTTTACTGTTATGGGGCAGACAGGGGGCCAGTGTCGACTTCGGCGCCACCATTCCACCTACCGGCGGAACAGCGGCCGCTTTTGCGGGAGAAGTGATTACCAGCTTCCTGCTGATCGCAGGGATCTTCTTTTTCACAGGTCATCATATGCTGAGACGCTACACGCCCTATTTGATGCCCTTCCTCTATTGTATCATGGTCTATGCAGAAGGCCGGATCTCCGGCACCAGCACCAATCCGGCCAGAAGTTTCGGGCCGGCAGTAGTCAGCGGCGTCTGGACCGCCTATTGGTTGTACTGGATAGCTCCGCTCGCGGGTACCGTGATAGCGGTAGGTTTTTTCGAAATGCCCCTCTTCTGGAAATGGCATATCAAAGTCCCCAAATTATACCAGCGCTAGATAGTAGAAAATTTTCCGTGCTAAATCTTTTTTGAACGAACTTGCCCCTTCAAATCCAAAAAATTTGCCGCACATGATCTTTTCAAGGACGCGCCAACGACTCAGCATCCTGTTACTGGCTGCAGGCTTTTCGTTTTTCAACCTCTCGTTGCACGCACAGCAACCGGCCGGATTCCGCGATCCATCCAACCCCATAGCCGTCAGGGTCCGGGACCTGCTTACGCAGCTGACCCCTGCGGAGAAAGTCTCTCTGCTGGGGTATCGCAGCCGTCCGGTAGAACGACTGTCCATACCCGCCTATAACTGGTGGAACGAAGCCCTGCATGGGGTTGCCCGGGCAGGGGAAGCCACCGTATTCCCCCAGGCCATCGGGCTGGCCGCCACTTTTAATGAAGAACTCCTGCAACAGGAAGCGACTTATATTTCAACGGAAGCCCGGTCTAAATACAATCTCTCCGCCGGCCTTGGCAGACCCCAGCAATACATGGGACTGACCTTCTGGTCACCCAATATCAATATCTTCCGCGACCCGCGCTGGGGACGCGGCCAGGAGACTTATGGTGAAGACCCCTTCCTCACGGCTGCCATGGGTGTCGCTTTTATTAAAGGTATACAGGGCAATGACAGCCGTTACCTAAAAGCCTCAGCCTGTGCTAAACATTTTGCAGTGCATAGCGGTCCCGAAGCGAACAGACATACCTTCGACGCCATCGTCGATGAAAAAGACCTTCGGGAAACCTATCTCTACGCCTTTAAAAAATTAGTGGACGCTAACGTAGAATCGGTCATGTGCGGCTACAACCGACTCAACGGGGAGCCCTGCTGCACAGGCCCTACCCTCCTGCATCATATCCTGAAGGATGAATGGCAGTTCAAAGGGCATGTGGTAACGGATTGCGGCGCGCTGGACGATATCTGGGCAAGGCACAAAGTCCTTAGCAGCCCCCTGGCAACCGCCGTCGCAGCTATCAAAGCCGGCGTCAACCTCGACTGTTCCAGTATTCTGCAGGATGATGTTCTCGAAGCGCTTCACCAGGGATTGATCAGCCAGCAGGAGCTCGACTCCGCCCTGGCGCCCCTGCTCCGTACCCAGATCAAACTGGGATTTTTTGATGACAGGGCACGGGTGCCTTTCAGTTCCTATGGCGCAGACAGCATCCATAATTCAGCACATACCGACCTTGCCAGAACTATTGCCGGGCAGAGCATGGTCCTGCTGAAGAATGACCGCCAGACCCTGCCACTCTCCAGGGATAAGTTCAGTTCATTGATGATCGTCGGCCCCAATGCCTTCTCCTTCGATGCCTTATCCGGCAATTATCATGGAGTGTCTTCCAATATGGTGACCTTCGTCGAAGGGATCACGGCTGCGGCAGGTACCGGCACCCGCATAGAATATGACCAGGGCTGTGATTACACCGATACCGTCCATTTCGGAGGTACCTGGGCCGCATCCAATGCAGACCTGACCATTGCCGTCCTCGGCCTCACTCCTGTCATGGAAGGAGAGGAAGGGGACGCCTTCCTTGCCCCCCACGGAGGGGATCGGGTGGGTCTCAGCCTGCCTGCCAGTCATATCGCCTATCTGCGCGTTTTACGCAAGAGCATCGGCAAGAAACCCCTCATTGTGGTGGTCACAGCCGGCAGCGCGGTGGATATCTCCGCTATCGAACCTTATGCAGACGCCATCCTTTTGGCCTGGTATCCCGGCGAACAGGGGGGCAATGCCCTGGCGGATATCCTCTTTGGGCTCAGATCCCCTTCCGGGCATCTGCCCCTTACCTTTTACCGTTCCCTGAATGACCTGCCCTCTTATACAGATTATGGTATGCGAGGCCGCACCTACCGCTACTATAACGGCCCCGTGTTATATCCCTTTGGCTATGGCCTGAGCTATACCTCATTTGGTTATGCCTGGCAACAGCAGCCCGGAAACCGGTATACCGTAAAAGATACCCTCTCCTTCTCCCTCTCGGTAGAGAATACAGGAGCGATGGATGGCGATGAAGTAGTGCAGGCATATATTCAATACCCCGCTGTCGAAAGAATGCCGGTAAAGGAATTGAAAGCGTTTAAAAGGGTCTCGGTGACCCGGGGGAACAGAAAGGAATTACGGTTTTCCATCCCGGTAAGCGAACTGCAGAAATGGAACCTGGGGAAAAAACAATGGGAATTATACAAGGGCACGTATAAAATAGTGCTGGGCAGCCATTCAAGAGATGAAAAGCTCAGCGCTTCTTTCGCCGTGAAATAAGCCGGGCTGCGAGCGTCTGGTGATCATAGTCCTCAGACAGAAAGCCTGAGCTTCCTTTTCCCCAGCACCCCGGTGACCAGGATGATCAGTAAGGCATAAAGGAGCGACTTGAGTATACCGATGCCTCCCGTCCGCAAGACCAGGGGCAGGCGGTTGCTGACGCCGGGAAAATTGAAGATGGCATAGTGAATATAAGGCAGAAGATAGCAGGTAAGCGTACTGGTGCCTGCCGGCCGGATGAGGGCGAACCAGTTTTGGTGACCTTTAATATCCATAAAGAAAGCCAGCAGTATAAAACAAACCAGGCTGATCGCCGTACAGATCAGTACCCAGGAGGGAGTGGCCCCAATCTTGGAAATTCCGCCCAGGGGCCGTACAGCGAACCCCGCGCCCAGCGCCACAAATGCCAGGATGCTTAATATCAGCAGACTTTGCGGCCCCTTGCCTTTTTCCATTGCCTGCCGGAAGAAGGTGGCGGTTAGTACACCGGCCATTGTTAAGGCCGGCAGGGCCCCGCTGCTCACGACCCACACATAACGCCTGACCGGGTCGAGAAAGTCCAGCCAGCCTGCCTTAGCGGCCATAGAGAGCCCTAAAAAGAAGACCAGCGCCCCGACCAGCACGGACCACCTGTCCCTGGCGAATAAATAAAGGAGGGCGCAAAGCAGGTAACACCAGCCGATCAGTCCGAGGATCCCATACCAGGAAGCCCTCATCCAATAAGGATGTTCCGGAGAGCCGCCTTTGTACAACAGCGCCATTACGGCCAGCAGCAGGACTCCGCTGCCCCGTAAGAGCATTTTTTTGTTTTTAGCCATCGTGGGGGAATAATCCAGCCATACCAGGAAAAAACCAATGGTAATGCCGATCTGCCACCAGGGCTTGGGCAAAAAAGCCTCCGCTTTATTATAACTTTCAAGATTTACATGAAAAACACCCATGATCAGCAGGGCGGCCGAGCGGGTGAGGATATGGATAAAGGTGCTCTTCCGCGAATACCCTTTGGAGGCCTGGGATCTTATGGCAAAAGGAATGGAAAGGCCCACGATGAACAGAAAAGCAGGGAAGACCGTATCGGCCAGCCCCATGCGATCTTCCGCTCTGCCGGCATGGTCCAGCCACTCGGGCACATCGCTCAGCGACCACAGATCATTTACAAAGATCATCAGGAACATGGTAAGGGCCCTGAATGCATCAACGGAAGCCAGCCGGCGGGAAGCCTGGGTCATGAGAAGAGGGTTGTTCAATAAAGAAAAAAATTATCTGGTAAGATAATGCCTTTTTCGTTAATAGATAAGCACTTGCATTAAATAACGGAAACGCGCTCTTAAGCATTACCACAAAGTGGTATTGTTGAATAGATTTTAAAGCTTTAGTTTAGTTCTTAGTTACTTACTTCTGATTGGTATTCTCCTCATACATTTCTCTATCAAAACGCAAGCATCAGAATTATTCACAGTGTAATAATCATTCTTATGATTTTTCCGGCTGTAAATATTATTCGTCAGGAATTAATCAATAATGGCATAAATGCTGATTTTGGCAATATCAGTGAAATAGTAAACGATAACAATGGCATAAATGCAGATATTGTTATTTCACTGATTAATATTGAAGAAAACAGGATTTCCCGCGATCCGAATAATTATGTCAGAAAGGATGATGGTATAATCATGAAAAACCCTGCCATGCATTTATACCTTACTTTATTATTCACTTCTGTAAGGCCGGCAGGAGGTTATGGTCTCTCCTTGCAGGATTTACAAAATGTTATCGGATTTTTCCAGAAAAAATATCTTTTTGATCATTCCAATACCCCAGCCCTTGATCTAAATATTGAAAAACTCATACTTGATATGGTAAGCCTCAACCTGCAGCAACTGCATGAAATATGGTCGGTTCTCGGCGGCAGGTACTTTCCATCTGTTGTTTATCGCATGCGCATGGTTACCATTGATAGTCTGTCCGACCTGAAAGGCCCGTTGATTGAAGAAATTCAGGCAAATTATTTTAAAATGAAATAAGATGATTGAATCGATCAGTACCATATACAGGGAACTGTTCACCATCCAATTAATTCACAGCGGTTATGAAACGCCGCAGGAAATTTTTTTGCAAAAAGGAATTTCCATAACGCCTGATTCGGCTACCCGTAATCTGTTCATCAATTACAGCATGAATTACCGGTACTATAACAATACGTTGCTTTGTTTTATACAATGTGTCCCATCCACTCCTCCGGCACCTGATCCCAAGGTTCCGTTCGTGGCCATTCAAGGCAATATCCGGTGGCGGTTCCTCCTGCACAACAGCAGTGATTTTTTTAATAAGACCTATGTAACGGCTGCCGGCAGCAAAAAAATGTACCAGTTCTCCAACCAGGTGAACAATACGAATGGCGGAAATCTTTTTTTAAGTAACCCGGTGGCTAATTATTCTTCCTTCAATGATTATGATGTGGGAACCATCGTTCAAAGCGGGGGCAATCTATATGTATCGTTACAACCCGTACTGGCAGCGGATGGCATTGCCCTATCCAATATCAATTTCTGGAAGCTGCTGCAACCGGTGGAGCAGGTGGTGAGCAATGCCGACTTGCAGGACACGGCTACGGTACAAGCAGATGAAACCTGTTTCGGGGTAATTGATATGTACAACAGCGGAACGACCAACAACAGCTATAAACTGTTGGATACGGGTGGGAAATTGCTTAAGCCGGCGCCCGCCTTTACCATAAAATTCAAAAGCAGGATTTAAAATATAATTGTTCCATTTAAAACTTTATTACAATGAATGAAACTGCCATCGCCACCCCGGGGGTGTATATATCGGAGATATCGACACTACCGCCCTCCATCGCACAGGTATCTACTGCCATACCGGCGTTTATCGGCTATACAGCAATCGCATTGGATGGAAACGGAATACCGTTCACAAGCGTCACACCGTTCAAAATATTTAACCTGAAAGAGTATGAACAGCATTTTGGCAAAGCAGAGAACGAACTGGGCATTTTAGTAGATGTAACTATTAAAACCACTCCTTCTGCGTCGACGACTGTCATCGCGAAACTCGATAACACTAAATCACCATCTATCCATAATATGTATTATGCGCTTCTCCATTACTTTGATAATGGAGGCGGCCCTTGTTATATTGTCTCGGTAGGTGTAACGACAGGAGTGCTACCAATATCCGATACAGCCTTCACAGGTGCAGTAGATATTTTAGAAGCCTATGATGAACCTACGCTGTATGTTTTTCCTGAAGCGCAACGTATTACTGATGAAGCGAAGTTTTATGGAGTTTTCGCACATGCCATTGATTCCTGTGCCAAACTACAGAATCGCTTTACACTAGTTGATGTGTATGCACAGGCAGGGGACACGACCACAACTATAAATAATTTCAGAGACATTATGCCGCATACTACAGGCTTCGGTAAAACGGATAATTTAAACTATGCCGCAGCCTATTATCCCAATCTGAAAACCATATACGAATATCAATATATTGATGTGGATGTGAAAGTTACGATAACCATCGATGGAGGTCCCCCCACAACGCCAACATTAGCTAGTTTACTCACAACCAATAGCGCCGTTTATTATCTCAGTAAAACCGCCATCCAGAAATTAAGCCCTACTTTACCGCCTTCACCTGCCATCGTCGGCATCTATGCCAAAGTGGATGCGACAAGAGGCGTATGGAAAGCGCCGGCTAATATTTCCATTAACTCAATATATGATATAACAGATACCATTACCGATGCAGAGCAAGCCACTATGAATATTGACCCGGGCCCCGGCAAATCAGTAAATGCAATAAGGGCATTTAATGGGAAAGGCATCTTGGTTTGGGGCGCACGCACATTGGATGGCAACAGCAGCGAATGGCGCTATGTATCCGTGCGCAGGTTCTTTATTATGGTGGAAGAGTCCACCAAGAAAGCCACTATGCAATTTGTATTTGAACCCAATGACGCCAATACCTGGACGAAAATCAGGGCCATGATCGAGAATTACCTCACCTTACTTTGGCGCGAAGGTGCATTGGCAGGCGCCAAACCCGAACAGGCCTTCTTTGTTAAATGCGGACTTGGTCAAACCATGACAGCACAGGATATACTGGACGGAAAGCTGATCGTGGAAATAGGAATGGCAGCCGTTCGCCCGGCAGAGTTTATCATACTCCGCTTCATGCACAAATTGCAGGAATCCTGATTGCCGGAATAAACCACGTTCAATCATACAACTAAAATAAATCAACATGGCACAATACCCAATTCCAAAATTTCATTTCCAGGTAGAATGGGGCGGAACCAACATCGGTTTCTCCGAAGTAACCGGGCTCGATGTATCTACGGATATCATTGAATACCGGGAAGGGTCCAGTCCTGAATATCATAAAATAAAAATGCCCGGAATGCAGAAGTTTTCGAACATCACATTTAAGCGCGGCACATTTAAAGGAGATAATGATTTCTATAATTGGTTCAACACCATCGCACTCAACACTATCGAAAGAAGAAGCCTGGTAATTTCATTATTGAACGAAAAACACGAGCCGGTAGTTGTCTGGAAAGTAAAAAATGCATTTCCTGTCAAGGTACAGTCCACAGACCTTAAAGCAGATGGTAATGAAGTCGCCATTGAAACCATAGAGATAGCACATGAAGGATTAACCGTTCAAAACGAACCCTGATGGCTACCAGATATCCTCCAGTAGGGTTCCATTTTTTGGTAACGTTCGAGCTAACGCCACAGGTGATAGACGATTCCCGTTTCCAGGAAGTAAGCGGACTGGAAGCGGAAATGGAAATGGAAAGTTTTACAGAGGGAGGGCAAAACCGTTTCACCTGGCAATTACCGAAACGCACCCGCTATTCGGACATCACACTCAAACGGGGCCTGTTCATCGGATCGCCACTTATTACCTGGTGCAGGAACGCGTTGGAGAATTTTTCCTTTTTACCGGCCAATGTACATATCTCTTTACTGAATGAGCAGCATACCCCCGTTATGACATGGTATGTGATAAGCGCTATACCCAAAAAATGGTCGGTATCGGGATTTAATGCACAGGATAATTCCATTGTGGTGGAATCCGTCACCTTAAGCTACCGGTATTTCAATGTGATAAATTCGGCTACCTGAAGAATAACAAATAAAAACAATGTTATGCCAATTGAAATAAAAGAATTGCATATTAAAGCTATCGTTGGGGGAAGGGCCAAGGAACCTCCTGCCGGTTTAAAACAGGAAGACATTAATAAATTAAAAAAAGAAATCACCCGGGAAGTGACAGAAAGAATTCTTAAAACACTTCGCCAAAAAAATGAACGATAATGGCATCCGATCCTTCACAACTGGAAAAGCTGTACATCCTGTCTTATTCGGATCCGGGATACAACACCGTGACGGGGCCGCCCTTCTATGCGCTTATCAACCCGGAGACCTACTCATATAAATATAAAATCGAATTCTGTGAGACACAGGCTCCCGGCACATCCGGAGTTGCACTCAAGTTCAACAAGATGCCGCCACAGGAATTCAATTTTGATTTTCTTTTCGACGGTACAGGGGTCATAAGTTCCAATATCGTTCCGGTCGCCGATCAACTGGACAGTTTCCGGCAGAAGATACTTCAATACCAGAGCGAAATCCACCGGCCTTATTATCTCAAAATTCACTGGGGTACTTTATTATTCAAAGGGGTGCTAACCGCAATGGATATTGAATTTAAATTATTCCAACCCGATGGATCCCCGCTGCGGGCAGTGGCAAAATGTTCTTTCAAAGGAACGGTGGAAGAAAACCTGCGGGTGGCACAGGAAAACCCGATGAGCCCGGACATTACCCATGAAAGAATCGTGAATGCCGGCGACAAACTGCCTGTGATGACAAAAAAAATCTACAACGACAAAAAGTATTATATAGACGTAGCGACATACAACCAGTTGGACGGCTTCAGGAACATAGAAACAGGAACAAAAATATTTTTCCCACCCACAGTATAATAACAATGGCAACCACAACAAGAATAGTTCCTACTGTACAAAACCCCGATCTTGCCACATCCGCCATTCTGGTGGAAGGAAAGGAAATATCCAAACAATACCAGGTGGCAGGCATCACTGTTACATCTGAAATAAACAAAATCCCCGGGACTACCATCATCCTCCTTGACGGGGAACCCAACAAAGAAGATTTTGAAATAAGTGATTCGGAAGATTTTTTACCCGGCAAGAAAATAGAAATACAATTCGGCTACCACAAAGAAAAAACGACGGTTTTCAAAGGCATCATCATAACGAATACGCACAAAATAAACAACAATTGTGCGGAATTGAACATCGAGTGCAAGGATGAAACAATAAAAATGACGGTCAATAAAAGCAACCGTCACTACAATGACATCGTAGACAGTGATATTGTTTCAAAACTACTGAGCGATAACGATATCACCAACACACAGGTAGAGGACTCCAAACCAAAGCATGAACAACTGGTTCAATCCAATATCACGGACTGGGATTTTATGATCAGCCGCATTGATGTAAACGGGATGATTTGTGTGATCACCAACGGGCAGTTGACAGTAAAAAAACCAGCGTTGGAGGATGCGGCGAAACTGGATCTGACCTACGGCGCCGATATACTGGAATTTCATGCCGATATGGACGCCCGTACGCAGGCAGCTTCCGTAAAGACGCTCAGTTGGGATTTTGAAAACCAAAAGGTGGTAACCACCGAGAGCGAAGATTCAAAAGCTCCGGAAGAAGGAAGTTTTACAAGGTCCGATCTCTCATCGGTCATCAAACAACCACTGGAAATGAGAACCTCTGCCACTTTAAGCAAAGAAGAAACACAGGCGATTGCCAATGCAAAAAAATTGCGGCAGGACCTTTCAAAAATAAAAGCCAAAGTGAAATACCAGGGTGTGGCCACGGTTCTGCCGGGTGATTTTATCAATATTAATGGCGCAGGAAAAAACTTTAGCGGAAAAGCCTTTGTATCAGCCATACAACATGAGTATACAGATGGCGATTGGGTCACGGAAGCTACCCTTGGATGGAACGAACAGTTCTTTGCTGAACAAACCAATCCCACCCATGCGGCTTCGGCGACAGGCCAGTCATCTTCCCTTCATGGTTTACAGATAGGTATTGTAACCGGCATCACAGATAATACCGGCCAATACCGGATAAAAATTCGCCTGCCCATGGTCAACGACCAGGACGATGGTATCTACGCCCGGGTGGCTACACTGGATGCAGGTGATAACCGCGGTACGTTTTTCCGACCTGAAACCAATGATGAAGTACTCGTTGGATTTATGAATGATGATCCGCGCAACCCGGTCATTCTCGGCATGTTGCACAGCAGTGCCAAATCAGCTCCCCTGGACCCACAGGACAGCAACCCGGAAAAAGGATATGTATCGCGGTCAGGAATAAAACTCATTTTTAATGATGAACAAAAAAGTATACACATTGAGACGCCGGGCAACAGGGTATTTGAAATGAACGACAGCGAAAGCAGTATACTACTACAGGATGGCGACGGAAACAAAATAGTCATAGATAGCAGTGGAGTGACGGTAGAGGCCGCCACGAACCTGACACTAAAAGCCGGTAGTTCATTATCCATTGCGGCGCCTCAGATTTCCATACAGGCCGATGCCTCCCTGAGCCTGGAAGGGAGCGGGAGCACAAGCGTCAGCAGTAGTGGTGTAATGGAAATAAAAGGATCGCTGGTGAAGATCAATTAATTCGACGTAAAATAAGAAGGTTATGCCTTTTGCAGCAAGAATAACAGATATGCATGTTTGCCCGATGGTGACCGGAGTGGTTCCGCATGTGGGCGGACCGGTATTACCCCCGGGAGGCGTAACTGTCCTAATCGGTGGCCTGCCTGTTGCGCGCGCGGGAGATCTATGCACCTGTGTCGGGCCACCCGATTCAATTATTATGGGTTCTTCCACGGTATTGATTGGCGGCATGCCGGCAGCACGTATGGGAGATCCTACTGCACACGGCGGAGCAATAGTATTGGGCTGCCCAACAGTAATTATAGGAGGATAATATTATGGCAATAACAAAATCATTTCTTGGAACAGGTTGGGGGTTCCCTCCTGCATTCAGCAATAAAACGCTGCAGGTGGGGATGCTGAGTGATGAAGCAGATATACAAAGCAGTCTGGAAATTCTTCTTTCCACAAGACAGGGAGAAAGAGTGATGCGGCAGGACTATGGATGCAACCTGGATGAATTGGTATTCGAGCCACTGACGACCACATTCAAAACCTACATCAAAGACCTGATTTCTACAGCTATTTTATATTATGAACCCCGGATAAATGTCGATAAAATAGAATTGGATGATACCGGCGAACTGGAAGGGAGGATCATTATCTCCATTGATTATACCGTACGGTCTACCAATTCAAGATACAACTTCGTATTCCCGTTCTATAAAACCGAAAGCACCGAAATAAAATAACTAATTCATAGCAGCGCATATGCCGTGTACCGATAAAAATCCATTGATACGTGAGGGCACCAGCCTCTTAAACAGGATACTCGCCGCATTGTCTGCCGGTTATTCAAAGGTAGACGAACGCGAAGCGGCCGACATCATCCTGTTTGCCAAAAGATATGGCGCCTGCCTGAATTATTTCAAGGATGATAATACGGTGGATGGCAATTGGCAAGTATTGATGCAGTCCGATGTAAGCGTATCACTGGCCACCCTTTCCCGCATTAACGTACAGGAAATTACAGACTACAAAAAAAGAATTTATAAAAAGATAAAACTGTCAGGTACGGATGCAGATGCAAAAAGAGAATTCAAATATTTATTTGACGTATTATTTTCTCTTGCCACATTGATCGATCAGCAATTTAATTTGTTGCCGGATGATTTTGAATATAAACAAATATTCCGGGATGTAATCATCAATAAACTTCAATTGCCGCTCGCCAACATAGAGCTATGTTTCAATGATTTCAAAACGGCCGGCCTCCTCGACTATACGACAAAAGAACTGGACAACGACGCCCCTGTTGACGTTATTTCCAATGGAACCTTTACCCGGAATGATTTGGGTACTGAATGGAAGACGGCCGTTCCGGATATATCCATTACCCGTCCCATGCTGCCAACGGAAAAAGAGGTGATCGTTTATATCATCAATCATAACCTGTTCAATGCCCAAATAGAATCGCTGTTAAACGGCATCTCATCGGTGGTGACACGCGCCAATGACCTTTTTATCCAAACATTGGGAGATTACCCAAAGCATACCCCTCATCTGGCCCTCTTCCTCTCTTTTATTGAAATATACATTCATGAACAGGATGAGTTAAACAGGTATACACAACGCCACCTTGATTTTTATTATAAAGAGGTGCTTCAGTTAATGAACAAAACACCCGATCCGGATTCGGCACACCTGGTATTTGAGCTGCAAAAACCTGTTAGCGAACACCGTCTGTTGAAGAATACGCTATTTAAAGGAGGCAAGGATGTTACCGGAAAGGAAATCAATTATGCGCTTACCGATGACGTCGTTATTAACAAGGCAACGGTATCCAAAATCCACTCCCTGCAAATTGTACATGGCTCCAAAGATCTTTTGAAAGCATCTCCTATTGCCAATTCAGATGATGGGCAGGGTGCAAAAGTTACAGCTGCAGATAAGAGTTGGTTTGCTTTTGGCGATATAAAGAAAATCAAAAATGCAAAGGCAGGTTTTGCTATTGCTTCCAATTTATTGTTTTTAAATGAAGGGACCCGTACCATCACTATAACGGCAAATTTCATCAGCCCCGTTCCCGGTATAATAAGCCCTTCCCCTTACAACTTAAATTGTTTTACCGCGCAGTTTACCGGAAAGAAAAAATGGGAGGACATGCCCCAACCTGTGGTAAGCAGCAATTCAACCGGGACTCAACTGATATTCACTATCACATTAAGTCCCGACGCTCCTGCCGTTCTTCCTTATGCAGAAAAGATACATGCCCGAAACATGCAAGTGGCACTGCCGGTGGTAACCATTTATCTTGACCAGGATGCCGCCAACGCCCTACCCTACACATCCCTGTGCAATAAAGAATTGTCGTCCGTTGCTATTACCGTAGAAGTATTGGGTGTAAAAGATCTGATGCTGAGTAATGATAATGGGGTGATCGACGCATCCAAACCATTTAAACCATTTGGAGACTTCCCCGATACCAATGCCGGGTTCTATATAGGCAGTAAGGAACTGTTTCAAAAACAACTGTCTTTTCTTGAACTGGAAACAGATTGGAAAAGTCCATCCGGTGGCCCTGCTTTAAATACACTCGTCCATTATCTGCGACAGAGTGATTTTGAAAGTACCCAATATACAATAGTGACCGGGGCTACAGCCGACAGTATAACCTTCTCCGGGGGTAACAATGCCTTTATTCCAACGGCCATCGACTTTAGCAAAAATGAAAAAATTACGGCCACCGCACTGGAAGGGTTTTTACGGATAAAATTAAATTCACACGAATATTCGCTGGCGCGGCACCTGGAAAAGATAAGCGCTGCATTAAGCAGTGGCACTTCTCTTGTATCTGATGGAAAAACGCCGTCGTCCTATACCATTAAAATACCCGCTACACCTGTCCCGGATGAAATTGCATTAAATAATCTTTCCATTCACTACAAAGCGGATGTTACCGTTTCATTTGCTTCAAATGCACCGGTCGACAACCATTTATTCTACCAGCTCAATACATTTGGGTTTGCACGAGTGAACAATTCCCTGGTGGACGCTTCACCTGACACCGAAAGCACAAAGCCGATAAGCCTGCTGCAGGATGTCATTAACGAAGGGGAACTGTTTATTGGCCTGGAGAATGCCGCAGCAAGTATGGTAGTCACCATACTCTTCCAGGTGGCGGACGGAAGTTCCAATCCACAGCATGACATGGAAATATTGAATTGGTATTACCTCGCAGGCAATAATAACTGGAAACGATTCAAAAAAGAGCATATCATTGACAATACCAACAATCTCACGCAATCCGGCGTGGTAACACTTACACTTGGGGGTGATGCCGTTAATACCAACACCTTACTGGAAGAGGGTTTACATTGGATAAAAGTAACGGCGCAGCCTTATGCCGATGCTGTTTGCAAAATAGTATCGATACAAGCACAAGCGGCAAAAGTTCAGTTGCAGCAGGACGAAGCCAGCCAGGTGGAGTTTAGACAATTGCTGCCCGCCAACAGCATTTCCAAATTGTTAGTAAGCGATGCCGCCATTAAAACAATTCAACAGCCATTTGACTCCTTCGACGGCAGAACACGTGAAAGTGATGATCATTTCTATGTTCGCGTCAGTGAGCGGCTGCGCCATAAACAAAGAGCCATTACCATCTGGGATTACGAACATATTATCCTGGAAATGTTCTTCAAAATATTCAAAGTAAAATGCCTGAACCATTCCGGGTTCTATAAGCAGCAGGGCGAAGATGTATTTTGCGAAAATTATCCCGGTCATGTATCCATCATCACCATCCCGGATCAAAACAACAATACGAATATAAACCCTCTTCGCCCCTATACTCCCGTTGGGTTACTGGCTAATATCACTGATTACCTGGGAACAATCACCTCTCCTTTTGTGAAGCTGCATGTAAAAAATCCGCAGTTTGAGGAAATACAACTGGATTTCATGGTTAAATTTTATGAACACCTCGATGAGGCTTTCTATCTGCAACTTCTCAATACAGAGATAGAGCAATTCCTTTGTCCATGGGCATTCAACAACAAAACAGAAATATCCTTCGGAGGGAAAATATATAAGAGCGTCTTATTGAATTTTGTGGAAGAACGGCCCTACGTTGATTACGTCACCTGCTTTAAAATGAATCATTTTATCCGCCGGGACAGCAGTGGCGTGACCGTATTGTCGGATATCGAAGAAGCAACAGCTTCCACCTCCCGTTCCATCCTCGTATCCTATTTCGATGAAGATAATAATATCAAACATAAAATTGTTTCACCCGCAACCTGCATTTGCTGATGGATGAGCAAACTACCATACCAAAAAACAAGCAACTTCCTCTTCCACAGGATTATGAATTGTTGCGCGCCGAAGGGTTAAAGCATATCGAATCCCTCTCCAGCGCCTTGTGGACGGATTATAATGCCCACGATCCGGGTATCACCATACTGGAAGCGCTTTGCTATGCACTTACAGAGCTCGGTTACCGGGCCGACTTTGACATGAAGGATCTGCTCACGGATAAAAACGGGAATACTGTCGGTGGGCAGGTGTTTTTTACTGCCAAACAAATTCTTACCAACAACCCGCTTACCATAGATGATTACCGGAAAGTATTAATAGATATTGTAGGGGTACACAATGCCTGGTTATTTTCAGAAGACAGTCAAAAAGATGAAAAAGGCGCGTTGAGCCCCGTTAACGAAGTCCCGATATATGCCAATTGCCAAAAGGACATATTACAATATGAACCCACTGATGTTCCTTTGTTTCTTTCAGGTCTTTACCACGTGCTGCTCGATCTGGACAATGACAATGTATATGGCGATTTAAATAACGGGGAAGTGGTAGTGGAAAATCCGGCGTTGGCTCCTAAATTTTCGAAAGGTGATTTCTGGTTCTCGATAGAGCTTTCGCCATGGAAACTGGCCAACTTTAGTTTCGCTGCGCTTGCCGCAGATAAGAATAATATCAGTTCGGCAACAGTGGCAGGAAGTCCTGATACCTGGACCTGTGACCTGGTGCTGACAGACGCTTCTACACTGTCATTCAATATTGCCATTTCAAAAAAACCAGCCTCCGGCACCGTCCTGACAGTTGATGTGCAAAACATGTTTGCCGACAAAGAATTTGTCGCGTCTATTTTTAAGTTCTATTTGGAAAAGATCGGTAAGGCTAAATTCATTGCCCAGAACGCCATTAAGACATTGCACGAACACCGTAACCTCTGTGAAGACTTTCCTTATATCACCACCGTGGACGACGAAGAAATAGCTTTTTGCTTTGATGTGGACGTCAACCCTGCTGTGGATATTGAAAAGGTGCAGGCTGAAATTTTTTATGCCATTGAAAATTACCTTAACCCCTCTGTTGATTTCTATACGCTGAAAGAGTTGCTCGATAAAAAAATGCCGGTTGACCAGATTTTCGAAGGGGTAGTCTTGAAACATGGGTTTATCGACACGGAGCAATTAGAGAAAACACAATTGCGCTCGGTTATTTATACATCCGACATCATTAACCTGCTGATGGACATCGACGGCATCATTGCCATCCGCAATTTCGTGATGACCAAATACGGAGCGGACGGGAAGCCTCTCCTTGGTTTTACCGGCATGAAATGGTGCATGCCTGTAACTCCCTTTCATAAGCCTGTTCTCAGCGCGGATAAGTCTAAAATATTGCTCTTTAAAAACCAGTTCCCCTTTATCGCCAATTATGACGAGGTACACGACACCATTTCATTACTGCATGCTGAGCGGTCGCGGGCAAAATTAAACGGGCTGCAGGATGATCTCCCCATACCGCACGGAAGAAAGAGGGATACCGGGAGCTATTGGCCGGTGCAATATGATTTCCCTCAAACGTATGGAATTGGAATTGCCGGGCTACCCGCCAATTCAACGGCACTTCGGACGGCGCAGCAGCGGCAGTTGAAAACATACCTGCTATTTTACGAACAATTACTCGCTGATTTTCTTTCACAGCTTGTCAATGCTCACCGCCTGTTCTCCACCGACAATATCACTCACACCTATTACGCTCAATTTCTGAAGGACATCAAGGATATCGATCCGATATATCTAAAAAACGGAGCGATAGTGGTCCTGGAAGATGCCATTACCAATGCCGATTCCACCGTGCAGCCGAAAAACAAATGGCAGCAATTATACGAACCAAAAGACGTATTTGAGGACAGACGCGGCCGTTTCCTCGATCATATGCTGGCGAGATTCGCAGAATCCTTTAATGATTATGCCCTGCTCATGTATACGATTAATTATAATGAGAAAACGGAAGAGAAGATCGACTTTTCAGAAATCACGGATGCCAAAATATCAACGCTTAAAAACTACGACGACATCAGCAGTAACCGGGGAAAGGCGTATAATTATTTCCCTCAGAAAAACGATTTTACTATCGATACGACACAATTATGGAATACTGCCAATGTTTCCGGGCTGGAAAAAAGGGTCAGTTTTCTCACCGGTATCAAAGACTATACACGCCGGTTCCTTTATTGCATCAATAATATAGAAGTGATCTGCACTGGATGCTTTCACAACTTCTCTGTCACTTCACTCACGGGGATCAAACTGAATTCAAAGGAATATGAAAACAAGCAGGATGCCCTTGATGCCGTTGAAAAAGTAAAACAACTGGGTAAAGACGCTGCTAATTATACAATCGACAGTTCCGGCAGTATCATCATCAAACTGACAGACCTGCTGGTGAGTGAGACCAGTTTTGCCGGCAACCCTGCTGCGCAGGATGCTATTGATGAACTTGCAAAAGAATTCGGGACCGCCTGCAATGACCCGGTCGGGCTCCATCTGATTGAACATATACTATTACGTCCGCGTGAAAATATACCAGCCCCGGACAAAATGTTCGACCTGATGCAAGTTTGCCTGCATGATTGCGGGTGTCCCTGCGAGTTGGACCCCTATACATTCCGTGCATCGGTGGTACTCCCCTACTGGCCGGGACATTTTGACAACATGGCTTTCCGGGAATATTTTGAAAACAAGATCCGCGAAGAAGCGCCTGCCCATGTTATGTTGAAAATATGCTGGTTGAATAATGACCTGATGCGTGAATTCGAAGTGCGCTACAAAAAGTGGATTGAAGAACTTGCTAATTATTCATTTGACAAAAAAGCAAACCTGTTTTCCTTCAGGGATGCCAATGACAGAATGATCGGGATACTGGCTCAACTGCATAGCGAATATCCGCTGGCCACCTTGCATGATTGCGTGGAAAGTAAGGAAGGCAGCAATACGGTTGTGTTAGGAAAAACAGTTTTGGGAACCTTTAAAAATCAATGATCATGAGTATTTCAAATACTTTCCCTGTATTTGAACCGGACCAGGTGCTGACCAACAAACATCTGAATGACCTGTTCAATTATTTAGATCAGCAGGATCGGCTGACACGCTGTAAACTGCTGGGCAGCGGCATAGTATGTGGCCTGGAAATTTCAAATACAGGCAACACCATCAATGTAACAAAAGGTTGCGGCCTTACCACGCAGGGCTATATCATCCTGTTTTGCGATCATACCGGAGAAGAAGGATATAAATATTATGTCCCTTATACAAGGCCTGCTTTCCCAAATGACCTGCAGTTGATTACCCAGTGCGGACTGGATCCCAACCGGAATAACATCCTTTTTTATGCGTCTGACGCTGCGGGTACGGCTCCCAATAATACAGTGCTGTTGC
The DNA here is from genome assembly GCA_035555335.1 of Puia sp. Lineage (GTDB taxonomy): Bacteria > Bacteroidota > Bacteroidia > Chitinophagales > Chitinophagaceae > Puia. Next base: position 96,877 of record DATMGS010000020.1, read on the forward strand.
TGCTCACTCAAAAAGAATTTGACGCCCTTACCGATAAGACCGGTGCCATTCCTCTTTCACAGGGAGCTGACCTCAGCCAGTATGCCGTCGTACTTTTTCTTGATGTAAGTGAATTGAGTCTCAAAAACTGCGATACCAATGACTGTAATGATAAAGGAAGCAGGATGGAACTGGATGTAGTTCCCTTATTGGTTCAAAAACGACTGCTAAACGGAAACAATAATAATGGCGGAGGAAATTTAACTTTTCAGCATATCGAATTGCGCCGGTATAATGTACCGGTTAAAAACCTGACTTCCTCCGATGCAGTATTAAATGCTTTTGTGACATTACTGGACGATTCCACCCTGCAAAGCCTCGCCGTTGATCTGGAAAAGACCTTTACCGATTATCAATATTTACTACCCGGGATTACCACAAATCCATTTGGACCACTCGCTGATTTCAAAAATAATCTCCTATTCATCATCAAATTTCAGCCTATCCTTATCCAGTATTATTATGATTTTATTTATGATCTTATAAAAGCACTGTATGAATTCCGACATAAGGCCCATGCTTTAACCAGTGACTGTTGCGGCGATGAAATGAGATTCCCCTTCCACCTTACATTGGGAGAAGCCACCGTCAATACAAATACCAGCACACAATCAGCCTACCGCCAATACTTCGTTTATTCCCCTTTGTTCGACGCACAGAACGACGGATCGAATGAATTACGCAGCCTGCTCATGCGAATGATATTGATGTACCAGGAATTCCTGTTCACCGAAAAATCACTCGTGGAAAACAAAATGACGCTACCGCAGGAAGTAAAGATCACTCCCAGTAATTACGGGCACGACTTTCTTTCCGATCGATGTATACCCTATTATTACGGCGTAGTGCAGGAAAAGAATTCCGTCATACCCGGTGACTTGTATTACTACTGGAACTATGACAAAACAAAAAGAGGGAATGCCCGGTTCAATTTAAGTTATAACGCAGCGGACTACAATAATGCCGATACGGTCATCCACCCGCTTTTTTACGATATTGAATGGTATAATTTTTTCCGGATGGAAGGTCATATAGGTAGCAACATCACCACAGCGCTCGGTAATGTAAAATCCATCCAGCAGAATTTTAATCTTCCCTTTGATGTGGTGGCGCTGAGCGCCGACTATATTGGCGCATTGGTAAAAGGCGAAGAACCCGAATGCAGCATCCAGGACCTGGAGTCCGATTATCGCATGCTTATAGTCGAATTCGTATGTAAGATTCACGATATTTTCTGCTATGTGGGGAAACTCCCTTTTACCCCAGCCACGCAGGTATTGTCAACCAGCTTGTTTACGGAAGGGGCTAAAACCGGGGCTGCCACGGTTCTCAGTCCTATAACAAACTCTGTAAACATCCTGATTGATCATCCGTTTATTTCAGGGTTGGTAAATGAGTTCCAGGCTACGGCGGCTTATACAAAAGGCGATACGCTTACACGGCTATGTTCGCCTGTCGCCAATACCACCGGAAATTTCTACGTCAACAGTATAAGCGCCAACAACGGTAAGTTTGTAAATCCCATACCGGCCAATGCAACCACTGCCAATGACATACTATATCGTCATTTTTTTGAATTTATTGACAGTATAGAGAGCATGTTTCAAGGGCTGATGACGGAAAGTTTATCTGTGCTGAATACCGTCAACTTTAAAGCTGTTTACAACAGATATGAAACGGAAGTTAATTTTATCAATGTCGCCATGTTGGAATTCATCAAAACCCTGGAAGCCGATGGTAAAACGCCCGACCTCACCATTGATTATTTGCTTGATTTATTTGTCGACAACGTTCAAATGATACTGCATACCTGCATCATAGAAAGGCTGGAAGCGTTAAAAAATGAGTACCTGCGCAGGATAGCACAATACAGGATGGCAAAAAATTTCAGCTATTATTTCAGGAAGCATGGCGGCATCGAACACAAAGCCGGCGTACCACGCGGAGGCACTTTTATCCTGGTATACCATGAAGAAAGAAGAAACAGGCTGGTGGATGTCAACTCCTTATTCATCAACAGGGAGCTGAGCAGTCTGCTTCTGTCAAGCTTCCGCGAGTTGCTGCGTGATGATACCCCATTGGATACACTGGAAGCAAAAGCCAAAATGCTGGCTGTAGCTACCCTTTATAAAGACCCTGCCTTGTATTTGAGGTTCAAAGATGTGATGCAGCAATACCTGGACGATTGTAAAGATTTGCCGCCGGACAAAAGAACACAAATATCCACTATAATCGACCAGGTTCCTGAACTCACCGGCTTTGTATTGCCAGATGGAATAGTAATTGCAGATTTCTATGTTCCTTATATGTGCTGCAGTGATTGTCCTCCGGTGGCCTATATATTGCCGGAACGACCGACGGATACGATAGTATTCGATATTCAGCCAAGGACTTTCCTGTTTGATGATGCACATAACTACCCTTTTACCACAGTGCCTCCGGTAACGCAAGCCAACGCAGAACAAAATCCATTCAGTTCGCCAGATCTTACTAACCCCGGAATGCTTAACCTTTGGGCAGATGAGAACAATATATTGTATCTGCACCCCGCAATGGCGATTAATAAAACATTGAAAACAACAGTGGCCTACAAAAACAACTCGCTGGATTTAACGATTATCAAACCGGATGCTACATTCACCGTCACAGTAACTAATACAAATGATACGCTTCAGTTACAGGTAAAGGCAGTAAACGAAGATGCTACGGAGTATGAATGGATAGTAAATGGGAATAATACTATCCTTCCTGAAAACTCCCCCAAGCCAAGGCTTATAGTTATTGGCCCTAATGATACAACTCCGGCGTATACTATTGAGTTAATAATAACATACAACGTTAATAAAGCCGTTTCAGACGATTCGCTAAAAAGAAGTTTCACAAAAGATGTTCTCCGGGGGCATGCCGACAATAAACCTTTCTGAATCTAAACATGAAATTATGAAATACTTACTAATTCTTGGCGTGCTATGTCTTACTCAACGTTCACAAGGGCAGCAGCGTTTTCACAAATATATCATTGGAGATTCTGTATTTTGCGGAATTGTATTTTTTGTAGAGGATATAGATAGCCTCGGCAGGCAACATGGACTGATTTGCGCTCCTGGCGATCAGCATGCTGGCATCCAATGGTATAATGGTAATTATGTCACGACTTTTGCCATCCAGGATCACCTGTATGACAAAGGCAATGCCGATACCATCATCATCGTTCAAAAGTCGGGAAGTTATGCAGCTACCATTTGTAACGATTATAACCCCGATAGTATGTGTACACGCTGGTACCTACCCTCAAGAACAGAGCTTTTATTGATGTATTCGAATATTGCCAACAATAAGAATCTTGCGATTAAAAAAAGAGGTAAATTTAAAAATGAGGGTTATTGGAGTTCTTTGGAAGCAGGAGCAGACAGCCTTCCCTCATTTTCCCCCAATGAGCGAAAGGCCTTTATAGTGGATTTTTTAAATGGCAGGACCTTCCCGGTAAATAAATCTAACAATTACCGGGCGCGGGCTGTCCGGGAATTCAGAAACTATACCGCACTCACTCCGTAAAGATGTTAGTATCTGAGAAAAAACATATCATCCAAAAGCAAATCACCGAGATCCATTTCGAAGACCTCGACGATGCCATGGGTGTGCAAAATCGTATTGCAGAGGTGTTTTATGAGCGGTTGCAACCAAAAATGGAAGCATTGTTTAACGAATTGGTGGACAAGGACCATATTGCCTTTGCTGAAAAAATGGAAATAGACTGCGGCATTTTGTCCGACAAGCATTGGGAAGACGAATGGGTGGATACCGTACTCCGTAAATTAAAAGAAGAAATCGCTGTTATCAACAAAAGGAAATTACAGCCGGATAAAATAAAGGAAGATTTCTTCTTTTTCCTGGAGTATGGGCGCCTTCCCTGGAACAGTGTCGTCGGCTCCATAAAAGTCTTTGAGGAAGGGATTGTAGTCAATGCTTATTTTTTCGAACTATTAAAAAAAGCCCTCCGTCAAGAAACCGCTGTTAAAAGATTGATGAATCAATTCTCCGAAAGCTTTATCATACAATTAATACATGCCTTGCTACCAGATCATCCCACCACCACCCGTAAACAACAGGAAATAATTCTTCAAACATTTGCGAAGGAACCCAATGGGGTATTAACCGAAAACGATCTTTCCCCAATGAAAAAATCGACAAATACTGTAGAGGAAAAAGAGGCTGAACTTCATCCTACTGCTGATCCTGATCTTTCAACGGGCGTTTATATCAATAATGCCGGCCTGGTTATTCTTCACCCCTTTCTTACCGGTTTATTTGAAAATCTGCAGCTAACAAGAGATAATATATGGATCGATGAAGAAGCGCAACACCGGGCAGTTATAATTACAGAGTTTTTGGTAACAGGCGCCACTGAAGCGCCTGAATTCAATTTATCCCTGAATAAGCTACTCTGTGGTTTGAAAATAACGGATGCGCTGGTGGAGACACCAGGCATAGATACACCCATACAAGAGGCCTGCGAAGAACTACTAAGTGCAGTGATCAAACACTGGAGCAGTTTAAAAAATACAGGAATAGACGCCCTTCGGGAAACATTTCTGCAACGCTGTGGCAAACTGAGCAAGGTGGATCATGGCAGGCTGTTGCAGGTTGAACAGAAAGGAGTAGATATATTGTTAAACAGCCTGCCCTGGGGTATGGGCGTAATCAAATTCCCCTGGATGAAAGAGCTATTGTATACTGAATGGAAAGGGTAAAAACTATCAGGTTATGATAAGGCACAATAAACCGAAAAATCATGGAACACGCAGCTAATCAAAATAAGGTAACCACCGCTCCTAAAAAGCAGGGGAAACAGGGAACCTTTTTTGGCAAAAAGGGGGAATCCCCATTGTTTGCCCCTGCATTCATACAACCCAGGCTCACCATTGGCCCTGTTGATGACCCTTATGAAAGAGAAGCGGATGCAATGGCGGATAAAGTAATGCGGATGAGCGATACGGAAATGCTGCAAACAAAGCCCTCCCCGGTAAGTATTCAAAGAAAATGCGCGCATTGTGAGGAAGAAGAGAAATTACAACGAAAAGCATCGGTTGATGCCGATGCTCCTGCAATTTCATCCGCGGTACAAGAAACACTGCAATCAACAGGCCATTCATTGGACGGGGGCACCCGTTCTTTTATGGAAGAACGCTTTGGTTATGATTTTGCAGGTGTACAGATACACAACGATTCGCCCGCACACCATTCTTCTGCCGATATTAATGCACTGGCCTACACGCATGGACAGCATATTGTATTTGCAGCGGGGCAATATCAGCCCGATACAAATACAGGCAAGCAGTTATTGGCACATGAATTAACGCATGTAGTGCAGCAAAATGGCTCTCAAAAATCTATTTTACAACGAAAAACCCCCACGGATGATCCTTCTTCAAAAGGAAACGGCTCCTGTGATGCCGTTGAAACAAATTCAGTTGACAAAACCGGTTCTGCATTAAAATTTGAAACAAGTTCTTCAAATGTTTCTTCCAAAACATCACAGGACACCCTCAATCTTTTCACAAAAACCTGGCAACAGAATGGTTCAAAAAATGAAGTCCTTGTAAACGGATATGCAAGCCTTCAGGGTCCCGCAGACACAGAAAGCCGACAGGCTATGAACCTGGGATTCTCTTGTGACAGAGCAAACTCAGTAAAAGCAGATCTTATTGCCAAGGGAGTTACTGCCGCTTTAATAACAACTATCGCTCACGGAGAAACAAGTGAATTTGGCAGTTTTGAAGAAAATCGCCGGGTTCAATTCAAAGAGAAAATCGCTGCACCTCCAAAGCCATCGGCACAAGATCCGAACTTCCATGTAATCTCAGTTAATGCAATAACAACTCCAGATGGAAAAAATAATAGTGAAAATGGGTTTATAATTTTGAGACACGGGACTTTTGAGATTAATGCAGAAGTTTCAGCATTTTCACCTCAACCTTCGGACTTCGACGATTGGCAGCTCGGAATTGTACAAATGGCAGGCAGTTTTCAGAGGGCCTGTTATAAATTCCCGCCAGCTAAACAAAACCCCAATAACACGCACAAAGACGACGTATTTGTTGAGGGATCGCAGACTAAAGCCCCTAATTTTTTGATGCCTGATCGTGCAAATGAATTTCCACCTCCAATTTTTCTGGACAATGATGTTAGAGGAGGCTCTGACCTTGCGGGGTTGCATCATGGACAAAGCCTTATCACATTGAAACTTCGCGCGGTAGATATGCCCACAATAAAAAATCTGCCTGCCAATGCCGTTGCAGACAAAGATATTATGAATAAGCACCCGGAGGCAGATGGAGCCGAAATCAATAAAATCATCCGATTTAATATTTTTATCACTCATGTGATAGGCCGTCAAAAATCTTCAGGAAGGATTATCCCTTTACACGTAGTAGGATGGTTTTTACTTTATTCGGGAGACTTTAATCAACCTGGGTCAACTCTTGGTATTGAAATTTCCAACCAGGTGAATATATTTGAAAAGTCGTCTGTAGATCGGCCGTCCGCCCCAACTGATGGACTGCCAATAGTTGATGGTCAAGCCATAAATTTTTTACCAAAAGAATTTAGCTGGCAAAAGAATTGTATTTAATAAATATTAATAAAAATATTTTTGAAGCAAGTTTCAGATATATCGACTACTAAGATTAATCCCTTGACGGCAGGTAATCGAAAAAATAACCGGGGACCCTTTTTTGCCCCCCCTCTTCAGCCCAAACTCACCATCAATCAACCCAATGATGCATACGAGCAGGAGGCTGATGCTATGGCAGACAGAGTCATGCGCATGCCGGCCAATGAAAATAAAACAGCCTTTTTCCACCCGGCACCGGTATCGTCACCCGGCATTCACAGAAAATGCGCTGCCTGCGAAGAAGAGAAAAAAGATATCCGGCGTAAAGATGCTGTCGGCACTGTAACACCTGTTGCCACTCCGGCTGTATATCAAACATTGCAGTCAGGTGGTCAACCCATGGACAGGGATACCCGTTCTTTTATGGAACAACGGTTTGGCTGTGATTTTGGAAGCGTACAAATACACAATGATATCCTGGCACATCAATCATCGGAAGATATTAGTGCAAAAGCTTACACAACCGGGCAACACATTGTATTCGGCGCCGGGCAGTATCAACCGACTACGTATTCGGGTAAACAATTACTGGCGCATGAGTTGACGCATGTGGTGCAGCAAAATACAGGATTAGTTAATGGACAATTTGTCCAAAGAGATAAAATCCCTTACCGTCAGCTTATTATTACTGATTTTCTTGCAACTCCGCCGCGAAGCTCTCCCTATTCTGCAGAAATAAAAAGCGGATTTGATATTCCTGGCACCGGGGGTTCTCCAGATTACAAAAATACAAAGAAAAAGTGTACAATAGATGGCAAGCAATCAACAACTTTTGAGGCAGAAATAAAAATAGATCCTGCTCAATTCGATGCACTTTCACCTTATATGGATCAGAATCAATCGTGGATAAAAGATCGTTTTAAGGATAATGGAGTTGGCTATTGCCTTGATCAGGCTAAACACTGCGAAAGGGATTTCGATCAATCAATCAAAGACGACGAGGCAATCTGCAAGGGAAAAGTCACTGAATGTGAAACTGCTTTTAAAACAGATAGTATGTATAGATATGGGATAGGTAACGAGGTTGTCGTAGCTAACAAAAAGTCTGAGTGTGGCTTTTCCTTTTTTGATCGTTGTAAGGATTTGTACACTAAAAATCGAAAGATCAGTCTTGGAACGATTACAGCGAGAACAAAAGCGGATTGTACTAGAAGCTTCCAATCTCAATGTCAGGTAAGTGAGAGTGCTACCATTAAACTCCTTATAAAACATGAACAGGGGCATTTCGATATCACGAAAGTCATGGCTGATATGGCCCGGTCAAGTCTTAAGGCAAGAACATCGGCAAAATTGACCGCAAAGGCCTGTAGTAAAGAGAAAGTTGAAGAACTTATTATGGCTTTAAGTGACGAAATACAGCAATTGGGTAAAGATTGGCAAACTGCCAAAGACAAAGCACAGCAAGACTATGATACCCAAACCCAAAGAGGAAGTGATGCCAGTAAACAAGGAATATGGGAGAAGAAAATAAAAGACGGTCTGAAGGAGTATGATTTGGCAGCGCCTGCCCTACCAGCCCCCAGTGCCATTCCCCAAAAGCCAAATCCCGCGCCAACTGAACGTAAACAAGATTGATTCCTGATAATGGTGGCCCGAAGCATCCGTTAAGTGGAACCGAACCGGATGACGGACAACATTACGGGATTTATAAAGAAAAATAAATCGACCTTGCAAACTCAATTTAAAAATATTAAAAACTCCTTACTCTTTCTGAAAGATGTGACCAACAGAAGATTTCAGCATTTCTTCCAAAAAGAGAACGCAGCCCCATTTGCCTACCCGGAAATAAAACTAACTCAGGATAATGACCCACTAAGTCATTTCTTAGTTAAATACCCAATGAATATCGAAGAGTATATAATTTTATTGCTGGCTATAACTCCGCATATTCAACCTAATTTCCTGGATGCGATCATCCAGGAATACCTGCCCACTGGCGGCGAATTCCCTGAGATTGGCGGAGTAAAAGGAAGTAATCACCGCGGCACAATCCCCACAGGCGAAACAGCTTTATTTATTCTTGCAGGGAATGACATAAATACAAGAATGCATGCATCTCAGTACTTCTCACCAGATCATTTTCTGGTGAAAGAAAATATCCTGCAACTGGAACTTGTAAAAGAAGGTGAGCCCCGAATGAGTGGAAAAATAATTTTACAGTCCGAGTATATTGACCTGTTTACGATCGGCGCGATCACCAAACCCAGCTTTGGGCCCGATTTCCCTGCTAAAAATATTTCAACCAAAATAGATTGGGACGATTTGATCCTGAACCCAAAAACCGGGCAGCAGATACAGGATATTAAGATATGGCTGGATCATAACGCTTCTTTCATGAAAGAATGGGGCATGGAGAAAAAAATAAAACCCGGGTACAGGGCATTGTTCCACGGTCCGCCAGGAACAGGCAAAACATTAACGGCGACATTACTGGGAAAACAATTTCAAAAAGAGGTATACCGCATAGACCTTTCACAGGTTGTCTCTAAATATATTGGCGAAACGGAAAAGAACCTGGAAAAAGTTTTTAATAAGGCTGAATACAAAGACTGGATTCTATTCTTCGACGAAGCCGATGCTTTGTTCGGCAAACGCTCCAACGTTCAAAACGCACATGATAAATATGCCAACCAGGAAGTCTCTTACCTGCTGCAACGCGTGGAAGATTTTCCCGGTCTCATCATTCTTGCCTCTAATTATAAAAGCAATATTGACCAGGCATTCATAAGACGCTTTAATACCATTATCCATTTCCCAATGCCCAATGCCAATGAACGATATGAAATCTGGAAAACCTCTATTCCTGAAAAAGCCTCACTGGCCGAAAATGTCGACCTGGTATATATAGCAAACAAATACGAACTTAGCGGCTCTGCGATCGTTAATGTCATTCATTATGTTTGCCTGCAGACGATTTGCAGAAATAGCCTTATTATTTTGAAAAAAGACATAATAGAAGGAATAAGAAGAGAATATGAAAAAGAAGAAAAAGTTTTTGGTGGATAGAATGCCGGTCATATAGACGCGACCGAGCCCCCGTCTACCCGCAGATTCGTCCCGGTGATGAAAGAAGCCTGTTCCGACGCGAGGAAGGCAATGGCGGCCCCCACTTCTTCGACCCGTCCGGCCCGCTTGAGCTCGATATGCGGCCTTTTGGTGGCCAGGAATTTTTGTAAGGCTTCTTCCGGCGAGCTATTGTCCCGGGTGGCGATCCCCTTCATCATATCGGCTACCAGCGGCGTATAAATAAAAGCCGGGGATACGGTATTGACCAGGATATTATGGGCTCCTACCGACATGGACAAGCTCTTGGTGAAATTAATAATGGCCGCCTTGGTGAGATTATAAGGCATCATATCCGGATCCGGCTGCAGTCCATTCTCCGAGGAGAGATTGATGATCCGCCCCCATTTCTTGGCCTTCATGCCCGGTAATACCGCTTTCACCAGCCTCACCATCGAGATGACGTTGAGCTCATAGACGGAAGAATATATGTCCGTGGGAATATCCTCGAAAGAGCCCATTTCCCCGATAGCGCCGGCATTGTTGACCAGGATATCGATACCGCCCAGGGAGGAAATGATCTCCTGTACCAGCCGCTCCACATCAGCCTGGGAGGTGACATCCGCCGCAACCGCTAAAACCCGGTGCCCCGTCTTCGCTTCGATAGCTGCCGCCGTCTCCTTCAGCTCCTCCGCATTGCGGGAACAGATGGCGACCTTTGCCCGGGCTTCTGATAAAGCTAATGCAGCGGCAGCTCCGATACCCTTACTGCCGCCCGTGACAAGGGCCACCTTACCCAACAGTGAATTATTCATATAATTACGTTGATTTTATTGGTTTAGGGTGATTAACAAACGGAACCCAATAAGGATCGCTGCCTTATAGAAATTTTTTCCAATAGAACAGCCAATCGATCATCCGGCTGGTATAACCATATTCATTGTCGAACCAGGCGATCAGCTTGAGTTGATTGCCTACGACAGAAGTCAGTCCCCCGTCGATCACACAGGAATGTGTATTGCTTTTGATATCCAAAGACACCAGTGCCTCTTCACTGTATTCCAGTATCCCCTTGTATTCATGCAACGCAGCCGTCCTGAACAGGGAATTGATCTCCCGGGCGCTGGTCCGGGTCTTCAGCTGTACTGTAAAATCGGCCATTGCGCCATTGGCAACCGGCACCCGGGTCGATACGGCCGCAAGCCGCTGCTGCAGGGGGGGCATCAGGCGCTCCAGGGAGACCGCCAGATCGATCTCGACGGGGATGATGGATTCCGCGGCAGCCCTGCCCCTCCGGAACTGCTTGTGAGGAGCGTCTACCAATTCCTGCCGGGACGTATAAGAATGCAGGATATTCAGGTGCGCCGATTCTATACCGATGGAATTCAGCAGGTACAAGATATGCGTAGCGCAATTGGTCATACAGCCGCCCGGCGAAATGATGGTGTTGGCCTGGGTCAGTACGTGCTGGTTGAACCCATAGATCAATAGCGGAATATCCGGCGAGCCTGTCGTGGATAACAGTACTTTTTTTGCTCCTGCGCTCAGATGGATGCCCGCCCCTTCCAGGCTGGAGAATTTACCGGTACATTCGATTACAATATCTACCTGCAGCTCCTTCCACGGAAGACGGGAAGGGTCCTCCTGCCGGAAAACGGCGATTTTCCGGTCACCTACGATTAACAGCCCATCCCGATGAACCACGGGAGTCGGCAAAGTCCCGTATACAGAATCATAGCGGAGCAGATAAGCCAGGTTGTCCGTATCCATAATATCATTGACAGCCACCAGTTCCAACCCTTCCTGGTCCAGCAATCGCCTGCTTAAAAGCCGGCCGATACGACCCATTCCATTGACAGCAATACGCATAGTACAAATGTTAATTGAGCTGCAAATATCGAAAAGAAGAAGGAAACGGGAGGTATAAATGCGAAAAGGCCCGTTTGAGGGCCTATCCGCGAACTAACATGTTCTCCATAAAATAAGAGGCTCTCACCAGGAGCTACTGGGACAAGTAGTCATTTATAAAACAAGTATTTCAACTTATATTTTTTACTTCAACGACATAAAAAGACTAAATGAAAATTCAAGACTGTAATTAGCAGCTTTTAATGGAAATTTGCAGCCTAACATACTCAACATAGTAGAGTATTTCCCTTTGCCATATTCTAATACGGAGTTGCTCGCTTCCCGGCTTACCAAAAGGGAAATTGAATTAGTAAATCTATTAAAAGAAGGATTGTCCTACAAAGAAATGGCAGAAAAACTATATGTGTCCGTTTATACGATCAACCATCACTTAAAGAATATCTATCATAAGCTGGGAGTAGAATCCAAGTCACAGCTCATTTCGAGGATACTACAAAAAACGATCTATTAATTATACCTTTGACCCATGCAATCCGATCCCTTGAATAATATCCTGGTCATTGACGAAGTACCTACTATTGCACTAGGCTTGCAGGAAACTTTGCGCCCCCTCCATCATCCCATCAAACTGAAATATACGGATAACCTCTTCACAGCCCTGTCTTCACCCTCTTATGAAGGCAAAAAATTCGACCTCCTTATTATCGGCGAACAAACAGGTCACCCCATAGCCGATTGGCCGCAGTCTGCAGCCGAATTGAAAAGCCGGTTCGGCCCTGCCCGGATCATGCTCTATACGCCCAATTATGATCCTATCCTTATCGAAAAAATGAATGAGACCGGTATAGATGCATATGTCCATAAATACGAACCTGTTGAAGAAATCCGCAAAGCCTGGTCCCGGCTTTCGGCCGGGGAAAGCTATATTTCCGCCATCTTTCATACCCTGTATTACGAATATAACCTCCGCCTGGACAAAATGTCTCCTCCCGAAAACCATCCGAAAAGCTAGTCCCCGCCAATCATTTCAGGCTGATTAAACGTAAATTCCCCAGACTGATTACGTAGATTCACCAGGTCGAACCAGGAGATTTCCTATAATTATTAGTAAGAAGAATTAGCGGACATATTTGAAACTTTAATATATTTGTAATAATCGCGAGGCCCTTATACAACCATTAATCTGTTCGCCTATACCTCGTGCTATGACCTCTGCAGTAAATCAGACACCCGCGTCTCTCGACAGGATATTGGTCATTGACGACCTTCCTCTTATTCCTCTGGCTTTCCAGGAGGTTTTCCGCGCCATCAACAAATCGGCCGTCGTAGAATATTCGGAAAATATTTTTTCCGCCCTATCGTCCAGGAGCTATGCCGACGCCGTCTTCGACCTGATCATCACGGGTTCCCTCCAGGATAATTTTTCAGAACATCTGCAACAGGCCGTAACGGAATTGAAAAAGAAGTTCGGCAATTCCCAGGTCATGGTCTATTCCAGCGCTTACGACCCCGTGATCATCGAGAAGATGGCGGAGACCGGCATCGATGCGTACGTCCATAAATACGAATCCATTGAAGAGATCCGCAAGGCCTATATCCGCCTCGGGAAAGGTCAACCCTATATCTCGGAGATATTTCACACGCTGTATTACGAATATGGACAGGGAGTGAGGAAATGAGGCCGCCGGGTTACCGGGATTGATTAATACCCTACCGCATACACCTGCCCTTCCAGCCGCATTGTTCCTTTCTCCGCAGAGTGGCATTCGATCTCTACCGGAATGGCCGGATCGAAGCTTCCCTGACGCAGTTCCGCTGCCGCCCAGGACAGACCGCTCCAGATCATCTTGTCATATTCCTTATACAGGAGAAGCTCTTTTCCCGCCTGCCGCACCCGGATCTGCAACAGGGCATCCATCTTCTGCCCATCGGGAGGAGCGCCGCCCCAGCTACGGACCGGCAAGCCATCCTCTCCAAACTGTTGCAAAAAGATGCGCAGGTCCTTTCCGGGTAAAGCCCGCATATCCAGTGTTTCACTCAGGATCGTATTTTTCGCTTTCTTACCAAAATTCAATACGACCTTCCCCTGGTTTGCCGGGATCCGGATCGTTTCATCTCTCCCCAGGTCATAGGCCGGGTCGGCATATGCACCCGTGCCTACCACTGCCAGCTGCTCCGGGCCCAGCTCTACCCAGTCCTCTTTTAACAAGGGGGTGAAACCTCCATCCGCATAGAGGATACGGACCGCGGAGGCGCCGGCGTCCTCCCCCTTTTGCCATCCGGGAAGATCTATGGACGCCCAATCCTGGGAAGGATTCGCCACCATGTACACAATGCCATGAGGCCCGGTCGCCTTAAATCCATAAGCCCTCCCCTCCCCCGGTACGGCTCCGAACGTACTCACTCTATCCAGCTTTTGTAATCCATGATACAGGCCCTGTGCCCTTGCAAACCATTTCGCGTCGGCCTCGTTTAGCAGCTCCAGGTTGCCATGATAGACATTCATCCATCCGCCTCTCGCCAGCTCCAGCAACAGCATCCCCTTCCAGGCCTGAACTCCCCTGTAATAACAAGTGCCTGTTTTCCCGATCATAAACGCGCAGTTGTCGATCCTGCGCAGGGGGAGTCCGTTGAATTCGAATTGTCGCACCATATGATCGGAATAGGTATCCTGCGAACGCCAGCTATTCATCATCGGTATGTCGGAGAAACGGGGGTCGCCGCAATACAAAGTATCAAAAACATCCAGCCAGCGGGCATCTACCGTCTTCCGGAAAGGGGTAAATGTATTTTCCATATCTCCGCCGAATCCATTGTAACCGGTGATCAGCACGTCCGCATTACGGGCACGAAAACGCTGCAGCATGCCCATAAAAGCCGTTTTATTTTTCTCTTTGATCTCTTCCGGGGTGAACTTGTCTTTGCCTGCCGCCGTCACCGCCTCGAAATAGGCAAAGTCGAATTTGAACAACCTGACTCCCCTATCGTACCATCGTTGTAAGGTATCAGCCAGGTGTGGAAGATATCCTCCCTCGAACAAAGAAAGGATATTGAGATCCGTGCCCACCGAGTCCTTCCATTCAGGTACCGGCTCCAGGAAACGGCCGTCGTGGGTGGCGATCAGGTTAGAAGAGAACCACATACCCGGAAGGATCTGATGATCCCTGCAGGCCTTCAGCCATTTGTCAGGTCCATTCGGCCAGTGCTCCCGATGCCAGGTCCGGTAGCCGCCCGCTTTGTCAAACCAGAAAGCATCCATCACATAATAATCGATCTGCACGCCGCTCTTCCGCAGCCGGAGGATCTCGTTCAGTTCCCGCATCGCCAGGGCTTCCGTCTGCACTACCTTATCCGATAGTTCATCATAAGCGGACCAGTTGTTGTACACAAATACCGGCCGGCGGAGGCCAGCCGACACCGGCGTCAAGTTGCTCAACCCCTTAACCAAAGAATGTATAGCCAGTCCGAATCCGGCAGCGTTCTTAATAAAATTTCTTCTTTCCATAAAAGTCGTTTAAACCATCCCTGTCAAAAACTCGCTCCGATGCCGCGTAAAGGAGCTTTCTGCCCATTAAAATCTTTTGCACCCGCATCGATCCCGAAGGAGCCATGCAGGTCCACTCCTTGTTCCCGGAGCGGGGAATGCAAAGGGATACGGTATTTGTCGAAAGCTGGCAAGTCATTAATGGCAGTAACCCGTGTATGGCCCGGATTGCTAAAAGCAGGGTCCAGGTATAACCCGCCGACCGTGTCACCGGCGCCGCCCCTCAATAACCACCAATCATTCCCCCCGAAAACATCTGCGCCCCTGTCTCCCCGGATCAGGCTATCCCTGCCGACGAAAATATTATTATAAAAAGCAAATTGTTTCCGCGCACTCTTCTCTGAGAAGCTGATAGCGGCCTCTTTGGTATTGTAAATGGTATTGTTGTAGACCACGCAGTCATAGAACTGACCGGCATCCCCCGAACTGTTCCAGACATAGACCCCGGCACGCGAATCCGAGACCCCGCCATCGTCCTCGCTGATATTCCAACGGATGATATTATGATACCAGGGACTGGCTCCCCAGTATTGAAAGATGCAATACCCGCTACCCTGGTTGCCATAAGAAAGACAATACTGGATAACGGAATTCGTGACGCCGCCATCCAGGTCGAAACCGCCTCCGTCGGCACCGCCTGCGGAAGTTTTATTCTGATAGGCCAGACAGTACTGGATGGTCACGCTATCGGCCTCATAACACCATATCCCCACCGGGCCGTTACCGATCCGGGGCATATCCCAGCCATTGTTCGTGGCTGAGCAGTGATCGATCAGCAGGTTGCTGCAATGACCGACGACGATCCCGTTGCCGCTGTGATTGGTGAGATTGGTCGGGTCTCCCGGATTATCATCCGCCCGGCAATAGCGTATCCGCAGATTGTTGGATTCCCGCTTGC
Organism: Puia sp.; assembly: GCA_035555335.1. Classification (GTDB taxonomy): domain Bacteria; phylum Bacteroidota; class Bacteroidia; order Chitinophagales; family Chitinophagaceae; genus Puia. The sequence goes on from DATMGS010000020.1 coordinate 112,903, forward strand.
CCCCCGAACCTTCCACGGCAATCCCCGCCGCCCCGTTCTCATGTGCATACACCCGCTCGATCAACACATCCGTACAAGAATAGATCATCAGCCCGGCTTTTTGAAAACCGGTAATATCGATCCCGTCCACCATGATATGGTGGCAGTTGATCAGGTAGAGCCCATTCTTCACATTCCCGTTCTTCCTTCCCGCACCCACCAGTCGAAGATGCTGCAGTGAAATCCAGCCAGCCCGGTACAGTATGACCGCGGAAGAATCGCCGGCGACGATCGTCGCGGATCCCTGACCGTAAGATCCTATCCACACCGGGTGCAGGGCGCTTCCCCCGCCATTATCAACCTTCAGAGTGCCGGTAAAAGACTGGCCACCCCGGAAAAAGACGGAATCGCCCGCTTGCAGGTGCAGCCGGTTGACAGGCGCAAGGGTACTCCAGGGATGGGCGCGGCTGCCGTCCTGCCGATCGTCACCCTTCGCATCGATATAATAGATGCCACCCGCAACAACCAGCCAATGACTCAGCAATAATATTCCCAAAAGCATACTTTTTCGAACCAACCTTTTTTGTTTCATAACTGGTTAATAACCGGTATTTTGTTTCAGTTTAGGATCCAGGATGATCTCCTGCTGAGGAACGGGAAAATATTCATTCGTCCATTTTTTAAAAGCGGCGCCCGATTGCACACTACCTATTCCTCTTGTTTGTTCTTTCTGAACATATGCGTTCAGGTAAGTATCAGCAATACTCCATCGCACCAGGTCAAAAAAACGATGCCCCTCCAACGCAAATTCCAATCGTCTTTCAAAGCGGATCGCATTACGTCCATAGTCCTGGCTTGGCCAGGAAGTGTTATAAAGACCTATATGGTAATTAGCCGCCGGGCTGGCGCCATTCATTACCTGGCAGCCACTCATCGCCCTGGCGCGAACCATATTCACATAAGTCCTTGCCTGATCCAGGCTGCCCGCTTCCACTTCACATTCAGCCGCCCACAATAATATATCCGCATAACGCATAACATTATAGTTCACCGCATTATTACCTTCATAGTAATAAGTGACGGCTGGATTGAGGCCGAGGGCGGACTCGCTTTGTCTGAACATGGTTTTCATCGACAGGTAAGGCCCCCCGAACGACTGGTCATAGATCCAGTTTTTTCCAGGATCAACGCCCCAGTCCAGGTAAGGGACCCCTCTTCTTCCTACTGACCAGTCGAGGCGCGGGTCGAGATTCCCTGCGTAAGGAGTAAAAGCGCCGGAAGAGGCAATCCCCTGATCGTTCGTCATATTCGTCACATTGGAGGTATCTGTACCAGACGCATCCATCATCGGCAATCCATTCTGATCCGTTTTAAAAGAATTCACCAGATTGAAAGACGGTTGTTTCCAGTAACCATAGCTTACATCAGAGCCCACTCCATATCCTAAGACGGGGGCGACCCCGGTCTCACCAACATCGGCATTGTTGGGGAAGCTGGCATTGTCTACTGAAAATTGCACCTGCAGGACGGCCTCCTGGTTATTCTCGGTAGCTACATCGAAATTATCGTGATAGCAGGGGGAAAGCCCATATTTTACCCCTTGTGCGTTCTTGCCATTGGCAATGATGGTATCCAGCAGCGCTTTGGCGGCCGTATACTTCTGTTCGAATAAATAACACTTCGCGATATAGCAGGCGGCAGCCCATTTATTGACCTGCCCGGCCAAAGGCTGGATCTCGGGAAGATTATTATAGGCAAACCTGAAATCGGCTTCAATATTGGGCCAGATATCAACCTGATTAGTTACCTGGCTAAAATTGGTGACCGTTTCGTCTACATAGGGCACGTTCTTCCACATCTTTTTGGCATCAAAATGAAAATGCCCCCTTAAGAACCGGGCTTCAGCAACTGCCTGCGTCTTCTCCGCATCTGTCATATCAGTGGCGTGCGGAGCAATAGTGATCACAGAATTAGCCCGGGCGACCCCATCATAGTCAGCCGTCCATTTATCATCCAGGAAACCTGTCGTAGCCTGTACACCAAAATTCTCAATGTTCAGGGCATCAGAAACACCATGAGGCAATCCTCCTCCGGAAGTCCCCCCGATATAACAATCCCCGGAGGTTATATCCCCGTAGATCCAATTGGTGGCGGAAGTGCCCCACCAGGTGCTCTTTACATCCATTCCGGTAAGATCATGATAAGCGCCGACCAACAATTGCTGCACCCCGGTCTTGTTATAATATTTATCCTGCGTTAGCCCGCCGGCCTGGGGCGCGACCGTGAGAAAACTTTTGCTGCAGGCGCTCAGCACCAGGAATGCAGCGCAGCAATAAGGAAATAATTTTGTTTGCATATTGAAAGAGTTTATAGTATATGAATATTACAATCCCAGGTTTACTCCGAACAGCAGTTTCATAGAAATAGGGTAAGCAGTGCCATAATCCACACCTATATTATGAGCATCTCCGTCGTTCACCTCCGGATCCATTCCACTGTAATGCGTGAAAGTAAAAAGATTATAGGCCTGTACGTAGATCCTTAACCGGTTAAATGCCCTGTTCTTGGGAATAGTATACCCCAGCTGAAGCATTTTTACGCGCAGATAAGATCCATCTTCTATAAAGAAACTGGACGGCGAAAGATCGTTAATACCCTTGTCCTGCGAATAAATGGGCAGTTTTGCATTGGGATTCGAAGGAGTCCAGGTATCCAGAGATCCCTGAAGCAGACCACCCTGACCGGACACAGCGCCACCCGGCATTTGAGTAACCGTATGGAAATAGTTGAGTATCTTATTGCCATATACGCCTTGTACCAGTATGCCTAAATCAAAATTGCCGTAATAAAGGTTCAGGTTATAGCCATAAGTAAATTTTGGATTAGGGTTCCCGATAAAAGCCTGGTCTCTTAAGTCGATCTTTCCATCTTTATTCAGGTCTTTATATTTTACATGTCCTGCTCCGTTAGCAGCCGTGATGCCGAACAAGCTTTCGTCGGCATGATTGGTGACATCCTGGGCATTTTGAAACAACCCGTCATAGACATAGCCATAAAAGCTGGATACAGGATGCCCCACCATGCTGCGGGTCAGGGGCACTCCTCCTCCGGAGCCGAAATATCCTCCTGCAATAAAGTCGCTGTCAATACCATCGATATAATTCACCCGGTTGCGATAGGTTGCGATATTGAATCCCATATCATAGCGGAGCTTACCGATATTTCCGTTATACCCCAATTCCAATTCCACCCCTTTATTCGTAAAATTCATAATGTTCAGGTAGGGAGAAAGAGCAGATCCTGCGGTTCCCGGGGACGGGGGGCTATAGATCAGGCCTTTTGTCGTTTTGTTAAACCAGTTAAAGCTTACCGTCAGTTTGTTCTGGAACAAGCTGGCGTCAAATCCTATATTGGTGGTATTATTACTTTCCCAATGCAGATTGGAGTTGCCGATCTGGTAAGGATAAGCCCCGGCTAAAGAAGAAGTATTAGTCCCTCCCAGGTCATAGTAGCCAAAGCCATTAACGATCAGCGTGCTGAGATATTCCCCGGATGGTATGGCATCATTTCCGGCAGTCCCATAAGAGGCGCGTAATTTCAAATCGCTGATCCAGCGGATGGGATCCATGAAACGCTCCTTCGAGATCCTCCAGCCGCCGCTCACAGCCCCAAAATTTCCGTATATTTCATTCGGACCGAACTTGGAAGATCCATCCCATCTGGCAGAAGCGGTAAAAAGGTATTTATCCAATAAGGAATAAGTCAGGTTGCCGAAAAAGGAAGCATTGGTATATTTATCCCCTCCACCTCCAACCAAAGTAGTATATAAATTGGGGTTCCCCTGACCCAGATACTGAGACGATTCCTGGGTATAGGGAAGAGCGCCGGTAGTACCATAGTAGTTACGGTAAGCAAATGCCCTGGCTTCATAGGCTACAAAGGCAGTGATCTTATGAATATCATGGATGGTAGTGGAATAAGATAATTTGTTCAGCCACCGCCAGTCAGTGGAGTAGCCACCACCCTCACTGAAAGCATTTACCGTGGCGCCCCCCGGTTCTTGTGGAAGGGTATCGCTGAAATAATGGTATTCGGAAGGAATGAACTGAAAGCCGATCTGGTTTTGATAGATAAGCCCTTTAACAGGTTCTGCCTCAATATAAGCAGCCCCTATGACTGACTGATTATACCCTTTGTAATTTTTGGAATAGATCCTGCTGGTGAGTACATTGCCTACCTGCCCGAGGTAAGGGGCTCCTTTAGTGCCGGCGAGGTGCCCGGCTATATCATGCGTTGGCATAAGCGGGGACAACTGATACAGCGCTGCAATATCATTATTAAAGCCTCTGTCCTCACTATTTTGTGAGCTATAGGACATTTCCACGTTTTCTCCTACCCGCAACCAGGGCTTCACTTTGAATTGAGTATTGACCCTTAATGAGTAACGTTGAAAGTAAGAATTGAGCAAAGTACCATTATCATTCAGGTAACCGAAAGTCGCTGCATAATTGTTCTTATCGGTAGCCCCGCTCAGGGTAAGCTGGTGATTTTGTGTAGTGGCAGGTTTGAATACTTCTTTCCACCAATCCGTTCCGGTCTTATTCGTTTTCAGGATGCGGTAATTGTTCAGGTTATACAAGGAAGGATTGGCGGCCGGGTCTCCCGCCATAACTCCTGTATTGGCGGTCCCGGCTTCGATGATATAATCGGGTAATACCGGAGTGGCGCCATTGCCAAAAAGCTGGGTATAAGTCGGCGTTTGAGCAGGACTTGAATTGGCAAAGGAATTATATAAGGCATCGGCTTGTTGCTGCGGCGTGATCATTTTAGGCAGATGCTTCGGCCGCTCCTGGCCAATATATCCGTTGTATTCCAGCTTAGGCGCTCCCAGCTTACCTGTTTTAGTCGTAATGACCACTACCCCATTGCTGCCTTCGGCCCCGTATAGACTAATGAGAGAAGGATCCTTTAATATGGTAATGCTTTCAATATCATTCGGATTTAACAGGTTGGAAATATTCTGACTCCCCGAAGCTTTATTCGCATTTGTTCCCGCCCTGATCTGCACTCCATCGATGACATAAAGCGGATCATTATTATTAAGGGTCCCAATACCTCTGATACGGATCACCTGTGAGCTCCCCGGCCCGCCCTGGCCATCCACGCTCACCCCGGCCACCCTTCCCTGCAACACACCCGTTACATCCGTTGCCGGCGTCTGCGCCACTACCTCGGCAGAAATGGTGGAAGCCGCGCCAGTCACATCTCTTTTGGATTGTTTGGAATACCCGGTGACCACCACTTCATCCAGGGCATTACCCCCCGCCTTCAATTGGAAATTTAATTCCAGCACCTGGTTATCCCCGACGGTAATATCCCGGACGATATTCTGGAACCCAATGGCGGAGACCTGTATTTTGTATTTCCCCGGCTTCACTCCGGCAAGGGTGAATTCTCCCCCTATGCCGGCGGCCGCGCCCTTATCGGCCCCAACCAGCAGGACCGAAGCCCCTACTATCGGTTCGCCTTTATCATTGGTGATCCTGCCTTTGACCGTGCCATCCGCCAATACCGTCAGGGCGGCGGTCAGGTCGCCGGCAGCAGGATTCCCGGTGAGATCATCGGCCTGGAAAACAATGATCTTATTGCCGACTTGTTTGAAGGAAAGACGGGTATTGGTCAGCAGGAGCTCCATGGCTTTCTGCAGGGTATAACTGGCCCTGGGAAGGGTGATATCCCTGTAATTGTCTATTTGCTGGCGGTTATAGGCAAACCGGAAATCGGTCTGCTTTTCTATCCGGGCAAACGCCATTTTCAGGGGCTCGTTTTTCAGTTCGAGGGTCACCCTTACTTCTGTAAGGTCCTGGCTATTACCGGTATGTGCCATTAATAACTGTAACCCGGTACATCCGATAGCCAATAGCAGGCAAGTCAATCTCATAATCCATCCTTTGTAATGAATCCGGCAAGTGTAAAGGAAAGAGCAAGTCATTCCCTTTGCAGGAAATAAAAATTCCATAGTTTTGGCAAGTTTTAGATAGTTACACCATAATTGTTTAAAACGAATCAGCATCCCGGCTCCACCCGGGATGTTTTATTTACATCCTTTCCCATCGATGATGATTTTATCGTCATGGATCGTAAAAGTCGATTGGGACACTCCACAGATCACCGTCATGATCTCACTCAGCAGATCGTCTTCATAAAAAGTCGCCGTAACACGACAGTCTTTAATGGCGGGATTGGCAAATTCAATAAGCACCTTAAACCGCTGTCCGATGATCGTCGCCGCTTCCGCCATCGGGATATCGTCCAGACGGATCTCCGCCGGCTTCCAGGCGGTCACCAGCCGGGTGTCCACTTTCTTCTGCACGGAGACCTCTGTCTTTTTACTGAAGCTGATCTGCTGGTCCGCAGTCAGCAATCCCATATTCTTATTCTCTTTTTCCACCTGTACCTTCCCATGAGTAACGGTCACCTCGATAGCTTCGTCAGCAGGGTAAGCCTTTATATTAAAAGCGGTTCCCAATACCCGGGTGGTGATTTTCCCCGTATGCACGAGGAAGGGCATATGGGCATGATGAACGATGTCGAAATATCCTTCCCCTGTCAGGTATACCTCGCGGTACTTACCGGCAAAAGAGGCAGGATAATCCAGCTTGCTGTCCGCATTCAGGATGACGGTGCTGCCATCCGGCAAATGAATGATCTGCTTCTTATTCAGAGCGGCGAGGATCCCCCCGACATTTTCTGCGACTGCAGGAGCCGGCCGGAGCTTTCGATGATTTCCCGTCAGGGCCCAGTAAGCGGCCGACACCATCATGCAAAGGATAAGAATAGCTGCTACCCGGAACCAGACCCGATGGAAAAGGTAATGCATCCTGTAGGCAGGTCTGGTCCTTCGCTGATGCAGGGAAAACAGGTCCTCTTCCGTCCGGCGTAAATTCCCATACATCTTATCCCAGTCCACCGGATGCTCTGTCTTATCGTCTCTGAGCTGCCCCCAAAGGGACTGCATGGGCCCGCTAAGGGATTCCTCGGCATCTCCCTGTTGTAATAAAGAGATTAACTCCGCTACTTCCTCCGGGGTGCAGCGGCGTTGCAGGTATTTCGCAAAAAGCTGTTGTAATTTATAATCGGGGTCCATGATGAATGTATTATATAGGAAGAGGTCTTTGAACAGGTGCGTATAAGCAAGACACCCGGGAGGGAAACAAGGACCAATGCGAGGGGAATTTTTTTTTCGGGGGGGCAGCTTAGGCTGCCAGCATAACGAGCAGGATCCATATGGCGGTGGCGTCCTGCTGGCCAAGATAGTGACGGATAAAGCGCAGGGCTTCCACCATGTGGTTTTTTACGGTATGGCGGGAAAGCTTCAGCTGCAAGGCAATTTCTTCATGGTTGAGGCCCTGGTAACGGCTTAGCTGGAAGACCAGGCGGCGCTGAGGAGAGAGTTGGGTCAGGGCGTCCCGGATCAGGGTATCGTATTCAGCGACCAGGCTGCGTTCTTCCACATTGTTATTTTCCGGAGCCGCCAGCCCCTGCAATTCGTGGAGAAGCTTGACATTATGAGCTGCTTTCCGAAGGTGATTGAGGGTCTTGTTTCGGGCGATGGTGAAGATATAACCTTCGAGGTTGTCTACCTGGTGGAGAACGTCCCGGCAAAGCCAGAGTTTGATGAATATTTCCTGGGTGATCTCTTCGGCGACATATTTAGAGTGAGCAATGGCAAGAACATATCCGTATAACCTGTTCTTGTAGGCATCAAACAATTGTTTGAATTCCTCGTCCTTAATGGCGTCATGTCCCTTCCTAAACATGCTGGCAGGTATTTATACTATAATGCAATCGTTGGTATAAAAGTAATCAATTCCCCGATATTCACTTTAACAAAAAATTTGCCCTGCCGGGAAGACGCCCGGATCCAAAAATGTCTATTTTGTTCCATGCGTGTATCCATCACTGCTTATGGCGGATTCCTTTCCTTGCTGATGGTATCAGCTTCCCCTGTTTTTTCCCAGCAATTCCTCAGCGGCCGGATCCACAAAAAATCAAGTACGGAAGTCCTGATGTCCGTAAGCGTTCACAACCTGACCCAACGAAAATACAACCAATCGGATATGGGCGGGAATTTCAAAATAGCGGCGACGAAAGGAGATACCGTCGTCTTTACTTCCGCCGGCTACCTGCCGGATACGACCTTCGTCAATACATGGATGTTCGAAGAAGCTGATGGCTATACGGTTTACCTGAAGCCTAACCTGGTGGAGCTTCCTTCCGTACGGGTAGGAGAACAAAGCAATTATCAATTAGACTCCCTGAAAAGGAGAGACGATTATCGTCAGCTCGAGGACTCTCTGCACAAGGTGAAACTGGCCTTCGGAAAAACCTTCTCCGATGGGGTCGGTATTAGTTTCAGCCCGCTCAGTTATTTTTATGGGCCTGAAGCAAGGAGACGAAGATTTAGAAAGCGTCTCAAACAGGAAGAGATCGACTACTACATCGACTCCCGATTTCCCCGCTCTTACGTCGCCAGGGTCACCGGCTTACAGGGAGACTCCCTGCAGGTGTTCATGTACCGCTACCGCCCCACCTATAAATTCTGCCGTAAGGCTTCCAATGAGGATATGCTGTTCTACATCAATGATTGTTTGAAGAAATATCATAGCGTTGGGAAATCGGGAGGGGTGAGCCGACGAAAGTTGGGGGGAGGAGGTCATGATATATAAAAATTCCGAGCAACCCATGTCAAGATAATAAAAACTGCATCCCATATCAAAAAGACTGCTTTCGAGTTTTATTTGTCACCTTGAAGCTTTAAGATGTAACTTAATAGCAATATAGGGAACCCAGATTATAACTATTTTTATCTGTTGTAACTTCTTCCAAAAACGGCTTTCCATTAATATTTATATCTGTAAATAATTCCTTGAACAGTAATTAATCTTTATAAAACTCAACGTATTCTTTCCATGCATTGGAACTCGTCTCGTCTAAATCAATTTCAATAAATTCAGTCCGAATATATTGAAGCAGGTCACGAAATGAAGCATATAACTCCTGCCTTTCTTTCATAATTTTCTTGAATGCTTTCTCCTCTTTTGAGGTTCGCATATCATTTGGAGAACCGAAGATATATTGGTTGCCACTTAATGATGCACGATAATGAGACCAGAAGGACAATATTATATCCCAGTGTCGGAAAACCGCTTCTATTCTTTGAGATAGACTTATATCATATATGTTATAAAGGTTACTCTTATATATGGCCCTAAACCCCTCCCAAAAATGAGTAATCCTATGAATAACTATATTTGGCAATTCTTCAATAAATTCATCCATGGAAGGAATATGGATTGAATTAAAAAGCCATTTCAAGTTGGATATGTCTTTATTTCTCTTAATTTGTTGTGGAGATAATTTTCTTTTATCAAAAGGACGTAAAGGGTTATCTTTTATTATTGCTTTAATAGCAATTTCCAATACCAATTGCAACTCTTTTTTTCCTATTTTGTCCTTTTTATCATTTACAGAATAGGGAGTAATTCTCCTTCTATCTATATCAAAAGGAACCTCGGCAGGAAATTCACCAAAAGATTTATTAAATAGCATTATTATGCGGTCCCATCCAACCATAGCGCTTGCATAACCTAGCTCAATAAGCACATTGGGATTAGGAGATTTTTTGGGTGTGTCTTTAGAATTTGAATTGATTGTTGTAATATCACAGATAAAGATGTCAGCGGAGGGTATTTTATCAAATATGGTCGCTGGTATATCAGGGCTACCGGTAGTGTTTCTTGTGGCCTCGTCTAATTTTATATGAACATTAGTCATTTCAGCTTCTATATTGGCAGAGCACTCTCTTAAGGAATTTCGAATAGCGTTTGTGTTACTTTCTGGAGAAATATCGCTTTGCCAAGAGAAAAAAATTGTTTGATCAACAATTTCAGTTTTTTTGTTTTCCATTTTCTTTTTTAAGTTTAGGGGGAAGTCTCTTATCTGAGGGCAAAAGATTAAATTTTTATATTTTTTTAGGACCCACTATCAAATTAGTGGCTCTGGAATTCAATAATAAATGTATTCGAATAAATACTGCTAACTTTTCCAAATGATCATATATGACTGACTGGACGGCTTTCTTATACCTTCTTATTCGGCTCCGTAGCAATTTGAATAATCAGACTTTCCACAACAGGGAAAAGTTTTTCGTATATGTCCTTCCTTGATTCCGGCACATCAGATATTTCAGTGCTAAGCAAATAGATCAACGGTTCAGAAACTTCAAGTGCTGCTGCAATATTCTGTAATGTCAAAATACCTGGTCTTTTCCCATTTTCGATTTGCGAAAGGGCGGTTTGAGTCAAATTTGCTTTAGTGGCCAGCTCAATCTGATTTAACCCCTTTTCTTTACGCAACTGTCTTATAGCTTTTCCTATGTTCATAATTATTAGCCTGAAAGCTTACGTGCGATTTCATAGCAAGTACTCACCATAAGAATAACTTCCATCCACTTTTCAATGGTAAAGCCGGTTTTTAATTTGGCAATAGCTTCTTTGAGTACAAATTTTTGCTGTTCAGTTATCGCAGTATCATGTTCAACCATATTTTCTAAGTAAATAATAACTTCTTGTTCTGTCATGGATTAGTGTGTTAAATGAATAAAGAAGAATCTCTTTCCCATAGCGGGATAAAGAAGCCTGATCATCATCTATATCTGAATCCATATTTTTAAATAAGAAACGTACAATGGCCCTGTAAAACTGTCGGACATCCCTGAACTTTCGCAAAATTAACTCCTTGAGCCATACTCGCGATGCTTTAGCTAGTAATTTAACGGACTTGATAACCTTAACTTCATAATTAACTAGCTGCCTCAATGCAGACCATACCAGTCTTTCATCACAGGTATCAGTGTAAGTATTAAGTTGATGTCTTATTTCAGAAGACAACGCCCTGATCTCCTCATGCTCTGATCGGCTAAACGCTATAGCGACATCAGTAAGATTTCGTTGGATAGCGTTTATGCACAAGGCCGTCCTGGAATCTTTCGATTGAATATGGTAATCTCTTCCAACATCTTTATATCTATTTAACTCTGAGCAGTCCTTTTTGACGTTAGATTTCTCATCTCCTTCACAAAAATTTTCAGAAATATCATGGCTACAATTAAATGAATGGGGCTTTATCTTTGCTTCAGGAAGGGATTGATTAGCTACGGGGCAGTTCGGAATCTCTGACCAAATATGACTTAGCAAGCCGCAACCTCTTCCATTATCCTTACCTCTATCTAATCCCTTACAGTCTTTTTTAATACCAAAAATCGTATTCAGCTTAACCCTTCTCTCAAAAAACTTATTGGAAAAATAAGATGGTCGGGTGTTATCGCTCACCTCCGTGAGGAATTGATTAGTTAACGTGGAATCAGGATCCTTTAACCATATACACCACAACAAACCGCTATCTCTTCCGGAATCACAACCCTCATCAAATTTACCCGAGCCCTTTTTGATGTTACCATGACCAACAAAAAAACAGGCGTCATAGACATCACGGATATTACTTAGTGCTTTACGCTTATTGCGCAAGGCACCGCGGTATTGATCGGCCTTTATCTGGGTTAGTGAACGGTTAATATTTAAAACTTCATTAAACATCGAAAAGTAAATATATTATTTAAATATTAATATTTCAAATATTTACTAAAATAACATATTATTAAACAGTTATAGTAAATATTTGAAATATATTCATATAAAACCCATATTTATCTAATACCTTATTCTTTTTAGCTATAAACAGCATAACATTAAATTGCATAATTAATTATAAGCGTCCTCCCTTACCCCGCCTGCACTGCTGGGACCGCACCATCGCCTAAGTTGGCCCCTCATCACGAAAACCGACTTGCTCTCGCTGCTGCAAATCGTTATGGACAGCCCCCAATTTACCAACTCGGTTGGCGACACATAGCGGCTTTATCGGCGAACAGGTCAGAAAAGCCCCTCCGCCGAGCCACATTTCTGCCAGGTAGCCAGATCTCCCCCCTGCTCGACAACCTCATTGCCGCTAACCAATAATTGCAGACTGATTCCTCTTTCGATACCTTACCAGTTGCCTTGCTGGCCTTTGGCTTTGTATTGATCCATCTGTTTGTGGATGGCAACGGCCGAATTTACCGCTACTTGATTTACCACGTATTAGGGTGAAAAAAGTACGTTCCTGCGAATCTTATTTTTTGTGTCTCGATGAGCAAGTTTGATCAGATGGACCGCTATCGAACTTTACTTGAAAGCTATTCTTTGCTCTGCCTGGCTCTCATTGAGTGGTAACCTACTAATGTCCACAACGTAGAAGTGTACAACAATGCAACAATCCACCTATACCGGTATTTCGATGCTACGAAATAGGTAAAGTTCCTATACCGTTATGTCATGGAAGTGATTGAAAAAATCGCATCGGAAAAAGTCGATTATCTAGAAAGATTACCGAGATGATCGCTATGAGATATCGGATAAAACCGTCTAACTTCTGATTCGGTCCCTCGAACGGGGCGATGGGTACCTTTCTGCCTGCGTCCAGTCCAAAGAATTCAAGGCATTAACGCCGGGGAAGGGCGTGGTCATTGAAGAGAAATATGCGGAGGCATTTTTATCCTTAAAAAAATAATAGGGCCAGACCGGCCCTACCAAATCACTGAAGCATATCCAGTATCATCTTCACTAATGTTGCCAGCCTCATTAAGAAAGTCACCACACGGGTAAGTTGCAGAGGGCTGGTCGTTCTGCCACCGCTTCTTTTTTTCTTCATTTTTTTCTGATAGGGTATTTTAAAGCCCTCTAAGGTGCGTATCTGGACGCAAGGCAGAGTGTCAAGAAAAATGAATAAAACTTCAGCAGCAACTAACGCCAGGAAGGCTATAGCACCGCAGGCTTTAAATACCGGAGGTCTTTCCGATCACAAAGATACGACTTTGCCCCAAAATAAATAAGGGCCGTTTTTATTACTACGATTCCTTTTGTTCACTTACCTGAGTGCTAAGCAAGTCATTCAACCTACTTTTTTTACGAATGATATCCAGGAAAACTCGGTTGCGGGATTCTGCATCCGATATCAAGGTTTTAGCATCTATGACATAGATGGAAATGTTCAGATCTTTATAAAACCGATGGAAGATGGGCGCAACGGTCGAAAAAAGAGGTGTATAGTCGTCGTTTCTCAGACGCTCGGCCAGCTTATCATCAACATCGGTAATCAGGTAAGCCCAGATCTCCTCTATATTCTCCTTTTTCTTAAAAGCCTTTACATAATCGACTAATTGCTGAATCCCCTGGTGCTTCTTCCGGTCCGGTTTCGTACTAAAATCAAACGATTTGATCTCAACCAGCACCGATTTTAAGCTTTTCGGATTGATCGGATTGTGGGAAAAGAAAAGAGACAAGTCGGGCTTATCCCCAGCATTGTCGATATCATCTGATTCTTCTCCTAATTCCGCGAGCACTTCTTTTATCCGTCTGTCGCTGGCAGCATAACTATAACTAGTAAATCGATCATCCAACAGCCAGAGATTGTTTTTCCCTACACTGAAGTAGTTATCATCCGTATATTGCTTCATGAAAAGGTTATGGATGATTGATTCCACCCGCTCCTTCTTATTTACCAGGGCTTTTAATCGATCGATTACCTGCACCCGATCGCAGATATAAGAAACCAACTCGTTCTGGGCTATCTGAATTGCGTCGGCTAATTCCTTCTCCGTATATATATCTTTGCCGGCACCAGCCAAAAGCTTCTCCTTTGCTATGTCAAATTTTTTCTTCGCCTTATCAATAATGTGTCGTTTATCTAAAAAGCCGGCTAGGTCAATATCCTGATCCTCAATATATTCAATCAAATACGGCCTTTCCTCCTGAATTTCTTCCAGTTTTTCTCTGTTGATAGCCAATGCTTCCGGTACAATGTTTTTTATCAATTCGGCCATCAGGTGTTTTAATTCCGTATTAATCATCTCCCACGAAATTGTAGAATAGACATCAGTGCGGACCGGGAAAATGTCAAAATCATTTCGTTCATTATTCACGTGTTCGTTCAGATACTCTGCCTCCAACAATAAAAATCCTGAAATATTATTCGGTAAAGTAATTTTAAAGTCCTTGTCGGCAAATTCACAGACCGTCCGGCTATCGCCGCAATAATAGGCATATACATGGCCATTGCCCTCTACAATTTGATAATGTAAGGTAAAATTTTGCTGATTGCCTCCTTTATCGCGGATAACAAATTTCTTATCGGAAAAGTCCGGAACATCTGTGGCCGTTATTGATAATGTTTTGCCCGTTTTTGTATCCTTCAAATCAATGTTAATCCCAACTCCTTTCTTTTTATAAAAATAGAGCGTTGGGATCAGGTGGATCAGTACATTCTTTCGAATAACCTCCAGGTCCAGATCTATTCTTCGGTCCAAGTTTTTTTTGTCTTCCAGATAGGCCAGGGTGAGACCTTCAAAGGAAGTTACAGTTTCGTTCACACTTATTGGCGCATCATTGGGGTCCGCCAGAGCGGTGTGAATGTTATCCGTATCAAAATCAAAATTGAAGATGAAGGAGCGCACCTCTTTCTTTTTAGCTAAACTACTTTTATACTGAACATTCTTATAAACCTTCAAAAAAATAAATCGCCCTATACCTTTGCATCCCATCATTTTCTTATGTTCTGTACGATATTTGCAAAAGGACTCATAGTTGGTTTGGTTCAAACCATCGCCATTGTCTATGACCGTAAAATTATCCACCTTCCGGGAAAAAAATATATTAGTATCGTCTGCCCCCACCGTATTATCGAAGGATTGCAATAAGCAAGTAATCCGGGTGGCGTTGGCGTGAATAGCATTGGTAATAGCTTCATACAGCACTTCGTTTTGGGTAATCCGAATGCTAACATCCTCATTGACAATCCTTTTTATTTCAGCCAGCATCTGACTCATAGTACGATTTTATTAGTTAACCTCTTTCGTCCCATATCTTCTCCCCAAAAGGTATTCCCCCTTTCCGAGTGTTCAAATATCGCCATATTTTCGAAGAGAGTGTATCGGGAAGTGACGCATATAAATATAGGGAGAATTGCCGGCATCGAGGAGGGATGCTAAAACCAGGCACTGAGGCACGGCCGATAGGTCCCTTTTACGCCTTAACCAAGGCATAAATAGAGAATCCATCAGGATCACCGTGGCCGAAATCGGTAAAAATACCGGGTGAAAATAAAAATCCTACCTCTGGTGCGTCGGTACACGTATTTTCTAGAGCATTGTCTTCTACCAAGTCCCGGAAAATCAGCCCAGGATGTCCCGGTTTACTTCCGCCAGCCATTCGTCTGGAGCTTCGATCAGGGGATCGTACCAGTCGGCCTTCGCCCGGGCCCAGGCGAGCCAGGCTCGATGGTCCGAGGAACTATCCCCAGTCGGCAAGTTCGTTTGCTCCATAACCATCAGGTATTCCCGGACCCACATAGTCTGGCGCCAGCGGGTGGCTGCCTGGAGCAGATCCTTAAACCCTTTCAACTCGGCCTTCCGACGATCTTCTTGCTCCTGGCGGATCCGTTCAACTTCGCGCTGTTTGGCCCATCCTCTTTCCAGTTCGCGCCGGCGCTCATCTACCCGCAGATTAGCCGCTTCCAGTTTGTCGAGAATGGTCGAAGCCTCATCGGGTAGGGATCCATCCCTAATTTTCCATTCCATTTCCTTAAACCGGTAAGTCATTTGTAGAGTCAGCACTCCGGAAGGTACCAGTATGGTCGTCACAAAAGAATAGCGGGACGGAGGAGGCATGACCCGTTTCGTTTTTTCCCGGCAGACGATCGGCAGGGGTTCCTTTCCAATATTCAGCCAAGTTTGATTCTCCCGAAAAAAGAAGGTATACCCCCGGCTACGGACGGTCCGGAGGAACTGATCCATGAACCGGCAGGCCCTTTCGATAGAGGAAGGCGCCACCCGGATATCGAGTTGTTTTCCATCTGTCCAGGCTAGGCCATTATGGAGCCGTTGTTTATCGAAGCACTTCAATGTGCTTTTTGCTGCGAAGATCAGCGGATCGAGCCTTTCGCTAAGGAGCGATGGAACCGAGGCGTTTGTTTTGGCTGTCCGTAGGGTCAGGTGGACGCTCCCTTCCCCCCGATATTTTGCTGGTAGCGGAGGGGCTTCGACCAACTGGCCTGCCCGCAGCTTCTTCCAATAATCGCGCCGGGGTATGGGAATGCTAAAGCGGATGCAGAGCTGACGGATGCCATAGTCTGACATCCCATATCGTTTAGCCAGGCGGGACAGAGGCTCCCCCCAAACGAAGGCATGAAGTTCTTCACGGGTCAGGGTCACCTGGTTATCCATGGCACCCTGTTGTAGGTTGCACTAATTGCAGAGGACTGTTTTGTTGCATGAGCCTATATAGTGAAAATTGCGCGGCAAGGTAGGTGATAAGGATGGAGGATCTTTCTTTTTTTGCCAGAACTTCTCTACAGGATGATAAAGCATACCAAAGACAGGATAAACGCCATTTTAATTCTACTTTTACTCATTGCCAAACATTACTCCCATTGGATTATTGAATAAGTTATTTTAGATTTGCTACTACAATTAGTTAAGGTACCCTATTCGGGGCCCTAAAATAAGATAGTTCTTTAAAACACAGGCTGGATAAGACATTTACCGTTTGGTTTGAATCCAATCCGGGGGATCGAGAAGGTCAAAGCTGAGATAGGCGATTTTTCCTTTAGCTAGTCTTTTTAATAATAATCAGTTTTGCCAATTCGAGCATTTGAGTCATTTTAGTTATTGGAGATTGATGAATCTTTTAATTCCGCCTTGATATGTTGTAATCATCTTCCTATTGCCTAGGTGATAAGGTCCTGATCTCCGGTAAGTACATACAGCTACGGGATATAAAAAGCTGATTTCTTATAACAACCCTACCTAAATATTATATAAAATAAAATCCAAGAATTACTATCTTTGCATGACAACTTCTTTTATGAGCGAAAAAGATTTTAATAACCTGATGGAACTGGCGCAGAAAAAGCTCCAGGAAAAAGTTTCCAAAGAGGAAGCCCTTCGCTCATTGGTGCGTGCCGGCATTTTAGATGAAGCTGGTAAATTGACCGCCCCTTATGCGGATCTTGCTGTTCCTTCCCGTCAATAAGTGACGGTTGTATGTATGATATGAAACCCAATTTAACTATTGGGTTTCATGGGTGTGAACGTAGCGTACGTGATAAGCTTCTCATGAATCCCAACGACTATAGGATCAGTCAAAAACCCTATGACTGGTTAGGGCATGGTTTATACTTTTGGGAGAATAACTATGACCGCGCATTGGAATGGGCCACTGAAAAGAAAAATCGTGGTGGAATAACAGAACCGGCGGTTATAGGCGCCATGCTGTCTTTAGGATACTGTTGTGATTTCTTAGACAAAAGGTATATTAAACTATTAGCGTATTACTTCAACAATATGAAATCCAAGTATGAACTGTTTGGGGAAGAACTTCCAAAAAATAAAGACTTAAAGCACGACAACCATAAAGATAAAATATTAAGAAATTTGGATTGCGCCGCTATTGAATTCATGCATGCTGAAACATTATATCAGGTTAAAAATGACATAGCTATGAAGGGATATAGCAACTATAAAACATTCGACTCCACCCGGGGAGTATTTACAGAAGGAGGACCTGCTTTTGAGGGAGCGGGATTATTTGAAAAAAGCCATATTCAAATCTGCATACGCAGCCCCAATTGTATACAAGGCTTTTTTATGCCAAGAGAGGAAATTGACTTTATAGACTGGCTAGAAAATATTCCTGAGCCTGTGGGAGAAACCGCATAATCCGGGGTTCAAAGGGATCGAATTCGATTCCTTTATTCGAGAGGTAGGGAGCAATATCTTTGTCTTATCACTCTTTTACAGCAAAATAGCAAGGGCGCCCAAACCAAAAAAGGACACGCACTGCTGATAAGAAAGTGAAGCGTTAAGTAAAACTTCTTTATGGATGAAAAAGATTTTAATAACCTGATGGAATTGGCGCAAAAACAACTCCATGAAAAAGTTTCCAAAGAGGAAGCCCTTCGCTCATTGATACGTGCCGGCCTTTTGGATAAAGCAGGCAATTTGATTGTCCCAGGCGCGCATGTATATCTTACTGCCCCTTCCCATTAATCCACCCCTCCCTCCACTTCTGTGCAATCTTCATAGCCGTCTCTAACATAGCGGGCTCCCAGCTTTCTATTTCCCAATCCGAATGAGATAAAGAAGACTGACGGAGCAAGCCGAGGGCCTCCTCATAGGAAGCGGCCGTTTCCAGGATGCCGCTCAGCTGCAATTGCTGCTCATAGAGGATCTCGTCTTCAATAATTTCTCCGGGGGTTATAGGGCATAAAGGAAGAAAGGAATTACACCTATTCGACGAACCATCCGGAAGGCGCGCCGAACCATTCGCCGCTTCCACAATCCCTGACATAGTCAGAAAATCATCATAAAAAAACCTTCTGCTTTCAGCGGTCGTCAACGCAGTTCCCAATTGCTCTAATACCACATATTTAAGGTTGGGGCATTGCCTCAAAGCGATCTCCAGGTAGTCAAATACCTCCCGGGGAACGGACTCATCATGCGTATCCCTTCTTACCTTCCTTCCTGCATCAATCTGGGAGTCTTCCCAGCTGCCTCCTGAAAGATGGATCTCCCGCACCCTGTCCAGTGGATACAAGGCTATGAGCTCCTCAAAGCCGATAGAGAAATTCCGGATCTGGCAGTAGAGATTGTGAAGGTCTAAGATAATAAAGCCATTCACCGGCTCTATCAGTCGTTCCAGAAATTCTCCATGCTTTCTGACTTCCTCCGGGGAATAGGAAAAAGCCAGGTTCTCCAACCCTACCGGGCATCGGCAAGCTTCATAGATCCTTTTCAACCGGTCCCTGCCGATCTCCAGGGTGAGTTGAGAATAAGGGATATTGAGGGGAGCCCCCTGATGGAAGTCCTTCCCCGTCATGAATCCAAAATGTTCCGTAATGTGATCGAAGGGAAGGTCAGTGCTCGTCTGCTTCAGCTTCCGAAGCCAATCGTCCTGGCCCGGCAGCCATTTTCCGGAAAAAAGGGAAAAGAAAATGCCATGCCCGATCAGCCTTCCCCCCTTACTATAGGCCGTCAATAGCTCCCAAAACCAGGGCGGGATCTGGCCGACATGAAAGAGGGCATCAAAAGACCATTCAATGGCCTCTACCCGCTCCTCTTCCAGCAAAGGGAAGGCTGCTGATAGAAGGTCGGTATCCAGGTTACAAGCGATGGAGGATAAGACTTTCATAATTAACCCATTCCGCAGCCAGGACAAGGTTCGGAGGGAGCAGGAGTTTCCTGACCTTTATTCTCCTTATTGGTCTTAGGGGTTTCCTTTTCTTTCTTACAGGCAGGCAGGCTTTGTACCACAATCCCGATCAGGATGGCGCTAAGCAGTGATTTGGATAGTTTCATTTTTTTCATATTTAAGTTAGGAGGACAAAAACGGGCAGCCATAGCGCATGACAACCGGGATTCCTCAAACGTTGCAATCCCGCCTATATTACTGTCCCCCTCTCTGTATCAGGCCCCTCATCACTTTACTTCAAAGGACAGCTTATTGCTCACGGCAGTCCCATCAGGAGCCAGCCCTTCCAGCACGACCACATAGTGGCCAGGCACATCCGAAGAATAGAAGCTGAGCATACCCTTGCCCCGGGTATCTGTCGGAACGACCGGCGACCAGTAAAGCACGTTCCTGAAGTCGGGCAGATGACTGGCAGCGTCCTGCTCAGTGGCATAAGAAGGAGAATAGAATTCACGCTGCAACTCCAACCCCTCATAATCTATTACGGTAGCATTAGGGTCAAGGACATAACCACCCAGATCTCCCTTGTAAGTGATCCAGTTCATAATGCCGTTATAGTCAGTCCCTCCCAAAAAGTACTTTCGGTGCAGCATATCCAGCTTTCTGATCTTAAGCGGGTCCAGCACCATCAGCTTATCGATATCGAAAACAGGAACACCATCCACGAGGATCAGCGGATCCACATCGAAGAAACGGTTATTAGGAATATCGAAAAGAGGCAGGTGAAAATGTGAATGGCTGTTTTTAACCAGCATCAGCACGACATATTCCCGCATTACTTCTTCCATGGTAGTGAACCTCGTATAATCATCGAGCGCATAAGTATAATCCGGCTTGTAATAGAAAGCGCTTGTATCCGCAGCGGGGAAATAGAATCGCTTTAATTTTTCTCCGGCATATCTGTTCAGCGCCTGCATGGCCACACTCTTGTCCGTCAGGTCCAGGGAGCTACCCAGCGGCGGTACAAAAGGAGACAGGGGAACATCCGTATAGGTCTCCAGGAAAGGATTGGCGATATCCATCCTAAACATACTATCGGTAAGCGGGTTGGTCTGTACGACGACTTCCCGGGATCCATAAAAATCCTTCAACTCAAATTTTACCCGCCCTTCGTCGTCGCTGATAGACGAAGAAAACTGCGTCCGCGTGCCGGGTACGGAAAAATAACCCTGTATATGCCTTCCCGGTTTTCCCGTCCGGGCATTTACGATCCTGCCCGAAATGATGGCTCCGTTATATTCAGGAGGGAATTCAAAGGAAGGGCTCCCTGGATGCAATACCTCTTCCCAATGAAACCTTCTCCAGCCATGAGAGATCATCAGATTATCCATAGCCTCCTCATCTTCCGGATGATCAAAATAATAATCGGGAGATTCGATCTTTCCTTTCAGATCGGAGCTTAGCCACAAATAGCTCTCCAGATGACCGGCAGGCATTCCCTGCAAAGAATCCAACCGGTATACGGAAAGAGAACAGTCTGCCTCCCGGGATTTGTTATCAGGACCGGTCAGGCTGATCTGGAGATTTATCTTTTTCCGTGTAGCATAACTATCCTGATCGGCATTCATAGCAACCTTATAACGACGGGAAGGAGCTTTGAAGATCAGCCGCTCGCAAACAGGCTGCCTGGCTGCATCGAAAACAGTCAAATGCGTAATGCCCTCACCCAACTTATTTTTGTCTATCAGGAAGCTGGCTTTCCCCTCTTTTAGAACCACCACCTCGGCCAGCTTGACCGATTGCCGGGTATGCGCGATCAGGTAGAACCTGGAATCCGCCACCCCGGAGGCTAACCCGGTAGCAACACCAGATTGCAGATCCACCCGGAACCCATCATTTCCCTCCTTGGATACACGCATGACAATCCCCTCTTTATAAGCCGCCGGCAGCAGCTTGCTGATCGCCGTTCCATCGGCCAGCCTGATCGTCGAGCGATACCGGTGCCCGGACCGGGGAGTCAATATAAAACTCCCGATCCCAAATCGCAGCGGCTTATACCGGATAACCGTATCCTCATCGTCATCCGTCACTACTCCCGTACATTCGATGCCTCGTCCATACTGATCTGTGGCCTTGAAAGCGACTTTACAAGCAATATTCTCCACGAGATTTCCTCCCTCCGGAAAGAATACGATATTATATTGCAGAGGCGGGTCGGTAATGGGCACTTCCGCCGATTTACGGGCATTGACTACTTCGATCGTCTTTTCAAAGAACCAGTCCGCCCCATAGTTTTTCATCCAGCTGGTATAAGCCCTCAATTTATAATTCCCTGAACGAAGGGTCAGCGGCAGGTACAGAGATCCGTCGCCATGGCCCTGACGCAAACCTACTTTAGCCTGCAGGACGGGCTTATTATTTTTATCCAGCCATTCCAGGTAAGCCACCTTACTGATATCCACGGGACGGTGGGAGCCGGCATCCACATTATACAATTTGAACCAGCAGATCTCCCCCGCCAGATAGAATTCCTTATCCGTATGTACGAACAGCTTCTCCTGCAGATGCTGCAGGCGGTACTGGTCCACTGCTTTCACCAGCGTCGCCTCCTGTGCGGCAGTTGTATCCTGCGCATGGATCGGCGCCACCCAAAAAGTGGAGAACAAAAGGAGGGATAATGTCATCCCGATCGCCGGGCTATAGTGTTTCATTCGATATTTTTTAAGATCAATAGGGCCAGTAAGCAGGTTTTACATTGGAACCACCCCTGGCCTTGCAGTCGATGCAATAAGTCTCATTGCAGTAATAGCCAATAAATCCTCCTCCCATAGAATAAGCCGTATACGTAGGCGTATAGGACCCATAACCGAAAAATTTTTCAAATTGGTCGGGGCTATTAGGCGCAATAGTATCTTTCAACGGACAGGAAAAATAATAGTTCCAGGGAGATAGCTGGCTCCTGCTGATAAAGATCCGCTGCTGCTGTACCGTACCCGCGGAGACAAAGCCGATCACCTGTTCCGCCGTATTGCTCAGGCAGTGAATATTACCCGTAAGCTGGGAAGGCTGGGCATCGAAGATAGAGCCCAGGGATTCGGTATTTTTTTTCATAAGGTTTAAGAAATTGTACCCATCCACCGTCAGCGCATATTGACGGACCAGCATACTATAAAGCACGCTGAGCTGCACATCGTCCGCGGCAATATGGTTAAGGGGATATTCATAGATCTCATCCTTCGCTAATTTCGCGGAATTGCTGATGAGCACGTTGGAAGAGCCGACATAGCTCCAGCACCGGTATACCTGGTCTGCCAGGCTTCTGGGTATGACGCTTACGGGATTCGTATTGCCATCATATTCGTAATCGGATCCTTCTGCGGAATTATATTCCCAGGTGACATCGTAAGACCACTGATAATACCTCGTGTTCCCGGCATCGTCATGTGCATTGGCATAGATGTTGACTCCGCTGTTGTCCTGTTTCCAATTGATGCTGTCGATAGCCGGTGTGATCTTATACGGCACATAATCAGACAGGTACTCTCCACCGGATTGGGTATGGATCCGCAGACGGTATTTCGCGGATACATTGAGCGGCAGACTGCCTGTGTTATATATTCCGCCTCCCGCCTCGGTAAGAGGGTACACGGAATTGTCATCCCCCTCCACCTGCACGCTGGCCCCCACCTCCTGCGGATTGGTAGTATCCGCGGATAATTTAATGGTGCGGCTGAGGGTAAAGCTGGTCTCGCTGTTGCCGCTGATATATCCTTCCACCACCAGGTAACCCGTTGTCGGTGAAGTATAGGGGCTGACATAAACCTCCTTACATTGCAGTAAAGGGAGAATAACCACCAGGAGAACGGATAGAGGTCCTGTTTTTTTAACTATTCTTTGCATATGGTTGTTCTTTAAAATCGGATATTAAAGTTAACAAAGGGTATTGCACTTCCGAAAATAGATAGCTTATACCCGTTGACGACGCCGTTCTCCGATACATAATATACTGAATAAGGATTCTTCCGGCCGGTAAGGTTGTACACGCCGATCGTCCAGGAATTATGGGTTTTCTGATGCACTTTATGGTTCCCGTCTATGTTCATGGAGAGATCGGTACGGAAATAATCGGGGATACGATAAGCATTCCTGTCGGCATACAGGGTTCTCTGCGAACCGGCATAATTGAAGACCCCGATTGGCAGCGTGATGGGACGCCCCGTGCTGTAAGTGGCATTGAGCGAGACGCTAAACCGGTGCGTGACCCGGTAGTTACTTACCACCGTTACATCCTGTGGCTTATCATAGTTCGCCGGATAGTAGTGGCCCTTATTGATAAGTTCGCCCGCATTGGGATCATCCTGCCGGAGCAGGGTCCGGGAATAGGTATAGCTGAACCAGCCGTTGAACTTCCCGGTCAGCTTCTTTATCAGCAGCTCCACGCCATAAGCCTTACCCTTCGTTTCGAGCACGTCGGTTTCTATATGATGGTTCATCACCAGCTCCGCACCGCTCTTATAATCCAGGTAGTCGCCGATACGCTTATAATATACTTCCAGGGAAGTCTCGATCGTATTGGCTTTGAAATTCCTGTACAGTCCCAGAGAGACCTGGTCCCCATGCTGCGGCCTGATATTAGGGTCGCTCAGTTTCCAGATGTCCGTAGGAGCCATGGCCGTGGTATTCGACAAGGCATGAATATATTGGCGTTGGGTATTATAACCGGCCTTAAGCGAAACGTTATCCGTAAGCACCAGCCTGGCCGACAGCCGGTACTCGGGTCCTCCATAGGTCTTGATGATCTTATCCGGTCCATACCTGGTGGTGCCGAGCAGATTGTCTTCCGAGACAGGCTGTCCCGGCGCATAATTATTGACCTGGCTGGAACCAAGATAATTGTAGAGGGAATAACGGACTCCGCCTTCCACCGAGAGCGCATTGCTGATAGTATAACGATCGCTCAGGTATAAAGCGCTTTCCTGGGCCTGTTCGGTCTGCAGGGTATCACCGACGACGAGAGATCGTTGTCCAAGGGGAGTGTAGGATCCCGGATGCATCCGATAACGCAGGGTACTGAAACCGAAGTCGATCGTATGACTGGCGCTTAGGAAATAGTTAAAATGAGCCTTGAAATAAAGCTGGTTGATATCGAAAGCCAGTTTGTAGGCATTGACGGGATTCGCGGCGCTGGAAATGCTATACTGATACCGGTCATAACCGGTGGTCAGCAGGCTGTAAAATTTGTTATTGAAAATATGTTTCCACTTCAGGGAGAGGTTGCGATTGCCATAACCATAAGTAGTATCGTTGTTGAGATTGAAATGGTCCTCGCTCAGGTAGCCGGTAAAATAGAGGCTGTTCTTCTTATTGATCTCATGGCTGATATTGAGGTTGAGGTCATAGAAGGAAGCCCGGCTGTTCTTGTACTGCGAGGGCAGGTCGGCCAGCAGCCAGTTCGCATACGTAGTCCGGCCACCCAATATAAAGGAGGTTTTGTCCTTTACGATCGGACCTTCTATGTTGAGACGGCTGGTCAGCAGTCCGATACCCGCCGAACCGGTAATGTTCTTTTTATTCCCTTCCCGGCTGTTGATATCCAATACGGAGGACAGGCGGCCGCCGAACCGCGCGGGAATGCTGCTCTTATAGAGTTCCACGTCTTTTACCACTTCGGGGTTAAAGGCAGAGAACATCCCGAAGAAATGGGCTGTATTATAGATCGTCGCGTCATTGAACAGGACAAGATTCTGATCGGCGGACCCGCCCCTTACATTCAGTCCCGTACTGGCCTCCCCAACCGTCTTTACGCCGGGCAGTGTCATGACCACCCGCAGGACATCGGCCTCCCCGAATACCACGGGAACCTGCTTGATGGTTTTTATATCGATCTTCTGTACACCCATCTCCGTTCTCTTGACATTGCTGGCTTTTTCAGCAGAAACAATGACCTTTTTCAGGGTGAGGACCTGGGTGCGCAAATCGATGTTCATTTTTCCGTCGCCATATACCAGCAGAAGCCGCCGCGTATCCCTCATGCCGATACTCTGGATATTGAGGATGTGACGGCCCCGGGGAAGAGAAATGGAATAATAGCCATACTGATCGGAGGAGACCCCGATCCGGGGGTTTTCAACATAGATGGAAGCGCCGACCACGGGTTCTCCTGTTTTGGCGTCCCGCGTATAACCCGCCAGGTTGACAATGCCCTGGAGGGGGCCGGTGATCTTTTCGCCGATCACATAGAGCTTGTTTTCCAGGGTAGCCACTTGTGGCTTGCCGGCTTCTTCCAGATAGTCCCGGATGCTGTCCCCCTTACCCAGCGCCTCTTTGTCCGCCGCCCCTTTGTCGAAAAAGCCCGGAGGCAGATCCGTCCGGATAGATTCGCCTTTGCCGATAAAGACATGTCCCTGCCGGTCGATGGAATAGCTGATATCCGTACCCGAAAAGACATTGTCAAGCACCCGGGTGAATAGCTGCGCGTCCGCCTTTATATCGACCTTCGTGCTGTCGAAATCCGTTGTATCGTAGAAGAACCGGTAACCGGTCTGTTTCTCCAGCTCCTGTAAGACATCCGCGATGGGCGTCTGTTTAAAATCCACCGTGACCCGGGTCTCCTTATCCTTTTGGGCAAGGGATCTGCCCCCCAGTATCAGCAAGCAGAAAACGGTCAGCAATAAAGTATAAGAATGTTTCATGAGAAGAAGTTCATTTATTCGCCATATCGGAAAGCTGACCGTTGTACCAGGCCGCCACCTGAAGGAGTGTATTCTCCTTGTCATGACGCATGCTCAAGCCGTTCTTTCGTATAAATTTTTTTATCTCTTTATGCCTGTCATTCAAGGCGCTCAAAAGAGATTGCTTGTTATTGACCGCATAATAGACAGCTCCTTTCTTCAGGTAATAGGAAACGGATGCGTCAATAAATTTTTCGACCTTACCCGTGGTCAGGTCTTCCATAATAACTTTTTTTTCTTTCTTCAGCAGGGTGATCCGGTCCTTGTATAGCTGTTCGTAGAAGCCATGCCGGGGGGCCGAGGGATTAAGGCTATCCTTTAGGGTTATAAAGAGGTGACGCTGTATAGTGAAATGGTCCAGCTGCTCATTGATCAGGAAAAGCTTATAATTATCATAGGAGTCACTGATTACTACCTGTTCCTTTACCAGGTCATACAGCAGCAGGATACCCTCATAAAGGATGCTGTCATAGAAAATGGTTCCTTTTTGCAAACGGCCATCGTCGAAAAACGGGTGCCCGTCCCTGAGCCAATAGGCATATTCCACATATTGGCTTCCTCTGTAAAGCCGGGTTTCCGGTGTGAGATAATGATGATAAACCTGCAGGGCATTGTAATATCCATCCTGGGTGACGATGCTGTCCTTCCCCGTGGATTGGGCACGGATGGACGAATACAGGCAGCAGAAGAGAAGGATACCTGCATAAGGGGAAATGGCTAACAATCTCATAGTTGGGTCGTTGGTTAATCTATGCTAGTCAGGTTGACAAAGCCTCTATGCTGTTAATTTATAAAAAACTTCGTTAAGAAGGCCGTAAAAGGCTTTTTTTATATGAATGGATGAATAGAGCTGTGACCCGGTAACTTTTACAGCATCATATTCAGGGTCTCCTCCCGGTTGCGGTACCGGAAGGCGTCTACGACATAGAGCGAGCCCATGATCACCCCGAAAGTCCCGATCAGGAAAGTGATGCTGTTGGCTTTGGCCAGGGGGCCATATAAAAGCAATAAGCCGAATATGACGGAGAGAATGCCGGTGATTAAAATGAAAGGCCATCCCCGGACAATCTTCTTCAGCGACAGAGCCGCCGCGATCTTGAAGCAGCCTACCAGAAAAATCCAGGCGCCTATGAAATAGGGTAAGGCTATAAAAGACAAGAGAGGGTTAAACGTAAGCAGGATTGCAAAAAGGAAGTGGAGGATACTCTCGGCCTGCATCCATTTCCCTTCCTGTATATATTTTTTATTTAATATAGCAACGGTAAGCAGGAAGCCTCCATTCGCCCAAAGACCGATCCCCGTATATTTCACCAACCTGACATAGCTGCTGAACGGACTTATGAATGCAAAGACTCCGATCCCTATAAAGATCGCGCCAACGGCAATCAATAGCCACCAGGTCTTGAATTTTGTAGGATTTTGTTGCATGGGACAAGGTAAGAACCTTCACTCAAATCGCATATTATTATGCTAAATTTCGTTTTTCGGAAAAAGTCGTATCTTTACGGTCATCAGATGACCTGATGAACTACGAGCCTTTACAAAGGCTCGCTTATCGAACATTACCCGGACTCTTCAAAAAAGGCCCGGCCATTAAATGAGTAAAGCAACACATCCCCTGCAACGTCACAATCTCGCAGATGCCGTTGTCAGCAAATTACAGCAGCAGCTTTCCCTGGGAGAATACCAGGCAGGCCAGAAACTTCCCTCCGAACCGGAGCTGATGGCGCAGTTCGGGGTAG
The DNA here is from genome assembly GCA_035555335.1 of Puia sp. Classification (GTDB taxonomy): domain Bacteria; phylum Bacteroidota; class Bacteroidia; order Chitinophagales; family Chitinophagaceae; genus Puia. The sequence continues at coordinate 140,698 of DATMGS010000020.1, forward strand.
GACGCTCCACCATACGGGAGGCCATACGAATCCTGGCGAATACGGGGTTGCTGAGCGTACGGCAGGGTTCGGGCACTTTTGTCGAAATACAGAATGGGATTGCAGAACCCCTCTCCCAACGCCTTCGGCGGGCTGACGCAGGGGACCTGGACGAAGTAAGGCAGATGCTGGAAATGAAGACGGCGGAAAAAGCCGCCCTGCACCGTACAAAAAAGGACATCGAAAAAATGAAGGTGTTGCTGAAGAAAAGGGATCTGGCTGCAAAAGCGGGCCATACGGAAGAAGCGATCCGGGCAGATATTCAATTCCATATCGCTATTGCCGCCGCCTCCCGCAACGATATCCTGGCCGATCTCTACAGAACTTTTGCGGAGCAGGTAAGCAGGCATTTCCTGGAGATCCATCACTCTACCGAGTCCTTTATCCAGAGCCAGCAATGGCACGAGTCTCTGTTAAAGAGCATCATCGACCAGGATCCTAAAAAAGCCTGGCAATGGGCGGCTAAGATCCTGGGCGTCTCGTAGGTTTTATTTCCGGGCAAGACATCAGATGATCTGATTTTTAATCAAAAGAAATGTAAACAACATGCCAAAAGTACTCACCGAAGAACAAGTGGCTCTCTCCAAAGAGATCACACAAAAGACGGTTTTTCCTATTTTGCTGGCCATCAGCTTCTCACATTTGCTGAACGACACGATGCAGTCGCTGATTCCTTCTACCTACCCGCTGCTGAAGAATTCCCTGCACCTGGATTTCGGGCAATTGGGTATGGTGACTTTCTGTTTCCAGCTCACCGCCTCTCTGCTGCAGCCCTTTGTCGGGCTGTATACGGACCGTAAACCCCAGCCCTATTCCCTGGCCGCAGGCATGTGCTTTACCCTGGTGGGACTGGTATTCCTCTCCCGGGCCGCCAGCTTTCCCATGGTATTGCTATCCGTGGCGCTGGTAGGTATCGGTTCCTCCATTTTTCATCCCGAAGCATCCCGCATGGCGTATATGGCATCCGGCGGGCGCCGTGGTATGGCGCAGTCCTTATTCCAGGTCGGGGGAAATGCCGGCAGTTCCCTGGGACCGCTCCTGGCAGCCCAGATCATTGCACCCTATGGTCAGTCCAGGATCATCTGGTTCTCCCTGGCAGCCCTGCTGGCAATCGGTGTCCTGATCAATACAGGAGGATGGTATAGCCGCAATCTCAACCGGACCCGAAAAAAGACCGCCGCGCCCATAAAGGATATCCATCCTTCCCTCAGCCGGAGAAAAGTGATCTTTGCCCTGGCCATCCTGCTGATCCTGATCTTCTCCAAATATTTCTACATGGCCAGCATGAGCAGCTATTACACTTTTTACCTGATGGATAAATTTCATGTGTCGGTCCAAAGCTCCCAGATGTACCTGTTCCTCTTCCTTTTTTCCGTTGCCGCAGGTACGCTGATCGGCGGCCCGATCGGAGACCGCATCGGGCGGAAATATGTTATCTGGTTCTCCATTCTGGGCGTAGCGCCGTTTACGATGCTCTTGCCGCATGCGAATTTGTTCTGGACCGGCGTCCTCACCGTCTTCATAGGAGTCATACTCGCCTCCGCCTTCTCGGCGATCCTGGTATATGCCCAGGAACTGGTGCCCGGGAAGGTGGGGATGATCGCAGGCCTGTTTTTCGGCCTTGCCTTTGGAATGGGAGGAATCGGAGCCGCCGTCCTGGGCAAACTCGCCGATCATACCAGTATTCAATACGTATTCCGCTTATGCGCTTATCTGCCTTTGCTAGGATTATTGACCGGACTTCTTCCCGAAACAACGCCACGGGCGTTGTCCCCGAAGGGGCATCATTAGAGCCGACCGTAGGCAGACTTCAGTCTGTCTGCGGAAATACAAGAAACGCCACGGGCGTTTCGGCCGAAGGCCCGACATTAGACTCGAAGCATGGACAGCTAGCTGTCCATGCTTCGCTCAACGAGCGACTCACCATACCCCCCCTAAAACAATAAGCCCCTTGGATATTCTCCAAGGGGCTCAATTCGGACTTCATAACAGCCGGCAGTCAGTTAGCAGCTAAGCTGGTTTTTCCACCAGAAGGGGAAAAATGGCCATCCTGGGAACAGGACGGCCTCTAACGATTGCTTGCCATATGAAAAAGACTTATTTCTTAACGCTGTCGATTACTTTCTTAACAGTAGAATCAGCCTTAGCAACAACGCTGTCTGCCTTCTTAACAGTAGAATCAGCCTTAGCAACAGTGCTGTCTACTTTTGCAGCAGCAGAATCAACTTTTGCTTCAGTGCTGGAAGAATTGTTACATGCTGCGAAAGCGCCGATAGCTAATACGAAAAATAATTTTTTCATTTGTGATCTTTTTGATGTTAATTGAATGGTTTCCAGTTAATACCACCAATAAGAAAAAAGTAACCCGCAAAATTGTAAAAAATTACAGATATTATTTTTTACAATACGTATTCTACGGCATTTGAGGGCATCAAGGCTTATTTTAAAATTTTTAAGGCATCTTTGGGTTACGAATCTTTAATTTCGGTATTAAATAAAGCATAAGCGTGAGGACAGAGACCAACGAACAGAAATTATTGGAAGGACTGGCTCTAAACGACAGAAAGGCCATTGAGACCATTTATAAGCAGCATTATAATATGGTGCAGTCGCTAATCCTCAATAATAACGGTTACCCCGATGATGCCAGGGATATTTTTCAGGAAGCTATGATCGTGTTGTATGAAAAAGTGAAGACCGGCTCCTTCGAATTGAATTGTCAGCTTAAGACCTACCTCTATTCCGTATGCCGGCGACTATGGCTCAAACGCCTGAACCAATCGCAACGGATCTCTCCTGAAGTGGAAAGCCTCGAAGAGACCGTACCCGTAGAAGAAGAAATGGAATTGCATCAGCAACGAAACCTGGACTTCCAGGTTATGGAAAAATCGATGAAAAACCTGGGAGAGCCCTGTAAAAGCCTCCTCGAAGCTTATTATCTGCAAAAGAAGAGCATGGTAGAGATAGCGGAGAATTTTGGCTATACCAATGCAGATAACGCGAAGAATCAAAAATATAAATGCCTGATCCGTTTGAAAAAACTATTTAGTCAGTACAAAAAATAGCCGCAGAATGCAAGAAATCAACATGTTAGACGCTATTGAACGGTATATCCGGGGAGAGATGCTACCTGAAGAAAGGGTGTATTTCGAACAAATGCGGAAAAGCAACCCCGCCGTCGACCAGATGGTCGTAGAACATACTATTTTCCTCCACCAGCTGAGCCAGTACGGCGAAATAAAGGATTTCAAGTCCCAATTGAACGAAATACACAACGCACTTTCTACCGCCGGAGACATCAGGGAAACTCCTACGGCCACCAAGGTAGTGGTCCTCTGGAAGAAATACAAGCGCGTGATCGGCGTTGCCGCCTCTATCGCAGGCATTACTGCATTGGGAATCAGTGGGTTAGTTTCTTATTTGTCACCTAAAGTGAACAATGACCGGGTAGAATTGCTCAGCAGACGGCTGCGCAACACGGAATTACGGTTAAACAGCGTTACCGATCAGATCAATAATGAAGGCTCGGCCAACCAGGCTGCAGTCCCCGTCAATTTCAAGTCCGGCGGTACCGGCTTCCTGATCGATGGAAAAGGATACCTGGTCACCAACTATCATGTGGTTAAAAATGCCACCCTGGTAGAGGTCCAGAACCGTCAGGGAACTTCCTTTAAAGCAAGGGTGCTCCACCTGGACCCTACCGCCGATCTGGCTTTTCTGAAGATCGAAGACACCGCTTTCAAATCCTATGGCCCCCTGCCTTATGGTATCAGCAGGACCGGAACGAAACTGGGAGACGACCTGTTCACAATGGGTTACCCCCGGGATGAGATCGTCTACGGTAAAGGCTATATGAGCGCCCGGACAGGGTTTCAGGGAGATACCCTCTCCTACCAGATCACTGTTGCCGCCAACCCCGGCAATAGTGGCGGCCCGGTGCTGAACAAAGATGGGGAAGTAGTCGGTATCGTCAGCTCCAGCCAGCATGATGTACAGGGAGCGGTATTCGCCATCCGTACAAAGAATATCTTCCGTGCCCTGGATGACATGCGTTCAGACAGCACCGTCCTGAAAAGTGACAGCCTGTTCAACCACGTCAGGGTTCCCCTCTCCTCCCCGATCAAAGGGATGGAACGCCAGCAACAGATCGAAAAGATCGAGGATTGCATCTTCATCGTAAAAAGCAATTTATAGTTATATCGTATAAATGGGAAAAACCTGCCGAGGCAGGTTTTTCCCATTTATATAAGCCGGGTTACCGGTACTAGCTCCAAAGCTTCGTAGGATATTCCCCTTTTGCGATCAATGCATTCAGGCTGGCCTGCACATCCGGCGCATCTTCTTTATACGTTACGCCAAACCACTGGGCATCCGTCGGTATGACCTTGATCGCACCCTTGCCATCCTGGATGAACTTGTCTCCGATGATCGGTATAAAAAATTCAGCCTTGGAAGTCGTCCCCTGCTCAGCCAGGAACTCCGCAAAAAGCCCTTCCGTATACGGGAACACAGAAGGAGCAAAACACCAGAAATTCATAGAGACCTTCGAATCAAAAGGCACTTCAAATTTCTGATCCCCTTCTTCATAGGTAATCTTCTTATCCCCATCCTGGTAGATCTTGGTCCGCTCGGCAATAGAAACCAGGTTGCCACTGGCATCCACCTCACAGACTCCGCGGCTTACCGTGCCATTGTCGGACAAAGTCTTGGCCAGCTCATACCCGATGATGGAATAAGTCTTGTCATTGACCTCTTTAGTCAGAAAAGCATAGGCCTTTTCAAAAGCGTCACGACCATAGAAATCATCGGCATTGATAACGGCAAAGGGCTCCCTGATCGCGTCTTTAGCACAAAGAATGGCATGAGCCGTCCCCCATGGTTTGGTACGATCCGCAGGCACCTGGAAGCTCCCGGTGAAGGAATGCAGGTCCTGGTAAACATAATCGGTAGCTATCCGGCCTTTTAATTTAGGTTCAAAAATGTTCTTAAAATCTTCGGCAAAATCCTTCCTTATGATAAAAACTACCTTTTTAAACCCGGCCCGGATCGCATCATATATAGAATAATCCATGATCGTCTCCCCACTGGGGCCAAATCCCTGAATCTGTTTCATACTGCCATATCTGGAAGCCATCCCGGCCGCTAAAATCAAAAGTGTTGGTTGCATTTATCGTAATTTTAATTTAATCCACGAAAATAAAAAAATACTAATAGATAATGGACAATTTATTAATGGATAATTTAACGAAACAATTATTTAATTATCCATTATCTATTGACCCGGTCACTTTGCCTGAATTGACGGAGCATCGCTTAACCGCCCATGTTTTAAGGCTGGACAAGATCCATCCGGTCATATCCGGCAATAAATGGTTCAAGCTAAAAAACCATTTGCACGCTGCTATGAAAAAACCGGGCCAACATATTATCACTTTCGGAGGCCCCTGGTCGAACCATATCATCGCTGCCGCTTTTGCCGCCCAACAGGCAGGTCTCCGCGCTACGGGCATTATCCGGGGAGAGCAGCCGGCCGCCTTATCTGATACGCTCCGGCAAGCTGCCGGTTATGGCATGCAGCTGGAATTTATAAGCCGGGAAGCGTATCGGGCAAAAGATACCCCTGCCTTCCTGGAGCAGCTAAGGGCCAAATGGCCCGGAGCCTGGGTCATTCCGGAGGGAGGAGCCGGCCCCCTGGGGGTGAAGGGGAGCGATGATATCCTCCGGGCCGTGGATAAATCCCAATATACTCATATCCTTTGCGCCATCGGTACCGGCACCATGTACCAGGGACTGGTAAATGCGTCCGCCCCGGGACAAATCGTTATCGGCGTCCCGGTATTAAAGGGGATGAAGGCTTTTTCAAACCTTCCGGACTATCATTTCGGGGGATATGCCCGATATACCCCCGAATTACTGGATTTTATGAACCGCTGGTACCGGTCGACCGGCATTCCTTCCGATTTTGTCTATACCGGTAAGCTATTCTATGCGGCCCTGGATAGCGTCCATAAGAATCTTTTTCCTCCCGATTCCCGTTTATTACTGATTCATAGCGGAGGATTACAGGGCAACCGGTCCTTACCACCCGGAGTCCTGGATTTTTAGGCCCCAAATTTGCCTTTCGTGAGTCTAATATTTTTATTCCCTTCAAAACATCTTTTTAAAAGATTCGTTATGCCTGATATGGACAGGATCCTGCTTTTTTTTCTTTGTTTCTTCTTTGTAACTACTCTCAGGGCGCAGGATACGCTTCCACGGTTTTCTGTTGCAGCCAAAGGCACGGGAAAGATCCTGGTCAGCTGGCGTAATAACTACAAAGTAGTCACTCAGATCAGTATCCAACGCTCTACCGACAGCTTACGAAACTTTACGACCCTGATCACCGTCCCGGATCCCAAACTACCGGAAAATGGAGCGATGGATACCAGGGCGCCCCATCCGAATTTCTATTACCGCCTGTTCATCGTACTGGAAGAAGGCAAATACCTTTTCACCCGGTCCCAGAGACCTGGCGCCAATACAGGCGAGTCGAAGGCAGATCTCCGGGACGATGAGGACGATACCGACCCCGTCCTGTCGAGAGCAGATCACCAGCGGATCCTTTTTACAGAACCCGACAATAATAAAGGAAAACCACAGGTAAAAAGCCCGTCCAGCATTACTACAGGTACATATGGCTCGCAGGAAATAGAAGTCAAAAGAACGATCTTTATAAAAAAAGGGGATTCCCTCATCGCACAGATCTCCGGAAACAGAATCCGTCAATTCAGGGATTCCCTGCTCACAAAGACAAAAGACACCCTCATCTTTATCGATGGAGACAGCCTGCTGATAAGGCCCTTTGTCCCCAAAGAAGTCTACCGGGTATCCTCTTATGTGTTTACCGGCAAATATGGCAATGTGCATCTGTCCCTGCCCGAGACGACCAAGAGACACTATTCCGTCAAATTCTTCGATGATACGAACAAGCTGCTTTTCGAATTGCTGGAGATCAAGGATACGTCCCTGATCCTGGATAAGAGCAATTTCCTGCACGCAGGCTGGTTCAGCTTCGAACTCTATGATGGGGAGCAATTGAAGGAAAAAAACAAGCTATTCATTCCGAAAGAATTCTAGCCCGCACCGGATGCGCTTCGAAAGGGCCCTCCGGCAAAGCCCCCGGATCAAATCAGCTTCACGTCAAAAACTTTCTCAAAATTTCGTTTGACTCCCGCAGCCACTTCCTCCATAGGAATAGTACGCCCCAATTCTTTTTCCAGGGAGGCTACCTGCTTATCCATTATCCCACAGGGAACAATATCGTTAAAATAAGAAAGGTCCGTATTGACATTAAAAGCAAACCCATGCATGGTGATCCACCGGCTGCACCGTACCCCGATCGCACAGATCTTACGCTCCCGGCTCTTGACGCCGGGCTCTATCCAGACGCCGGTCTCGCCGGGCGAACGCTCTCCCCGGATCCCGTATTCCGCCAGTAATAAAATGAAGACTTCTTCCAGGTCACGCAGGTATTTACCGATATCCGTATAAAATTTCTCCAGGTCCAGGATCGGATAGCCCACGATCTGCCCGGGTCCATGGAAAGTGATATCTCCGCCCCGGTTGGTCTGGAAGAACTGGATACCCTTGTCCCTCATTCCCTGCTCGCCGATCAGAATATTTTCCATATGACCGCTCTTACCCAGCGTATAAACGGGAGGATGCTCCACAAAAAGGAGATAATGACGGGTATCGGGCCCGACCGACCGATCACCGGCTGATGGCGCCATCGTCTCCGCCAGCCTTCGCGCCTCCGTTTTGATCCGCACATTGCCCTGTAAAAGGCTTTCCTGGTAATCCCAGGCCTGCTCATAATCCATTTTTCCCAGGTTACTGAATATGACTTCCTGCATAATGGACAAAATTACCATTTGTAATCCTACTTTTGCACAAATCCCGATTATGAGCAAAGGACCGGATCCGGAGAAGGAACTCCCCGATAATGACCTGGAAGAAAGCCCCGAAGGATCGGAGGAGCTGTACGAGCGCATGAACCTGAAAGTAGATAAAGGACAGGAACCTCTCCGTATCGACAAATTCCTGGTAGCACGGATAGAGCACGCCTCCCGCAATAAAATACAGAAAGCGCTGGAAGCAGGCATGGTCTTGGTCAACAACCACCAGGTCCAGCCCAATTATAAGATCAGGCCCCTGGATGAGATCGTTATGTTTTCTGATAAAGAAGCACACGGGGAAGAAATTATACCGGAAGAGATGCCCCTGAACATCTTTTATGAAGACGAAGATGTGCTGATCATCAACAAACCACCGAGGCTGGTCGTGCATCCCGCCAGCGGGAATTATAGCGGCACCCTGATCAATGGGGTCGCCTGGTACCTCCGGCAAAAAAATCAATCCATCAGCGAAGAGAACCTGCCCCGTTTCGGGCTGGTACACCGGATCGACAAAAACACCAGCGGACTGATGGTCCTGGCCAAGACGGAAAGAGCCGTCAGAAGCCTGGCCAAGCAGTTCTTCGACCATACCGTCAAGCGACAGTATATGGCCCTGGTCTGGGGTGACCTGGTCGAAGAGAACGGAACGATCATCGCACATGTGGGAAGGCATCGTCGCTTCCGCAAACTATTCGACGCCTATCCGGAAGGAGATCATGGCAAAGAAGCCATCACCCATTATAAAGTACTGGAACGATTTGGCTACGTTACCCTGGTGCAATGCGTGCTGGAGACAGGCAGGACCCACCAGATCCGCGTCCATATGCAGCATATCGGGCACCCCCTCTTCAATGACGATACCTATGGAGGTGATAAGATCGTAAAAGGGACCGTCTTCAGCAAATACCGGCAATTCGTGGATAATTGCTTTGCCATTTGCCCCCGGCATGCCCTGCATGCCAAGACCCTGGGCTTTACTCACCCGGGTACCGGAAAGGAAATACTTTTTGAGAGCGAGCTGCCAGATGATATGCGACAGCTGCTGGAAAAATGGCGGGCTTATACAGGGAACAAGCCGCTGTAAGCGGAATCCGGCTGAAGGGCCGGTCTTCTCTTCGGGGGCATCTGATCCGGAAGTCCTACCGGGGAAAGCTCATCTTATAGTCTACGTTGATCCTCCCCCTGGAGATATCATCCAGCTTGCCTTTCAGCAGCTTCCGTTTCAGCGGCTTCAGGTAGTCTATAAACAGCTTGCCCTCGATATGGTCGTATTCATGCAGGATAATTCTTGCCGTAATACCGTTGAAAGTAGCCGTATGCGGCTGAAATTGCTCATCGACATATTCCAGAGTCACTTCCTCGCTGCGGTAGACGTCTTCCCGGATCTTGGGAATACTCAGGCAGCCTTCATTATACGCCCATTCTTCGCCGTCCAGCTTCACAATATGCGCATTGATGAAGACCTGCTTAGTCCCCGGCTCATCCGGATATTTGCCTTTATCCTCCTCATCCTGGTTGGTGAAGATCTGGCTGGAGTCTATTACAAAAAGCCGGATGTCCCGGTTGATCTGCGGAGCAGCCAACCCAACACCGCTGCTGTAATACATTGTCTCCCACATATCTTCTATCAATTTGGACAGCCCGGGGTATTCAGGAGTAATTTCCTTACCCACGGTTCGAAGGATGGGGTCACCATATGCTACTATCGATAAAATCATATAAAACTATTAAATGCAAATTTAAATTAATTTCCTACTGCCCTGACCGGCCCATATATTCCTGGAGCATGATCGTAGCGGCAATCTCATCCACCAACCCCTTGATTCGCCGTTGCTTCTTCTTCATTCCCATATCGATCATGGCCCGGGAGGCCATTTTCGAGGTATTGCGTTCATCCACCATCAGCAAAGGAATGGCAGGGAACTCCTTCTGCAGCCTCCGGACGATCTCTTTCACCAGCGGAGTGGCATGGGTATCGGTGTCATCCCAGTTCTTGGGCTCCCCGACCAGGATCAGCTCCACAGGCTCATTTTTGAAATAGTCTTTCAAAAAAGGGATCAGCTTGGGGGATTCTACCGTCGTCAATCCCGTAGCAATGATCTGTAAAGGATCGGTAACAGCCAGTCCCGTACGCTTCAGTCCATAATCGATCGACAGGATTCGGGCCATACTCAAATATTGTATTCCAGGAATTCCTCGGGCGTACATACCGGCAATACGGATATGGCAGCCTCGTACAGGCTTTTGTCCCTGGTGATGAAATAATCTAGTTTATGGTGCAGGGCCGTATAATAGGATAAGGCATCCTCCATATTGTTCATCTTCGAATGCAGCGCATTCACGACAATCTCATGCCCGATATCGATCACCTGTATGTCCGACAGGATGGCCAGCAACAATTCTTTCGCGGATTCCGCCCCATAAGCTACCGTTAACCAGTAACCGGTCAGCTGCATAATGGAAGGCGTGATGAAAGCCTGTACCCTGCCTTTTACGGCCCATTCGATCAACTGCCGGGAAACTCCATAGCCTTCCCGCTTTAAGGTAAAGTCAAGCAGTATATTCGTGTCGAGCAATATTCTAAAAGCCATATTTCTTCTCCTGCCCTTTGTAAAAAAGTTCTTTCAGCCCCACCCTCTCATCAAACGATCCCGACCATTCAGCCTTACCATCCAAAACAGGCTTTTCCAGTTCATCTACCAGGTCGAGGATGTTCTTTCTTTGAACGGGCCTGGTCACCGACCGGAAGTAATTTTCCACCAGTTCAGACACGCTCATCTGCTTGCTGGCAGCATAGGCTTTCATGGCGTCCAGCAATTCCCCGTCAATAGTAAGATTGAGTCGCTCCTTCATGTCGCAAATATACGCATATTTTTATATCGTGCGCATAATTAACGTAGAAAAAGATCCGTTATAACAAAAGAGGCAAAAACGACGCTGGCGATCCCATTCGCCGTCATGAAGGCCAGGTTGACCCGGCTAAGATCATTGGGCTTGATGATCGCATGCTGGTAGATCAGCATACCGAGGAATACGGCCACTCCCGCCCAGTACCACCAACCAAACCCACCATAGAGCCCGGCGATGACCACACAGGCCGTGCTGAGCAGGTGAAGGAACTCAGAGACCCGCAGAGCCTTGGCTTTCCCCAGCCATGAAGGCATGGAATACAGCTTATTGGACCGGTCGAACTCTTCGTCCTGCAAGGCATAAATGATATCGAACCCGCTCACCCAAAAGATCACGGTGAAAGAGAACAGGATCGGCAACAGGGCAAAATGCCCCACTACGGCCAGGTAGGCGCCGATAGGGGCCAGCGACAGGCCCAGACCCAATATCAGGTGACAGAGGGGGGTGAACCGCTTGGTATAGCTATAGCCCAGCACTACGGCCAGGGCAACGAAAGATAGTGCAAAACACAACGGGTTGATGAACCAGGTGCAAACGATGAAGGCCAGGCAGCTGATAATTACGAACCGCAAGGCGCTATTCTTTGAAATGATGCCTGCCGGGATCTCGCGGATCGCCGTGCGGGGATTCAGGGCATCCCACTTCGCATCCAGGTAACGATTGAACGACATGGCCGCGCTGCGGGCAAAGACCATGCAGAGAATGACCAGCAGGAAAGTGCCCGCATAGCGGTAAAAGAAACGGGAATAATCCCATTCCCATCCAATCGCCCGGTTCAGATTCCACTGTCCAACTCCATATACGGGAAGTAACACCCCCAAAAAGAACCCTATCATCGCAAAAGGCATCGCAAAGATGGTATGCGAGAACTTGATCAGGCTTAAATAATTCTTTACTGTACTCATAAGTTTATATATATCTTCTATACTCCCCCTTCAGGAGGTTGGGGGTTCCTCCCCTTCAGGGGGGCCTACGGGGGGACGCACCAACTCCCACAACACGATCCCCGCCGCGATGGAAATATTCAGCGAATGCTTCATCCCCCATTGCGGGATCTCCACACACCCATCGCATAATTTCAACGCCGCCTCTCCCACTCCGCTCACCTCATTCCCGAATATAACAGCCAGCTTCCCCGAATGTTGGGCGGCGAACTCCTGCAAAGGAATGCTATTTTCCACCTGCTCCACGGCAAATACCTTATAACCATCCTCTTTCAGGGACCGGACCGCCTCCGCCGTATCCCCAAAATACCTCCATTCCACCGTCTCGGTAGCGCCCAACGCCGTCTTATGGATATCCCGGTGAGGAGGCTGGGGGGTATACCCGCACAGAAAGATCCCCTCCAGTAAGAAAGCGTCTGCCGTCCGGAATACACTGCCTACATTATGCATGCTGCGGATATTATCCAAAACCACGATAACGGGAGTCTTCTCCGACCGCCTGAATTCAGGCACCGACTTCCGGTTAAGCTCATCCATGCCCAGTTTGCGCATGGCGCAAAAATATACCTTTTCACGAGTAAAGCCATAAAGGACAATCTAAAGGACAAATTGTCCTGATCTTCCTTATTTTTGCCCCCATGGCAAAAAATAGTGCGGACACTCCCCTGATGCAGCAACACCGGGCTATCAAACAGAAATATCCCGATGCCGTCCTGTTGTTCCGGGTAGGCGACTTTTACGAGACTTTTGGAGGAGATGCCGTTATTGCTTCCCAGGTCCTGGGCATCACCCTGACCAAACGTAACAACGGAGCCGCCTCCTCCTCCGAACTGGCCGGCTTCCCCCACCATTCCCTGGATACCTACCTGCACAAACTCGTACGGGCCGGCTACCGGGTAGCCATTTGCGACCAGTTGGAAGATCCCAAAACGGTCAAAGGCATCGTCAAGAGAGGCGTCACGGAACTGGTGACCCCCGGCGTAGCCACCAATGACCGCCTTCTGGAAGGAAGCAGCAATAATTTCCTGGCCGGCATCCATTTTATGGAAGAAGCCACGGCAGGCACAAACGGCAAACCCGGCAACGGCGACCGCCTGGGCATCGCCTTCCTGGATATTTCCACGGGCGAATTCTTTATAGCAGAAGGAAATATTGAATATGCCGATAAACTGCTGCAAACCCTCAAACCCGCCGAGGTCATCTTCCAACGGAGTTTTCAGAAGCATTTTAAAGAGATATTTGGCTCCAAATTCTATACCTATACCATGGAGAGCTGGATCTTCGAGGAGGCCTACGCGACCGAGAGCCTCCTGAAACATTTCCAGACGCATTCCCTCAAAGGATTCGGCGTAGAGGGCATGCACGAAGGCCTCGTTGCCGCCGGAGCCGTCCTGCACTATCTGAAAGATACGGAACACCCTCATCTGCAACATATCTCCTCCATCCAGCGGATCGACCGCGAAGATCATCTGTGGATGGATAAATTCACCATCCGCAACCTGGAACTGCTGGGAGGCCCCGATCCCCGAGAGCAGGGAGCCAGTCTCCTGAAAGTGCTGGACCATACCGTGTCACCGATGGGCGCCCGATTGCTGAAAAGATGGCTGCTCATGCCCCTGAAAGATTCCCATCGAATCCATGAGCGGCTGGACGGGGTGGAGTTTTTTATTAAAGATCCGGCACTGCGCACCACCCTGGCCCAGCATATCCAGCAATGCGGCGATATCGAAAGGCTGGTCAGCAAGATCCCCGTAAAAAAGATCAACCCAAGGGAACTGTTGCAGATAGCCCGGGGATTGCAACATATCGACCAGGTCCGACAGTCTGGCCAGTCCTTTCCCAATGACTATCTCCGGCAGCTCACCGCCCGCCTGGACCCCTGCCCTCCTATTATCGAAAAGATCTTTGCGACGATCGTGGATAATCCCCCCGTAGCAGCCGCCAAAGGCGACACCATACGCTCCGGGATACACGAAGAGCTGGATCGCCTGCGCAAGATCGCCAGCGGGGGAAAAGAATACCTGGTAGAGCTGCAACAGAAAGAAGCCGAAAGGTCCGGCATATCCTCCCTCAAGATCGGGTTTAACAATGTATTCGGATACTACCTGGAAGTGACCAATACCCATAAGGACAAAGCTCCTTCCGACTGGATGCGTAAACAGACCCTGGCCAATGCAGAACGCTATATCACGCCTGAGCTGAAAGAATATGAAGAGCAGATCACAGGCGCCGAAGGGAAGATCCTCTCCATCGAATTAGAACTCTATGACCAGCTCTTACTGACTTTACAAAATTATATCGCTCCCATGCAGGTCAATGGCCATGTACTGGCCACCCTGGACTGTCTGCTCTGCTTTGCAGGCAATGCGCTCCAATACAACTATAAAAAACCCGTATTGCATGAAGGGAGTGAGCTGGAATTGAAAGCCAGCCGGCACCCGGTGATCGAAAGGCAGCTGGCTGCCGGAGACGCCTATATCCCCAATGACCTGCTGCTGGATCCCGCCACTCAGCAGATCATCATCCTTACCGGGCCCAATATGAGCGGTAAGAGCGCCCTTCTGAGACAGACCGCGCTGATTACGCTCATGGCGCATATGGGCAGCTTTGTCCCCTGCGACGCAGCCAGGATCCCTCTGACGGATAAGATCTTCACCCGGGTCGGCGCATCGGACAATCTCAGCGGAGGAGAGTCCACCTTTATGGTGGAAATGAACGAGACGGCCAGCATCATCAATAATATTACCCCCGGCAGCCTGATCCTGCTCGATGAGATCGGCAGAGGGACTTCCACCTATGATGGGATCTCGATCGCCTGGAGCATCGCAGAACATCTCCACAACTCTCCCCACGCCCCCAAGACATTCTTTGCCACACACTACCATGAGCTGAATGAACTGGAAAACAAACTGCCCCGAATAAAGAACTACCATATCACGAATAAAGAAGTAGGTAATAAAGTTATCTTTTTGCGCAAGCTCGCGCCCGGAGGAAGCACGCATAGCTTCGGTATCCATGTGGCGAAAATGGCAGGCATGCCCCCTTCCCTGCTCAGGCGGGCAGAGGAAATCCTCTTACAGCTGGAAGACAAACAGGTAGGCGAAAACATCGGCGAACAAGTCAAAAAGCTGTCTACGCCACATACGGCCCCACAAATGCAGTTCTCTATCTTCGACGCACATACCGAGACTTTCCATACCATGCGGAAACTGCTGGAAGACACGGACATCAACCGGCTGACCCCGGTCGAGGCATTGCTCAAGCTCCAGGAAGTCAAGAACCTCCTGAAATAACCAGCGACCTGCTCCGATAGCGATTATTCCTCCGAAAGTTCCAGCGCGGTAGCTATTCCCCTTTAGGGGGTAGGGGGTTTATCCTGCCCGGCAAATATTTCATCCATCCCCAAAGCCATTCTATCCATAAATATTTCTGGTCTTGTTTCGTGTGTTATTTTACGTTAGCAAAAAAGCGCCCTGCAAGCTACAACCTGCTGAAAAAGAACGTTTGGAATATGATAAAAAATCATTAAATTGTTTACAGATCTGCTGATAGTAAACCTTCCATCTTAAACGATTGTCCTATGATCAGATACGCTTATCAGTTAAAGGATTTCCGTAGTTGGCTCAAAGGCTTTAGTAAAATATTGAAGCTGCCGGTAGTTGCAGGTACCATCCAGATCCCCACCGCGATGGGAAATGGAACGATCTTCGCCGCTAATATCCATTCCGATATCTCCTATGTCGTGATGAATTTCTCCCTTAACGACGACCTCGTTCTCCTCCGTAAAAAATCTTCGCTCTATGGCCTGAGCCTTTTCTTCAACCAGATCAGCGTCAGCGATTTCTTCGTGATCCGGGAACCTCATAACGCCATCACGGACAAGACTCCCAACCGGAGCAATATATTTTTATCTTCCACCAACTACGACCTGGAAGTGACTTATTCCCGGGGATCCCGCCTGAAAAGGGTGGGTATTTTTTTCAGCCCTTCTTTTGTCAGCCGCTGTATAAAAAAAGAAATTTTGCTGGACCTTCTGGTCTATGCCGACAATCGCCTCCGTAATATCAATAAGGAGCCCATCACCTTCGAATACCGGCAAATGCTGGAGGATATTTTTACAGCCGACAGACAATCCCCCCTTCACCACCTACTATTACAAAACAGGATCCTGATGCTGAGCGAGAAATTCCTGAACACCTTCCTCACCAAAGCGCCCCTGCTCAAAGAAGCAGGCGGCCTGAAACAAAGAGATAAAGAAAAAGATATCGAAGCCCTCAAAGATGTAGAGCGCATACTTAGCAATAACAAACTGGACAAATTCCCCTCCATCGACATCCTCTCTAAGACTGCTATGATGAGCTCAACCAAGCTTAAAACGAAATTCAAGCAGATCTACGGCATGAAGTTGTACGAATTCTATAACCGCAACCGGCTGGAAAAAGCGAAGGAAATGCTGCAAACCGGCAAGTATTCCGTTAAACAGGTAGGACTGAATATCGGCTTTTCCAATCTGAGCAATTTTGCCAAAGCATTCAAAAAAGAATTCGGCATCCTGCCCAAAGAAATATTAAAAGGCCGGTAAAACAGTCTGGGCCTGACTTTCTTCACCTTAGTATAATAAAAATAAACAATGCTCCCGCAAGGCAAAAACTTTTGTTAAATAGCCTCTACAGCTATCAAAAGACTCCTTGCAGGCAACCCCTTCAGGGTATTTGTATTAATTTTGCCCCTTGTGCTTGACCTTACCTATCCCATCTGTCCGCGACTAGCTGCCTGTATTTATCAATCATTTATTGTAGTATCTGAAAAATTGTGAACATGATCAAGTATTCATTCAGGCTGGAAAATTACGAAAAGACCGTGGCGGATTTTGCCGCAAAGCTCAACAGCTCCGTAAAAGACAACATATTTACGATCCCTCCTACTCTGGGAAAAGGAACGATCCTCGCTCAAACCATCAGCCCTCATCTTTCTTATGCCGTTCTGAACCTGCGGCTGGATTGCGACCTGGAACTCTACCGCGAAGCCGACGGAGTGAAAGGGTTCACGCTTTCCTTTAACCAGGTAGAAGTACAGAAAGAAGTACAGATCAGTGCAGACAAGTCCATCACCGCCGATAAAAGAATCCTGAGAAATGATATTTACTTATCGGATACCCGTGACAGCCACCTCGTAAAAATCCCGGCAGGCAGCACCCTAAAGAGACTGGTGATCTTCTCTACTCATGAACTCGCCGCTCAATACCTGCCGGCTGACCTTCTTAATAAACTGGAAAGCTTTGCCCGGGAGAACAGCATAGCGGAAAACCCCTATTTTGTCAGCCTCCCTCACCGCGAGACGTTGAAAGAGATCTTCGAAATGAAAGAGAACGATCCGCTGGGGCAAATAAGAAGACTGGCCCGGATCATCCACCTGACAGAAAAATTCCTGCATTCCTTCCTACGCCAGGAACAGGCAAGCCTGCCAAGAGCTATTAAAAAAGGCGACCTGGAAAGCATGCAGCATATCGAACAGATCCTCAGCAGCCGGCTGGAGGGATTCCCTTCACTCGAATCACTGGCCCACGAAGTATTCATGAGCACCAGCAAACTAAAGAATCTTTTCAAACAGGTATATGGTTTCACCCTCTACGATTATTACAATAAAAACCGCTTGCTGCGCGCGAAGGAAATGCTGATAACAGGACAATGCAGTATTAAACAAGCCGGCAGTGAGATCGGGTTCTCCAATCTCAGCCACTTTGCCAAGGCTTTCCGGAAAGAATTCGGCCTCCTGCCAAGAGACCTCGTGAAGAGCAGGTAATTCCCTCCCTCTTTTGACAAAATAAAACTAAGTTTGAGATTATTTTGCATTGGAGAAATGTAGGCCGGATACGAGTATTAACCAAAACGACGCTTCCCCGGCTGGTATGCCTATATGAAATTATATTTTTTCATTATATCAGTCTTTTTTTCCTGTCCTGTTTTAGCTCAATCCTTTGGCTTAGGCTTTTTCGGCCATGAAGTAGTCCAGGACCGGCGAACCTCCCTCGATCTTACCCCTGATGAAGCCTTCTGCTTTCGGCAGAATTTTGAAATATCCTTCGAGCTGTCCTTCCTTCCGGGCTATACCGATTATTTCGGGTATATCCTGCGGCTGATCAGGAATGACCGGCAGAATATTGACCTTATATACGACAAAGTACCGGTAAGAGACGGGCATTTCAGGATGATCTCCGGGGACAAGCCGCCTTCCATATCTTTTACGCTGGATAGCAGTCACTTATTCCAATGCTGGAACAAATTCCGCCTGCAATTTGATTTTGCAAAGGACCGGCTGATCTTCTATAGCGACAAAGGCGTATTTATCCAAAATGATATCGGCCTGGCAAAAGGAGATTGTTTCAGGATATCTTTTGGCGCAAGCCCCTATCAGCCCTTCAAAACAACGGATGTCCCTCCTATGAAAATAAGGAATATCCGTATCGCAGAAGGGACTAAATCCCAATACTACTGGCCCCTCAACGAACGCACCGGCCTGTTCGCCCTGGACACCCTCCATCAGAACAAGGCTGTGGTAATAAACCCTTTATGGATAAAAAATACGCATTACGAGTGGAAGATGGTAAAGAAGATGGTGATAGACGGTCCTGCCAGCGTTGCCTTTGATCCCAAAACAGAGACCCTGTTCCTGGTGGGAACGGACTCCCTCACCCAATATTCGATAGCACATTCCTCCTTCAAGACCACCGCTTACAAATCCGGCGACCTGAGCCTGCAGCTGGGCAATCAGTCCGTTTATGCCCCTTTTACGGCCAGCCTGTATAATGTCTACCTGGATCAGCCTCTGGTGACCCGTTTTGACTTTACCAGCGGACGCTGGGATAAAAAATACGAGCCCCATGATATAAATTTCTGGCACCTCAATAAATTTTGCTCCCCAAAAGATAGCTCCTTATATTTTCTAAATGGTTATGGGCATCTACATTATAAAAATGATGTATACCAGTATCATATCCCAACTCAGCAATTAAGGAAGGTACCCGCGAAAGGCGATTTTCTAACACCCCGGTATCTGGCCGCCCTGGGGACCAATGAAGCGGGTGATTCCGCCTACATTCTTGGCGGATATGGAAGCTCCAGCGGTCAGCAGATCCTTAATCCCAAGAACCTCTACGATATGATGCTTTTTGATGTAAAAAGAAAGACATTCAAAAAGCTGTTCGAACTAAAGGCCGGCAAAGAAGAATTCGCCTTTGCCAATTCCCTGGTGATCAATGAAAGGCAAAAAGAGTTTTACGGGCTGGTCTTCAACAACGACAAATATAACTCCAGCCTTCAGCTCGTAAAAGGCTCCCTGGCCAGGCCCTCTTTTCAATTGATGGGCAACAAGATCCCGTATCAGTTCCATGATATAGAGTCTTTCTCCGATCTCTACTTTAGCCCCGTTACCAATAAATTCATATCGGTGACATTTTTGGAGGATAGCACCAATCACACTGTAGCCAGTATTTATACCCTGGATGGAGCGCCGGTCCCGGAAGAAACGGCCCTGACGGAAGCCCCCCCGAAAAGCACGCCTTATTATACTTATATAGCACTTCTGTTGTTCCTAACGCTTACAGGCCTATCAGTCCGATGGCTGGTCCGCCGGCGCAAAGCCAATATGCCCACCGCGAAAGCAAGCCTCCCCGAAAATAACACAGCCGGACAGCAGGTCGGTATCCTCCCCGGCAACACGATGCTACAAAAAGACAGCGGGCCCACCTCATACGAAGCTCCCCCGGACAAAGATCCCGCGGACCAATCCCACAAAGCTGCTATTTTTTTATTCGGGGACCTGCAGGTATTTGATAAAGAAGGAAATGACCTGACCCGGCCCTTCTCCCCTCTCCTGAAAGAGCTCTTCTTATTGATCCTCCTGTATTCTATCAAGAACGGCCGGGGCATAAGCTCGGAAAAACTGAATGAGATCCTTTGGTTTGACAAATCTGAAAAAAGCGCCCGGAACAATCGTTCCGTGAACATTGCCAAACTAAAGAGCATCCTGGATAAAATGGGAGGCTGTGAGCTCTCCAAGGATACCGGCTATTGGAAGATCGACATTAAGTCCGGGCTGGTCACCGTAGACTACCAGGAATACCTCTCCATCGTAAACAACAAAAAAGTACTGGACAAACACCGGGTGACCGCATTGGCGGGAATTACCAAAAGAGGCGGATTTCTCAATAATGTCGAATATCCCTGGCTGGACCCCTTCAAGTCAGAAGTATCCAACCATGTCATTGACACCTACCTCCATTTTGCCGGGTCGGTGATCACCTCCGATGATCCAGAATTTATAATTACACTGGCGGACTATATTTTTTACTTCGATGCCGCCAATGAAGAAGCCATGCAACTGAAGTGCAAGGCCCTGGTTTATTTAGGCAAACATTCTCTCGCCAAACAATCTTACGAATCTTTCGTAAAAGAATACAAGTCCATCTACGGGGAAGATTTTGGAAAAGACTTCCAGAAATGTATTAGTTAGGAGGAAAAAACTCAAAAACCTCCGGGCATTAATCTTCTATTAATCATTTATTAGTTGCTTACTCACAATTTTACCTCCAAAACTAACGATCATGAAAGTCTTGCCAATTCTACTGCTATTTCTATTGATCATCCCCATGGCCTATAGCCAGCGAACCCAGATAACAGGGTCCGTGGTGGATGAAAAAAAAGAGCCTCTCGTCGCCGTCAGCGTTCTGGTCAAAGGGACCAGGACCGCTGCCATCACCAGAGCAGACGGCCAGTTCAGTTTAAACGTTGCCGATATTCAAACGGCTGTCCTGGTCGTAAGTTTTACCGGCTATCTCACCAAGGAGGTCCCTTTAAACGGGAAAACAGCTATACAGATCGCCCTCTTCCCGGCCGACAAAAATCTCAACGATGTCATTGTCATATCTGCCCTCGGCCTTACCCGGAAGGCGAAATCCATCGGCTATTCCTCCCAGTCCGTCGACGTCGATCGTCTTACCGAAGCCCGTGATATCAACGTTACGAACGGGCTGGCGGGAAAAGTGGCCGGCCTGCAGGTCACAACAACCGGTCAACCGGGCTCTTCCACCCGCGTGGTCATCCGGGGTGAGAACTCCATGACTGGCAACAACCAGCCCCTCTGGGTCGTCGACGGCGTGCCCATCAACAACGATCCGGGAGACGCTTCCGGCAGCTACGCATCTTCGGGCAACCTCGACTATGGCAACGCCGCCGGCGACCTCAACCCGGACGACATCGAGTCCATCCAGGTCCTCAAAGGTCCCAATGCCGCCGCGCTATACGGATCAAGGGCAGCTAATGGCGCCATCCTCGTCACCACCAAAAAAGGGAAGCCCGGGGACAAGACCCTTGGTATCGCTGTCAACCAGAATACCTTGTTCAACACCATTACCGAATTCCCTCTCTATCAGAACGTATACGGGGAAGGAGCCAACGGTCGTATGGTCACCAATGCCAACCTGATCGTGCCCGGCACGGGCGCTGTCGATATGGGGAATAACGGCACTTCCTGGGGAATGCCGATGCTGGGCCAGCCTTTCAACGATTTCGCCGGTAACCCCATCCCAGGTGGCTACAGTCCCCAGCCCAATAATGTCCAGCAACTGTATAAGACCAGTGTTAGCAACACTTCCAATATCTCCCTCGGCAAAGGAGATGCACTCGGCGCCTTCCGGCTCTCCTATACAAATACGTATAGTAATGATGTCATGCAGAATCAGAACCTTATCCGCAAGAACAACCTGAGTATAACGGCCAACCGTAAATATGGCAAATTCCTGAACCTGGAGACCTGGATCCTCTACACAAACCAGGATACCCGTAACAGGACGGCCCGCAATCTCGATGCCGCCAGCCCCATGGCCGCCTATGTATACCTGCCCCGGAGCACCAATGTCAATTATCTCACCCCCTGGGCCAATGCTGCCGGCAACTCGGTGTCATTCGGCTCCATTAATAGTACGGAAAACCCCCTTTGGTCAATCAATGAGAACAGCAATGAGGATACCCATAACCGCCTGATCGGCGGTGTCCGGGCCCTTGCCCAGCTGACCCCCCGATTGAGCTTCCGGGTGCAGGCTTCCGGCGACCTGGACTTTGTCAACGCCTACCAGTATAAGGAGCTTGGAGGATTGAGAACTCCTAACGGATCTTATTCCAATTACATGATGAATAATCTCAACTGGGATTACCAGGCCATTGCCAGCTACAACGGACGGTTTGGCAATGACTTCACCCTTACCGTCAATGCGGGGGCCGAGCTGGCCAACGGCGGCATCCTCACCCGCGGCGCCAGCGTCAATGCCCTGCTGGTACATAACATGCCCGCCATCTCCAACAGCGCCGCAGTGCCCGTCACCACCGAAACCAAGGCCACCACCCAGACCCAGTCCGTCTTCGGCAACGCCACGCTGGGCTATAAGGACTTCCTGTTCCTCGACGTAACGGGACGCAATGACTGGTCCTCGACCCTGCCGATCCAGAACTGCTCCTTCTTCTACCCTTCGGCCACGGGAAGTTTTATCTTCAGCAATTTTATCAGCAATAAAAGCCTGATCAGTTTTGGCAAGCTCCGGGCTTCGGTAGCCCAGGTAGGGAACTCCGCCCCCTTCGGCGCCCTGATCAATACCTATGGGGGTAATAGTCTTTTTCTCGGCAATCCTTACCTGACTTACACGACCCGGCTGAATAATGCAACCCTGAAACCAGAGCAGACAGTCTCTTCGGAAGCCGGCGTCGACCTCACCTTCCTGAAGGACAGGATCACGTTCAGCGGTACCGTCTACAGGACCGTAGCTACCAATCAAATCATTACGGCCACAACGGCGCCCGAGTCCGGCTTCACCAGCCGCTACCTCAACGCCGGTAAGATGACCAACAAAGGCATCGAACTTTTCATGACGGCAAAGGTGATTCAAACCAGCAAGTTCAGCTGGAACATGCTGGCCAACTGGTCCATGAACCGAAATAGAGTGGTAGCCCTGTCCCCGGGTGTCAATTCGCTGGTCCTGGGCACGAACCTGGGCGTCACCATTAGCGCCAAGACCGGTTATCAATATGGCACGATGACAGGCAATGGTCCTTATATGGTAGGCGATACCACGCTGGTGAATCCCGCCAATGGCCGTACCATCGTCGCACCCAACCTGGTCGTGGGAAATTTCCATCCGGATTGGATCGGATCGGTGGGCTCTTCCTTCCGTTATAGCGGCTTTGACTTCTCCGTACTGTTCAGCGTTAAGTGGGGCGGCAAGATCTATTCTGCGTCCTACGGCCGGGCCAATTTTGCCGGCGTAACGGTCGCCAGCCTCTATGGCAGGGACGATTACCTGTTCAGCTCGCTGATCCTGGGAGAGAACAGCAACGAACAGCAGGGCATCGGGCAGACCGTGGGCAGCACCGTTACCCGCTATGCCGACTCAGGCCGCGCCAAAGGCGCCCGCTATCCCAATGCCTATTTTCCCAAGACGAATCCTGACGGAACGTATGCGCTGGATAAGAACGGCAAAATGATTCCCGGTAAGAAGAGTAACATCTGGATGAACCCCACCACTTATGAATCGGATATGACGCTCAACAATGTCCCGGCTATCACTTTCGATGCGACCAGCATCAAGCTCAGCGAGCTGATATTCGGATATACCCTTCCCCCACAGTTGCTGGCCCGGACACCGATCCGCGCTCTCCGACTGGCTTTCGTAGGCAGGAATCTCTGGACACTCCTGAAACATACGCCCCAGGGCATCGATCCGGAGGCAGCCAACAACTCCGGCAATGCGCAGGGCATCGAGGCCGGCGGCTCCTTCCCCTACGCTATTTATGGTTTTGACTTAAAGGTAACTTTTTAAACATCCCGACATGACACGAACATTCTATATCATTATATGCATCGCAATGGCAGGATTGCTTTTTTCCTGCACCAAGAACTTTACCCAAAAGAACACCGATCCCACCCAGTTCACATCCGTTACGCCCGAAGCAACCATCGAGTCGGCGGTCAGGAGCCTGAACAATCAGTTGGGAACTTACAATACGACCAAATTCTGGGACATCTCCAACCAGGTCATTACAGGCTCACGTTATGACGTGACCGATGGGGGCCTCTGGCAGACCGCGTATGTCAGCGTCCTGGAAAACCTGAAACAGATAGAGATAAATTACGGCAGCGATACGATTTACAATAACAGGGTGCAGATCGCCCGGATCCTGGAATGTTACACCTATTCGATCCTGACGGGTATGTTCGGCCCTATTCCCATCACCCAGGCCAATAATCCCAACAACCTGTCCAGTATCCTTTATGAGAGTGAGGATTCCGCTTACAATTATATATTGACCAACCTGAAGGATGCCACTTCCAAAATAAAAACGACCGGCGATAAGCTCTCCTACGATGTGGTATATCCCGGAGGAACCGTCACGAACTGGATCAAGTTCGCCAATACGCTGCGTTTGAAAGTCGCGCTGCGCTGCATGCGCAACATGGGCGGTACCGCAATCAGTCATATCCAGGACGTCCTATCCAATGAAGCCCTGACCATCAACTCCGAGGCGGAGTCGGCTAAAATGGCTTATGAGAATGTCACCAACAACCAGAATCCTTACTGGCTTAAATACATCTTTCCCAATAATGTCTATCCGTATAACCCGACAGCGACCGGTCAGGCCCCAAAAATGGCGGATAATTGGCAGGTGTTCATGCGATCCTATAACGATCCGCGGATGACGGTGTTCTTTGATTCCGTCCTCCTGGCCAACCGTTACATCATCACCGATACCCTTACCAGCACCCTGGACGATTCCCTGCGGGTGGTCACCTACCCGATTCCCTACCTGGGAATGCCCCTGGCACAGACCACCCTTTCCGGCTGGCTCAATCTTGTAGGCGTCACCAATCCCATAGGCACCCTCAATATAAAAGCCTATTCCAATATAGCGCCCTCCATCGTGACGAATCCCAGCCGGCCCTTGATGATGCTGGGCTATGCGGAAACCCTCTTCCTGAAGGCAGAGGCAGCGTTGCTGGGCTATGGAGGTTCCCTGTCGGCAGAGCAATACTATAATGCCGGTATCGCCGCCAACTTTGCCTTCTGGGGGATCCCCGCCGCCGCACTGACCACTTACCAGAATACAAATGGTATCAAATTCGGCACTTCGGGCGCGGGATTCAATAATTTCCTCGGGATCGTTAATTTCAGCATCCCTCAGACAGACATCAACAAGATCTGGATCCAACGATGGATGTCCTATTTCCCCGACCAGTCCTTCGACTCCTGGTGCCTGGAACGCCGGACCCGTTTCTTCGTTTTTGCACCGAATACTAATCCGGGTGGCTATAGCAGCTATACGGCCCATCCTACTTATATGGATATACCCGGGCGGGGCTCGTATCCCAATAGCTCCAGTCAATCGATCCAGGCCCTCAATCCCGACGGATATAATAGTGCCGTGCAGGAACTGGGAACAACCCGGGCGGATGATTACGATCCAGACCAGCAATTGAAGTTCGCCCTGCCGTTCACCGTGCCTGACTGGAATAACGCCAACGCTAACTATGATCTCAGCTATCTCCGGAAATGGTATGGAATGACGATTCAGTCCCTGAAGGCCGCCGCAGCCAGTGGCGGATTCCCTTATGCAGTGACCTTGACCTACCATCCTTAACAAAAAAATTAAGCATTCAATATAAATTATATGAAATCGAACATAATAAATTTACGGACCAAATCTACGCTGGCAACGATGGCCTTTCTGCTCCTTCTTTTTTCCTGTAAAAAGAACAACACAGGCCCCTCCGTATCCTCCAATATACTGAACTACCAGATCAAGGAAATACCGGTCACCCAGGACTATATCGTGGGCTCTTTCTATTATAATTTCGGCAGCTTCAATGCCAATATCAAAGAAGTGCCGGTCGTAGGTAAATATGCCATGCCCGGCGGGGTGGAAACGCCCAACGTCATGCCCCAGCATATTACGCAGGCGCAGACCGCGGGACTGGATTATTTTGTCTTTTCCTTCCGCAGCGCCAATAAGGATGCGACTAACTGGAAGAACGACTCCACCCTGGTGCAGACTTTTCTGGCGGCCAATACAACCGCTACGCCGATGAAGTTCGCCCTGCAGTATAACTGGTCTACCGGTTCGTACGCTGTGTCCAACACCGCTCCACTGGAGAGCAATGCCACCAAGCTAAACCAGTTCTTCAACGATATCCAGCTTGCAGCCACCAATTGGATGAGCAGCCCCAATTACATGAAGGTGAACGGGAAGATGCTGTTGTACATCCAGAATGCGCAGGTGTTGTATTCCAATAACAATGTCGCTATTTACGATACGCTGCGAAGCCGCCTGTCTGCTATGGGCTTCACGATGTACATCGTGGGAATGCAGGACCGCTGGACCCCTCCGGCCCGCTATCCCTTCCGTTATGTAAAATGCGTCGATGCCATCTATCACCAGTCCTTCAGCACCCAGCTCGACTCCTGGGACCGGTGGTATGTGTTGCCGCAGGCAATGGACCAGAACTGGGAATATTCACGAAATTATTTTGCCGACAGCATGGGCGGGATCTCCTATGTACCCAATATCAGCCCCGCCTATAACTGGTTGATCACGAGCCCGACCTCCCTCAACCCGAACTATCCGAGGACCGACAGCGGAGCCATGTACCGGCAATTGTGCAATGTAGCTAAGATGAACGCCGACAATTCGACGCGGCTGATCATGATCGATTCCTGGAATAGCTGGCAGGACGATTCACAACTGGAGGCGGCCATCGATTACCAGAACAGGTATCTGAATATTACCAAACAGGAGTTTAAAAAAACGCAATAGCAACACAAATTCATTATGATGCGCAAACACATATGGACAATCTTTTTGACAGGAAGTTTCCTATTGCTATCAAGAGCCTCAAGAGGCCAGTTCCATACTGATCCCCTCGAATATATCGATCCGACCATTGGAAATACCGGCCAGCTCCTGCAGCCGACACGACCGACCGTACAGGTGCCCAACCAGATGATCCGGATGTACCCGATGCGGAACGATTATATGGACGATCAGATAGCCAGCTTCCCTTTGATTATCGTTTCCCACCGGCTGGGGCAGGCTTTTTCCATAAAGCCGTATAGTAAGAAATTGAGTGCAGAAGGCGCCTCCGGCGAAGGATCGTCCGGGGCCTGGACAAGGAAAATGACCTATGATCATGACCTGGAAATCACCCGCCCCTGGTATTATTCTACCTACCTGGTAGATGATGATATAACGGTGGAGTACACCCCGGGAAAAAAGACGGGCATCTTCCGGTTTCAATTTCCTGAAAATGCACCGGCCAGCCTCCTGTTCGATGTATATAATAACGGAAACAGTGAGTGGAAATTTCTTTCCGGCAGAGAGATCACCGGTGTAGAAACCTATCATGGCGATATCAAGGTCTATCTATATGGCCGGTTCAACCGGGACGGAACGGAAGGGGTGGTGAGGGAGAACAGGCTCCTGCCCGACTCAACGTTCACGGAAGGAAAATCCGTACGGGCCTGGATCAGCTTTCCGCAGACGTCCGCCCCCCGGCAAGCCTCCGCTAACAGGTCCGCGGCTTCCGGCCCGGTCGAATTTCGCTACGCCATTTCCTTTATCAGCCCTGAACAGGCGCGCAGGAACTTCGAGGAAGAGCTGACCAATACCAGCTTCGAAGACCTCAAGGCGGCAGCCCGGCAGGCATGGGCGATAACCATCGGCCAGGTGAAGGTGGAAGGCGGTACGGAAGAACAACGACGCTCCTTTTATTCCGCCCTGTACCGTTGCAACGAGCGGATGGTAGACATCACGGAAGATCACAGCTATTACAGTGGTTTTGACAAGACCATCCATACCACTGATCGCCCCTTTTACGTGGACGACTGGACCTGGGATACTTATCTCGCCCTGCACCCCTTGCGGGCTATCCTCAACCCCGCTAAAGAAGAGGATATGCTGAACTCCTATGTGACCATGTATGGACAGAGCGGGTGGATGCCCACTTTCCCGGTATTATTCGGAGACCATGCCTGTATGAACGGCTTCCATTCTTCCATCATGTTCCTGGACGATTACCGGAAAGGGCTGCGGAACTTTGACAGCAACAAGGCATATGAGGGAATGGTAAAGAACGCCACCAGCGCCACCATGCTGCCCTGGCGCAACGGACCGAAGACAAGCCTGGAAGATTATTATTACGGCAAGGGTTATTACCCCGCTCTGCGTATCGGGGAGACGGAGACCAACTCCCTGGTGAACCCCAGCGAAAGAAGACAGGCCGTAGCCGTCACCCTGGGAGCAAGCTACGACGACTGGGCCGTAGGCGAAATGGCAAAAGAGCTGAATAAAGAAAAGGATTATGCTTTTTTCAGCAAACGGGCCGGCAATTATAAGAACCTCTGGAACAGCAAATACCAGTTCTTTATTCCAAAAGACAGCAAAGGCGACTGGATCGATATCGACCCGAAATTCGATGGGGGGAAAGGAGGAAGAGATTATTTTGATGAGAATAACGGTTGGACCTATTTATGGCAGGTACAAGAGGATGTCAAAGGACTTATCGGGCTGATGGGAGGCCGGGACAATTTCGAGGCAAGGCTGGACCAGTTATTCCGGGAAGGCCTGGGCAGGAGTAAAAATGATTTCTGGTATACCTTTCCCGACGCTACAGGCCTCGTAGGCCAATATTCCATGGGGAATGAGCCAAGCTTTCACATTCCTTACCTGTATAACTATACGAAGTCACCGTGGAAAACACAGAAAAGGGTCCGCTTCTTATTGGACACCTGGTTTAAGGACAATATCTTCGGAATCCCCGGGGATGAAGATGGAGGGGGAATGTCGGCCTTCGTTGTCTTTTCCTCTATGGGGTTTTATCCGGTGACACCCGGTATTCCCATGTATACCATCGGGAGCCCTGTGTTTGAGAAAATAACCATCGCGCTGCCCAATGGAAAAGAGTTCAAAATAATAGCGAATAATTGTTCCAAAATAAATAAGTACATCCAGCACGCAAAATTCGACGGACAGGATCTGAACACGCCCTGGTTCACCCACGAACAATTGATCAACGGGGGCAGGCTGGAATTAGAGATGGGCCCCAAGCCCAACCGGCATTGGGGAACAGACGAAAAATAAAAACAAGTACCAATGAAGAAATACATCGTTATTCTTAGCTTACTGTCAACGATCGTCATAGGATCAGCCTATGCACAAAAAAAACACAGCGCAGGCTCCCGGTTCCCGTCCTACAAAGGGATGGTACTGGCCGGTTACCAGGGTTGGTTCAACACCCCGGATGACGGGGCCGGCAGAGGATGGACCCACTATGTGGCCCATGGAGAATTCGGTCCCGGCAACTGTAAAGTCGACCTTTGGCCCGATGTCAGCGAATATAAAAAGACGTACCCTACGCCTTTTAAAAAGGCCGACAGTACGCCCGCTTACCTGTTCAGCTCTTATGATGCGGCTACCACAGACCTCCATTTTAAATGGATGGAGTCATACGGCATCGACGGGGTCTTCGTGCAACGATTTATCGGTAGCACCAGGGGCGGGAAGGTCCTGGCGCACAATGACAAGGTGATGGAACAGGCCCTGAACGGCTCGCGCAAATACCAGCGGGCGATAGCAGTGATGTACGACCTGTCCGGGATGAAGGACG
This sequence comes from Puia sp., assembly GCA_035555335.1. Classification (GTDB taxonomy): domain Bacteria; phylum Bacteroidota; class Bacteroidia; order Chitinophagales; family Chitinophagaceae; genus Puia. The sequence continues at coordinate 170,228 of DATMGS010000020.1, forward strand.
ATGACAAAGATCCTGAAACGGTGATCAATGACTGGAAACACCTCGTGGACGACCTGAAGCTGACGTCCCGGGGTGACAAACAAACCTATCTGTATCATAACGGCAAGCCCCTCGTCGCCGTATGGGGCGTGGGGTTCTCGGACAACAGATCCTACGGTTTGAAAGGAGCAGAAAAGATCCTGGACTTCCTGAAGAATGACCCCGTCTATGGCGGATGCTCCGTTCTCCTGGGAGTCCCTGCCTATTGGCGGGACTTTGGCAATGATGCGGTCAAGGACCCTCATCTCCATGACCTGCTGCGTAAGGCGGATATCGTCCAGCCCTGGATGGTAGGCCGGTATAATGAGACCACTTATACTAAATTCCCCGACCGTATAAAAGACGATATCGCCTGGTGCAAACAGAACCATGTGGACTATGTACCCGTGGTCTTCCCCGGCTTTAGCTGGCACAATATGTACCCCGCAAGCCCGCAGGACCAGATCCCCCGCAACAGGGGTCATTTCTTCTGGGAGCAGATCACAGGCGCCATCAGCAGCGGAGCGGAGATGCTGTATGTGGCCATGTTCGATGAGATCGACGAAGGCACTGCCATCTTCAAGATCTCCAAAGACCCTCCAGCGGGGGCCAGTAATTTCGTAAAGTTCGAGAGCGATATTCCATCGGATTATTATTTATTCCTTACCGCATATGCGACAAAGATGCTCCGGAAAGAATTGCCTTTTCAAAAGGAGGTCCCACAAAAACCATAGTATGATCTATATCCGTAAACTGTTTTTTTCTGTTAGCCTGCTGGTGACGGCAGGAGCGTCTTCCGGGCAGCAAACCCTGTTTACCCGCGACTTTGCCCCTTCCGATGATTTTATAAAACCGCAGGAACGACCCTACAGAGAAGGTATTTGCTTAAATGGCTCCTGGAGTTTTTATCCCGTCGAAAATGCCGAAAAATTACCCAAAGAGACGATCCTCCACCCGGAGCTTCCCTCCCGGACGTCCCAGGAGTTTCCCTCCGTCGCCGGAACCATGGGCCGGCTTTCCCCGGACCCTGTTCCCGTGAAAGTACCCTCGCCCTGGAATGTCAATAGCTTTGCCAGAGGAAATGGCAGCGGGGGCGATTTTGTCACTTATCCCAGCTACCCAAAAAAGTGGGAGAACATCAGGGCAGGGTGGCTCATGCGGAAAATACCTTATCACAGGGAATGGAATGGAAAGCGGCTGATCCTTCGTTTTGAAGCCGTCGGCGGTTATACGCAGGTGCTTGTCAACGGCAAGAAAGTGGGAGAGAATATGGATATGTTCCTCCCGTTTGAGATCGACATTACCAGCCAGCTCAGGGAAGAAGCCGATAATGAAATACAGGTGTGGGTAGCAGATGCTTCTTTATTGAACCAACCCGGCAAATACGGCAGAAGGATCTATGTCGCCGGGTCTTTCTGGGGCCAGCATGTCCGGGGAATATGGCAGGACGTAAACCTGGTAGCCATCCCCGCCGTCGCCATTGAAAGCACTTTTATAAAGCCTGATCTGGACAAAGATACCCTCAGCGTGGAAATTACGCTGGCCAATACCACCACCCGGGCACAGGAAGTAACGGTCTCAGGCACCATATCTCCCTGGATCAATCAGGCAGGAAAGGCGATTGCCGAAGCGCCGGAACCTAAATGGGCTTCCGGCCCCGAAGTCCTCACGCTGACCGGCGCCAAAATAAAAATAGCTCCCGGGTCCCGGATCTCCCTTTCCCTAAGAGTAAAAGCAGGCAACAGGCTTACCCCCTGGACACCCGGGTCACCCGCACTCTATGGGCTGCTATTGTCCGCGGAGGCGCAGGGAGTCACCGATAAAAAATACACCCGTTTCGGTTGGAGGCAATTCACGATCAATGGGGACAAGTTTTACCTGAACGGGAAGCCCATCCGGCTGAAAGGAGATTCCTGGCATTTCATGGGAATTCCGCAAATGACAAGGCGTTATGCCTGGGCCTGGTTTTCGGCATTAAAGGATTGCCATGCCAATGCCGTGCGCTTACATGCCCAGCCCTACCCGGAATTCTATATGGACATGGCCGATGAAATGGGTATTTGCGTATTGGATGAGACAGGCCTCTGGGCAAGCGATGGCGGTCCTAAAGTGGACGCAGAGGAATATTGGGCTAACAGCGATGCGCATGTGGAAAGGTTGGTCCTCCGTGACAGGAACCATCCCTCCGTATTCGGATGGAGCGTTTGCAACGAAAATCTTGCCGTCGTGATCGGAGTGCAGCATGCACCGGACTCCCTGGTTAAAAGACAGGTCGCGCAGATCAATAAATGGATTGGCATCGTAAGAAAGACAGACCCGACAAGGCCCTGGATCTCCGGCGATGGCGAGACCAACCTGCCAACCGATCTTCCCATAGTGATCGGTCATTATGGCGGGGAAGACAGTTATAAGTCCTGGTCTTCACAGGGAAAAGTCTGGGGCATCGGCGAAGGCGGAATGGCCTATTATGGAACACCCCGCCAGACGGCTGCCTATAACGGCAACCGGTCTTACGAATCCCAGTTGGGCAGGATGGAAGGGGTGGCCAAAGAAGCGACCCGACTGCTGACCCTGCAAAAAAACTATGGAGCGACTTATTCCTCCGTATTCAATATCGCCTGGTATGCCCTTAAGCCGCTGGAATTGGGCATGAAGGACAGCACGAAAGCCCCGCAACCCTCCGATGGCATTTTTTTCAGGGCTTACCAAGAGAGCCGCCCGGGCATACAGCCCGAAAGACTGGGCCCTTATACCACAACATTCAATCCCGGATACGACCCCTCCCTGCCCTTGTACAAGACCTGGCCCTTAGCGGAGGCTATCAGGTTGGCTTTTAGCGACAGCGCTACGTCCACCGCCATGACGCCTGCCGTCCCTGTCGCCTCATCCGCCGCTGCGTCCACCATCGCAACACCCGTGAGCCCAACGCCCCTATCAGCGCCCCCCACCCCGGCAGCCTACACGATCCTGTTATCTGCCGACAAAGATTCTATATTATTTAAAGTCCTCAGCGACATGGGCATTTCCGTTAGTTCTAATCCCAAGGGGGACCCCCTCAGGGGAAGCAGCCTTAACGGCCCCGGTCTTCTGATCATAGACGGCCTGCACCCCCCGGATGCACATCGATACAGATCCCTGCAAAATACTATTTTGGAAAGGGGCGGTACCGTACTGGTCTGGGGCGTGGACCCTGGATCTGCCCGCCGGCTGAATGAATACCTTCCCCGTCCTTTAGAACTTACCACCCGAAAAGCCACTTCCTTCCTGGTTGCAGCGCCCGATCCAATCCTGAACGAATTGGGAAACGTTGATTTCTATTTTTCCGAGATCTCGGATAGTCCGGTGATGAACTTCGGCCTGGCCGGTGATTTCACCCATAGCGGGAATATCCTGCTGAAAGCCTGTAACACAGATTGGAAAACATGGAACGGCCGCGCAGAATATCTCAAAACAGCAGCAGTGCTGCGCAGCGAACGGGAGTACAAACCGGAAGGAGCAGCCCTGGTATCGCAGCATGTCAGTAAAGGAAAAATATATGTGCTGGCCTTAGACCCGGCTGTGTTATCCAGGACATCCGTTAGTGTCTTGCGAAAACTATTCATCAACCTGGGCCTCTCCTTTCAAAACACCGGACAGAACAATCTTCCGGCAATAGATCCGCAAGGACAACTTCAGCAGGCCCTCCTGCTGGCATCCTTCGATATCGCAGGAAAATCCAACGAAGAGATCCGCGCGATAGACCTGCTGAAAGGTTTTAATGAACACCAGTTTTTTGCAGGACGCCCGATGAATGACCGGTACTGGGAAAAAGCGACAGCACACGACGGGATCTTCGACTTTAGTAAATTCAGCTTTACCGGTCCCTTCCAGAACGCAATAGCGTATCTCAGCTTCTGGATCTACAGCCCCCGCTCCTTGTCCAATCTTCTGGTAGAGCCGGATATGCCAAGAGTCGACCTGTTTATAGGCGCCGATGACGCCTGCCAGGTATTCCTGAACCGGAAATTGATCCATGAATCCTTTACAGGAGGTTTCACCGGCAAAGGCGAACCCATCCGGGCCCTGCCCCTGGAAAAAGGATGGAACCATATCCTGATAAAGACGATCCAGAAAGGCGGAGCCTGGAAATTAGCCGTCGGACTGGATAGTGATAATAAAGAATTCCTGAAAGAGATCAAATCGCAGATTGCCCGCTAAGTCGCCGGGTAAAATCAGGTAAACTTCGGATAAAGTAATTATATGAAAATGATAGCATTAAAGCATACACTCACCACAGCCGCGTTATTCATCTGCACCCAATGGGTATTTTCACAGCAGGGAGATAATGCTGCCACCCCTTTACCTAAATATCTCGACCCAAAAGCGCCGATCGAAGAACGGATCGATGACCTCCTGCCCCGCCTGACACTGGAGGAAAAAGTCATCCAGTTAAGCGATAGTTGGGGCTCGAAAGGGATCCCCCGCCTACGGATACCCGCTATGTTGAAGACGGAAGGATTGCATGGGCAGTCCTATTCGACAGGCGCCACCATTTATCCGCAACCCATCGAGATGGCCGGCACGTTCAACACCGGGCTGATCACGCAGGTAGGAAAGGCAACGGCCATAGAAGCCAAGGCCGCCAATCTCCGGGTCTCCTGGTCGCCCGTGCTGGATGTAGCAAGGGATATGCGTTGGGGAAGAGTGGAAGAGACCTACGGAGAAGACCCTTACCTGGTGAGCCGGATGGGCGTAGCCTGGATCCGGGGATTCCAGGGTGAGCACATGATCGCCGTTCCCAAACATTTCGCAGGCCACGGCGAACCCCTGGGTGGACGGGACAGTCACGATGTAGGCCTATCCGACCGGGTAATGCGTGAAATCCATTTGCCGCCCTTTCGTGCCGCCATAAAGGAAGCGCATACCGGAGGGGTTATGGCAGCCTATAGCACCTGGAATGGCGTTCCGGATAATGGCTCCGTCGAGCTGCTGCAAAAAATATTGCGGGAAGAATGGGGATTTGACGGCATCGTGGTATCGGACTGCAGTGGCCCTGAAAATTTTTTAAGAAAACAATCCGTGGTCCCCGACCTGGAAGAAGCCGCCCGCCTGGCCATCCTCGCCGGGGTGGATATTGAATGCGGTTCATGCTACCCCAAGGCATTAGTGCCCGCCATACAGAAAGGCGTCCTCCCTGAAGCTGCATTGGATGCCAATCTCCGGCCTGTCTTACGGGCCAAGTTCCGGCTTGGATTATTCGAAAATCCCGGTTCCGGAAAAATGGTATGGGAAAAACTGTCTGCCTACGATACCCCCGAACACCGTGCGTTAGCAAAAGAAGTGGCGGTAGAAGGGTCCGTGCTCCTGAAAAATGACAATAAATTATTGCCCCTGCGCAAGGATATCGGAACGATTGCCGTTATCGGCCCTAATGCCGATATGGCCCAGACAGGGGATTATTCCGCCAGCCCTGCCCCCGGCCAGCTTATAACCGTGCTGCAAGGCATCCGCTCGCATGTTAGCTCCGGTGCCCGGGTACTGTATGCCAAAGGATGCGGGGTACAATCGCCGGACAGCTCGGGCTTTTCCGATGCGGTAAAGATCGCCGGACAATCCGATATCGTAGTCCTGGTGGTAGGAGATTATTCCACACGGGAATTTGATAAGAGCAGCAGCAAAGAAAAGGCAACAAGCGGAGAAAATGTCGACGGAGCCACCCTGGAAATACCCGGCGTACAGCGTCAGCTTATCCGGAGGATACAGGCGACGGGCAAACCTGTGGTGCTTGTTCTGGTGAATGGCAAACCATTTACCTTGACCTGGGAGGCAGAATATATTCCTGCCATCCTGGAAACCTGGTATCCCGGCGAAGAAGGAGGAAATGCGACGGCCGACCTGCTCTTCGGAGACCGCAATCCATCCGGGCGGCTGCCTGTCACCTTTCCCCGTCATGTTGGCCAGTTACCCCTCCACTACGATTATGAACCCTCGGGCCGCAATTATGACTATTACGACATGCCCTTTACGCCCCTGTATCGTTTCGGGTTTGGCCTGAGCTATACAAGCTTTCAATACTCCCATCTCAGGGCCACGCCCAAACAAGGCGATCCTGGCTTTGTGACAGTATCCGCAGACATTGAGAACACAGGCAACCGGGACGGAGAAGAAGTAGCGCAGTTATACATAACGGATATGGTTAGCTCCGTGATCACCCCCGTGATCCAATTGGAGGGCGTACAACGTATTTCCCTTAAGAAAGGGGAAAAAAAGACCGTGGTCTTTGAATTGACGCCTTACCAGCTCTCTTTGCTGAATGGAAAAATGACCCGGGTCCTGGAAGCAGGCGCCTTCCGGGTACATGTAGGCGGGGTAAGCCCCGAACCACCGGCAGGATCCACCGAACACAAACAGAAGATCGGCTTTAAAGACCCTTCACAAGGTATTTCAGGTGAGTTCACCGTACCGGAGTCTTACCAGGCGGCTTTCACCACAGAACTGACCGCGCCCGCCACCGTCAAAGGAGGAGAGAATTTCCAGGCCTCCGTGACCGTAAGGAACCAGGGCAGGCTGGTCGACATAGCAGCAATCAAATTATACGGAGATACGCTGCTGGATACCTGGCGCTTTGAAGTAGAACCGGGTGAGACAAAGACGCATACTTTTACCACGGCATTGTTCAGGAGCGGCGAACAACACCTCACAGCGATCGTTGGAGAAAAAAGGACGGAAGCATCTGTCACGGTGTCTGAAGCACCGGCCAGGTTGACTTTGACCGGTACACGTACAAAGGTCAGCGATGATGGGGTGCTGTTTTACAACGCCATAGCCTGGAACACAGGCAGCAAACCTTATAAAGGAAAGATCCGGATCCTGGTAGACGATACAGCAGTAGCAGAAACACCTGTGGACCTCCAGCCCGGCGAACAACATACGGTGCAGATGGAATACGCCTTCCCCCGTTCAGGCACCTTCCGCGTGAAAGCCGGCGATGCATCCGAACAACCCTTGGTCGTTCCCGGAGGAGTAAGCCTCGCGCTGCAGGATCCCCTGGTCTACCTCGATTTCGAAGATGCCACTGCTACCAGCGTCCGGAATAAGATCGGCGGAAGGGTACTGCCGGTGGAAGGTACCCCCCGGTACCTGCCCGGAAGAAGGGGCAGGGCCTTTCAATCGGATAATAAGGAGACCTTTATCCGAACAGAAAAACTCGACCTCTACCGTAAGCCATTTACCCTGGCCGCCTGGGTGAATATAACCAATCTCGACAACGGGCAGGCAGGTTTTTGGGGAGGCCAGGCCCCTATGGGAGCTGATGTGGACAATACAGGCACCGTCCTGTCGGCAGGGGTATCCAACGGTCACCTGGCACTCTCTTTCCAGGACAGGGATGCCCGGGGTAATGCCACAGTACCTACCGGATCCTGGGTGCATATCGCTTACACCTATGACCCCACAAAGGAGCAAGGTACCGTATATCTTAACGGACAACCCGATAAGGCCTCCCCTCAGAAGCCCTATACCGGTCCTCTGGACAGGATCGGCAGCGCTGCACCTTTCAACCACGGTAATTTCGCCATGGACGAAGTCCTGGTGACCCGTAGCTGCCTGGGACCAGATGCCATCCGGCAACTGGCGGACAAAGGTCCCGAAGCCCTGCAGGAAGGAGAGATCGTAACGGACTGGCGACCCACCCCATCCATTATCACCACCCTGAGATCCTGGGCCACGATACCCGCCAATAGCGGGATCCGGGTGGTCGTAGAATCGGGCGATTCCCAAGGCAATCCGATAGATTCCCGGACCGTCGAACTGTTATCCGGCAACCAAGCCAGGACCATCAGGGGCCTGAAGCCAGGAACACAGGTGCGTTTACATATCTGGTTGACCACAAAGGATTGGAATACCCTTCCCCAGCTCAGCTCCCTGTTTTTATCGGGAGACAAGGGAGAACCCTTACGCTGGTCCACCACCAGCGAATGGCAGAAAACAACTGTCACCGGTAGTGTGAAGATTGGTAAATAACAAAAAAGGACAACTACAAAATATATGATCAACCGACGGCTTACTATACCAATAATCCTCTCTCTTCTACTGGCGCTCCTCACTACCAGATCCGATGCTCAATCGAAATATCATCTTGAGACAAACTTCGGCTCCGGGGACACGACAACTTATGAAACGATAGGAAGAGGGACCTGCGTCATTAGTAACGGGGTCTTACAAACAAAAAAAACCTATGCCCGCCTTGGCCAACCGGATTGGAAAAATTATTCGATCCGCTTTAGCGCACGCAATCCCGATACGACAGACCAGGTACAGATCTGGGCCGGGTTCCGGGCCTACACCCGGGATGACCGTTATATCATAGGGCTGAGAGGAGGAACGCAAAACAATCTATACCTGGGCCGCCAGGGCTATATGGGAGCGGATGAATTCCTGGCGCTGCGCCCGCTGGACTTTCACCCGGCGCCAGGACAATGGATCGATTTCCATATCGAAGTCTGCGGGGATCGTATTCGCATATTCCTGAACAATCAAACGCTACCGATCGTAGACATTACCGATAAGAACACCAACCTCGCTCCTTCCGGAAAAGTGATCCTGGGAGGCGGCTGGCTGGCGACAGAATACGATAGCCTGTCTATTACCGGACTACCCGACGACTATCTGAAAGGCCAGCCAGTGAAAGAATATACGATAGAAATGACAGCCACAGATAAGGAGAAACGACGCCGGATTGAAAGAGCCGCCTATAAACCTATCGTAGTCGGCAAGTTGGAGGAAATGCGAACGACCATATCCTTGAACGGCAACTGGCTGTTCATGCCGGGATATGAGTTGGCAGGAGAAGGAAGAGAGGGATCTTCCGAAGAAGAAGCCAAAGCTACCTCTCCTTCGGAGAGCGATAAGAAATGGCATACCATGAATGTCCCCGACTTTTGGAACCCTATCCGCATCTGGCTGCATGGGGAGACTTTCGGCCCTCATGCAAAGGGAGCGTCAGACGCCTATTTTCAAAAGGAGACCGACCGTTGCATCGCTTACACTTTCGATTATAAAAAGACAGCATCGGCCTGGTACAGACAGTGGGTAGAGCTTCCCGAAACAATCAAAGGAAAGGAGTTGGAACTGTCCTTCGATGCGGTGTCCAAAGTGGCCGAAGTATGGATCAACGGTATTCATGCGGGAGGACATACCGGTATGTTCGGCGCCTTTCGAATCAACGGCGCCGGCTTGTTCAGGCCAGGAAAGAACCTGGTGACAGTAAAAGTGATCCGGGATTATGTAACGGATATCCAGGATGCCGATAAAGTGGTCGATGTAGCCGTCAGCGTGCCCGTCACCAATAGGATGCTAAAGGATTTGGCGCATGGGTTCTACAATGGCGACCCCGCTGGTATCTGGCAGCCGGTCACCCTCACCATCACCGATCCCCTGAAGATTACAGATGTTTATATTCGTCCGGATCTCATGGGAGCCGCATTCGAGGTCACGGTGAAAAATAATACAGCCGGCAAAAAGACCTTTTCCCTGACAACGGATATAACGGAAAAGAGTGCGGAGCCTGCCAGGGATGCTCACGGTCCGGCAACTCCGGGGAACGCCAGGGATTTGCCCGGTCCCCCCGGCAAGCTCCTGTATAAAGGTGAGTCATTACCCGATGCCTCCCTCAATCCGGGAGAAGAGAAAAAGTTTGTCTATACTATAAAAGACATCCATCCCCGCCTGTGGTCCCCGCAATCGCCCAACCTGTATGATTTTGTTTTCCATATCATTAGCGATCAACGGGAGACGGACAGGTCCACGGTTTGCTCAGGCTTCCGGACCTTCGAATCAAAAAACGGTTTTCTCTATTTGAACGGGAAAAAATATTGGCTGAGAGGCGGCAATCAGACTCCCTTTGCCTTAGCGCCAAACAGTACCACCCTGGCCGACCGCTTCTTTCAGTTGATGAAAGCCGGCAATATCGAAGTGACCCGCACCCATACCACCCCTTATAATGAATTGTGGATGGACGCGGCCGATCGCAATGGCATCGGCATCAGTTTTGAAGGCACCTGGCCCTGGCTGATGCTCGCTAATGCCATGCCTGACACCAGCCTGATAAGGTTATGGGCGGAAGAATGGCTGGGCCTGCTGAGAAAATACAGGAACCATCCCTCCCTCCTATTCTGGACGGTGAACAATGAAATGAAGTTCTATGATAATGAGCCCGACTTTGAAAAGGCAAAGCTGAAAATGAGGATTATCTCCGCCGTGGTGAAAAAGATGAGAGCCATCGATCCCTCCCGTCCTATTGTCTTCGACTCGAATTACAAGCGGAATGAAAAGAAATTCGGGACAGCCTTTTTTAAGGACGTGGACGACGGCGACATCGATGATATTCATGCCTATATTAACTGGTACGACTATACGATCTTCGGGCAGTTTAACGGAGAATTTCAACAAAAGAACAAAAATGAAGGGCGGCCGCTGATCAGCCAGGAAATGTCGACGGGTTATCCCAACGCGGAGACAGGACATGCCACCCGGTTCTATACCCTGGTACACCAGACTCCCCAGGCCCTGATCGGCAATCTGGCTTATGAATATAATGATCCCGCCTATTTTCTCCGGAGCCAGGCCTTTATCACCGGGGAGCTGGCCGAGGCCTTTCGCCGGACAAATGACAAGGCATCGGGTATCCTGCATTTTGCACTAGCCACCTGGTTTCGCAATGTATACGATCCTGAAAAGATAGTCCCTTACCCGGCATACTATGCTTTAAAAAGAGCTTTACAACCTGTACTCGTCAGTGCCGAGCTCTGGGGAAGACATTTCTATTCCGGGACCCGCCTGCCCGTAAGGTTTTGCTTTGTCGATGACCGGGAAGACGGCTCCGATCTTAATGCCGGTACCCTGCATTGGGAACTGGTGGCCGCGAACGGGACTTCTATCCTTTCCGGTGAAGCGCCGGTCCCGGCCGTCGGTCATGCCGAAAGAGTTTGGCTGGAGCCGGAGATCCTGATTCCTTCTCTCTTGCCGGGAGAGAAGACCCCGGTCCGGCTGGTATTGAAATATAACGTCAATGGCAAGACCCTGTCGGAAAATGAATATGAATTATTGCTGGCCCAAAAGAAATGGAGCGCAGGGCCCCGCAGCAACAAAAAAATAATCCTGGTCGATTACGACAATATCAGACCAGCTTTCGAGGCGCTGGATATCCCTTTTACCTCCGCAGCTTCGGTGAGTGAGGCAGTAAAAATGAAAGGAGATGTATATGTCTTTGCGGGAATCACATCCGGCAACAATATCCCGGGTAATATCGATTCCGGCAAAGGCACCGAAGCCGATATAAGCCTGATCCGGTCGCTGATCGAAAAAGGCGGAAAGGTATTGCTCCTGGATGCGGCCGCGTCCTCCGGGCAACTCTACCCGGAATATATCAAGGGTAAGATATCAACGACAGAAGGCGATATCGTAAATATGGAAATACCGGAATCTCCTTTGTTCGACGGCATTGATGAACCGGAGCTGCGGTATTTTAATAACAACCGGCGGGAACTGCCATCAACCTGTAAGTCCGCGCTTAAAGTTAACCGTGATCCTCATGTCGAACCCCTGGCATCTTACGTAAAAGTTCATGGCTATATCAACGGCGACATGCAGCGCCGCTCGTCCTACATGGAGACGATAAAGGGATTCCCCCTTGTCCGCATCCGGGATAAGGGAGAAGTGATCCTCAGCACCATGTCCCTGGAGAAGGCCGTTACTGACCCTGTGGCAGGGAAGCTGTTAACCAATATGCTGGAGGACCTGTCCGATCAACCCAATAAACAATGAGCCTAAATCATTTTATGAAAAGAAATATTCTTTTCCTCCTATTCGCAGGCATCCTCTCCTTTCAGAAGCTATCCGCGCAGGAGTTGGGTACTACACTTGCCCGTTACAGCGAACATTTCCAGCAGGAGAAGATCCATCTCCATTTTGACAAAGCCAGGTATAATAAAGGAGAAACGATCTGGTACAAGGCCTACCTGATGGCCGGCTTCGACCCCTCGGATTACAGCAGGACCCTTTATATCGACTGGTATGACCCGGCAGGTAAGCTGCTCAGACATGAATCGGCCCCTGTCTTCGAAGCCTCTGCGAGAAGCCAGTTCGACATACCCGCCGGTTATACCGGGGGATTCCTGCATGTCCGGGCCTATACAAAATGGATGCTGAATTTCGATACTACCTTCCTGTTCAATAAAGATATCCCGGTCTGGCAGGACAGAACAGTTTCCCGGCCGTACCAGACCGCATCCATGGAAAAGCCTGTATCCTCCATACAGTTCTTTCCGGAAGGGGGCGACCTGGTGAACGGGCTTTTATCCCGGGTAGCTTTTAAAGCCGTCAATTCTTTCGGCCTGCCCGTAAAAATACACGGCGTGGTGAAATCCGGCAGCGGTGAGCCGGTAGACGCCCTCAACGTGGAGCATGATGGCATGGGCAGTTTCTTCCTACAGCCCGCCGAAGGAACAACATATATAAGTACCTGGACGGATGAATACGGGAACAATTATACTACCCCGTTACCATCTGCGAAAAAGAACGGAGCAACCCTCCAGGTACAATCCCATACATCCAAATGTCTTGTCGTCATTAAATGTAGTGATCCGGCGCCGGATAACCTCCGTTCGCTCTATGTGGTAGCGCATATGAACCAGAATCTTCTGTACAAGGCAGCCGTGAACCTTACCACCCGGAACTCGGCCATCGCGGAGATCTCTACCGACACGCTGCCGACAGGAGTGCTGCAGGTGACCCTGTTCGACGCCAACTGGATCCCCCTTGCCGAGCGGGTGGTATTTGTAAACAATCACCGGCACCTGTTCACCGTACAGGTCACCCCCCTCGGGCGTAGCCTGGAAAAAAGAGGCAGAAACGTGATCGGGATCGATATCCCGGACAGCAGCCTGTCCAATCTCTCCGTAGCCGTCACCGATGCCGGCCTGGCTACGGAAAACAATACCATCATTTCCCAATTACTGTTATGCGGTGATATAAAGGGAGCGGTATATCGACCTTCCTATTATTTTTCGGCGGATAATGCCAGGATATCACAACACCTGGACCTGGTGATGCTGACACATGGATGGAGAAGGTTCAACTGGCAGGATATAGTACAGGGAAAAGAGCCTTCCCTTCCTTATCCCCGGGATACGGATTATCTCCGGATCGAAGGCAAATTCTATTCGCCGGGCCTGAAACTGCTTCCGGATCAGAAAGTGATGGTCATCCTCCAATCGAGGGACAGCAGCCGGCAGCGATTGCTCTTGCCGGTTCACCCCGATGGAAGCTTTAGCCAGGGCGGCGTATCTTTCTTCGATACCCTAAAGGTATTTTACCAGCTCCTGGGAACCCGAAAACAAACGGAGGCCGTCATGATACAGGATGGATTGCTGGCGGCGCCTAAGAGTAGCCCTGCCACCAGATCGGCCGGGAAAGCAGACGGCAACAACGGGGGCCCGGCACTGCCCTGGCTGATGGATGATACGACCGGGTGGTCGCGCACCCGCTATTTTGCACAGGAACAGGAGAGGCTGGACAAGGGCACTACGCTGGCCGATGTGGTGGTTTCGGCAAAGGTCAGACGCCCCGTAGACCTGCTGGACGACAAATACGCTACCGGCCTGTTCAAACGGCCTTCCGATTACCAGTTCGATATGATTAACGACACCTGGGCCCGCAACTCGGCCAATGTCTTCGATTTTCTCAAGCAGATGGTGCCGGGACTGCAGGTGCAATACAGGGATGGCGTTCCCATACTGGACTGGAGAGGGGGCGCCCCTTCCCTGTTCCTGGATGAGACGGGCATGCGGGCCGAGATGATAAATGATATACCGGTAGCGGATATCGCCTATGTGAAAGTATACCGGCCTCCTTTCTTTGGGGCGGCCGGAGGGGGCAGAAATGGCGCCATCGCGATCTATACCCGAAAAAGTGGAGATGTACAGATCATTACGGCCAGGGGCCTGGATTATAAATTCCTGGAAGGTTATACTCCGTACAAACAATTTTATTCCCCGGATTACTCCCAGCCGGCAGGCAGCGATTTACCGGATATACGGACTACCCTGTACTGGAATCCGATGGTATTGACCGATGCGTCTAACCATAGCATAAAGCTGGAATTCTACAACAATGACGTCAGTAAACGACTACGGGTCGTAGTAGAAGGAATGAATGCGGAGGGTAAGCTTAGCCGGGTGGAGAAGATTATTGATTAAAAACGGGAGGCAGCCCCTTCAGGGTATTCCCCCCGGGGACAGGGGATGGGAGTTTCCCTTATAGAGGCATAATCCTGGCGTATAGAGGCATTTGCTAAACGATATATGCGATAACTTTGTAAACTGTTAACAGTAGCCCGTTTTTGGTCCAAGATCCTTGTTTCACCTCGACAATTCTACAGGACAGAATGCTTAAGAAGGCCGCTCGAAGGAGTGGTTTTTTTTTGCCCGCCAACCCGGGGAGCCCCGCGCGGCGCGTCAGCTACATCAGATCGCGGAGCCGCTCGTACAAGGTAGCAAACAGCGCGAACCTTTCCTGGTAAATACGATGCCGCTGCTCATCAGGCTCATAGGTCTCCTGTACCTGGATCAGACCTGCCGAAGCCTCCAGGTTTCCGATGATTCCCAGCGCATAGAATCCCATCATAGCCGCCCCGATGGCCGAGGCATCCGCCACCCCGGTGACATATACTCTTTTAGAAAAAATATCCGCCACCATTTGCAGCCAGGCTTTTGAATGCGTGAAGCCCCCACTGGCATATATGTGCTGTATCGGACCGATCGTTTCTTCCAGTGAAGCGCCCACCTGGAATAAGGAATAGCTGATCCCTTCCAATATGGCCCGCATAAAATGACGCTGCGCATGGCTGGAACGGATCCCGAAGAAGACACCTTTCGCATCCGCATTCCAGATAGGAGCCCGTTCGCCTTGCAAATAGGGTAGAAAGATCAGCCCTTCAGATCCCGGGGCCACCGTGTCCGCCGTCGCCACCAAATCGTTCAACTCTTTCGAATCAGCGCCCTTCTTACCGAGGCACTGCTCAATATACCACTGTACCACCCCTCCCCCATTATTGGTAGCCCCTCCGGAGATATACAGGTTCTCCGTAAGGATATAATTAAAGATTCGCTCCCTGGGATCAAACTCGGGAGCTGCCGCCGTCATCCTCACCGCTCCGCTGGTGCCGATGGTCAGTGTCGTCTCACCTGGCAGCAAGGCCCGGCTTCCCAGATTGGCCAGACAGCCATCACTGCTGCCGATGATAAAAGGCAGCCCCTCCGGAAGACCCGGCAAAAGGCTAAATTCCGGCACAAGCGAAGACTCTCTATGCGTGCAGGGAACAGGCGCCGATAAATGATTGGCTGTAATACCTGCCTTCTCCAGGGATTCTCCATACCAGGTAAAAGCATAAATATCGAACAGACCGGTAGCCGAAGCAATGGAGTAATCGATCTGGTATTTCCCGAAGAGCCGCCACCAGAGATATTCCTTAATAGAAATAAATTTTGCAGCCCGCTGAAAAATAGCCGGCTCCTTATCTTTTAACCATAACAATTTGGACAATGGGGACATCGGGTGTATGGGAGTACCCGTCTGCCGGTAGATCCTTTTACCGGTTTCGCTGCTCTTGAGAGCGGCGGCGTATGGCTGGCTGCGCAAGTCGGCCCAGGTGATGGCATTCGTAAGAGGCAACCCGTCTTTATCTACGGCAATCAGGCTGTGCATGGCGCAGCTAAGGCTAATCCCTGCGAGCCCCTTCCGGCCTGCAGTCTTGCCCGCCACCTCTTTCAGGACGGAGACAAAAGCTGCCAGAAGCCGGGCCGGCTCCAGTTCATGACGACCATCGGAATCGGAAATGGCGGAATAAGATTCTCCCGCAGCAGCCAATACCTCTCCCCCGTCCGTAAAAGCTACGGCCTTGGTATTGGTGGTGCCGATATCGATACCAATTATATAAGACATGAGATTAGATCAAATCCTTCAACTTGCCTACAACGAAGTCTACTTCTTCTTTCGTATTGTGTTTGCTGAATGAGAACCGCACAGTGACCTGGTTAGGGTTATTATTGATCGCCCGTATCACATGCGATCCCTGCTCTGCTCCGCTGGTGCAGGCGCTGCCGCCGGAAGCACAGATATTATTGATGTCCAGGTTGAACAGCAGCATCTCCGACTTCTCTGTTTTAGGGAAAGATACGCTCAATACGGTATAAAGGCTTCTGCCCAGGGGATCGCCATTGAAAGAAATCCCTTTTACCTGTTTCTTCAGCTGCTCCATCATATAAACCTTAACGCCTTTGATATAGGAGCTGTCCTCTTCAAAACCAGCCGTAGCCAGTTCCAGGGCTTTGGCAAAACCTACAATGCCATACAGGTTCTCCGTGCCCGCCCGCATATTGCGTTCCTGGGAACCGCCATGTATATAAGGATGGATCTTGACATTCTCATTGATGTACAATAAGCCCACTCCCTTGGGACCATGGAACTTATGGCCGGCGCCCGTGATAAAATGTACCGGTGTATTCCGCAGGTCGAAAGGGAAATGCCCTACCGTCTGTACCGTATCCGAATGAAAGATCGCGCCATATAATTTACATAGCTCCCCGACAGAATGGATATCCAGTATATTGCCCACTTCATTATTGGCATGCATGAGGGTCACCAGCGTCTTTTCCGCGCCGCCGGCCAGCTTCTGCTCCAGGTCCTCCAGATCGATATGCCCATTGGGTAATAAATTGACATAACTGACGGCTGCCTCTCCTTTGCGGTGCAGATGTTCCACCACATGTAAAGTAGCATGATGCTCCAGGGGAGAAGTAATGATATGCGTACAGCCCAGATCTCTTACCGCCGCCGTAATAGCTGTATTGGAGCTTTCCGTACCGCCGGAAGTAAAAAATATCTCCGCCGGATGGGCATTCAGAATCTTACCGACCGTCTTACGGGCCGTCTCGATCGCCAGCCTTGACTCCCGGCCATAAGAATAGATGGAAGACGGGTTACCGAACTTTTCCGTCATGTAAGGCATCATCGATTCCAATACCCGTGGATCCAGATTAGTCGTAGCCGCGTTGTCGAAGTAGATTCTGTTCATAGTAACGAAAATGAGGGCGGCAAGATACGAATTCCCATTTATATCGAAATGTCGGCTGGCGGACCTACGATCGGACCTGCGATCGAATCTATCATCCTTCCCGGGAAAATCTATGGAGCGATGAACTCCTTGATATCCTGCATGAGACGCAGCGCTATATTATTAGCAGTGGTCTCGAAATTACTCTCTGCGTAGATCCGGATAATGGGTTCTGTATTGGACGTGCGGAGATGCACCCAGTCATTATCGAACTCTATCTTCAGACCATCTTCCGTATTGACGGGATGATTCTTATATTTCTTTTTGATCCTGTCAAAGATGCCAGGAACATCGATGTCATGTTGCAGCTCGATCTTATTCTTGGAGATGAAATAATCGGGATACCGGGACCTGAAAGAACGAATCCCATTTTTATGGTGTGACAGGGCGCTGAGGAAAAGACCGATGCCGATCAGCGCATCCCGGCCATAATGCAGGTCCGGTACGATAATGCCTCCGTTGCCCTCTCCCCCGATCACGGCATCGACCGCCTTCATCTTATTGACCACATTCACCTCGCCGACAGCGGAAGGATAGTATTTGCCACCGTGTTGAAGTGTAATCTCCTTCAGCGCCTTCGTACTGCTCATATTGCTCACGGTATTTCCGGGCTTCTTTCCCAGAACGTAGTCCGATACCGCTACCAGGGTATATTCCTCTCCGAACATGCTCCCGTCCTCACAGACAAAACACAGGCGATCCACGTCGGGATCCACTGCAATGCCCAGATCGGCTTTTGACTTCTGCACGGTTGCACTCAACCCTGACAGGTTCTCCGGCAAGGGCTCCGGATTATGGGCAAACTTGCCCGTGATCTCCTCATTCACAAGGATCACTTCCTCCACGCCCAGGGCCTTCAGTAACGGAGGTACGAACAGGGTCCCTGTCGAATTGATCGTATCTACGACAATCTTATAGCCCTTGGCCTTAATGGATTTCACATCTACCAAAGGATGGTTGATAACCAGGTCTATATGTTTCTGAAGCCAGGAATTATTGACGGAATAGCTACCCAGCTTATCCACCGACGCGAAAACAAAATCTTCTTTCCGGGCCTTCTCCAGGATGGCGGCGCCTTCTTCGGCACTGATAAATTCTCCCGAATTATTCAATAATTTCAGGGCATTCCACTCCTTGGGATTATGACTGGCAGTCAGGATGATCCCTCCCGCGGCCTTCTCCCCCGTTACGGCCAGTTCCACCGTAGGGGTCGTAGACAATCCCAGATCGATGACATCCAATCCCAGGCCTATTAAGGTACTCACCACCAGCTGGTTTACCATTTCTCCACTGATACGGCCATCCCGGCCAATCACGATCGTCCTTCCTTTATCGATCTCCAGGATACGGCTTCCATAGGCCGCAGTAAATTTAACAATATCCAAAGGAGACAAATTATCGCCGGGTTTGCCTCCAATCGTACCTCTAATGCCGGAAATGCTCTTGATCAATGCCACAATGTCTTGGTTTAATTGCTACAAAAATAAGGATTTGACAGGCGGGACAGATTACCACTTAGTAGGTATTCTTAAGATTTGAATTTTTTCGAAAAAAATACCCTAAATATCAACATTTTACACCATATTACCCTTTAAATTTATCCTGCACATATAATTTTGTCTAAAGATTGGCTATTATGAATAATTCATCCGATTGGTTCCGGGAATGGTTTGACTCCCCTTATTATCACCAATTGTATGCTGACCGCGATGAAAAAGAAGCTACTGTCTTTATCGGACGCCTGTTGTCAGCCTTGCACCCTCCGGCGGGTTCCCGGATCCTGGACCTGGCCTGTGGAAGAGGACGCCACTCGCTCATATTGGCGGAAAAAGGCTTCGACGTAACAGGAATCGATCTTTCTGCCCGCAGTATCGCCTATGCCCGTCAATTTGAAAAGGAGAACCTCCATTTTTATCAGCACGATATGCGCCAGACCCTGCATACCCGGTATTTCGACTATGTTTTTAATTTCTTTACCAGCTTCGGCTATTTCCGGACGGCAAGGGAAAATGAGAATACCGTACGTACCGTAAGCCTTTCCTTGAAAAAAGGGGGCGTATTCGTGCTCGACTATCTCAATACCCCCTATGCCGAAGATCATCTGGTCCTTCATTCACAGAAGGAGATCGGCGATGTCATCTATACCCTTACCCGTTGGTCCGATCAAAAACATTTCTATAAAAAGATCCATATAGAAGATAAAAAAACGGACGCACCGGTAGAGTATACAGAAAAAGTAGCCAAATTCTCCGTCGACGATTTCAGCAGGATGTTCGCCCTGCATGGGTTACAGGTCCGTGAAGTCTTCGGAAATTATGAGCTGGATCCCTATGACCCGGTGAACTCCCCCCGCCTGCTGCTGGTGGCCCAAAAGGAGACCACAGGTCTCCTGGGCGAAGCCCCATCATTAGATTCGGCCTAAAAAATGCGGGCATTTTTTAGGCCGCTGAATAACCAGGACAAAAACCCCGGACATAAACAACCGCCCCGGAAGAATCCGGCGCGGTTTCCTTTCAACTTGCCTTTCAGTCTTTCTATTCTACTAACTTATCAATATTTAACTTTAACGAAACTCCTGGCGATCCTTTTCTTATTTTTTGTGAGCACCAATGTATAAACACCCGGAGATAGCGAAGAAATATCTATGACGGGCGAAATAGATTGAACGGCCAGCACTCCCTTGCCCGTCGCATCAAAGATGCCGATCTTTCCCCCGGAAAGATCATATCCGGCCCCGATATTCAACTGCTTGTCCGCAGGATTGGGATACAATACAAAACGGCTGTCGGCTATGCTATCGGCCAGCAAATCGTCCGTGATGCCGTGGGTGGCAATAGCACCCGGTACAGCGGAAGAGGCGGATCCCAGGTAAGTGATACGAAACCAGTTGAGGTTCCATCCACCTCCCTGCGCATAAATCCCGAAATTATAAGTACCCGCTGCGACATTCACCGTCTGGGAGATCGTGGTCCAGTTCTGCCAGCCGCCGGTAGCTGGTATTGTTGCATTGCCAAGCGGAATACTCCCTGCATTCAGATCACAGGACAACGTACTGCCGCTGATACTCGCCACCCGGTATTCCACCTTATAATTGCCGCTGTACGGAAAGTTGATATTATCATAAGCCATCCAGTCGCCGGCATCGATCCAGCCCACATCCAGCCCGCCCCCGTCATCTGTGGTAGTCTCTGTCTGTACCCCCGCCATCGCGCTATAATTTTCAGCCTGCACGGTAATGCTGGAAGTATTGGCCCCCGCATCCTGGTATACCCTTACATAATCCACATACATATTGGCCGGGAAAGCACTGTTATCAATGGTAAATCCAGGCCAGTTACCGCCAATGGCCAGGTTTAGCAAAAGAAAAAAATTATTGTTATTGAATGCATTCGTGCCATTAATATTATTCAGGATATTGGCCTCATTGTATTGGACCCCATCGACAAACCATTTAATGGAAACCGGCGTCCATTCTATGCTATACACATGGAATTGTGTAATATCACCGGCGGTGGTGGCGTTGCCATAATCCGCCTGGTTACCGTTGTTATCCCGCCAATGGATGGTTCCATTCACCTGGCTGCCTGTATTAACATGCTCCATGATATCGATCTCCCCGCAGTCGGGCCAGCCCACCGAAGAGATATTATCGCCCAGCATCCAGAAGGCAGGCCATACTCCCTGGAAGGATGGCGTGGCAATCCTCGCCTCTATTTTCCCATACTTCCAGGATTTCAATCCCTGGGTCTTCATTCTCACTGACGTGTAATTGAATCCGCTATAGCTTTGGTTTTTAGCTGTAATCACCAGCTGTCCATTCTGAACGGTGGCATTGGCCGGGAGATAATATTCCAGTTCGTTGTTGCCCCAGCCCCCTGAACCGTTGCCCGTTTCAAAAGCCCAGTCCGAACTGATACCATTGGTGAATTCATCGGACCAGACAAGTTGCCAGTTTTGCGAAAATGACTTATTGCTTACTAAGGTAAGACTGGCCGACAATAATAAAAGAGGTAAAAATTTTGATTTCATGTGATAAGGTTTTAAAAGATTTATTTTTCGATACATAAAATACCCGGCTGATAAAATAGTGCACGGCTGGGACCGATGGATGGTCCGCACTTTCGGTGGCAGGGCCTCTGCAGGCAAAGGCCCTGCTCCGGATAAGCTGATCTGGAATGAACGATCAATGGTTCTTCATAGGATAAGGTTTAATCGGATTATTTATATATAGATCAGATAGATTCCATCTCTGTTGCTGATCTATCTTTGTTTTTCAGCCACAAAGGTAGGGTGCGATCTATCCGTAAACAATAGTAGTTCTCCCTTCCCGTCAAATTCTTATCCACCGTGATATTGCTATTCAAACTGCAGTTTTTAACATGCTATCATAAACAGACATACGCAATTATCCTTAGTGTGGAGAAATACGGCAGCATAAATGGATGGATTCACTACCTGCATTCTAATTTACACCCGCGTTCACGATTATTCAAAACTTAAACACTTAACTATGAGAAGGAATTTCACTCCTCTCCTGCACGGTCCGCTATGCCGTGTACGGTATCTTACTCTCTTGTTCTTCCTCCTGTTCTTTGATTCCGGCAGCCTCTTCGCACAGGTGAGCCCGCCGGTGACGGCAACCACCAGTCAGCATAATAAACAGGTGATCGGATACATCACCCAATGGGATGCCTGGAAGAACGTTTCCGGGCTGGTGCCCCAAGGCGGCTACAATCAATTGAATGTAGACTACTCACAGTACACCATTCTGAATTTTTCTTTTTTTGGCGTGGCAGTCGACGGCTCTCTGCATAGCGGAGACTTTCGTAACCAGAACATCTACCAGGTCGGCGCCGTACAAAACCCGGCTCCCATCGTTGACTCGGATACCTACAGCAGCTGGGATATGTACCTGCTCAACGGAGAGCTGACGGTAGAATACTATATTTCAGATGGAGACGATGCCTATGTTCTGGGTTATCGCAACCAGGGCAGCGGCTGGACCAATATCAATACCGGCACATCCGGCAGCTTCCCCCTGTCCGTACACAAACAGGGCGGGGCTCCGGGTGTCATTGACCTGGCTCACCAGAAAGGAGTAAAAGTGATGGCTTCGATCGGAGGATGGAGCATGTGCAAGCACTACCCGGAAATGGCCGGTGACGCCACCAAAAGAGCCAACTTCATCGCCGGTTGTCAGAAGCTCATCAGCATGGGTTTCGACGGTATCGACCTGGACTGGGAATATCCCAACGATCCCGGCATGGATATCGAACATTACAGTACGGCCGATTATACTAATTATGCCGTACTGGTGGAACAAATACGTGCGGCCATCGGCAGCACCAAGCTCATTACGGGCTGCTTTTCAGCGGCCCCGGCCAAGCTCCAGGGCTTCGATTGGGCCAGGCTCAACAACACCATGAATTTTTTCAATATCATGACCTATGATTATAATGGAGGCTGGTCCAATAAGGCTGGACACAATGCCCCACTATATGATTACCCCGGAGCGGAGTTCAGTAGCTTCTCCCTGGATGCGACCGTACAAAGCCTGAAACAACTGGGCGTCAATATGAGTAAGGTGACGGTCGGCGCCCCCTTCTATGGCCGCGGAGTCATTACTTCCAGCGCCGCGACCCTGAACGGCGCCACCGTCAAAAGGGCCGAGACCGTTCAGCCGGATGGTCCCATTCAAACCTGCGCAGACTTTACCAACTGGCCCGTAGCCGTATGGGCCGGCACACCCAACTACAGTTATATATTACAAACCACCGGCAGCGGATCCGGCTGGACCGATCATTGGGATGATGTTGCCAAAGTGCCCTATATGACCAATGGCAATTATTTCCTTAGTTATGACAACCCCCGTTCCATCACCGCAAAAGCGCAATATATAAAGGACAACGGCCTTGCCGGCGCCATCGTATGGAATGTCTACGGCGATATGATCAATATGACCAGCAGCACGGTAGCAAAAGGCAAGCTGATCTATTGCCCTAACACCCAATCGCCCCTGGTGAACACGATCAACCAGGTCTTTGCAGCCGGCGGTACTACCACACCCGGCAATACTCCCCCG
The DNA here is from genome assembly GCA_035555335.1 of Puia sp. Lineage (GTDB taxonomy): Bacteria > Bacteroidota > Bacteroidia > Chitinophagales > Chitinophagaceae > Puia. The sequence continues at coordinate 193,477 of DATMGS010000020.1, forward strand.
ACGGTGAGTCTTACGGCTCCCGCGGCCAATGCCAGCTTCACGGCTCCGGCTACCATCACCCTGCAGGCCACGGCTGCTGATGCCGATGGCACCGTCACACAGGTACAATTCTTCAACGGCGGCACCAGCCTGGGCACTGTCACCACAGCCCCCTATACATTTACCTGGAGCAATGTAGCGGCAGGGACATATACACTTACTGCCGTAGCTACCGATAACAGTGGGGCTACTACGACTTCCTCAGCTGTCAGCATAACAGTAAACAGCACCGGCAGCGGCACCGGTAATTGTACCGGCATAGCGACCTGGAGCGCCAGCGCCGTTTATACCGCCGGGAACCAGGCCGTCTATAACGGCAACCTATACACAGCCAAATGGTGGACACAGGGCAATCAACCCGATATCAATACCGGCG